>CAWJEM010000008.1:0-260392 GCA_963841905.1 uncultured Acidobacteriota bacterium
TTGGAGCCGGCGATCCGGGTTGAACGGACGACCTGCTGATTACGAATCAGCTGCTCTACCAACTGAGCTACGCCGGCTGGCTCCGCGAGGCTCGACGCGCCTGAGACGGCCGCGTCGGGCTGACGTGAACGTTGGATCTTACCACGGCTGTAGCGACCGCCTGGCCTCTGGCACCGACGGGCGTATCATCAACGACTTGACGTCGTGCGCGGGCCTTACTCATTGCCCGAATGTCCTGTTGATCTGGAGGGCCACATGCGCCAGCGGCTCCTGTTGATTTGTTTGCTCCCCCTCGCGATCCTCACCGCTCTTCCCGCACTGACCTCGGCACAGGAAATCACCGGCACCATCGTCGGCAAGGCCACCGACCAGACCGGCGCGGTGCTGCCGGGCGTCACCGTCGTGGCCAGACACCATGGGACCGGCCTCAGTCGAGAGACCACCACGGCCGAAGACGGCGGTTTCACGCTGTCGTACCTCCCGATCGGCACCTACGACGTGACGTTTACTCTCTCAGGGTTCAAGACCTTCAGCGCGAAGGCCATCGAGCTGCACGTGAACGATCGCATTCAGGTCAACGGATCGCTCAGCGTCGGCGAGTTGGCCGAGGTTGTCGAGGTCGTTGGCGCCTCGCCGTTGATTCAGGCCACATCGGCTGTGCAGAACCTGATGGGGCCGACGCAGGTCCAGGAGTTGCCACTCAACAACCGCAACTTCGTCCAACTCGCGACCCTGGTGCCGGGCGTCAACTCGTCGCTGCCGGACGAAGTGGGCATCGGTCTGGCAAGCACTGTCAGCCTCTCGATCGCCGGCAATCGCCGCAACTCGGTGAACTGGCTCGTGGATGGGGCTTCAAACGTCGACACCGGGTCGAACATCACGCTGTTATCGACGCCGACGCTGGACTCCATCGAGGAGTTCAAGATCATCACGAGCGGCTACAACGCCGAATGGCCCCGCAGCGGTGGCGGCATCATCAATGTGGTCACGAAGTCCGGCACCAACGTGTTTCGAGGGAGCGGCTACGAGTACTACCGCGACGAGCAGCTGAACTCGAACAGCTTCTTTCGCAGGCAGAACTCCGATCCGCTGATCCGCGACAATCCGGCGCCCCTGGACTACAACAACTTCGGGTACACCCTCGGCGGCCCGGTGCTGAGGGACAAGGTGTTCTTCTTCTGGTCGCAGGAGTGGCGGAGGATCAGCCGGCCAGCTGATGTTCAGGCGTTGGTTCCGGACCCCGCATGGCTCACCACCCCGTCGAATCCAAACTACGTGGCACCCGCGGATCGCGATCCCAATGCCGAGCGGTTGCTCGAAGCGTGGCCCGCGCCCAACACGCGGCACCGGGAATTTCCAGCACTCGATTCCCAATCGGCAGAACACCCGGCAGGAAGTCATTCGTGCCGACTGGCAGGTGACCAACAACTCACGATTCACGGGACGCTATACGCACGACTTGTCCGAGACCACCGAGGTGGGCGGCCTGTTCTTCAACACCGCGGTGCCCGACGTCGCCACGTCGCTCACCGATGTCCCGGGCCAGATTTTTGTCGGCCAACTGATGACGACGATTCGCTCGAACATCTTGAATGAGGTGTCGGTGCAATTCTCGGGCAACTGCGATCACGTCCGTGTATGGCGACAACGTGCGCAACACACGCGCGGCATATGGCATCACCATTCCGGAGCTCTACCCGGAGAATCGAAACAGCCTGATCCCCTTCATTCAGTTCCCCGGGGTTCTGTCGGCGATCGGCGCAAACCAGCTGTTCGACAATGACTACAAGAATCTCACCTTCACCGACAACCTGACGTGGCAGCGTGGGAATCACTCGTACAAGATGGGAGTGCTGCTGGCTTTCGAACAGAAGAACGAGATCTCCGGGAGCGCGACCCAGGGGACTTACAACTTCCGGGCTGGCGGTGGGTTTACTGCGTTCCAGAATTTTCTGCGTGGCAACCGCGACGGTGCCTGCGGCGCAAACTGTGACTACACGGAACCGGAGCTCGAAGTCGATGCCCACGTTCGGTCCCAACGCTACGAGTTCTTCGCACAGGACGCCTGGCGGCTCCGGCCCAACGTCACGCTCGAGTACGGGCTTCGCTATGCGCTGTATCCGGCCATCACCGACACCAACGATGTCCTGACGAACTTTGATCCCGCCTTGTTCGATCCGGCGCGAGCGCCGCAGGTCAATGCCGCCGGTCAGGTCGTCGTCGGAACCGGCGATTCGCTGAATGGCATTGTCATTGCCGGGCAGAACTCGCCGCACGATCGCGGGATTTATGGCCTCGACAAGAACAACCTTCAACCTCGCGTTGGCGTGTCCTGGGACCTGTTTTCGGACGGTCGAACGATTCTGCGCAGTGCGTACGGCGTGTACTTCGACCAGGTGCTCACGGGCATCTTCCTGCAGAATGCGTTTGTCAATCCGCCCTTCGTGAACACGCCGCTGATCTTGAATCCACAACTGTCGAATCCTGGTTCGGCCGGGTCTGCGACGACACGTCCGGTGCAAAGTCTCATCGCCACGAGCGATCCCTTCGCGACGCCGCGCGTGCAACAGTGGAACGTTGGCGTCCAGCGCGAGCTGTATCCGCGCGGGATGATCGACGTTGGCTATCTCGGCTCGGCTGGAGACAACTTGCTTCAGCCCGTGGATATCAACCAACCGCAGGTGCAGGATGTCGTCCGACTTGGCGTGCTCAATCAGGCGCGACCGTTCCTCGGTTATGGCGGCATCAACCGCCGCCAGACGACGGCCAAGTCACGGTACAACGGACTGCTCGCCAGCTTCCGCCACGATCACGGACGTGCGGGCCTGTTGAGCGTCGCCTACACGCTGAGCCGGACCAAGACCGACGCGACCAACGATCGTGATGCGATCGATCTGCCGCAGAACCCGCTCGATCTCGATGCCGAGTATGCCATTGCCCGAACCGATCGCACCCATGTGCTGACCTTCAACTACGTCTACGAGCTGCCGTTCTACCGCGAGGGCAGCGCGCTGGCGCGCGCGATACTCGGAGGATGGCAAGTGGCGGGGCTCACGCAAATGTGGTCCGGCCCGCCGATCTCGCGAGTCGTCAACGGCAGCACGAACGGCGGTCGCCGCGGCATTCGTGTAGATCAGCTCAGTGATCCACGCGAGAACCTTCCGGACGATGTCGTCGGCGGCGTCTACTGGTTCAACCCGTTGGCGTTCGCCTCACCTGCAGATGGCACCTACGGAAACACGGGGCGCGCGATTTTCCGACTTCCCGGCGTGCACCAATGGGACATTACGCTGTCGAAAAACTGGTACGCGGCCGAAGGATTGCGCTTTCAGTTCCGAGCCGACTTCATCAATGCGTTCAACCAGACGCAGTTCGATCCGGCGACCATCCAGAACACGTGCACCTCGGGAGCGGATCTGACCTGTCTACGACCAGCGGCCGTTTCGGACAGTTGACCGGCACGCGCGCGCCGCGGGAGATTCAACTCGGCTTCCGGGTCATGTGGCGATAGGAGCACCTCTTTACGCCCAACGTACGGGCCTCAGAGACACAGAATCACCTTGGCCGCGAAGGCACGAAGGTGACGAAGAAGCAAATCTCAAAGACAAGAGCTTTGAACCTTCGTGACTTCGTGCACTTCGTGGCTAGTCTTTGTCTGAGTCTCTGCGCCTCGGAGGCTTCAGCCCTTTCGAACCGACCTCCGCGATCGCCAAGAGAAACTGACCCTCACGATCGATCCAATGCTGCGCCGGTATGAACCCCGACCGACGCAGCATGTCGTTGAAGGTCGCCGGATCGTACTTGTAGGAGCTCTCGGTCCAGATGGTCTCGCCCGAGCGCAGGTCGAACGAGAGGCCGGCCGCGGGAATGTCGATGTGCTGCGACACGCGACTGACCAGATGCATCTCCACGCGTGATTCATCCGCCTTCCACACCGCGCGGTGTTCGAACTTGCTGATATCGAACGTGCCGCCCATTTCGCGGTTGATCCTCACGAGCAGGTTCTTGTTGAACGCCGCCGTGACACCAAGCGGGTCGTCGTAGGCGAGGAGCAGCGTGCGTTCCGGCTTCACGAGATCGGCCCCGATGACCAGACAGTCGCCCGGCATGAGCGTCTTCCGCAAGGTTTCGAGAAACTGGCGGGCGCCGGGCGGGTCGAAGTTGCCGATGTTCGACCCGAGAAACAACAGGCTGAATCGTTCGCCGGGCAAGCGCGAGGCCGCCGCCCGTGCAGCCCCATCCTCGTAGCGTTGCTGGTGGGTGACGATGACGACATCCCGATCGTCGCCGACCGCGCGCGCGGCCGTCGCCAGCGCAAGCGCCGACACGTCCACCAGGTCGATTCGACTCACCGTGCGTTCTGTGAACGTCCGACTCGGCCCGAGCAGGAGCAACAGCTTCTCGCCACTGCCGCATCCGAGCTCGACCAACCGGTCCGGCCATCCGGCACACTCGAGGATCTCGGACCGATGCGCCGCAATCAGACGACGCTCGGCGCGCGTGACCGGATACCACGGCAAGTGGCAGATGGCCTCGAACAGGGCCGAGCCGAGCGTGTCGTACAAGCCCCGCGACGGCAATTGACGGGGCGACTGCAGCAGGAAGTGACGGACGTCCGCCACCAACGAGGCGCCAGTCGCATCAAGTGCAGCCTGACCACGTTCGACGACGCTCATGCATCCCCCCGTACGCAACGGAAGGTCGCGTAAACGTAGGGATAGCGCGGCCTGAACCAATTGCGGAACGTCGGACGAAGGAGCTCCCGTGCGGTTGCTTGAGAAGCGCCCTTCATCACGTAATGCGATTCGTCGAAGAAGTCAGCCGAGTACTCAGGATATGACGGGCTGGCGACGAAACCAGGAAACGGGCGAAACACAGTCGACGTCCATTCCCATCCGTTGCCGACCAGGTCGTCGACACCCCAGGCCGATTGGCCGGCGGGATGCGTGCCGACCGGTTGCGGTTCCCAGCTCTCGAAGTCGAACACGCCCCGTGAGGCTTCGGGTGGGGCGTCGCCCCAGGGAAAACGACGGGCCTCTTGCGGGTGTGGCGAGCCGTAGGCGGCTCTCTGGTACTCGGCCTCCGTTGGAAGTCGTCCTCCGCGCCAGGTCGCAAACGCCCGTGCTTCTGCGTGACTCACGTAGACGGGCCACTCGAGCGGGAGGGGGAGGAGGTCGAACATGCCGCGCCAGAGCCACTGGCCTTCCACTCGTTCCCAAAACGTTGGGTGCCAGTAGTCGTGCTCTCGGACCCATTGCCAATCGTCGTCGGTCCAGAGATTGCGCTGCTCGTAACCACCGGCCTGCACGAACTCCAGAAAATCGCCGTTCGTCACATTGCAGCGATCGATCGCGAAGCGTGGTACGTCAACACTCGTCGCGCCAAACTCGTTGTCCCACCCGAACGGAATCTCACCGTGCACGGCGCCGAGTGTCACGCTCCCTGCTGGAATCTGGATCTCGCCCTTCTCAGACGTGGCCCCATCGGTCGTTACGCGATAATCTGCCGGCCGACGTTTCTGATCGAAGGGCAATCGGTGCCACATGTAGAGCAGCGTCTCCTGGTGCATTGCCTCGTGTTCGAGGATCGTGAAGACCGCATTCGCGCGATCGAGGAGAGGATGACCGGGAACGTCGACATCGGCATGTGCCAACGCGTCCAAAACCAAAGCGTCGGCGGCTTCGACGAAGGCTCGCACGCGCGGCCGGTCAGGCCAGGTTAGTGGCGTGCCATCACCCGCGGCCTCATCAGGATCGATGCCTCGGGCAAACAGTCGCTCCAGCGATTCGTCGACACCGCGCCGGCCCAGCCCCTTCTTGACCAGCGTGTTCAGGCTGAAGGCTGGGAGATGTCCTTCGTAGAACACGATCGGATGCCGAAGGGCGATTGGCTGGGCATAGTACGCCTCGTCGGTCAACAGATCGAACAATTGCGCAGTACGGATCCGATTCTTCTTGTACCAAGTGATTGCGGCGTCTCGATCGATGGTCTCGCGTGTGGTCAGCATTTCAACTCCAGCTCATCGGCGACGAGGCAAAACCGATCCATCGAGTGTAGATGCCGGATGCAAATCGGAGGTAACGGAATCAGTGGCCGGAGGCCAGTGGCCAAGTGATCAGTGGTCAGTAGAGTCAGATGGGTGCTCGACCGCGCCCACTGATCACCGATCACTGATCACTGATCACTGATCACTGATCTACCCACCGAAACGAAACGTCACGCCGACCGTGCCACGCCAGAAGTCGAAATCTCTCAGGTCGAGTTCGAAGAGGTCGTCGTCATCGTCGTCGTCGCCCTGCAGCGAACGAAAGTACCGCACGTCGCCCCGCAGCCCGACGTTGTCGCCGAAGAAGAAGTAGGCGCCGCCGCCAACGTTGATGCCCAGCTCATTGCGGCTGAGATCATCGAAGAGGTCCGTGGCGCCAATGCTGCTTCGCAGCAGCCCGAGGCCGCCGGACCCATAGGGTCGGAAGCCCGGACCTTCGGTCCCGCCGATCGGTGCCCCGATGACGAGATTGCCCATCAGCGTCGTGACGTTTGAATCGCCGAAGTCGAAGTTGGCATCGCCCGTTGTCATCTCGAAGAAATTAGGCGTCGTGCCCAAGTCGACTTCAACGCCGATGATGCCGGCGCCCATCCAGGTGGCGGTGCCACCGAAGGTCACTTTCTTCTCGAAGTTGTCCTCGAAGTCACCGACGTCACCGAAGTCGGCGTTTCCGCCGAAGGTGATGCCCAGGTAAGGCGTCAAGAGCCAGTCGGCCGAGGCAGGCGCTGCCATGCCGGTAAGAAAGAGAAGGATGAGAGCAACGCGCGCGAGTCGTGTTGTGACTGCTTCCATGGGTTGCGGACTCCTTTGGCCGCTCGAGTTTGTGGGGGACTCGTTGGTCGCAATGTCTGCAAAGCGAGCGCCACGGCAACCTGGTCGTTGCCCATAAATAAGGCGTAACTCAGCGGCACGACCGAATCTGCTACCATCGGATGTTTATGGTTGCGGTCGCAGACCGCGCCTAGGACGTCAGAATCATCATGCTGCCTGCCGCACGGGAGCCGGCACCCATCGTCGTGCGGGGTGCCCGGACGCACAACCTGAAGAACATTGACGTCAGTCTGCCTGCCGGTCGACTGGTCGTTATCACAGGCGTGAGCGGCTCCGGCAAGTCGTCGCTGGCCTTCGACACCGTCTATGCCGAGGGACAGCGCCGGTACGTCGAGTCGTTGTCCGCGTATGCGCGTCAGTTTCTCGAGCGCATGGAAAAGCCGGATGTCGATCGCATCGAGGGCATCTGTCCATCGATAGCCATCCGCCAGAAGAACAGCGTTCGAAATCCACGGTCGACAGTTGGCACCGTCACCGAGATCCACGACTACATGCGATTGCTGTTTGCACGCGTGGGTCGCACGTTCTGCCGGCAGTGCGGACAGGAAGTCGTTCGCGAGACGGCGGAAGTCGTGGCGACGCGGCTACTGGCCTTGGCCCAGGGGACGCGAGTGATTCTGGGATTCGACCTTCCGGTCGTGGCGCTGACGAGCGATGGCAGCGCACCCGCGGACGAGCCCGAGGGCGAATCGCGAACAACGGACTTGTCGGTGGAGGGCGAGGCGATCCAGCCGACGTTGCTCGACGAGTCGACCGAGCGGGCCGCGACCACCGAGGAATCGGATCAGGCGATTCGGATGGCGCTCGATACGCTGCGTCGAAAGGGCTTTGGGCGCGTGCTGGTGGCTGGTCAGGCGATGGCCATTGAGGACGTCGACCCGGCCGAATTCCGCACTCAACCGTTGATTCAAGTGGTCGTGGATCGTCTGCGAATCGATAGTGAGCTCCGCGCGCGGCTCACCGATTCGATCGAAACGGCCTATCAGGAGGGCGGTGGCGCCGCGTGGGCTCTCGAGTTGCCGGCGACCAGCGAACCCACTGAGGGGGCAGGCACCTCGACGGTGCACGTCTTCTCGGAGCGCTTCGAGTGCCGGCGATGCCACATTACGTACGAAGACCCGCAGCCGCGGCTGTTCTCATTCAACAACCCCTTTGGCGCCTGTCCGACCTGCCACGGCTTCGGCAACATCATCGAGTTGGACCTCGATCTGGTCGTGCCGGATCCGTCGAAGTCGATTGCGCAGGGCGCCATCGAGCCGTGGAGCAAGCCGCACTATCGCTCGCATCTCGCGGAGCTGAAGCGTACCGCCAAGTCGAGCGGGTTGCGATTGGAGGTGCCGTGGCGCGACCTGTCCGATGACGATCGGCGGTTCGTGGTCGAAGGCGATGGCGGGGATTACGAAGGCATCAGAGGTTTCTTCCGCTGGCTCGAGCGGAAGAAGTACAAGGTGCATGTCCGCGTGTTTCTCAGTCGGTATCGCGGATACCTCACCTGCCCCGATTGCGCGGGTACTCGTCTTCGGCGAGAGGCACGCGACGTGCGGGTTGGCGATCTCACGATCGATCGCGTCTCAGCGCTCACCGTGCGCGAGGCCCAATCCTTCTTCGCCGAGTTGCAGCTGTCCGAGAAGGACGCGGCCATCGCCGATAAGGTGTTGAAGGAGATACGGCGTCGGCTCGGCTTCTTGAGCGACGTCGGTCTCGACTACCTGACGCTCGATCGGCTGTCGTCCACGTTGTCGGGCGGCGAGGCGCAGCGAATCAATCTGGCGACGTCTCTCGGCGCCTCGCTGGTGGGGACGCTGTATGTGCTCGATGAACCATCTATCGGGCTGCACACCCGCGACAATCAACGACTCATCACGATTCTGCGTCAGCTGCGCGATCAGGGAAACACGGTGCTCGTCGTCGAACACGACGCCGACATGATCATGGTGGCCGACCACGTCATCGACATGGGGCTGGGCGCGGGCGAGCACGGCGGCCGGGTGGTATTCGCCGGGACGCTCGATGAGCTCAAGACCGAGCCACGGTCCCTGACCGCCAAGTATCTGCGGGGAGAGCTGGCGATTCACGTCCCCGCGGTGCGGCGAAAGGGCGCGCCACAGCGCATCCGATTGCGCGGCGCCCGCGAGCACAACTTGAAGAACATCGACGTCGAAATTCCGCTCAACACGTTGACCATCGTCACCGGGGTGAGCGGCTCGGGCAAGTCGACCCTCGTGCACGACGTGCTCTATGCCGCGCTGAAGCGCGCCAAGGGTGACTGGGATCGCAAGGTCGGCGCGCATGGCAAGCTGGAGGGGCACGAGTTGGTCAGCGACGTGGTGCTCGTGGATCAAGCGCCCATCGGTCGCACGCCGCGATCGAACCCGGTGACGTACCTCAAGGCCTTCGATCCCATTCGAGAGTTGTTTGCCGCGACCAAAGACGCCAAGACCCGCGGCCTGACGGCGAGTCACTTTTCGTTCAATGTCCCTGGAGGCCGCTGCGAAGCGTGTCAGGGCGAGGGCGAAGTGCGCGTCGAGATGCAGTTTCTCGCCGACGTGTTCGTTCCCTGCGAACAATGCGATGGTCGCCGGTTCAAACCGCAGGTGCTCGAGGTCCGCTACAAGAACAAGTCCATCACGCAGGTCCTCGACATGACGGTGCGCGAAGCGCTGACCTTCTTCAGCAGCTCGCCGAAGGTCCTGCGGCGGCTGCAGGTGCTCGACGAGATCGGGCTCGGTTATTTGCGGCTGGGGCAGCCGGCCACGACGCTGTCGGGCGGCGAAGCGCAGCGAATCAAGATTGCGGCGCACCTCACCTCGCATGGCGGTGAGCGCCTGCTGTACATGCTGGATGAACCGACGACTGGACTGCACTTTGACGATATCGCGAAGCTGCTGGCGGCGTTTCGCAAGTTGCTCGAGGCCGGCCATACGCTGGTCGTGATCGAGCACAACCTCGATGTCATCAAAGTGGGCGATTGGATCATCGACCTCGGCCCTGAAGGCGGAGACGACGGCGGCTCGGTGGTCGCGATGGGGACTCCCGAGCAGGTCGCCCACGTTCCCGCATCGCACACCGGCCGCTTTCTCCAGGAGATCCTGTCGTCCGGCAGGATGCTGCAGACCGTCGCAAGATGAGAGACGGGGTCTGGTCCCCGCTAGCATGATTCTCCCCGCAGACTTCTACGCCAGGCCGACGCTCGAGGTCGCGCGCGACTTGCTGGGCAAGGTCGTGCGGCATCGCGGTCGCGACGGCACGGCGGCGGGTCGCATCGTGGAAGTCGAGGCCTACATCGGCGAGGATGACCCTGCCTGTCACGCGGCGCCCGGGCCGACCGCACGTAACGCGCCGTTGTATGGTCCGCCTGGCATCGCGTACGTCTATTTGAACTACGGCTTGCACTACCTCGTTAACGCCGTGACTGAGGAGCAGGGATCACCGGCGGCGGTGCTGATTCGCGCGCTCGAGCCGGTCGAAGGGCTCGACGTGATGCGACGCCGGCGAGCGCGGTCGAAATGGCGTCGCGGAAAGCCCGCACCTGCGGACCACGAGCTGTGTCGTGGGCCCGGCAATCTCACAATCGCCTTGGGCATCACGTTGGCGCAGAATACTCTGCCGTTGAGCCGCCCCCCGCTTGTCATCGAAGACAACGGCGGGCCGGTGGACAACGTGGAGTGGACCTCTCGAATCGGGATACGTGTGGGGGTCGAGCATCCGTGGCGCTGCACGATTGCCGGCCATCGATCGGTTTCGGGCACGCGGGCGAGATAGGTTACCGCGTCGGGTTGCGTGCTCCGATGCGACGACCGTAAAGAATGCAAAGCCGATCCCGAGACGGGATCGGCTTTGCGCGTGCGTTAGAAGTCGGTACTTGACGCCGAAACGGTAGACGCGCGGGTTGAGGATCGCCGTCGGGCGCATGAACTGCGCAAACTCGACGCGTTCACCGCTCGGAAGCGTCGTCGTGCGGCGCCCGGTGACGTCGTCCATGGCTTCGGCAGCGTTCGAGTTCGTCAGATTGAATCCATCGAAAAACACGCCGAGCCGGTGTCCACTCAGCACCTGGAACCGCTTCTCCAGCCGTACATCGACGATCGTGGGGTTGTCGACACGATATTTGCCGAAGCCCTCGCCCGTGTAGTCGAAAGTTCCCGATCGCAAGCTGACAGGGACCAGGCGACGCAAAGGATCACCGCTCTGATGGCGGACCAGCGGCGTGACCACGACGTCCCACGGCCCTTGATAGGTACCGGCCACTTTGAACGCCCAGTTGGTGAAGTCGTACTCGTTATAGAGAGCCTCGTTCGGGTTTTCAATCTTCCCGGACACCGTATCCTGTGCCCACAGATGATGGGCGGCGACCATCAGCGACCACCGGTTGGACATGCGCTTGTTGAGCATCAACTCGACGGTCTTGTACGACTCGCGGTTCTCATCCGGCGTCTCGAGGCGGTCGATGCTCGCCGGCAGCGTGACGCCGGTGGGGATGTCGAAGACCGTGAACGGCGCTCCATCGTCGCCGTTTCCTCTGATCCCGTCGGGACCTGGGTCCGCCTCTTGTCGTGCGAGCGAGTACAACGACGCGACACGTGCCTGTCTCGATGTCTTCGTACAGGTGATTGGACTTCTTGTAGACGAACCCTACGCGCGCACCGAGATTCGCCATCAACTCCCGTTCGAAGAAGACACTCATGTCGTCGGTCCACGGGTGACCGATGTCGGGATCGACGAAGTCGCTGGAACTTCCCGAGCTCGTCACAAACGCGCCGAGCTCGTTGTCGGTGAACAACCGATCACCGTTGAGATCGTTCCAGGCAAAGGTGAAGTTCAGGCTCCTGATAGCGTTGTAGTCAGCCGCACGGTCTGGGCCCGGGATTGTGGTAATAGCGACCCCAGCTGGCTTTCACGACGTTCTTCCCGTTGCCGAGGAGGTCGTACGCCAGTCCCAGACGAGGACCGAAGGCCGCGCCGTACTTCACGACCTCCTGCTCCGGAACGGTAAAGGTTGGGAAGCTGGCTGGAATGGAATACCCGTTTGCCAGCGGCTGACCGGCGTAGAAGAAGTCGCGGTACCGTCCGTCACGGACGTCCTGCGCGGGGTTGTACGCGCGATAGGCGTCCCATCGAATTCCTGCATTCAGAGTGATCTTCCGGCTCGAGCGTGATTTGGTCGTTCAGGTAGGCGCCGTGGTGCAACATGTTGCTGGTCGCAAGCGTCGAAGTGTTGTAAATCTGCACGCGCCAGGGCACGGTATACGGGGTGGCCGACGGACTGTCGAAGTTCAGGCGAACTTCATCGAGATAGCCGTCGTTGATGTCCTTCTGGACCTCCCATTCACCGGTGTATCCAACCTTGATCGTGTGGTCGCCGCCGATCCAATCGTCGCGGAACAGTGTGCCGGCGAAGTCGCCTTGCCACCGACGACGATAATTGCGGTCCGAGATCGCGCTGCCTTGCTGAATTTGGGTCACGCGTTCAATCCGCCGATTCACGAAGTTGTCGTTGAGCGTAAGGTCGCCGCCGTAGGCGAAGTTGGCCCAGTTGTAGCCCCAGGTTCCAAAGCGCGCATTGAAGAAGAAGGTTGGGGATATCACGCTGTGCCAGTCGACGCCACCGTACGGCGAGATGCTGTCTTGCTTGAAGACGGCATCGAGATAACGGCTGGTGCCGGCATCGCGGTGTGGCTGCTCCTTGCGGCGGAACTGCGTCCACTGCGACACCTTGTTGTTCTGATTCAGCTGATAGGTGAACTTGTTGGTAAGGCCCGTCAGCCTCGTCACGAATTCAAAGTTGCCCGGGTCTTCGACGGGGAATCCCGTCACCGTTGTGCCAATCCGCTGGGCACGAAACGAGAAGAAGTACCAGAACTTGTCCCGTTTGAAGGGACCGCCCACGGTGATGTTGGGATCCCAATACTTGGTAATGCGGCTGCCTTCGCCGACTCCGACCCGACGAAGTTCGTCAGTAACGTTCCGTGCCTGGAGGTTCTCATGCTCATAGTCGACGTACACGTCCCCTTTGAGTTGATTGCCACCCGACTTGATCACAGTGCTGATCATCAGGCCAGGTGTTGGCATCGAGGCATCGTTCGAGCTCGTGCCAAGCTGCACCTCCTCGAAAGCGCCAAAGTCGAAGTACGGCGCGGCGCCGGTGTTCTCTGTCAGGTTGGCGCCATCCGCCATGACGCGAACCTGGCCGGACAGACCGTAGACCTGGTAGTCGGTTTGCGTTCCGGCGCGCGAGCCGCCGACATCGAATCGTTCGACAGTCACGCCTGGGCTCAGGCCGATGACCGACCAGATGTCGCGCGCGGTCGGGATCTCCTTGAGCGTTTCGGCCGTGAAGTTGTTTTGGATGTTGGTGTTCTGCACATCCACGACCGGCGATGCGCCGCTCACGGTCACGGTCTCCTCCAGGCCCGCGACCTGCATCTGCGCTGGGACGCCGGCCGTGAATCCGACTTGAACTTGGATGCCCTCGCGGACCACGGTGGCGAATCCGGAAAGCTCGTACGTGAGTTTGTAGATGCCCGGAGGAAGTGTCGGGAATCGGTAGACACCTTCCGCATTGGTGACTGCAGTCTGCGTGCCCATTAACGCGGGGCTTGTGGCGCTGACGGTTACGCCTGGCAGGACGGAGTTGGTGTTGTCAACGACGGTGCCATTGATGCTGCCGCTGACCTGCGCAGAGGCCGCGAGAGGCAGGGCGAGAACGATGGCTACGACACACGAGGCGAGTCGTGAGGCGCGCATTCGGAACCCTCCTTAAAAGCCGTTGGTCCGCTTCCACGGGAGAGGCCGGCCAGCCGGCAAATGCAACGATTCGGTGAAGGATACGCCTGTAAACGGCGCAGGTCGAGGGGTCTGCGGTACCTGTCTTGGGACGTCAGCTCGGCTGCTAGTATCCAGGCCCAGAGATAAGTCGCGGGCGTCGCAGTTCCGCGACTTATGCCACGAATCTCTGGGCCGGGGCACTAGACTCTCGCCATGCGTGCGGCCATCACTGTCAGCCTAGTCGCGGTTGGTGCCCAGCTCACCCTGCTCGGCGATACCTATCCTCGACAGCCGGCTGTCGATGCCATCCACTATCGCTTTCAGCTCACGCTGGCAGACGAAACGGCACGAATCGAGGCCGAAGCGGACATCACGCTCAAGTTGAATGCCTACACCCGTGAGTTTGCCCTCGACTTGATCGCGAAGACGGAAGATCGCGGGATGAGCGTCGCGGCTGTGACCACGGCTGGACACCCCGTGGCCTACTCGCACGAGACGAATCGCCTGAAGCTCGCGGTTTCGGCCGACGCCAAGGTTGGCGACGAGTTGACCTACACGATCAAGTACGCAGGAACGCCGGCGGATGGATTGCGCGCGCTCGAAACGGTGCACGGCGATCCCGCGATCTTCAGCGACAACTGGCCCGATCGCGCGCGCCACTGGCTACCGCTGATCGATCATCCGTACGACAAAGCGACTGGCGAGATGATCGTTGTCGCACCGGCGCAGTTCCAGGTCGTGTCGAATGGCCGCCTCGTGGAAGAGATCGATTTGCCGAATGGCCGCCGCCGCACCCATTGGCATCAGTCGGTTCCGATCGCCTCGTGGCTGTTTGCGCTCGGCGTGGCGCGCTTTGACGTGCACCACGTGGCGATGGTCCGCGGCATCCCGCTGCAGACGTGGGTGTTCCCGCAGGATCGCGTTCAGGGACGGGCGCTGTTCGAGGAGACCTCCCGGGTCGCACTGGAGTTCTTCGACGAGCACGTCGGTCCGTATTCATACGAAAAGCTGGCCAACGTTCAGGCCTCGGGCATCGGCGGCGGCATGGAGAACGCGACCGCGATCTTCTACGGCGACAAGGGCGTCACCTCCGGACGTGCGCCCGTCGTCCACGAGATCGCTCATCAGTGGTTTGGCAACGCAGTCACGGAACGGGATTGGGACGACGTGTGGTTGAGCGAGGGATTTGCAACCTACTTCGCCCATTTGTATACCGAGCACGTCGAAGGACGCGATGCGTTTGCCCGCGACTTGGCCGGGTCACGCGAACGCGTCCTCGAAGTCGAGGACAAGCTTCCCAACACGCCAATCATTCACCGCAATCTCTCGGATATGAAAGGCGTGCTCAATCAGCTCGTGTATCAGAAGGGCGGCTGGGTGCTCCACATGTTGCGGCAGGAGATCGGGACCGATCGCTTCTGGGCCGGAATTCGCGACTATTACAGGCGTTATCGCGACCAGAACGCGTCGACCGACGATCTTCGCCAGGTGATGGAGCAGGTGAGTGGCAAGGACCTGCGCTGGTTTTTCACCCAGTGGCTCACCCGCAGTGGGGTGCCTTTCGTCGAAGGACGTTGGCGGTTCGTACCAGGCCGTCAACAGTTGGAGGTGACGTTACGGCAAACCCAGCAGGTCGACCCGTTCCGACTCAACGTCGAGATCGGAATCGTAGACGACGACGGCGCAACTCGCGTCGAACGGGTGGCGTTCGAGACACGGGAGAACCATTTCGTGTTTGCGGTAAAAACGCTGCCGAAAGCCGTGGTCCTCGATCCGAACACGGCGCTGATGGCGCGTATCGGCGCGTTGACGCAGTTGCGTTGACGGCGGGTACGCTGACGGCGGTTACGCTGACGGCGGGTCTAAAGACCCGCCGCTCCGTACGGCTTTACGGAGCGATTCCCATAGCGCTTCAACGTGGCTGCGCTCGGTCTGCTCCGCGCCGATGGAAACCCGGACCATCCAACGATCATCGAGGATGGCTGGCGTCAGGTAGGCGCGTCCGGAGCGATTGATGCTATCCGCCCAGGTCAAGGTGTGACGGTCGAGGGCCTCGCCCGTGACTCCCTTCGGCTCGTGCCGGATGCAGAGGGTTTGCAGCGTCACTGGCGCCAGCACTCGCCATTCGGGCTCGGCATCTACCTGCGCGCACAACCACCGAGCGTTCGCCATGTCGCGCCGCAAGCGCGCCTGCAGGCCCGAGATCCCCTGCTCGCGGATGAGGAACCACAGCTTGAGGGCCCGGAACCGTCTCCCGAGCGGCAAGCCCCAATCGCGGTAGTTCCTCACTTGTCCGTCAGCGGCGGATTGGAGGTAGCTCGGGTTCGTCGACATCACCCGCACCAGATGCTCTGAATCGCGCACGAAGTAGACAGTGCAGTCGAACGCCGCCCCCAGCCACTTGTGCGGATTCACCACGATGGAATCCGCGTGCTCAACCCCGCTCCACAGGTCGCGACACTCGGGGAGCACCATCGCCGAGCCTGCCATTGCGGCATCGACGTGGAACCACAGACGGTGTTTCGCCACGACGCGCGCGATGGCCGCGAGCGGATCGATGGCCGTCGTAGTCGTCGTGCCCGTCGTTGCGACCACGGCACACGGCCGGCGTCCGGCGACGAGATCGGCGGCGACTGCCGCGTCCAATGCCTCAGCACGCATGGCGTAGGACGCGTCGTGATCGACAGCACGAATGTTGTCGCGTCCGAAGCCGGCGAGGAGCGCCGCTTTCTCGACTGAGCTATGGCTATGACCAGATGCGTAGACGGTGAGTGGTGTGCGCTCGCCCTGGAGACCACCGCGGCTCGCGCCGTAGCCGGTTGACCTCTCGCGCGCACACAGCAGCGCAACGAGCGTGCTGGTTGATGCGGTGTCCTGAATCACGCCCTGGAATCCAGAGGGCAGGCCAAGCATCTGGCGCAGCCAGTCCGTGACGACCTCTTCCAGCTCGGTCAACGCCGGGCTTGATTGCCAGGCGAGGCCGAGCACGCCGAGACCGCTGCTGACGTAATCGCCGAGCACGCTCGACAGCGTCCCATTACAAGGGAAGTAACCGAAGAACTGCGGGTGTTGCCAGTGCGTGAGTCCCGGCAGGATCACGCGGTCGAGGTCGCGCAGGATCTCGTCAAACGACTCCGGTGACGTTGGCGGAGCGGACGGTAATTGAGCCCTGACAGCGCCCGGCCCGCCCTGCGCCATCACTGGACGATCGGCGACACGGGCACGATAGTCCGCGATGAAATCGACGATCTGGTAGCCGACCTTCCTGAACTCGTCCTCGGTCATGGCGATGAGGGTACGCGGGTGGGTGAGGCCTCCGTAGCCGATTGGTCGCGCACGATGGTGATGTCCAAGCGCGGCGACGGGATGCGGATGCCCGTGCGGTCGAAGGCGATCTTGATCCGCCGCCGAAGCTCGCGGCCGACCTCCCACTGCTTGAGGGGTACGGTCTTGATCCGGAACTTGAGCGTGACGGACGAATCCTTGAAGTCGTCCACGCCAATCACCTCGACCGGCTCCAGAATCGATGGTGCAAATGCCGGATCGGCCATCAGTTCATCACCAATCTGCCGAACCAGAGCCACGATGCGGTCGGTGTCGGCTTCGTACTCGACGCCCAGGTCGATGACGTAATAGGAGAAGTCCTTCGTCCGGTTCGCCAAGGTCTTGATCTCCCCGTTGGGAAAGACATGTACGACCCCCTCGGCGTCGCGCAAGACGATGGTTCGGAGGTTGATCTGCTCGACGAGCCCTTCGGTACCGTTGACCATCGCGACGTCACCCACGCGGACTTGATCCTCGATGATGAGGAAAAAGCCCGTGATGACATCGCGGACCAGCGTCTGCGCGCCAAAGCCTACGGCGAGGCCCACGATCCCGGCGCCGGTCAGTACCGGCGTGATATCGACATCAAGCTCGCGCAGGATGATCAGCCCCGCCGTCGTCCAGATCACGATGGACAATCCTCGACGGGCGATTCCCGCGACGGTCTGTGCGCGCTTCCGCCGCTCGAGCGCATCGAGCCCCGTGCCGACGGTCATCTCGCGCTCGGCGCGCTCGATGACGGCGGATAGTGTGCGAACGACAGCGAATGTCAGAAGCAGGATGGCGAGGATTCGAATGCCGGTCGTGAGGGCCCACTGTCCAAGGTCCTCGGACTGCAGCCCGACACGCAGATCGACGCCCAGGAACTCGAGTGTCGGAAACAGGAAGAGCGCGAAGACGAGCAAGAACGTTACCGAACGGACGATGCGAAGCGTTCGTCGCGCCAGCGGATCAGCGATCGCGGGCTCGCGTCCAACCGCCGTCAGTCCTCGACGGGCGAGGCGACCGACGGCGAGCGCGACGAAGGCCGCGACCGACGCCGCGATCGCCAAAGCGAGCGTGATGTTGAGAGCGTCGGCGGGCAGCGCGATCGCCGGAGGGCTAGCCTGCACGTCTGGGGGTGCGTTGGCCCTGGCGCTGCACGGGGATCTTGAACGTCTGCCGACGTCCATCTCTCAGCACGTCGATGACGGCCATGCTCCCGATGGGAGCGTCCGAGACGAGCTTCAGGAGCGTCGCCGTGTCGGTAATTGGCTGACCATTGACCGAAAGGATGATGTCGTACTGCTCGATCCCAGCCGTGGCAGCAGCCCCGCGACCAAGCGCCGTGACGACCACGCCGTCGACGGAAGGCGCGCCCAGCCGTTCCGCGATGTGCGTCGTCAACGGGGCGACCTCGATGTACCCAATCGAGCCGCGACGGACCTCGCCGTAGGTCTTCAAGTCGTCGACGATATGGCGCGCGAGGTTGCTGGGAACGGCAAACCCGATGCCCTGATAGCCGCCGCTTTGCGTGAAGATCGCGGTATTGATTCCGACCAGCTCGCCGCGGGCGCTGACGAGCGCACCGCCCGAGTTGCCCGGATTGATCGCCGCGTCGGTTTGAATGAAGTCCTCGTAGGTCGAGATCCCCACGTTGCTGCGGCCAAGGGCGCTGACAATCCCCAGCGACACGGATTGGCTCAACTGGTACGGGTTGCCGATGGCCATCACCCATTCCGCCACCTTCAGCCGCGACGAGTCGCCCCACGGGATGACGGGAAGGCTGGTCGCATCGACCTTGAGCAGCGCCAGATCCGTCCAGCTGTCGACCCCGACAATCGTCGCCGGCAGCTCGCGTTTGTCGGCCAGCGAGACCGTGACTTTCTCGATCTTGCCTTGACCGAGCACATGAAAGTTGGTCACGACATAGCCGTCCGCCGACACGACGACCCCGGACCCGAGGCTCGACGCATATCGGTCGCGAGAGCCGAACATGCCTTCGGGATCACCAAAAAACTGCTGGAAGAACGGATCGGTGAAGAAGGGTGACGTCCGCTGGCGAACGACTTGAATCGATGAGATGTTGGCGACGGCGCGAACGGTTTGTTCGGCGACGCGCGTGAAGTCGGGCCCCGGCGCGGCGGTGACCCCCGCGGGGGGCGTGCGCTGCGCAGCCTCGGCGTCGTTGGAAGGCGGCTGAGCGACCGCATCCGATTCGCTTCGGAGTCGACCTGTCAGGATGATGCCGACGAGCAAGCCGGCTGCGAGAAAGACCAGAGCTAATGAAAGACGCTTGACCATTTCGATTCGCCGGCCGGTCGGAGCCGCGAGATACGGCGCCGGACTACAAAACGTCCACGCGACGCGGTCCGCGCTCGGGAGCCTTGGGCACGACCACGGTCAGGACGCCGTCACGGAGGTCCGCGCTGATGTGGTCGGTCTCGACGCCTTGCGGGAGCGCGAAGCTGCGCGAGAACTCGCCGTGTCCGCGTTCGACTTGATGGTATTGCTCGCACGGCACGCGCGCGTCGCGACGGCCCTGGAGCGTTATCCGACCATCCTGGACCTCGATGCGCACCTGATCGCGCGCGATACCCGGCAGCTCCGCGGTCACGATGAACGCGTCGGCCGTCTCACACAAATCGACCGCAGGTGCCCAGCCCTGAGGACCGGACGCTGCGATGCGTTCGAGGCGATGTTGAATCGCCAGCAGGTCGCGGAGCGGATCCCAACGTGCAAAAGCCACGACAGGCATCGTAGCACGGGGGGCGCGACAGGTGCGACAGGTGCGACGGGTGCGGCGGGTGCTGGGGTGCGGTGCGCGCTGCCGGGCGTGCTCAGGCGCCCCGCGCACCAGTGAACCTGAGCACGGCACCGCACCT
This sequence comes from uncultured Acidobacteriota bacterium, assembly GCA_963841905.1. Classification (GTDB taxonomy): domain Bacteria; phylum Acidobacteriota; class Vicinamibacteria; order Vicinamibacterales; family UBA2999; genus JACCSI01. The sequence goes on from CAWJEM010000008.1 coordinate 19,831, forward strand.
GTCGCACCCCAGCACCCGTCGCACCTGTCGCACCCGAGCCCCCGTGCTACCATTGAAAGGTTTTAGCATCGACGGAAGAATCCTCATGGCCGATACGCTTCTGGCGACACGACTGCGCAAGGGAATGATCATCAAGCTCGACGGCGAGCTCTTTCGAATCCACGACTTGATGCACGTGACACCCGGCAACCTGCGCGGGTTCGTACGGGTCAAGGGTCGGAACCTCCGGACCCAGACCATGTCCGAGCAAAAGCTTCGGTCGGAAGACGTCGTCGAACGCGCCACGCTGGAGGAGAAAGAGATGCAGTTCCTCTACAGCGATGGTGACGGCTATCACTTCATGGACACCGAGTCCTACGAGCAGATCCACATGACGGCGGAGACGCTGGGTGAGTCGGTCGGTTTTCTCAAGAACGAGATGACCATTCGGGTCGAGTTCTACGGCCTGGAGGCGGTGGGTATCGAATTGCCACAAACCGTCGACCTCAAGGTGATCGAGACCGTGCCGGCCATCAAGGGCGCCACGGCCACGAACCAGATGAAGCCAGCCACGCTCGAGACCGGTGTGGTCGTTCAAGTTCCGCCGTTTGTCGATGAGGGCGACTTGATTCGCGTCAATACCGAGACCGGGGAGTACTTGGCGAGGGCCTGAAGGCTGGCCCCGGTCGGCCGGGCTCTGCTGTGACCATCCTCATCGGCTCGACCCGGCCCGCAAAGGTCGAAGGCGTCCGCGACGCGCTCGACATACTCGCGCGCGTGGATCGGTCGTTTGCCGACGCCGACATCCAGGTCCACGATGTGACCGCGATTGCTCCACGCATGCCCATGAGCGTGGCCGAAATCCTCGATGGCGCGCGGGGTCGAGCGGCGGCACTGTTCGAACGGGTGCGCGAGCCGCGCGGCGCGACCTTCGCAGTCGGACTCGAAGGCGGCATGGCGCCGGCGCCGGTCGGCGAACGAAGTTGGAGCCTCCAAAGTTGGGCTGCCGTCTACGACGGGCGCCGGTGGGGCTACGGCTCGGGCCCGCGATCGTTGTACCAGCGACTGTGTCCGATCGGGTGGCGGCCGGAGAGGAGCTTGGCGACGTGATCGATGAGCTGGCTGCGTCCCAGGTGCGAGGCACGCGCGGGGCGTGGGGTGTCCTTACGCTCGATCTCATCGGTCGGCGCGATGCGTTTCGTCTGGCTGTGATCGCCGCCTTCGCTCGTTTCTACAACGCCCGCCTCTGGTCCGCTTGAGGCAGTTCCAAGGTTCCAAAGTTCCAAGGTTCTAAGGTTCCAAAGTTCGGAGGGCGCGCATCCTGGAACCCTGGAACCGTGGAACCGTGGAACCCTGGAACAGGCGGCGGATCCTATAATCCTTACATGGACGTTCTCCGCACCCCTCAGGCGGGGTGGATTGAAGTGATCGTTGGCAGCATGTTCAGCGGGAAGAGCGAGGAGCTGATCCGTCGCCTCCGCCGCGCGCAGATCGCGCGCCAGCGCGTACAGATCTTCAAGCCCGCCGTTGACACCCGATATGCGGCCGACCACATCGTGTCGCACGGCGAGCTTCGGATCCCATCGGAGCAGGCGCGCGATTCCGCCGACTTGCTCGCGAAAGTCCGACCGGAAACCGAAGTGGTGGGCATCGACGAAGGCCAGTTCTTCGACACGGAGTTGCCCGCCGTCTGCTCGGAACTGGCTTCGCACGGGGTCCGTGTGATCGTAGCTGGCCTCGATCAGGACTACCTCGGCAAACCGTTCGAACCCATGCCGCAACTGTTGGCGATTGCGGAATACATCACCAAGACGCGTGCGATTTGCATGGTGTGCGGCAATCCGGCCAATCATACCCAGCGGTTGGTGCAAAGCACCGATCGGGTCTTGCTCGGTGCCACCGGCACGTACGAAGCGCGGTGTCGGCACTGCTTCGATCCGACGTTGTCGTCACCAACGGCCGCAAGCGCGTCGAGCGCGAAGAGCACATGACACTGGTCACCCTGCTCCCGCAGATTCTGCTGGCGCTCGGTGTCGGGTTCCTGATCGCCAACATCCGCATGGGAGTGGAGCTCGTCCGGTGGCGGCGGCGACGGGTCGGAAGCGTGATCACGTGGGCTGGCAAGAAACCGCCGCACTATGGCCTCAGCCTTGGCATCGGCATGATGCTGGGCCTGCTGATCCTCTTCAAGGGCTATCTCGCGCTCCGTCAATCGAGCACCCTATCCCAGTGGTTCCGGATGTTTGGGGAGAGCGCGTTTGGCGAGCTGATGATGTTCGTCTACTTCGGCTACATGCTGCCGCTCTCGACACGCATCACGCGCGGGCTGTACGCCGAGGGCATCTGGACCGACAACGGCTTCATGCGCTACGACCAGGTGGGTGGCATCAAATGGAAGGAAGACGCCCCGGCCACCCTGGTGGTGATCTCGCGTCTCAAGGCCGTCGCCCGCGCCCTCGAGGTCCCCACTCGCTACATCGCGGAAGTCCGGCGGGTCCTGCGCGACCAGATTCGCAGTCACGCGATCGAGATCGACGAGGGGCCAGGGCTTCATCTCGGCGCGCGGGACGCGAGAGACAGCGTGTAGCTTCAGTTGTCAGTTGACATTCTTAACCCGTAGGAGACCCAGCCATGCCGCCTCGTCCGACCTGGAAAGGCTATCTCAAGGTCAGTCTCGTCAACATTCCGGTCAAGGTCTATCCGGCCACGGAGGCCAGCGCCACGATTTCGTTCAATCAGCTGCACGTCACGTGTCAGACCCGCATCAACCAGAAGAAGTGGTGCCCGAAGTGCGATTGTGAAGTGACGTCAGCCGAAGTGGTCAAGGGCTACGAGTTCGAAAAGGGGCGCTGGGTTGTCCTGAGCGACGAGGACATCGCCAAGGTGCGGACCGAGTCGACCAAAGTCATCAACCTGGTGCAGTTCGCGGGTGACGACGAGATCGATCCCATGTATGTCGACAAGGCCTATTACCTCGTGCCCGACGGCGCGATGGCAACCGATGCCTATGCCGTCATGCGAGACGGCATGGAAGGAAAGGTCGGCGTTGGCAAAGTCGCCATTCACGGGCGTGAGTCACTCGTCGCGGTCAAGCCCCACAAACAGGGGCTGGTGATGTACACGCTGCACCATGCCGCGGAGATCCGCACGATCGATCAGATTGACGAGCTCCGGGAAGTGCGGGGCAAGGTGAACCCGGCTGAAATGAAGCTGGCCAAGCAGGTCATCGAGAGCTTTGCGGGCGAACTCAACCTCACCGACTACAAGGATGAGTACCAGGAAGGGCTCAAGCAAATCATCGAGGCGAAGGTCTCGGGCGAAGAGTTTGTCGCGCCGGCTGAGGAGGCCCCGCCGAAGGTGGTCGACTTGATGGAAGCCCTTCGCCGAAGCCTGGACCAGGTGAGCGCTGGCAAAAAGAAGACGGCTAAAGTCGAGGAGGCGACGGCCGAAAAGACGCCAAAGAAAGTCGCAAAAAAACGAAAGGCATCCTGAGCATGGCAACGAAGGCTGTCTGGGGCGATTGACCGAAACTTTCGCCACTCATCGCCAGAACGGTTTTTCTCACAGCAAAAGTAGGGGTTCAGCGGCCCACGCCGAAGAACCCGAGCAATCCCATCCCCATAGCCGTGGGATCCCGCAGCCAGTCGGGCGGCGTCAGCCACACGAACGCCAGAATCGTAATCACCCAGGCGTCGTAGGCCAGCGTCGCTCGCTCATCTCGCCAAAAAAAAGCCTTCCAGAACAGCCCCGTCACGCCGCGTGTCGATGGCATCGGTTTCGAGTTGAGGACGAGATACGTGTAGTAAATCCGATTGGCCACGGTCACGATCGACAAGGCGAGGATCACCCACAGGACGGACGCCATGCGATCGGTAAACGCGCCGACCATGAAAAGGACGATCCGCTCCGGCCGCTCCATGAACCCGACCTTGCACTTCTCGATCAACGATTCGGCCCGGGCGCGCGCATAGCTCGTCATGATCGAGAAGATCAGCGTCATGGTCGCGACGAGGACGTAACCTTCGCGGCCCAACGTCGAGTAGAGCCAGATCAGCCCGGTGAAGAGGGCGAGATCGGAGAACCGATCGAGCGTGGAATCCCAGAAGGCGCCAAACGGCGACTGTTTGCCGGTGATGTGAGCGACCTTGCCGTCGATGAAGTCGAAGATGTTCGCGACGATCATGATGACGCCGGCGAGCACGAACCGATCGACGGCCAGGGCCCACGCCGCGATCACGTTGATCAGGACGCCGATGAGCGTCAGCACGTTCGGATGGATCCCGAGCGCGACGCTCGCGGCGATGATCGCGCGCAGGGGCAACATACAGATGGCGCCGATCGCGCCAGTGAATGTCATCGTTTACACTAGGGAAAGACGTCCCTCGTGCGCGGCCGCCCGACTCATCGGCCGCACCTAAAGGAAGCCGGGATCCGGCACCAGGCCAACTCTCGATCGCGTCGTCGAGTGGCATGATCTGCCGTTGGGCGCGTGGCAGGTGCGTTGATGGCCTGATAGCGTATCAATGGCGATTCACGATCTCAAGGACCAGATGGCGCGGCTGCCGCATCAGCCCGGCGTCTATCTGTACGCCAACGCGGCCGGCCAGACGATTTACGTTGGCAAGGCACGGTCGCTGCGCGACCGCGTCCGCAGTTACCTGGGGGCCTACGGCACGAGTCCTCGTCACGATGCGCTCCTCGACGAAGCCGTCAGCCTCGAAGTCATCGTCACCGACTCGGTGGTCGAGGCCCTGGCGCTCGAGAACAATCTGATCAAGCAGCGGTTCCCCAAGTACAACATCCTGCTGCGCGACGACAAGAACTACCCCTATCTCCAGCTGACGACGACCGAGCGGTTTCCGCGCGTGCTGGTGGCCCGGCATGTGGGAACGAACGGCGATTTCTACGCCGGCCCCTTCCTGCCCGCGAAGTTCGCGCGACGGACCATGGGGCTGACGCACAAGCTGTTCGGCCTTCGATCCTGCAACGAGATCATTACCGGGCTGCGGCCGCGCCCGTGCCTCGAGTACGACATTGGTCGCTGTCTTGCGCCGTGTGTCGCCACCATTTGCACCGAGGAGCGGTACGGGGTCGCGGCGGCCGACACGCGGATGTTCCTGGAAGGGCGCAACGACGAGCTCGCGAGCCAGTTGCGCGTTCGCATGGATCGGGCCGCGGCGGATCAACGCTACGAGGAGGCGGCACAACTGCGCGACGCCATTCGGACCGTGGAGTCGGTCAAAGAGCGGCAGCAGAAGATGGCGACGGCCGGCTTCAACGATCGCGACGTCATCGGCTTGAGGATTGGCCCGCGTGGTGCGGTCGTTCAGGTGTTCGTGTTTCGCGGAGGGCGGGTCATCGAGCGGTTCGAGCTGCGGACGGACGCCGGCGAAGCGTTCGGTCTCGCGCACGCGCCAGTACGCGATGTCGGTGACGCGCCATCGCCCGGCCTGGAGGCCAACGCCGCGAGCCAAGTCTCGGAGGCCGACTTCCTCGAAGTCACCCTGCAGCAGCTCTACACCGACAACGTGCCACCACCCGAGATTCACGTCGCGATCAAGCCGACCGACGGCGACGTGTTGGAGGAGTGGCTGTCGAGCCGAGCGGATCGGCGCGTGCGGATTGTCGTGCCACAGCGTGGCGACAAGAAGGACATGGTGGCGCTGGCCCAACGGAATGCGGCGCTGGCGTATCGATCGCGCTTCGACACCGAAGCGACCGCGCACTACGATGCGCTGGAATTGCTGCGCGTGATCCTGAAGTTACCGGCCCTGCCGCGGCGCATCGAATGCTTCGACATCTCGACCATCCAGGGCAGCGAGACGGTGGCGTCGATGGTCGTCTGCGAGGACGGCCGGATGAAGAAGAGCGACTACCGCAAATTTCGCATCCGGCTGGCAGATCCTGCCGGCGCGGCGAGACACTCGGAGACGGGGCCTGTCCCCCGAAGACACTCGCAGACAGGGACAGTCCCCGAGACGCCGTCGCCCCGCTTTCTCGATGACTTTGCGGCGATGAAACAGGTCGTCGGCCGGCGCTACCGCAAGGTGCTCGATCAGGGCGGACCCTTTCCAGACCTCGTCGTGATCGATGGCGGCAAGGGACAACTGAACGCGGCCTACGAAGCGCTCGAGGAGATCGGACTGTCGAATCTGATCGCGATTGGGTTGGCGAAGCGCGACGAGCTCGTGTTCGTCCGCGACAGCGATCAGCCCCTCGCGATGGATCCGCATGGCGCCGCGCTCCGATTGCTTCAACGCATCCGCGACGAAGCCCACCGCTTTGCCGTGACCTTTCATCGCGCATCGCGCGCCAGGCGAGACCTGCGCTCCGAGTTGGACGCGGTGCCTGGTATTGGCCCGCGTCGCCGCAAAGCGTTGCTGACGCAGTTCGGAAGTCTTGCCGGGGTTCGCCGCGCCACTCGGGAGGAGTTGACGCGCGTCGTGGGCGCGAAGGGCGCCAGCGCGATCATCAACCACTTCGCGGGTGCTGGGGTGCGATAGGTTCTGTGGTGCGAGGGGTGCGGTGCCGCACCGCACCTCAGCACCGTCGCACCTGTCGCACCCGCCGCACCGCACCCCGGCACCCGTCGCACTTGTCGCACCTATCGCACTTGTTCTACCCTTAGCGTCTGGCCGGCGTCGACCTCGTAGACGTTCTCATCGCCTTCACCATCCTCATTGGGTCGCTGACCTTTCACGAGGCAGCCCACGCGTGGACCGCCAACAAGCTCGGTGATCCGACGGCTCGTCAGCTCGGCCGCCTGTCGCTCAATCCGATCGTTCACATCGACATGATTGGCACGATCGTCTTCCCGCTGGTCGCGATGTTCTCGGGGCTGCCGCTGATTGGCTGGGCCAATCCGGTGCCGGTCGACATGCGCAATCTGCATCACCCGCGACGTGATTTCGCGATCGTCGCGCTGGCGGGTCCGGTCAGCAACCTCCTGCTCGCCGTCGCTGGCGCGGTGCTCCTGAACGGCGTCTACGATCGGGCCGAACCGCTCGGCGTCGCGGGTCCCGCGGTAGTGCTGGTCCGGTTCGTGGTGATCAACGTGCTACTGGCGGTGTTCAACATGATTCCGATCCCGCCGCTGGATGGCGGCAACGTGCTGATGGGCCTCGTGCCCGAAGCGGCCGCGCGTGTGATCGACCAACTCCGCCCGTGGGGGTTTCTGCTTTTGTACGCGTTGATGCTCACCGGGATGCTGTACACGATCGTGAGTCCGGTGCAGAACGCCATTCTCGACTGGCTCTTGTGAGCACGCCGGCTGCTAGCGAAGCTCCGCCTCAAACCGCCGAGAAGAGATGGGTCGGCTCCGCTCCGCTTCGCTAGGGCTATGTTGTTTTGCCCCGCTCCGGGGTCCCCGCCGCGCGGACTCTGCGCGGTGGGGTGGTCTCCGCGGGGCGAGACATCTTCTAAGGCCTGGAGGAACTTGCTTCAATTGTCAAACTGATGGCCTTAGAAGATGTCTAGGTCGCTGGAGTCAGGCCGGCCGGTCTGATTTTCAGAACTGAAGTTGCAGCCCCAGCCGCACAAGGCGGGGCGCCACGATCTCCAACGGATTGCCGAACGTCGTCGTGACGGCGTCGCCGAACTGACGCAGCGTGCTGTCGGTATTCAACGCGTTGAACACGTCGAAATCAAGCGTCGCACGGACTCGGCCCAGCGCAAGCCGCTTCTGAAGCCGCAGATCCAGCAGGTGCACGCTTGGGAATCGCTTGGCATCCAGGTCCCGATCGATCAAGACCCGCGTCTGACCCAGACCGTCCGGGCGGTTCACCGTGAGCACCTCGGCCGTCGGGTTGCCCTGCCGGCCGTACAGCGTCCCGGACACGCTCACTTCCCACGGCAACTGGTACAACCCCGCCAGGCTGTAGCTCCACGTGGAATGAATGATGAATTCCTGGTTCGGGTTCACGGCGATCCCGCCGTCGATGAGACCGCTGGACAGGTTGACCCCGTCAAGTCTCGGCGTCGGGTCCTGGATGGACTGCGCCGGGTCTTCAAAGTACTCGCGCTGCTGCTGCCGGGTCACGAACCCGCGGAACATCCAGCGGTCTGCCAGACGCTTGGTTGCGAGGACATCGATGTTCCAGTACCGCCGCTCGTACCCCTCCCGATTGGAAAGCTCGCGGCCATTGCCGGGTGGCAGCGTGACGCCAGGCCCAGTCGATAGACCGGCGTGGTCAGCGACAGGCCGCTGGCGAGGGTCGGACGGTACTCGACGAAGTCCTCACGGGTGAGGCCGATGAACGACGACCAGATGGTGTTGACGGCTTCGCTGCGCCCCACGTTCACACCGAGCGAGAAATTTGGCATCACCTCCCGTTCCAGGCCGCCAACGAACACGTGCGTGGATGGCGAACTGAAATCCGGGTCTACACGGTTTGGCGCGTACGGCGCCGCCGGGTCGGCCGGGTTCACGCCCCTCACAACGCCCGTGGGACCGAGCAGCTCAGACGCCTGCGCCAGGCGATCGCCGTTGACGTCCTGGAAGCGATACTCGATTTCGCCTGCCTGCGCCGCGTTGTCGAATATCGCGAAGTTCGACCCGAGTTGGTTTGCATATCGTGCATAACTGGCGCGGGCGATGGTCCTGTCGGTGAGTCGGAAGGTCGCGCCCAGACGTGGCGAGAGATCGGTCCACGTACGGTAGGGGCCGCCGGGATACTCGAGCGCGGGCAGAATCGACGGTGCGAGGCCGTTGGCAGGGGCCTGCGAGGGATTGTTGCGTGTCCGCTGCCAATCGACGCGAACCCCGGCATCGAACGTCCACCGATCGAGCGCCAGCACGTCGCCGACGTACACGCTCCATGCGTCGGTGGCACTCGCGGCAGCGCTCGGCCGCGTGAGGTAGGCAAACCCGACCCCGGTAGGAAGCCCCAATCGTTCTGCATTGATGAGGGTGTAGGTCCCATCGCCCGGCCAACCACCTGTGTCATTCGAAGTCGTCTGGCGGTAATGGAGCCCGAACTTCACCTCGTGACCTGCGCGTGACCAGTTGCCGTCAATCTGGGTCTGGGACTGTGAGCGATCGAATCGGCTGTAGCTGAAGCCGCCATGCCACACGCCTGTTGAGGCGTCCTGATACGCCTGGCTCCCGAGTCCACTCTCCGGTATGAGGCCGAAGCCGAGGTCCACATACGCGAACTTGGCGGAGAGGAACAACGCCGGCTCGAACACGCGCGAAGCTTCTGCCTTGTAGATGTAGGTGGGGCCGTCCTGGTTCCACGTCGTCTCGGGCGGCCGGTTCGGTGCGGCGTTCCGGCCCTCCTTCAGCTTTTCAGCGCGATGGTAGAGAAACGAGAATCGCGTGGCTCCACCCGCCTGCGCGTCGCCCCTCGCTGCGGTGGTATTGACGGAGCCGTTGTCCGGAAAGCCGTTGGCCGCCACCTGACGAACGTCGGTCCTCGACATCCCGGCCCAGAACCAAAGGCGATCCGTTCGCAGCGGTCCGCTCAAGTCGCCGCCGTATTCGGCCAGCTGTTGAATGCGATTGCCGAAAAATCCGGCCACTTTCAGCTCGCTCGAGACGTTCTCGCCTTGCAGTTCGTCATTGCTGAAATAGGCGCGGCCCGACGCGCGCAGTGCGTTCGCGCCGCGCTTCGAAACCAGGTTGATGGCGAGGCCGCCGGTCTGCTGCCGAGAATCGAGACCGCCGGTCGTGAACTGCGCCTCCTCGAAGACATTGAAGTCGAAATAGGTCGTGCTGGCGCCCACTGCGGCCATGTCGGTGATGGTGACGCCGTCGATGTTCCACATCGTGTTTGCCGAGTTGTCGCCACGAGCATTGAACTGGGCCTGGTTGGTGCTCTCGGATCCTCCGACGTTGGGCCTGGCGATCGTGACGCCGGGGAGGTGCTGCATCAACGCCCACGGATCGCGAGGGGTCGGCACTTCATTCAGCATCACCTGGTCGAAGTTCGTGACGTTGCCCTGCCGTCTGACGTCCAGCACCGGCGTCGCCGCCTCGACGACAACCTCTTCGGATACGGCTTCGAGGACCATCTCGATCCCGATCTCGACGCTGGTTCCGACGCCCACCAGGATGTCCCGGCGCACGAGCGGCGCGAACCCCGGCAGCGCGGCCATCAAGGTGTAGGGACCTGGATCGAGATCGGGAAAGCGATAGACCCCGCGGCTCTCGCTGATCCCCTCGCGGGGCGCGCCGATCTCGGACGTCAGCTGCACCATAACGCCTGGCAGGACTGCGCCCGTGGCGTCGTGCACGGTGCCATAGATCGAACCCCGCTGGACCTGCGCCGACGACGGAATCGCAAGGCCGACCAGACACGCACACTGAACTGCGGCGATCTTGATGAGACAGATCTTCATGGCATCCTTCGCCCCCACTACCAGCGTGGCGGCTCCCTTTTCCAACCCTTGAACGGCTCGAAATCCAATCGATAGCCACCCGGTGTTGCGGCATCCTCGACCACGCGATAGTTGGTGACCGCGCGCAGACGGTTGAGCAGTTCGTCACCCGGCAACGTGTGAAACGGTTGCCCTTCGGGCATCGGCCACATCCGCACCGTGCCGTCGTCGCCGCCGGAGGCAATCCAGCGACCGCCGGGTTCCACCTGAAGACCCACGACGGTTCCTTCGTGGCCCATCAGCAGATGGGGTTCTTCTCCGGTGAGCCTCCCCACACGCACGATGCTGTCGCGGCTTCCCGTGATCACCTGCTCCGACGGGCCCCAGGCCACGGCCGTCACTTCGGATCCGTGCGAGGCGAGCTCCCAGGACCGCTTGTTCTGCATGTCGTACACGGCTGCCGTTCCGACCGCTCCGCCCGGACGCATCTCGCCGCGGAAGACGAGGACGTAGCGGCCGTCAGCGCTCGGCATCGCGCGCACGGCACGGCCCTCCATCAGCAGCGTCGAGGTTCTGGTGCGCAGATCCCAGAGGCGCAGGCCGGAGGGGCCGGCCGCAAGCAGCCGGCCATCGGGCATGAAGTCGAGACCAGGAATTGGCTGTCCGTCGCCGGCGTCGAGGACGGTGACTTCACGGGTGTCGAGGTTCCAGACCCGGACCACCGCCTCACCCGGAGCTGACAGCTCGCCCTCGACACCTCCCCCGCCGGCGAGCAGGTTGCCGCTCGGGTCCAAGGCCAATCCCGCGACCATGCCGTTGAAGCCGGCGAGACGCTCGGGCGGGCGGCCATCGAGCGGGATGAGCCGCACCCCTGCAAACGTTCCGGCGATCAGCAGGTCCCTAGGCGGCGAGACGCGCAGGGGAGAGGAGTGCAGGGCGCCAATATCGAGGGTCTTCACTTCGATGCCGCGTTCCCCTTGTAGTGGCCAGATCTTGATGGAGGCGGTCTCGCCTCCCGCTGCGATCCACCGGCCGCCTGGATCGATCAACAGGTGGAAAGGCCCCTTCCGGAATCCTCGCAGGACGCTGGGATGGCGCTTGGACAGTGGCCAGAGTGAAACCGTCCTGTTGTCCTGCACGGCCAACCAGGAACAGCTGGGATCGATGGCCACGCTGGCCGGCCGCCCACCCGAGCGTAGGGCGAGCGCCTCACTCGCCGCGGGTCCCTCAATATTCCAGACGTCTACCGCCTGCCTCCCGCCGCTCGCCAGCCAGCGCCCGTCGGCGCTGACCTGGTAGTCGAACAGTCGATCGAGACCCACGGCCAGCGTGCGGCTCGAGGAATCTGCATCGGTGGTGCGCGCGTACTCCCGCAACGCGCCTGACCTGTGCAAGGCATGGATCCGCGCGTCATCGGGACTGAGACTGAAGCCTTCGAGCGGATCCTGGTCGCCACGAACAACGAGTCGGGGCTGGGCACGTTCGAGTCCGCCGAGAGGGACCTCGAAGAGCGAACCGCCGTGGATCCCCAATAGCCACTGTCCCTTCGAATCGATCGCAAACGCTCCAGCCGCACCCGGTGGGGTCGTCCAGACGCCCAGTCTGGTTTCGGGCGATCCGTCAGGCAGCGGATAGGACCTGATCAGGCGCCTCGCCCGTCCGTCGGGCGTCGGCTCGACGAACGCGCCGGTGACAAGAGCCGCGCCTCGCACGAATCCCCAGCGGAAACTTCCGTCAATCCGCCGAACCTCGTTCACGTCAGGCAGCGAGTACATCCGGATCGAGTCGGCGGTTGTGACGACGAACGACCGGCTGTCCTGGGCAAAATCCCCCCAGGCGAAACGGCCACGGGTGCCGGTATCTGGAATCTCTCGCGCGGCCGACCCGTCACTCCTCCAGAAGCGGATGGTTCCGGTTCTGCCGCTCACTCCAGCCAGCCACTCACCGTCGCTCGAGAACGACATGCGCTGCACACCCCACGATTCGTCAGTCCGGACCAGGACGAACGCAGGCGGGCCCTTCCACAACGCGCGCAGGGCGAGGCGCCGCGCGTGGGGGCTGTCGTCCCGCTCGAGGCTCGCCAGCGCGTAGGCAACCGTTGCGGTGGGGTTCTGGTCGATCTCGGCCTGACCCAGCGTGAAGAGCTGCTGCGCCTCGGCGCGGCGCGCGGCCGTCACCGCTTCCGCGCGAGCGCCCTCGCTTTGCCGCCACAGGACGCCCATGGCGATCGCCACGGCCAGCGTAGCAGCAGTCAGAGCGGCGACGCCTATCCGACGCTGTCGCCTGCGGCGCAGCGTGCGCGCGGTCATGGCGTGCGCGAACGTGTCTTCGCTCGCGGACAGCGTGCCCGCATAGCGCTCGCGCCAGAGCTCGTACTCGCGGAACGATGTGCCGGTCCACAGCAAGTCCTCCGGCTTCCCGCGCTCTTCCCACAGTCGTGCGGCTTGCCGCAGTTGATCGCGGAGCTGGGCGCCGTCCTGATCCTGCGTCTGCCACCGCACCAGGCGCGGCCACGACGTCAGCAGCGACTCGTGAACAATCTCGATGCGGCGGCGGCTGGTGGCATCGGGCTCGATCGATGGCGGCTCGTACGAAGTCAGGAGGCGCGCGTCGACGAGCGCATCGAGCACTCTCGTGGCTTTCTGTTGCTGCGATACGTTGTCCGCAGCGCTTGTACCGGCCTCAAAGACCGACAGCAGCTCGTCGCGGTCGAGTGTGGCGCGGGTTTCCTGGGCGGTCACCAGATTCCGGAACAACTCGCGCACGACCGGCAGGTGCTCCTGACCGATGCTGTCAAGCGTGGCTTCAGCATGTTGGGCCAGAGCCCCACCGACGCCACCAACCTGCTGATAGGCGGCTCGGCTAAGAAGGCCCCGTTCGCGATCTCGGGCGTCCCAGAGTTTCGACATCGCGAAGGCGACCAGCGGGAGGGCACCGCGCTCCCCGGCAACCTGTGCCAGCATTTCTTCGACGACCGCTTCGTCCTCGAAGCGGTAGCCGCATTTCAAAGCTGGCTGGACCAACGCCCGGCGGAGCGCGGCGCCGGTTGGAGGACCAATAGCGGTTAGCTCCGAGAAGACCGGTGCCAGACTCTCGAATCCGTTGCACTGAAAGAGGAAGTCGTCGCGCATGGACAGCAGCACGTGCACGTCGGCGTCAAGCGCGAGCTGCGCGAGCAACTGCACGAACTGCTCTTGAACACCCCTCGGACTCTGTGTGAACAGTTCCTCGAACTGGTCGAGAACCAGCAGCGCCTGATCGTGGCGGCGACGCCAGCGCGACACGACGTCTACTGCCACGCCTGGCTGCTCGAAGTCGATCAACCGCGCCACTGCTTCGGCGTCGCCCACCAGTTCGGGAGCCAGGGCGTGTGCGAGCGCCGCAAAGGGGCGGTTGCTGGGAGTCGCAAAGACAACGCGCCAGCCGGCGGGTGCGCTCGGCCCGAGCCCGGCGCGGAGAAACGAGCTCTTGCCTGCGCCAGAAGGGCCTATCAGCGCGAGCAGGTGCGGCCGCCGCAGTTTCTTCCACATTTCCTCGATCTCGAGCTCGCGGCCGACGAAGAAATCCGCGTCGCGCTCGGTGAACGCGGCGAGGCCAGGGTACGGCCGCTGCGACTCGTCGCCGCTGGTGCGAAGTGTGACCTCGTCTAGCGCGCGTGATAGCGCCGCGGCCGTCGAATACCGCTGATCCCGGAGTCGTGCGACGGCTTTGCGGAGGACGCCGGCCCACGGCGTGTCATCGATTCGCGGCGGCTCGTGGTGGACACCGCGCCAGACCGCTTCGCGCGCGTGATGGGTCCGCACGCCTCCTGACGCCACCATTTCCGCCAGGATCACCCCGGCCGCAAACACATCCGCCCGCGCATCGATGATTTCTCCTTGCACATGTTCCGAGGCCATGTAGGCAGGTGTGCCCGAGATCGTTCCGCCGCGCACGGTCGCGATGGCGCGAGCAATGCCGAAGTCCATGATCACCACACGCCCCGCGCGTGTGATCATCACGTTCTCCGGTTTGACGTCGCGGTGCACGAGGTCGGCCGCGTGGATAGCCTCGAGTCCAGCCAGAAACTGCGCAGCGATCCGGCGGGCCTCCTGGAGATCGAGCGGACTCTTCTCGCGGAGCACGTCAGCCAGCGTGACCCCGTCGACGAACTCCATCGAGACCAGCTCCCGGCCGTCAAGTTCTACGAGGTCGAAGACGCGGCAGACATTTGGCGAGACGACTTCGCGGGCCGAGCGGACCTCTTGTCGCAGGCCTTCGAGCGCCCGGTCATCGGCCAGCAGCGCCGCCCGCACAGCTTTGAGGGCGACGTCCACGCGCAACTTCAGATCGAAGGCGCGATAGACGTCTCCCATCCCTCCACTGCCGAGCAGCGAGCGAATGCGGTAGCGCTGGCCGAGGATCTCACCGGGGATGAGCGTCCGAGCAGTTGGGTTCTTGCTCGGGCTCGCCGGATCGCCGGGCGCGGTTCGAGCGTGGGCACTGAGCCCGAGATCGAGGAGGCACGACAGACAGAGGCCGTCCGACCAGCGTTCCGCGCTCAGTCGCGAACCGCAGTCGGGACAGCTCCCCGCTCCAACCGGGGCCGGCAGCCGACCCGACGCCCAAGCGCTCTCACCCATGAAATATGGTCTCGAATGTCAGAAACGGAAGGACGGGGAAAGGTTACGCCTCACGCTGGTGCCACGGTTGGATCACCTTGAGCAGGTGCCGCACCTCGTCGTCCACTTCGGCCTCGCTCGCGACCGTTTGGGCGACCTCGTCGCGCAACAATCGGCCGTATCGCTCGCGAAGTCGATGAACGGCCGCTTTTACCGCATTTTCCGTGAGCCCGAGGGCGACGGCGATCTCCCGATACCGATCGGGGTTATCGCCCGTGAGGCAGGGTTTCAACTGTTCAAAGCGTTCGGGCTGTTCGGCGAAGTCCGCCTGCAGGCGCTTCATCGCGCGTTCCATCACCGTCAGTCCCCAGCGTCGCTCGAAGATCAGCTCGGGCGTCAGTTGGTCGGCCGGCTCATGACGGTAAAGGGTTTCGGCTGTATCGGTGTTCAAGGAAATCGTCCGGGTGCCTCCGCCGACCTTGAGCGCCCGCGCCTTGTCGCGCTCGTGTGAGAGGAAGTGTTCGAGCGAGGCGAGCAAGAACGATCGAAAGCGGCCTTTGGACTGGTCGATCGCGCCGAGGAAGTCTCGGCCAAGGAGGTCAGCGAAGAACGCCTGCGTGAGATCGCGCGCCTCATCGGCCGCGTGCCCGCGCCGTCGGATGTAGGCATAAAGGGGAAACCAGTAGGCCTCGCACAGCGACTCCAACGCCAGACGCGCCTGGCTCTCGCTGCCATCGCGCGCCGCCAGCACGACGGTCCATTGGGTGGTGGCAAATCGGCTCACACGCCTCGTGTCCTGAACGAATTCTTCAACTCCGTCCGGACGGGGATTCCGACATAAGATGGGCACAGTCTCTCATAACGACGAGGGTCTGAACGATTTTCACAGGATCGGCTCGTGAAGGTCACTGAATCCTCTTTTGCTTCGGACCTCTTCGAAACACATGGCCAAGTGTGTGGTGTCGGGCATGCGCCCGACTGGGAAATTGCATCTGGGGCACCTGGTAGGGGCCTTGCAGAACTGGGACCGACTACAGGCGGAATACGAGTGCTTCTACTTCGTCGCCGACTGGCACGCGCTGACCAGCGCGTTCGCGGAAACCAGCGAGATCGTCGAGAGTGCGCTCGATAACGTCGCCGACTGGATCGGCGCCGGTATCGACCCCGAGCGCAGCACGCTCTTCATACAGTCCCTTATTCCCGAGCATGCCGAGCTCTATCTGCTCCTGCAGATGGTGACCCCCATCCCCTGGCTGGAACGGGTGCCGACCTACAAGGAACAGATCGAGCAGATGGCCGACAGGGACCTCTCGAACCTTGGCTTCCTGGGCTACCCGCTGCTCCAGACCGCCGATGTGATCATGTACGACGCGAACGTCGTACCCGTTGGCGATGATCAGGTACCTCACCTCGAACTCTCGCGCGAGGTGGTGCGCCGCTTCAACAACTTCTACGGCGACGTCTTCGTCGAACCGAAGGCGTTGCTCACGCCGACACCACGGCTGCCGGGACTCGACAACCGGAAAATGAGCAAGAGCTACGGCAACACCATCAATCTCTCGGATGATTCGGACACGGTGGTGAAGAAGATTCGGCAGATGTACACGGACCCCAAGCGCGTACGCGCCGACATCCCAGGCACCGTCGAGGGCAATCCCGTCTTCACCTATCACGATGCGTTCAACCCGAATCGTGCCGAAGTCGAGGACCTGAAAGCCCGCTACCGGGAAGGCAAGGTGGGCGACGTCGAGGTCAAGACCAAGCTGGCTACCGCCGTGAACGCACTGCTCGACCCCATCCGCCAACGACGGGCCAAAGCCATTGCGCGTCCCGACGACATTCGTGACATCCTGATCGACGGATCGCGTAAGGCCCGCGCCATCGCCGGAGCGACGATGGAGCGCGTGCGCGCGGCCGTCAAGCTGAAATACTGAAGTGACCGAGAAACACGATACTGGCATTCCACCCTCCACAGGTCCTGCGGACGAGGCATTCGAGTCGCAGCTCGAAGACATCAAGATCAGGCTGCAATCGTTCGAAGGGCCGCTCGACCTGCTCGTACACCTGATCAAAAAGAATCAGGTCAACGTCTACGACATCCCGATCGCGCTGGTCACTGAGCAGTACCTGTCGTATCTGGATTTGATGCAGGAGCTCAACCTCGACCTGGCCAGCGAGTTCCTCGTGATGGCTGCGACGCTGATCCACATCAAGAGCCGCATGCTTCTGCCGCGCGCCGATCCGAGCCAGTTGGACGAGCCCGAGGAGGACCCGCGCGACGCGCTCGTCCGCCGACTCCTCGAACATCAAAAGTTCAAGGCGGCCGCCGAACTCCTGCACGATCGCGAAACGCTGCGGAGTGCGCAGTGGACACGCCCTGACTCGCGCGTCGAGGACCTGGCTGGCGACGACTACGAACCGGAACTGGAAGTCGATCTCTTCAGCCTGCTGGCCGCGTTCAGGTCGGTCCTCGAACGAGCGAGGGAGCGGCCGCCGGTGCCGCTGCCGCCCGAGCAGATTTCAATCGAAGCGCGGATCGAACAACTCCTCGAGCGGTTGTCCGAGACCGAAGCCTGCGGATTCGAGGATCTGTTCGAGGACGCGGCCTCACGTCCCGACATGATCGTGACATTTCTGGCGCTGCTCGAGATGATTCGGCTCAAACTCGTGCGCGTGTTCCAGTCCGGACTGACCGGGCCGATTCGCGTCTACAAGCGCGCCCGACCAAAGGATGCGCCCCACCCGATACACGATCCGGAGGATGAGTACAAAGCGCATCATCCCGAGAAACAGACAGCGACGGTCAGCGACCGCACCGAATCGAAGGGTACTGAAGGATGAGCAACGAAAACGTCGTGGAAACGTCGAGCGAGCCGCGGCCGCGACTCGACAGCGGGCAGCTCAAAGCCATCATCGAAGCGCTGGTCTTCGCCTCACCCGACCCGCTGACGCCGAAGATGCTGTTCAAGCTGTTGAACGACGAGCCCAAGGAAGACGTGCTGGCTGCCGTTCGAGAACTTCAGTCAGACTATCAGCAGCGGGGAGGCTTGCACCTGGCCGAGGTCGCCGGCGGTTTTCAGATTACGACCCGGCCGGAGTTTCACGAGTGGGTCCGCCGTTTGTTTCACGAGCGGACGACGCAAAAGCTGACCGTGCAGTCGCTGGAAACCTTGGCGGTCGTCGCTTACAAGCAGCCGATCACGACGGCGGAGATCGGCGAGATTCGCGGCGTGAACGCCGCCGGGGTGCTCTCGACGCTGCTCGAGCGCCATTTGATCAAGATCGTGGGCCGCAAGAACGTGATTGGTCGCCCGTTTCTTTACGGCACGACGAACGAGTTTCTCATCCGTTTTGGCTTGAAGGACCTCGACGATCTTCCCAAAGTCGAGGATATGGCGGCGGCCCTTGGCTTTGATGCTCCGGCGATTCTCACCGAGCGAACGGTGCCGGAGGAGATGCTTCCGCTCGACGACACGTCGCCGGACGGCGAGTCGTCATCGGGCGAGGGAAGCGGTTAGCCCGCATTCTTGAGCTTTGCCACCTCGGCCGGCGACAGGTCGCGCCACTGGCCAGTCCGGAGGTCACCGAGCCGAATCGGCCCCATCCGCACGCGACTCAAGTGACGCACGGGATGTCCGACGGCCGAGCACATCCGGCGAACCTGCCGGTTCCGGCCCTCTCGTAACGTAATCATGAGCTTGGTCGTCTGCTGGCGACCCTTTCCAATCGTACCGAGGCGGCGTACTTGTGCCGGCGCCGTTCGTTCGCCATCGAGAAACACGCCGCGTCTAAGCGCTTCGAGCGCCGACTCATCAGGATCGCCCGTGACAATCGACTCGTAGACGCGCTCGACGGCATGCCGGGGGTGCATCAAGCGAGCCGCCAGGTCACCGTCGCTCGTCAGCAGCAGAAGGCCCTCGCTGTCGTAGTCGAGCCGTCCTACGGGATAGACGGACTCGCGGACCCCATGTAACAAATCCATGACGGTCCGTCGACCCTCGGGATCGCGCCGTGTCGTGACGTATCCCTTTGGCTTGTTGAGGAGGATGTAACGCTGTCGCGCGTCGAACCGCAGCCGCCGGCCATCGACGCGTACATCGTCAGCCGCCGGGTCGGCCTTGGTGCCGAGCGTTCGAACGATTTCGCCGTTGATCGACACCCGACCTTCGCGAATCAGCTCCTCAGCGGCGCGACGGGAGGCCACCCCGGCGGTCGAGATCAGCTTCTGCAGTCTGATCATGAGACAGCCACATGACAATGATAAGCGCGGGGCGCTTGACACCCTGCCGGGTGCTGAGTCTTAATGACAAACGTGGCTGATCGTCGGCACTGCTGTTGTTGCTCCTGTCGCATGGCCCGGAAGGGTCTCCGCGTGCCGCGTTCCTCGCGCTTTCCCCTGATCGACTGATCCAGGGTTCACCAACACAAGCACAGGTTCAAAGGCCCGGAGCCAACTCCCGGGCCTTTTCATTTCCGCCTCACTTCATTTCCAGGCGAAAGGAACCTGATGCTGGCTGAACTCTCGTTGTTGCTTCACGAAATGCTCGAGCCCGCGGACGATCGCGGGCGTACGGCGAGCGATGTCTCGCAACGCTTTGGTACGGAACCGGGGCGTGTCGCCGTCGTTGTCACGGGTCTCCCATCACCCGGCAAGACCCGACTGGTCGAAGCCTTGCGCGATCGGCTTCGCGTCGACGGCATTGCCGTCGCACCGGCGCCTGAGCCCACTGACGACCGACCATTGCTCCGCGTCCACGCTGAAACCGATCTCGAGGCACTGGTCGAAGGCGCGCCAGTGGTCGCCCGGTCCGCTCGAGGCGCCGACGTGATTGTTCCAGTGGACTGGGAGGCGCCTTCGAGGAGCGTCGCACGCATCGTTGAACTACTGATTGCGCGCGGGCTCGTGGCGCCGGGGGTTTGAGAATGGCCCGCGTGCTATTTCCGGCGTTTCTCGATCTCGTTGGTCGTCGTGTGCTCGTGGTCGGAGGCGGGGCCGTTGCCGCGTCGAAGGTACCTCGCTTGCTCGAAGCGGGCGCGCATGTCGTGGTGGTGTCGCCGACGGTTGTGCCTGCGATCGAGCGAGAGGCGGTCGAGATACGCTTGCGCGAGTACGAATCTCGCGATCTCAACGACGCGTGGTACGTCGTCAGTGCCGCGCCGCCGGCTGTCAACGCGTTGGTCGTTCAGGATGCCAACGCGCGCGGCGTGTTCGTCAATGCGGTCGACGATCCTCGACACGCCACGGCTTTTGCCGGCAGTGGCTTCCGGCGCGGCCCGGTCACGGTCGCCATGTCAACCGGCGGAGAAGCCCCAGCCCTCGCGCGCGTGCTCCGGGAGGCGATGGAACGCCTGATCGGCCGTGATGTCGAGGACTGGACCGCTTTGGCACGACAGCTCCGCGACGACTGGCGACGCGACGGCGTGCCGATGCCGGAACGGCGCGATGCACTGCTGGCGGCTCTTGCGTCGCTGCACGCGGAAAGCGCCCGCGCTGCCAAAGCGCCCGACGCCGACCGCGCGCGCAAGGTTCGGCGCTCGCCAGGCCAGCCCTCATCGGTTGGTCTCGTTTCCCTGGTGGGTGCGGGTCCTGGCGATCCCGAGCTGTTGACGCGGCGGGCGGCACGACGGCTCGCGGAGGCAGATCTCGTCCTCTACGATGCGCTGGTTTCGTCGGCAACTCTTTCGCTGGCCAAGCGAGCGCAGTTGGTCTTCGTCGGGCGCCGTCATGGCTCCGCGACAGTGGGGCAAGAAGCAATTATTCGAACCCTGATCCGGGCCGCACGGCGCGGTCGGCGCGTCGTCCGCCTCAAAGGCGGCGACCCGTTCGTATTCGGCCGCGGCGGTGAGGAAGCGCTGGCACTCAGATCCGCGAATGTCCCATTCGAAGTGGTCCCGGGTGTGTCATCGGCGTTTGCGGCTCCAGCCGCCGCGGCGATTCCCGTGACGCATCGTGGCGTCAGCGCGGCGGTCGTGGTGGCGAGCGGACACGATGTCGAGCGTTTCAGCACCCTGGCCGGATCGATCGCGCCAGGCACGGCGACGCTGGTGGTGTTGATGGGTACGGAGCGGCGAGCTGAGATTGCCGAGGCGCTGATGCTGGCCGGCTGGCGGGCCTCGACGCCGGCCGCGATCGTGCGCGATGCATCGCTGCCCCAACAGACGGTTTGGAAGGGGAGCCTCTCCGGACTGCCCGACGCGCCCGCGAGCAAGTCGCCGGGCACGATCGTGATCGGCAACGTGGTCGCGTTGAGCAAGCGCCTGAACGGCGAGGCGCGGCCGCTGGCGGAGGAGGCGTGTCATGGCTGAATCGCTCGCGGTGGGTCGGGCGCGTGAGTCGTTCGCGGAGGTCGCCGACATCGACGAGTTCGTTGCGACGCTGGAAAAGTTCGAGCGCGGCGAGATCTCTGCCGACGCCTGGCGTCGCTTTCGACTCGTCCGTGGCACGTACGGCCAGCGACAAGACGACGTGCAGATGCTGCGAGTGAAGATTCCGCAAGGCATCCTGACCGCAGCGCAGCTCGAATCGTTGGCGGACGTCGCAGAGCAGCACGCGCGCGGCTTTGCGCACGTGACGACTCGACAGAACATTCAGTTCCACTTTCTCAAGCTCGCCGACGTCGAGACCGTGATGCGCCGAATGGCGGACGAGGGGATCACGACACGCGAAGCCTGCGGCAATTCGGTCAGGAACATCACGGCCTGCCCATTCGCCGGCGTCTCCGCCGACGAAGTGTTCGACGTCACGCCATACGCCGAGGCCTTGACGCGCTATCTGTTACGCCACCCGCTGGCGGCCATCCTGCCACGCAAGTTCAAAATCGCATTCGAAGGCTGTGTCGAGGATCACGCGCTGGCCTCGATCAACGACCTGGGTTGGACCGCTCGTGCGCGCCGGCACGACGGTGCAGCGCAGCGCGGCTTCCGTCTCACGGTCGGCGGTGGCACCTCCATTCTCCCGGTCTCGGGGCGCGTGCTGTTCGACTTCCTTCCGGCAGGCGAGATGCTCAACGTGGCGGAGGCCATCGTTCGCGTGTATCACCGCCTGGGCGATCACGAACACAAGCAGCGCAATCGCATGAAGTTCTTGATCAAGACGCTGGGTTGGGAGCGATGGCGCGACGAGGTACTCGCTGAGTACGAGCGCGTTCAACTGGAGGGCGGCGCGCGCCTGCCGTTTGATCCGGATGCCCCGCCACGCGAAGAGGCACCGACGTGGGCGCGCGACGCGTCGCCATCGGTGCAGTCGATCCGCGATCTCGTGAATCGAACAAGACCAAGCGGTCCAGGTCTGCATCCAACCGTGGTCGAGAACAAGGTGGGGGCCGCGACTTTTGACGGCTGGCGTGGCACGAACGTTCGCGCCCAGCGGCAGGAAGGTTACTCGGTCGTGTTGGTGCGTCTTGCGCTGGGCGACGTGACCGCCGGTCAGCTTCGCGCCCTGGCGGTGCTGTCGCTCGGCGTTCGGCGACGGCGGTGTGCGGCTGACGCCGGATCAGAATCTGTTCTTGCGGTGGGTGCCTGATGGCGCCGTGGGGGAACTGTTCGAGCGGCTGGCAGCGGCAGGACTCGCGACCAGCGGAGCGGCGACGATTCGCGATGTCACGAGCTGCCCGGGTGCGGAATCTTGCCGACTCGCGGTAACACAATCACGTGGTCTTGGCCGTGTGCTTACTGACACGCTGGAGCTTCGCTCCGACCTCGCTTCAGCCGCGGCGTCGGCATCGATCAAGATCAGCGGTTGCCCCAACGGGTGCGGACAACACCACATTGCCACGCTTGGATTTCAGGGCAGCGTGCGCAAGGTGGCGGGGCGGGCCGTGCCCCAGTACTTCGTGATGGTCGGCGGCTCGGCGACGGCGGATGGCGCGACCTTCGCGCGCCTGGCCGCCAAGGTCCCGGCGCGACGCGTATCGACCGCTGTGGAGCGGCTCCTGGAATGGTATCAGCGCGAACGTCTCGGTGACGAGACGCCGCAGGCATTCTTCTCTCGAGCCACCGTGCCGGAGGTCAAGGCGTTGCTCGCGGATCTCGAATCGTTTACACCAGAGCACGCGCAAGCAGACGACTACGTCGATCTGGCGGAGACGCAGACTTACACTCCGGAAGTCATGGAGGGGGAGTGCGCGACATAGTTACAAGTTACAAGTTACAAGTTCAAAGCTCTTGGAAAGCATCAGGCCAGTAAGGACGCCCGGGCGCTGTGACCAGCACCTTGATGAACACGACGTTTGTAACTTGTAACTTGCAACTTGTAACTTGCAACTTCGCGCCTCACCTCTCCATCAGCTCCTTCCAAAACCCGACGAGCCGCCAGACTTCGGTCGCGGCGGCGCTCCGGTCGACCTCTGCGTGAGTGATGAGGCCGCTCAGCACGGCGCGGACGTCGGTTTTGCCCCGGTAGTGCTGTGCCAACAGGACGGTTTCGACCGAGGGGATGACGTTGTCTTCGGCTCCGTGCAGCAGAAACACTGGCGCGGCCGGAGGGGCGGCGCGTTCCGGAGACAGCGCGGCGAGGGCGGCAGGATCGTTGATGGTCTCGATGACAGGCAGCAGCACGGGCCCGAGCTTGTCTACGGCACGATCGTTGACGTGGTTCATGAGCGTCCGCGCCGGTTCCGGCAGCGCGGCGGCCAGCTCGCGGGCGCGCGCGAACTCGATGGCGGCACGCGGCTTGTCGACCATGTCGAGAGACGACGCGGTGATGAAGGTCATGATGCCGTGCCGTAGCGGTTCGACTTGATCGGCAGGAACCACTCGATCGGCGAAACGAGAGCAGGACAACGGCGACGCCGTAATCGTGCGGCGGCTTGATTGAAATGTGTTCAGCGCCGGCGACTTCGACTGCGCCATCACCAAGCGGTGGCATCGCCGGCGCGCTGCCCGAGCAGAGGTATCTCATCACCCGCGAGAGATCCCCGTGGCCGCCGAACGACATCACGAAGCTCACGCGGTCACGCAGCTCGGGGCGACCTGCGGCGACGAGCGAGAGCCCACCGGAAAAGCTGATGCCCAACATCCCGACCTTGCCGTCGCTGGTCGGTTCGTTGGTGGCGAGCCATTTGGCGGCGTCCTCGATGATGTCGGTGGAACGCGCCGTAATCTGGAAGCGTTGCAGGTCCGGCGTGGACACCGTCATCACGCTGAAGCCGCTGGCCGCAAGATCCTCCGCCATTCCGACGAGCCGCGGCTCCCGAATCCCGTCCATGTGGACGCCCGGCACCAGGGTGACCGTCCGCCGTTGACCGCTGGCGGAAGGCCGATACATGCGTGCGTCCACCGGGCCGTGCCGCGTCGGGATCTGTCGGATGGGTTCAGCGACGAACGCCTGGGCGCGCCATGCGGCAACCTGTCCGGGATAGCCCTCCATGCCGGCAGCGCGCGCGATGAACGCGAGCGCATCGATGTACGGCACCGAGAACACCCCGGCGATCACGAGAAGCGCGCCGACGAGCAGCCCGCCGCGCACCAGTTTTCGCATCGACCAGGATGTTACACTGGCGAAGCTCCGCATGAGACAGCCAGACGAACGAAGGTGCGCGAACTTCCGTCTGAAGGCGGAAGCCACGCGATATTGTTTGGGTCTTGATCTGCGTGGCTTCCGGCTTTAGCCGGAAGATTGAGCGGCGATACCGATCCAGCTGATACACCGCACTTGTGTCGTGATGAAGGACGAAACACTGATCGTCGCCATCGACGGACCGTCGGGGGCTGGCAAAGGGACGCTTGCGCGCGCCGTTGCCGCGGCCCTTCGCTACGTTCACGTCGACACCGGGGCGATGTATCGCGCCGTAGCGTGGAAGGCTGTTCACGACGGGATCCCGCTCGATGACGAGGCGCGGATCGCGGCCCTCGCGCACGCGGCTCGTCTCGACCAGACGGAAGGGCGAGTCGTCATCGATGGTCATGACGTCACGCGGGCGATTCGGACACCAGAAATCGATCACGCGGCCGCCGCGGTCGCGCGATTGCCGCGCGTCCGTGAAGTGCTGGTGGCCCGACAGCGCGTCCTCGGTGAAGGGCGGAACGTCGTCATGGAGGGGCGTGACATCGGAACCGTGGTGTTTCCGGACGCAGACGTGAAGGTCTATCTGGATGCGTCGGCAGAGGAGCGAGCGCGGAGGCGCGCGAACGATGCGGCTCACACGGGCGGCCAGCGCGCAACCCTGGCAGGAGTGCAGCACGATTTACTGGCACGCGATACGTCCGACAGCACTCGCGCGGTAGCGCCATTGGCCGTCGCCCCTGATGCGATCTACATCGACACGACGGGGATGACGGTTGAGGACGTCGTCCAGCGCGTGATGGGGATCGTGCGGGAGAAGGTGAAGGAAAAAAGCCCGGGCTAAAGCCCGGGCCCTCAATTTCCAGCTAGCGTTTCCGGTTCAATTGAGGGACCAGAATGGCTTCAAGCAACTGGAAACTGCATCTCAACTCACTCCTCCCTGTCGTCGAAGTCGTCGGACGAGGCCGGATCGAGCTCCCAGCGATTGCGATCACGCGCCGTGATCTCGTCGCCGCCCTGCAGTTCCTCGTCATCGTCATACTCCACGCCGAGGGCCTTGCCGATTTCGTCCACGACATCCTGATCGGGCGTTGGGTTGTCGCCTCCGGGCGCTTCATCGCCAACCGATTCAGCCGATTCCCAGTCGGCGTCGACGTCGCCGGCCGTCATCGCCGGCCCCGTGGAGGTGTGCTCGCGGAAGCGGTGGTTCAATTCCGCCCGCCCCGAGCGCGCCGCCGATGCCGAACGGTCCAGGTCCAGCGACGAGGGCGGCGTCGGCACGACGGGGTCGGTGGCCGTCCGACGCTCGCGGTCCAGATTTGGAGTCCTGCCCGTTGCCTTGGTAGAGGCTCGGCGAGCCTTCGGTGGCGCCGCCTTTGCCGCTTTCTTCGTGATACGTGCAGCGACTGTCGCCTTTCGCCTGGGTGCTTTGGGCCTGCGGCTCGCGGGTGAGGCTTTCTTTGCGGCTTTCTTTACGGCCTTCTTCGCGACTTTCCGCTTGGGAGCGGTCGAACGGGCTGCGGCAGCGCGTCTGGCCTTGCGTATCGGTGACTTCTTTGAACGGCCGCGCCCTTGCCTGCGCCCCCCGGCCGCTCGCCGCGGCTTTCTCTTGGCCATGACCCTGTTCCTTTCGGCTGCTCGAGCACCCCTAAGACGTCTCGGGTGCTACCTTGACAGGACGAGCTAAGTAACGTAACGTCTATTGGTTACGCGAGCGTTAGATTTCGAGCTGGTGGAGCCGAGGAACATGTTGCTCTGACCGGCCCGGCCCAAAGTCGACGCACAACGGACATCTGCGGAGTGCCGGCCACCGCTCATCCCTCGCGCCGCTCGGGATGACCCCGAGCAAAGTCGAGGGGGCACCAACGCCCGGCAAAATCGAGAAGTAGGAGGACGCGCACCGCAATGGTCATGCCGCAAGACGAGCACAACCCGGCTGTTGAGCCGAAGGGCGTGTCGGCCCCGGTTAGACAGCCGTCGGGCCGGCAGACGCTCAAAACCACGACGCCCTGGATCCAGGGCGATTCCGACGTAGACCCACAAGAGTACGCCCGCCTGTTGGACCTTTACGATAACAGCTTCCGGAATATAGCAGAAGGCGAAGTCGTCAAGGGCACGGTTCTGAAAGTGACCGACAGCGAGATCGTCGTTGATGTCGGCTACAAGTCCGAAGGGATTATTCCCGTCGACGAATTCCTCGACGAATCGGGACAGGTCACCGTGCAGCCCGGCGACGTTGTCGACGTCCTGCTGGAGCGGACCGAAGATCGAGAAGGCCATATCGTGCTGTCGCGCGAGAAGGCCGAGAAGATGAAGATCTGGGACGAGGTCGAGCGCGCCTTCGCCGAGAAGAAGGTCGTGATCGGTCGCGTCATCGAGCGGATCAAGGGCGGCCTCGCCGTCGACATTGGTGTGCGCGCGTTCCTGCCGGGCAGCCAGATCGACGTTCGACCGGTGCGCAATCTGGACGCGCTGAAGGGGCAAGAGCTCCGGATGCGCGTGATCAAGGTCAACAAGAAGCGGGGCAACATCGTCCTCTCGCGGAAGGTGCTCCTCGAAGAAGAGAACGCCGAAAAGAAGAAGCACACGCTCGAGACGCTCGCCGAAGGCAAAGTGCTGCGCGGCGTCGTCAAGAACATTACCGATTACGGCGCGTTCATCGATCTCGGCGGCATCGACGGCCTGCTCCACATCACCGACATGTCGTGGGGCCGGGTCGGTCACCCCTCGGAACTCTTCAAGGTCAACGACGAGATCGACGTCGTGGTCCTGAAGTATGACGCGGGCACCGAACGCGTCTCGCTTGGACACAAGCAGCTGATTCAGGATCCCTGGGTCACGGCCATGGACCGCTATCCGGCCGGCGCTCGCATGTCGGGCAAGGTCGTCAGCCTGACCGACTACGGCGCCTTCATCGAGCTCGAACCGGGGGTCGAAGGCCTGATCCATGTGAGCGAGATGTCGTGGAGCAAGCGCGTCAAGCATCCGTCGAAGATTCTCAACGTCGGCGACAGCGTCGAGGCGATGGTGCTCGGTGTCGATCCGGCCGCGCGCCGCATTTCGCTGGGCCTCAAGCAGGTGGAAAGCAACCCCTGGCACGAGCTGGTCGAGAAGTACCCGGTCGGCACGCGTCTCAAGGGCAAGGTGCGCAACCTTACCGAATTTGGTGCGTTCGTCGAGGTCGAAGAGGACATCGACGGCCTGATCCACATCTCCGACATGTCGTGGAGCAAGCGCATCAAGCATCCCAGCGAAGTGTTGAAGAAGGGCGACGTGGTCGAGGCCATGGTGCTCAGCATTGACGCAGAGAATCAGCGACTGTCACTGGGCCTCAAGCAGCTTGCGACCGATATCTGGGAAGACTTCTTCTCGCGGCACCACGTGGGCGACACGATCGAAGGCAAAGTCGTTCGCATGACCAATTTCGGTGCCTTCGTCGAGCTGGACGAGGGGATCGAGGGGTTGATCCACGTCAGTGAGTTCGACGACTCACAAGGCGGCGAGAAGCTCAACCTGGAGGTCGGCCAGACGACGCCCATGAAGATCATCAAGCTGAGCCCGGCCGACCGCAAGATCGGTCTCAGCATTCGCGCCTTGAAGTCGGACGAAATCCGTTCCGAGTGGGTGGAGTACTCCTCGTCGCAGGGCGAAGGAGGAGCGACGCTCGCGGAGCACTTGAAGCACAACCGATAAGTCAGGGCACAGGGACAGGGCGCAGGTGAAGCGGGCAGCTTAGTGCCCTCTGCCATTTACCCTCCCTGGGCCCTGGGCCCTGTTCCCTATGCCCTGAGATATGACCAAAGCCGAACTCGTCGAAGAGGTTTCTCGGGTTTCCGATCTCACGAAGAAGCACTCCGAGGTGATCGTCGATACGGTGTTCCAGAGCATCATCGATGCGCTGCATCGCGGCGAGAAAATCGAGCTGCGAGGGTTTGGAAGCTTCCGGCTTCGCAAGCGGGAGCCGCGCAAGGGGCGCAATCCCAAGACCGGCGACAAAGTGGACGTGCCGCCCAAGCGGGTCCCGTATTTCAAGCCTGGCAAGGAGCTGAAGGACCTGATCAACAAAGAGGATGAGGGGCCTTCGGGTCCCTCAGACACCTCGCCGGCGCCTGACTCGGCGACCTCGTAGACCGGCAGTTACGAGTTACAAGTTCCAGTACAAGTTCCAAGTTCCCGGTTACAAACACGGACGCCCCGGATTCGCGGTAGAAGCCGCGACCCACGCAAAATGCTTTAGGTTTTGAACTTGTTGAACTTGTAACTTGTAACTTTCAACCTTCATGGATCGCCTCTTCTCCCCTTGGCGACACACCTACGTCACGCGCAACGCTGATGAGAGCGTGTGCGTCTTCTGCGAAGCCCTGCACAGTGAGGACGGGCGCTCCCTGATCGTGACCGAGGGGCCGACGTGCGTCGCCATCCTCAACCTTTATCCGTACAATAGCGGCCATCTGATGATTGTGCCTCGCCGACACGTCGGGACACTGGCGGCGCTCGAGCAGGTGGAGCTGGGCGAACTGGCGGTGCTGACGCGCCGGGCGGAGATGGCATTGAGCGAGGTGTACCAGCCGCAGGGCATCAACGTGGGCATGAACCTCGGACGTCCCGCCGGTGCTGGCGTACTCGATCATCTGCACGTGCACCTGGTGCCACGGTGGACGGGCGACACCAACTTCATGACCGTCGTTGGCAATGTGCGCGTCCTGCCCGAGGAGCTTCCCCGCACGGCCGAGCGCCTTCGGCCCGTCTTCGATCGTTTGTCCAGGGAAACGACATGACGTTCGATTTGTCCGCAGACGATGTTGCCGAGCGCGATCGAGCGCGCACGTTTGCCAACAGCCGGGTTCAACCCCAGGCCGGTGACGTCGACCGCACGGCGTCGATTCCGCCGGGGTTGGCCGCCGAGGCGACCGCCCTGATCACTGGCGCGGCAGGTGCTTTGCGACGAGCCATCGTCGTCGAGGAGCTGGCGACTGCCAGCGGCGCGGTCGCGTTGGCAGCCCTGGATGGCGACGGCAACGGTGTGGGACTCCCGGGGCTGCGGGGCGGATCACTGCCAACGGACTCGCCGAGCGCGCAGCTGAGTCTCGCGGCGGTCGCGTTGGGGCTTGGCCAGTCCGCGATCAATCAGGCTTTGGCCGAGTTGCGGCAGGCATCTGTGGGCGTGGGCTCGGAAAAGCCCCATTGGATTGTCGCGGATGCGGCCACCGATCTGGAGGCGGCACGGCTCCTCACTCGATCCGCGGCTCGCGTGGTGGATAGCAATCAAGGGGGCCAGGCGTCCATCGCCATCGCCCGGCTGATGGCGTCGAGCGCGGCACGCACCGCCGTCGACGCGGCGGTTCGGATTGCCGGCCCTCGAGGCTATCGTGAGGGCTCGTTGCTCGAGCGCCTCACACGCGACGTGCGTGCGATCAGCCTGCTGTTGGGGACCGAGGAGGATCACCGCTCCCGGGCCGCGGAGGAGCTGCTGCCGGAACGATGACTTCGGTCGTCAGTTTCCAGTTACCAGTTCTAGGCCGCCACCTCGTATCCTGCCGTTTCAATCGCTCGTTCGATCGTGGCTCGATTCGTCTTCGATGTGTCGAAGACAACCTTTACCTCGCCGGCTTGATGCGAGGCGGTCGCACTGGCGACGCCTTCGACCATCGACAGCACGCGCCGGATTGCGCTCTCGCATCCACCGCACGTCATGCCGGTTACTCTGAGCGTTAGTTCTTCAGACATGTCAACTTCCTAGGACCCGTACGGGCCTCAGAGGCTCAGAGACACTAAACCTCTGGTCCATAACTCTGTGACTCTAAGTCTATGAGGCTTGTGCGTGATCATTCATGACAGTTCGCGTGCGCGGTGTATTTCACCGTCTAGGACAATAGCTGCTTCGCGATCGTCACCAACTGCATGTTCGACGTGCCCTCGTAGATCTGTCCGATCTTGGCGTCGCGAAACAGCTTCTCGACCGGATAATCACGCACGAAGCCGTAGCCGCCGTAGAGATTGACTGCCGTCGACGTGACGCGCTCGGCCACTTCGGATGACAGAATCTTGCACATCGCAGCTTCGTGGAGGAATGGCTGCTTGGCGTCCCGCAAGCGTGCCGCGTTGTACACCATCAGCCGGGCCGACTCGACATCGATCGCCATTCGGGCGAGCTGGAACTGCACGCCCTGGAACTCTGCGATCGCCTGACCGAACTGACGGCGCTCCTTGGTGTAGCGAATGGTGTGATCGAGTGCGCCTTGTGCGAGGCCGACCATTTGCGCGCCAATGCCAATACGCCCCTCGTTGAGTGTTTCTATCGCAACCTTGTAGCCCTTCCCGACGTCGCCGAGTACGTTGTCGCGTCCGACGATGCAGTCCTCGAAGAGCAACTCGCAGGTGCTGCTGGCGCGAATGCCGAGCTTGTCTTCCTTCTTTCCAACGACGAAACCCGGCGCCCCACGCTCGACGAGGAATGCGGTAATCCCTCGGTACCCGGCATCCGGGTTCAGGTTGGCGAACACGATGAACAGGTCCGCCTCGTTGCCGTTCGTAATCCAGAGCTTGCGCCCGTTGAGCCGGTACCCTTCCGGCACCTCGGTGGCGCGCGTCTGGAGAGCGAAGGCGTCGCTGCCCGAAGCGGCTTCGGAAAGGCAGTACGCGCCCACGGCCGACGCGGCCAGTTTGGGGAGCCAGCGCTGCTTGATGTCCTCGTTCGCCCAGCGCAGGAGCGCGTTGATCACGAGGGTGTTTTGCACGTCGACGAGCACGCCGATGGAGGGATCCACGCGCGACAGCGCCTCGACGGCCAGGACCGAGTGAAAAAACGACGCGCCAGCCCCGCCATAGCTCTCGGGAACCTCGATTCCCATCACGCCCATCTGAAACAGCTGGTCGATTAGCGCCCGCGGGATTTTGGCGTGCTCATCCATCTCCCGTACCAGGGGCCGGATCTCTCGGTCGGCGAACTGGTACACGCTGTCGCGAAAGATCACTTCGTCTTCGGCGAGGCGAGTCAACGCGCCGCTCGTGCCGAGCGTAGATTCAGTCGGTTGAAGCATGCGGAAACCCCTGAAATTCGCGGGAAAAGACCCTCGAGCGGGCAGGGCTCGTCGGAAAGAGGGAATGTTATCATCAGCGCAGGGCCAGCGGTCAGCTCCCGACCGACGGTTTCTGGGGAAGTTGGGGGATCCAGTGATGCGTAGAATGCGTCTTGTGGCAGCAGGCGGCATCTTCGTCCTGCTGGCGATGACGGCCATCGCGGACCAGGCACCGCAAACGCCGCCGCCGCAGCCGCCTGCCGAACAGCCCCCACCCGCCGATCCGCAACAACCGACGTTTCGCACCGGCGTCAACTTCGTCCGCGTCGATACGATCGTGACCGATCGTCAGGGCGCGCCGGTGATCGATCTGACGCAGGCTGATTTCGAAGTGCTGGAGGACGGCAAGCCGCAAACGATCGAGTCGTTTCGGCTGATCAGAATCGATAGCGCCACTCCGATCGAGACCTCCCCGCGCCCCATTCGCACACGAGCGGACGAGGAAACGGCGGCGGCGAACGAAGACTCGCGCATCTTCGCGTTCTTCCTCGACGATTACCACGTCCGGCTGGGCAACAGCATGGCCTCGCGGAAACCGCTCGTCGACTTCGTCCAGAATTCCGTCGGGCCCAACGATCTGCTGGCCGTGATGTACCCGCTGTCGCCGATCGACTCCGTATCGCTCACGCGCGATCATCAGATGGTGATCCGGATCCTCGAGAAGTTCGAAGGCCGCAAGTTCAACTACGAGCCGCGGAACGACATCGAGAATCGATATGCGTTGTACCCGGCCGAAGTCGTGGAGCGGATTCGGCGGCAGGTCTCGTTGAGCGCTCTCGAAGGGCTGGCGGTCAAACTCGGCGCGCTGCGCGAAGGACGAAAAGCGGTCATCGTCGTCAGCGAAGGGTACACGGCGCTGCTGCCGCCGCAGTTGCGCGACCCCGTCGCCACGATGCCAGGGTTGGGCAACCCCAATCGCCGTAATCCGGCCGCTGGCGAGAACAACATTAACGAGGACCGCGCCGATATGGCCGGGCAGATGGACCTGCAGCGCGAGATGGAAGATGTCTTCGCGGCCGCCAGCCGCAGCAACACCGCGCTCTATACCGTGGATCCGCGCGGTCTCGCGACGGGCGAGTTCGACATCAACGAAAACGTCGGCCTGCGTAAAAGCAACGAGTCGCTGCGTCAGACGCAGGATACGCTGCGAGTGCTCGCTGATCAGACGGACGGCCGAGCCATCGTCAACCGCAACGATCTGGCGCGAGCGCTCAAGCAGATTGTCGTGGACTCGAGTGCGTACTACTTGCTGGGCTACAACTCATCGCAGGCGCCGCAGGACGGCAAGTTTCACGAGATCAAGGTGCGGGTCAAGCGACCGGGGACCCAGGTAAGAGCCCGGAAGGGCTATTGGGCCCTGACGGCGACCGAAACCGCGCGCGTGACCGCACGGCCCAAACCGGGGCCTCCGCCGGCGGTCAGCAAGGCGCTGTCGTCGATCTCGGAGCCGACGCGCGGCCGCTTCGTCCGCACCTGGATCGGCCACTCGCGGGGCGCCGATGGCAAGACGAAGCTCACGCTGGTGTGGGAGCCGCTGCCGCCAACGCCCGGGATGCGTCGCGAAGAAGTGACGGCGATCTCGGTGATCGCGGCTTCGACCGAAGGCCAGGTGTACTTCCGGGGTCAAGCACCCGCGAAGGACGAGGCCGCGACGAATGGCGGGTCGACCACGACGCTCACGAAGGGTACGTCGTTGAGCTTTGATGTCCCGCCCGGTCGGGTGCAGCTTCGCATGTCGATTCAAGGTGTGGCAGCCGCGCTCGACAACGACGATCGGGAGGTGATTGTCCCCGATCTGACCACGACTGACGTCGCATTCGCCACACCGAAGGTCTTCGTGGCCCGCAACGCGCTCGAGTTTCGGGCGCTTGCCAAGAACCCCGAGGCCGCGCCCACCGCGGATCGGGATTTCCGCCGGACCGACCGAATAGTGATCCGGGCTGAAGCCTATGCGCCCGGGAACGCAGCGCTCAAGGTCACGGCCAGGTTGCTCAACAAGCAAGGGCAGCCGCTCGCAGACGTGCCCGTTCCGGCGCCGGCGGCCGCAACCGACCCGCATGTCGTCGATCTGCCGCTCGCGAGCCTTGCGCCTGGAGAGTATCTGCTCGAACTATCGGCGGCAACCGAAGGCGCGCCCGCCGCAACGCAGCTCATTCCGTTCCGCGTGAGCGGTTAGACATCTTCCAAGGCCACGTCGAAACAACTAATCGGGCTCTTGGTAGCCTTTGGAAGATGTCTCGCCCCGCGGAGCGGGGCAAAAAACAGACACTGGTGGTTAGCGAAGCGGAGCCCCTGGTTGGTGGCGGAGCTTCGCTAACCCTCAGGCGTACATGCCGCGCATCTTGGTCACCGTCGCGACGCGATTGATGGCGACGATGTAGGCGGCGACGCGCATATCGACTTTGTACTTCTGTGCCGTCTCGAGGACGGCCGAGTACGCCTGCACCATCTTGGCTTCCAGGCGGGTGTTGACCTCTTCTTCGGTCCAGAAGTAGCCGTGCCGGTCCTGCACCCACTCGAAATACGACACCGTGACACCGCCGGCGTTGGCCAGGATGTCGGGGACGACGAACACGCCGCGTTCGTGCAGATACTTGTGTGCTTCGGGCGTGGTTGGCCCGTTCGCTCCTTCGACGACCAGCTTGGCCTTGATGTCCGAGACGTTGGCCGCGGTGATCTGTTCCTCGAGCGCGGCGGGGATCAGGACATCGACATCGAGTTTGAACAGTTCGGCATTGCTGATCGATTCGGCGCCGCCAAACGCGTCGACCGTCCGATGGTGCTGGTTGTGCGCGAGGAGCTTCTTGATATCGATTCCGTTGGGGTTATAGACGCCTGATTTCCAATCGGTGACCGCAACGATTTTCGCGCCCATGTCGGCCAGCAGATCGGCGGCCACGGAACCAACGTTGCCGAATCCCTGCACGGCGATGCGCGCTCCTTTCAGATCGAACCCGAGATGCCGGGCCGATTCGCGGGTGATGATCATCACGCCGCGCCCGGTGGCTTCGCGGCGCCCCAACGACCCTCCCATCTCCACTGGTTTGCCGGTGACGACGGCAGTCGAGGTGTGCCCGATGTGCATGGAATAGGTGTCCATGAACCAGGCCATGACCTGCTCGTTGGTGTTGACATCCGGCGCCGGCACGTCTTTTTCAGGGCCGATGGCGTCGATGATCTCGGCCGTATAGCGTCGGGTGAGCGCCTCGATTTCGCGCTTGGACATCTTGGTGGGATCGCAGACCACCCCGCCCTTCCCGCCGCCAAACGGCAACTGCGCGACCGCGCACTTCCACGTCATCCACGCGGCCAGCGCCGCCACTTCGTCGAGGGTGACATCAGGATGGAACCGGATCCCACCCTTGGCCGGGCCGAGTGTGATGTTGTACTGGACGCGATAACCGGTGAAGACTTCGATGGCGCCGTTGTCCATTTGGACCGGACACGCCACGATGATTTGTCGCTTGGGCTTGGTGAGTATCTTCCAGATCCCAGGATCGAGATTGAGAATTCGAGCCGCCCCTTCGAACTCCTGGAGCATCGCTCCGAACACACTGCGATCTGACGCCATGCAGGGATAAGTTTACTAGGACTCGGCGCTTCGCGCCTCGTGGGACTCGCTTCGCTCACGCTCGCTCGTGGGTGCCGCCGCCGTTCGGCCGCGGCCACGAATTATTCGCGTGCACTCAGTAGCGCGGGCCGAACGGCCCGCGCACCCACAAGGCGCGAAGCGCCGAGTCCTACGAGCGACCGGAGCGAAGCGAGTCCAACGAGGGCGCAGCCCGAGTCCTATGATGCGAGCCGAAGGCGAGCGAGTCCTATAGAATGATCGCAGCATGAAAACCGCTATCGATCCCGCCCTGACGGCCAAGCAGCGCTGGGAACGCGAGGTGCTCGAACCGACGCTCAAAAAGGCTCCCGAGCGCGCCGGACCGTTCACGACAATTTCCGGGCGGCCGATCGAACGGTTGTATTCGGCGGAGGACGTGCCAGGGATCGACTACGACCGAGAAGTCGGCCACCCGGGCCAGTTCCCATACGTTCGCGGGATTCACCCCACCGGCTACCGCGGCAAGCTGTGGACGATGCGACAGTTTGCGGGGTTTGGGACGCCCGAGGAAACGAACCAGCGTTATCAGGATCTGATTGCCGCTGGCAGCACTGGACTCTCCGTGGCCTTCGACTTGCCGACGTTGATGGGCCGCGACCCCGACCATCCGCTCTCGCTCGGCGAGGTCGGCAAGTGCGGTGTCAACATCACGTCGCTGGCCGACATGGAGCGGCTCTTCGAGGGGATCTCGCTCGGCGACGTCACGACGTCGATGACGATCAATTCGCCAGCGCCCATGATCTTTGCGATGTATCTCGTCGTGGCCGAGAAGCAGGGCGCGGACTGGCAGCAAATCTCGGGGACGATTCAAAACGACATCCTCAAAGAGTTCATCGCCCAGAAGGAGTACATCTTCCCGCCGCGTCCGTCCATGCGGCTGGTGACTGACATCTTCGGGTTCTGTTCGGAGCGGGTGCCGAAGTGGAACACCATTTCCGTGAGCGGCTATCACATCCGCGAAGCGGGTTCGACCGCACTCCAGGAGCTGGCGTTCACCTTGCGTGACGGCCTCGAGTATGTCCAGTACGGCGTGGACGCGGGGCTGGCGGTTGACGACTTCGTTCCGCGCCTCTCGTTCTTCTTCAACTCGCACAGCGACTTTTTCGAAGAGATCGCCAAGTACCGCGCGGCCCGCAAGCTCTGGGCCGAGGCGATGCGCGATCGGTTCGGTGCTCGCGATCCGCGCTCCGGGAAACTGCGCTTCCATACCCAGACCGCAGGTGTCTCACTGACGGCCCAGCAGCCCTATAACAACGTAGTCAGGACGGCGCTGCAGGCGCTTGCGGGCGTGCTGGGAGGGACCAACTCGTTGCACACGAACTCGTTGGACGAGGCGCTCGCCCTGCCGACGAAAGAGGCGGCGACGATCGCGTTACGCACGCAACAGATCATCGCGCACGAGAGTGGCGTGACGAGTACGGTCGACCCTTTGGGCGGCTCGTATTTCGTGGAGAAGCTCACCCGCGACATGGAGGAAGGGACGCTCGATTACTGGCGCACGATCGATCGGATGGGCGGCATGGTCGAGGCGATCGAACGCGGATATCCGCAGAAAGAGATCGCCGAAGCGTCCTATCAATTTCAGCAGGCGGTCGAACGGCGCGAGAAGATCATCGTCGGGGTCAACGACTTCGTCCAGGAAAACGAAGATCCCATCGCGATTCTGTATATCGACGACACGGCCGCCGAGCGCCAGCTGGCGCGGCTCGCGGAACTGAAGAAGACTCGTGATCACGACGCCGTTCAGCGGACGCTCGATGGCTTGCGCCAGACCGCGCGCGGGCGCGGGAACACGATGCCGGCGATTATCGAGTGCGTCCGTGCCTATGCCACGGTGGGGGAGATGTGCGACGCCTTGCGTGACGTGTGGGGCGAGTACGAGGAGACCCCGATAATTTAGCGGCTTCGCCGCGGCTGGCAGCGGCCGGCGGCCCGGCAGCTAGACATTACTAACATTATGAGTCAAAAAATCCGAGTCGTCATCGCCAAGCCGGGCCTCGATGGCCACGACCGCGGCGCCAAGGTCATTGCGCGCGCGCTGCGGGACGCCGGGATGGAGGTCATCTATACAGGGCTGCGTCAAACCCCAGAGCAGATCGTCAGCGCAGCGCTGCAGGAGGACGCGGACGTCATCGGGCTGTCCATTCTGTCCGGCGCCCATATGCACATCTGCCCGCGCATCATGGAGCTGCTGGCCGAGAAGGGGCTTACCGACGTGCTGGTGGTCATCGGCGGCATCATCCCGGACGTCGATATCGCCAAGCTGAATGAGATCGGCATCCGGGGCGTGTTCCTGCCGGGGACGCCGATGCAACACATCGTGGACTTCATCAACAGGGACGTTCGCTCGCGCGTTGGGCAGGCGTGATGAAGTTACGGTTCGGTAGAACCGGACAGGCCGAGCCGCTGCCATCCGGTCGCCTGGTCACGTCGCTTGATGCACCTCCCGCACCCGCACCGCAGGCACCTGAGGCACGTCACGCACACGAGGCACCCCCGGTGTCCTCCGAAGACCTCGACGCTCTGGCCGCACGCGTCCTCGAGCGCCTCGCCCAATCGCCCCTGCCCGAATCGCTGGTCCGCATCGTCACCGAGGTGTCGGAACGGCTGGTACGCGAGGAGATTGCACGCATCCGCGAAAAATCCCGAACGCCCCCGGGCAGTGGTGCATGAAGGATAAGATCAGTCGTCAGCTATGAATGTTCCGGACAAGCCTGCCCTCGAGGGGCTGGAAGAGAAGTGGATTGCGCGCTGGGAGGCCGAAGGCACGTTCCGATTCGACCGATCGCGCCCGCGCGACGAGGTCTATTCGGTTGACACGCCGCCCCCCACCGTCAGCGGATCGCTGCACGTGGGGCACGTGTTCTCCTTCACCCACACCGATATCGTCGCGCGATTCCAGCGAATGCGCGGCAAAGCCGTGTTCTACCCGATGGGGTGGGACGACAACGGCCTGCCGACCGAGCGGCGCGTTCAAAACTACTTCGGGGTGCGATGCGATCCGTCGCTGCCGTACGATCCGGACTTCACAATTCCCACGCCTGGGAAACATCCGGTCGCCGTCTCGCGCCCGAACTTCATCGAGCTTTGTGTCCGCCTGACGCAGGAAGACGAGAAGGCCTTCGAGCACTTGTGGCGGTATCTGGGGCTGTCGATCGATTGGTCGATGACCTACGCGACCATCGCCAAGCCTGCGCAGCGTGTGTCGCAGCTGATGTTTCTCCGCTTGTTGCGACGGGGCCTCGCGTATCAGCTCGAGGCGCCCACGCTCTGGGATGTCGATTTCAAGACTGCGGTCGCGCAGGCCGAGCTCGAGGATCGAGAGCAGCCTGCTGCGTATCATCGGGTCGCGTTTCACAAGCCGGACGGCGGTACCGTCGAGATCGAGACGACTCGTCCGGAGCTACTCCCCGCGTGTGTCGCGCTCGTCGCGCACCCGGACGACGCCCGATATCAGTCGCTGTTTGGCACCGAAGTCGTCACGCCTGTGTTTGGCGTGCGAGTGCCGGTGAAGGCGCACGCGCTGGCCGATCCTGAAAAGGGCACCGGCATCGCGATGATCTGCACCTTCGGAGACATCACCGACGTCACGTGGTGGCGAGAGCTGAAGTTGCCTGTTCGCGCGGTGATCCAGGCAAACGGCACCCTTGGTCCGGTCACGTGGGGCGCGCCGGGCTGGGAATCGATTGATCAGTCTCGGGCCCAAGCCGCTTACGACCAGATGGCAGGTCTGTCGGCCAAGAAAGCGCAGCCTATTGCTGCCAACCTGCTGAAGCTGAGCGGCGATCTCATTGGCGAGCCGCGACCAATTACGCACAACGTCAAGTTCTACGAGAGGGGAGATCGCCCGCTCGAGATCGTGACGAGCCGACAATGGTTCCTCAAGACGATTGAGTTTCGCGAAGAGCTGTTGGCTCGTGGTCGCGAGCTGCAGTGGCATCCGGCCTACATGCGCGCCCGTTACGAGAGCTGGGTCAACGGCCTCAACGGTGATTGGTGCATCAGCCGGCAGCGCTTCTTTGGCGTTCCGTTTCCAGTGTGGTACCCGGTGTGCAGCGACGGCACGACCGACTATGCCAACCCGATCCTGCCGGAGGACTCGCGCTTGCCGATCGACCCCTCGGCCGACACTCCTCGAGGGTACGACGCCGCGCAACGCGGTCAGCCCGGCGGCTTTATCGGCGATCCCGACGTCATGGACACGTGGGCGACGTCGTCGGTGACGCCGCAGATCGTCACTGGGTGGCCGACCGATGAGGATCTGGTGTCGCGCACGTTCCCGATGGACTTACGTCCACAGGCGCACGACATCATCCGGACGTGGCTGTTTTCGACCGTGCTGCGGAGTCACCTCGAATGTAATTCGTTGCCATGGCGACACGCGGCCATCTCGGGCTTCGTCCTCGATCCCGATCGCAAGAAGATGTCCAAGTCCAAGGGCAACGTTGTCACGCCCCTCAGTCTGCTGCAGGAGTACGGGTCCGATGGCGTACGGGTACTGGGCGGCTCGCGGCGGACCCGGTGTCGATACCGCGTTTGACGTCGGCCAGATGAAAGTGGGCCGCCGGTTGGCGATCAAGCTCTTGAACGCGTCGAAGTTTGCGCTTTCGACCGGCACGGTCAGGGGCACCGTCACGCATCCGGTTGACCGCGGGCTGCTGACAGAACTCGCTGCCCTGGTGGAAGATGCGACGACGTCGCTCGAGGAGTACCAGGTACACCCGAGCGCTCGATCGGACTGAAACCTTCTTTTGGAGTTTTTGCGACAACTACCTGGAGCTCGTGAAGTCGCGACGATATGGCGATCACGGCGAGGAGGGCGCACAATCGGCGAACACGGCCATGCAGGTTGCCCTCTCCGTGATGGTCCGGCTGCTGGCGGCCTACTTGCCGTTTGTGACCGAAGAGGTCTGGTCCTGGTCGCATCAGGGTTCCGTACACCTGGCGGCTTGGCCTTCATCCACCGACATCGCGGAGGTTGTGCCGTCCGATCCTGCCGCCGCTACGACACTCCGGGCCGCGATCGACGTGCTGTCGGAAATTCGCCGCGCCAAATCGGAAGCCAAGCGTCCGCTGAAGGCAGCGATTGCGCGGGCATCCATTCGTGACACGAAGGAGCGTCTCGATCACCTGAAGCCGGCCCTGGCGGATCTTCGGGCGGCCGCGTTTGTCGAAGCCGTGACCCTCGACCCCGCCGACAGCTTCTCGGTGGTCGTGGAGTTTGGAGATCCTGAGCCGGCGTTATCCGAGCCGAGCGTGTGATGCCTCGCGACCCGCTGCCGGTTGAAGCGTATCGCGATCTCGTCGCGCGCGCACTGGCCGAGGACGTGGGTTCCGGGGACGTCACGTCCGCGCTCATGATTGCCGAGGGGCAGCGCGCCCGCGGCGTTCTCGTGGCGAAACGCGAGCTGGTGCTGGCGGGAATCGACGTGGCAGCGGAAACATTTCGCCAATGCGATCGCGCCGCCACGTTTGTCAGCCATTGCCGCGATGGCCAACGCTGTTCGGCCGGGGCTGCAATCGCTGAAGTCACGGGCTTGGCGCGTGCGCTTCTCACCGCCGAGCGCACCGCCCTGAATTTTCTCCAGCGCTTGTGTGGGATCGCAACCGAGACTCGACGCTATGTGGACATCGCGGGCGACCGTATCACCGTCCTCGATACGCGCAAGACGACGCCAACCTTCCGCGATCTCGAGAAGTACGCGGTCCGCTGCGGTGGTGGAACGAACCATCGACGGCGGCTGGACGACGGTGTGCTGATCAAAGACAACCACAAACGGCTGGCGGGCGGTGTTTCCGCCGTGCTCGAGAAAGCAGGACGCGCCAGTCTGCCCGTTGAAGTGGAGGTCGAAACCCT
This sequence comes from uncultured Acidobacteriota bacterium, assembly GCA_963841905.1. Taxonomy (GTDB): domain Bacteria; phylum Acidobacteriota; class Vicinamibacteria; order Vicinamibacterales; family UBA2999; genus JACCSI01. The sequence continues at coordinate 60,776 of CAWJEM010000008.1, forward strand.
CGCAGAGCTTGATGAGGCGCTGGCGGCTGGCGCCCGCCGAATTCTGGTCGACAACTTCTCGCTGGCGAATCAGAAGGAAGCGGTGCGGCGGGCTGGCGGCCGCGCGGTGCTCGAGATCTCGGGCGGCGTCACGCTGGATTCCCTCCCGGACATCGCTTCCACGGGAGCGACCTATGTCTCAGTGGGCGCGCTCACGCATTCCGTTCGCGCGGCGGACATTAGCTTTGAAGTGGAAAGCGTATGAAGGTGCCTCGGGTGCCTCGGGTGCCTCGGGTGCCGGGGGTGCCTGAGGTGCAGGTGCGTCGGTGCTTGGTGCAGTGGGTGCGTTAGTGCGGCGGGTGCGTTAGTAAAGCTTGTTCAGGTGCATCGGGGCCATGCGATTCGATATCCATACGTTTGACACGGTAACGTCGACGATGGATCTTGCCATCGAAGCGGCGGAGATGGGCGCGGCCGAGGGATATGTAGTCACCGCCCTGGAGCAGACGAGCGGACGGGGCCGGCGTGGGCGCGTGTGGGCCTCACCGCCTGGCGTCGGCGTGTATCTCTCGATCGTGTTGCGCCCGCGACACGAGGTGCTGAATGGGCGATTGCTGCCGCTGTTGACTCTTGCGGCCGGCGTCGCCGTGCGCGACGCCGTTCGGCGGGTCACGGGTATCGAGCCCCGTTTGAAGTGGCCCAACGATGTCTTGATTGGGCCAAGAAAGGTGGCGGGCATCCTGGCCGAAGGCATCAACATCGGGACGCACGATCAGATCGTCGTCCTGGGGGTCGGCGTCAATGTCGCCGAAGGCGTCTACCTCGAGAGCGTGGGACCGCACGCGACGTCATTGGAGCGCGAATCCAATCGCCGCGTCGAAAGCGACGTGGTCCGCGATGAAGTGCTTGCAGCCATTGCCAGTGTCTACGAATGCCTGTCTCGAGGCGAAGCGGATGATATTCTGCGCGCGTGGCGCGCTGCCGCACCGGGCGCGGTTGGCGCCAAGGTCGAATGGGATGGCCCTGAGGGCGCTCTCCAAGGCACGACGAACGGCATCGACGATACCGGTGCATTGCTCGTCTCGACGGCCACCGACGTGCATCGCGTGATCGGAGGAGAGGTGCGGTGGTTATAGCCTAGGGAGAGAATAAGGGCACAGAAACATTCCGCCCTACCGTGCCTGCCGTTTGCCCGTGGCGGCCCTCTGCGGCGGTGACGCATTCATGCTGTTAGCCATCGACGTCGGCAATACCAACATCGTCCTCGGCGTGTTTCGAGGAACAGAGATTGCGCAGAGCTGGCGGTTGCCGACGCTGCGCGAGCGCACATCCGACGAGCTTGGCATCCTGATCACCGGGCTGTGCGGTCATCGGCAGATCGCCAGAGATGACATCTCCGGCATCGTCTTGGCGTCGGTGGTGCCGCAGTTGACGGGGACGATGATCGCGATGGCGCGCGACTACTTTGGGCAAACGCCGCTCAACGTCGAGCCTGCGACGAACGCAGGAATGCCGATCCTCTACGACAACCCGCGCGAGGTCGGGGCGGATCGGGTAGTGAACGGCATTGCCGCCTACGAACAGTACGGCCGCCACGGCGGGCGTCCCGTGATCGTGGTGGACTTCGGAACCGCCACGACGTTCGATGCGATTTCCGCCAAGGGGGAGTATCTCGGCGGTGTGATCTGTCCCGGCCCTCAGATCTCGGCAGACGCGCTCTTTCAGCGCGCGGCCCGGCTGCCCCGGATCGACGTCCAGAAGCCCGATCGCGTCATTGGTCGCACGACGGTCGCGTCGATGCAGGCCGGTCTGTTCTGGGGTTATGTGGACATGGTGGACGGGCTCGTTCGGCGGATGCGTGAGGAGCTTGGCGGGAACGTTGCGGTGGTGGCGACTGGCGGCCTGGCGGCCAGCGTGGCGCCCGAGACGACTGTGGTCGAGCATGTGGATCTGGACCTCACGCTGCGGGGGCTTCGGATAGTCTGGGAAAGGAATCAAAGTGCCTGAAGTGCCAGGCACCTTAGTTAGTCATGCTCGATCCCGAAAGCTACTGCCGCGACATCGAAGCCTATCTGTGCCGCAAGAATGACGGCCATCTGATCCGAATCGTCGGCCCGGCCTTCGAGCAAGTCTCGCAATGGGCACAGCAAGGCGTGCCGTTGAAGGTCGCCTATGCCGGGATTGATCGGTACTTCGAGCGCTACTATCGCAAGGGCCCTCGAAGGCGGCCCGTTCGAGTGGAGTTCTGCGAGGCTGACGTCCTCGACGCTTTTGACGGATGGCGTCGCGCGGTGGGCGTTGCGGCCCCGATCGCGATCGGTAAGGCCTCATCCGTTTCGTCCGGAGAAGTCGACAGCAGCCCAACCCGCAGGCGAGCGTCGCTCGCGGCCCATGTCGAGCGCGCGATTGCGAAGCTGACGGCTCTGCGCGCGAGCGCAGCCGGGGCACAGGAGTTATCCAACATTCTCGAAACCACGGCGCGTGCCCTCGAGGCGCTTCAACCTGACGCGAAGCACGCGCGCGGCGAGGCGCGAGAGGCCGTCCTGGCACGGCTTGTCAGCCTGGATGCCACGCTGCTCACGGCGGCGACCGAGGCGCTCGACGAGCCAGGCCGCGCGGCTGGCGCCGCCGAGGTCCGAGAGGCTTTGGCGCCCTTCCGGGATCGCATGGCCCCAGCGGCATATCAGCAGGCATGCTTAGCGGCCTTGCATCGATACGTTCGTGACCATTTCGGGTTACCGACGTTGTCGTACGACCGATGAGGGTTGGCGATCAGCTCACGCTGCAGATCGAAAAGCCCGCGGCCGGCGGACGGATGATCGCTCGCCACGATGGCGCGGTCGTGCTCGTCGCGGGCGCCATTCCCGGGGAGATCGTAAAGACCCGGGTCGAGCGGGTGCAGCGGCATACGGCGTGGGCTGCGACCATCCAGGTCGTCGACGCGTCGCCCGATCGACTCGAGCCCGACCACGACTGGTCGTGCGGTGGCTGCGTCTTCGCCCACGTGCGCTATGGGCGCCAACTCGACCTCAAGCGCGAAATCATCCATGACGCGTTGAAGCGGATCGGCCACTTGGAGCCGCCGGCGCCGGTGGTCGTGCATCCCTCTCCCACTGACGGTTACCGGATGCGAGCCCGCCTGCACGTTCACGACGGACGACTGGGCTTCTATCGGGAAGGCTCCCACGCACTGTGTGATCCAGCCCGAACTGGCCAGTTGCTGACCGACACCATGAACGCGCTGCGGAAGCTCGAATCATCTTTGCGAGCCGCAGGCCAACTCGCCGTGACCGAGGTCGAAGTCACGGAAAACATCGCCGCCTCCCAGCGCGTCGTCCATCTGATCCTGGCGCCGGAAGCGGACGCATCGAGGGTCGGCTCCACGCTGTCGGTCCCCGGCGTCGACGGCGTCTCTTGTAGTCAGGCCGACACCCATCACACGCTGGTGTTGTCGGGATCTCCCTTCGTCCGCGATCAGGTGAGCGTTCCTGCAGCACGAGGCATGATCGATGTCACACTGACTCGTCATGCGCGGTCGTTCTTCCAAGCGAATCGATTTCTCCTACCCGAACTGGTGGCGGCGGTTGTGGACGTCGTCCCGGTGGGTCACGTCGTGGACTTGTATGCCGGTGTCGGGTTGTTTGCGGTCGCAGTGGCTGCTGCTGGCGACCGTCAGATCGTTGCTATCGAGGGCGATCGGTTGGCCGCCGATGATCTCAAGACGAATGCGGGGAGCGCTGGCGGCTCGATCGTGGCGAGGCATCAGTCGGTCGAAACGTTTCTCTCAGTCGAACGACCACTGTCGCCTCACACCACCATCGTTGATCCGCCCCGTACGGGCCTGAGCAGGGACGCTCTCAGAGGACTCTTGATGTGGAAGGCGCAGCAAATCGTCTACGTCTCGTGCGATGCGGCGACGTTCGCTCGCGATGCGCGCGGATTGGTGGACGCGGGGTACAAGCTCCGGAGTGTGCGAGCATTCGATCTGTTTCCCAATACCGCCCACGTTGAGACGGTGGCCGTGTTGGAGAGGTAATCCCAGATGCCGTATTTCGCCTTGCTCTATGAAACCGTTGACGGTTATGTCCAGAAACGAGCGCAGTTCCGGAGTCAGCATCTCGATCGCGCGCGGGAGGCCTTCGCCCGGGGCGAGCTCTTGATGGCTGGCGCGTTTGCCGACCCGGTCGATCGTGCGTTGCTGGTCTTCCGTGCTCCCGACCAGCGCACGGTCGAGGAGTTTGCGCGGCGCGATCCCTACGTCACCGGGGGGCTCGTTCGTAAGTGGGAAGTGCGGCCGTGGACGGTCGTGATCGGCAACGATCCGGCGGAGCCCGGGCCGCCACCGCCCGCACCGGCCGGTCGATGATTGCTCGGGTGTGGACGGCACGAGCGGCCGCCACCAACGACATCACCCGGGCGGTTGTGACCGACGAGGCGAAAGCGCTGCTCGCACAGTTCGATCGCGAGGTGCAACACTTCGATGTGACGCTCAACGAGCCTGGGCTGAAGCCCGGGCGCTCCTGATGCTGAGACCAGTCAAGCTCGCCCTCGCGATGATCAGCCCCGGCCTCCTTAACGATCGATGAGGGACCGGGCTTTAGCCCGATCATCTGCGCACTATCTCGTCACGCTCCGCGCCGCCTCGATGAAACCCTCGAACAGCGGACGGAACTCGCCGGTGCGCCAGAAATTCTCCGGATGCCATTGGACCGCGAGACGGAAAGCCTGTCCGGGCTGCTCCATCGCCTCGATGACGCCGTCGGGTGCGGTGCCCGACACGTCCCAGCCGGCAGCCACGGTCTTGACAGCCTGATGGTGTCGGCTGTTGACCTGGCAAGTCTCGCCCTCGAGTTTGTCGCCCATGATCGCGGCGAGCCGCGAGCCGCGCGCAACCCAGACCTCGTGCGCGATGTGGTATCGCGGGTCTGGCACGGAGTGGTTGGCGGCGCCGTTCACCATCGACGGGATGTCCTGGACCAACGTGCCGCCCAGCGCGACGTTCAAAATCTGCATCCCCCGGCAAATGGCGAAGATGGGCAGGCCGGCGTCGATGGCGGCCTTAATCAGACCGATTTCATAGGCATCGCGGCCTTCCTCGGACGGCTGATACGTCGGGTGCGGCCCTTCGCCATACAACGCCGGGTCCACGTCGCCGCCTCCGGTCAGCATCAGGCCGGTCGCACGCGATACCACTGTGGCGGCCGTGTCCCGCGCCGCATCGAGCTCGAACGGCTCACCGCCGGCACGGCGCACCGACTCGAGGTAGTCCGCCATGGCGCGACACGGGGCAATTGCGATCAGAGGCATAGTTGGCCTTTAACAGATAGCGTATACGGTTACATTCGCGCCGGTACGCCGACCCCCATCAAGTCGAGCACCCGGGTCAACTGTTGACGGAAGTAAGCAACCCCGGCCGCCCGCCAGCGGCGAACGTCAGTGCGCTCCTCCTGGAGAATCGGCGCCTTGTGATAGAAGCCATTGAACATCTGGGCCAGACCAAAGCCGTACTTCGCGAGCACCGCGAATTCCAGGGACCGGACGACCTGCTCGACGACGTCGTCTAGCCGCGAGGCTTCGAGCACAAGGTTCCACAAGTCATGGTCACCGTCGGCGCCGTTCAGCGACGCGGCGTCGGTGGTCGCCAGAGTTGCCAACACGTCCCGCTCCGTCAGGCCCTCGCGCTCCGCGAGCTTTTGAAAAATATTGTTCGCACGAACGACAGCGTACTGCAGGTATGGGCCACTCTCACCCTCGAAACTGAGCGCTTCGTCGATATCGAAGGCGATGACCTTGGTCCGGGAATACTTGATCATGAAATAGCGGACCGCGGCAACGCCGACGAGCTCCGCTGTCCGCCGCCGTTCGCTTTCGGGAAGGTCGGGGTTACGGCGCTCGACTTCCATGTGAGCTTTGTCGAACAGGCGGTCGATCAGGTCGTCGGCCTTCACGCCAAGCCCCTTGCGCCCAGATACCTCGACGAATGGCCGCCGGGCGTCGTCTGAACCCGGAGGCGGGGCGAACCCCAGCTCCCGCGCCGTCTCGTGAGACAGCGCCACCATCTCGTACGAGAAGTGGGTGAGGCGATCCGCTTCCGCCGGGTGCCCGACCCCGACCAGCGCTTGTTTCAGCAGCTTCTGGAGGTACGCCTGCCGCACATCGATGACGTTATAGGTCGCCTGCGCGGCCCCAAACGAGGGGTGCGCTGCCTCGGCGAGGTCAGGGCGGCTCGTTGTCGCCCAAAGAGTCGTCCCGTCCAGTCGACGACCGAACGCTCGATAACAGAAATCGCGTCCCAGCAAGCCCGACTTCCAAAACTGGTAGGCCATGTCCTTGCCGACGTAGGTCACCGTTCCGTTCGAACGAACGATGACCTTTTCGCGATCGTCCGATTGCTCGTCGCTTTCGGTCGCGGCAGCCTCGGCTTCGTTGGTTGACGGCTCCTCGATGCGCATGACCCAACAGCCCGCCAGCCGCCCGCTGGTCTGGAGGTAGACCGCGCCGGTCTCCTTCAGGACTTCAAAGGCGCGAGCCCAGAAATGCAGCCTCAGGATGTCGCCTTCCCAGGTGAGGAGGTTGTAATCGATGTTGAGGCGTCCCATCGTCCGCAGGTGGCACCGGACGATGTGCTCGGCCACGAACTGTGCGATGTCCGCGGTTGGGCTGACGCCATGCTCGATGTCATGCAGGGCCGCGCTGCGCACAGCAAGCCGTTCCTGGTCTGCCCCGTACCATTCCGTGACGCGCGCGTACAGGTCCCAGCAGTAATAGTCGAAGCGCGAAGATTCGGCGAGGGCCCGAACCGCAGGCAGGTCGCGCTGCTCGAGCTCGCGAAAGCCAACGACAACGTCGGCGACCTGCACGCCGGTGTCGTCGATGTAGTTCTGAACTTCGACCGGGCTGCCGCGAAAACGCAGGACGCGCACCAGGGTATCGCCGAGCGCCGAGTTCCGTACGTGGCCGATGTGGGCCGCCTTGTTCGGGTTGATCGCCGTGTGCTCGACGATCGTCTTCGCCGTCGAGCGCGGGCCCATCGGAGGTGGCGTTGTGACGCCGAGGCGCTCCAACAGGAACGCTGGGCGGTCCAGAAAGACATTGAGATAGCCATTGGGTGCGGCTTCGACCCTGGCGATCCCTGGCACCTGGCCGAAGCTCGCCGCGATTTCCTGCGCTGTTGCGCGGGGCGGCTTGCGCAGCGTGCGCGCGAGCTCGAAGGCTACCGGAGACCCCAGGTCACCCAGTGTTCGATTCGGCGGCGCCTCAATCGGCACGCTCAGCGAATCGCCGGACAGATCGTAGAGCTCCGCCAGAATGGCGCGGACACGGTCCCTTACCCTTTCGTGCAGCGGAAGAATCATGTTTGACAGGAGAGCGGACTATGCGTGGTCGTGGGCGCGTTGCTGGGCGCGCGCGTAGTCATCGGGCGTGTTCAAGTTCATCAGCAGTCTGCCATCAGGATCCATGCGCTCAATTGTCTCCGTTGGCACCTCGACCACCCGCAGATCACTCATTGCCTCGGAGATCCGGAGGTCGCGCCGGTCCAGTCGCGGCTTGATGATCGCAGCGGCTGTCCGACGGTAACCCGCACACAAGGGATGCCAGCGTCCGTTCACGCGCGGTACCACGGCGTCGGCCTCGGTCCCGACGTCTGCCAGCACCGATAGTAGCGTCGGCCGAACGAACGGCATGTCGCCTGCGAGGACGACCACCACCGGGGTCGTCGCCATCAGCAGCGCGGAGTATAGGCCACCGAGGCCGCTCCGTTCCTCGAGCAGGTCAGGCACATGCCGGACCCCGGAAACCGGTGCCAGTGTCCACGAGCCGACCACGATCACGTCATTGATATTGGCGGCCCCGAGGGCGGCGATCTGCCGCTCGAGAATCATCCGCCCGCCGACCGGGAGTGCAGCCTTGAGTCGGCCATCGAAACGGCGGGCAAGGCCGCCAACGAGGATAGCTGCGCTGGTCTCGCTCACGATGGCGCCCAAGTCACCTGGCCGTGTTACGTTATCAGAACCTCTCCCCGCATTATGGTCGATGCTGGAATCGGACGTCTCCTGATCGCGGGCCTTCACCAGGGCATCGCGGATGCGATACCGGGCCGGTTGCCGTTCTACGAGCACTGGCTCACGCCTCCCGGTCTTCGGGATGGAAAGTTCGGACTGGCCCCGCTCAATGCCGTCCTGAGCTTCCTGCGTCTCGAAGGCCAGGGGCAGTACGAAGAGACGATGCGGCAGGCCGGCCGGCATACCGGTAAGTGGGCCTATCTCGAGCTGGGGCCCCTTCGGCGCGCGCTGGTCAGAATGTGTCCCACGGCGTTGCGAGCCCGATGGGCGCTTCACCTGAGCCGTCGCGCTCGTGCGCCAAACGTTTCGGGGGTCGTCGAGCCGAATTCGGCTGCATCAGGGGACAGGCACCATGGAGATTCGGGGCTCGGTGTTCTGTGAGGTTCGCGAGGCGGTCGGCTGGCCGACCTGCGTCTTTTACTCGGCGGCAGTCGAACAGTTCGTCCAGTGCTTCGACATCAACGCCAAAGTGGTCGTCAGCCAATGCAAGGGTGCGGGGGGGAGCAATTGCACGATGACCGTGAAGATTCTTGGCGAGCGCGCGGCCGAGCCGGCGGCGGAAGCTGCCTGATGCCGCTGGTCTGGGTGTTTCTCGCAATCGCGACGCTGACCGCATCCCCGGCACGGGCGCAAGGCGTGACGAGTGAAACACTCGTCATGCCCTTCGACAACACGCTGACCGACCCCAACCTGTTTTGGCTCGGAGAAGGGTCGGCGGTCCTGCTGTCTGAAACACTCGAGCGATACGGGGCGATTACCGTCCCTCGCGAGTCACGATTGAGCGCGTTCGAACGACTGCAGCTGCCGCCAGCCGCGGCGCTCAGCCATGCGACCGTGATCAAGATCGGCCAGTTCGTCGGTGCGTCGGATGTCATTGTGGGCGGGTTTGCCCTGTCGGGCGATCGCCTGACGGTGCGGACTCGATCGATTCGCCTGGAGGCGGGACGTTTGTTGCCGGAGGTGGTCGAAGAGGGGCCGCTGGCGGATCTCGTTGCAATCTACGATCGCACGGCGCGGCGCTTGCGAGGCGCCACGTCTGCCGCACCGGCAGCGCGAAGCGGCACCCTGCTGAAGTCGCCATCGGCGCTGGAGTTGTTCGTCAAAGGGCTCATTGCCGAGCAACTGCCGACCAAACGGTCGTTGCTCGAGCAAGCCGCTAAGTCGGCGCCCGACGAGGATCGCATCAAGATTGCGCTGTGGCACGTGCACACCGACGTGGGGGATCACGTCCGGGCGCTCGATGCCATCGCTAAGGTCCCCACGACCAGCATTCGTTCACGCCCGGCTCGCTATCTGTCGGCTCTGTCGATGATTGACCTCAAACGCTACGACGACGCGTTCGGCACGCTCAAAGCGTTGAATGCCGAAGTGCGATCGGCGGAGGCGCTCAATGCCATGGGCGTGGTGCAGCTTCGCCGGGGTGGCAACCCGCAAATCGGTACGGCTGCGCAGTTCTTCAGCCAGGCGTCGCAAACCGATCCTTCCGATCCCGACTACTTCTTCAATCTTGGCTACGCGCACTGGATCGACAAAGATCCGCCAGCGGCTATCTACTGGCTGCGCGAGGCCGTGCGCCGCGCGCCCACCGACGGCGATGCCCATTTCGTCCTCAGCGCGGCACTGCAGCAAGGCGGCGCCACGGCGGAAGCCGCGCGCGAGCGCGAGCTCGCCTTGCGGTTGTCCTCGAACTACGGCGGTGAGGCTCGAAGCGCCACAGAGCCTGTCCCACGGGGGATGGAGCGGCTGAAGGAATACCTCGAGCGCCAAAGTCCCAGCGTGGATTCAATCATCACGTCGACTGGGCAGCGTGATCAGGCCGAGCTTGCGGCCTTCCATCTCGATGCGGGACGCCGCGCCTTCGAGCGGGAAGCCGATCGCGAAGCGGAGCGCGAGCTTCGTCGCGCTCTGTATCTATCGCCGTACCTTGCGGACGCCAATCTGTTGTTGGGGCGCATCCATTTGCGCACCGGCCGGACCGCGGACGCCATTCAAGCGTTCAAGATTGCGTTGTGGAGCGCCGAGACGGCCGTCGGTCACGTAGCCCTCGCGGAGGCGTATCTGCAAAGTCAGAACGTCGATGCCGCCAAGGAAGAGGTAGAGCGCGCACTCGTTCTCGAGCCGACATCTCGCGAGGCGCGGGCGCTTCGGGAGAAGCTCGGGAAGAGATAGCAGTCAGTGTTTCCTGGCCCCGCTCCGCAGGGCGAAAGCGTGTTAAGATCGCCTCTAGAATCAGGTACTTACACCGTTCGGGGCAGCTATGGCCACTACGACAGACGACGGCTTCCGCGAGATTCAATTAGACGGGAAACAGCTCGTCTTCCTGTTCATGGCGGGCACGGTCGTGATGGTGGTGATCTTCTTGCTCGGGGTCCTTGTCGGTCGGAACGTGCGCGCGGAAGCTGCCGCGACAGATCCCCTGGCTGGGCAGGCGCGAGCAGCTGAGGTTACAGGCGCGCCGCCACCGCCCCCGGCGGTTTCAAACCCCGGTGCGCCGTCCGCGACGGCCAACGAGCCGTTGTCTTATCCGCAACGTCTCGGCAGCGGTGCTCAACCCCGCGAGTCGCTGAGCGCTGCCGCTCCGCGAAGCGAACCCAAGGCCGCGCTGCCTGCAACCCCGGCGGCGGCCGAACCTCCGGCGCCGACCCCTCCTTCGACGGCCGCGACTTCGCCGGCGACGCCTGCAATGGCGGGAGAGCCGAAAGGTGCCGGATACGCGATTCAGCTGACGGCACTGGGTAAGCGCGACGAGGCAGATGCCATCGCGCGGCGGCTGACTGCCAAGGGCTATGCGGCGTACGTGTTGCCGCCCGAGGCGGGTGCGCCCGCCGTTTTCAGAGTTCGCGTGGGTAAATTCAAGGAACGCCGCGAAGCGGAAGGCGTCGCCGCGAAACTCGAAAAAGAAGAGCAGTTCAAACCCTGGATCGTTCGCTAGCCATTCTCTCAGGGGCGCTGTTGGCGCTCTCGTTCCCACGCTACGGTCACGCGGCCGTTGCCTTCATTGCACTGACCCCGCTCTACGTCGCGCTCTGCGGATACTCAGGATCGGCCGGCTTGCGAGGCGTCTCGGCCCGCCGCGCCTTCTTCCTCGGCCTGCTGACCGGGGTCGTGCACTACGCCGGGACCTTGTATTGGACCAGCGGGACGGTGCGCACTTTCGGGGGCCTGTCGCTGCCTGTCGCGCTGTTCGTGGCCGGTCTGCTGGTCCTTTACATGTCGCTGTATATCGGTGGCATGGCAGCGGCATCGGCGGTCATGATCCGTCGATTCGGCGTCACCGGCCTTCTGCTGGCGCCAGTGGCACTCGTCAGCGCCGAGTATCTCCGTGCCTACGCCTTCGGCGGGTTCCCATGGATCCCGCTGGGCAGTGCCGTGGTGACGCTCCTGCCCCTGGCACAGCTCGCAAGCGTTGGTGGTGTGTATCTGTTGTCGTGGCTACTCGCGTTTCTCAGCGCCTGCTTCGCGCTGGCCGCCGTGCAACCGGGTCGAGCCCGGATCTCGGCGGTCGCCGCAGCGCTGGGGTTGTTGACGGTGACCTCGATTTGGGGCGCCGCGCGAATACAGTCGGCGGCGCTGACTCGCGAGGGTACGCCCGTCAGCATCGGGCTCATTCAGGCCAACATCCCGCAGAGCGAAAAATGGGATCCTTCCCGCGCGCGTGCGATCTTCCAGCGCTACCTCCAGTTGACGCGCGAAGCTGCCGCCAAAGGTGCTCGCTTCATCCTCTGGCCGGAGTCGGCCACGCCGTTTTACTTCCACGAGGATCCGCCGGCCGCGGAGCACGTACGCGATCTGGTTCGGGAGACTGGCACGGCATTGTTGTTCGGCACCGACGAGATCGAGCGCGGATCGCCGGACCGGTACTACAACTCGGCGTTCATGCTCGATCCGGCCGGGGCGACGGCTGCGGTCTACCGCAAGATGTTCCTCGTTCCCTTCGGCGAATACGTCCCGTTCGGGGACCTGCTGACGTTTGTCGCGCCGCTCGTGGAGGCCGTGTCAGCCTTTTCGCCGGGTACGCGCGTAACCATGATGCCCGTGGATGGTCATATGGTCAGCACCGCGATCTGCTACGAGGTCGTTTATCCCCACTTGATTCGCGCCGGCGTTCGTGAGGGCAGCGAGCTGCTCACGACGATCACCAATGACGCCTGGTACGGGGAATCGAGCGCGCCGTTTCAACACTTCGAATTGGCCAAGCTGCGAACCATCGAACAAGGGCGCTATCTCGTTCGCGCAGCAAATACCGGCATCAGCGGCATCGTGGATCCTTACGGCCGCGAACTGGCGCGAACGAACCTGTTCGAGACGACCACGGTGATTGGGGAGGCGCGCTTCATCCAGAGTCGCACCGTGTATGCGACAATTGGCGATCTCGCGGCGCAATTGGCCGTGTTGTTGACGCTGCTCGGACTGGGCGCAGCCGTCTTCGCGTCGCGTGCCCGGCAGATTTGAAAGGAACTCCATTGTCGCTCGTGCTTGAAGACTTGATCCGGCGCTCCGAAGGCCTGGTGAAACGTGCCAGAGACCTGCGGAGCTATCTTTGACGCCTCGAATACCGCCCGCGAATTGTCCGAGCTCGAAGCTCGGGTGTCTACACCCGACTTCTGGAAGGATCAAGCCGCCGCCCAGAAGACTCTGAAACGTCGTCGCCGACTGACCGACGAGCTCGAACTGCGCAACGCCGTGGTTCAAAAGCTCGACGATGTCGGAGTGCTCGTGGAATGGGCCGAGCAGGGCGAGGAGGTCGGCGGCGAGCTGCAGCGCGCCCTCGAAGCGCTCGAAAAGGACGTCGAGCTGGCCGAGGTCAATACCATGATGGGTGGCGAACACGATGATGCGAACGCCATCGTCACCATCCATCCCGGCGCTGGCGGGACCGAGTCGCAGGACTGGGCCGAGATGCTGCTGCGGATGTATCTCAAATGGGCCGAGCGCCGAGGATTCAAGCGCGAAGTGATCGACTACCAGCCCGGCGACGAAGCCGGCATCAAGAGCGCGACGATCACGCTGGATGGGCGAATACACCTTTGGGTTGATGGCGGCCGAGGCTGGCGTGCACCGCCTGGTGAGGATCTCGCCATTCGATCAGGCGGCACGACGCCACACGTCGTTTGCGTCGGTGTATGTCTGGCCCGAAATCGAGGACGACATCGACCTCGACATCGCGGAAAAGGATCTGCGGATCGACACCTACCGTTCGAGTGGCGCCGGCGGCCAACACGTCAACGTGACGGATTCCGCCGTCCGGATTACGCACCTGCCGACCGGCATCGTGGTCTCATGTCAGAACGAGCGGTCGCAGCACAAGAATCGCGACATCGCGATGAAGGTGCTCAAGGCTCGCCTCTACGACATGAAGCAGAAGGAGCAGCAGGCCAAGCTCGAACAGATTGGCGGCGCCAAGAAGGACATTGCGTTCGGCAGCCAGATTCGGAGCTACGTGCTTCAGCCGTACCAGATGATCAAGGATCACCGCACCAAGCTACAGGTCGGCGATGTTCAGCGGGTACTCGATGGAGATATCGATCAGTTCATCAAGACCTACCTGATGCAAAAGGCTTCGGGGACGCTCGGCACCGGTCCGGCGGAGAGCGACGAAATTTAGGTTCCAAGGTTCCAAGGATCCAAGGTTCCAACGTTCACTCCAAGGTTCCAACGTTCAACGGGCGCGGTATCGAACCTGTAGAACCCTGGAACCTAGAACTCTGGAACCTTGGAACCCCGGAACCTTGGAACCTGGACTTGGAACCCTGGAACTCATCAGGGTTGCCGCGCCGGCTGCGTGCCGGCGATGAACGCTTCCTGAAACGCGCCGGCATCATCGCCGAGGACCGATCCGGTCGCACGATCAACCGGTAGAAAGACGATGTTCCCCGGGGCTTCGAAAGTCGGCGGGGTTTTCCGATCGCCTCGGAGCTCGATGTACTGCCGCATGAAGTCGGTCCAGATTGGGAGCGCGGTGATCGAGCCGGTCTCGCCGTTTCCAATTGTCTTCTTCTCGTCGTACCCGACCCACACCCCGACCGTGATGTGCGGATCAAAACCGATGAACCACGCATCGGTGTAGTCGTCCACGGTTCCGGTCTTGCCCGCGAGCGGCCAGTCCAGCCCGGCGGCGCTGCTGGCCGTTCCACGCTGCACGACGCCTCGCAGCAGATTGGTCATCACGAAGGCGGTGTCGGCGCGGATCGCGTCGCGCGGCGAGGGCCGCGTCTCTTCGAGCACGTTGCCTTCACGGTCGACGACCGTCGTGACCTGATAAGGCTGCAGACGAATGCCCTGATTGGGGAACGCCGTGTAGGCGCTGGTCACTTCGAGCAGCGTGGCCTCGGCGGCGCCCAGTGCCGTGGACAAGAAGGGAGGGAAGTCTTCGGGGAAACCGAAGCGCTTCGAATAAGCCACGACCTGGCGTGGACCGAGCATTTCCATCACTCGGACCGCCGGGATGTTGCGCGAGCTTTCCAGGGCGCGTCGGAGCGTGACGGGACCTTCGAACTGCCCGTCGTAGTTGCCGGGGGTGTAAGGGGGCTGACCCGGTCCAACGTTGAACGACGCCGGTGCGTCCACCAGCACCGACGCAGCGGTGAGGCCGCGATCGATCGCCGCTGTGTACAGAATCGGCTTGAACGTGGATCCCAGTTGACGATAGGCCTGGGTGGCGCGATTGAATTTGCTGCGCGCGAAGCTGAACCCGCCCACCATGGCGAGCACCTCGCCCGTGTGGTTATCGAGGGCCACCAGCGCACCTTCGACGATCGGCGTCTGCTCCAATGTCACGGTCGCTGCCCCCGACTGGGCGATTGCCGTGATGCCGATTTCGATCACGTCGCCGGAACGAAAGAGATCCGCGGGATGTGTGCGACGCGTCCATTGGTATGCTGCGCGGCCAATTTCCGCCGTGTATCTGCCGAAACGCACCCGAGCGGTCCCCGGCGTGCGCTCGCGAGCGTCGACTGCGACCACGAGCGCGGGAACGATGTCGCCGGCGGCCATCGGACGAGACCAGCGATCGTGCTGAAAGCCGTCGAGCGAGTGCCCTTCGGTCAGAACGTTGCGCTCGGGTTTCCGCCAGATGCCGCGCCGCCGCGCAATTTGCCGCAACCCGCGATCGACCGCGGCGTTGGCTGCTAGTTGAAGGTCGCGGTCCAGGGACGTCCGAACGGTGAGACCGTTTTCGTACAGTGCCTTGGCACCGTACTTCGCTTCGATGTACTTGCGGACTTCTTCGATGAAATACGGGGCCAGGCTCGAATCCTGCGTCGGCTCGCCGCGCGTCAGGATCGGCTTTTGTTTCGTGGCTTCGGCCACCTCGCGCGTGACGTAGCCTTCAAGAGCCATCCGTTCGAGTGCGTAGTTCCGCCGGCGACGCGCCGCGTCCATGTTCACGTACGGGCTCTGGCGAACGTTGCCCTGGATGATGCCGGCCATGAGCGCGGCTTCTTCCAGCGTCAGGTCATTGAGGCCCTTGCCGAAATACATTTGCGCGGCTGCCTCGACACCGTAGGCGCCGTGACCCCAGTAGATCTGATTGCAGTACATCGTAAAGATTTCTTCTTTCGTGTACCGCTTCTCGATCTGCATGGCGACGAGTGATTCCTTGATCTTTCGCTCCCACGACCGGTCGCCGGCGCTGTAACCGATGGTGGCCGGGAACAGGTTCCGGGCGAGCTGTTGCGTCAGCGTGCTGCCCCCCGGCGTGCGGCCAGGCGTGACGATGTCGCGCATCAGCGCCAGGAACATGCGCGAGATACTCAGCCCGGCATGGTCGAAGAAGCCGTCGTCCTCGGCCGAGACGATGGCGTTGCGCAGAACCTCGGGAATCTGAGCGTAGGTGACGAGCGAGCGTCGCTCGACGGCAAAGTCGCTGACGACCTTGCCATCCCGACCGAGCACGCGCGTGATGGTGTGAGGCGCGTAGTTGTCGAGCGCCGTGATGAGCGGCAGGTCGTCGGCGTACGCGAGGACGACCCCGGTCAGCGTGCCACCGAGCGCGGCGACGATGAAGAGCGCCGCGATGGTGGCCTGACGGGCGATTTTGCCGACGGAGCCCACGAGATTAGCGTGGGCTTCGGCGGGCAGCGCCGCCTGATACCGCGCCTCCTCGCGAGGCACCCTGGCCCTGCGAGCCGCTCTGGCCCCGGCCCTGCGCAGATCCGACCGACCCGCCTCGAGATCTGCCACCGGTGTCGCCGCCATTCCCGGCGCGCGCCGACTCGGTTCGCCCCTGGCCTCGGGGAACGGCACCTTCGTCAGATCCACCGCGATCGCCCTGATTACTGCGATCACCGCGATCGGAGGGTTGGCGTGTGACATAGCCACCCTGGTCTCGGGGCTGGCGATCGGGCTCGGACGCCGACCCGTCTCGTTGTCGTGCTGATGGCGGCGGCGCAGTGCGCACAACCGCCGTCTCGGACTCGCGGGCGCGTTGATCACGCACGACTCCGGTCATACGGGTCGATCGGTCGCGCTCCAATCCCTGATAGGGATTCGCAGAGTCTGCGGCCGACGGCCGCCTCACACTACCGCGCCGCTCGATCCCCGGTGCGACGACTGTTGATCCGATCGCTTGCGTGCCGAGCGCGCTGTAGCGCGGCACCGCGTAGCCAAGTGGAGTGGCGGGCGGCAGCGCCTGCACCGACCAGCCCCGACGGATCGAGTCGTCCAGTCGTCCTCCGTCGATCGCGTGCAGTCGAACCGCGCGACGATGTCCAAAATGATTGTGCGGCACGACGGTCCACGCACGCCAAGGGTTGTAAGGCCCGACGTAACCGTGGTGGCCGAATCCGATCACGGGCAGTCCGTTCCATCCAAGCGGAGACCAGCTAACGTACCCAGGCGCTCCGCCCCAGACCACCCACGCCGGTCCCCACACCTTGGCGGGAATCCAGTACCAGAAACTGCCGGTAAATCCCCAGCGACCGTAGTGATGGGTCGGCCATGCCCAGCGGTCTCGGCCGTGCCATGTCCATCCATGGTGGGTGTAGCCCCAGGCACCGTGATAGTACGGACGCCACGCCACGCCGACAGATGGGAACCACACCTGACCGTAGGGCTCGACGTAATCCCAGCGGCCGTTCTGATCGAGAACGGGCCCATAGGCGCGAAGCTCGTACGGCAGGCTAGCCGCGGAGGGTGTCGCAGCGAACCCGTTGGTCCGGTCGCTCGACCAACGCTCGAACGCATCGAAGCGGGCAGCGTTATAAGGCTGGAAGAGTGGTCGCGCTCCTGGCCCGGCCAGCGAGAGGCGCTCACCGGCTCGTAGGCTCGATCGGCTGGTTCCATCGTCCACGTCGGCGGCTCCGCGCGCGACTGTCAGATCGAGATCACCACGCTGATCGTCCGCACCAATTCCGTACTCGCCTCGTGGCGCGAGGCGGACGATAGCGGCCGGCGTGTCCACCACATAGTCATGAGCGGCGGCCGCCGACACCCGGAACAACGCGCGGCCCCGCAGCAGGCGCACGCGATCGGGCGCGAGCAATTCAATCTCGGTGTTGTAATCGAGGTGGAGAATCGTGCCGTCACTGAAGATGATCTCGGCACGACCACTGGGAGTGCGGATGATGTCGCCGTCCTCGAGCAGCGTGGGCGGATCCGCGCGCTCGCTGACGCCCTCGTGAGTGAGTTCGACACCACCCTCGACGTACGCAAGGTTGGCCGGAGCGCCTCCGGGTGCGGGCGCAGGTGCAGCTGATTCCTGAGCCTGTGCACCGACCGCGACAGAGCAAACCAGCAGCGCCGCGGCAACAGCAGGCAGCCTCATACGCATCTCGGACCTCAAATCCGTTGCAGGCAGTGCGTGCTGGGCAGTGGACAACGGATCCCTATCGGCTGGCAAGACACAGTATATCAAAGAGTTAACGCGATCGCGGGCTCTCTACGAGGGTTCTACACAAAGGTTCTCAACGACGGTTCTCAACGAAGGTTCTCGACGAAGGTTCTCAACGAAGGTTCTCGACGAAGGTTCTCGACGAAGGTTCTCGACGAGGTTCTGGACGAGGTTCTCGACAGACGGTTCCACGATGGTTCTCCAACCCCGAGCACCATCGTCGAACCGTCGGCGGAACCTTCTTGAGAACCCCGTCAAGAACCCCTGTCAAGAACCCCTGTCAAGAACCCCCGTTGAGAACCCCCGTTGAGAACCCCCGTTGAGAACCCTCGTTGAGAACCCCCGTTGAGAACCTTTGTGTGAGAACCACAGTAAGCCCCCCCGTTGTGCTTTACAGCGACGGACTCACATTTCATACTAAGCGCATGAGCAAAATCATTGGGATCGACCTGGGCACCACGAACTCCGTCGTCGCGGTGATGGAAGGCGACCAGCCCACCGTCATCCAGAACGCCGAGGGAAGCCGGCTGACGCCATCGGTCGTGGCATTCAGCAAGACGGGCGAGCGGCTCGTCGGCCAGGTGGCCAAGCGACAGGCGGTCACCAACCCCGAAAACACGATCTTTTCCATCAAGCGCTTCATGGGCCGGCGCTTCGATGAGGTCAGCGAAGAAATGAAGATGGTGCCTTATGAGGTTGTCCGCGCGCCTAACGTCGACGTGCGCATCAAGGCCCAAGGGCAGGAATACGCCCCGCCCCAACTCTCGGCCATGGTGCTGCAGAAGCTGAAGCAGGCCGCTGATGACTACCTGGGGCAACCCGTGACACGCGCCGTCATCACCGTGCCCGCGTACTTCAATGACGCTCAGCGGCAGGCGACCAAAGAAGCGGGCAGTATTGCCGGCCTCGAGGTCATGCGCATCGTCAACGAGCCGACCGCGGCGGCGCTCGCATACGGGCTCGACAAGAAGAAGGACGAGACGATCGCGGTGTACGACTTCGGCGGTGGAACGTTCGACATCTCAATCCTCGAAGTCGGCGAGGGGGTGGTCGAAGTCAAGTCGACCAACGGTGACACACACCTGGGGGGCGACAACCTCGACCAGCGCATCATCGAATGGATCATCGGGGAGTTCCGCAAGAGCGACGGCATCGATCTGGGGAAGGACCGGATGGCCCTGCAGCGGCTGCGCGAGTCGGCGGAGAAGGCCAAGATGGAGTTGTCGTCGGTCATGGAGACCGAGATCAACCTCCCGTTCATCACCGCCGATGCCAGCGGGCCCAAGCACCTGGCGATGAAGTTGACTCGTGCCAAATTCGAGTCGCTGGTCGAAGAATTGTTGCAGCGGACAGTGGGCCCCACGCAGCAAGCGCTCAAGGACGCTGCCCTTGACGCGTCCAAGA
Source organism: uncultured Acidobacteriota bacterium (assembly GCA_963841905.1). GTDB lineage: Bacteria > Acidobacteriota > Vicinamibacteria > Vicinamibacterales > UBA2999 > JACCSI01. The sequence goes on from CAWJEM010000008.1 coordinate 80,051, forward strand.
TCGACGAGGTGGTGCTCGTTGGCGGTTCGACGCGCATTCCACGCGTTCAGGCCATCGTCAAGCAGCTGTTCGGCAAAGAGCCGCACAAGGGCGTCAATCCCGATGAGGTCGTGGCGGTCGGCGCCGCGATCCAGGCCGGCGTGCTGGCCGGCGAGGTAAAAGACCTGCTGCTGCTGGATGTGACGCCGCTCTCGCTTGGCATCGAGACGCTGGGCGGTGTCATGACGACGCTGATCAATCGCAACACCACGATCCCGACGCGGAAGAGCGAGACGTTCTCGACCGCGGCCGACAGTCAGACCAGTGTCGAAGTTCACGTGTTGCAAGGCGAGCGGCCGCTGGCGCGCGACAACCGCACGCTTGGACGGTTCCATCTGATCGGCATTCCCCCGGCGCCGCGCGGGGTGCCGCAGATCGAGGTCACGTTCGACATCGACGCCAACGGCATCGTGAACGTCTCGGCCAAAGACATGGGCACCCAGAAGGAACAGAAGATCACCATCACCGCCTCGTCCGGGCTCAACAAGGACGAAGTCGATCGGATGATGAAGGAAGCCGAGTCGCACGCCGAAGACGACAAAAAGCGACGCGACGAGATCGAGGCGCGCAACCGTGCCGACCAGACGGTTTATGCCGCAGAACGGATGCTGCGGGACACCGGCGACAAGCTGAGTGCATCCGATCGCAGTGCGATTGAAAGCGCCATGGCGGATGTCAAGAAGGCCATCGAGTCGAACGACACGGCGGCCATGACTCGCGCGATGGACGCGCTGACCACGGCGCAACACAAGGCGGCAGAGTCCCTGTACCGTCAACAACAGCAGCAAGCTGGGGCATCGCCCGGTCCGGAAGCCGAGCCGCGGTCGGGCCCAGGCCCTGACAGCGCCAGCGCGCCGGGGGGCGATGTGATCGACGCCGAAGTCGTGGACGAGGACAAGAAGTAGCCATCGGCATCTGGCGAGACTCCGCGTGCACATGGATTTCTACATCCTCTTGGGGGTCGAGCGCGAGGCATCGGATTCCGAGATCAGGCGGGCCTATCGACGGCTGGCGCGTCGATTTCATCCCGACGTCAATCCTGGCGATCGAGAGGCCGCGACCCATTACGGGCAGATCCTGGTCGCCTACGAAACCCTCATCGATCCCGAGCGCCGGCGCCGATATGACACCGGTGCGACCTCGCCGGTCGCCGACGATGCGATCACGTTCGGATTCGCCGGGTTCGATTTTTCAGCGGCCTCGACCGGTGATCGCGCGCCGACGTTTGGGGATTTGTTCGAAGAGGTATTCACGCGCCGCGATCGGCCGTCGGAGCCGAACCGCGGCGCGGACGTGCACGCCAAAGCGAGTCTCTCGTTCGAAGAGGCCTGGCACGGTTTGTCCTGGGCCACGACCATCACTCGTCACGCGACGTGTCACGCCTGCGCGGGCTCAGGGGTGCAGCGCGCGGTTGAGTCCCGGTGCCGGTCGTGCGACGGATCGGGGTCCGTGCAATCCGTGCGCGGGCACATGGTGTTTTCCAAAGCGTGTCGTCTCTGTGGCGGCACGGGCCGGCTGAGACAACTCGTGTGTGGGGCCTGTCAGGGCCAGGGCGTCGAGCGGCGGGTCGAAGCAATCGCCGTCAGGATTCCGGCTGGCGTCGCGGACGGCGCACGGATTCGCGCCACCGGCTTGGGGCACGCCGGCCTCCGTGGCGGTCCGCCCGGTGACTTGCTCGTTGACGTCGAGGTGCGCCCACACCGGGTGTTTCGACGTGACGGCGACGACCTCCTCATCGAGCTGCCGCTGGCGATTCACGAAGCGGCTCTTGGTGCACGGATCGAACTGCCGACACCTGATGGGCCGACCACCCTCCGGATTCCTCCGGGCACCCAGGCGGGTCAACAGTTTCGCCTGCGTGAACGCGGCGCACCGTCTACACGAACCGGCGCTCGTGGCGACCTCGTCGTGCAGGTGCGGCTGATGCTTCCCAAGTTGCTCGATGAACGCTCCAAGGAGCTGCTACGCGAATTTGGGCGCATCAACGGCGGCGCAGTACGGGAGTGGCATGGCTAAGCGCACTGGCAAGGCGTACTACATGATCAGCGCGGTGGCGCAGAAGTACAACATCCACCCACAAACGCTGCGGTTGTACGAGCGCGAAGGGCTGCTCAAGCCTTCGCGCACCGACGGCAACACCCGACTGTACTCGGAGGACGATCTCGAGCAGCTGGAGACGATTCTGTCGCTGACGCGTGACCTCGGCGTCAACCTGGCAGGAGTGGAGATCATTCTCAACATGCGCCGCAAGATGGAGGACATGCAGTCTGAGGTCAATGAGTTCATGGAGTACGTGAAGCGCGAGCTCGCGCGAGGGATCGACGACTGGGAGCAGCGATTGAGTACAGCCCTCGTCAAGTCCTCGCCAACTGGTCTGGTGCGAACGACGCCACCCGCGACCGAAGCCCCCGCAGAGGGGGAGGGCGAACGACCAAAGCGCGCCAAGTCAGTGATCGGTGATCAGTGATCAGTGATCAGAGATCAGAGCGCTCACGGGATGAAGAGAGTGCTAGGATCGTTGATCACTTACAGGACCGGCCACTGACCACCAGCCACTGGCCGGACCACTGACCTCCGATCACTGACCACTGACTAATGTGTTCGCTCTGCAACGATACCTATTGGCGATCGATCGAGGTTGACGGGGTCGAGCGCGTGGTGCGCTGCGACTGCTGGCGAACAGATGTCACCTCGCGCTTTCTGAACGAGGCGCGCATCCCGCCACGCTTCGGGCGCGCCGAGCTCTCCACCTTCGAGCACGATATGGATACGCAACGGCAGGCCTGGCAGAAGGCCACGGCGTTCGTGGAGGCGTTTCCCGTGGTCGACCGCGGCCTCTTGCTGTTCGGACCGCATGGCGTAGGCAAGACCCATCTGGCGGTCGGCATTCTGAAGGCATGCGTGCGCTCGAAAGGCGCTCGGGCGTACTTCTTCGAGACGCGAGAGTTGTTGCGGCTGGTACGAGACACCTACAACCGCTCGGTCGAGGAGACTGAGATGGAGGTGCTCAAGCCCTTGCTGGAAGCCGACCTGCTGGTCCTGGATGATCTCGGCGCCGAGCGCACGTCCGAATGGGTGCAGGAGACCCTTGGCCTCGTCGTCAATACTCGCTACAACGCGAAGCGGCCGACGGTCTTTACCAGCAACCTGATCGATGTGCCGGATGCGACCGAGCCGCGATCGTTCATCTTTCAACTGGGGGCGCGGAGCCGTTCACGGCTCATCGAGATGTGCGATTGGGTCGAGATTCGCGGTGTGGACATCCGCGAGGTCGGCGCCGATGCGTCATCCGAAGCCATCGCGCGGTGGAAAGCCAGCTCGCCCGCATCGCCCGACAACGCGGAACGAAGCACCAAGTTGCCGCCGCGCTCCAGGACCCAGGCCCGTGCCCACCTCCGCCCCTCGCGAGGCGACGGCGAGCTGAAGTGGACGGGAGGGAAGGCGGGGTCTTGAGGAACTACGGGGTCTAGTTACAAGTTACAAGTTACAAGTTCAAAGTTGAGTTATCAGTTGCCGTGATTCGAGCACATCGTTTTGAACTTGTAACTTGTCACTTGTAACTATGCTTGGCCTCTACCTCCACATCCCTTTCTGTGCCGCGATTTGCAACTACTGCAACTTCAATCGAGGTCTGCTGGAGGAGGGTCTCAAGCGCCAGTATGTCGATGCCCTGATTCAGGAGATTCGGCGCGCGGCGGAGCCAGAGACGCCGGTTGATACGATCTATTTTGGCGGGGGGACGCCGTCGCTGCTCTCGGCAGACGAGGCTCGGCGGATTCTCGAGTCGTGCCGCGAGGCATTTTCCGTTGCACCAGACAGCGAAGTTACGCTCGAAGCCAATCCCGAAACCGTCAGCCTCGAGACACTTTCAGGTTACCGGGCCGCCGGCGTCAATCGTCTCAGTTTCGGCGTGCAGTCGTTTCGAGACGACGAACTGCGTCGACTGGGCCGGTTGCATTCCGCCGACACGGCGCGTGACGCACTGACGCTCGCTCGCGCGGCCGGCTTCGACAACGTGAGCCTGGACCTGATGATGTGGCTGCCGGAGCAACGCGTCGACCAGTGGCTGACGTCGGTGGATGCTCTGATCGACGCCCGCCCGGACCATGCCTCTCTCTATCTGCTGGAGCTCTATCCCAACGCCCCCCTACGCGAGGACATGGCCCGAGCGGGGTGGTCCCAAGCACCAGATGAGGACGCTGCGAGCATGTATCTGGAGGCGCTGGGCCGGCTCGACGGCGCGGGTTACGAGCAGTATGAGATCTCGAACGTGGCACAGCCCGGCTGTCGGGCACGGCACAACATCAAGTATTGGCAGGACGGGGCGTGGCTCGGTTTCGGATGCGGGGCGCATTCGACCCGGACCGGAGTCCGCTGGCGCAACGTTCCTGCTACCATGGACTATGTTCGGCGAATAGCCGCGGGTGACAGTGTGGTCGCCGAACGTCGGACGCTGGAGCCCGGCGAGCGTGTCGAAGATGCCCTCTTCACCGGACTTCGCCTGACCGCGGGCGTCGATTTGGCCGTTATCGAAGCTCGATATGGCATCGACGTCTGGCGTCGATACGGCCTCGAACTTGCGCGGTTCGTCGACGCTGGTCTAGTGATTCACGAGCCAAAGCGCCGTTTGGCCCTGACTCGGCCTGGGATGTTGCTGGCCAACGAGGTGATGACGGTTTTCATCTCGCCCGCAGTACCGGTAGAGTGAACGACCTTTTGAAGGAGGCTGGCAATGCAGGGAGGATTCAAGGTCATTGTGTCGGGTCTGGCGCTGGTCGCCGTGACACTCGCGGGCGCGTCCACGGCCGCTGCCCAGGAGCCGGCTGCGGCCCCGGCGGACCCCGCCAAGCCCGTGCTCACGCTGAATGGTGAGGCGGCGATCATCACGCTGCTGATTAAGCCTGACAAGACGGCCGACTTCGAGTTCGTGCTGAACAAGCTGAAGGAAGCTCTCAACAAGAGCGAGAAGCCCGAACGGAAGCAGCAGGCCGCCGGCTGGAAAGTCTTCAAGTCCACGCAGATGGCCCAGGGCAACGCGGTGTATCTGATGCGCATCGACCCCGTTGTGAAGGGTCAGGAGTACGACATCAGCCGCCTCATCGCTGAGGTTTTCCCGGTCGAAGTGCAGGAGATCTTCGCGAAGTACAAGGATGCGTTCGCGGGGCGCGCCATCACCGAGATGACTGCGCTCATGAGCATGCAGCAGTAGCAAACGGATCGTGCCCCGGAGGGTTCTCCGGGGCACTGACTGTCCGTGTTGACGACGCTGTGCTGCGACCGCTCCTCGCGCTGCTGATCCTGGTCCCCCTCCTTCAAGCCTCCGCCCCGCTCCAACCGCCTTCCAATCAATCGCCCAGTAATCAGTCGGCCACCGCCGCGATCCTGCCGACAGCAACGGATCCGGCGACGCTAACCTTTGCAACCATATCCGGGCTCATCGTCGTGCCGGTGCACGCGGCCAAGACCGCTGACTACGAAGCGGTGATCGTTGCGTTGCAAGCAGCGCTGTCGAAGGCAGAGGATTCCGAGACCCGCGCGCTCGCGTCCGGTTGGTGGGTGTTCAAGTCGGCTGACACGGACGCAAAATCGAATGCGCTCTACATTCACCTGCTGGCGCCAGCCGTCCCCGGAGTCGACTATCGTCCATCGCTGTGGCTCGACAAGCTTCTCGGCGGCGCGCCGCCGGAACTCTTGATCAAGTACCGCGATGCGTTTGCCGGTGCGCCAAGCAAGTTGGGTCTGGTGGAGTTGGCGCACATGTCGGTGACGCCGGTGATGAAACCTGGCAACACCTCGCCGGCTTCGCCTGCGGCGCCACCGAAACCGATCAACGGATCGCCACCGCGGCCGCGGAGCTGAATGACTATTGGCCCGTCGCGCTTCGGACTTGCGCCTGACCATCCTCCGCCAAGGCTGCGGCGGTCCGCCGAAGCCCTTCGCGCGAAGGCGGAAGGCGGAAGCAGCTGATACACGTCACTAGAACGCCAGATTGGCGCCGACATAAAACCGCTGATACGTCTCGTGCAGCGGATCGCCTTGCAAGCGGAACACTCGGTAGTCTGCGCGGACGCGAAGCGGTCCAACCAGCCGGATCTTGACGCCGCCGCCGATGTTGCTCGCGAAGTGCGTCTCTTGCCGTATGACGAGACGCTCCCGGTACATCCCTCCCCCCGCGGTGCCGTAGAACGAGAAACCGGAAACCTCGATCGGTGTCTGCAGGAGGATGTTGCCAGACCCGGTTTGAAGACCGGGGATGCCTTCCAGCTCATCTTCGGAGAGGTTGGCATACTCGAACTCGAAACCGATCACGAGCAAGCCAAAACCGACCGCAAAGCCGCGCGCCATGTGGCGTTCGGGACTTGGTGAGAGCCCGAGAAATGCCGTGATATCTGCGGCCGCCGGTCTGGGAGAGCCGAGGACGATGACGAGAGCCAGTGCGGTCAGCCACTGTCGAGGCATCGCGGTATGATCGCATGAAGCTCCGGGGAGGCCCTGTCATTGTCCCGCACCCTGCTCGTCACCATCGTTGCGCTCACGTTGCCGATCTCGCTGCTGGCGGACGTGCTGGTGCTCCGGAATGGCACTCGCGTGCAGGGCGAGCTGATCACCGTTCGCAACGGCGTGATCGAGTTCGAAGAACAGCGGTCTGGCGGTCGTGGTCGCGTGTTGCGGGTGGATCGCGAAGAGGTTGTTCGGATCGAGCTCGACAGGTACGGCGGTGACGGTGGATGGCCCGGCGGTGGCGGCGGCGATGTTGGCGGCGGTAACCGCCCGCCCGGCATGCGCGAACGGGTCGTCAACGTTGGTGCGTCCGTTCAGTGGAACGACACCGGCATCGATGTCCGCTCAGGTCAAACCCTTTTCTTCAATGCCAGCGGCCAGGTTCGGTGGGGCCGCGATCGTCGGGATGGACCCGAGGGTGAGAACAACTCACCCAACAACCCGGGACGCCCGATGCCCAACCGTCCGGGCGCGGCGTTAATCGGTCGCGTCGGCGGGTCCGACGACCCGTTCTTCATCGGCGGCTCCAACGGCGGCATTCGGGTGCGGTCGGGCGGCCGCCTCTACCTCGGCATCAACGACGAGGTGCTGACTGATAACAGCGGCGCCTTTCGGGTGATCGTTTACTACTGAGCGAAGACGAATGCCTGGATACTACAGTGCGCACGCCGGACCGCTCCGCGCCGAGCTCGCCACCGCGCTGTCGCGCGATGACATGCGCCGGCTCCACCGCAAGTCGCCCGGACGTCATCTGCTCGTGGCGGCGCGCCAGTTTGCGCTGCTCGGGCTCGCAACCTGGGGGTTGATTCGGTTCGACCATCCGTTGATCTGGATCCCGCTGTGCCTGGTGCAGGGGTTTACAGTTTTCAACTTTACGGTGCTGCTGCACGAAGTGGTGCACCGCGCGGTGTTCGAACGCCGGCACCCGCGAGCGGAGCGGTTGCTCGGGTGGCTCTATGCGATCCCGAGTGGGATTGCGGCCTCGCAGTTTGGGCGCTGGCACCTGGATCACCACGCCGAACTCGGCTCGAACATCGACGATCCCAAGCGGCATCACCTGTCACCGAAAATCAACGCGCGCTGGTTCAAGCTCTTGTACTGTTCGCCCGCGCTCTTTCCGATTTACTTCCGTGCGGCCCGGCGCGAGAGCGTTACCTACGATCCGGCGCTACAAGCCCGCATCGCCGTCGAGCGTCGCGTCGCCATCCTGGTGCACTTGTCCACAGTTGGGCTGATTTGGTGGTTCGCCGGCGGCGGCGCGGCGCTGCGGGCTTACGTCATTCCCGTCTTCTTCATTTTCCCGATTGCGTTTACCCTGAATCGCCTCGGACAGCATTACGACATCGATCCGACTGACCCCGCCAAGTGGACGACATTGATACGAGGGCACTGGTTCTGGGATTTCTGGTTCCTCAACTCGAACTACCATCTCGAACACCACTACTTTCCAGGCGTGCCTTTCTACAACCTGCCTGCGCTTCAACGCGCCCTCGTGCCGTTCTACGAGCAGCATCAGATTCGCTGGCGTCATTACGGTCAGCTAGTCAAAGGTTGGCTCGTCGACAATCAAGCGCCTCACACGAATTGGGATCTGGCGTAGGAGGTTCTCGACGCTGGTTCTTCACGACGGGTTCTTCACGATGGTTCGACGAAGGTTCTAGCACTGTGGTTTTCCATTCACGCGGCCGCGGCGTTTCGGCATAATGGATTGTCACCATAGAAAATCCCCGAAGAACCCTGTCGAGAACCTCCGTCGAACCGTCGTTGAGAACCTCCGTTGAGAACCTCCGCGAAGAACCAGCGTCAAGAACCTCCGTTGAGAACCACCGTCGAGAACCACCGAGAACACCCGTCATGACCCCGTGATAGAGTTTTCATCGATGGATGTTCGCCTGACCGACGACCAGGCGCTGTTGCGTCGGAGCGTTCGCGAGTTTGCCGAAACCGAAATCAAGCCATACGTCAGAGAGTGGGACGAAGCCCAGCACTTTTCACCGGATCTGTTGCCCAAGTTGGCCGACTTGGGCTTGATGGGCATTCAGTTTCCCACCGACTACGGCGGCTCCGGCATGTCCGCCGTGGACTATTGCATTTGTCTCGAGGAGATCGCGCGGGTCGACCCCAGCATCTCGCTTTCGTTGGCGGCGCACAACGGCCTGGGCGCCGCGCACATCTCGATGTTCGGCAGCGAGGCTCAGAAGCGACGGTTTCTCGAGCCGCTGGCGCGAGGGGAAAAGCTTGCCGCGTGGGGACTCACCGAGCCTGGGTCGGGCAGTGACGCCGTCGCGATGAAGACGACGGCCGTCGCTGAGGGCGACTGCTGGGTGCTCAACGGCAGCAAGGCGTTCATCACGCACGGCGCCTCGGGCGACATCATGGTGGTCATGGCCGTGACCGACAAAAGCCAGGGCAACAAAGGCATCTCGGCCTTCATCGTCGAGCGTGGAACGGCAGGCTTTCTCGCCGGCAAGAAGGAAGACAAGCTCGGGATGCGGGCCAGCGAAACGGCGGAGGTGATTTTTCAGAACTGTCGTATTCCGCGCGCCCAACTCATTGGAGAAGAAGGGCAAGGCTTCATCCAGACGTTGCAGGTACTCGACGCTGGACGCATCGGCCTCGCGGCGTTATCGGTGGGTCTGGCACAGGGCGCTTACGAGGCGGCTCGTACCTACGCGTTTCAACGCAAGCAGTTTGGGCGGCCGATCGGGACGTTTCAGTCGATTCGCTGGAAGCTGGTCGACAACGCCGCTCGTGTGGAGGCCGCGCGCCTGCTTACGTATCGTGCCGCATGGCTGAAGGACCAGGGGCGGCGCACGACTCTGGAGTCGTCCATGGCCAAGCTCTACGCGAGCGAGATCGCGGTGCGGGCGTCCGAGGATTGTGTGCAGATCCATGGCGGGTACGGATTCGTCAAGGACTACCCGGCCGAGAAGTTCTTCCGCGACGTAAAGCTCACCACCATCGGAGAAGGCACGAGCGAGATCCAGCGGCTCGTCATCGCGCGGCAACTGCTTGCGCACTAGACGTCTTGAAGCCGGGAATTCCTTGCGTATGAGTCAAGTGTCTCGTCCGGCCTTCAAGACCAACACTGCCTCTAACGAGGCGGAGCCACGCTCGGTGGTCCGAGGCGGAGCCTCGTTAGGACTCGCGTGACCTCTGACGCGCTCGCCGATCGCGTCCTCGCCGGCGATGTTCGAGCGATGGCCCGCGCGATTTCGCTGATCGAAGACGAAGCGCCCGCGGCAGCCGAGCTGATCCGGGAGATCTTTCCCAAGACCGGACGCGCTTATCTCATCGGCGTCACGGGCCCTCCCGGCGCCGGCAAGAGCACCCTGGTGGATCGGCTGGTTGCGGAAGCGCGAGCGCGCGGAGAGACGATCGGCGTCATCGCCGTGGACCCGACCAGTCCCTTCACCGGGGGCGCGATTCTGGGAGACCGCCTCCGGATGCAAGCGCACGCGGCCGACGGCGACGTCTTCATCCGCAGCATGGCGACACGAGGTCAGTTGGGCGGCCTGGCCCGATCGACGACGGATGCGGCCCTCGTGCTCGACGCGGCGGGAAAGTCCGTCGTCATCATCGAGACCGTGGGCGTCGGGCAGGACGAGGTCGACATCGTCCGCAGCGCGGACATCTCGATCGTTATTCTGGTGCCTGGCACGGGAGACGAGGTCCAGGCGCTCAAAGCCGGCATCATGGAGATCGCCGACATCTTTGTCGTCAACAAGGCGGATCGCGAAGGCGCTGATCGGACGGTGACCGCCGTGGAGTCGAACCTGGCTCTCCAGAGCTACTCAACGGGCGAGTGGCGACCGCCGATCATCAAGACTGTGGCGACGACGGGCCAGGGTGTGCCGGACCTCTGGACCGCCATCAAATCCTTCCGGGCGCACTCGGAGAAAGGCCGGCACCGACGACGAAAGGCGCGTGGCGAGTTCAGGTTGCGCGAGCGGCTGACGCACACGTTTCTCGAACATGTCGAGCGCGATGTTCTGGCGCCCGGCGAGATGGAAAGCCTGCTGGAGCGCATCGCTGCACGCGAAATCGATCCGTATTCGGCCGCCGCCGACATCCTGCGCAAGACGGTCAAGCAGAGTCACGAGTGAAAGCGCGCCTCGACCACATCGGCATCGCCGTCAGGAATCTCGACGAGGCTCTCGCGTTCTATCGGGATGCGCTTGGCCTCGCGATCGAGTCCCGGGAGGAAGTCGCCTCGCAGCGGGTGCGTGCCCATTTCGTGCCGGTTGGTGAGTCGTCACTGGAATTGCTCGAAGCGACCGCGGACGACTCGGCGATCGCGCGATACGTGGCCAAACGCGGCCCCGGCCTGCACCACATCACGCTGCGGGTCGACGATCTCCAGGAGGCAATGGCCCGCTTGCGCGGACGGGGCGTACGACTGATCGACGAGGCGCCGCGCGAGGGTGCCGAGGGTTCGCTCATCGCGTTCGTGCACCCATCCGCGGCCCATGGCGTTCTGGTCGAGCTGAAGCAGGCGGCGAGATCCATCGACCGCTTGCACACGCCCATGCGACATCGGCTGGGGCGTCTGGAGCTCATCACGCTGTGCGACGGGTTCCTTCGCCTCGATGGCGGTGCGATGTTCGGCGTGGTCCCTCGCACGATGTGGGAGCGGCGGTCGCCACCCGATGACAGAAATCGCATCACGCTGGGGATGCGCCCGCTCATCGTGAGAGGCAAGCAGACGCTGATCATCGATGCGGGCTGCGGCGACAAACTGGATCCCAAGGCGACCGATATCTACGGCCTCGAACGCAGCTATCACCTTGACCATGCGTTGGCCGACGCCGGGCTGACCGTCGACGACATCGACATTGTGCTCGCCAGCCACCTGCACTTCGATCATGTCGGCGGTTTCACGGCTCGCGGGCCCGACGGCACACCGGTTCCTCGCTTCCCGAAGGCACGCTATCTCGTGCATCGCGGCGAATGGGGGGACGCGACACATCCGCATGAACGAAATCGCGCCAGCTACCTGCCCGAGAACTTCAAACCTCTCGAGCAGGCCGGGGTCCTCGATCTGGTTGAGGATGACGTCGAGGTCATGCCTGGCGTGAGACTTCGTCGATCCGGAGGCCACACGCGGCATCACCAAGTCGTGATGATTGAATCGGAGGGTGAGGTCGGTGTGTTCGCGGCCGACATGTTCCCCACGACGGCACACGTCGCGGATGCATGGAGCCTGGGTTACGACCTCTATCCGATGGAAACGCTCGAGTTCAAGCGGGCCTTTGCCCGAGAAGCCATCGAGCGCGAGTACGTCGTGTTCTTCGAACACGATCCAGCAATGGCGGCGGGCCGACTCCGGAACGTCGAGGGCAAACGAATTGTCGAGCGCGTGCTGTAAGGCAGTGGCCAGTGGTCAGTGGGCAGTGCTCAGGGGGCCGTGATCAGTGATCAGTGGTCCGGACAGCCGGCATCTTCGGCACCGGGCGAACGGCAACCGGTAACTGGAGACTGAAACAGACAATGACTGCACAGATTGGGATCATCGGCGGCAGCGGGTTGTACGACATGGCGGAGCTCGCGGATCGCGATCAGCGTGTGCTCACGACGCCATTTGGTGACCCTTCCGGCCCCTATACGTTGGCGACGCTGCGCGGCAAACGCGTCGCGTTTTTGGCACGACATGGCGAAGGGCATCGGTTGATGCCATCCGAGTTGAACTTCCGCGCCAACATCTACGGATTCAAGGTCCTGGGCGTCGAAGCGGTCATCTCGGCGAGCGCGGTTGGGAGCTTGCGAGAAGAAATGCGTCCGCTCGACCTCGTGTTTCCCGACCAGTTCATCGATCGCACGTTCAATCGCACCGCCACGTTTTTCGGCAACGGGATCGTCGCGCACGTCGGATTCGCGCACCCCGTGTGCGACTCGCTCCGAGAGCTGACGGCGACGTGTGCGGAGGGGGTGGGCGCCGGCGTTCACCGCGGCGGCACGTACGTGTGCATGGAGGGCCCCCAATTCTCCACGCTTGCCGAGTCGCGTCTGTATCGGTCGTGGGGTGCGCACATCATCGGGATGACCAACCTGCAGGAGGCCAAGCTCGCGCGCGAAGCGGAAATTTGCTATACGACTATGGCCCTCGTGACTGACTACGACTGCTGGCACCCCGATCACGACAGCGTAACCGTCGAACTGATTATCCAGAACCTGACTCAAAACGCGAAAACGGCACAGCAGGTCGTCGCGGCGGCGGTCGAGCGCTATGCGGGCCGTCAGGGTTGCCAATGCGGGAGCGCCCTGGCGACCGCCATCATCACGCGTCGCGACGCCATCCCGGACGCCCTCAAGCGCGACCTCGCGCCCATCATCGGAAAGTACATCCAATGAGACTCGTTGTAACCGGTTCGATCGCGTTCGACTATTTGATGTCGTTCCCCGGCAAATTCACCGAGCACCTGCTGCCCGAGCACATGCATCGATTGAGCCTCAGCTTTCTCGTGGACACGATGGATAAGCGTCGCGGTGGCTGCGCGCCCAACATCGCATACACGCTGGCCTTGCTGGGCGAGCGGCCGCTCCTCATGGCCACTGCGGGGCAGGACTTCGGCGACTATCGCACGTGGCTCGAGGCCGTTGGCATCGACACGTCCCACGTGAAGGTGATCGACGGCAAGTTCACCGCGTCCTTCTTCTGCAGCACCGACCAGGCGAACAATCAGATCGCCTCGTTCTACACCGGCGCCATGGCCAACGCGGGTGAATTGTCGTTCCGCTTGATTGCTGGGCTCAAGAACGATGGCCTCGTGATCGTGTCTCCGAATGATCCAGACGGAATGGTCCAATACGCGCAGGAGTGCAGCGCCCTTGGCATTCGCTATATCTGGGATCCAGGCCAGCAGTGTGCGCGCATGGACGGCCCGCGACTCGTCGACGGGGTGACCGGGGCCTTCATGGTAATTCTGAACGACTACGAGCTCGAGCTGCTCCGACAAAAGACCGGACTGGGTGAGGACGAGCTTCTCGAGGAGGTCGAGCTCCTGGTGATCACGAAGGGCGAGAAGGGTTCGACCGTGATGAGCAGGAGCCACGGCCGCGTGGACGTTGCCTCAGTCCCGCCCGATCGCATCGAAGATCCGACGGGCGTCGGCGATGCTTTCCGGGGCGGATTCATGAAAGGTCTGGCGATCGGGGCGTCCTACGAAGTGTGCGCGCGGATCGGAAGCGTGGCGGCAACTTACGCGCTCGAGTATTTGGGCGGGTCGAGCCACGCCTATAGCAAGGAGGAGTTCATCGCGCGTTACGAAAAGCATTTTGGCGCGATGACCGAGGGTTTCCGGACTCCGGTCTCCAGTCCACGGTCAGCGGTCCACGGCCCACGGTAGTTTCCGGCAGCCGGCTACCGGCAACCGGCTGATCAGGCGCCAGCGGCCGTCCGTGCCTTGGCGGCCGCGACGATGCGGCTGTATTTCGCCTGCATGAGAAACCATTCGGTCATCAGCAGCCGAACCTGCGCGTCGTTGAGCTCGGCCGACGTGATGACTCCGTTCGCGTATGACACCTGCGCGATCGAGACGCTCTCGCGTGCCAGCTCCAACGCCTTTTGTTGCGTCGTCACGACCTCGTCTGCAGCCTCGAACGCCGTCCAAGCCGATTCCACCTCGAGACGGGCGGCATCGGTCGCCGCAACGAGTCCATGTTCCGACTGCCTGACCTGAGCGGTGGCGATGGCGCGCTTGGCAGCCGACGTCGGCGTACCAAACAACGGAACCTGCAGTGCGAGTCCCATCGTGTAGCTTTGGTTGTTGGTGCGCAGCAGGTTGTCGATGCCATCGTCCTGATACTGGAGGTTCCCGGTCAGCGCCAGGCTTGGCTTCCACTCGGCGTTCGCAAGCGCGACCGAGTGCTGCGCCATGTCCTTGCGCGCCGCAAAGGCGCGCAAGTCGGGCCGCGCCGGGAGGGCCGCATCGAGCGCCGCCCGTGTGAGCGTCTCCGGTCGCTCGTCGAGACTGCCTCGGAGCACCAAGGCTTGCGACTGCGGTAGTGACAACACTGTGCGCAACGCTTGGTAAGCGGTATCAACGGCGGCCTTTGCCTGAATGCGACGGGCCTTGGAATTGGCGAGCTCGACTTCGGCTTGCAGCACGTCGAGTCGCGCGACGCTTCCTGCGTCGAAGCGTGCCTTCGCCAGCGAAAGCTGCTTGGTGGCCAATTCGATCTGCTCGTTGGCGACACGCACCCCCTGTTCATTCATCAGCGCGGCGTAGAACGTTTCGACCACCTGCAGCTGAAGCTCCTGCCGGGCGCGTTCCAGCTGCAGCTTCGACGCGTCGAGGGCCGACGCCTGAATGCCGTAGGCGTTGGTCAGCCGTCCCGCCGTGTAGATCGGCTGCCACAGATCCAGCTGCATGATGTTTTGTCGCGTGAAGCCCGCCTCGAACGTTTGCTCGTCGGGCCCGAAAATTCCGCCAGGGATTCGTATCAACGGGAATTGCTGAGCGGGCGTGTACAGGAAATTGAGGTTCGCAGTCGGCAGGAAACTCGTGCGGGCTTCCTGCACGCGGCCCTGGCTTTCGCGAACCTGTTCCTGAACGACTTTGAGCCCCTCGTTGGCAGTGACCGCGCGCTCGCGCGCCTGCTCAAAGGTCAATTCGAGCGCGGCTGCTGGGGCCGGCCGGGGTGCCACCTGTGCGAACGCTGCCGTTGCCGACAGGAGCCAGCCGACGAGCGCCACGATAATGACGACACCCGTGACGCGCAGTGCCGGGTGGAGCTGGGGAGCCGCGCCGGTGCGCCAGCCCTTGACCCGCTCGAGCAGCCGCGCGAGCAGCAGGTATGCGACTGGCACCACGACCAGGGTCAACGCTGTCGACGTGATCAGCCCTCCGATGGTGGCGATCGAAATGGGCGCTCGGAACTCGCCACCTTCCCCGCGCCCCATCGCGGACGGCAGCATCCCCAGGATCATTGCCATCGTGGTCATGAGGATGGGCCGCAATCGAATCGGACCAGCCGTCAGGATTGCCTTTTCGACCGGCAATCCTTCGCGAACATAGTGGTTGGTCATGTCGATGAGCAGGATCGCGTTCTTTGTCACGAGGCCCATCAGCATCACCATGCCAATCATTGCCGGCATCCCCAGGTTGTTGCCCGTGAGAAGAATCGCGAGCAGCGCTCCAACCACTGCTAGTGGCAGTGACAACATGATGAGAAACGGCTCGAGGAACGATTCGAACTGCGACGCCAGGACGATGTAGATGAAGGCGACCGCGAGCAGCATGGCGAGCCCCATGGCGGCCGCCGACTCCTGCATCAGCTCGACGTCGCCCAGGAATCCCCATTCGAAGTTGGGTGGCATCTGCACCGTTGCCATTGCCGTGCTCACGTCGTTCGTCACGTCGCCCAGTGGACGATCGGACAGCTCGATGTCGATCTTCGCTTGCCGTCGCCGTTGTTCACGTTCGATATTCGTCGGCCCGACCCCAGGCTCCATCGTCGCGATGTCCGACGTACGGATCAAGGCGCCTCGCGGCGAGTAGAGCGGCGCTCGCGCCAGCGACTGGAAATCGTTGCGGAATTCGGGTGCGAGCCTGACGCGAATGTCGTATTCCTTGTCGCCTTCACGCAGCTTGGTCGGCACCACGCCCTCGACCATGCCGCGCAACTGCACGGCGACGCTGCCGACATCGAACCCGAGATCGGCCGCCAGATCGCGATTGACGCGCGCGACCACTTCGGGCTGTCCGCCTTCGAGCGTGCTGTCGACGTCGACCGTGCCGGGCACCTGACGAATCTTGGCGACCACCTCGTCGCTCAGGCGCTGGAGCGCGACCATGTCATCGCCGCGGACATACACGCTGATCGGCGCTTGTGACGGCGCGCCCTGCATGAACTCCGGATCGCTGACGACGGATTTCACCAGCGGCACCGACGCGATGCGCTGGCGCGTCTCGGCCTTCAGTTCGATCAGGCCATGCTCGCGTTCGTGCTTCGGCGTCGTTCGAATGCGCAGGTTGGCCTTCAGCGGGTCGCTGTTGACGCCCACGGTTGAAAAGACCTGCCGGACCTCGGGCAGCTCCTGCACTTTCTTCTCGAGCGCCGCGACCATCTCGACGCTCTGCTCGAACGACGTCCCGGGCGGCAATTCGGCGTTGATCTCGAACTGCCCGCGGTCCTCGGCCGGCGTAAACTCGGTCCCCATCACGCCCAAGGTCGAAAGGCTTCCGATGAACACGACGGCCGCGATGCCGAGCACGGCCCAGGGGTGACGGATTGACCACCCCAGCACACCCTGGTATTTCAGGTCGATGCGATCGTAGAAGCGCCCCCAGGTTTCGAGGATGCGACCGGAGCGCGTCTTCATCCGCTCTTCGGGCGGGATGTAGCGCACGAATCGCGACGACAGCATCGGGTCGAGCGTGAATGCGACGAGCAGCGACATCGCGACGGCAAACGCGATGGTCAGCGCGAACGACTTGAAGAACTGACCGACGATGCCGGTCATGAATCCGACCGGCAGGAACACCGCCAGAATCGTGAAGGTGGTGGCCATGACGGCGAGCCCGATTTCGGCCGTGCCAGTGCGGGCCGCCGTGAATGCATCCTCGCCGTGCTCCATGTGGCGATAGATGTTCTCGCGCACGACCACCGCGTCATCGATCAGGATGCCAATGACCAGCGACAGGGCCATCAGCGTCATCATGTTGATGGTGAAGCCCACCGCCCACATGAAGAAGAACGTCGCGATCACCGAGGTCGGCAGGGCGAGCGCCGAGATCAGTGTCGAGCGCCAGTCACGCATGAACACGAAGATGATGAGCACGGCCATGAGGCCGCCAAAAAAGATGTGATTGCGGACGTCGCGAACGTTCTCCTTGATGAAGTCCGCGTCGTTGTGGACCGGGCGAATTTGAAGGGCCGGGAAGTTGGGCGCCAGCCTGGCTAACGTGGACTCGACGCGGTCGGCGATTTCAACCGTGTTGGCCCCCGACTGCTTGCGCACCGAAAACGAGACGGCGTCGGCGCCGTTCAGGCGCGTCGTCGTCGTCTTGTCTTCATAGCCGTCGACGACGTCGCCGACGTCCTTGAGCTTGACGGTGGATCCCGCGGTCGAGCGGAGGATGACGTTGCGGATCTCATCGATCGTCTGGAACTCGCCTTTGGTGCGGAGCGAGATGCTGCGGCCGTCGCGTTTGACCTGACCGCCGGGAACGTCGAGGTTTTCGGCGGCCAGCTTGGCCGCGACCTCGCCGAGTGGCAGACTCAACGCTTCGAGCCGGCGTGGGTCGAGATTGATCTGAATCTCGCGGATTTCGCCGCCGTTGACCTCGACCGCGGCGACGCCGTCGATCTGCTCGACGAGCGGCTTGAGGTCGTCCTCGATCTGGCGCCGAGTGACGTCCGACGGCTGGCTCGAACCGACCGCAAACACCATGATGGGGAGCGCCGCGACGTCGAAGCGCTGAATCGTCGGATCGTCGATCTCCCGCGGCAGCTTGCCACGAATCGCGGCGACCTTTTCGCGAACTTCGGCGGTGGCCGCCTGCGGATCGATTTCGAGGCGGAGCTCGACGCCGACATTCGCCATGCCCTCGGTCGAGGTCGACACGACCTTCTTGACGCCGTTGATGCCCGCGACGGCATCCTCGATCGGCCGCGTCACGAGGGTTTCCACTTCTTCGGGGCCAGCGCCCGGATATACCACCGTCACGTTGACGAATGGGAAGTTGACCTCGGGAAACAGGTCGATGCCCAGCCGCGTCATCGACACGACGCCGAGCACCATGAAGCTCATGATGACCATCGTCGCGAAGACCGGGCGTTTGATTGCGGTATCAGATATCCACATGGGTATTCAGCCTTAGAGACCGACGACCTGAACGACCGTTGGTGTTACTGCAGAATCGCCTTGACGCGGGCGTCGGCCGGCAGTTGCCGACGGGCGTCGGCAACCACGTGGTCCCCGGCGGAAAGACCGGAAACGATCTCGACCAGTCGGCCGTCGTTGAGTCCTTCGACCACCGTGACCGGTGTCACCTTGTCGGCATCGACCTTGAGCGCGACGCGCTTACCGTCGCGCGTCGTGACGGCTTCGCGTGGCAGCGTCAGGGCGTTCTCGGCAGCGGCGACAACGAGTCGGGCCGTCGCATACATACCTGCGAGCAGCTTGCCCTCGGCGTTCGCGACCCGAACCTCGATTCGGAAGTGCCGATTCTTTTCATCGACCTCGGGAGCAATCGCCGCAAGCTGACCGGTGAAACGCTCGCCTGGCTTGGCCTGCACCGACACGGCGGCCGGCAGGCCGGTCCGGAGTCGTCCCGCCTCGAGCTCGGAAACGCCGGCTTCCAGCTTCAGTTGTCGAACGTCCGCGACGATCACGATGGGCAGGTCACCAGGGATGGCTCCGGCATCGTAGTTGCGCTCGACGACAAAACCGGAAACAGGGGAGCGCAGCGTCGCGTCACGCTGGACCTCACGAGCGCGACGAACCGTCGCTTCGGCCTGGGCGATGTTCGCCTTTGCGAGGTCGCGCTGCGCGACCGCGGAGCGATGGGCCGTTTGAGCCGCGTCCAGGCGTTGTCGCGGAATAGCGCCGCCCTCGAACAGGGTCTTCGCGCGCTCATGCTCGATGACCGCGTTGGCCAGCGCCGCCTCAGCGCTCTCGAGCGCGGCTTGTGCCACACCGACTGCTGCCGTCGTGGCGTCGAGTTGCGCGTCGGCCTCACCACGATCGATCGTGGCCACGACCTGCCCTTCGCTGACGCGGTCCCCAATATCGACGAGCACGCGCTCGAGACGTCCTGGGAGCTTCGGCTTGATGCCGACACGCGTCCGTGCGGCCAGGGTGCCCGAAATTTCGAGCGCCGATTCGACCGTGCCAACGGAAGCTCGCACGACGGCCACGTCGACGATCGCCGCTGGCGGAGCAGCGCTCGCGACGGGATCAGCAGCGGCTGACGCGCTGTCCGAGCTGCAAGCGATGTTGAGGACTGAGAGACCGACGAGCGCCGCGAGAAGAAGAACGAACGAACCGCTACGAGTCATGAGTGCGCACTCCATCTGAAGCCACTGCTTCGATGAAAGGAGCCTTGACGGCCACCGATCCCGACCAATGAATCAAGAGTTCCTCCGGAAACGCGACGGCCCGCCGGAGGCGGGCAAAACAACGTCGTGGCCAGCGAGGCGGCTCAGAGAATCCGCCTCGCCGCTTGTTGCATCGGGATGAGGCATGCAGGGGACAAAGGTGGTGGCAGCGGTGCCACTGCGAAACCCGGCAATCATCAGTTCCAGAACGTCGTGGGCGAGCGCATCCGGATCCTCGCCAGGCGACAAACGACAGCCACTGCCGATCACCGCGGGCCCGGTCAGTGCGCCCCAAATCAAATGCATCGCGACTTCGGCGTTCGTGTTGGGGGCGAACACGCCGGCATCGATACAGCGCTGGATGCGTTCGCTGGCGAAGGCGAGCATCTGATGGACGAAGGCGAGTCCGGTCCACTGCTCCGTGATTTGTGGAACCGACCGGTCCACGAACATGAGCTCGAAGAACTCGCGATCTTCCTTGGAGAATTCGTAGTACGCCCACCAGCAGGCGCGAAACGCGTCGAGCGGATCCGTTGGGCCGAGCGCGCTCCGGACCTTCGCGTCCAGCCGCCGGAACCCCTCTTCAGCGAGCGCGAAGAAGATGTCGTCCTTGCTCGGGAAATAGCTGTAGATTGCGGCGGGGCTGTATTCGATGCGCTCGGCGATCTTGCGAATCGACACGTTGCGATAGCCGTCGGAGACGAAGAGGTCGCGCGCCGCGTCCAGGATGGACTGGCGGACGGCCTGGCGTTCGCGGTCCTGACGTTCTTTGATACCCATGCGGTCCGGGGTCCTTCGAAAGTTGTGAACTGAACGGTGTTCGAAGAACTAATGCTGTTTGACGAAGGGGCCTTTTGGCAAGTTCCAAAATGATGCCTGGCGGCGCCTCGCCAACCGATACTTTGTGTAAGTGACTGATTTAGATGGTACTTAGCCGTTTTTATCAAGGTTGGGAATCGACCGGCGCTGGGGTCCATCCCGTATGAGGACCGCGCGGCGGCACGCCGGTCTACTCGCCGTGGTGCTCACGACTGGTGTCTGGGTTGCGGGCCTGGTGGCTGCGCCCCTCCGGAGCAGCTCGTCCGACGGTGTCCGGCCCATCGTCGCTGCGGCCGTATACGCGGCGGGCTCATTGGTATGCCACCAACGGCCAGAACGCTCATTTCACCTGGCCGGCTCACAACTTCCGGTTTGTGCCCGATGTCTGGGCTTGTACGTCGGCGGTTTCGTCGGGGCGATCGCGTGGGTGCTGATGTCTGGCGTTGGCGCCGTTCAATCCAATCTCGCACAACGACTCCTGAAGCCGCGCCTGTTGCGAAGGATTCTCTGCTGGTCTGCGCTGCCTACCATGGTGACTGCAATTACAGCCTCGCTTGGATGGTGGGATCCGGCGAACCTATTGCGAGCCCTGTTTGCGGCACCGCTGGGCCTCGCAATCGGCGGACTCGTTTGCGCGGCTGCCTCGAGAGACCTGAGGTAAACTGACCGCCGTGCGGGCCACCGCCGCCGATCGCGTGCAGTTGACCAATCCCACGCTCATCTCCATCGCGGCATGGCTCGTTCCCGGGGCGGGCCACCTCTGGCAGGGGCGGATGCAGAAAGGCGCGGTGTTTCTCGTCGCGATTCCCTTGATGTTTGCCACCGGACTCTGGCTCGATGGCCGGTTGTTTCCGTTCGAGCCTTCCCAGCCGCTGGTGGTTTTGGCGGCGTTTGCGAGCGTTGGTAATGGCTTTCCGTACTTCATCGCGGCACTGCTCGGTCTGGGAAAAGGCGTCGTTACCGCTGCCTCCTACGACTACGGCAACACGTTTCTCATCGTTGCGGGTCTGCTCAACATGCTGGTCGTCCTCGACGCCTACGACATCGCGCTCGGTCGGAAGGGATGACATCGCATCTCGGCCTTCTGATCGTTTTCTCGATCTTCGTCTCCGTGATTTTCGCGGTGCTGATGCGAGACCGGCCACGGGATCAACTCATACTAGGCGCCCGCTTGCTCGGCGGCTTCGTTGGCGTCGCCTTGCTGTTGGCCTGGCTGATCTACCCGCTTCCGCTCTGATCACGCGCCCGTCGGTCGCGCGTTCCGCCTTCTGTGTCCTCCACTAAGCCTGTGCCTTCATCGAGTCGTGCCGTCGCGGGGCTCGCGCTCCTGAAGCCAACGGCGCGCCAATGGATTTGGCTTTGGCTGCCGGTCATCCTCTACATGATCGGGATCTTCGTTGCGTCATCGATCGCCGATCCGCCCATGCCGACGAATGTGTCGGACGTGTCGCTGCACGAGATCGTGTATTTCGGACTCACGCTGCTCCTGATTCGCGCGCTTGCGAAGGAACGCTGGTCGGGGATCACAGCAAAAGTGTTGCTCCTCGCATTTGCAATCGCCGTGGCCTATGGCGTGAGTGACGAGTGGCACCAGTCGTTCGTCCCGACCCGACATGCGGACATACGCGACCTGCGCGCTGATGCGTGGGGCGCGTTCGCCGCCACAATGGTCGTGGGAGCGTGGGGTATAATTCGGCGTTTATGAGCTTCGAAACCCTTCTCGTCGAGCGAGATGGCGCCGTTGCCGTCGTCACCATCAATCGCCCGAAGGTGCTCAACGCTCTAAACCGTCAGACAATCAGCGAACTGGGCCGCGTCATGCGCGAGCTTCAGGACGATGCCGGCGTGCGCGCCATCGTCCTGACGGGTGCCGGAGAGAAGTCGTTCGTCGCTGGCGCTGACATCAACGAGTTGGCCGTCCTGTCGCCGTCTGCGGGTCAGCTGCACGCGCGCACCGGGCAGACGGTCTGCGATGCAATCGAACGGCTTGGCAAACCCGTCGTTGCGGCGGTCAATGGATTTGCGCTGGGCGGCGGCTGTGAGCTGGCGATGGCGTGCACCATGCGCATTGCGGCCGACACCGCGCGTTTGGGGCAGCCGGAGATCAACCTGGGAATACTTCCCGGCTACGGTGGCAGTCAACGTCTGCCGCGTCTGGTGGGGAAGGGGATCGCGCTCGAGATTCTGTTGTCGGGCGAAATGGTGCCGGCGGCGCGTGCCTACGAAATTGGGCTCGTCAACAAAGTGGTGCCGGGATCAGAGCTCCTGGCTGAAGCGAAGAAGATCGCGACGATGCTTGCCTCGAAGGCGCCGGTGGCCGTTCGCTACATCATCGAGGCCGTGAATGCCGGGTCCGAGATGCCGCTTGCCGAGGCGCAGTTCATTGAAGCGACGCTGTTCGGACTGGTTGCTTCCACCGACGATATGAAGGAGGGCACCAAGGCCTTCCTCGAGAAGCGCGCCGCCGCCTGGCAGGGCCATTAGCGGCGGATCCCGGAGCCGCCGGATGCGCATCGCGATCGTCGTTTCTCGCTTCAACGAGTTCGTCACTGATCGGCTGTTGGCCGGCGCCGAAGAGGCCCTGCGCCAGGCTGGCGTGGCCAGCGGTGACGTCGAAGTGCTCCGCGTGCCGGGTGCGTTCGAGCTGCCGATTGCGGCACAGCGTGTCGCCGAAACCGGCCGCGTGGCCGCGGTCGTTTGTCTTGGATGCCTCATACGCGGCGCAACCCCGCACTTCGAATACATCGCCTCGGCCTGCGCCCATGGGATCACTGCGGCAGCGGCGGCAACGGGTGTGCCGATGACCTTCGGTGTGTTGACCACGAACTCCGTCGAAGAGGCCGTCGAACGGGCGGTGCCCGGCGAAGGCAACAAGGGTCGCGAGGCGGCATTGGCGGCACTGGAGATGGCCAGGCTGCTCGGGACCTTGGGCGACTGAGTTGTGGGCGGCGAGCTCCAGCCCGGATCGCGATGGGAAGGGCGACGGCGCTCCCGCGAAGCCGCCGTGCGGATGCTGTATCAGGTCGAGGTCGGCCAACTGTCGATCGGCGAGGTTGTGCGCTCGCACCAGTCGATTGGGGACGCCGACGCGATAGTGCTGGACGACGAGTCGCACGCGTACGCGGTGGCGCTCGTGAAGGGGACGTGGGACGCGCGCGAGGCCATCGACGCCTATATTGCCGATACCGCCCAGAACTGGCGCCTCGAACGAATCGCCATCGTCGATCGGTTGGTGTTACGACTGGGCATTTACGAGTTACTGACCCCGGCGGCCACGCCGCCGAGGGTGGCTATTGACGAAGCGATTGAGCTCGCTCGGCGTTACAGCGGTGATGAGGCCGCTCGATTCGTCAATGGTGTCCTCGACGGCGTGTTTCGGCGTTTGAAAGAGGAAGGGAAAGCGGTTGAATAGACGCTTTGACGCGGAGCTTCGGTCGGGACCCTATGTCTGACGAAGAAGAGCAGTCCGAACAGCGGCGCGCCAATCTCGACGCGATCACGAAGTTGGGCATTCGTCCGTACCCGAACCGCTTCACGACCACTCAGACCATCAGCGCCCTGGTCGACGACTACGGTACCCGCAGCACGGAGGACCTCGAGGCGACGCGGGTCGAGACTGCCTGCGCCGGCCGAATCCTCAGCATCCGCAGTTTCGGAAAGGCCAGTTTCTTCGTGCTCTCCGATGGCCGGCGTCGGATTCAGGCGTACGTCCGGCAGGATGCGCTCAGCGAGGCCGAGTTCGCCGTGTCGAAGCTGCTCGACTACGGCGATCACATCGGGGTCGCCGGCCACTTATTTCGTACCAAGACGAACGAGCTCTCGGTCTGGGTGACCCGCCTGGAGTTCCTCGCGAAGTGCTTCATCCCGCTGCCGGAAAAGTGGCATGGCCTCCAGGATGTCGAGATTCGGTACCGCCAGCGGTATCTCGATCTGGTGGTGAATCCCGACGTGCGTCAAGTGTTCGAGGTCCGGAGCCGGACGATTACCGCGATGCGGGAGTTTCTCGTCGCCCGCGGGTTTCTCGAGGTCGAGACGCCGATGATGCAGCCGATTGCGGGCGGTGCGCTCGCGCGGCCGTTTGTGACGCATCACCACGCACTCGACATGAAGCTCTTCTTGCGGATTGCGCCAGAGCTCTACCTCAAGCGCCTCGTGGTCGGCGGCGTCGAGAAGGTTTTCGAGATCAATCGCAACTTCAGGAATGAAGGCATCGGCTACCGTTGGAACCCTGAGTTCACCATGCTCGAGTTCTATTGGGCGTACGCCGACTACAACGATCTGATGGATCTGACCGAGGAACTGCTCGCGTCGACCGTTCATGCCGCCGTAGGGACGGATTCCGTGACGTGGGGCAAAGGCACCATCTCGTTCAAGGCCCCCTTCGCGCGCAAGCGCTTCCGGCAACTGGTCGCGGATGCCGCTGCTGCCCGGCTGGGAGAGCCGGTGACGGAGGCGTCCATCAGGGAACTCGCCCCGGTGTCGAACTTTGCGAGCCGGCTTGGCGTCGAGGTAGAGAAGGGGTGGGGGCCCGGCAAGATCGCCGCCGAGATTTTCGAGAAGCTCGTCGAGGACGAACTCGTGCACCCGACGTTCGTCTACGACTATCCCACCGAGATCTCGCCGCTCGCCAAACAGCGAGCGGACGATCCGGAGACCGTGGAGCGGTTCGAGCTGTATATCGGCGCCATGGAAATTGCCAACGCCTTCAGCGAGCTCAATGACCCGCGCGAGCAGCGCCGACGCTTTGAAGCGCAGCTGGCCGACCGCGCGCGCGGGGATCACGAAGCACATGCGATGGACGAGGACTACATTCGCGCACTCGAGTATGGATTGCCACCGACCGGAGGTGAGGGGGTGGGCATCGACCGCCTCGTCATGCTGCTGACGAATTCTCCGAGCATCCGGGACGTCATCCTCTTCCCCCTGATGCGACCACGAAAAGACGGCGAGCCCACGCCGCCCTCGGCCGATGCCGTTTGAGCTCCAAATCGCGCTGCGCTACCTGTTGGCCAAGCGCCGGCAGGTCTTTATTTCGGTGATCTCGTTGGTTTCCACTCTGGGTGTGACCGTTGGCGTCATGGCGCTGGTGATCGCGTTGGCGCTGATGACGGGCATGCAGCAGGAGCTGCGCGATCGGATTCTCGGCGCCATGGCTCACGTGAGCGTGTGGAAGACTGGCGGGATCGCAGACTACCGGGCGGAGGCACAGCGGCTCGCCCAGGTTCCCGGCGTGGTGGGTGCGGCGCCGGCGACGTACAGCAAGGCCCTCATCCAGACTGATCGCGCGGACAACTTTCTCACGATCAAGGGCATCGACCCGACACTCGAACCACAGGTCACGGAGATTGCCGGTGCGATGACGGGGGGCAGCCTCGAGGCCCTCAACGCCAATGACCCTGATGGTCTGCCGGGCATCGTCATCGGGCACGGTCTCGCCGGAACGATCGGAGCGTTTGTTGGCGACACGGTCACATTGCTCACGCCGCAGGGCACCTTGTCGCCGATGGGGATGGCGCCGCGGATGCGTCGCTTCAGAGTCGTCGGCACGTTTCGGCTTGGGCTGGTCGAGTTCGATCAGGCGTACGGTTTCGTCGCGCTCGATGTCGCCGGCCGGATGATGGGCGTCACGCAGCCCGACCACCTCGAACTCAAGGTCCGGGATATCTACGAAGCCCCTCAGATTGCTGAGGCCATTACCTCGACGCTTGGCTCCAACTACCTCACGCAGGATTGGTCGGACATGAACCAATCACTGTATTCGGCGCTCTACCTCGAGAAGATCGCGATGGGCATCGGTATCGGCCTCATCGTGGCGGTGGCCGCGCTCAACATCGTGGCCTCGCTCATTTTGCTCGTCATGGAGAAGACACGCGACATCGCGATTCTCAAGACGATGGGGGCCTCGGCGCGCAGTGTGATGCTGATCTTTCTGATTCAAGGCGTGGTCATCGGCACCATCGGCACGGTCGTGGGGGCGTCGATCGGCGCGGTGGTCGCGAACATGTTGGATCGCTATCGACTGATTGGCATCCCGGGTGACGTGTATCAGGTCAGCTATCTCCCGTTCCGGGTGCTCACGACCGACCTGATTCTGATCGTCGTCGGCGCGGTGGTTGTGTGCTTCGTCGCCACACTGTATCCGTCGCGCCAGGCAGCCAAACTGGATCCGGCGCAGGCCCTGCGGTACGAGTAGGCCATGGCATTCGTCGAGGCGCACGATCTCAGCAAGTCCTACCCGGTTGCCACCGGCCGCGTGCAGGTCCTGCGCGACCTCGATCTTGCGGTGGACCAGGGTGAGATGGTCGCCATCATGGGCGCGTCGGGTGTGGGCAAGAGCACGCTCCTGCATGTGCTCGGCGGCCTCGATCGTCCCGATTCGGGAATCGTGCGGGTGGGGTCGGTGGACGTGGCGACGGTGCCGGACGCCGAGCTCGTGGCGTTTCGGAACCGCCATGTCGGGTTCGTTTTCCAATTTCACCATTTGCTGCCGGAGTTCACCGCCGCTGAGAACGCCGAGATGCCGCTGCGCATCGCAAGGATCAGATCCGACGCGGCGCGTCCGCGCGCCGTCACCCTGCTCACGCGTGTCGGCCTTGGCGATCGCCTCGATCATCGCCCGGGCATGCTGTCCGGCGGCGAGCAGCAGCGTGTGGCGGTCGCGCGCGCGCTGATCATGCAGCCCGCCCTTCTCCTCGCGGACGAACCCACGGGCGATCTCGACGAGGAGACCGCCGATGACCTGCACAAACTTTTGAGAGAAATGCACGCCGAGTCGGGACTCACGGCTATCATTGCGACCCACAACCCTCGCTTGGCGCGACACTGTGACCGAATCTTGCGGCTCGAGGCCGGTCAGCTGCGAGTCGCGTAAGCGAGTCGGGTCGGTTGGAGTTACAATCAAAGGAAGTTGGTCGGTTGAGTTGGTCTTCTCTGCGGTTGGAGCTGAGCTTCACTGGGTATCCAAATTGCAAGGCACCGAGCGACATGCGTAGCCGTTCAACCTCCACGATAGCCTCGCAACGACCGGGCAGTCCCAAACGTGCAGAGGCTGTGCCAGCGATTGCCGTGCTTGATAACTGGGCCCACGCGGAGTGGACCGACGGCTGCCAGATTGACGAACTTCCCGCCTTTCAAACCCTCACGGTCTTCACGATGAACCACTTGTACGAAATCATCGTGCTTGGCAGTCAGGAAGGTCGGGTTCGAGTACGTGGTGGGCAATTCTTTCCCGAGTGGCGGGAGGCCAGCCTGGCCGGCTGCTCTCTCGGCGGGAGCTTCCTCAAGATGCGCGGGGTGTACACCGGCTTCTGCATGGAATTGTGTGCAGGAGGGGAAGTGATTGTGACCAGTCCGGTACAGAAATTGACTCTCTCACGGCCTCAAACCCTCCAGTCCCACTAGCGACGCTCCGCCCTCACTGGCTTGTCGAAAACCTGCTTGAATCCCCGCGATAATGGCCTTGGAAGATGTCTAGGCGCATGCGCGTCCTTGCCGCCGCCCTGTTGACGCTCGTCGCCTCCAGCGCCTCGGCACAATCACTTTTCATTCTTCAGGGAGAGCGGGCCGTTGAAGGATCGCTCGCCTGGTCCGTCGGCCCCTTCTCGAACGGCGTCGAGACGCACGGGAGCGTTTCGATCGGCGGGCGCTGGGATGTGGGGTTCGGCTTCAACCTCTACCAGGTCGACTTTGGCGGCGCCGACGACACCACACTGACTGAGTGGACGCCCTTCGTCCGCTACTTCCTATTCAAAGAAGATGACGACGTCACGCCGGTGAGTCTCGCTGTCCAGGGGCAGTATTTCGCCGACAACTTCGACGGCGACGCTGACGGTTGGTACGTGCTGGCCGGCAGCCAGTTGTTCAAGCGATTGACGCTCAGCGATGGTTTCTCGCTTTATCCGTATGTTGGCTTTTCTTTTGCTGCAGAATCCTTCTCGGCAGGTGGCGCCGACGCCGAGCGGGCCGTCTACCTGACGCGTCAGTTCGGAGTGCACGCTCAACTGCGAACGACCGATAACGGTTGGGTACGAGTGACCGTTGAAGAACAAAGCTTCCGCCGCGAAACGTACCGTGCCGCGCGCGTCGCCTACGTCGCCAGGTTCTGAAATCCAATCTTCCGAAGTCTCACGCCACCTTCAACTTAGCGCCACGCGGCTGTGGAGGGACGGCCCTCCTTGCCGTATAATGGCCTCAGGGACATCGATGTTCCAGGGTTCCAAAGTTCCAGGGTTCCAAGGTTCGCCGCGAGCCATGGAATTCGGGATGCGAACTTTGGAACCTTGGAACTTTGGAACCTAGGAACGTTAAGGAATGTTCGAGCGGTATACGGAAAGAGCGCGGCGGGTTCTCTTCTTTGCCCGCTATGAAGCCAGCCAGCTCGGGAGCATCTCGATCGAAACCGAGCATCTGCTGCTTGGCCTGATCCGCGAAGGGAAAGGCCTGACTAGTCGAATTTTTGCCCGTTCGCATCTCTCTCTCGAGAACATCCGCAAAGAAATCGAAGGTCGCACGGTCTTCCGCGAGAAGGTGTCGACCTCGGTCGAGATTCCATTCAGCGCCGAGACGAAGCGCGTGTTGGGGTTTGCGGCGGAGGAAGCGGACCGGCTTCTGCACAATTACATCGGCACCGAGCATCTGCTGCTCGGAATCCTGCGCGAGGAGCGATCGGTCGCTGCCACGATTCTGATGGAAAAGGGAATGCGCCTCCATCAGGTGCGCGAAGACATCGTCCAACTCCTCAATGAGAAGACGACCCTGACACGGGTCAAAGAAACACCACTGCTGGCCGAGTTCAGCCGCGACCTGACCGAGGCGGCGATGAAGAATCAGCTCGACCCGCTGGTCGGACGAGACTACGAACTCGAACGCGTGCAGCAGGTGCTCTGCCGGCGCACCAAGAACAACGCCGTGCTCATCGGTGAACCTGGTGTCGGGAAGACGGCCATCGTCGAAGGCCTGGCGCAAAAGATCGTGTACGGCGACGTGCCGCACTTCCTGGCCGACAAACGGATTCTGGCTCTCGACATCTCGTTGATCGTCGCCGGTACGAAGTACCGCGGGCAGTTCGAAGAGCGCCTCAAGGCGATCATGAAGGAGCTCACCGACAACCCGAACATCATCGTGTTCATCGACGAGCTGCACACGCTGGTCGGGGCAGGGTCGGCCGAGGGGTCGCTGGACGCGGCCAACATTCTGAAGCCGGCACTGTCGCGCGGCGAGATTCGCTGCATCGGTGCGACGACGCCGGCCGAGTACCGCAAGTACATCGAGAAGGACCGCTCGCTCGAGCGTCGTTTCCAGGCGATCAAAGTCGATCCTCCGTCCGAACGCGAAACGATTGAGATCCTGATGGGGATCAAAGATCGCTACGAGCAGTTCCATCACGTGGAGTACACGCGGGAAGCGGTCGAAGCCGCCGTCTACCAGTCGAGCCGTTACATCACCGATCGCTTCCTCCCGGACAAGGCGATTGACTTGATCGACGAGGCGGGCGCGCGCGCGAAACTGCGCGAGGCCGGCTTCAGCGAGGAGTTCGGCGAGATCAACAAGAGCATTCGCGTCGCGGTCGAGCAGATGGAGAGCGCGAACGCGAACAAAGACTTCGACAAGGTGCAGCACTTCCGCGAGCAGGAGCAAGCCGCGCGCGAAAACCTGCAGCTCGTTCGCGAGAAATTCGATGTGCGCTCGAGCGCGCGCCGCGTGGTCGTCGCGAAGGCAGAGATCGACGAGGTCGTCTCGAAGTGGACGGGCGTCCCCTTGTCATCGATCAACCAGGACGAGAGCGACAAGCTGTTGCGGATGGAGCTGGAGCTCCATCGCCGGGTGATCAGCCAGGAAAAGGCCATCTCGGCGGTCTCGCGGGCGATTCGTCGGTCGCGAGCCGGCTTGAAGAATCCCAACCGGCCGGTTGGCAGCTTCATGTTCCTCGGGCCCACCGGCGTGGGCAAGACCGAGCTGGCGCGTGCGCTGGCGCAGTTTCTCTTCGGCAGCGAGACCGCGCTCATTCGCTTCGACATGTCCGAGTACATGGAGAAGCATTCGGTGTCGAAGTTGATTGGGTCGCCGCCGGGATATGTCGGGCACGAAGAGGGCGGTCAGCTGACTGAGAAAGTCAAACGAAATCCCTACTCCGTGGTCCTGCTGGACGAGATTGAGAAGGCGCATCCCGACATCTTCAACATCTTGCTGCAGGTGTTCGAGGATGGTCACCTCACCGATGGCCTCGGCAATCGCGTGAACTTCAAGAACGCCATCGTGATCATGACGTCGAACATCGGGGCGCGCTTCATTCAGAAGAAGGCCTCGATGGGCTTCCAGTCGGCCGACAGCGGTGAGCTGGCCAAGAGCGTGCAGGACATGGTGCTCGGCGAGGTCAAGCGCACCTTCAATCCCGAATTCGTCAATCGCATCGACGAGCTGATCGTCTTCGAAGCGCTCTCCGACGAGGACCTGCGGCTGATCCTGGGCCTGCTGCTCGAGCAGCTGAACGGCAACCTCACCGACCGTCGCATGCGGGTTGTCCTGACGCCCGAGGTTGCAACCTGGATTATCGACATCACCTGTAAAGACCGCTCCTATGGTGCGCGACCGCTCCGTCGGGCGATCCAGCGGTATATCGAGGATCCGCTGGCCGAGGAGCTCATTCGGGGGCACTTGCAGGGCGGCGAGGTCGAGGTCTACCTCGAGGGCGGTCAGCTCGCCTATCGCCCCGCCGGCCAACCAGTTGCAGCCGGCCGTCGGTTGACGACCATCGTCTGATCAGTGGTCTGTGATCAGTGGTCAGTGGTCAGTGGTCAGTGGTCGGTCTGGGGCCAGTGACCTAGCCGGGCAGTGGCAGGACCGCCGCTAATTCCTGCTAAGATTCGATATTTGGGCTTTTCGTTCAAGCCTGGGTAGGGCCCCACTGACAACCGGCCGCTGACTGACCACGGGCCGCTGGCCACAGACCACTGAAGGTATGGCATTGAAGTTTGCAGGCATTCTCGGCGCCGCTTGTCTGGTGCTGGCGATTTTCTCGGGTCCCACTGCCGCTCAGACGTCGCCGACGCAGGCGCCCGCTCCCGCGGCGCAGCCTCCCCTGGGCGTCTCAAAGCCGGCAACGACGCCTCCGCCGGGATCCGAGCCGATGGTCCGCATCATTGAGCTCCGCTTCGAGCCGGTCAACGAATCGCTGATCGAGCCGCAAACCTACCTCTACTACATTCAGACTCGCGCGAGCCGCCCCAGCGATGGCGTGTGGGTGCCGTATACCGAAGAGACCGAACGCTCGCTGCTCGAGGACTTCAAGCGGCTGTGGGCCACCAACTTCCTGGATAACTTGCGGATTGAGGTCCTCGACCGGGACTTCGAGGGGGTCGCAGGCAAGCATATCGTCTTCCACATGGAGGAGCGCCCGCGCGTCAAGATCGTCGAGTACGTGCCAGCCGACGCGGTTGATCGGACGAAAGTCGACGAAAAGATGAAGGAAGCCGGCGTCGCGCTTCGTCTGGACTCGTTCCTCGACCAGGGCGCAATCCGTCGAGTCGAAGGGATCCTGCGCAGTCTGATGGCCGAGAAGGGCCACCAGTTCGCCGAGGTCAAGTCGCGAGTCGAGGAAATGCCCGGCGGCCCGAAGCTGGCCAAGGTCATTTTCGATGTCAACCAGGGCCCGAAGGTCAAGGTCCGGGACATCGAGTTCATCGGGAACGAAAAGATCGGCGACGGCACCCTCAAACGCCGGATGAAAGAGACGAAGGAGCACTGGTTCCTCTCGTGGATCACCGGTCGCGGCACCTACCAGGAGGAGAAGTTCGAGGAGGACGCCGACAAGGTCCAGGAGTTCTATCGTGAGGAGGGCTACATCCAGGCCCGCGTCGGGACTCCCGAGATCAAGACCATCGAGGACTCGGCGGACAAAGAAACGCGTTGGGTGCAGCTGCGCATTCCAGTCACCGAAGGGAATCGCTACCGGATTGGCGACGTCAAGTTCGACGGCAACAAGGTCGTCGACAGCAAGTTTCTTCAACCGCTCTTCAGGCTGAAGAGCGGGGAGTGGTACTCGGAAAAGGATGTCCGCAAGGGGTTCGAGAAAGCGCGGGAGCTCTACGGCGGGGCTGGATATTTCGAGTTCACCGGTTTCCCCGACATGTCGTTCCAGGACCCGGCCGAGGGGCCGGTAGCCGGGCCCGCCGAGCCGACGGTGAACATCACCATGCGGATGACCGAGGGCGAGCAGTACTTCGTCAATCGCATTACGTTCACCGGCAACAACACGACGCGCGACAACGTGATTCGACGCGAGATGCGTCTGGTCGAAGGCGGCGTGTTCAGCACCGAGCAACTGAAGTACAGCATCCGGCGACTCAACCAGTTGGGCTACTTCCAGAACCTGGAGCAGACGCCCAACGCGGTGGACGTGCAAAAGACTCCTGACTCGAAGAACCAGGTCGACGTCACGCTGAAGCTGGAGGAACAGAATCGCAATCAGTTGACGTTCGGCGCCGGTGTCTCGCAGTACGAAGGCATCTTCGGTCAGTTGTCGTTCCAGACCTCGAACTTCCTTGGCCGCGGCGAATCGCTCACGCTGTCGCTGCAGGCGGGATCGCGCGCCGAGCAGTACCAGCTCGCGTTCACCGAGCCGTTCCTCTTCGACCGCAACATCACTGGCGGCATCGACGTCTTCAAGCGGAAACTGGAGTACGTCAACCAGTTCACGCAGAAGTCGACGGGCGGCAACATCCTGTTCGGGTTCCCGGTTGCCGATTTCTCACGCCTGTTCCTCACCTACAGCTACGAGGGCACCAGGGTCAGCGATTTCAACGAGGCGTTCTTCGATCCGAACTGCTTCTTCCGCGAAGGGGGTTGTCGCGAGATTTCGCTCGACGATCTGTCGGAGTTGAGCCCGGATGCGTTGGAGCTCTTGCGTCGCAATCCGTTCCTGCAGGATTCGCTGTTGATTGGTCAGGGGGGCGAGCGCACGATCAGCAAGGTCGTTCCCAGCTTCGTCTTCAATACCATCGACAACCCGATCTTCCCCAATACCGGTCGGCGGCTCTCGCTTTCGACCGATTTCGCCGGCCTCGGCGGCAACACCAAGTTCATCAAGCCGCGGGCCGAGGCCGTGGCCTTCTTCCGCCATACCAGCCGGACGTCGTTCGGCTTCCGCGGGCAGGTGGAGTACGTGCGCGGCTACGGCAGCGGCAGCTACGCAGGTGCTGCCGATCTTCGAGCGGCTGTTCCTGGGTGGCGAGTACAGCATCCGCGGGTTCGACATTCGCTCCATCGGACCTCGCGATCCCAACACCAACTTCGTGTTGGGCGGCAACAAGAGCCTGCTCTTCAACGCCGAGTACTTGATTACGATTGCCAACCCGGTGCGGGTGGTTCTGTTCTTCGACGCCGGTCAAGTTCGGAACAACGGGCAGAACTTCGCCTGGAAGGAAAACATTCTCGCGATCGTTCCGCCACCGGCGCCGCTCCTGTTCGACCCGTTTGCCAACACGCGACTCAGCGTGCCTGGTCAGCCCACCCAGAACGAGGTCGTCGTCACCGGCGAAACGTACGCCTTCAAGGTGTCGACGGGTGCAGAGGTTCGATTCTTCATGCCGGTACTGAACGTGCCGTTCCGATTGATCTTTGCGCACAACCCGAGCCGTGCGAACGTGCTCGATACCAGCGACTTCCAGCCCGCCAAGGCGTTCACATTCCGCTTCGCCGTTGGTACGACGTTCTAGTGTCGGCCACGACGGAACCGTCACGATCGCCTCAAACCGGACGATTGGGACGGACGCAATGCGGTAAGCCCACCGGGCACACGAGAGCGTAAAGCTATGCAGCGATGGATTCGAATGTTGATCGTACTGGGAGTGGTAGCGCCGTTCACGGCGTGCGGTGACGATCCGGTGACACCGGTGGCGCCGACGCCGCCACCCACCTTCACCGAGACGTTCAGCGGTTCGGTGAGCAAGAACGGCCTTGCTCTCCACAACTTCACCACTCAGGCGAGTGGCGCAGTGACGGCCACGCTGACGACGTTGTCGCCTGACAGTGAACTGCTCGTCGGCATGAGTATCGGGACATGGAATGGAACGGCGTGTCAGTTGGTGATCGTGAAGACCGATGCGAAGCAGGCCACCGTCCTCACGGGTGGGGTCTCAGCGCTCGGCAGCCTGTGCGTGACCATCTATGACGTGGGCAACATCGTGAGCCCAATCGCCTACGAGATCACCGTCGTGCATCCATGAGGCGGACATCCGATGCGCGGCCGGCTGAGGTAGAATATCGAACCTCGTGCCCACGAAAGGAACCACAGTGATGAGAGGTCTTGCCTTTGGCGTAGCCGTGGCCGTGATGCTGGCTGGCTCGCCCTCGTTTGCTCAGACTCCGACGCAGCCCGCGCCGGCGAAACCGCTTGCCCCGACCACGCAGAAGCCCATCGTGCCGTTGGCGCCGTCGAACCAGACGCCGCCGCCTGCTCCGGCGCGGCCGCCCAAGCCGTTCCCGGAGGGCGCCAAGATTGGCTACGTCGTGCTGCAGCGCATTGCGAACGAGTCGGTCGAAGGCAAGGCGGCGACGACCAAGATTCAGGCGCTCCAGCAGAAGAAGTCGGCCGAGATGCAGGAAAAGCAAAAGCAGCTTCAGGGTTTGCAGCAAAAGCTGGAGAAGGAAGGCTCGGTGATGAGCTCCACCGCTCAGGCCGACGTGCAGAAGCAGATTGAGCGCCTGCAGGTGGAGATCCAGCGCTTCACGCAGGATGCGCAGCAGGAGATCCAGGATCTCACGACGCAACTGCAGGGCGCGTTCGAACAGCGCATGACACCGATACTGGGCGAGGTGGGCCAGGAAAAGGGTCTGCACTACATCTTCAACGCCCCTGATTCAGGGATAGTGTGGGCGGATCCCGGTCTCGACATCACGACCGATGTGATCAAGAGACTCGACGCGTCTCCCGCCAAGCCGCCGGTGAAGTAGCGAGGGAGTTCAACTATCCTGTAGCAGTCCTTGTCAGTCATCTCCGAGGCACTCGACCGGCTCTCCTGCCGCTACCCATCGCTTCTCGTAGATGACATCGTCGAGCACGAGCCGGGACGCCGGATTGTGGCCGTCAAGAACGTCACCGTCGGTGAAGAGTTCTTTCAGGGGCACTTTCCGGGCGCGCCATTGATGCCCGCGGTGTTGATGATCGAGTCGATGACTCAGGTCGCGACGCTTCTGATTGCCGGCGGGCGTGTGTCGCTTCGCGGGGTGGACAACGCCAAGTTTCGGAAGCATGTCGTGCCCGGCGACCGTCTCCGGCTCGAGGTTCGGCTCGACCGACGGCGTGGCGGACTCGTTCGCGCAGCGGCGTCGGCCATGGTCGATGATCGCCTGGTCGCCGAAGCGGATCTCGTTCTCGCCGTGTGCGACGACGAGCCGAGCATCGACGCCACGGCTCACGTGCACCCGGACGCAAAAATCGGCAGAGGCTCCATCGTCGGGCCGCATGCGGTGATTGGTCCTCATGTCGTGCTCGGGCGAAACTGCCGCGTGGGCGCGTCGACCGTGGTGGATGGCCATACGACGGTCGGGGAAGGCACGGAGTTCTATCCCTTCGCCTCGATCGGACTGCCGCCTCAGGATCTGAAGTATCGAGGCGAGCCGACCACGCTCGAGATCGGGCGCCGCAACATCTTTCGCGAATTCGTGACGATTCATCGAGGAACTGCCGGTGGCGGCGGGTGCACGACGATCGGGGATCACAATCTCCTGATGGCGTACGTGCACGTGGCCCACGACTGCCACGTGGGCAGCCAGACCATCTTCGGGCCCGGCGCGACGCTCGGTGGGCACGTCAAGGTCGATGACTTCGCGACGATCAGCGCCTACTCCGGCGTTCATCAGTTCTGTCGGGTGGGTCGTTACGCGTTCATCGGCGGGTATTCAGTGGTCACGAAAGACGCATTGCCGTTCGCCAAGACTGTGGGTGCGCGTGGGATGTGCCGAGTCTATGGCCTCAACACGATCGGGCTCGTGCGTCGTGGTTTCGGCACCGACACGCTGACGAAACTCAAGCGCGCCTATCGCTATCTGCTGCAGTCCAAGCTCAACGCCACGCAGGCGTTGCGCAAGATCGAAAGCGACCCCAGCCTCGCGTGCCCGGAGGTGGAGTACCTCGTGACGTTCATCCGCACCGCCTCACGTGGCGCCATCCTCAAGCGCGGCAAGCCGACGGACGAAGAGGCGTCGGACGGCTAGGACGTCCATGAAGCTTGGACTGATCGCGGGCAACGGGCGGTTCCCGTTTCTCGTCTTGGACGCGGCGTGTGCGATGGGTCATGAGGTCACCATCGTGGCCGTGCGCGAGGAGGCCTGGAAGGATCTCGAGAACGCAGCCGCGCACGCGCGCGCGGCCATCCATTGGATATCGCTCGGCCATTTGGGGGCGTGCCTCAAGGTGCTCAACGAGGCCGGTGTGTCGCATGCCGTCATGGCGGGGCAGGTCAAGCACACCAAGATCTTCGAGGTTCTGCCGGACATGACGATGCTGACGGTGTTGACGCGGCTGCGGGCGCGCAACACCGATGCGTTGATCGCGGCGGTCGCCGAGGTCATGCAACAGCGCGGTATTCAGCTGCTCGATTCGACCGAACTGCTCAAGCCATTGCTCGCCAAGTCCGGACAGTTGAGCCGCAGCGCGCTCGATGACGATCAGCGGAAGGACCTGGCGTTCGGTTATCGAATGGCAGACGCGATTGCCGGGCTCGACATCGGGCAGACCATTGTCGTCAAGCATCAGGCGGTGGTGGCGGTGGAGGCCATGGAGGGCACCGACGCAACGATCGCGCGGGCGGGTGCGCTCGCGGGACCTGGCGCGGTCGTCGTCAAGGTCGCCAAACCCAAACAGGACATGCGATTCGATGTCCCAATCGTGGGGCTGGCCACGATTCAGGCCATGCGGAAAGCCGGCGCGGCGGTCTTGTCGGTCGATGCGGGCAAAACGCTGATCTTCGATGAGGGCGCGTTCTTTCAGTCGGCTAACGAGGCTGGGATGGTCGTGGTCGGACGGGAGACCCTGTGAGGATCGCGGTTGTTGGCGTCGGGCATCTCGGGCGCCACCATGCCCGCATCCTGTCGGAATGTCCGGATGTAACGCTGACGGCGGTTGTCGACGTCAACCAGTCGCGTGCTCGAGAGGTGGCGACTGAGCGGGGGACGACGCCGTTCACGGATTGGCGCGAGATTCTCGATTCGGTCGATGCGGTGACGATTGCGGCGCCGACGCAAGCGCACCTGGAAATCGCGCTAGCCTTCCTCGAACGCAGTGTCCACGTATTGGTGGAAAAGCCGATGACGACGACGATTGCGGATGCGGATCGGCTGCTCGAGCTCGCCCGGCGCCGCGGAGTCGTCCTCGCGGTCGGTCACACGGAACGCTTCAATCCGGCCGTGGAACGGGTGCGGTCTCTGATTCGGGAGCCCCGATTCATCGAAGTTCATCGACTCGGGACGTTTCCCGAGCGCAGCCTGGACATCGATGTCGTGTTCGACCTCATGATCCATGATCTCGACGTCGTGCTGAATCTCGTGGGCGACGAGGTGAGTGCCATTGAGGCCGTGGGCGTGCCGGTTCTGACGCCGCGAGTGGACATCGCAAACGTACGGCTGCGATTTTCGAGAGGCTGCATCGCGAATCTCACCGCCAGCCGCATCAGCCGCGATCGCGTCCGCAAGATTCGCTTCTTCCAACGCGATGCGTATTTGTCGATCGACTACGCCGCCCAGGAA
Organism: uncultured Acidobacteriota bacterium; assembly: GCA_963841905.1. Lineage (GTDB taxonomy): Bacteria > Acidobacteriota > Vicinamibacteria > Vicinamibacterales > UBA2999 > JACCSI01. The sequence continues at coordinate 118,196 of CAWJEM010000008.1, forward strand.
GTCGAGATGTGGCGGCTGGTTCCCGTGGCAGCACAGGCGCCGCGCATCGAAGGCGGCAAGCTGGACGTCGCTCGCGAGGAGCCGCTGAAACGCGAGCTCGCCGATTTTGTGGCGGCGATTCGCGAGAAGCGCGAGCCGGTCGTTACAGGTGCACAAGGCCGGGCCGCGCTGCACCTTGCCGAACAGGTGGTGGCACGAATGGAAATGGCGACGTGATGGCGCTCGATGAGCTCCTGGGAGTCGACGTTCTGCGTCTCGGCATGTGGGCCGACGAGGCGCGGCGATCGGTGCCCGATGGCGGAGTGGTCACGTACCTCAGAGTGCACGTCCTGGGGTCGGCCGATTTGGAGCGGGCTGTGCCGATTCCCGAGGCGGCGTCTGAAGTTCGAGTGTACCAGACCCCGGCGTCGCTGGCTGACGCCGTCGCACAGGTCCAGGCTGTCAAACAGTTGGCCGGTGCGCGACGGGTTGTCGCGTTCTCGATGTCGGACCTCGAGGAGCGATCGCGCGCCGGCTGGGGCCCAATCGGATCGGTTCTGACGGCTCTGGTCGGCGCCGGCTTGTCCGATCTGGCGGAGGTGCCTGTCGATCGAATCGAGAGCCTCTTCCAGACGCTCAGCGTGCTGCGGGCGGCTGATGTGACACCCAGCCGATTAACCGTGTCGCGTCCGGTGGGCGAGGCCAGGTTGGCGCTGCTCGAGGAGCTGCGGAAGGTGCTGTCCGGTCACAAGAGTCTCATTCGATTCAACCCTCTGGCGCGCGTGCCGCCGGTTGACAAGCCAACCACCGGCTACGACGACGTGCGATGGGTGGCGATGTCGCGACTGGCGCTGAAGGATACGGGCGCCGTGCCGATTTCGATTGAGGTCGATTGGTCGTTGTATGGGCCCAAGCTCGCGCAAGTCGCGCTGACCTTTGGTGCCGATCATCTGGACGCCGTGCCGGCGACGAGCGACCCTCAACTCGGACCCCGCCGTGCCACCGTGGAAGACGTCGAGCGCAACATTCGGGCCGCTGGTTTCCAACCGCAGGAATATCGACCTCGATGAGCATCGTGCGGCTGGGAGCTGTCTCCTATCTCAATACCAAACCGCTCGTGCACGGCCTGGACCGGCGTTCGGACCTGTTCACGGTGCGATTCGATGTCCCCGCGCAGTGTGCCGCGCTCTTGCACGAGGGACGGATCGATCTCGGCCTGATCCCTGCTGTCGAATACCTGCGCGGGGAATATCGCATCGTGCCAGGCGTCGCGATCGGTTCGGACGGGGAGATCGCATCGGTAGCCGTGTTCAGCAAGGTCGACGTCGATCGAATCGCGACCCTCGCGCTTGACGTCAGCTCGCGGACATCGGTTGCGCTGACGCGCATTCTGTGCGCGCGGCACTGGCACATCGCCCCCAAGCTGCTGCCGGCTGACCCCGATCTGCGCAGCATGTTGTCGCGGGCCGATGCGGCGCTCGTGATTGGCGATCCCGCCTTGTCGATCGACCCCGCGGCGTCAGGACTGATCAAGGTCGATCTCGGGAGTGAGTGGCGAGCGATGACGGGGCTTCCGTTCGTGTACGCCATGTGGTGTGGCCGTGACGGTGCGGCCTCGCCGGCACATGTCGAGGCTCTGAATGCGGCTCGGGAAGCGGGAGAAGCCGCCGTCGCCGACATCGCGCGCGCCGAGGGGCGGGGCGATCGCGCGCACGAAGAACGGGCGCTGCGCTACCTGCGTGATAATCTGAAATACGGCCTGGGCGAGGCGGAACTGGCCGGCTTGCGGCGTTTTCACGAACTCGCCGCCGAATGCGATCTCGTCCCCGGCCTGCGACCATTGCGGTTCTTCGGCGGAAGCGGCAAAGGGGTTACTGCCACCGGATGACGCTCAAGGCGCTACAGCAACGCATCGAAACGGGCCGCCGCATCGCGCCGGATGAGGCGGGGTTTCTCTATCGCGAGGCCCCGACCTATTGGCTGGCCCGCATGGCCGACTACGTTCGCGCCCGCAAGCACGCGAGCGGTATTGTCACTTACATCATCGATCGAAACGTCAACTACACGAACGTCTGCGTGGCACGCTGCAATTTCTGTGCGTTCTACCGGCCGGTCGGCGACGTTCAGGGGTATGTGCTCGGCTTCGACGAGATATTCCGCAAGATCGATGAGACGATCGCGGTTGGGGGCGGGCAGTTGCTCCTGCAAGGCGGCCACAACCCAGACCTCCCACTGCAGTGGTACGAAGACCTCTTTCGCGCGGTCAAGCAACGTTATCCCGAGTTCAAGCTGCACGCGCTCTCGCCACCCGAGCTCATCCACCTTTCGCGCCTGTCGCAACTCTCAGTGCGCGACGTGATCGATCGGCTGATGGCCGCCGGGCTCGACAGCATTCCCGGGGGCGGCGCCGAGATTTTGGTCGACCGCGTGCGCAGGTTGTTGAATTGCTACAACAAGGCGAGCGCCGATGAGTGGCTCGAGGTGATGCGGCAGGCGCATCGCGCCGGCCTGCGAACGACCGCGACGATGATGTACGGCACCGTGGAGTCGATGGAGGAACGCCTCGAACATCTGGTCCGACTCCGTGAATTGCAGGACGAGACCGGTGGATTTACAGCGTTCATCACCTGGAGTTATCAGCCCGAGCATACCGAGCGTGGCGGTCACGAGGCGACGGGCATCGAGTATCTGAGGACGCTGGCGATGTCACGACTTGTCCTCGACAACTTCGACAACATCCAGGCGTCCTGGGTGACCCAGGGCGGCAAGGTTGGACAGTTGAGCCTGGCCTTCGGTGCCAACGACATGGGCAGCGTGATGATCGAAGAGAACGTCGTCCGCGCGGCGGGTGCGAGCTACTGCATGGACGAGGTCGAGATCGTGCGCAATGTCGAGGACGCGGGATTCGTTGCCAAGCGTCGCAACATGCACTACGAGATCCTCGGCGACCCGATTTTCCGGGTACGCGAGGTCCCGCGCATGTTGTCGCTGGCGACGGCCCGCGCGGAAGGCGACGATTCGATCCCTGCCGAGTTGATCAACTACCCAGCGCGCAGCGCGGCCGGGAAGCGACTGCGTCAATCGGGCTCGACGCCGTCCACGCAATGACCGTCTACCGGGCGGCGTGGATCTGCCCGATTGTCGCGCCCCCGATTCAGGATGGTTGGATCGCGGTACACGACGGCCGAATCGATACAGTAGGGGGGTCGGGTCAGCCACCAGGCGAAGCGGCTCGCGATCTCGGCCGGGTCGCAATCCTACCGGGCCTCGTCAACGCGCACACGCATCTCGAGCTGTCGTGGCTGCGCGGACGGGTCCCGCCTGCCGCGGAGTTCATCGATTGGATCAAACAACTCCTGCTGACACGCGGTGGCAAGGTAGAGCGGTCAGACGATCCGACGGTGCTGGCGGAGGCACGCGAGGCGGCGCTGGAGGCTCGACAAGCTGGTACTGTGGCCATCGGAGATATCGGTAATTCACTCGCGGGCGTCACTGCGCTTCGCGATGCGGGGCTCGACGGCGTCGTGTTTCACGAGCTCCTGGGATTCAACCAGACGGACGGGCGTCTGGTCGATCAATCACGCCACCAGCGCCTGCAGGCAATGGCCGATGGAGACGGCCGGGTGCGGGTCTCGGTCGCCCCGCATGCTCCGTATTCGGTGTCCGCAGAATTGTTCCAGGCGATTCGTGAGGAGGTTGATGGCAGCAGCGTGCCGATTACGAGCGTGCATCTCGGTGAATCGAAGAGCGAAATGCAGTTGTTGCGGGATGGATCGGGCCCCTGGCCAGGGATGCTCCGTTTGATCGGCGCGTTTCGCCCTGACTGGTGCCCTCCCGGCACCGGCCCGGTCGAGTATCTCGATTCGCTTGGTGTTCTCGACGATCGGACGCTCGTCGTGCACGCCGTGCAGCTCGATGGTTCGAGCCTTCGACGCCTGGCACGGATTGGCTGCACCGTGGTGACCTGCCCACGAAGCAACCAATGGGTCGGTGTTGGCGTCCCGCCGGTGGCGCGTTTCTACGATTCGGGCGTTGCGGTGGCTGTCGGCACCGACAGCCTGGCGAGCGTCGAAGACCTGAACCTCTTCACAGAACTGAAGACGATGCGCTGGCTCGCGCCCGGCATCGCTGCGCGACGACTGCTCGAGAGCGCGACGTTGACGGGCGCTCGCGCCCTTGGTCTGGGTGAGGAACTGGGGTCGATCGAAGCGGGCAAGCGCGCGGAACTGATCGCCGTGGAGCTGCCGAGGCAGGTCGAGGATGTCGAGGAACACCTGCTGAGCGGGATCGATCCGCGCCGAATCCACTGGGTGGCGGCGTGATGTCACGGTTGGCCACCTACCTGTCCTTCGTGCGGTTTTCGCACTCGGTCTTCGCCCTGCCGTTTGCGCTCACCGGTGCGTTGCTCGCCGCGCGTGAGCATCCGCTCACGTGGACGCACCTTCTGTGGATTGTCGTGGCCATGGTGTCTGCACGCAGCGCAGCAATGGGGTTCAACCGGCTCGTCGATGCTCGCTTCGACGCGCTGAATCCTCGAACGGCGATGCGCGAGCTACCCTGCGGCGCGATGAGTACCGCGGAAGCAACGGTCTTTGTCGTCGTGTTTTCCGCGCTATTCGTGGTCGCGTCGTGGATGTTGAGTCCGCTGTGCGGTCTGCTGTCGCCGCTCGCGCTGGCAATCGTCTTTTGGTACTCGCTGGCCAAGCGCTACACGAATTTCACGCAGGCCTTCCTTGGCCTCGCGATGGCGGTGGCACCGGTTGGTGGCTGGCTTGCCGCCGGCGGTCGTGGTGGATGGGAGCCCTGGCTCCTCGGCGCTGCGATCGGATTATGGGTGGGGGGATTCGATATCCTGTACGCCTGCCAGGACGAGGCATTCGATCGCGCGCATGGGCTGCGATCCATCCCGGTCAGGTTTGGCGTCGAGCGTTCATTGTACATCTCGCGTGCGATGCACATCGCAGCTGTCGGATGCATGGCTCTGTTGGCCTGGGTGGTACCCCTGGGGCCGATCTATTCCGGCGGGGTCGCTTTGGTTGGCGCGTTGTTGATCTACGAGCAGTCGTTGGTCAGCAAAGAGGATCTGTCGCAAGTGAAGCGCGCGTTCGACCTCAATGGCTACGTCGGCATTCTGTACTTTGTGACGACCGCGGTCGCAGTCTACGCGAGCTGACACGTCGTGGCTTTCGATACCAATCTGGACAAGTCGCCGGGTCGAATCGCCGGGATGTTCGACGCGATCGCGCCGCGGTACGACCTGCTCAACACCGTGCTGTCCGCTGGCTTGGATCGCTATTGGCGGCGCCGCGCGATCGGCTCGCTTGGACTGACCGGCCACGAAACGGTACTCGACGTGTGCACTGGTACAGGCGATGTAGCGCTTGCCGCTGCGCGTCCGGGTCGTGCTCGATTCGTCCTTGGAGTGGACTTTGCGGGCGCGATGTTGTCGCGAGCGATCGAGAAGGCTCACGAAAGAACGTCATCCGCCAACGTCCATTTCGTTCGGGGGGATGCCATGAACTTGCCCGTCCCGAGCGCGACGGCTGACGGCGCCACCATCGCGTTTGGCATCCGTAACGTGGCTGTACCCGAGACCGCGTGCGCGGAACTCTACCGAGCCGTGAAGCCCGGCGGCCGGCTCGCGATCCTCGAATTTGGCCTCCCGGTCGTGCCAGCCGTGCGGCCACTCTATCTCTGGTATTTCCGCCACGTTCTTCCCCGAATCGGCCGAATGGTGTCGCGACACGACGGGGCATATTCGTACCTGCCTGCATCAGTTGGCGCTTTTCCATGGGGCGACGCGTTTGCCGACATGTTGAGACAAGCGGGTTTTCGCAACGTTCGAAGCCGGCCACTGACCATGGGGATCGTCTATCTCTATACGGCGGAGAAATAAGGCGGTGGGTCTGGTCGCGCAGGTGGGCTAGTGTGGCTGGTGGGCGAGTCTGCCAGACCCCGATATACTCAAACTACTGATGTATTTCGACTTCGACGAACGCTTCGAGGACCACGTCCCCGTCGGCGGAAGCCTCCGCCGATGGGATGGCCTCCTGTTGTCCGTCGCGGTTCATGTCGGGCTCGTGATTCTCGCGCTTCTCATCCCGACATTGCCGATGTTTGCGCGGTCCCCGGACGAGGTCGAAGCCGTCGCCCCGGTTCGACCCAGGGAAGAGCCTCCCCGTTTTGTCTTCGTCCAGCCGCGCGTGGATCGTCCGGCGCCCGCGCCGCCGCCACGGGCCGAGGCTTCGGACATAGACCGCCGCGCCAGTACGCCCGAATTGTCTCGAGCGCCGGCAAACCCGTTGCCGTCGATGCGTGGCAATACCCCTGAGCGGGTAGAAGCGTCACCGGACGAGCGCGCGCGTGGCCGTGGCCCGGAGCCTGAACCGAAGCCCGAGGCGCCGCCCGTTACCAACCCACCGCGCATCGACACCCCTGAAGCACGATCTGAGCTGAAGTTACCCACCGAGAAACCGCCGACGCCACAGGGAGGGTCGCTGGGCGAGGCCTTGCGCAATCTGCAGAAGTACGTCGACCAGGAATCGTTCGCCAACGACAAGGGTCAGGTGCAGAATCTCGGGCCGCTGCAGTTTGATACCAAGGGTGTCGAGTTCGGGCCGTGGATTCGTCGTTTCGTCGCCCAGGTGCGGCGAAACTGGTTCGTGCCCATGGCCGCCATGTCGATGCGCGGGCGTGTGGTGTTGACGTTCAACGTTCATCGTAACGGCGCCTTGACCGATGTCCAGGTCATTCAGCCGTCATCGATCGAATCGTTCAACCGCGCGGCCTACAATGCGCTGGTGGCCTCGAACCCGACCGAGCCGCTGCCCCCCGAATATCCCGCCGACAAAGCCTTGTTCACGGTCACCTTCTATTACAACGACGGACCCGGAGGTCAGTAGGTGCCGACGCGTTCGCAGCAACTTGGCCTGCTGATCGTGGCCTCGCTGCTGGTCGTGTTCGTGTTGTGGCGGCTGACACAATGAAGCGCCTCGTTGCGGTCCTTGGCCCGACAGCGACGGGCAAGAGTGCCTTGGCCCTGACGATTGCCGAGCGACTCGGCGGCGAAATCATCAATTGCGATTCGACCGCGGTGTACCGTGGCTTCGATATCGGGACCGACAAGCTGCCGGCGTCGCAGCAACGCGGGATTCCTCACCACCTGATCGACATCGCGGAGCCCACCGCTGAATATACGGCGGCGGATTACGGGCGGGATGCGGCGGCCGTCATCAACCTGCTCCACGCGCGCGGTCGACTGCCGATCGTCGTAGGAGGTACGGGCTTCTATTTTCGTGCGCTCACCCGTGGCCTGTTTCCCGGGCCGGGAAAGAACTCCGTCCTGCGCGATCGCCTGGACGCGATTGCTGAAAGCCGTGGGGTGGGGTTTCTATGGCGTATGGTGAAGCGGATTGACCCGGCGTCCGCGGATCGAATCCTCCCCCGCGATCGCAAGCGGTTGGTCCGGGCACTCGAGGTCTATTTTCAGACCGGCCGGCCGCTGACTGACCATTTCAAGGAGACCGTGTCGCCACTGCCCGCCGACGTCGCGGTGTCAGCCTTGTGCCTGCGAGTGGACGCCGCAGTGCTTGCTCAGAGATTGGCCGCGCGAGTCGATGCGCAGTTTGCCAGTGGTCTCCTCGATGAGGTGACGGCTCTTCTGGCCCGCGGGGTTCCCGAGTCGGCGCGCCCCTTTGGCGGGCTGGTCTATCGGCAGGTGCTCGACTACATGCGTGGCGAGCGCGATCTGGATGCGACCCGGGCATTGATCGTGCGGGAGAACCGAAGGTATGCGCGTCGGCAGTTGATCTGGTTCCGCAAAGAGCCTACGCTTAGGTGGTTTGATGGCCCCGGGGAGTCTGCCGACGTGCAGGCAACGGTCCTTCGGTGGCTGGCCGACCAGGGCCTTGTGATCGACGGGGGACTTGCCGCTCATGCCTGAGACGAAGACCGGTGCGCCAAACATCCAGGATGTGTTTCTAAACTATGCCCGTCGAGAAAAACTACCGGTCACCGTCCACTTGCTCGATGGCCGGGAATTCGACGCGCGCATCAAGAACTTCGATCGCTTCGCCCTGATCGTCGAGCATGGTGGCATGGACCATCTGATTTTCAAGCACGCGATCGCGACGATTCGCACTCCGCGCAGCGTTCCGAATTACTTCTCTTCACATCATCCATAGGGGTGCCTTCGGCACGAGGCTGCCTTCGGCACCCAAGGTGCCTGAAGTGCCGGGCGTGCCTAGGGTGCCTATGGTGCAGGTGCTCAGGGTGCCTATAGTGCGGGTGTTCAGGGGCGTGCCGGCAAGGATCCGTCGGATGTGGAGCACTCCAGGCACCCCGCGCACCGTACGCACCTTAGGCACCAGCACCCAGGCACCCTAGGCACTTGAGGCACCATAGGCACCTTGGACTTCACCCGCGCCATCGTCATCGTCCTGGACAGCGTTGGCATCGGCGAATTGCCTGATGCCGATCAGTATGGCGACAGCGGCAGCAACACGCTTGGCAACATCGCGCGGCAGGTGCGACTCAACATCCCCACCCTCGCTGCGCTCGGTCTGTCGCGCGTGGTGGCACTGGAGGGCGTCAAGGCGCCCGCAGCGGCGCTCGGGGCCCATGGTCGGATGGCGGAGCGATCCGCCGGCAAGGACTCCGTGACTGGACATTGGGAACTGATGGGAATCGTGCTCGAGCGCGCCTTCCCGACGTTTCCGGACGGTTTTCCTCCGGACCTCGTGCAAGAGTTCGAACGACGGATTGGGCGAGGCATCAGCGGCAACGTCGTGGCCTCTGGTACCGCCGTGATCGACATGCTCGGTCCTGAGCACCTCCAATCAGGGGCGCCCATCGTTTACACGTCGGCGGATAGCGTCTTCCAGATTGCCGCACACGAAGAGGTGGTTCCTCTCGAGCAACTGTATGCGTGGTGCGAGGTCGCCTATGAGCTCGCGGTTCAGGGTCGGGGGATTGGGCGGGTGATTGCCAGACCATTCCGCGGGCGCCCGGGAGCGTTTACACGCACGCCGAATCGGCATGATTACGCGATGCCGCCCATTGGCGATACGTTGCTGGACCGACTGACCGGGGCGGGGATCCATGTTGCCGCAATCGGAAAGATCCGCGATCTGTTTGCCGGCAAGGGCATCGGCGAGGCTTACGCGACTTCGAGCGATGACGATGGAATGAATCATGTCCGCGCCCAGATGGATCGTCAGGACCGAGGGTTGATCTTTGCGAACCTCGTGGACTTCGACACGGCCTACGGGCATCGCAACGACGTCGTTGGTTACGCCGCCAATCTCGAACGCTTCGATCGGCGGCTTGCGGCGCTGCTGCCAGCGCTCCGGCCCGCCGACTTGCTGGTGGTGACTGCGGATCACGGGAACGACCCGACAACAGTCAGCACCGACCACTCGCGAGAGTACGTCCCGGTGCTCCTGACCGGCGCGCGCGTCCGTCGAGGCGTGGACCTTGGCACCCGGGCGTCGTTCGCAGACCTGGGCCAGACCTTGGCCGACATTTTCGGCGTGCCACGGCTGGCGTTTGGCGAAAGCTTCCGCGCCCAAATCGCCTCACCCTAAAATAGTGCCCGTCGCCCCATGACCATCCGCGAGGAGTTGGAACGTCGCGAACGCGAAATTCTGGCGCCTGCTGCCGCCAAGAGTGCCGACAGCAAGGGCCGACTCAGACCGGAAACTGAAGATCCCATTCGCCCCTCGTTTCAACGCGATCGCGACCGCGTGATTCACACCAAGGCCTTTCGGCGACTCAAGCACAAAACGCAGGTGTTCTTTGCGCCCGCGGGCGATCACTATCGGACCCGGCTCACGCACACGCTCGAAGTGGCGCAGATCGCGCGAACCATCGCCAAGGTGCTGCGTTTGCACGAAGAGCTGACCGAGGCCATCGCACTCGGCCACGATCTCGGCCACACCCCGTTCGGCCATGCGGGCGAGCGCGTGCTGAGCGCGCTGATGCCCGGCGGGTTCAACCACTACGAGCAAAGCCTTCGGATCGTGGACGTGCTCGAGAATGATCGGCACGGCCTGAACTTGACCTGGGAGGTTCGTGATGGCATCGCCCGTCATTCGAAAGGCAAGAGCGGACTTCCGGTCGGCGCGCCTCCCGAACATCGGGCCTCGACCATCGAAGGCCAGGTGGCCCGAGTTGCCGACATCATTGCCTACGTCAATCACGACCTGGACGATGCCGTCCGGGCCGGCCTGCTGACGATCACTCAATTACCGCCAGGGTTGGCCGAGTCGTTGGGGAACAGCTCGTCTGAACGCATTGGCCGCATGGTCACCGACGTGGTACACGAAACGCTCACTGGCGGCTTGTCCGAGATCAGGATGAGCGACGTCGTGCTGGAAGCGACGCTTCAGCTGCGAAGCTTTCTCTTCGACGCAGTTTATGAGAACGAGGCGGCCACCGCCGAGTTCAGCAAGGCGGAGGGCATTCTGGGCGGCCTCTGGGAGAAGGTTCGGGAGCGGCCGAACGAGTTCCTTGACCAGCGCACCATCGACGCCGAAGGGTTGGATGTCGCGGCCCAGGATTTTGTGGCCGGAATGACCGATCGCTACGCGGTGAGCCTCTACGAGCAGTTGTTCATCCCCAAGCCCTGGGTCGAGATCAACGCCTGAAGCGGGCGAAGCGGAGTCGAGCCTTCGTCGATTGAGACGCCCGCTAGCCCGGGCTATAATTATGGGTTGGCGGTGCCTTCGGGGACCGGGACGTACGCGGCACCATGATTCTTGACCTCACTCATCTCCGGCAGGGCGAATCGACCCTGTCTCGCCGGTACGAGCCCCCGGCATTCGACGGGCGTTCCAGTCAGTTCCGCGTGGTGGCGCCAGTGGCGCTGCAGGCGACTGTCCACAAGGACAAGAACCGGTTTCGGCTGGTCGGAACCCTGACCGCGACCCTGCAGCTGGCGTGTAGCCGATGCCTCGAAGCGTTCGAGCTCCCGGTGGGGGCGAGCTTCGATGTTCGGTACCTGCCGCACTCAGAGAACATCGGCGACGAACGGGAAGTGGAAGAGGACGATTTGTCAGATGCGTTCTATCGCGACGAGCAGATCGATCTCGGGCAGCTCATGGAGGAGCAGTTCTATCTCGCGCTGCCAATGAAACCGCTTTGCCGCGAGGACTGCAGGGGGCTCTGCGCCAGTTGCGGAGCCAATCTCAACGAAGAAACATGCGACTGCCAGGTCCGCTGGGACGATCCCCGTCTGGCCGGCCTGAAAGCAATGGTTACGCGGAACAACGACGATGCCTAATCCAAAACGACGACATTCCAAGACGCGCGGACGCAAGCGGCGGACGCACGACGCACTGCCCGTCACGACCGCAGGGAAGTGCCCGCAGTGTGGCGAGCCGAAGGCGGCCCACACCGTCTGCCGCTATTGCGGTTACTACAAAGAGCGACAGGTTCGGCCGGTCGACGAAGAATAGTGGCCGGTGGCCGGTGATCAGCGGGCCAGTAGTGCCAGTGGCCATGAGGCCCGGAGCCCTTCGTGTCTCCGTGATGCTCTTCGTGGCTATCGTCTGCACATCACTGACCGGACCACTGACCACTGACCACTGACCACTGACAAAGATGCGAATAGCCGTTGACGCGATGGGCGGCGATCACGCGCCGGGTCGTATCGTCGACGGCGCGCTGGTGGCCGCGCGGCATCTCGGGATTGGGGTCGACCTCGTTGGACGTCCTGATCTCGTACGCGCCGAGCTTGCGCGCCATGACGACGTGTCCATGCTTGATGTGCGAGTGATCGACGCGCCGGAGGTGGTGGAGATGGCGGAATCCCCGATTCAGGCCCTGCGACGCAAGCCGCGGGCGTCGATTCGGGTGGCGGCCGAGCTGGTGGCCAGGGGTGATGCCGCGGGCCTTGTGACGGCAGGGCATACCGGTGCCGCCGTGGTTGCCGCGCACGGCGCATTTGGGATGTTGCAGGGCGTGGACCGGCCAGCATTGGCGCCCTCCGTCCCGACGCGCGACGGGTCGGCTGTCCTGATCGACGCGGGGGCAACGGTTGAATGCCGACCGAGCTATCTGCTCCAGTTCGGCGTGATGGGGTCGGTCTACGCGCGCACGTGGCTGGGCGTCGAACGACCGCGTGTCGGCCTGCTGTCGATCGGTGAGGAGGAAACCAAGGGCAACGAGCTGACGCGCGAAGCGCATCGGTTGCTCAAGGCCTCGCGGTTGCACTTCGTGGGGAACGTTGAAGCACGGGACATTTTCTCGGGTCAGGCCGACGTGATTGTGTGTGACGGATTCACCGGGAATGTCGCGCTCAAGCTGAGCGAGGGCCTGGTGGAAATGGTTGAAGATCTACTGGGAAGCGAGCTGCAGAGCACGTTTTCGAGCCAGGTGGGCTATCTCCTTTCGCGGCGAGCGTTTCGCCGGTTCCGGCGGCGCGTGGATTATTCGGAATACGGCGGCGCTCCCCTGATGGGCGTGGCTGGGTTGTGCATCGTGTGCCACGGGCGCTCGTCGGCAAAAGCCATCCGCAATGCAGTGGCCATGGCGTCGCGGTTCGTGAGCGGCAACGTACTGGATCGGATTGAGCAGGAGATTGCGTCCGCGGTGGTAACCGAACAGTGATCGCCTTCATTTTTCCCGGGCAAGGCTCGCAGGCCGTCGGCATGGGGAAGGCTCTGGCCGAGCAGTACCCGGTGTGCCGCGAAGTATTCGACGAAGCTGACGCCGCTCTCGACGAACCACTGAGCGAACTGATCTTCAATGGCCCGTCTGACGCGTTGACTCTTACAGAGAACACCCAGCCCGCCATTCTCACCATGAGTATTGCCGCATATCGGGCTCTGGCCGCGCGGGGGCTCGAGCCGGATATGGTGGCAGGTCATAGCCTGGGAGAGTATTCCGCGCACGTCGCTGCCGGGACCTTCGCGCTCGCCGATGCCGTCAGAGTCGTCCGCAATCGTGGTCGTTACATGCAGGAGGCGGTGCCGGTCGGGACGGGCGCCATGGCCGCGATTCTCGGCCTAGACGCAGACGAAGTGGAGCAGGTGTGCCGTGACGCCTCGGAAGGCGAGATCGTCAGCGCGGCGAACCTCAATGCACCCGGCCAGGTAGTGATTGCCGGTACGGCTGCCGCGGTGGCACGCGCCGCTGATCGGGCCAAAGCGCTCGGTGCCAAGCGGGTCATCGCGCTGCAAGTGAGCGCGCCCTTTCATTGCGCCCTCATGAAGCCGGCCGAAACGCGATTGGCGGCCGACCTGCGCATCCTTCGTGCCGAGTCTCCGCGCGTCCCGGTTGTTGCCAACGTCGACGCGACCCCGAAGCGGGATGCCCACGCTGCCATTGACGCGCTCGTGGCCCAGGTCTCAGCGCCCGTCCGCTGGGACGCGGTCATGCGTCGCCTGGCGGCTGAGGGCGCCACGGTCTTCGTCGAGGTCGGTCCTGGCAGCGTCTTGTCAGGGCTCGGACGCAAGGTTGTGCCCGAGGCCACGTTTGCCCGCATCGACCGCCCCGAGCACGTCGAGGACATCGTGGCGCTCGTCGCCGCACAGCGGGGCGTGCGATCCTGACTCCCGCCATGGCCCAATTCACCGACCGCGTCGTTCTCGTGACCGGTGCGTCACGAGGAATCGGCCGCGAGATTGCCAGCCAGCTCGCGCGCCGCGGTGCTGTCGTCGTAGCGGCTGCGCGTGGGACGAATGCGCAGTCCACCGTGGACGAGATTCTCGCGACCGGGGGGCGTGCCGAAGCGGCGACCGCCGACATGACTGATGCCGATACCCTCACCGCGTTGGTCGCCGGCGTGATCGAAAGACACCGGAAGATTGACGTGCTCGTCAGCAATGCCGGGATCACTCGCGATCAGTTGATGCTGCGCATGAAGCGGTCGGACTGGGACGAGGTGCTGGCCACGAATCTGACCGCAAACTTCGTGCTCTGTCAGGCAGTGCTCAAACCGATGATTCGGCAACGCAGCGGACGTATTGTCGCTGTCAGTTCGATCGTGGGCCAGGTTGGCAATGCAGGGCAGGCCAATTACGCGGCCTCCAAAGCCGGCCTCATCGGCTTCTGCAAATCGCTGGCGAAAGAAGTGGCATCCCGGAACGTCACCGTCAACGTCGTCGCCCCCGGCTTGATTGATACCGACATGTCGCGTGCCATCATCGCGAACGCGCAAGCCGGCTGGGCGGCGCAGATTCCGCTCGGCCGCGCTGGCACGCCAGCCGACGTGGCGGCGGCGGTCTGTTTTCTCGCTTCCGACGAGGCGTCGTATATTACAGGGCAGGTTTTGCACGTGAACGGCGGGATGTACATGTAGGAACGTTGAGGGCGGCGGGTCGCAAACGACCGTCGAAACATTCAGATTGACATCGTTGGTTGGCAGTTTTGATTCATGGAGGGCACACAGTGGCCGTTGCCGATAAGGTCAAGAGCATCATCGTGGAGCAGCTGGGCGTCGACGAAGAAGAAGTGACGCCAGATGCCTCGTTCGTCGACGACTTGGGCGCCGATTCACTCGACACCGTCGAGCTCGTGATGGCGTTCGAGGAGGAGTTCGGGATCGAAATCCCTGACGAGGACGCTGAGAAGATCACGCGCGTCAAAGAGGCGGTCGAGTACATCGAGGCGCACGCGAAGAAAAAGTAGCGGGCGCCCTGGTGCGTCACCCAGGAGGGACGGAGGGATTTTGAGCAGGCGAGTCGTCGTGACCGGCATCGGCCTGGTGTCGCCGGTTGGTATCGGCACCCAGGAAAACTGGGAGGCTCTCTGTAGCGGCGTGAGTGGAATCGGCCCGATCACGCGCTTCGACGCGTCGGCGTTCGCGACGCGTTTTGCCGGGGAGGTCAAGAACTTCGACCCCCTGAAGTGGATCGAGAAAAAAGAACTGAAGAAGATGGACATCTTCATTCAGTTTGCCGTCGCCGCCTCGCAATTTGCGGTCGACGATGCCAAGCTCGCGGTGACGCAGGATATTTCGCCGCGAGTCGGGGTCTTCATTGGCTCGGGGATCGGTGGGTTCACCACCATCGAGCGCGAGCACATCGCGTATCTCGAAGGGGGGTCTCGAAAGATCTCCCCGTTCTTCATTCCATCCGCGATCATCAATCTGGCGGCGGGACAGGTGTCGATCCGGTTCGGCGCCAAGGGCCCGAACCTTGCGACCTGCACCGCGTGCACGGCGTCGGCGCATGCGATCGGCGATTCGTTTGAGATCATCAAACGCGGCGCTGCCGACGTGATGATTGCCGGCGGAGCCGAGGCGGCGGTCTGTCCCATGGGCATCGGGGGGTTTGGCGCACTGCGCGCTCTGTCGACGCGCAACGACGATCCGGGCCGCGCGAGTCGGCCGTTCGATCGTGAGCGTGACGGCTTCGTTCTCGGAGAGGGCGCCGGCATGTTGATCCTGGAAGAGCTCGGGTTCGCTCGTGCCCGGGGGGCCCCAATCTATGCCGAGATGGTGGGCTACGGGATGTCAGCCGATGCCTATCACATGACCGCGCCGTCCGAGGATGGCGATGGCGCCTATCGCGTTATGGCAGCGGCCCTCGAGTCGGCTGGAGTGAGCCCGGACGCCGTGGATTACATCAACGCGCACGGCACCTCCACTCCACACAACGATCGCATCGAGACTCGCGCGATCAGGCGGGCGTTTGGCGCTCATGCGTCCAAGCTGGCGGTGTCGTCGAGCAAGTCGATGACCGGACATTTGCTGGGAGCGGCGGGTGGGCTGGAAGCGGGCATCACCGTTCTGGCGGTCCATCATCAGAAGGTGCCGCCCACGGTGAATCTCGAGCATCCTGACGACGACCTGGATCTCGACTACGTGCCCAAGGCGAGCCGTGAGATGCCGATTCGGTACGCCTTGTCGAATTCATTCGGGTTCGGGGGCACGAACGGGTCGCTGTTGTTCAAGAAGTTCGAAGAAGTAGGCCACGGGTGCACGGAAACGCGGAAACCGAGACGATGATAACGCAGCCACGAAGGGCACGAAGATTTTCTTTAGCCCTTTCGTCTTCGTGTCTTCGTGTTCTTCGTAGCCCCGTTTGCCGTGTTTCGGTGTTTCCGTGACTCGCCCGTAACGTCTATGAAGATAGCCGTCTGCATCAAACAAGTCCCCACGCGTGAATGGCAGCCGCGTCTGAACGACGACAAGACGTGGGTCCGTGAGCAGGACGTCTCGTACGAGATGAACGAGCCCGATGCCTACGCGTTGGAGGAAGCCCTGCGGCTCCGCGAGAAACACGGGGGCGAGGTAGTGGTCTGCTCGGCAGGGCCGGCGCGCGTGCAGCAGGTCATCCGTGAGGCGCTCGCCCGCGGTGCCGATCGCGCGATTCACGTGGAGGATCAGGCGCTAGGCGCGGCAGACGCGTACGCCGCGGCCACGGGGATGTCCGCGGCCATGATGGACGAGAAGTTCGACCTGATTCTCACAGGCCTTCAGTCGGACGATCAGGGTCACGCCCAGTTTGGGCCCGTGCTGGCGACCAGACTCGGTGTACCTCACTCCACGATCATCATGGAAGTGCAGGTGCACCCCTCGACAGGCTCGGGGCAGGAGGCCACGCTGCGCGTCAAACGCGAGCTCGAGGGCGGGTGGTTTCAGTACGTGACGATGCCCCTGCCCGCGTTACTGACGATTCAAAGCGGCATCAACCAGCTTCGTTACGCAACGCTCAAGGGCATCATGGCGGCGAAGAAGAAGGACATCAAAAAGGTCGCACCGACGGCGGCGGTGCAGTCGCGACAGAAGATTCTTGCCCTCTACGCCCCCCAGAAGGCGAAACAGACGGTCATGATCGGCGGATCCGCGGCCGAAGCCGCGAAGGAACTGGTCAAGCGCTTGCGAGAAGAGGCTCGCGTCCTATGATTCTCGTCGTCGCTGAGCAGAAGGACGGCAAGCTGAATCGGGCAAGCTGGGAAGCGATTGCCGGCGCGCAACAGCTCGCCCAGGCCGCTGGCGTGGGGGCGGTGAGCGTGGTGGTTGCCGGCCGGGACGTTGGCGGGGTCGCGAACGAGCTCGCGGCCGCTGATGTGAGCGGGGTGACCACGCTCGATCACGAGATCCTTGGCAGCTATACCGCGGACGCGTTCGTCAGCGCGTTTCGTCAAGCGATCGATGCGGCTAGTCCAACCTATGTCGTGTTCTCACACACGTATCAGACCCGCGACTTTGCGCCAGCGCTGGCGGCCGCTCTCGATCGGCCACTCATTACGGATGTCATCAGCGTCAAGACTGTCTCGGGGCGCGCGGCGTTCGCACGGCCGATGTTTCAGGGCAAGTTGACGGCTGACGTCGTTCCTGAAGGCGCGACACCGCATCTGATTTCATTTCAGATTGGGGCCTTGCGAGCCGATTCCGTCAAGCGCGGCAGCACCTCGGCCACTGTGACGCGCGCGTCGATCACGATCGACCAGGCCAGCATCCGGCAGGCGCCGGAGCCGCCGTTCCAGGAAGCCAAGCAAGCCGTGGATCTCTCGCAAGCCGAGCGGATTGTCGCGGTCGGTCGCGGGATCAAGGCCCAAGAGAACCTGCCCATCGCCGAGCGACTGGCCAAGGCATTTGGCGCCGAACTGGCGGCATCGCGCCCGATCTGCGACAACGGTTGGCTGCCGATGGAGCGACAGATCGGCAGCTCCGGTCAGACGGTGGCGCCCAAGCTGTACATCGCCCTCGGCATCTCGGGCGCGATTCAGCATCTGGTGGGCATGAAGGGCGCGCGCACCATCGTCGCCATCAACAAGGATGCGGAGGCGCCCATTTTCGAAGTCGCCGACTATGGCATCAACGCTGACATCTTCGAGATTGCGCCCGCTCTCGTCAGCGAATTGGAGAAAGGCTAGCGGGGCCGGTCCCCGCACACGATGACGCGTGACACGCTCGAAGTCGACATCCTGATTGTCGGGGGTGGGCCCGCGGGGCTGTCCGCGGCCCTCCGACTGTCCCAACTCCAGCAGCTGCGAGGCGGCGAGCCGCTGTCGATCGCGGTACTGGAGAAGGCGCGCGAAGCCGGAGCTCACCAACTGTCAGGCGCCCTGCTCGACCCATCAACCCTCAGCGAGCTCATTCCCGACTTCAAGACACGAGGCGCGCCACTCGAATCCGAGGTACATCACGACAACGTCTACTACCTCTCTCCGCGACGGCAGATTCGACTGCCGATTACGCCCCCGCCATTCCGCAACCATGGCAACTACGTCATCTCGCTGAACAAGTTCACCAAGTGGCTGGCCGAACAGGTCGAGGCGGCCGGCGTCGATTTGTTCACCGGCTTCCCGGGCCAGTCGGTGCTGTCCGACGGCATGCAAGTCATTGGCGTGCGTACCGGCGACAAAGGAATCGGCCGACATGGCGAGCAGAAGCCCAATTTCGAGCCGGGGGCCGA
The DNA here is from genome assembly GCA_963841905.1 of uncultured Acidobacteriota bacterium. Lineage (GTDB taxonomy): Bacteria > Acidobacteriota > Vicinamibacteria > Vicinamibacterales > UBA2999 > JACCSI01. The sequence continues at coordinate 136,543 of CAWJEM010000008.1, forward strand.
TGTTCTCGCCAAGCTCACGATCTTCGCCGACGGCGTCCGCGGCAACCTGACCAAGGAGGTCACGCGCACGCTGCAGCTCAGCGATCCCGCGCATCCTGGCGAGTATGCGATTGGGTTGAAGGAGATCTGGGAGGTCGCCGCAGATCGCCTCCCGGCGGGCACGGTGATTCATACGCTCGGCTACCCGCTTCGCGAAGAAGAGTTCGGCGGCAGCTTCATCTACGCGATGCCCGGCGGACGCCTCTCGATCGGGTTCGTCGTCGGGCTGAACTACAAGGATCCGTTGTTCGATCCACACGCCGCTTTTCAACGCTTCAAGCTGCACCCGTTCATCCGACGCATTCTCGATGGCGGGCAGATGATTCGTTACGGGGCCAAGGCCATCCCGGAGGGCGGCTGGCACACGCAGCCCACGCTCTACTTCAACGGCGGACTCATTGCCGGTGACGCCGCGAACTTCGTGAATTCGATGCGACTCAAGGGCATCCACCTGGCGATGCGCAGCGGCATGCTCGCGGCTGAAGTGGCATTCGACGCCGTGCGCGCAGGCGACGTCTCGTCAGCATCACTACGACGCTACAAGAAGCTCGTCGACGAGAGTGACATCAAAGCAGAGCTCTATCCGGTCCGGAATGTTCATCAGGCGTTCAGCAAAGGTTTGTACGCGGGTTCGATGTTTGCCGGACTGGCGATGGTGACCGGCGGGCGCCTGGCCGAGGACCTGCACGGCGAACCTGGCCACACGCGACTCGTTCCGCTCAACGATTACTACGGCATTCGCAAGCGCGACATCATTTCAGGATCGAACGCCGTGCCGCCGGATCGAAAGCTCCTGTTCGACAAGGTCACCAACGTCCACTATTCGGGAACGCAGCATGACGAGGATCAGCCGGTTCACCTGCTGGTCCACACTGAGGTCTGCCACACCATCTGCGGCGACGAGTATGGGCATCCCTGTGTGCGGTTCTGCCCGGCCAACGTCTACGAAATGGTGGACGATGGCGGTGGGTCGCTACGGCTCCAAATCAATGCCTCCAACTGTGTCCATTGCAAGACCTGCGACATCATGGACCCCTACGGCGTCATCACCTGGGTGCCCCCGGAAGGCGGCGGCGGGCCGCACTACGATGGGATGTGAGAAGTTACAAGTTCAAAGTTCAAAGTTCAAAGTTCAAGAGTTGCTGAGTTGCAGCGCACCTACTTACAACTTTGGAAGTTCGCAACTTTGAACTTTGAACTTGAACTTGAACTGCTATGTCCGTTCCCCCCTGGCGCGCCTCTGCCCTCCAGCGCGCGCAGCTCGCCGCCATCAGCGGTCTCGGCTATCCCCTGCTGGCTGCGCTCGGCGCGACCTATACATACCGCGTCGAGGGACTCGAACACCTGCAGGCCGCCCAGGCCCTCGGCCAGCCGATCCACGCCTTCTGGCACGGTCGCATCCTGCCGGGCGCGATCTACTTCAAGCGTCGTGGCATCGTGGTAATTACCAGCGAGAATTTCGACGGCGAATGGATCGCCCGCATCATTACCCGATTCGGCTATGGCACCGCGCGCGGGTCGTCATCTCGGGGAGCGCGTAAGGCGTTGCTGCAGATGGTGCGTGACATCAAGGGCCGCCCCGTCGCGTTTACCCTGGACGGACCACGCGGCCCGGCACGCGTGGCGCAGCCGGGCGCTGCATGGCTGTCGAAAGCGACGGCAAGTCCCATGATCCCGTTTCACCTCGAAGCCAACCGTCATTGGACGATGAAGAGCTGGGACGGGGCACAGATCCCGAAGCCTTTCGCTACGATTGCGCTCGTGTTCGCGCCGCCGATTCAAGTCTCATCGAGTGCAGACGACTCGGAGTTGAGCGCGGTCAATCGTCGACTCGAGGATGCGTTGCGCGTCTGCGAGAAGCGCTGCATGGAGTTGTTATGTCGGTAGTGCTCGTCACGAGCGATCGGTTTGCGGATCATTTGACCCCGCCTGGTCATCCCGAGCGCGTCGAGCGGGCAGAAACCATGCAGGTCGTGGCGTCGCGCTGGCGCCAGCAGGGCGGTGTTGTCACCACGCCGCGGGAGGCGACCGACGAGGACCTGCTGCGGGTCCACGGCGCCGCCTACGTCGAGGCGCTCAAGAAGGCGCGAGGCCGAACCGGGATGCTCGACGCCGATACGTACTTGTCGCCGGAATCCGACGAAGTCGCCCGACTTGCGGCTGGTGCGGTGCTGACGGCGGTTGATTACGTGCTCGAGGCGCCCGGGCAACGAGCCGTGGCGCTGGTCAGGCCGCCGGGCCACCACGCCGAAGCGAACCGAGGGATGGGCTTCTGTCTGTACAACAACATCGCGGTTGGTGCAGCGTGGGCTCGTGCTCGCGGACTCGCGCGTGTGGCCATCGTCGACTACGACGTCCATCACGGCAACGGTTCTCAGTGGATGTTCTATGACGATCCAACCGTGCTCTTCGTGTCTTCGCATCAATACCCGTTCTACCCGGGCACAGGCGCCGCCGGCGAAACCGGCAAGGATGCCGGCACTGGCTACACAGTCAACTTTCCGCTCGAGGCCGGCGCGACCGACGCCGACTTCGACCGCGTCTACAGCGCGGCGGTCATCCCGCTGCTCGAGCAGTTTCGGCCTGAGCTCGTGCTCGTGTCGGCCGGCTTCGACGCACACGAACGCGATCCGCTCGGTCAAATGCGCATGACGACCGACGGGTTTGGCGTTCTGTCGACACGCCTTCTTCGGGCGGCCGACCAGTGGTGTCAAGGGCGTGTGGTGTTCGTCAGCGAGGGTGGATACGACACCCAGGCGCTCGCTGAGTGTTGCGATCGTGTCCTCGTCCTCTGTTCATGCGAAAAGCTCCAGGCTCCATCGACGGTCGAGGGCGACACCCGGCGTGGCGAGCGTTCGCTCGCCGATTTCCGCAGGGCGCACCGGCGCTGATATCCTTAACGGATCCCTGGGTGCCCGGCCGCGCAGTGTCTGACTATCATCCGCAGGAATTAGACCGTAAGTGGCAAGGCCGCTGGGCCGATGCCCGTGCATTCGAGGTCACCGAAGACGCATCGAGGCCCAAGTTCTATTGCCTCGAGATGTTCGCCTACCCCTCTGGCCACGCGCATGTGGGCCACGTCCGCAACTACATCATCGGGGACATCGTCGCGCGCGTGAAGCGGCTGCAGGGGTTCAACGTCCTGCACCCGTTCGGGTGGGACGCCTTCGGCTTGCCAGCCGAGAACGCGGCGATCAAGAGCGGTATTCATCCCGAAACCTCGACGCTCGGGAATATTGCCCACATGAAGGGGCAGCTCCAGCGACTTGGCATCAGCTACGCGTGGGAACGTGAACTGGCGACGTGTCTGCCCGACTACTACCGGTGGAACCAGTGGCTATTCATCCGGATGTTCGAACGGGGGCTCGCGTATCGGCGGCGCTCCACGGTCAACTGGTGCCCCACCGACGAAACCGTCCTGGCTAACGAGCAGGTCATCGACGACGGTGTCTGTTGGCGATGCGGGACGCGCGTTATCCAGAAGGATCTCGAGCAGTGGTTCTTCCGTATCACGGCCTTCGCTGACGACCTGCTGGCAGCGACGGATGAGCTGTCGAGCTGGCCCGAGAAGGTTCTGATGATGCAGCGGAACTGGATTGGGCGATCGGAAGGGGCCTTTGTGCATTTCCCGCTGGTCGGTCAGCCCGGGCTAAAGCCCGGGCCCTCGCAAAAGCCCGGGCCCCCTCAAAAGCTTGGACCTTCGGATGCTTCGATTCAGACGATTGAGGTATTCACGACACGGATCGACACGATTTACGGCGCCACCTTTGTGCTGATTGGACCCGAGCATGTGCTTGTGAACACGTTTGCCGACGCCTCACGTGACCCCGCGGGGTTCCGGGCGCACGCGGCCAGATTCAGGGCACAGGATCGAGCGGCGCGCGTGAGCGGACAGGTGGAGAAAGAGGGGTTCTTCACCGGGCAATACGCGATCAATCCGTTCACTCGAGAGCAAGTGCCCATCTGGGTCGCGAACTTCGTGCTGGGGGAGTACGGCACCGGCGCCGTCATGGCAGTGCCCGCGCACGATGAGCGAGACTTCGAGTTCGCACGTAAGTACGACTTGCCGATTCGGGTGGTGGTCCGCCCGGTGGATGGCGCGCCGCCCGAGGTTGACGCGATGACCGAGGCGGTTTCGAATGATGGCGTGCTGGTCAATTCGGGGCCATGGGACGGCCTCTCGTCTGATGAAGCACGGCGTCGTTTGACCGCTGACGCAACCGAACGAGGAATTGGTCAGGGGACCGTGCAGTATCGGCTGAAGGATTGGGGCATCTCCCGTCAGCGGTACTGGGGAACCCCTATCCCGATGATCCACTGCCCGGTGGATGGCATTGTCGCGGTGCCTGATGAACAACTGCCGGTCGTGCTGCCGAAGATCGCCCAGTTCACCGGTCGCGGCGATTCGCCGCTCGCGCAGGTGCCCGAGTTTGTCAATGTGACGTGTCCCAAGTGCGGCGGGGCTGCTCGACGCGAGACCGACACGATGGATACGTTCGTCGACTCCTCCTGGTACTTCTACCGGTTTGCCGACGCTCATAACGATCACCAGGCGTTCGACCCTGCCAAGGTGGCGTATTGGTGTCCCGTAGACTTCTACAGCGGTGGCATCGAGCATGCGATTCTGCATCTGATTTACTCGCGGTTCTTTGCGCGGGTCTTCCGCGACCTCGGGATGGTCGAGCACACCGAGCCATTCACGCATCTGCTGACTCAAGGCATGGTGCTCAAGAACGGCGACGTCATGTCGAAGTCGAAAGGCAACGTGGTCGACCCGGACTCGATGATTGCAAAGGTTGGTGCCGATGCGTTGCGACTGTATGTGATGTTCGTGGCGCCGCCTGAGAAGGAGGTCGAGTGGAGCGACAGCGGCCTCGACGGAAGCTTCCGGTGGCTGGCGCGCGTCTGGCACATTGCGCAGCACTGGCGCCCTGCTGTGAGCGGGACCGCCGCAATCGACGTCGCGTCGTTGACCGATGCGGAACGTGCGGTCCGGCGAAAGACGCATGACACGATCCGGCGCGTCACGTCGGACGTCGACGCGAGAAAGCAGTTCAACACCGCGATCTCTGCCATGATGGAGTTGGTGAACGAACTGTATGCCTTCACCAAGCAGCAGGAGGAGTCGCCGTCTGGCCAGGCGACTGCGGTCGTTCGCGAAGCGCTGGAGGCGCTCATCGTCATGATGTCGCCGTTTGCGCCCCATACGGCCGAAGAACTGTGGGAGCAGTTTGGCCACTCGGGAACACTCGCCTTGGCTCGGTGGCCCGTCTTCGATGCGGAAGCGGCGAAGGCCGAAGAGATCGTGATCCCCATCCAGGTGAATGGAAAGGTGCGTGCGCGCTTGACGGTCGCGCCATGCCTTTCGGATCAGGAACTGGAACGATTGGCGCTGGCGCACCCGGCAATTCAGCCGTACACTCATGGAAAGACCGTGCGAAAAGTCGTAATCGCGAAGGGACGGCTCATCAGTGTCGTGGTCGGCTGAACGGCTCGAGATCAGCCGACGGGACTGCCTGAGGGCGCTGCCCGTTGCCGCAGCAGCAGTCGCGGCCGGAGCGTGCGGGTACTCGTTGGCTGGTCGCGGATCGTTCCTGCCCGACCACATCCGATCCATCGCCATACCGTTGTTCGCGAACCGCACGCCTTATCTCACGGTCGAACAGATGTTCACCGAAAAGGTTCGCGTCGAGTTCCAAAGTCGCGGCAACTATTCGGTTCAGCCGAGTGAGGCCGGGGCCGATGGCGTGGTGCGTGGCGAAATCATGGGCATTGCCGCGGCGCCGGTCGGCTTCAGCGACCAGCAACTGGCCACGCGATATCGCTTCACCGTTACCGTGAGCGTCAAGGTCGATGACTTGTCGCAGAAAAAGACGCTCTGGGAGAACCCAGCCCTCAGTTTTTCGGACGAGTACGACCTGGCGAGCCGCACCAGCGTGAGCCTCGATACCGCGGCGTTTCTCGAGCAGGAGCGCGCTGCGATCGATCGTCTCTCGTCGGACTTCGCCAAGAGCGTCGTTTCCGCGATCCTCGAAGCGTTTTGATGGGTGTCAAGGCCGCCGTCGTCCGCCAGCAGATTGCCTCGGGTGACACGGCGCCGCTCTATCTCCTCGAAGGCGACGATTTTCAAGCGCGGCTCGATCTCGCGGGCGAATTCGCGACGGTCGTGGACGAAGCGCTTCGGCCGTTCAACGTCGAAAGCTTTCACGCGAGCGACGCGACCTCGAGCGGTGGTCGCGATCAGCTGATCGCGGGTCTCCTGGCCGCCGCCCGCACGCTGCCGATGATGGCACCGCGCCGGGTGTTGATTGTCCATCAGGCCGAACGCCTGCTTTCGCCTCGAAAGGGAAAAGACGACGACGTCGATGGGGCGCCAACATCGACCGAGAGTGGGAAGAAACGGAAGCGTGCCACGACGCCGAGCGAGGAGTTCGAACAATACGTCGAATCGCCCGAGCCGTTGACGACCATGGTCTTCGTCGCAGCCGCGCTCGAAGAGAACAGGCGACTGGTCAAACTCGTGCGTCAGCACGCGATCGCCGTCGACTGTGGAAGCTTTGGCACCACGGCCGACGCCGCCAAGTGGGTCAAGATGCGTCTCGAGAAGGACGGCTTGTCGATCGAGCCGCAGGCAATCTCGGCGTTGCTCGAAGCGGTGTCGCACGACGCCGGCCGCATACGCGCTGAAGTCGAAAAGCTCGCGTTGTTCGCGGCGGGTGATCGCGACGTGACGGTGCAACACGTTCGCGATCTCATTTCTCCGGAATTGAGGCCCGGTGACTGGTTCGTGCTCCGCGATGCACTCGGTGCTCGCAACGCGCGGGCGGCCTTGCGCGAAGTGGACGCGCAGTGCGAAGCGGGGTTCAAGGAGGTTCAGATTCTCGGGCTGATTCGCTCAGTCGTGCGGGGCCTGCCCGACGAGCGGGCGAAGCGGGGACTCGACGCCGTGTTTCGTACCGACCTTGCCCTCAAGACAGGTGGTGACCCACGGGCTCCGAGGTATCTGTTGGAAAGCCTGGTCGTTGAGCTCTGCGGCAAATAGATTCGCGGTGCAGCTTGCGTTGCATCGTTCGATCACATACGGCTGAGTCGCAGGTGTGGACGAGCCAGTCGCGTCCCGGATAGAGCTACAATCGCTTCCTTTCAACCGTCGGAGTCGCGGCGCAGCGCCATCGCCGTCGATGCAATCCAGAAAGGGAAAGCGATGAGACGCTGTTTGCTTTCGATTCTGATCCTCCTGGGCGCGAGCGGTTGCGACGACGACACGCCCACTGGGCCATCTGGATCGTCGTTGAGCTTTTTCGTAACGAGCGCGACGAGCGCCACTGGCAATCTTGGCGGGCTCGCCGGCGCCGACGCCACGTGCCAGGCTCTGGCCGCCGCCGCTGGACAGGGTGGTCGCACATGGCGCGCGTACCTGAGCGTCGAGCGCGACCCGGCGAACGGAAATCAGCCGACCCACGCGCGCGACCGGATCGGCACGGGTCCGTGGTTCAACGCCAACGGCGTGAACGTCGCCAACCACGTGGCCCAGCTCCATACGCGCACGGGTGACGCCGACGTGTTCGTGGATGAGCGCGGTCAGCGAATCAACGGGCAGTGGACGGGCTCCCCGGCGCCGGTCCAGCACGATATTCTCACGGGCTCGACCGCGGACGGCACCCTAGCCGCCGGGTTTACGTGCGCGGATTGGACGTCGACCTCCGCGAGCGTCGCAGCCCGGGTTGGGCATTCCGACGGGATGGGCCCCCAACAGAATACGGCACCCCCGCTGTCGTCGTGGAACTCGGCGCATGCCAGTCAGAGCTGCGCGAATACCGCGCCGGGCGGCGGTGCGGGCCGCTTCTATTGTTTCGCGCAGTAGGGACGTTACCGCAAGGAAACACTGGAAACGAGAGCCACGACCAGCCTCCGCTAAGCTACGGCGGTCCGCCGAAGCCTTCGACGAAGGCGGAAGGACTCGAAGGCACGAAGCAAATTGCCTTCAAGGCTTCTTCGTGTCTTCGTGCGCTTTGTGTCTGCGTTTGTCGCCGCGAGAGCGTCACCCAATCATTCGTGCAGACGATAGGCGTACAGGACCACGCCCAGCGGATCGCCGATCGCTCGCCCGCGATGACACGAGAGACAGTGATCGGCGGTCGCACGCACGGCGCGAGCTGTCAACTTCAAGTCTCCAATCTCGAAATCGTAACGGTCTCGCTTCACGAGCTCGCTGAAAGCCACCCGGCTTTCGTCGATGAGATCGACCGCCTGGGGCAGGCCCGGCAGAAGCTCCGGGTCGGTCACGGCTACCGGTCCAAAGATCACCCGCCGATCGAGCTGAGTCGGCTCTTCGGTGGTCAGGTGCGGTTCGCGGTCCAGGACTCGGCGGCCCGGCAAGGTACAGTGCGACGCGGTAGCCGGAGTCCTTGAGCGCCTTCACCGCTGCGAACTCAGCCACGCTTTCGGGCCTGAATTGATGTGGCGTATCGCCGATGACGACGATTCGCCGGAGGCCGAAGTACTTGTCGACGTCCTTGAAACGGTCTTGAACTGAACGGTTGAGGGCCAGCGATGGGGTCATCGGCACTGACGATGATGGTCCCGGCCGTCAGGACCGCACTCAATGCTGTCAGAGTCACGAACGCTGTGGGACGCATGCGGCCTCCTCGCGCTTAAGGACTATTCCTTAGACGAGTGCTCCCCGAGGCCGGTTGGGTCTCGACCGAGACATCGAGCCAGTCCGGCCGCAATTCACGCTTGACAACGAATGAATTAGTACTAAAGAATTAGTAACGATGCGGTCGAAATCCGACACCCTCACCGGGCAAGAGCTCGAGATCATGAAAATCATCTGGCCGCTCGGACGCGCGACCGTTCGCGACATCTACGACGCGTTACGCGGTCGTCGAACCATCGCCTACACGACCGTGCAGACGATGATGAACATCCTGGAGGCCAAGGGTCACCTCAGGAAAGAACCTGGTGAAAAGGCACAAATCTACGTGCCTGTTCGTGCTCAACGAGCCGTCGTCAAATCCATGGTCCGGGAATTCGTGGATCGCGTGTTCGACGGCTCGGCGCGCCCCCTCCTGGTGCATCTCGTGAAGGAGAAGGGTCTGACCGAGCGCGAGCGCCGCGCGCTGCAGAGGCTGCTCGACCAGGAGGACGCTTGACGCTCTGGCTGACGAACCTCGTCGCGTACAGCGTCCAGCTGGCCGCGCTGGTCGGGACGGGTGCGGTCATCATGGCCATCCTTCGCGTCAAGGTGCCGCGTGCGACCCTGCGGTTCTGGCAGGTCCTATACATATCGAGTCTGTTGTGGCCCGTCCATCAACTGTGGGTGAACCTGGACTCGTCGCGCGAGGTGTTTGCGGGCGGCGTGCTCTGGAGTGCGGCATCGTCAGGAGCTGCCGGGATGGGCGCGGCCGGTGCGGCCATCGACACCGGCGTGGCGGTGGTCATCGCCGTGCTCGCGACCGGCGTGGCCATCAAGCTCGGTTGGCTTGGCCTTGGCCTGATCAGGCTGCGGTCCATCCGTGCCGCGTCCGAACCGGCACCGGCCCTATTGCCGATCTCGGCGCCGTTGCTGCACGAGCTCGGCGTCACCGCCGACATTCGGTTCTCCGATGAGGTCAACGGTCCCGTAACGATCGGCACGCGGCATCCGTTGGTGCTGCTGCCACGCCACGTGCGCGACCTTGCGCCAGCTGTGCAACGCGCCGTGTTGTGCCATGAACTGATTCACGTACGACGGCGAGATTGGCCGGCGGCGCTGCTCGAAGAACTGTGGTGCGCCGTCCTGTGGTTCCATCCGGCAGCGCGCACGCTCGTGTCGCGCTTGAGTCTCGCGCGTGAAACGCTCGTCGACGAAGCGACCATCGCTCACACGCGCGATCGCCGGGCTTACGCCAAGGCTCTTCTCGAATTCTCGGCCGCTCGGCCTCGGCTGCTGGGCGCCACCGCGCTCGTCGGTCGCCGCCATCTCGAACAGCGCATCGCTCTCATCGCACAGGAGGTTTCGATGCCCCGCTCCTCTCTCACCGCAAGGCTGGCCGTGGCCACAAGCGCCGTCGCCATCGCGACTATTGCGACGGCATCGTACATTCCCCTGAGCGCACGGCTGCAGGGACAGACCGAGAGAATCTACCAGCCTGGTGAAGAGGCGGGGATTACGCTGCCGCGAGCCGTCAGAGAAGTGAAGCCGGATTACACCCCAGAAGCGATGCGGGCCAGGATCCAAGGCTCGGTCTGGATGAGGGTGGTCGTGCTTGCCAGCGGAGACGTCGGCGAGATCACTGTGAGCCAGTCGCTCGACGAAGAGCATGGGCTTGACCAGCAGGCCATCAACGCTACCCGGCAGTGGAAGTTCGAGCCGGGCACCAGGGAGGGGAAGCCTGTTCCGGTCGAAGTTACGATCGAGATGACTTTTACCCTCAAATAGTAGCGAGAGACCACGCCTCCACCTGGAGTAGCTCTTAACTCCGCGGATGCCGGGGGCGATGCTACTCGGTGCGCAACACGGTGACCGGATCGGCTGACACGACGCGACGGGCAGGCAGATAGCAGGCAGCTAACGCGGCGAGGGTCATCAACCCGGCTGCTCCGACCAGTGCCAGCGGATCGGCTGGCGTGACCTGAAAGAGGAACCGACGCAGCAGCTGCGCGGCGCCGAGGGACCCGATGAACCCGAGCAGGAGACCGCCACCTGCCATAGCCAGGCCGCGAGTCAGGACCAACCGGACGATGTCCCAGCGGCTGGCGCCGAGCGCCATGCGAAGGCCAATCTCACGAAGGCGTGCGGTCATGATGGCGCTCAGGACGCCGTAGACACCGGCGATTGCCAACAGCAAAGCGATCGCCGCGAAGCCGATCACCGACGCGAGGGCGAAGCGTCGTGGCGAGACGGTCTTTTGCACCAGCTCGTCGAGCGTCGCGCTGCGGTAGATGGTTTGTGACGGATTCACTGCCCAGATCGCGGCGCGTGTGGGCTCGAGCAGGGCCGAGGCATCGCCGGCACTCTGAATGACGAAGGTCATCGACCCGAAGGGGCGTTGCGCGAGCGGCACGAACAGTTCCTCACGAGCGCCCTGGTCGAGAGTGTCATGACGGAGTGACCCGACGACGCCAACAATCTCGGCCTCCATCGGGGCGCCCGAGATCCGGAAGGTGACTTTGTCGCCGACGGGATCGTCGCCGGCGGGCCAGTATCGATCCGCCAGTTCTTCGCTGATGACGATCACGCGCGGACTGTCAGGACCGTCGCGCTCGCTGAGCGCCCTGCCTTTCTTGAGTGGGATCTGCATCGCGTCGAAGTAGCCCGGCGTGGCCACGGTCAGAAATGCCCGCGGCGCCTCACCCTCAGTCGTCGGCGGCCGTCCGCTGATGGCGATCACGCCCTGCATGTTGATGTTCGACTCGATGAAGGGCATCGCCGAGACCGCGCCCACGTGCTGGACTGCCGGCAGAGCGGAGAGCCGCGCGATGGCGCTATCGAAGAAGGCGCGCAACTGTGCTGGCGTGGGGTTGTGGTCCCACGCGAAGACCTGTGTTACGAGCACGCGATCTCGCTGAAATCCTGGATCGACGTTGATGAGCCCGACGAAACTTCGAATCAGCAAAGCCGCTGCGGACACGAGGACCAAGGCGACAGCGACTTGGGCGACGACCAGACCGGCACGCAGCCGATGTTGTGAAACGTCCACTGTCGCCGTGTTCCTTCCTGCGTTGACCAGCCCGGCTCGCGCCATCCGCCAGGCCGGCAGGATGCCCGCGAGGATCGCGACCACGCCCGAGATGACGGCCGCGAAGGCAAGGGCCCGCCAGTTCAAGTGCAGCGTTTCGATCCATGGTACGGACGAAGGGCCGAAGCGTGAGATCGCTGAGAGCGCCCACATCGCGAGGACCGAACCAGCGATTCCGCCGACGGCCGCGACGACCAGGCTTTCCAAGAGCAGCAGTTGCACCAGACGCCCGCGACGAGCCCCGAGCGCGACGCGCACGGCGATTTCGCGCTCCCGTGCCGAGCCGCGCGCGAGCAGGACATTGGCGACGTTGACGCACACGATGAGCAAGACGAGCCCAACGCTCCCGCCCAGCAGCGTGACCGCGAGCTCGACGTTGCCCACGAGATGATCTCGTAGCGCGAGAACACGAGCGCCGGTCTTCTGGTTGGTCCGCGGATATTCCTTGGCGAGCTGCTGCGAGATCGCGTCCATTTCTGCCTGAGCGCTCTCGAGTGGGACATCGGATTTGAGCCGCCCGACAACGGCCCAGTAGCCGCTCCCGCGACTGTTCGGCTCGAATTTCTCGATCGCCTTCGGCTGCCAGACGTTGCGATGGCCGGTAGCGGTGGCGAGCAGGCGCGGCTCGAACGTCGCCGGCACGACGCCGACGATCGAGAACGCGCCGTCGTCGGTTCGAATTGACCGACCGATCACGGCGGGATCGCCGCCAAACCGCTGGCGCCAGAAGGCCTCACCAAGCACCAACACCTGATCCCGACCCTTCTCGTACTCCTCGGGCGCGAAAAAACGACCCAGAATCGGACTGGCGCCGAAGCTGTCGAAAAACCCCTCGGTGACCTTCGCAGAGAACCACACCTCAGGCCGCGCCGCCCCTTGGACGTCGAGAGCCCAGGGCTCGACTCCGGCCAGGTACTCGAACGACTTGACGCGTTGTCGCCAATCGAGAAGATTGCCGGGCGCCACTTCCAGCGGCTGACCGTCGGACGCCCGTGTCTCCCAGACGGTGACGATCCGATGCGAGTCGGGGTAGGGCAGCGGCCTGAGGAGGATCTGGTCGGTCACGCTGACCATCGTGACCGTTGCGGCCAATCCGAGAGCCAGAATACCGATCGTGGTCGCCGCAAAGCCACCGTGCTGTGCGAGCTGTCGGACGCCGTGCCGCACGTCGTCTATCCAGTCGAAGTCGGCGATGCTTTGCTGCCGGAGCCAGAAGGCATCGGCAAAAGCTCCCAGTGCCCGGCGCACCGGGCGCCGGTAGCGGACGGCGACGTCCTGTAACGAAGCGAGTTCGGCATCCCACTCGCGTTTCCAGTCGTCTCGCAGACCGGCGGGGACCAGCACCGCGGCCCAGCGGATGATGAGACGAGCCAGCGCGGTAGTGCGGTCGCGGCTCATGGTTACCTCCCCGATTTCGCCGCGCTCAAAGGCGCGACGGCCTGCAGCGGACGATAACGCGACGCGGCTTCGACAGCGGTCTGTCGTCCGAGCGCGGTGAGCTCGTAATATCGACGAGGTGGGCGCTGCTCACGGCGCGCCACGCCTTCCTTCTCCCAGCGCGAGCGGACGTGGCCCTCGACATCGAGACGCCGCAGAATGGGATAGACCGTGCCGCTGGGCAGCCCGGTGGCGTCCATGATGTCGAAACCGTGATGATGTCCGTGCAGCAGGGCCTGCAGGACGAGCGTGGTGGGGTAGGTCAACCGCATGATCCTCCGTCGAAGACTACCTATGTAGACTTAGACGGAGGGATCGTGCATCAGGTTGGCGGGCAAGTCAAACCGGAGTGGAACTACTTGGCGACGCGCGCCGCCAGGCGGGACTTGTAGCGGGCGGCGGTGTTGCGGTGAATCATGCCCTTGGCGGCCATCCGGTCGACCAGTGACTGGGCGTCGCCGGCGGCAGCCTGGGCTGCCGCCTTGTCGGTGCCATCCACGGTCTTGCGGAGGCTCTTGAGCCCGGTCCGAAGCTTCGAACGGAGGCGCCGATTGGCCTCGCGTCGCTTGATGTTCTGCCGGTTCGCCTTCAGCGCCGACTTGTTTCGCTTTGCCACTTGGTTGTTCCTCTAGGCCCCTGTATTCGGAGCAAGCAGAATCTTAGATTCTATCACTGGCGAGTCCAGGCGAGGTTCTTCACGGGGGTCTAAGACGGAGGTTCTGTTTAGACGGAGGTTCTTCAGAGGTTCTTAGACGATGGTTCTCAGGCGGTTCTCAGGCGCGCTCCCCAGCCGAACCCCCGTCGAGAACCATCGTCGAACCGTCGTACAGAACCGTTGTAAAGAACCATCGTGGAGAACTACCTTCGTCCTCCGACGACGTCGTAATTGCCGTCGGACGGCGCGATGTTCGAATAGCGCCTTCGAGTCGTCCCGTTGACCGTCTCCACCGACCTGTAGATAGCCGACCCAGACGGTGTCGGCGCTTTGGTCGCGGCGATGGCGCCCATGATCTTCTCCACATAGTCCCGTGTCTCACGGTAGGGAGGCACGCCGCCATACCGTTCGACGCTACCTGGTCCCGCGTTGTAGGCTGCGAGCCCGAGCCGGAGATCATGGTGGTACCGTGCCAAGAGCTGCGCGAGATACGCCACTCCACCACGGATGTTGTCGTCGGGCCGGAAAGGATCGCTCAGACCAAGCGCGCGTGCGGTCGCGGGCATCAACTGCATCAGGCCCATCGCGCCCTTGGATGAAACCGCGTACGCGTCGAATCCTGATTCGGCCTGAATCACGGCCCGGACCAGATCGGACGAGAGGCCATGACTAGCGGCATGGTGCTCGATCAGATCATCGTAGCGGCCGCGCGTCTCCGCTTTCGACGGCGCCTCATCGACGTCGGCTGGCGGCCTGTTCGATGAGACCAGGCGTCCGGAGTCGTCACGCCACGTGTAGATCTGCGCACTTGCCGGTTGGGCCGTCGCGAGGCAGACGAACACCAGAAGCGATAACGTGCGCATTGTTGCAGGAATTGCGCGTAGAGGACGCGCGGAACTCTGCGAGGGGTATCGGCCGATCAGGACGTGGCCAACAGCTCCTCGACCAGGCGCCGGCTGGCCGTGAGCAGCTCACTGATCTTGGACGGGTCCTTCCCGCCGGCCTCGGCGAAGTCGGGGCGTCCGCCGCCGGCACCGCCCACGATGGGTGCGAGTTGTTTCACCAGTTGCCCGGCTGGTGTGCGCTTGGTCAGGTCAGGTGTGACCGAGGCGATGATGGCCACGCGGCCTTCGCCGGAGGGTGCGGCGAGAAAGACAATGCCCGTCTTCAACTTCGACTTGAGTGCGTCGGCCAGCGCGCGCAGCGACTCTTTGTCGGTGTCGTCCACTCGCCGCGCGATGAATGTCACGCCCTGGATGTCGACGCGATCGTCTGTCTCCCCGCCTCCACTGCCGCCCCCGACCGCTAAGCGGGTCTTGAGCTGCTGAACCTCCTTGCGGAGGCGTGACTCCGCGGTCAGGTGAGTGGAGATCGTCTCGACGAGGCTGTCTGGCCTTGCCCCGACCAGGTTCAAGACGCCATCAAACTGCATCAGGCGTGTCCGCGCATAGTCGTAGGCGCCGAAACCGGTGACGGCTTCGATCCGCCGAACTCCGGCCGAGACCCCCGACTCCTCGGTGATGAAGAAGGGGCCGATCTCGCCGGTCGAACGCACATGGGTGCCGCCGCACAACTCGACGCTGAAGCCGGGAACCGTGACGACGCGAACGCGGTCGCCGTACTTCTCGCCGAAAAGCGCCATGGCGCCGGCCTCAATCGCCTCTTGCGTATTTCGTTCGTTGGTCATGACCGGCGTATTCGAGACGATGTGCTCGGTGACGAGCCGTTCAACGTGCGCTCGTTCGACGGGCGTCATCGGGTTGAAGTGCGCGAAGTCGAATCGCAGGCGATCAGGCGCGACCAGCGACCCCTTCTGCTTGACATGGCTTCCCAGGACCGCCCGGAGCGCAGCATGTAGCAGGTGCGTGGCCGTGTGATTGCGTCGGGTGGCATCTCTGAGCCCGACATCGACAGTGACGGTCACCAGATCGCGAAACCTCAAGATGCCGCGCGTCACCTCGACACGGTGGAAGCGGCGCAGACCTCCTGCCTTGATCACGCCGGTGATTCGGGCCTCGGCGGTGGGGGACTGCAACGTGCCGACGTCCGAGACCTGACCACCCGATTCCAGGTAGAACGGCGTCGCCGCGAGCGCGACAAATCCCTGTTCTCCTTCCTGGAGCTCATCGACCGGCTGACGCCGGTCACCGGAGGCCTTCAGCAGTTCGATCATCTGCGTGGCGATCGACGTCGTCTCATACCCGCGAAAATCGTCTGGCTGCTGCAGGTCGTCACTGGCATCAGGTCGTGTCTGCCAGGTGACGCTTTGCGCTCCCGTGAAGGCACTCTTGCCCCTCGCCAGCTCTCGCTGACGCTGCATGGCTTGGTCGAAGCCTTCGGCATCGAACCGGAGGCCTTGCGCGCTTGTCAGATCTTCGATGAAGTCACGTGGCAGGCCGTAGGTGTCGTACAGCTTGAACGCCTGATCACCTGCAACCACCTGGTCGCCGCGGGCGGCCTGCTCGAGCACCTCTTCAAGTCTTGGGAGCCCCTCGGTGAGCACGATGCCAAACCGCTCTTCCTCGGCTCGAACGACCTGAACGATGGCGGCGCGGCTCGTTTTCAACTCTGGATACGCGTTGCCCATGTCGCCGATCACGACGTCCACCAGCTCGAACAAGAAGGGCTCGGTGAGCCCGAGCTTTCGGCCATGACGCATCGCGCGCCGCATGATCTTGCGCAGAACATATCCGCGCCACTCGTTCGAGGGCATCACTCCGTCGGCGATGAGGAACGTGGTTGCACGGATGTGGTCGGCGACCACCCGCATCGAGACATCGTGGCTATCCATTCCACCACGGTAAGGTTGCTCCGCCATTGCCGAGAGCATGCGCAGAATCGGCTGGAATAGCTCGGTGTCGTAGTTGGAGAGCGTGTTCTGCATGACGGCCGAAATGCGTTCGAGCCCCATGCCGGTATCGATCGACGGAGCGGGCAGGTCGCGCAGCGTGCCATCGGCGTGACGCTCGAACTCCATGAAGACGTTGTTCCAGATCTCGACGAACCGCTCCGAGCCGCTGACGTTGTCGGTCATGAAGTCGCCGGTGCCGGCCACCGCGTCGCCCCGGTCGTAATAGATCTCTGAGCAACGACCGCAGGGGCCCGTATCTCCCATGGCCCAGAAGTTGTCGGCCATCCCGAGCTCGTGGACCTGCTCGGGCGGCAGAAACTGGCGCCAGACCCGGTAGGCCTGGTCGTCTCGTGGGATCCCTTGTTCACCGACAAAGACGGTCGCGATCAGTCGCTTGGGGTCGAGCTTCCATTCGTCGACCAGCAGTTGCCATGCCAGCGCAATCGCGTCGTTCTTGAAGTAGTCGCCGAACGAGAAGTTGCCCAGCATCTCGAAGAACGTGTGATGCCGATGCGACGGGCCAACCGTGTCGAGGTCGTTGTGCTTGCCACTGACCCGCATGCACTTCTGCGCCGAGGCCGCGCGCAGATAGTCTCGCTTCTCACGCCCGAGAAAGACGTCCTTGAACTGATTCATGCCGGCGTTGGTGAACAGTAGCGTCGGGTCGTCGGACGGGACCAACGGCGAGCTGGGAACGATGCGATGGCCGTGGCGCTCGAAGTACTTCAGGAAAGACTTGCGGATTTCGTTCGGGTGCACGCCTCTATTCTACTCATCGCTCTCGACGCCCCTGCTGCGGAGACGCGCGTAGATCTGGCCGGCGTCGAATCCCTGACCGACGAGACTGCGGACAAGACGTGCGCGCGCCCGACGATCGAGCGCTCTGGCATCGATGCCCTTCAGACGCCGATCGATCGCCCGATCCAGGAGCGCGCTCTCATCAATCTCCGCAAACACATCGTCAACCGCCCGCTTCGCCGTTGCGGGGCCGATGCCCAATTGGGTGATTTCCTGAAGGACCCGCCGACGGCCGCGGCGCTTGACGACGGCGCCAAGACGAGCAGACGCCCGCGCCACTCGCGTGTCGTCGAGCGTTCCGTCCAGCGTGAGCCGGGTAATGACAGGGGCGATCTCGGCCGGCGAGTACTTCTTCCGCGTCAGCCGATCGCGAAGCTGGCGAGTCGACAGTTCACGTCGAGAGAGCAGGGTTAGAGCGGCGGTGTAGCAGTCCACGACCGACCACGAAAGTGAACATGCTACTTGGCCGCCACCGCCGCGCCCACCGGAGTCAGCCAGTTATGCTCGTCCGGCAAATCGCCCTTGATGATGCCGAAGAACCGCTCCTGCAAAGCCGCGGTGACCGGCCCACGTCGACCGTTCCCAACGGTTATCTTGTCGATCGATCGAATCGGTGTGATCTCCACCGCCGTGCCGCAGAAGAACACTTCGTCGGCCAGGTAGAGGAATTCCCGCGGCAGTGGCTGCTCGCGAACCTCGAGTCCCAGGTCACGCGTCAGCGTGAGGACGGTGTCACGGGTGATCCCGTGCAGAATCGACGAGGTCAGCGACGGCGTGTAGACGATGTTGTCGCGCACCAGGAACAGATTCTGGCCGCTGCCTTCGCTGATGAGTCCTGATTCGTCGAGCGCGATGCCTTCGGCGTAGCCGTCGACGGTCGCCTGCATCTTGATCAGACCGGAGTTGGCGTAATTGGCGGTCGCCTTCGCCATCGCCGGGAACGTGTTCGGCGCAATCCGTGTCCATGAGCTGACGCCCACGTCAACCCCTTTGACCTGCGCATCATCCCCGAGAAACGAGTCCCATTCCCACACGATCACGGCCGCTTCGACCGGGCAAGGCATCGGGTTGACGCCCAGCTGAGCGTAACCGCGATAGATCAAGCGGACGGATGTAGCACGACTTGAAGTTGTTGGCCCGGATGGTTTCAAGGATGGCCTCGCTGAACTGATCCGGCGAATAGGGAGGGTCCATTCGGTAAACGCGGCACGAATCCCACAGCCGTCGCATGTGCTCGGGGAGCCGGAAGACGTTAGGGCCCTTCTTCGAATCGTAGGACCGAATGCCCTCGAACACGCCCGACCCGTAGTGCACGACGTGCGTGGCCACATGAATCGTGGCGTCCTTCCAGTCCACGAGCTTGCCATTCATCCAGACTTTTCCGGTCTCGCTGAAAGCCATGTCCTACTCCCAAGATATAATTATCCTGCATCGGGGGGTCGACCAAGACGCCCCACGATTCCGTTCTGATGAATCTTTTCACCCCGGCAAATGAAGCCGCATCATGATCACTGCACCTCGCCGCAGAATGGACACCGATCGGTCCGCGCATGCAAGGCCTTGTGACAGTGCCAGCAGAACCTGGCCTGGGGTGTTTCGCGGGCCTTGAGCCGTGCCTGGATGTCATCGACGTGCTCCGGTCCGGCGCCATCGAGCGGGGCCGGACGCCACGGGCGACGTCCGGACGGGCCCTCCGGCTTTGCCGTCGGTGTCGTACGGCTGGCGATCGGGCGACTGTCACGAGCGGCAAGCACGGCATCGAGCACGTCAGCAGCCCGCTGATACCGAGCCGGAATCTCAGGGGCCATCGCCTTCATCACGATGTCGCTGATCCCTTGCGGAATCTTGCGGTTGCGCGTCCGCGGGGGACGGGTCAGCTCACCCTTGATCAGCTTCTCGAGGTCGGCTGCCGAAGGCGTCGCATACGGCAACGACCCGGTCAACATCTGATACATCGTGACGCCGAGCGAGTAGATGTCCGACGAAAAGACGGCCTTGCCCTGAAACTGCTCGGGCGCCATGTACGGTGGACTGCCAATCACCGTGGTTCCGTGCGCGGCGATTTCGAGGAACCGCGAAGTGCCGAAGTCGGCCACCTTCACCATCCCGTTCTCGGTAACGAGCACGTTGCCAGGGCGCAGGTCGCGGTGGATGACCCCCTGCCGGTGGGCGTGGTCCATCGCATTGGCGATCTGACAGGTGTAGTCGAGTGCACGCGCCAGGTCGAGGGCGCCCTCACGCTCGACGATCTGCTCGAGGGTCTCGCCGGCCACGTACTCCATCACGATGAAGAAAGTGTTGTCCTGTTTCTCGGCCGTCAGGACCGTGACGATATTGGGATGGTTCAGGCTGGCGAGCAGTCGTGGCTCGCGCAATAGCTCCCCGAAGTCAAGATTCTGACGATGAGGAATCTTGAGCGCGACCTTCTTATCGATCCAGGTGTCCTCCGCGAGATAGACCGCGCCAAACCCTCCACTCCCCAGCGGGGTGAGGATTCGATACTTGCCAATGGTCTGTCCACGTAGAAACATCTCTGCAAAGTATAGAGCCTCTCCGTATACTCAGCCCGTGCTGCCGCGCTTCTTCGTTCCGCAAGCCGAGACGACCGGCTCGGTGGTGGCGCTGCCTGATGACGAAGCCGCTCATTTGATTCACGTGCTGCGCCTGAAGCCGGGTGACGCCGTCCGTGTCTTCGACGGCCGCGGACGTGAATGGAGCGCGCGCGTGGGTGAGATCGGCAAGGCGCACGCGCGGGTTCAGCTCGATGCAACGCTCACGCCGATTGCTGAGCCGCAGGTGGTCGTGACCCTTGCTGTCGCCGTCTTGAAGGGCGACAAAATGGACGATGTCGTGCGCGACGCGGTGATGCTGGGTGTGCGCCGCGTCGTGACGCTCTTGAGCGAGCGCACCGAAATTGCACCTCGTCTGATTCAGCGCGGGCAGCGTGTCGAGCGGTGGCGACGAATCGCGGTGGCGTCGGCCAAGCAGTGTGGCCGATCCATCATTCCCAACGTTGACGCTCCAATCAGTGTCCAGGAGGCTCTTGCCGAGTCGTCGGCGACGCCTCGAATCATGCTCCTGGAGCCTGGGGCCAACGAGGCCGCTAGTCGCCGTCTTCGAGATCTTCCGCGGTCGCAGGAAGCGATCCTCTTCATCGGTCCCGAAGGTGGGTGGAGCTCGAGAGAAGTCGAGCTGGCCGGGGCGGCCGGTGTTCATTTTGCGACGCTCGGTCTGCTGACGCTTCGCGCCGACGCAGCGCCGCTCGTAGCCGTCACGGCGCTCCGCACGACGTGGGACGACCTCTGACGGGAGTTACAAGTTGCAAGTTACAAGTTCACAAGTTCAAAGTGCGACGTGTAACAGTTCAACTGTGGGTGAAACATGAAGCGGATCGGCTCATGGATTCTGTTGTGTGCGGCGATTGTTCTTGGCGGCGTCACTGGCTTCGCCCAGGTGGCGCAGCCGGAACCGGTCGCGACGTTCTCGATTCTCGGCTTTGATCCGGCGACGGGGGAAATTGGCGGCGCCGTCCAGTCGCGGGTCTTCTCGGTCGGGAATGGCGTGCTCTGGGGTGAGGCCGGTGTCGGTGTCGTTGCGACTCAGGCGATAGTCGACGTGAGTTACGGCCCCAAAGGACTGGCGCTGCTTCGGGCCGGGATGGCGCCGGAGGCGATTATCAAGGCCATTTGGGAGAGCGATCCGGATCCGCGCCCGGAGAATTGGACCAAGCAGGGGCGTCAGTTCGCTGTGATCGACGCCAAAGGCAACAGCGCGGTGTTCACGGGCCCGAAAGCCTCGACTTGGGCCGGCCATCGCCAGGGCAAGTACACCACCGCGCAGGGCAACATCCTCGCCGGCGAGCCAGTCGTCGGCAACATGGTGAAGGCCTTCGAGGAAACCTCCGGTCACCTCTCGATGCGATTGATGGCGGCCCTTGATGCCGGACAGGCAGCCGGCGGGGACACGCGCGGCATGCAATCTGCCGCCGTCCTCATCGTCGGCAAGGGGATGGGCGTATGGCTCAACAACGACGTCGTGCTCCGGCTTCAGGTCGACGATAGTGCGGAGCCGCTCAAGGAGATGCGGCGGCTGATCGAAGGGTGGAATCAGCGCCGTGCGAAGAACCAGCAGAAGCCTGTGGGTTAGGGGGATCAGGACGAGTCCCACCCAGCCATCTTCGATGAACGCTGCGGTGGTTCGAAGGTCGAGTGCCGTTTCGACGTCGGTGCGCTCGCGCTCGTCGAAGCCGCTGACGATCAGCTGACCTTGCGGAGCGAGCAGTTCGCAAATGCGCCGGGCGGACGAAATCAGCATGCCGCCCGTGAGATTGGCCACGACGATGTGCCAGGGTCCATCCAGCCGGGCCCGATCGCGCTCACGATAATCTCCAACTCGCCACTCGATCGACGATGCGGCCGCATTAAGCGCCAGGCTGCCGCGAGCGGCGTCGATTGCATCGGGGTCGACGTCGATTGCCACGACTTGGCGGGCACCGCGAAGTGAAGCGGCCAGCGCCAGCACGCCAGAACCTGTGCCGAGGTCCAGGACACGCAGGTCACGGATGGTGATATCGGAGAGCGCACGAAGGCACAGCCTGGTGCTCGCATGATGCCCGGTCCCGAATCCGCGCGACGGCTCGATGATGATCAGCGTCGAGCCCTCAGGAACGTCCGTCGGCACATCCCACGGCGGGGCAACGATGAACGTGCCGGCGCTGATTGCTGTAAGCGCTCGCTGTGAACGCGCCGCCCAATCCTCATCCGGCACGTCGTCATCGGAGATCGCCAGGCTGGGATGAACACGTCGGAGCGCGGCCGCGGCATTGTCGCGATCGCTGACGTTCGCAAAGAACACGCGCCAGTCGAGCGGAGCGGGGGGCGGCTCGGGCGGGCGTGGAAA
Source organism: uncultured Acidobacteriota bacterium (assembly GCA_963841905.1). Classification (GTDB taxonomy): domain Bacteria; phylum Acidobacteriota; class Vicinamibacteria; order Vicinamibacterales; family UBA2999; genus JACCSI01. The sequence goes on from CAWJEM010000008.1 coordinate 158,945, forward strand.
CGTCGGATCCCACAGTCCACCCGGTGGCAATGGCAGGTCGGCGAGCTCGTGGACCGCAACCGGTGAGAACTCGTCGAGCGTGCCCGACAAGAGATCGGGAAGGTCGAGGTCGACGCTGGCGCTTTTGATATGCAGCGCCGGCCAGACCTTCTCACCCAAAGATGTCTTTGACCTTGTCGAAGAGTCCGCGATCCTCAGCCTCGCGCGGTGTCGGCTCGAACTCCTGTGCAGGCAACGTCGCCGCGAACTGTTCGAGCAGCTTCCGCTGATCGCGTGTCAGTTTTCTCGGCGTGACCGCCTGCACGGTCACGAGCAGATCGCCGCGACCGCGCCCGGCCACGTCGGGCATCCCTTTTCCACGCAGCCGGAAGACAGATCCCGTGGCGGTCCCATCGGGAATCTTGAGCGGCTGGGGCTCGCCGTCGACGCTGGGCACCTTGATCTCACCGCCCAACGCAAGGGTCGTGAAGTTCACGGGGATCTCGCAGGCGAGGTCGTTGCCGTCGCGGTGGAAGAACGAATGCTCCTGCACCACGATGACCACGTAGAGGTCCCCAGGTGGCCCACCCTGGGCGCCGGCTTCGCCTTCGCCGTTCAGCCGCAACCGTTGACCCGGTGGCGATACCGGCCGGTACCTTGACCGTCAGCTTGCGCAGCCGTTCGACAGCGCCGGCGCCGCGACACGTCTGACAGGGATTGCTAATCACGCGCCCACTGCCGCGGCACTGGCCGCAGGTTCGTGCGACAGTGAAGAAGCCCTGCTGATACCGCAGTTGACCGCTGCCGCGACATTGCGGGCACGTGGTCGGCGAGGATCCCGCGGCAGCACCCGACCCACGGCACGTTTCACAGGTTTCGTGACGAGGAATTTGTATCGTCGTTTCGGCGCCGGCGGCAGATTGCTCGAAGCTGATCTCGAGGTCGTAGCGCAGGTCGGCGCCGCGTTGCGGGCCTCCTCGCCGGCGACTCCCGCCAAACATTCCGCCGAAACCGAAGATGTCGCCGATGCTGCCGAAGATGTCGTCGAATTCGGCGAAGATCGTCGGATCGAATCCGGCGGCGCCTCCGCTGCCGGCAACGGCCGCATGCCCGAAGCGGTCGTAGCGGGAACGCTTGTCGGGGTCGGCCAGGACCGAGTAGGCTTCGGCGGCTTCCTTGAACCTGTCCTCCGCGGCCTTGTCCCCGGGATTGCGATCGGGGTGGTATTTCAGCGCCAGCTTACGGTAGGCGCTCTTGATGTCCTGGTCGCCCGCGTCACGCGCGAGCCCAAGTACGGCGTAGTAGTCCCGCTTGCTCACGATGCCTTGGCGACGCGGACGAGAGCAGGCCGCAACAATCGTTCACCCAGGCGATAGCCCTTGCGCAGCTCGCCAACGACTTCTCCCTCGCGAGCGCCCGGAGTCTCCTCGTAGGCGACGGCCTGGTGCACGTTGGGGTCGAAATCAGTGCCCAACGTTTCGAGTGGCGTGACACCGCGCTTGCGGAGCAACTCACCAAGCTGCCGGTGAATCAACTCGACACCGGAGCGATACGGCTCTGCCTCCGCTGGCGCCTCCACGGCGAGGGCTCGATCGAAATCGTCGAGAATCGCGACGAGATCGGTGAGCACGTCGGCGGCCGCCCACTGGCTCAGCTCCCGTCGTTCCTTGTCGACCCGCTTGCGGTAATTGTCGAACTCGGCCGTCTTGCGCAAGAGACGATCGCGCATCTCGTCACGTTCGCGAGCGAGCGCGTCGAGTTGCTCGGCGTCGCTCTCGCGCCCTTCGACGACATCACCGCCAACATCCCCCTGGGTCGGCGCGTCTTGCTGGTCGGAACCGTCTTCGTGTTCTTCGTTCATCTCGTCGATCGATCTTGTCTTGGCGCACATGTCACACCACTGCTTACTGGCCCGCCAATCAATCTGACACGCCTCTAATTGTCGCGCAGTACTTTTCCCATTGCCTTGGCGGCGTTTTCGACGACATCGATGGCCCGCGAGTACCGCATGCGCGTCGGGCCGATCACCCCAACCATTCCGGTGCTGCGTCCATCGAAGTAAGTCGAGGCAATCAAGCTGAACGGGCGCATCTCGGGATCGCTGTGCTCGGCACCTATCACGACCGTGAGGCCGGGGCCGTCGATATACTCGTTCAACATTTGGACCAGTCGCTGCTTTTCCTCGACTATGACGAGCAGCGACCGCAGAGTTGACAGCGATAGGCCGCTTGCCCGAACGACCTCCTCGAGCAGTGACGACGTACCTTCGATGCTAATCGTCGTCCGCTCCAGATTTTCGAGCGAGCTGCTGGCCAGCCGAAGTGCCAACCCCAGCAATTGATCGTAAAGCGATCGCTCTTCGCTCAGGCGCACGAGCACCCCTGCGCGCACTTGATCCAGGGTTTGACCGCAGAATTGTTCGTTCAGGTAATTCGCCGCCCGCACCAGCTCGCTCGGCTCGACTTCCTCGCCCATGTCGATGGTCTTCTGCGAGACTTGATTCCCGCGAGCGACCATCACGACCAGGATCCGGTTCCGGTTCAGCGGCACGAACTCGATGCGATGGAACACCGCGTCAGCGTTCGCGGGCGCGATAGCAAACCCAACGTGACGCGAGACCTCGGAGAGCACATGCGACGCGCTCGAGAGCAGGTCGTCGATCAGTGGAGCATCGCCCGCTTGCAGCCGAAGCCTGGCCTCGACGCCAGCGGCGTCCTTGGTCGCGCGCTTGGATTCGAGCAGGAGGTCGACGTAAAACCGATAGCCGAGGTCCGTTGGCACACGTCCGGCTGAGGTGTGGGGTTGCCACACGAAGCCCCGCTCTTCGAGTTGGGCGAGCACGTTGCGGACAGTGGCGGACGAAACGGCCAAGCCCGTCCTCCGCGTCAAGGCAGCGGACGCGACTGGTTCACCCGTCTCGATGTACTCGCGGATGAGGGCCGCAAGAATGCGCCGTGTCCGGTCTGAAAGGGCCGGAGAGGTCATTTAGCAGTCGACACTATCGACTGCTAATTATAGCAGGGGTTGGAACGGAGGTTCTTGACGATGGTTCTCCACGGAGGTTCTCCTCGGGGGTTCTTGAGGAGGTTCTTGAGGAGGTTCTTGACGAAGGTTCTCCACGAAGGTTCTCCACGGAGGTTCTCCACGGGGGTTCTTGAGGAGGTTCTCGCTGGAGGTTCTGAACGAAGGGTCTGGACGCACACGCCACGTTGAGAACAGCCTGCGTCAAGAACCCGCGTAAAGAACCCGCGTTATGTCGTGATACGACATAGTGTCGACGAACGTTCAAAAGGCCCGCTTCGCCAGGGCCGCCGCCTCCGCACACGCGGTGGCGACAATCGCGGGCACGTCCTCGTGCACGAGTCGGAAATCGTCCACCAACAACTCGCCGTCCACAATCGTGCTGCGGACGTCGGACGGACATGCGGCGTAAACGACCGCGGCGACGGGCTCGGGGCTGGTCGCCAGGTGAGGGCGATCGCGATCGATCAGAATCAGATCGGCGCGCTTGCCGATCTCAATCGACCCGATTTCGTTCTCGAGTCCAAGCGCTCGGGCGCCTTCGCGTGTGGCCATCCGCAGAAGATCTGTCGCGCCCAGCGTGCCCGGGCCGACGGCAATCGCCTGCAGGCCTCCGGCCAGCCGCATCTCGCCGAACATGTCCAGGTGGTTGTTGCACGCTGCACCATCAGCCCCGAGCGAGACGGAAATGCCTCGCTTCCGCATGTCGGCGATGGGCGCAATTCCGGATGCGAGCTTGAGGTTCGATCCGGGGCAGTGCAAGACCTTCACCTCGCGGCTGGCAATCAGGTCCTGTTCTGATTCGTCAGCCCACACACAGTGCGCCAGGCATAGCCTCGGTGAGGCAAGGCCAACCTCGTCCAGGTACGCGACGTTGGCACGACCCGTTCGTGATCGAACGAGCGCGATCTCGTCCTTGTTCTCCGAAGCATGCGTGTGGACCAGTAGCCGCCGGTCGCTGGCCAGCGAGCCTACAGCCTCCAGCAACTCGCGGGAGCACGACACGGCGAACCGAGGGGCGAACGCCGCCCGAAGGCGACCGTTTGCGCGTCCATGCCACCGCGACGCAATGGCCAGGCTTTCGTCAATCGATGCCGTCGTCTGTTCGAGAAGTCGCGCCGGCACGCTGGCGTCGGCGTCCATCATGCACTTGCCGACCACCGCCCGCAGCCCCATCGGCTCGAGCGCGGCGAAGACCGCATCCGTGTCGTGCACCGTCTCCATCGTCAGTACCGTGGTCGTGCCACCGAGGAGCAGTTCTGCGGCCGCCAGTCGGGTCGCCGCCGCCAGCGACGCGGGCGTGTGCGCGGCTTCCATGGGCCAGATGCGCGTTTTCAACCAATCCATGAGGGCCAGATCGTCGGCGTAGCCGCGAAACAGCGTCTGGCACAGGTGGACGTGGGTCTGGATGAATCCCGGAAGGAGGTAGCCGCCGCCAGCGTTGATCGTGCGTGATGCCTGCCTCGCGGAGAGATTCCCGATTTCGACAATGCGACCCGCGTCGACAAGGACGTCGCCCGAGACGATCTCGAGCACATCGTTCATCGTCAGGATGGTGGCGTTGCGGATGAGGAGAGACACGGCGTAAGGTGCCTAGGGTGCCTGAAGTGCCTGGGTGCCTAAGGTGCTGGTGCTTAGGGTGCTTAGGGTGCTAGGTGTCAAGGTGCTCAAGGTGCTCAAGGTGCTCAAGGTGCTTGCGTATTCTGTCGCTTGACGCCTTGGGTTGGATCGGGATTGTTTTCCAAATACCGAATCAATCCATTGGCTGCCTTAATCGCTTTTCGCGCTGCGTGTTCGAGAGTCGTGCGCTCCTCCTTGCTGATATGTCCGCTGTCAGCAGCTTCAATGAAGTGGTTCAGCAATTCGATCTCAGAAGCCTTGGCGATTCGCGTGAATCGCGAGTCGCGATGGTCCCGGGAATTGACGAGGACCCGAGCGTGCGGCGTCAGGAGCTGGCTGCGGAGACTAAACTTGAAAAATCTCCTGGACTTGAAGCTTCAACTCGTACGCCCGCTGCCACGCCCCAATTTCCTGAAAGGTCGCGAATCCCATGGGCGATCGTCGTGCAAAGGACCCGCCACGACGGATCAACCGAGATGTTGGGGCGCTTCCAGAAGCCCGGCCCAGAGAAATCGAAAATCCTGCTACTGGCTGCCAACAGCGACGTCGCAATTTCTGCCCCGTGCCTGTGACGCACCCTACGCACCCTACGCACCCTACGCACCTTAGGCACCAGCACCTTAGGCACCCAGGCACCATAGGCACGTTAGGCACCTTACGAGCTTTGCGCCACCTTTACCTTCGGCATCCACTTCAGCGACGCCGACGCGATCTCGCGTTCTTTCCCCCGTCGGATCGCGATCAATTCAGCGACGATGGAGACCGCAATCTCCTGCGGGGTTACTGCGCCGATGTCGAGGCCGATGGGTGCGTGGACGCGCTCGAGTTGTTCGACGGTGATGCTGCCGTCCTCCGCCAGGACGTCGTAGATCCGCTTGACCTTCGCGCGGCTGCCGATCAGACCGAGGTAGCGAAGGTTGTGGCGCGTCAACGCCCGCAGCGCATCCAAATCGTGACGATGCCCACGCGTGACGACGACGGCGTAGGCCGTCGAGGGAAGGGGCGTGCGGGCGAGCCAGTCAGGAATGTCGTCCACGACGATCTCGGCAGCCTCCGGAAAGCGTTCGCGATTGGCGAACTTCTCGCGATCGTCGATCACATGCACTTGGAACCCGGCGTCGTGTGCGACACGTCCAACGAATTGGCCGACGTGACCCGCGCCGAAAATGTAGACGGCTGGCGAAGGCTCGATCGGTTCGATGAACACTTCCATCTGACCACCGCAGATCAGTCCCGATTCCTCGGCGAAATCGTCGGTCAACTCGTAGCGAACCGTACAAGCCCTGCGTGTCTTCAGTGCTTCGCGAGCCTTCCAGAGCGCTTCGTTCTCGTAGCAGCCGCCGCCGATGGTGCCGACGACGCGTCCATCGGCATAGACCAGCATCTTGGCCCCGACGCGCTGCGGGGTCGAGCCGTTAGCCGACACTATCGTCACCAGCGCCACCTCTTCGCCGGCTTTGAGGGCCTCGCCGAGCGCCGCAAACACCTCGTGATTCACTCTTGGAATTATAGCGACTACGGTGCTAGGTCTCGCCCCGCGGAGACCACCCCACCGCGCACAGTCCGCAGCGGGGACCCCGGAGCGGGGCAAGACAATATAGCCCTAGCGAAGCGGAGCCGACGCCTTTCTTCTCGGCGGTTTGAGGCGCAGCTTCGCTAGCGTCACCAGCGGTGCAAGTCGCAGACTTCGAGCGGTTCGCTGCCAGCCAGAAACGATTCGGTCGTGACCCGGGGGCATGTCGGCAGGGCCAGGCGGCCGGTGTCACGGTCGATTTCGACGAAGCTGATACCTTCGGGCGGCTCGAAACTGACGTTGTCGTGACCCGCCAGGGCGCGCTTCATGAAGTCAGTCCAAATGGGAAGCGCGGCCTGGGTCCCGCTCAGTCCGAGCGGGGCATTGTCATCGAAACCCACCCATACGACGGCCAGCAACTCGGGTGTGAATCCGACGAACCAGGCGTCCCGCAGATCGTTGGTCGTGCCCGACTTGCCGGCGGCGTCCAGTGTGAATCCGTTGCCCCGCGCGCTGGCCCCGGTTCCTTCGTTGATGACACTGCGCATCATGTTGGTCACGAGAAATGCGGTTGATTCCCGTGCGATGCGCGGTCCCTCGACCGCCTTGGGCATGAGCGAGTCGTCGCCGCTCCGGACGCGCACGATGCTTCTGAGCGGTTTGATCAGGCCGCCGTTGGGAAAGGCGGTGTATGCGGATGCCACGTCCATCGGCGTCAGTTCGAACACACCGAGAGCGATCGACGGGTAACCCTCCAGCGCCGCACGCCCGATCTTGGTCTTTCGCCAGAGCGCCGCCACCTGATCGAAACCCGTTTGTTCGGCCACCTTGATCGCGGCGATGTTTCGAGACAACGCGAGCGCGCGACGAAGCGTGACGAAGCCGTCGTACTCGCTGTCGTAGTTGCGCGGCGACCACTCTTGCTGATCGTAGGTCCAGGTCGTCGGCTCGTCCCACACCATCGAGGCCGGTGTGACATCGGTACGCCCCTCCTCGGCAGCGCGCTCGAAGGCGGCCAGGTACACGAACGGCTTGAACGTGGATCCGGGTTGACGCCGGGCAGTTGTCGCGCGGTTGAACTGCGATTGGTTGTAGAACCGTCCGCCAACCAGCGCCAGGATCTCGCCACTACGCGGATCCAGCGCGACGAGCGCCGCCTGCGAGGGACCAGGCTTGCGCTTGCGCTTGGCGAGTATCTGGTCCACCTTTGCAAGACCATCCCGCACCGCATCTTGCGCGTAGCGCTGCAGGTTGAGGTCGAGCGTGGTGAAGATTTCGAGCGCACCCGTGCGTTGTGTGATGCCGGGGAATTCGGTCTGCAGCTCCTCGCCGAGGTAGTCGACGAAGTACGGCGCCTCGTTGTCCACAGCGCGTGCGACGACCGTAATGGGATCGTTCGAGGCGCGCTCTGCGGCGTCCGCGGTAATGAACTCGGCCGCGGCCATCGCGGACAACACGAGATCACGGCGTTCTTTCGCGCGCTCCCGATTGACGAATGGCGAGTGCTGATACGGATTCTGGATGATGCCCGCGATTAAGGCCGCTTCGGAGAGCGAGACGTTGCTGACGTCTTTGCCGAAGAAAATGCGCGCCGCCTCGGCCACCCCGTGCAGCGCAAACGAACCGCGATTGCCGAGGTAGACGTCATTCAGATACAGCTCGAGGATCTCTTCTTTGGTCGCTTTGGTTTCGAGAATCACCGCCATGAAGGCTTCGAGCGCCTTGCGGCGATATGACCGCTGGCCCGATTGCAGCTCGGCGTTGAACTCTTCACTGAGAAAAAACATGCGTGAGAGTTGCTGGGTCACGGTGCTGCGGCCTACGGGCTGGCGGCGCGAGGACGAGAGGTTCGTGACGACAGCACCGACCACGCTGATGGGATCAATCCCGAGGTGGCCATAAAAGCGCCGGTCCTCAATCGCCAGCACGGCCTGCTGCATCCGCGCCGGAATACTCGCGATCGGAACGCGCCGCCGCTTCTCGCGCGATGCCGTGACGAGGCCTGTGAGCAAGGGTGGATCCAGCACGACTTCGTCGACTGGTCGGCCGGCCGCTTCGAGTTTGGCAATCCGCGCGGGCGCCGCAGACGCCGCGGCCTGCCCGGTCTTGACGATTCGGGGCTCGGCAAAGGCAATGCGAACCGGCTTGCCCGCATGATCGCCGCCGCGAGGGACCACCAGAATCGCGTTGCGTTCGAGCGCAAACTCACCCGCGCGCTCGACGCGTGACTTCTCGGTGTACCCGACATCATTGAGCCGAGCGATCAGCTCGATGTCGCTCAATCCCTGTCCGCCATGGAGGGTCAACGGCCGCGCGTAGACGCGAGGAATGACGCGGTCCCGTTCGCCGTGGAGCCGCGCTTCGATGATTCGGGAGAATTGCACGTAGTAATAGCCGAGCACTCCCGTCCCGACGACGATCGGGATCAGCAGCATGGCGAGCAGCGCGCGTTTCCAGCCTGCGGCTGGAATGCGAATCCGCCAGCCCCGGAATCGTTTCGTGTAACGCCGAGCAGTGGTCATCAGATGGCCAGAACCCAATGATGACCCATGTCGAGCGGCAGGTCTTCGAGAAGCCGGTCCACGAGCGCGGGGCCGTAACGGTTCGAAAACCACACGCAACCGAGCTCGCGCTCTTGAGGATGGCCGTTAGGAAACGCGAGGGACTGCGCCCGCTGATACTGCCGGCGTAACGTATCGTCACGGCGCTTGGCCGCCTGGATGACTTTCGTGCGCAGCGTGCGGAGGTCGTGCTGCATCTTGCTCAGCGTCGATTCCACCGTTCCACGGAGCGTCGGATCGATCTGCGAGACCGCCGTGACGACCGCCGCTACCCGCTCTTCCACGACGTTCGAAACGCTGTTCAGCGCTTCATCCACGGCCGGCGGCAGCTGATTCTGCAACAGCTGGTTGAGCGCCGATTCGTCTTGAGGTTGGAGTGCTTCGAGGGGCAGCGAGTACTTGGACAGGAAGCGCAGCGTGGCCGAGTCCACGATCGTTGCCGTCGCGCGCTGGTACATCAGCGGCATGGGCACGTCGAAGTGGCGATAGACCTCACGCAGCTGACCCAGGTAGGCCAACTCGTTGGGGCCCGCCACGTAACAGATGGTGGGAAACAACGCGTCTTGGACGATGGGGCGCAACAGGACGTTGGGGCTGAAATGGTGCGGCGTTCGTTCGACTTCCGCGACGAGCGTCGCGAGCGCAGTTTCTCGTTCGCCTATCGACACCGAACCGCCGCCGTACCGAATGCTTTCGCGGCCGTCATTCAGATGAAAGAGCGAGATGGCATCGTCATGCGGCGTGACCTGCGCGTGATAACCGGCGGCGACGAGCGATTCCCCAGCGGTAGCTGCCAACCGCGCGGTCTGGCCGGGGTGGAGAAGTTCGTGCGCGAACACATGGGAGACGAGAGGCTTCGCGGCCGGATCGGAGGAGTCGTAGACGACGAGCCCATGGGGGCCCAGGACGGACTCGATCCATCGACCAAACGCCTCCGCCATCGTGTGCCCGGGTGCATAGGCTCCGCGGATGTCCGCGAGGACGGTGGCCTTGAATTCTGAATCTGGAAGGCCGCCCTGCAAGGCGTCGATGGCATCCGCGATCCGTTGATCGAGCTGCAGGCGGCCGATTGGGAGGTCTCCGGCGCCTGCGAGGCTGGCAAGCTGAATGCGCCGGGGAACACCGTCTGCGTCGAGCACCGTGCACCCGCTGACCTCGGCCCAGTCGTGATCCTCGGCATCAATCCAGAAAACCGGGACGACGGGCGCACGGTGTTCGCGCGCGACCTGCGCGGCCAGCTTCATGGCGGTCAGGGCCTTGAGCAGCGTGAACAGCGGCCCCCCGAAGAGACCCGCCTGCTGCCCGGTGATGATCACGACCGTGCGGGGGTCGGCGAGACGTTCAGCGGCGGCGCGCGAGGCCGGGGGCGCGCCGCGCCGCATCTGTTGGGCGGCGATTACTCGCGCCAGGTCGCTCGGCGCCGGTGGCACACCGTGCGTGCGCCGCCCGTGGCGCCGCGCAATGGCCTCCGCCCACGCATCCGGTTGCGCAGGATTGCCGGCGAAATAGGGCGCGATCCGGTCGAATGCGAATGCGTAATCGGTGGCGAACCGTCGAATCCAGGGGAAGCGGCGAATGTCGACCGCCAAAGCGGCCGATGTTGTGCTCGAAGTAGTGGTGTCGGAGTGCACCCGCGGGTACTCTCGCAGAGGGGTCCAGATACTGTCAAGCTACGATCACCATCACAGCTAAGTTACTGGGACGACACAAGATTGGCGTGATAGGATCGTATTCCGTCCCGTGCCCGGGGAAGCTCCCAGCGACGTTCCGCCTGCGGCTTTTGGCCGCTATCGAGTGCTGCACCAGATCGAGGTTGGCAGCTTAGGTCCGGTGTTTCGCGGCGAGGACCCGACGACCCAGGCGGCCGTCATCATCAAACAATTCCGGCTGAATGTGTCCCCGGAGGACGCGCGCAAGATTGCCGATGGGCTGCGAGCGCTCAAGGATGGCCCAACCCATCCCGCGATCCCGGCCGTGATTGATGCGGGTGTCCAAGGTACGGATCCGTATCTGGTCACGGCGCTCGCCCTCGGCGAGTCGCTGGACGTCGCGTTGCGCGAGTACGGACCGGCAGCGATCGCCGACGCGCTGCCGCGTTTACGTCATCTCGCCGATGCCCTCGACGGTGCGGCCGCCGCGGGTGTGTGGCACGGCGCGCTGCAGCCACGCGACATCCTGATCGACGGGCACGACACCCACATGATCGGCCTCGGGATCACGCCGATTCTGGAACGGGCCGGCGTTCATCGGTCGACCCGTCGTCCCTACGCCGCGCCCGAGCTGATGAAGGGCGACCCCACCTCGCCGGCTACCGATCAGTACGCGCTCGGGGCGATTGCCTACGAGTGGTTCTTCGGCGGTCGCGCGCCAAAATCTGCGGAATCGGTCCTCGACGCTCCGTCGCTTCCCGGTGTTGACGTGGAAGCGCTCGCGGGCGCGCTGATGTCGGCGCTGGCCACCAATCCGACCGAGCGATTCGCGAGTTGCACAGCGTTCGTCGAAGCCATCGATGATGCGCTCGAAACGAGCGTGCGGTCGGATGACGACGAGGAGGTCATGGCGGGCGCTGGACTACAGCCGCTCGAGGGCTTCGTGGCCGAGGAAGCCCCGGAACACAGTGACGACGATCACAAGCTGGGCGACCGTCGCACGGCGCTACCGCCGGCCGACATTCCCCTCAAGGATCCGCCGCGACCGCCACTGCGATCGATCACGATCGATCCACCCATTGCCGCGTCGCGTGTCAGGCCCGAGCCGGTGGCATGGCAGGGCAGGCTGGGCGTCATGACCCCCCCGGCTGCGCGGCGCCGTGCTTACAGCGCCGGTACGCTGGTCGCGGCGCTCGTGACGGGAGCCGCGCTTGGCGGAGCAGCAGGCTACATGTTTGCGACGTCACGAGTCCAACCGACTGAGGCGAGCCTGCCGGCCGCGAATGGCCAGGTGACCGGCGCGGATGCCCAGCCGGCGAAAGAATTCACTGACGCAGCCGTTTCGCCTGCTCCGCCGGCACCCGCGCCGTCTCCGCCAGATGCCGCCCGGACTGCAGTGGCCGAGCCAGTTCGCACGCCGCCTCCAGCGCCTCCCGTCGCCAAAAGCTCACCCTCACCACGCGAGACCGCCAGTCTGCTGATCCGAAGCTCGCCCTCCGGGGCCGTGGTCACAGTCGACGGCACCGCGCGAGGAACGACGCCGCTCACGCTCAGGGACGTGGCGCTCGGTACGAGAACGATCGTCCTGAGTCGTCCCGGGTACGCGTCGAACGAGCGCCGGGTCACGCTCACGGCCGATCGGCCATCACGTTCACTCGAGGTGCCGCTCTCACCGATCTCTGCCCCGGCGCCTTCGCGATCGTCGCGCGAAACGAGGCCGGCGTCCCCCATGACCGGTAGTCTCAACGTGGACTCCCGCCCAACCGGCTCGTCCGTGATCATCAACGGGCAGGCCGCTGGCACGACGCCGTTGACGATGGCGTCGGTCGCGCCAGGCACCATCACGGTGAGGATCGAGCGGCCCGGCTATCGACCGTGGACGCAGACGATCGAGTTGAAGGCGGGCGAACGCCGTCGCGTGGCCGCCTCGCTCGAAATCGCACAGGAGTAGAGCAGGACAGCGATGAACGCGATTTTGGCGCTCGAGGATGGCACTTGGTTCAGTGGTGTTTCGGCCGGCGCGGCGGGAGAAACGTCCGGCGAAGTGGTGTTCAACACCAGCATGACCGGGTATCAGGAGGTGCTCACCGACCCTTCGTACGCCGGCCAGATCGTCACGATGACAGCGCCGCAAATCGGCAATTACGGCATTGCCGCGGCCGATCATGAGTCGGGGGCACCCCGCGTGGCCGGCTTCGTCATCCGCGATCTCTCGCCCATCGCCAGCAACTGGCGCGCCCAGACGACGCTTCGCGACTACCTCACTGCTCATGGCATCGTGGCGATCGGGGACATCGACACCCGCGCGTTGACACGCAAGCTGCGCTCGATCGGCGTGATGCGGGGCATCATCGCAACCGGCACAGCGCTGGATCCGGAAGCGCTCGTCGCCAAGGCCCGTGCCATTCCGTTGATGGAAGGCGCTGACCTCGTCAAGGAGGTGACGTGCGCGACCGCGTACGACTTCGTGGCGTCGCTCGCCGACACCGTCGCCGAAGCAACGTTTGGTGTCGCTCCGTTGAAACGCGCGAAGCGGCAGCTCCGGGTCGCTGCCTACGACTACGGGATCAAGACGAACATCCTGCGTCGCCTCGCCGCGCACGGTTGCGACGTTCGGGTGTTTCCTGCATCGGTACCGGCGGCAGACGTCCTGGCCTCCGACCCGGACGGGATCTTTCTCAGCAACGGCCCTGGCGATCCGGCGGCGGTGACCTATGCCGTCGGCAACGTGAAAGCGCTGGTGGACGAGGCGGACCGCCCCATCTTCGGCATCTGCCTTGGGCACCAGTTGCTCGGCCTCGCGTTGGGTGCGGAGACCTACAAGCTCAAGTTCGGCCATCGGGGCGCGAACCACCCGGTCAAGCAGCTCGATAGCAACAAGGTCGAAATTACCTCGCAGAACCACGGGTTTGCAGTGAACCCCGACACACTTCCCGATCACGCCCGCGTTACGCACTTGAATCTTTACGACGGGACCGTCGAGGGTCTGCGCCACATCGGCAAGCCGATCTACTCGGTTCAATATCACCCCGAGGCGTCACCGGGCCCGCACGACGCCGACTATTTGTTCACTCAGTTCATCGAAGAGATGGAAAAGCGGTAAGCGTCGTCTCATGCCGAAGCGCACAGACATTCATCGCGTGCTCGTCATCGGGTCGGGTCCGATCGTCATCGGACAGGCGTGTGAGTTCGACTATTCGGGAACACAGGCGATCAAAGCGCTGCGTGAGGAGGGCCTCGAGGTCATCCTGGTCAATAGCAATCCGGCGACGATCATGACCGATCCGGAGTTGGCCAATCGCACCTACGTTGAGCCGCTCACGGTCGAGGCAGTCGAGCAGGTGATCGAACGTGAGAGGCCCGATGCGGTTTTGCCCACAGTCGGAGGTCAGACCGCACTCAATCTCGCCGTCGCGTTGGACGAGGCTGGGGTCCTGCGCAAGTACAACGTGCGCCTGATTGGCGCATCAGTGCCGGCCATCAAGGTTGCCGAGGATCGACTCGAGTTTCGGGATGCGATGAAGGAGATTGGGCTCGAGGTCCCGGCCAGCGGCGTCGCGAAGACGCTCGAAGATGCCGCGCGCATCGTCGAGGGCGTTGGCTTCCCCGCTATCATTCGCCCCTCGTTCACGCTCGGTGGCGTGGGCGGCGGCATCGCGTACAACCAGGACGAGTTCAAGGAGACTGTCTCGCGCGGTTTGGGATTGAGCCCCATCCACGAAGTGCTGATCGAGGAGTCGGTGATCGGCTGGAAAGAGTTCGAGCTCGAAGTGATGCGCGACGGCGCCGACAACTACGTCGTGATCTGCTCGATCGAGAACATCGATCCGATGGGCGTGCACACCGGTGACAGCATCACGGTGGCGCCGGCGTTGACGCTGACCGACAAGGAATACCAGCGAATGCGCGATGCCGGCCGTCGCATCATTCGTCGCGTGGGTGTTGAAACGGGCGGGTCCAATATCCAGTTCGCCATCAACCCGTCGGATGGGCGGATGGTGGTAATCGAAATGAACCCGCGCGTATCGCGGTCATCCGCGCTGGCCTCTAAGGCCACTGGCTTTCCAATCGCCAAAATCGCAGCCAAGCTGGCACTCGGTTACACACTGGACGAGATTCCAAACGACATCACCAGGGTGACCCCGGCCTCCTTCGAGCCAACCATCGACTATGTCGTCGTGAAGATTCCGCGGTGGAACTTCGAGAAGTTTCCGCAGGCGGATCGTACGCTGACCACCCAGATGAAGTCGGTGGGCGAGGCGATGGCGATCGGGCGGACGTTCAAGGAGGCGTTTCTCAAGGGCATCCGGTCGCTGGAGCTCGGCCGCGATGGACTGCTCTTCAGTCGGCCGAGAGCGGCAGACGACGATGTGTCGTCCGACGTCGATGAGGAGGAAGACGCCTCGCTGCGCAGACAGTTGATCGTGCCCAACGACCGCCGCATCTGGGCCCTGTTTCGCGCGCTCGACAAGGCGTGGACGGTTGAGCAGATCTGCGAGCTGACGAAGATGGACCCGTGGTTCGTCGAGCAGTTTGCCGAGATCGTCGAGTTGCGCCGAACGGCGGAGATGATCGGCCTGCGCGACATGTCGACGGATCTTCTGCGCACGCTCAAGCGCGCCGGCTTTGGCGATCAGGAGCTCGGTCACATCCTCGCCTCGGGCGAGTCAGCGGTCCGGGAAAAGCGTCTCGACTTCAAGCTGGTGCCGGCCTTCAAGCGCATCGACACGTGCGCGGCCGAGTTCGAGTCGTTCACACCGTATCTCTACGGGAGCTACGAGGAGGCGTGCGAGGCCGAGCCCACGGATCGACCGAAGATCCTGATTCTTGGCAGCGGGCCCAATCGAATCGGCCAGGGCATTGAGTTCGACTATTGCTGCTGCCACGCCGTATTTGGGTTTCGAGCCGAGGGGTTCGAGACCGTCATGGTGAACTGCAATCCCGAAACGGTGTCGACCGACTACGACACCGCTGACCGCTTGTACTTCGAACCGCTGACGTTCGAGGACGTGATGGCGGTTGTCGATCGCGAGCGCCAGGGTCATCCGGACGTCGCGTGCATCGTCCAGTTCGGGGGGCAGACGCCGCTCAAGCTGGCGCTCGCTCTGCAGGAGGCCGGTGTCAAGATTCTCGGCACCTCGCCCGATTCCATTGATTTGGCGGAGGATCGCCAGCGCTTCGCACAATTGCTGTGGGAACTCGGCATTCCGCAGCCGGCCAGCGGGACCGCGACCTCGCGCGGCGAGGCCCGCGAGGCGGCGGCCAAGATCGGATTCCCCGTCGTGGTGCGGCCGTCGTACGTGCTGGGCGGCCGCAACATGGCGATTGTGTACGACGTCGGCACCCTGGATCGATACATGGCGACGGCCGTCGACGTCTCGCACGACCGGCCAATCCTCATCGATCGCTTTCTCGAGCGAGCCAAGGAGCTCGACGTCGATTGTGTCGCGGATGCCACCGGCGCCGTCGTGATCGGCGGCGTGATGGAGCATATCGAGGAGGCAGGGATCCATTCCGGTGATAGCTCCTGCGTCGTCCCGCCAGCGCGCGTGAGCGAGAAGCACCTGGCGACGATACGCGACTACACACGGCGCATCGCATCGGCGCTCAAGGTGATTGGGCTGATGAACGTGCAGTACGCCATCAAGGACGATGAGGTGTACGTGCTCGAGGTCAACCCGCGCGCATCACGCACCGTGCCTTATCTCTCCAAGGCGACCGGCGTCGCGTTGGCGCAGATCGCCGCGCGTGTGATGGCTGGCAAGTCCCTGGCGCAACTCGGGCTCGTCGACGATCTCGAGCCGGCCGGCGTGTTCGTCAAGAGCCCGGTGTTCCCGTTCGCGCGTTTCCCCGGCGTTGACACGATTTTGGGGCCCGAGATGAAATCCACTGGCGAGGTGATGGGCGGCGCCAGCAGCTTTGGTCTGTCGTTCGTCAAGGCGATGCTGGGCGCAGGGCAGAAGCTGCCGGATGCGGGCACGGTGTGCCTGAGCGTCAACAACGAGGACAAACCGCAGGTCCTGCCGATCGCCCGCGCGCTCTCAGAGCTGGGATTTGATCTCGTGGCCACACGCGGGACAGCGGCTTACCTCCGCGCTCACGGGATCGAGAGCGACGTGATCTACAAGGTCAACGAAGGACGTCCGAGCCTCGCCGACGAGATCGTCAATCGCAACATTGCGATGGTGATTAACACGCCGCTGGGGCGCGAGTCGTTCTTCGACGACAAGACGGTTCGGAGGGCCGCGATGATGGCCAGCGTGCCATGCATCACGACCATTACCGGCGCCGCCGCTGCCGTCGACGCCATCCGCGCTTTGCGCACCGAAGGACTCGACGTCCGGCCGCTTCAGGACTACTACGCGGCGGTCAGCGCCTGATCAGTGGTCAGTGGCCAGTGGCCGGTGGTCAGTGGTCGGTGTTTTCTGCGATCTTTGCGACCACCGATCCCAGCACATTCTGCGAGATAGGCACGCCTAACCGCTGATTTTCTCGACAACAGAGCAGTCCTTCGGTTTGCAGCGAAGGGAGGCATGCCACACCTCTCTCTTGCGCTGGCGCTCACTCTATCGGTCGGCATCGCTTGCGGCGTCCTTACGGACGCGCAACCCACGGGCCCGCTGTCGCTCGCGCTCGCATTGAGCTGGGCGGGTGGTTCGGTCGCCTTTTTCCGGGGCTGGCCCCGCGTCCAACTCGCCGGGGTTGTGGTCACCGTCTTCGCCGTCGGCTGGTTGCTCGGCGACCACGCGCTGGAGCGTGCGATGCATCCGACGCTGCGCAACCTGCTCGAGGAGCGGATTGGCGGCTTCGCGATCGAGGGGAGCAGTGATCGACCTGAGTCGCCCATCGTCATCGAAGGTCGGCTGAGCCAGGACGCGACGCCGAGCGGCAACGGGGTTGTCCTGCGCGTGCAGGTGAAGCGCGTGTGGATTGGACCGTGCCCGGAACCTGCTGCGGGCGGAGTGTCCCTGTCGGTCGGCGGTGGACAGCAGGCGGCCCACCTTGCGGAGTGGAGAACGGGCCGGGTGCTCCGCGCGCCGGCGATGCTGCGCCGGCCGGCCCGCCATCTCAACCACGGCGTGCCCGATCAAGAGCGCGCGCTGGCGAGACGCGGCATCGCGCTCGTCGGCAACGTGAAGAGCGCCGCTCTCGTGGAGGTGATCAGCCGCGGTCGGTGGTGGGAGGAGGCGGCAGCATCGCTGCGTGCTCGGACCCGCGCGGCCCTGGATCGTCACGTGAGGCCGCTCGGTGAGCAAAGCGCAGCCGTTGCCACCGCGATCCTGATTGGCGACCGCGCCGGAATCGACATCGAAGTCGAACGTCGCTTGCAGGAAGCCGGAACCTATCACGTCATTGCGATTTCCGGAGGGAACATCGCCATCCTGGCCGGCCTTCAGTTGGGCATCCTCGCATGGCTGGGCATCAGAGGATGGCACGCGCCGCTGGCCACGGTGGCTGTGCTGATCGTCTACGCCGCGGTAGCGTCGGGCGGCGCCTCGGTCGCGCGAGCCACCATGATGGCGTGCGTGTACCTGGGTGTGCGGGCGCTGGACCATCGCACGGCGCCGAGTAACGCGATTGGGCTGGCCGGTGCGACGCTACTGCTCATCGATCCGCTGGCGATTGCCGACGTGGGGTTCTGGCTGACGTTCGGCGCGACCGCGGCCATCGTGGTCGGGGCGTCGCGCGTACGTTGGCCCGGTCGACTCTGGCTCAAGTCTGCGCTGGCCGTACTGCTCGCCTCCGCGTGTGCCGAGCTGGTCCTGGCGCCTATCGGCGCCCTGGTGTTTCAGCGCGTCACCTTGGCCGGTCTGTTGCTCAACTTCGTCGCCATTCCGGCGATGACGTTGGTGCAGCTCGGCGCAATGGCGGTCGTTCTCTTCGATCTGCTCGGGCTCCACTTCCTGGCGGGGTCGTTGGGGAGCGTTGTCCATGCTGGCGGTGAAGCGCTTACCGAAAGCGCGCGATTCCTGGACCTCGCGCCGTGGCTCACGTGGCGCGTCCCGTCGCCCGCGATCATCGTCACCGCCTCGTACTACGGCACGCTCGGCCTCGTACTGGGCGCCCGGCGGCTGCCACGTCGGCGCGCAGGACCTCGATGGGTGCCGGCTGCCGCGGCCGCGATTCTCTTCATCGTGATCATCGCCGCGCCACAGGCGCGCATTCGCGCCCGCGGAGACGGCCGTCTTCACGTGTCGCTGATCGACGTCGGCCAAGGCGATGCCCTCCTGATCACGTTTCCCAACGGGCGCCGGCTCGTCGTGGATACGGGAGGCGCGAGCGGTCGCGGGGATTTCGACATCGGCGACCGTGTCGTTGGTCCAATGCTAAGAGCGCTGGGTGTGCTGAAGCTCGACTATCTGGCTGTCACGCACGGCGATCCAGATCACATCGGCGGCGCGCGAGCGCTGGTCCGCGACTTCTCGCCGCTTGAGATCTGGTGGGGTGTCCCGGTGGCGAACCACGAGGCGACCAGCATCGTGAGCGCCGAGGCTGGCCACGTGCGAGCGACGTGGCGTTGGCTGCAGCGTGGCGACCGGCTCGAGGTCGGTGGCGTCGAGATTCGCGTTCATCATCCGCCACTGCCTGATTGGGAACGTCAGAAGACGCGTAACAACGACTCGCTCGTGCTGGAGCTGCGTTTCGGGGCGGTTTCAGTGCTGCTCACGGGCGACATCGATCGTGAAGTCGAACGCGAGCTGCTGCCAACACTCGACCTTCTCTCGACGGTGGTTCTCAAGGTTGCTCACCACGGCAGCAGCACATCGAGCGGGGAAGAGTTCGTTCAACACACCCGCCCCAAGATTGCGCTCATCGGTGTCGGCCGCGCCAACCCGTACGGTCACCCGGTCCCACACGTGCTCGAGCGACTCGAGGCGGTGGGGACGGAAGTGTTTCGGACGGATCTCGATGGGCAGGTGACGGTGTCGACGGATGGGCGGTCGTTGCGCGTTGAGACATTCACGGGTCGGTCATGGGAATTCAGACGTAGCCACGAAGGGCACGAAGGCACGAAGGAAATACTCAGGTGACTTTCCGACTACCTTCGCCACTCACCGCAGCCACCGAGGCGATCGTCACGAGCGTCGTTGACAGCGCGCTTGAAGTTCACCGCCGACTCGGACCGGGGCTACTACCGTGACCACTTGCTCCGCATTCACCGAATCGACATGGTGGTTATGAATGAGGTCTTGGTGGAGCTGAAAGCGGTCGAGCGACTCGCCCTGGTCCATCAAGCGCAGGTGATCTCGTATCTGCGGACGTCACAGTTGCGCATTGGATTGCTGATCAACTTCAACAGCGATCGATTGAAAGGAAGTATCAGACGGGTCATTCTGTAGTGTCGTTGCTTCGTGTCTTCGTGCCTTCGTGGCTACGTTTTTGTTCTTGCCATGCCACTTCCAAGGCAGCGAGGCCCATTGCGCGAAGATTCTCACCGCGCAGGGCTGCGCTTCGTTCCATTCCCTCGAACCGCCGCTGAAACTTGTCATTCGCCACCCGCAATGCCGCCTCTGGTTCGATGCCGAGTTTTCTCGCGAGGTTGGCAATCGAAAACAGCAAGTCTCCCATCTCTTCCTCCACCCGAGCAGGGTCGCGGGAGGACTCGGCAACCATCTCGCGGAGTTCGGCGACTTCTTCGTCGATTTTCTGGACCACGTCGGCTGCCTGCACCCAGTCGAAGCCGACGGCGGCGGCCCGTGAACTGAGCTCGTACGCGCGCAGCAGCGAGGGCAGCGTGCGCGGGATCCCGCTGAGGGCACTCTTCTCGACGGCGTTGGTCGCCTCACGTTCTTTGGACTTCAGGTCTTCCCATTTCTCCACGACCTCCGTCGGCGTCAGCGATGGTCCGCCTTCGGCCAGTGGGCGACCGTCGGGTGAAAAAACGTGCGGGTGGCGCCGCACGAGTTTGTCGACAATCGACTGAATCGCGTCGACGATGGAGAAGTGGCCCTCCTCTTCGGCAATCTGCGCGAGAAACACGGCCTCGTACAGGAAGTCCCCAAGCTCCTCGCGAAGGGCCTGCGGATCGCGACGATCCAGGGTTTCGAGCAGCTCGTAGGTTTCTTCGAGCACGAACGGCCGCAGCGACAGGAGTGTTTGCTCGCGGTCCCACGCGCAACCCTGGGGGCTGCGCAGCGTGCGCATGACGCTCACCAGGCGTTCGAATTCTGCTGCGGCTGACTGGGCCATGTGATCGATCGACCTCGCGCGCTATGGTACCATTCCGGTTCGAGGCCGTTGTGCAGCCGCCGTTCAAGGTTCCAAGGTTCCAAGGTTCCAAGGTTCCAGGGTTCCAAGGTTCCAAAGTTCTCGAGCGGTCGTCGAGCATCGACACACTATTGAGGTTTGGAGCTTTGGACTTGAACCTTCGAACTTTGGAACCTTGGAACTTTGGAACTTTGGAGGGGGTGCGGTGAGTCAGCCAGCCGAGCATCCGCCCGTCAGCTTTGTCGCGTTCATCCTGTCTCTCGCGAGCAACGCGGCAGTCCACTTTGGCGATTTGCCCGATCCGATGACCAACGAGACGCGGCCGCCCGATCTGGACGCCGCGGCCCAGCTGATTGAAATCATCGCGATGCTCGAGGAGAAGACCCGCGGTAACCTGAGCGCTGAGGAGCGACAGCTGATCGACCAGATGCTCTTCGAGCTTCGCATGCGGTACGTCGAAGCGAAGAAGGATCAGAGTCCCATCATTCAGCCGTGATCGCCCGACCGGCGCGCGTGAAATTTCTCGGTTCGGGCACCTCGCACGGGGTACCGATGATCGGGTGCTCGTGCGCAACCTGCCAGTCCAGCGACCCGCACGATCGTCGTCTGCGGCCGTCCATCTACCTCGAGATTGCCGACGGTCCGGCGTTGCTGGTCGATACGTCCACCGATCTCCGACAGCAGGCGCTCACGCACCGGATCACGCGCGTGGACGCCATCCTGTTCACGCACAGCCACGCCGACCACGTCATGGGATTGGACGAGGTCCGCCGCTTCAACATGCTGCAGCGCGCGCCGATACCCGCCTATGCCGACGATCGCACATTGGCGGACCTGCGACGGACGTTTGCGTACATCTTCGACCCTCCATCCGAACCAGGTGGCGGCATCCCGCAGATCAATTTGAAGCCCATCGATGGGCCGTTTTCAGTCGGATCGATCCGCGTGATACCCGTGCCAATCTTTCATGGGCCGCGACTGATTCTGGGCTTTCGACTTGGGAACTTTGCCTATTTGACCGACTGCAATCGCATTCCCGAGGAGTCCTTCCAGCTGCTGGCCGATCTCGACGTGCTCGTACTCGACGCGCTGCGGCACCGGCCGCACCCCACACATTTCACGGTGGCGGAGGCCGTACACGTCGTCGAACGCCTCCAGCCCCGGAGGACGTTCTTGACGCACATCTGCCACGACCTGCCGCACGCGGCCACCAATGCGGCTCTCCCAAGCGCCGTGGAGCTGGCCTTTGACGGCTTGACCCTCGACATCAGCGTCGAGGTCGATGACCCGTCAGCGACGGAGGCGCCACCGGTCTTGGAGGCGCCTTGATATGATCACCGCCAGTGGAGGTCGCCTGGTTTCCAGACGAAGGACGTGCGCCGAGGTGGCATCAGCCAGTGTTGGCGCTCGGAAACTTTGACGGATTGCATCGCGGGCACACGAAGATCATAGAGCGGATTCGACGCGGCGCCGCCGAACGCGGCGGCACCACGCTGGTCCTCACCTTCGATCCCCACCCTCCTCGAATCGTTCGACCGGACAAGGCCCCCCTCCTGCTGATGACGCTGGACCAGAAGCTCGAAGGTTTGGCGAGGGCCGGCGTCCAGGGCGTTGCCGTGGTCCGGTTCACGCACAATCTGTCGCGATGGGAGCCCGAGACCTTTGTGAAGACGGTGCTGGTCGACTGGCTGCAAGTGGCCGAGGTGTGGGTGGGTGCAGACTTTCTCTTTGGCCGCGATCGGACGGGAAACTTCTCGGTGCTGCGAGCGCTCGGCTCTCAGTACGGTTTTCGCGCCGAAAAAATTGACCCCGTTCGCTATAAGGACTTTGTCGTCTCGAGCACCCGGATTCGACGCCTGGTCGCGGAAGGGCGGGTAGACGAGGCAGGCGCCCTGCTGGGACACCACTTTTACATCGACGGCATGGTCATTCGCGGGGCAGGGCGCGGCCGGGGGCTTGGAATTCCAACTGCCAATCTTGCATCGAAGAACGAGCTGATTCCACCGCACGGGGTCTACGCGACGGCGTTGAGCGTCGACGGGATCGTGCATCGCAGCGTGACGAACATCGGGCTGCGGCCAACCTTCGGCGATGTCGCGGCGACAGTGGTCGAAGCGCATGCGCTCGACTTGGATCGGGACCTGTATGGGCGCTCGGTTCGCCTTGGTTTCGTGCAGCGCCTGAGGGACGAACGGCGTTTTCCCGACGTGGATGCCCTGAAGGCCCAGATCGAGGCCGACGTGCGGCGGGCGAGACGATTGTTCGATAGACTGAGTGTTTGAGGGTTCTTGACGACGGTTCTTTACGGAGGTTCTCAACGGGGGTTCGACGAGGGTTCTCAACGACGGTTCTCGACGGGCGTTCTCGACGGGGGTCTCGACGGGGTTCTCGACAGAGGGTCCCTGAACGTTCGTGAAGCACCATCGTCGAACCCTCGTAAAGAACCTTTGTGAAGAACCTTTGTAAAGAACCCTTGTAAAGAACCTTTGTGAAGAACCCTTGTGAAAAGCCTTGTGAAGAACCTTCGATGCGAACCATCGTGCAGAACCGCAGCCAGAATCGCTAAATGACCCCCAATTCGTTCGAATTTACCGTGACGCTGCCCGGCGATGCCCGATTCCTGAGGGCCGTGTGCCAGCTCGCCACACAGTCGGCAGACTATGCGCAACTTCCGGCGGACACCGGGGCCGAGCTGGCCGCCGAAGTGGAGCGTGCCGCTCACACGGCGATTGTCGAAGCGGCCGGCGGCCCGATTGAGATCGTCTTCTCGGGCACCGACAAGGCCGTGACGGTGACAATCAGCTGCGCCTCGTCGGCCGATGCGCCCCGTGCGACTTCGTCAGGTGCCGAGGGCATCTCGGTCGAGTGGACCAGCACCAAGGGTCGTCACGTCTGCCACATCCGGCAACGAATCCCCGCCTAGTCCGGCATGCGCCTGTTCAACACACTGACCCGCCAGGAGGAAGCGTTTGCCCCCCTGCGCGACAACACCGTCCGGATGTACACCTGCGGGCTGACGGTGTACGCGCGCGGGCACATCGGGAACTTCCGCACCTTTGTCTGCATGGACGTCCTGCGGCGCGCGCTGAAGTATGTCGGTGGCTGGCAGATGCGCCAGATTGTCAACTTCACCGATGTGGACGACAAGACCATCGCGGGCGCGCAACGCGAGGGCATTTCGCTCCGCGAGTATACGGACACCTATATCGCGGCCTTTCACGAAGATGCGGCCGCGCTCGGCCTCGAGCCGGTCGAGGAAATGCCGCGCGCCACCGATCCGCTCAATTTGCAGGCGATGGCCGATGTCATTCGCGCGCTCGACGAGCGAGGACACACCTATGTCAGCGATGGCTCGATCTACTTCAAAATTTCGACCATGCCGGACTACGGCAAGCTGGCGCGGCTCGATCATGAGGGGATGCAGGCCGGCGCCCGGGTCGATTCCGACACCTACGGCAAGGAGGACGCCAGAGACTTCGTGCTGTGGAAGGCCACCAAACCAGGCGAGCCCACCTGGAACGTTGGCGTCGGCCCCGGCCGTCCCGGGTGGCACATCGAGTGCTCGGCGATGGCGTTGCGCTTGTTGGGCGAGGCGCCAATCGACATCCATGCCGGTGGCATCGATCTGATCTTCCCTCATCACGAGAACGAGATCGCGCAAAGCGAGTGCGCAACTGGGAAGCAGTTCGCTCGATTTTGGGTACACGCCGAGCATCTCCTGGTCGACGGCCAGAAGATGTCCAAGTCGCTTGGCAACGTGTACACGCTCAAAGACCTGTCCGATCGCGGATATCGCATCTCGGCTCTGCGATACCTGCTGCTGTCGTCACACTATCGCAAGCAGTTGAACTTCTCGTTCACGGGACTCGAGCAGGCAGACGAAGCCCTGACGCGGCTCACGGATTGCCTGGCCCGGCTGGAAACTGTGCCTGCGGGTGCGGCCCATCCGGCGATCGCGAGACAGGTTGAGGAAGCGCGGAAAGCGTTTGATGAGGCGCTGCGTTCGGATCTCAACACCGCCGCGGGATTAGCCGCCATCTTCGATCTCGTGCGCGAGGTCAACTCTGCCATCGATGGACGAGAGTTCAGCGGCAGCGATGCCGCCATGGTCAGAGACGCGTTCGATCACTTCGACCGGGTGCTTGGCGTGATTTCGCTGCGGCGCCGGGAGGACGAGCAACCGCCGGTGCCGCGTGAAGAGATCGAACGTGCGATCGAGGCCCGCAAGGAGGCTCGCCGGCGTCGTGACTTCGCGGAGGCCGATCGCCTCCGCGATGACTTGGCCAGCCGCGGCGTGATGCTCGAAGACAGTCCACAAGGAACACGTTGGAAGCGAAAGTAGGAACTAAGATCGCTGACATGACCGTGCCCCAGATCAAGACGGCCCTGCCCGGCCCGCGTGCGCAAGCGATGATCGAGCGCGACGGCCGGGTCGTCTCGCCTTCGTACACCCGCTCGTATCCGTTCGTCATGGCACGCGGGCAAGGTGCTGCGGTCGAAGACGTCGACGGCAACGTATTTCTCGACTGCGCCGCCGGCATTGCCGTCAATTCGACCGGGCATTCGCACCCGGCTGTGGTGGCCGCAGTCGTAGAGCAGGCGCAGAAGTTCCTGCACATGTCGGGGACGGATTTCTATTACGAGCCGCAGGTCCAGCTCGGCGAGGCGATGAACAATCTCGCGCCGTGGAAGGGGCCGAAGCGCTCGTTCTTCTCCAACTCGGGCACCGAAGCCATCGAAGCCGCCATCAAGCTGGCGCGCTACTCGACCAGACGCTACGGCATCATCGCGTTCCTCGGGAGCTTTCATGGTCGTTCGCTCGGCTCGCTGTCGCTCACGTCGAGCAAGGCGATTCAGCGCCAAGGATTTGGTCCACCGCTCGGCGGTGTGTATCACGCCCCCTTTCCCAACCCGTATCGTGGAGTTGCCGGATCGAGTCCCGAGGCCGCCGCCGACGCGTCGATCCGCTACATCGAAGATCAGATTCTTGCTCACCTCATCTCGCCAGACGAAGTGGCGGCAGTGGTCGTCGAGTCGATTCAGGGCGAGGGTGGCTACGTCGTGCCGCCGCCAGAATTTCATCAGCGGCTACGCGCCTTGACCAGCAAGCACGGGATGCACCTGGTTCTCGATGAGGTGCAGTCCGGTATGGGCCGCACGGGAAAGATGTTTGCGATCGAGCATTTCGCTGTCGAGCCCGACATCGTTGCCGTTGCCAAGGGCATTGCATCCGGACTTCCGCTCGGCGTAACGACCGCGCGC
Organism: uncultured Acidobacteriota bacterium; assembly: GCA_963841905.1. Lineage (GTDB taxonomy): Bacteria > Acidobacteriota > Vicinamibacteria > Vicinamibacterales > UBA2999 > JACCSI01. The sequence continues at coordinate 184,759 of CAWJEM010000008.1, forward strand.
GCCGACATCATGACGTGGCCGCCGGGGTCGCATGCCAGCACGTTCGGCGGCAATCCGGTGGCGTGTGCAGCAGCGTTGGCAACAATCGATCTGATTAAGGGATCGCTCATGGAGAACGCCTGCGTCGTGGGCGCGCACCTGATGAACGCACTACGCGCCCTGCAGCCGAAGCAGCGGTTGATTGGCGACGTGCGCGGGATGGGGCTGATGATTGGCATCGAGCTCGTGCGCGATCGGCAGACGAAGGCGCGCGCGACCACCGAGCGCGATCGGCTCGTGACGGAGTGTTTCAAGCGCGGTTTGCTGGTGCTTGGTGCCGGACCGAACACATTACGGCTGTGCCCGCCACTGGTGCTGTCCAGGGCAGAGGCGGACACCGCGGTCAGGATCATTGACGAGAGTCTCACGGCGATAACGTAGGTTGCCGGTGGCCTTGATCGCCAAGGTTCCAAGGTTCCAGCCGGAAGTTCCAGGGTTCTAACGTTCCGACCTTCCAAGTGCTGATGGAACTTTGGAACACTGGAACCTTGGAACTTTGGACGGTCTTGGAATTGCTCATGGCGTTGCATGACCCAAGAGCGACTGGCGTTTGGAGTGCGCGGCGAAGAGCTTGCCTGCGAGGCGCTCATCGATCGCGGATACGCAATCGTTGAGCGACGTTACCGCACCAAGCACGGCGAGATCGACATCGTGGCGCGCGACGCCGAGACGCTGGTGTTCGTCGAGGTGAAGGCTCGGAGGGATGGCAGTTTCGGCGATCCGGAGGAGTCGGTGACGTTGCAGAAACAGCAACGCCTGGTGTGGATGGCGACCGACTATCTGGTCAGGCAGCGCGTGGGTGAAGTCGCGTGTCGCTTCGATGTTGTCGGCATCAACACCGTAACTACGCCGCCGACGGTCACGATCATCCCCGATGCCTTTCGTCCTGGCTGGTAAAATCATTGGCAAATGCGTCCGAGCACTTGGGCACAGCGCGCACCCCAGCACTTTTTAGCACCAGCACCTACGGCACCTCAGGCACCTGCGGCACCTTAGGCACCGGGTATTGAGCGAATGTCCGAACTCCGCCGCGATCCAATCACTGGCCGTTGGGTCATCATCGCGCCCGAGCGTTCTCGTCGGCCCGAGGACTTCACGCCCGTGCCGGTGGGCGCCCTCGACGGCGACATGTGTCCCTTCTGCGAAGGGCAAGAGGCGATTGCCGGGCGAGAGCTGCTGGCGTGGCGTCCTGGCGGCGGTGTCGCGAATGGTCCGGGGTGGCGAGTGCGTGTGGTTGCCAATCGTGAGCCTGCTCTGCGCGTGGAGGGCACGCTCGGTGAGGACCGCGAGACACTGTTTCAATCGTGGGGAGGGCTTGGGGCGCACGAGGTCGTGATTGAGTCCGCCGACCATCGAGCCACGCTGGCGACAATGAGCGCCGATGACATCTGGCGGATTTTGTGGGCCTGGCGCGAACGCATTCGCGATTTACGCCGCGACATACGCCTCAAGACGTTCTTCATCGTCAAGAACGTCGGCGCCGCCGCCGGTGCGACACTCGATCATCCGCATTCGCAGATTCTCGGCCTGCCATTCTCGCCGCCCGTGCTGGCGTTCGAGATCGCAGGCGCCACCTCGTACCACGCGCGAGCCTCTCGCTGTGTGTTCTGCGATCTGATCAGCGAAGAGAAGGCCGACGGCAAGCGAGTCGTCTCGAGCGACGATGATGCGGTGGCGGTGGCGCCGTTTGCGTCGCGTGTGCCGTTCGAGGTGTGGGTGCTGCCGCGGGCACACTGCGCGGCGTTCGAGGAGGCGGGCGACGAAGTGCTGCGCGCGGTCGCGGAACGGTTACGCGACGTCATGCGGCGGCTCGACGCGACGCTCGTGTCGCCCCCGTACTCGTTGATGCTGCACACGTGTCCGGTGGCGGAGGCAAGTCACGCGGCATTTCACTGGCACCTCGAGATCCTGCCGCGTCTCACGCCGGTCAGCGGACTGGCCTGGGACGGAGGCGTGGTGATCAATCCGGTGCCGCCCGAGGAGGCCGCACTCGTGCTGCGCGCGCACCCTGTGTGAGGGCCAGCGAAGCGATGCGGCGCGACCGCGGTTTGCCGAGGCTGAGGCGGTTTGCTACACTGAGGCTCTGCACGTCATGAGCGGGAATAACTCAGTGGTAGAGTGCGACCTTGCCAAGGTCGAAGTCGCGGGTTCGAATCCCGTTTCCCGCTCCAGCCTTCGCTCGCGCGGTTCCGCACTGGCGGGCTTCGGCTGGCAAGCCAGCTTTCGGCCCTTCGATTCCGGCTTCAACCCTGGCTGTTGATCGCGGTATCATCCGCGGCCGGACGTTCACGTTCGATCTGAGCATGCCGAGCGGCGCCGTCGCCAAGTGGTAAGGCAGAGGTCTGCAAAACCTCCATCCCCGGTTCAAATCCGGGCGGCGCCTCCAACCTACCCCTAGAGAGTCCAGCGATTTTCCGTGGAATTATTGGCGTCAAGGCAACTCCAGGCAACCCCGGACAATGGCAGGCAATGCGTTCTTCAACTGAGGCTCTCAGAAAGAAGAGGTGGGTGAAGGAGAACCCGTTCACCCAGATCGACGGCATAGGGACGGGAAATCGAAGAGGCGGGGCACGAGGATTACGCCCGAGCAAGAGTCGATGTTGATTAGCGTTGCTGAACAGCGCGAGTGGGCAATGTGGGCCGCTCGCGTGATGGGAGCCATCGATCTCGGCATCCGTCGCGGCGAAATGTTGCGGATGCGGAACAGGGACGTTGACTATCAGAAGTGGGTCATCACGTTGCCCGAAACGAAAGCCGGAGAGCCCCAACGGGTGTTTGCGCAGACTCCACGCATTCAGAAGCTCCTTGAGCGGCGTCGATTCCTCGGTGCAGATGCCTACGTCTTTGGCTCGGAGGATGGACGAAAACTCTCAGAGGACTCATTCCAACGTGGGTGGCGCAGGCTGTTCAAGTGCAGGATTGCCGATTGGTCGCAACGGTGGCTTGACGTGGCACGATCTGCGACACGAGTATGTGTCTCACCTGATCGACCGCGATGTGAAGCCCACAATCACCCAGAAGCTCGCGAGGCATAAGGATCTGTCTACGACGATGGGTTACTACGAAGCTCATGATGCCGAGCTCGTCGCGGCAGCTGCCAAGATGGCCGAGGGCAGGGAGGTTAGTTAGCGTGAGGGCTCGACAGCTACCTGGGGATCGAGAGGCCAGCCTGCTACGTAAACCAGGATGATCTGCTGGCGTTTCGCCGAACGACACGCACGCCCTCTGCTGCACCCGTGACGGTCGGTTCCGAGAGAACCATTCCTGCAGAGTGGCAGGAATACCCGTCAGCCGCGCACAGTTTTCGCCGCGGCTGGATAGAGGGAACACGGCGATGGGCCCGGCCCTCTCATGTTGGCTATTTCCGGGTCGCACGGATCGGCGGCTTCGGATTCGATGTACTCTGAGAAGCAGTCTCGATCGTTGTCGGGCGTCAAGGTGCTTTCTCCCGGAACGCAGCTCGGACCCTACGAGATCCTGTCACTGCTCGGCAGCGGCGGCATGGGGGAGGTCTATCGCGCACGCGATCCCCGCCTCGGTCGCGACATCGCGATCAAAGTCCTTCCGGCGACCTTCGCCAGCGACGCCGACCGACTCCGCCGCTTTGAGCAGGAAGCCCGCGCCGCTGCGGCGCTGAACCATCCAAACATCGTCACCGTTCACTCGGTCGAGAAGGTGAACGATGTTCTGTTGCTGACCATGGAAGTCGTCGAGGGCCAGCCGCTGTCGTTGGCGATCCCTAAAGATGGTCTGCCCGTCAACGAGCTCTTGACCATCGCCATCCCGCTGGCCGACGCCGTGGCGGCCGCCCATGACAAGGGCATTACGCATCGCGATCTCAAGCCGGCGAACATCATGATTGCTGGTGGCCAGGCACGCCGCATCAAAGTCCTCGACTTCGGCCTGGCAAAGCTGACAGGCCCGCCGGGCTCTCGAGCCGACGCCGCCACCGTTGCCCCGGGCCCGGACACGGTCGAGGGTCGCATTGTGGGTACCGTCGCCTACATGTCACCGGAACAGGCCGCAGGGAAGACCGTCGACGCGCGATCCGATCTCTTCTCTCTTGGCGTCATCCTCTATGAGATGGCGACGGGGCTGAAGCCATTCAGCGGTGACAGCCCGGTCGCCATCATGTCTTCGATTCTCAAGGACACGCCGACATCGGTCAGCGACGTCAATCGCGCGCTTCCGACAGAACTCGGACGAATCATTCGGCGCTGTCTCGTCAAGGATCCGGCACGGCGCTTCCAGACGGCCGCTGACTTGCGGAACGAGCTGGAGGACCTCAAGCAGGACCTGGATTCAGGCCCGCTCGCGGCCGGCCCCGCGTCGTCTCCGCTCAGACCATCGCGACTACCGATGCGGGCGGTGCTCATTGGCGCAGCGAGCGCTCTGGTCATCGGGTTGGTTGCCGGCTACGCGTGGTGGCAGCTCAATCGCGATGCGACTCGTCAGCCAGCAGCTGCCGAGCGCGCGTTCACGCAAATCACTCGAGGACCGGGCTTGGAACAGTTCCCTAGCCTGTCGCCCGACGGCAAGTGGATCGTCTACGACGGCGACCAGGCGGGCAACGCCGATATTTATCTGCAAGGTGTCGGTGGGCAGAACGGCGATCAATCTCACGGCCGATTCGCCGGATGGCGACACGCAGCCAGCGTTTTCTCCCGACGGAGAGCGCATCGCCTTCCGGTCGGAACGGCAAGGCGGCGGCATCTTCGTCATGGGCCGCACCGGCGAGTCGGTTCGCCGAATCACCGACAACGGGTATACGCCTGCTTGGTCGCCGGATGGCCTGCGGCTCGTGTTTGCCACCGACGACCCGAACGTTTTCAATCGGACCCAAAGTCAACTCTGGATCGTGACGTTGGCATCCGGCGAAAAAAGCCGCGTTGAGGAAGACGATGCCGTTCAGCCGAGCTGGTCACCCAACGGATTCAGGATTGCGTACTGGGCCGTAATGGGAAAAGGACGGATTGAAGGGCAGCGCGACATCTACACGATTCCGGCGGAAGGCGGCACTCCGGTGGCAGTCACCGCCGACGCGGCGATCGATTGGAACCCCGTATGGTCGGCTGACGGGCGGCACTTGTATTTCTCCAGCAATCGCGGCGGCAGCATGAATGTGTGGCGGGTCGCGATCGATGAGCGATCGGGCCAGGTCTCCGGGCCGGCGGAAGCTCTCACGGCGCCATCGGCGTTCGCCGGGCATCTCAGCGTCTCTCGGGATGGACGTCAGCTTGCGTCGGCATCGGTCGTACGAAACCGCGAGTGTCCAGAAAGTTTCATTCGATCCGGACAGCGGAACGATTGGCGGCGATCCCGTCACGGTGTTGAGCGGCTCACGATTCCTCTCGCGCGTCATGCCGTCGCCGGATGGGCAGTGGCTGGCCTATTACTCCGTCGGCAATCAGCTGGATATTCTGTTGAGCCGATCCGACGGAACAGGCGAACGTGAGCTGACGCACGATGAAGCCAACGACCGCAATCCGACGTGGTCGGCTGATGGACAGCTGATTGCGTTTTTTTCGAACCGCAGCGGGACGAATCAGATTTGGTCGATCAAGCCTGATGGGAGCGCCATGCGCCAGCTGACCTTCGCCCCGCAAGGCGTGTCGTCGTTCAACATCTGGTCCCCGGACGGTTCGCGAATGGTTTATGCCGGCCAGGGCACCGACGCGGACAAGATGTTCGTGTTCGAACCCCACAAGTCCTGGCACGATCAGACGCCCCAGCCGTTCTCCCGTCAGATCGAGCCAGGAAGGATGTTTACACCGACGGCGTGGTCGCCGGATGCGGCGCAATTGCTTGGCGATGACGAACGCGGCAGCGTCTTCACGTATTCGCTGAGCTCCGGGCGGTTTACACGATTGAGCGCGAGCGATGGCGCAACCTGGCTTCGCGATGGCCGGCGGGTGCTGCTGACAGACCGCCACAGATTGCTCCTGCTCGACACGACATCGAAGGTGACGCGCGAGCTCCTGTCTGTCGCACCAGACGATTTTGGCAGCGTCGCCCTCTCTGTCGACAACCGGATGATCTACTTCACACGCGTCACACAGCAGGGCGATATCTGGTTGACTACCTTCAAGTAGATTGACCACCGACGAGCGAAGCAAATCGGCCGCGTACGGCGTGATTACGTGTCGCCGTACCTGCGAGACCCACATCTACAGCCAACAGTCCGTATTCCTGAGCTGCAACCGTGGCGGCACGTTTACACTGTTTAATAACGCGTGGCCACTTGGTCACCGCTCCTTATTTGCGATCGGCCCAGCAGCCGCTCGCTTTCAATCGACGTCGTTGTACTCTTCGAAGCCTGGCTGCACGTGGATCACCGTCACGGCGCGCTCGTATTTTGGTACGTGGACTCTCGCAGGCGTTGCTCGATCACAAGCAGCGCCTGCAGCAGCCTTCCCGGGAAGGAATCGCGTACGACGGAAATCGGTTCAATCGAACCGTCGCTACGGCGCCACTTTTCAGCTACTTGGCGCCGTAGAAGAGTGCTGATGAAAGAGTGGTGAGCCGGATTTTCACCAGTTGGAACCCATTGACAAGCTGGCTGCGCCAGGTGGATGCCCTCAGGCGCGCCGCGTAGTTCGAGTCACGGTTTCCCAGCCAATCTTCCGCTGGAGGACTCCACTTGCTTTCCCAAAGGAGTCATGCCACACTCCCTTTGGGAAACCCAAAAGTCAATCGACACCCCCGTTAGGACCGTGCCGATGAAGAAGACCACGGACGTCCATCAGGGCACGCTCGTCTTGATGGTGCTCAAAACGCTGGATGTGCTGGGCCCGCTCCACGGCTACGGCCTCGCCAGGCGCATCGAGCAAATCAGCGAAGACCGCCTCACGCTCAACGCCGGCACGCTCTATCCGCTCCTCCTGAGATTGGAACAAGAAGGTGCCATTGCCTCGGAGCGCGGACCGTCCGAGAACAACAGGAGTGCGCGCTTCTACCGGTTGACCAAAGCGGGCCGGAGGCAGCTCGAGGCCGAGACGCGGGGGTGGGAGCAGACGACCGCCCTGATCGATCGCTTCTTTGCCGTGAAGGCGAAGGATCTCCCATGAGACGGCTGAGGCAATGGCTGATTCGGCTGACGACGTCGATCACGCGGCAGCACAACGACACGCGGCTGCGCGAGGAAATCGACGACCACGTCGCGTTCGAAACGGAGGCGAACCTGCGCCGGGGGCTGCCGCCAGCCGAGGCGCGACGCCGCGCCCTCCTCACGTTCGGATCCATGGCGGCGCTCGAGGAGAACTATCGGGATCAGCAGGGCGTGCCGCCGCTCGAGCATCTCCTGCAGGACGTGCGGATCGCGTTTCGGCGGATGTGGAAGACGCCCGGCTTCACGGCCATGGCGCTCCTGACGCTCGCGCTCGGCATCGGAGGCACGGTCGCGATCTTCAGCGCCGTATATGCCGCCCTGTACCGGCCGCTCGCGATTGCGGAGGCAGATCGGCTCGTCGTGCCCGTCAGCGTCAATCGGGCGCGCAACAGCCTCCGCGGCAGCACGCCGTTTGCCGACTATGAGGACTGGCGCGAGCAGCGCGACGTCTTCGAACAGGTCGCGCTCTTCAACCCGATACAAGTTGACATCGCTGGCGATGACACGCCGGAGCGCGTCGACGCCGTGCAGGTATCGGCAGAGTACTTCGGTCTGATGAGAGCGCAGCCACTCGGCGGCCGCCTGCTGGTGTCGTCCGATCATGCCGCCGACGCCGCGCGCGTTGTCGTGATTTCGGATGTCCTGTGGAAGCGGCGGTTTGGCGCCGATCCGCAGATCGCCGGGAAGGATCTTCGTATTGGCGGCACGGTCGCGACGATCGCGGGGGTCGTTCAGGCGGATCAGATATGGCCCCCGGAACAGGACGTATGGGTCCCGCTGAAGCCCTCGTCGCTGAACGAGGACATGCGGCGGCGGCGTGACAACATGATTTTTCAGTCGATTGCTCGCCTGCGTCCCGACACGCCGCTCGTGCAGGCACGCGCGCGTGTGGCGGCCATCGCCGACCGCGTCGCGCTGGAGCACCCGGAATCGCGCAAGGGCTGGACGACGGATCTCGTCCCGGCTCGCGAGTACATGGTCGAACCCGAGCTACGGACCGGTATGCTCGTGCTGCTCGGCGGCGTCGCGTTCGTCCTGCTCATCGCCTCGGTCAATCTCGCGAACCTGCTGCTCGCCCGCGGCGCCGATCGGGCGCGCGAAATGGCGCTGCGATCGGCGCTTGGCGCAAGCCGCGCGCGGCTCGTGCGGCAGCTCATGACGGAGAGCCTCGTGCTGGCGGCCGCGGGCGGCGCCGCTGGCCTGTTCGTCGCACGGTGGCTGGTCGGCGCGCTCGAGGCTGCGGCGCCGTCCGATCTGCCGATGGTCGCGAGCATGGGCGTGGACGGGGTCGTGCTCGCCGTTGCCGTCGGCCTCACCGCCGGGACTGGCGTGTTGTTCGGTCTGGTGCCTGCGCTCGCGGCGTGCGCGCCTCGGCCCGCGGAAGCGTTGCGCGAAGGGGGTCGAAGCTTCGGCACCGGCCGCCGCGCCGGCCATCTGCGCGATGCGCTTGTCGTGGCTCAGATGGCGCTCGCGATCGTCCTGCTGATTGGCGCGGGCTTGATGCTGCGCAGCTTCAGCCATCTCCTGCGCGTTGATCCCGGTGTCGACGTGGAGAAGATCCTCACCGGCCGTGTCGTCGTTCCCTCGGCTCGATACGTGCAGCCGGAGGCGCGCGCGCAGTTCTATGATCGGTTGATCGACGTGCTCGCGTCGACGCCCGGAGTGGAGGCAGCCGCGGCCACATCGTACCTCCCGGTTGGTGGGCGCGGCTTCGGTCTCGGCCGCTCGTTCCTGCTGGAGGGACAGGCGGAGCCGCCGGCGTCCTCGGATTATCAGGCCATGTGGAACGTGGTGACGACGGACTACTTCCGCGCCCTCGGGATCCCGATCGTCCGCGGCCGCGCCTTCACCCGGCAGGACACGGCCGACTCGCGTCCGGTCATGATCATCAATCAGACGATGGCCACGCGTGTGTTTGGAAATACCGATCCAATCGGCAAGCGGATGCGGTCGTGGCGCGACGAGAACCTGCTCCGCGAGATCGTCGGTGTCACCGCCGACGTCCGCTACGACGGACTCGCAGACGAGGACCGATCGCTCGTTTATGTGCCGCACCACCAGAACGCGTGGAGCTCGATGACGGTCGCGATTCGCGCCCACGGCGACCCGGCCGCACTCGCCGATACCCTGCGGCGTGAAGTCTCACGTCTGGATCGAGATGTCGCTGTCTCTCGGATTTCGCCCCTTTCGGCAATCGCGGCGACCTCGATTGCGCCGCAGCAGTTCGGCGCGCTGCTCCTCGCGTTGTTTGCCGCCGCTGCGACACTGCTGGCCGGTATCGGCGTGTACGGCGTAATGAGCTACAACGTCGCGCAGCGCCGGCACGAGCTCGGCGTGCGGCTGGCGCTCGGCGCGAAGCCGCGCGAACTGTTCACGCTGGTGGTCAGCCGCGGTCTGCTGCTCGCGGCAGTCGGCGCTGCGCTGGGCCTCGCAGGCTCCCTCGCGCTCGGTCCCGTCATGCGCGGTCTGCTGTTTGGTGTCCGGCCGACGGATCCCGCGACATTCGTTCTCGTGCCGGTGGCTCTCGCCGCGGTCGCCTTGCTCGCGTGCTCGCTGCCCGGCCGTCGTGCTACCCGGATCGATCCAATTGAGGCGCTCCGCCTGTAAGAGACAGGGAGCCAACCAGGAATCGAACCGCCCGTGCCGTTAGCCATCGCTCCGGTAATTGCAAGCATCGGCGGCGCGCGGGGCGGGTCAAGGGCGCGCAGCGGCGAAGCGGACCCTTGACGCAGAGTATTTCAGGGGCGTCGGCCTTGTATTTGGCGGCGACCGGTCAAGTCTCGAACAACACATTCGCACGGTGTTCGAGCCCGCACTTCCAGTGCGAGAGAGGGTGACGGTGTATTGGCATTGCGCAATCGGTCAGCCAGCGGTCCAGGTTGCCAGTTGGTGGGACCAGTTCGAACCAGCACCACCCAACGTATGATGGGCGCGAAACGTGAGGGGCTGCGGTCCGCAAGAGAGATCCGCCATCCAGGGAGCTGCGTAGGCAGGGTTTAGACAGGACTACTGGAGGAATGGCTCATTTTTGGCCCATTCTTCGCACTTCCACGGTGGTTCAAATCCGGGCGGCGCCTCCAAATTCATTCAGGAAAAACGCACGCCTCGTGAGGGGACCCTCGGATCGTGAGGCTCGCAGGGAGGAGGGAACCTAAATTGCGCGACCCGCGAAAGGGATTGGTGAAAAGCCAGAACCTGGTGCCATCGAGTTTCAGCGTGACACGGGATCGAGTGTTACGAGCATCAGCGCCTGACAATGCGCCTACGCGCGCTGTCGAGGACTCGGTTATCCGGTGACGGGCAAAGAACCCGGCCCATCCCTCCGCCATGCCGGTGGGGTTTCATGATTTGTAGTCGGTGTGTTTCGCCCTGGAGCACGAAAGCTTCAGCCGCTGGGGCCACCAGGCCTGCACCAGCTCATGCACTTCTGTCCGGCCTTTCCAAAGGGTGTGACTCTAAGAGCCAATCACAGAAAGAACTGGTTGCTTGATGCGGTTATGCGACGCGTGATCGTTCGGTGCGTTTGGGTAGCAGAGCCGCGCACGCCGCAAGGGTCTACTGGTGAAGTTTGCCGGCGCGATAGGATAGCCTCTCGGTCGTCAAATGATCCTTTGAGGACGTGATGCGGAATTCGAAGCGCGTAGTCGTTGCCGGCCTGGCATTCATGCTTGTGGTTGCGTTTGCGGTAAGTGGTTCACGCGGCCAAGGCGACCGAAACGATGCGAAGAGGAAGAAAATCAGGATCGTCACGGTCGTCAAGCGAACTGGGATCGGGTGGTTCGAGCGCATGGAGCAGGGGATCAAACAGTTTGCCGCGCAGAATGGGGTGGACGCCACCATGACCGGCGCCGACGATGCCGATCCGCAGAAGCAGGCCGACATTATTCGGAAACTGATTGCGGAGAAGCCCGACGCGATCACGGTTGTTCCGAATTCGCCGGAGGCGCTCGAGGAGGTCTTGAAACAGGCCCGGGCGGCGGGAATAAAAGTGGTGACACACGAGGCGAGCAACCAGGTGAACACCGATGTGGACATTGAGGCATTCGATAACCTCGCCTATGGCTCGCACCTGATGGATCAGCTCGCACTGTGCATGGGTGGTAGCGGCAAGTACGTCGCATTCGTCGGTCACACCACCGCTCGCAGCCATATGCGATGGGCCGCGGCGGCCTTCGAACGCGCGAGGCAGAAGTATCCGAAGATCGTGCGCATTTCTGCGCCGGTTGAAAGCGCCGAGCGCCTCGAAACTGCCTATCAGCAAGCGAAGGCGCTGCTGGCAAAACATCCCGACCTCAAGGGCTTCGAGGGCAGCTCAGTCGTGGATGTGGCGGGAATCGGAAGAGCAGTCCGGGAGGCCGGGTTTCAGGGCAAGACCTGCGTCATGGGAACGAGCCTGTCATCGGTTGCGGGCGAATTCCTGAACGACGGCGCGGTTGACAAGATTTTTCTGTGGGACCCGCTGGTCGCAGGGCAGGCCCAAGCCAAGCTGGCGCTGATGCTCATCAAGGGGGAGAAGATTGCCCCCGGTCTCGATCTTGGCCTGCCAGGCTACCGCAACTTGAAGAGGATTCCCGGAACTCCGCATGGCCTTGCCGGCTCCGGCTGGATCGCGATCGATAAGTCAAATGTAAGACAGTATCCGTTCTGAGATCTTGACGGCTGAAGTACCACAACTCCATTGCCGACGCCGTGGCTGACTTGGGCAGGCCCGAAGGCGATTGGGCGGGTCTTCGCCGGCAGTGATCCCATTCCCTTCGGTTTCGAGCGGTTCAATCGGTTCCATAAGCAACGCTCGGCGCGACTCGATGTCATGGCAACAGCATGAGTTAGAAGATTTCTGGCAGAAAATCGCGCGGTGTGGGACGCCGCCGAAAAACGACTCTCAATCTGTTGGTTGAAGGGTCAATTCCTTCCGGGCTCACCAAAGACGCCATATTTTTCCTAAGAGCCGTTCACAAACCCCCCAATCGGCACCGTCGGGGGGTGCCTCGTGCGGATTACTAAACACTGGGCGACTGCTCGTTACCTATCCGACCGTCGGACGCGGTGCAGGCAATCTGGTCAACCAGATGTTCGCGAGTTCCGCCGTGCGGCTTGAGAGTGAACCCTCTAGTTATCACAAAATCCACATCTCACATGAGCGACGCACTCGGCCGTTGACCTGTCGCTGTGTCGCCGCTGCGCCGACACCGGACGATCTCGCAGATGCCAATCGCGGGAGTCGCTCCATCGTGCATTCACCCTACAGCTCAGTTCTTCAACAGCGCCATCCAATTCAACACGATCATCAAGGGCTGAGGGGTGGCGGGCGTGACCATTCGCACGAGCACACGACGCCCGTCGGGCGACACCTCGAACCCCGTGATAACGCTGCGAGTCGGGATCTTGAACAGCGGAACGCCTCGTCCGGCAGAAAAGATGGAAGCGCTCGTCGTCCACGGCACCGTGGTGATCATGCGGTCCCGATCGGTGAACAAGAGCTCCCGATCGCGCCACTTGGGTTCCATGCCGCCATTGAAGGTCACCTGCCATTTGCGGCCGGTCGGTGGAAATGGCTGCACGAACACTTCCGTCTGGCCTGTTTCATCAGATTCGTACGCCAGGAACCGGCCGTCGGGCGAGAACCGGGCACGTTGCTCCGCGAACCGCGTCCGCGCGACTGGAATCGGCGCGCCTTTCGGGGCCACCGGCAGCACCCACACGTCCGTCCGCGAGTCGGTGCCATCGGTGGAGTACGCCAGAAAACGGCCATCGGCGGACCAATCCGTTGGGACCTTCTGACCTTCATCCGCGATGAGCGGTTGTTCCGGTGCCGCCGCCGCCAGAGATTTCACGTAGATGTCGCCGGGACCGTCGCGGTACGACATGAACGCCAGACTCTGCGCATCTGGTGACCACAACGGATGCCATTCGTCGATGCCTCCGAACGTGATGGGGGTCGGTGGTCTACCGTCGGAGTCGTAGATCCACACGCTGCGGCCGCCGGTGATGTTGTCATCGCCACTACGGTCGACGACCACGCGTTGGCCGTCTGGCGCGATGCGGAAGTTGTAATAGGAAGCGGTTTCCGTGAGGTCTCCAAGGCTGTTGCCGGCGCGATCGAACCAGCGCAGGAGCTCGCTCGGATCGGTCCGCTGCGCGAAGAACGCCAGGAGGCCGTTCGTTGATACATCAAACCTGCCGTTGAGCGCCCCCTCCGCCCTGATCTGTCGAACGATCGTCGTTGCTTGGCTGCCGATCGCCAACGTGGCCGGGTTGAACGGCTGCGCAACCAGCGCGCCATCCCGCACCGACAAGAGGTAGCCTGGAGGCGCATATCTGACGAAGGACGTCGTCGAAAACAGCCGTATCGGCTTGCCGTCGAGCGATCCGACATAGGCGCCGCTCTGCTGCGGCCGTCCGCTCCTCGCGACGTACAGAAAATGACGGTTGTCGGGCAGGAATTGCGGAAACAGCAGCTGGTTTTCCTGCTTGTCACGGTTGAGATCCGCGACTTTCGTTGGCGTCCCGCCCGCCACAGGCACCGAGAACATCCCGTATCGAGCCGAGTACACTACGATGTCTTCCGCGCTCCAAGTGGCGCCACTCGACACGGTGGGGACGGCGGCGATCAGGCTGACGGTGCCAGTGGACACCTCTATCCGCCTCAGCTGTCCCTGAGCGAAGAATCCAATCCAACGACCGTCCGGTGACCAGAAGGGGGTGTTTGCACCGTCAGTACCCTCGAGATCGCGAGGGACGCCACTTGCAAGGGTCGCTGTCCAGATTCGTCTTCGTCCATCGCTGAATGACGCGACCCACGCGACCTGGCGGCCATCAGCGGAGACTGCTGGTGGGCTCCACTCGAGGCTCGCCGATGTTGGGATAGCAACCGACATGATCACCGGATCGATGGCCCATGGTGGCAACGATGTGCGTGGACCCACAATCGTGGGTGTCACCACGAGCGCGGCGAGGCCGACGATCGCTGCGGGTGTGGCCACCCACCACCGCCTGCGGAAACGTCCCGGCGGTGGACCGGCCATTCTTGTTGAAACAAGGTCGACGTCCAACTGCATGGGCGCGTCGGCGATGTCGCGGAGCCGCCGCCTTGGATCTTTTTCCAAACAACGCGCGAGGAGTCGCCGCACGCTGTCTGGCACCGATGGCGGTAGCGCGGCCCAGTCCGGCTCGCGTTCGAGAATGGCGGCAAGGGTGTCTGTGAGCGTCTCGCGCCGGAGGGCCGGACGGCCCGAGAGCATCTCGTACAGCACGCAGCCGAATGCCCAGATATCCGTGCGCTTATCGACCGTCTGGCCGCGCGCTTGCTCCGGGCTCATGTACGCGGGGGTCCCGAGAATGACACCTTCTCGTGTTCCGCCGACTGTCGTCCTCGGTGACTGAGTCAGATCAGGTCCTGGCCTGTCACCGGCCGTCGCTTTCGCAAGGCCAAAGTCGAGGACCTTCACGACACCGTCTGGCGTGATCTTGATATTGGCCGGCTTCAGATCGCGGTGGACAATACCTTTCTCGTGCGCCGTGTCGAGCGCATCGACGATCTGGCGTGCGATGGCGAGCGCCTCCGCTGGAGGGACAGGCCCGCGCGCAATACGATCGGTGAGAGTGTCGCCCTCGACCAGTTCGAGGACCAACGCGGGCACGCCGTCGGCCTCTTCGAACCCGTAGATCGCGCCGATGTGCGGATGATTGAGGGATGCCAGGACCCGCGCCTCGCGTTCGAACCGCGTGAGTCGATCGGGATCGCTCGTAAAGAGGCGAGGCAGGATCTTGATCGCCACGTCGCGGCCGAGCTTGACGTCGCGCGCGCGATAGACCTCCCCCATGCCGCCCGCGCCCAGCAGGCCCTGCAGCTGGTACACGCCAATCCGGCGGCCTTCCATCGACGATCCGGCCTGGTCCCCAATCAGCTGCGCTGCCACCGCCAGGGCCGGCGCCGCCAGGAATCCCTGAGCGGACGCCGGCTGGTCCAGCAGCGCTTGCACCTCCCCCCGGAGCCCGTCGTCGCCTGCACAGGCGTCGCGCAGATACGCTGCACGCTCGCCGGCGTCGCGCGCCAGCGCGTCGTGATAAATCCGCGACACCTGCGCCAAGCGGTCAGACGTCACGAGGAGCCTCCGTGCTCAGTTCGTGGAGCAGCCACGCACGCGCCAGCTTCCAGTCACGCAGCACCGTCTTCGGCGACACCCGCAGGACGGTTGCCGTCTCCTCGACGCTCAGTCCCCCAAAAAAGCGCAATTCGACGACCTGGCTCTTGCGTTCACTGACCCGCGCCAGTGCCTTGAGTGCATCGTCGAGCGCCACGAGATCCTGCCCCCTCTCAACACGCAGGAGTTCTTCCGTCAGGGACACCCGGAGCGCGCCGCCCCCTCGTTTCTGATAGCCACGCGTGCGGGCGACGTCGACGAGCACACGACGCATCAAGCGGGCAGCCATGGCGAGAAAGTGCGCCCGATTCTGCCAATTGACTTGCTGCACATCGATCAGTCGGAGGTAGGCTTCGTTCACGAGCGCCGTGGCCTGCAGACTGTGTCCCGCCGGCTGCCACCGCATACAGCGCCGGGCGATGCGCTGGAGTTCCTGGTGAACGAGTGGCGTCAGGCGGGCGAGCGCCGTGTCGTCGCCCTCCCCCCACGCCACGAGCAACCTCGTCACGCTGCCTGGAGACATCTACAAGTCGTTCGCATCTTACGCCTGTTTCCGCCGGTTGACCGTTTCCGGACGCCGTTCCCGTCTCTCGGGTCGAAGGGGGACGCGACATGGCGCACACGGCGCGGCCGGTGGCGGTGGCGATGACGCTGTGGATCCTGGCGGTCGGGGCGGGAGAGGCGGCCGCCGAGCGTGGTCTCACCCTCGTCCTGCAGATCGTGGACAAGGTTGGCGTGCCAGGCGGCGAGCTGGCGCATGCGCAGGCTGAGGCTGCCCGGATCTTTGAGGCGATTGGAGTCGAGCTCGTCTGGGCGGGGCAGGCCGCAACGCCTAGCGACCTGCGAGCGCTGCACCTCACGGTCGTTCTCGGCACCAGCCAGGCGAGCGACACCGCATCGGCACCACGGAATCAGCATGTGCTGGGGGCGGCGATGCGGCCGGCAGGGCGTGCCTACGTGTACGTCGACCGGGTCCGACAGCTATCGTCCCAAAGACAGGCTCAGGTCCAGCTGCTCCTCGGCCGCGCGATCGCGCACGAGGTCGGCCATCTCGTCCTGCCGAAAGACGGACACAGCACCTCCGGGATCATGACGGCGCGACTCCATACTCATCGCGACGGAGCAGCCCTCACCTTCACCGAGAGCGAACGCATGAACATTCATGTCCGTCTGCTGGCGCTGTCGCCGCGCGTGTAAGGGGCCCGCCACACGGCTGGACGCGGCGACGAGGCATATGTACAGTTCCTTGCCGGTCATCGATAGGGCGTTCGCCGTCGACGCACTCTGTCTGGCGCAGGCGGTACGCGCCGTCTGATCTCACGCCTGCGTCGGAGCCGCCTGGGAACGGAACGCGGCCCATTCAGGCAATCCCGTCAGCTCGCGATCGGCGACAGGATCGTCTCGATACTGGGTCATGAGGGCCCGCGCGCGTTCCGTGCGGCCGTGCGCCAGTTCACACCGGATATGCGCGGCGGCGATCGTGGGGCGGTCGGTGGGCGCAACGAGCTCCATCGAGTACGAGAAAGCGTCAGCCGCCAGCGCAGGATCCGACAGGTCGGCCGCTGCGACCCGTGCGAGCTCGCCTTCCTCGAATGGCTGGACGAATCGAAACAACACGCCGGCCGATCCCTCCACGTCGTCGATCAACTCGAAATGGCGGCGGAGCAAAAAGTGATGCGTGTGAATCCACCAGGTATATCCGTGACAGAAGTCCTGATGGAAGAGGAGCGAGGTGCCCGGTACGAGTGATGGGTAGAACTCCGTCATGATGTGGCCCGCCAGCTCCGCCGATTTCATCGCGTCGACCGACAGCAACTCGATGGCCCCGCCCGTCCAGTGTGCTTCCGCGAGATCACCCGGGTGCGTCTCGATCAGATGTGCCCACGGTCGCACGACATGCTGAAAGAGGGGCAGGAAGCTCTGGCCGTCTGCCGGGCGGGTCAGGGGCAGTCCGGCGGCCCATTGTCCGTCCATGGACGGCGCGAGCCAGATGAAGGCGTCATAGGCATGAACCGAGACGCCGGTCGCTCGCGCCCGTGGATTGGCGTCCAGTCCGAGTGCCATCGAGACGCTGAGCGACCCGAGCCACGATCCCAGGTCCAGGGCCTGGCCGACGCCCCGGAGGTTTCGCGCGGCGTCGAACAGGGCCCAACGTTCCGCCGGCGACGTCATGCCGGCGAAGCCGGCGAGGATGGTGAAGCTTCGTGCGTCTCCGGTGACGCCGAAGGCGGAGAGCTTCGCGTCTGCCTGTTCGAGATCGCCGCCTTGAACGTCGAGCGTCGCCGCGAACTTTGCGCCCTCGACCTCGGCGGCACCCAGCGTCAGCGCACGGGCGATTGCCTGACGGGCCTCGGCAGCCTTGCCGACGCGCCACAGCGACCGGGCCAGTCCGAACAGCGCCCAGTAGGGCTCGGCCTGAAGCGCGACCGCCTTACGCCACCACCCGATTGCGTAGGCGTCACGCCCTCGGCGCTCTTCGATTTCGGCGCGTGTCATCCCCCAGAGGGCCTCGCTACCGGCGGCGACGACGAGCAGGCGCAACCGATCCGCGGCGCCGATTCGGCCGACGTGCAGGGCCGCACGGACGGCAAAGAACCGCTCGCGGAACCCGGCGACCGGCGACTGGAGCGCGATGGCGTCGCGCAGCCGCGACGCCTGCTCCCAGTCCTTCTTCCGCTCGGCTTCGACGGCACGCTGCCGTGTTTCTGCCAGATCACTGCTCATGGATGTGTCGACCACCGGTGCCGGCCCCTTTTGATGGGCCTGCCATGCCCATGCGGCAGCTGACTGCATTCTTCAACCGTCCGCAGATAACGGCGACATCATCGATATTCTCATCGTCTCGTTCCTCATCTAGGATCTACGAGGCGCTGAAGCTCATTCGCGGCACACGCGCGATTCAGATGGCGATTGGATCGCTGTTTGTCATCCTACTGTTATATGTGTCGCAGGCCTTTCCCCTGCGCACCTCGGCTGGCTCATCCGGAGTCTGCTCGCCTACATCGTCCACACCGCGCCCTGAACGCCTTGATGAAGGTCGTGATGCGCTTGCCTTTCACCTTCTGGTTCGAGCGGTTGAACACCCAGGGGCAGATCACGCCCTCGGCCTTCAGGTGGTCATGCTCCGACCTGAGCCTCCAGGAGCCGCTCGAGCGCCTCGGTGAACGGGGGAAGGTCCGGCTCGTCGTTCTTCGTCGTATGCGGGTCCAGGCCGACGACGCGGGCTTCGAAGTCGACGTATCGCGCGCACCGATGGATCAGCGGGAGTTCGCGGCGTTGACCGGCAACCCGACGCACGCCAAGAGCTCGGCGAAGCGCGGGTCCTGACGGATCGGGTCGACGCCGCGTTGGAAGCCTATCCCCGTGAGGCGGGGTTCCTTGATATCGCAGTTTCGCCGAAGCCAGTCGAACGCGAGGTCAATATCGCCGAGCGCGACGCGCATCAAACCCAGCTCGAAGGCTGGAACGAACGTGGAACGCGACAGGCGTTCGATTTCCGCTACGCGTCTTCGCGCTTCGCGACCGTCGCCTGTTGCGGCGAGCGCGCCCACGACGGAGGTGATCACCGGGAAACTGTCCGGGGCCGCACGTTCCGCCTCGACGAACTCCTGTAGCGCCTCGTGGTGACGGCCAAGCTACGACTGGCCGCAGCTCGTCGGCGAGGTGTTGCATAACCGCGTGCAGCTGCTCGATCTCAAGAAAGCCCGTGCGAGTATTCTTCTCCTTCAGCAGCGGTATGTAAGGCTTCGCCTGAATCCTCCCCGCCTGGTGGGCTACCTTCCATGGCCGGCAATTGACTGATGCTATACTACTCCTATCGATTTAGATAGGAGGCGCGCGTGGCCCTCGAAAAACTCGATCTACTCATTCTCAAAACACTCGATCTCGGACCCTTGCACGGTTACGGCATCGGCCAGCGCATCGAGCAGACATCCGGTGGCGTGTTCCGCATCACACTCGGTGCCCTCTATCCGGCCCTGCAACGGCTCGAACGGACGGGCATGGTCAAGGCCGACTGGGATGTGTCGGACAACAACCGGCGCGCGCGGTACTACAAGATCACCGCGGCGGGCCGGCGCCGTCTCGCGAAAGGCCGGAAGGCGTGGGAGCTGAACGTCACCGCCATGATGCGCGTGCTTCGCGCGCAAGGGGAGTCGCGATGAGAGGCCTCTGGCGGCGGCTCACTGAACTGGTTCGTCGCGATCACCTCGATCGCGAGGCAACTGAAGAGATGGCGTCGCACATCGAGATGCTGGCGGCGCGAAAGATCGAGGGCGGAATGGACGAGCGCGAGGCTGGCCGGGCCGCGCGCGTCGAGCTCGGCAACATCCAATCGGCGCGCGAGCAGATTCTCGAAGAGCGCACGGGATTTGCCCTGGAGCAGATGTGGCGAGAGCTGGTGCAAGCCGCCCGAGTCCTTCGGCGATCGCCAGGGCTGACTGCGCTGTCGATGGCCACAATGGGCGTCGGCATCGGCGTCAGCGCCATCCTGTTCGCGCTCGTCAACGGCATCGTCCTGTCTCCGCTCCACTATCCCGCCCCCGATCGACTCGTACGCATCTTCGACAGTAACCAGGCCGCTGGAGTGGACCGCACCGGTATCACGACCGGCAATCTCGACGATTGGCGCCGCGGTGCGTCGTCATTCAGCGGGATCGCCGGCTACTACTCGATGGGCCGGACCGTCAGTGTGGACGGCAACGCCGAAGCCGTGATGACATCGCAGGTCACCGACGACTTCTTCGCAGTGGTAGGTGTCTCTCCAGCGCTCGGCCGGACGTTTACGTCCACGGAAGTCAGGAGCGCGACCTACAGCAACGCTCTTGCTCCCACTGGTGCGAATCCGGTCGTCATCCTCTCGCACGCGATGTGGCGCGATCGGTTTGGCTCCGCCAGCGATGCCGTGGGGAAGTCGCTCCTGCTCGATCGCAGGCCGTTCACGATCGTCGGCGTTATGCCGCCGGGGCTGGAACTGCCGGAACCCGGCGTTCGACTGTGGATTCCGTGGAGCGTCGCCGGTGACTCGCCCCGCGATCAGCATTATTTGGGTGGGCTCGCGCGGCTCAATCGAGACGTCTCGATCGCGCACGCCGAGGATCAGCTGAACAGCGTCGCTCGCGATCTCGGTGCGAGGTACCCAGACACGAATCGCGGGTGGGGCGTGCGCCTGTCGCCGCTGGACGTTGAAACCGTCGGCGAAACCGCAACCGTGCTCTGGGTCCTCCTGGCGGCTGTCGGACTCGTCCTGTTGGTCGCCTGCGCGAACGTCGCGCTCCTGTCGCTGATGCGAGGACTCGATCGTGCGGACGAGACGACCGTGCGGCTCGCGCTGGGCGCGTCGGCGCGGCGATTGCTGCGCGAATTCCTGATGGAATCGGTGCTACTCGCCGGTGGCGGAGGCTTGCTGGGTCTCGCGCTCGCGACCGCCGGCTTGCGTCTGTTGCCGAGCCTCACCACCGATCTGCCACGCCTCGATGAGGTGTCGTTGGACAACCGCGCGCTGCTCTTCATTGCTGCCGTTACGATTCTCACCGCACTTGTCTCGGGTCTTCCGCAGGCTTGGCGCCGCGCTCGCGCAAGCGCAATTCCGGCTTCAGGTGGGCTGGCGCTGCGGACAACCGCCAGCGCGCAGCGACATGCGTTGCGTGACGGCATCGTGATCGCTCAGGTGGCTCTTGCCGTGGTGTTGCTCGCCGGTTCTACGCTGTTGGTTCGGAGCTATCTGCATCTGCGGGCGACCGACCCTGGATTCGATCCTCGCGGTGTGCTCGTCGCGCCGGTGTTTCTCGATACCCAGGCGTACAACACCCAAGACAAGGTGCGAGCGTATTACCGGACGTTGTTCGAACGGTTGGCGGCGATTCCACGTGTCACGGCGGTTGGTGGAGCGACCACCGTGCCGACCAGCCCGCTGGGTCCCGACTTCGAGCGCCCCGTCTGGCCAGAAGGAATTGCAGCCGATCGCGCACAGCAGACTCCAGCGTCGGTGCGGGTGGTGACGCCGGGTTATTTCCCGGCGATGAAACTTCGCATCGCCGATGGGCGCGCTTTTGACGATCGGGATCAGCCGACGTCGCCTCTTGTGATCATGGTTAGCGAGACGCTGGCACGACGGCTCTGGCCCGGAGAGCGCGCCGTCGGCCGTCAGCTCGTCGTCGACTACAGCACCGCGGGCACGTATCCATACGAGATTGTCGGCGTTGTCGGCGACATGAGGTTTCGCGGACCGCGCAGCGAGCCGCTCGCCGAAATCTATATGCCGCACGCACAGCGCCCGTATCTGATCCTGAATGTCGTCATTCGCGCGAACGGCGATCCGCGGGCGATGATGCCGGCCGTTCGACAAGCGCTGAAAGAAGTCGACCCACAGAAACCCGCCCACGGGTTGAACGCGCTCGAAGACCTGATGGGCGCCACCTACGCGCGAGATCGACAGACGATGGTGACGCTGCTGGTGTTTGCGTCGGCGGCGATCTTTCTGGCGGTGCTCAGTGTCTACGGTGTGCTCTCGCAGCGCGTGCGCGAACGATCGCGGGAGATCGCCATTCGCATGGCCCTGGGCGCAGACGGATCGCGGCTCGTAACTTGGGTGGCAAGCACGGGTGTGCGACTGGTGAGCGCTGGTATCGTCGCGGGCTTCGCGATCGCCTGGATGCTAACCGGGACTATCGATCGCCTGCTCGTCGGAGTGGCTCCGACGGATCCGCTGACCGCGCTGATTGTGGCCACAATCCTCGTGTGTGTGGGACTGCTCGCGACCTTGATTCCATCATGGCGCGCGACTCGGATCGATCCCGTGGCTGTGTTGCGGCGGGGCTGAGCTCGCCCGTTTCGTCCGATTTTCTGCGTTGTCTGTGTCGTCTGCGGCCCGGCTCGCTGTCTACTGGCAATACCCGACTTTCGTTGCCGTCAGCGTGCCGCACGATAAATGACCTTACCGCCTCGCAGGGTGTACTGAACGGCTGTCAGTGCCCGCACATCAGTGGAGGGGTCGTTTCTCAGAACTGCCATGTCTGCCGCAAGACCGGGCGCGATTCGGCCGGTCTGCGTGGACATACCGAAGCGGTCGGCGGGCCCAGTCGTCAGCGACCTCAGAATTTGACGAACGGTCATCCCTGCTTCCGTCATCGACGTATATTCCTCGGTCGGGTCGTAGTCGGGAATAAACCCAACGTCGGTGCCAAACAGGATCTCTCCCCCAGCCTGGTGATAGTCACGCACTTGTCGAAGGAGATTCGGACGACGGCGCGAGTCCCGCGGCGCGAGCAGTTTCAACGTCGGCACCAGCCCGACCCGTCGTTCAACTGCCCTGGCCAGCAGGTTGCTCGGCCATTCGTCGAGCAACTCGGTCACGTGCAGGAGCACGTCGACGCCACCGTCCACCGAGTTTCTGAGGCCGTCCAGGTACTGAGGATGCGCCACTACGAATTTTCCCTGGCGATGCGCCTCCCCGGCCACCGCGCGCACCAGGTCAACCGAGATCGCTACCCACACGTCGCGATCTCGGTCGACGATCGCCCCGGCGTGCAGCTTGATCGCGTCCGCTCCCGCGCTCAACCGGGCCCTCGCAGCTGCCGCAGCCTGATCGACATCAACCAACTCGGGCAGCTGAAACGGCTTGAGGTAATACGGCGTGCCGTTTACTGCCGCGAACGGTTCGCCCGCGGTCAGAATCCGCGGACCGAGGATTTCGCCGCTCTCGATGCGCCGTCGCAGCGCCAGAGTGTTCGAGAGCAATGAGCCGGTGTCGAACACCGTGGTGAAACCCCACCGCGTGAGCATGGCTTCGAGCTGCCGCGCGAGCTGTTCTGCCGATAACGAGGCGGCGTTCTCCCATTGTGCATCCGTGAAATGAACATGACTGTTCCAGAACCCTGGGACGATTGTCAGTCCAGAACAGTCGATGACCTGCGTTCCTCGCGGAATTCGGGCTGAAGCTGCGCTTCCAACGCGAGCGATCTTTCCGTTTTCGATCAGCACGACACCGTCGCGTACCGGTTCCTCCGTCGGATTGACGTAAACGGTTCCACCGACGAGCGCCAACCGGCCAGCTGCGACATCGACTTGCGCCGCCAAGACGAAGCTAACGCAGCCAATCGCTCCGAGCACTGTTATTGAGACGCGCAGTCTAGTCGGCATGTCCACCAAAACACCTTCTGCCAAGGCTTGTTCCGAACTCGGATCATCTCTTTCTTGGTTTTCCTGACGCTGAAAAGCTCGGGCTTCAAGTTGACTTTGGATTGGTATCCCACATACGGTATTCCATTCTGATCGCCCAAAAGCCACTGCTCCGGAGGACACCATGTTAGAGACTGCGGCCTCCACCGCCGAAGCCAACGCAGCCGATGCCGAGCGGAAGCTGACGGACGGCTTTCACCTCGTCATCGACGCGCTCACGCTCAACGGCATCAAGACGATCTACGGTGTGCCTGGCATCCCGATCACGGACCTCGGCCGTCTGGCACAAGCCGCAGGTATGCGCGTCATCTCGTTTCGGCATGAGCAGCACGCCGGCAACGCCGCGGCCATCGCCGGCTTCCTGACGAAGAAGCCCGGCGTTTGCCTCACGGTGTCAGCTCCCGGCTTCCTCAACGGTCTGACCGCGCTGGCCAATGCGACGACCAACTGCTTTCCGATGATCCAGATCAGCGGCTCGTCCGAGCGCGAGATCGTCGACTTGCAGCAGGGCGACTACGAAGAGATGGACCAACTGGCTATTGCCAAGCCCCTCTGTAAGGCGGCGTTCCGCGTGCTGCATGCCGCGGACATCGGCATCGGCGTGGCACGCGCGATCCGCGCCGCGGTTTCCGGTCGTCCGGGCGGCGTCTATCTCGATCTGCCGGCCAAGCTGTTCGCGCAGGCGATCGACGCTGAGGCTGGAGCCAGGTTTCTCGTCAAGGTCATCGATCCCGCGCCAGCCCAAATTCCTGCGCCGGACGCCGTCACGCGTGCGCTCGATCTGCTGAAGAGTGCCAAGCGTCCCTTGATGATTCTCGGGAAAGGCGCGGCATACGCGCAAGCCGACGACCAGATTCGCAGCCTGGTCGAAAAGAGCGGCATACCGTTTCTGCCGATGAGCATGGCGAAGGGCCTTCTGCCCGACACGCATCCGCAGTGCGCCGGCGCCGCACGCTCGACAGTGCTGAAGGAGTCCGACGTCGTCATGCTAATCGGCGCCCGGCTCAACTGGCTCCTGTCGCACGGCAAGGGCAAGACCTGGGGTGAGCCTGGATCGAAGAAATTCATCCAGATCGACATCGAGCCAAAAGAGATGGACTCGAATGTCGAGGTCGTCGCTCCGGTGGTGGGCGATATCGGCTCCTGCGTATCGGCGCTGCTCGACGGCATGGGCGGCCATTGGCCGGCGCCGCCGGCGGACTGGATCAACGCCGTCAAGGCGAAACGCGAGGAAAACATCGCCAAGATGGCGCCGCGGCTGATGAGCACCCGATCACCCATGGACTTCCACGGCGCGCTCGGCGCATTGCGCACCGTCATCAAAGAGCGGCCGGATGCGATCCTCGTCAACGAAGGCGCCAACACGCTCGACCTGGCGCGCGGCGCGATCGACATGTATCAGCCGCGCAAGCGTCTCGACGTCGGCACCTGGGGCGTCATGGGCATCGGAATGGGGTTTGCCGTCGCGGCCGCCGTGGAAACCGGTAAACCTGTGCTGGCGGTCGAAGGCGACAGCGCCTTTGGGTTCTCCGGCATGGAAGTGGAAACGATTTGCCGGTACAACCTGCCGGTCTGCATCGTCGTCTTCAACAACAATGGCATCTATCGCGGAACCGACGTCAATGCCACGGGCTCGGATCCGGCGATCACCGTCTTCGTCAAAGGCTCGCGTTACGACAGGATGATTGAGGCGTTCGGAGGCGTCGGCGTGAATGCGACGACGCCCGACGAGCTGAAGCGCGCCGTCGACGCGGCGATGGACTCCGGCAGGCCGACTCTTATCAACGCGGTCATCGACCCGGCGGCCGGCACCGAGAGCGGCAGCATCGGCAAACTCAACCCGCAAAGCGTGCTTCGCAAGAAATAACCTGACTGATTTGAGAGGGCCTCAGAGATGGGCAAGGCACTAGACGGCGTTCGCATCCTCGACTTCACTCACGTGCAATCAGGGCCGACGTGTACGCAGCTGCTCGCGTGGCTGGGAGCCGACGTCGTCAAGGTTGAACGCGCCGGTGAGGGGGACATCACGCGCGGGCAGTTGCGCGACATTCCAGGCGTGGACAGCCTGTACTTCACCATGCTCAACGGGAACAAGCGCTCGATCACGGTCGACGCCAAGCATCCGAAAGGGAAGGCAATCCTCGAAGCCCTCGTGAAGCGATGCGATGTGCTCGTGGAGAACTTCGCCCCGGGAGCGCTCGATCGCATGGGTTTCACGTGGCAGCACATCAGCGAGCTCAACCCGCGCATGATTGTCGCGTCGGTCAAGGGGTTCGGCCCCGGGCCGTACGAGGACTGCAAGGTCTACGAGAACATCGCGCAGTGCGCCGGTGGGGCGGCGTCCACGACCGGCTTCGACGACGGCCCGCCGGTGGTGACCGGCGCGCAGATTGGCGACAGCGGAACCGGATTGCATCTTGCGCTCGGCATCGTCGCCGCCTTGTACCAGCGCAACACGACAGGGCGCGGCCAGCGCGTGCTCGCGGCGATGCAGGATGGCGTGCTCAACCTCTGTCGCGTGAAACTTCGTGATCAACAACGGCTCGACCGGACGAAGCTGCTGGATGAGTACCCGCAATACCCCCACGGTACGTTTGGCGATGCCGTCCCTCGCGCAGGCAATGCCTCGGGAGGAGGGCAGCCGGGATGGATTCTCAAGTGCAAAGGCTGGGAAACGGACCCCAATGCGTACATCTACTTCATCACTCAGGCGCCAGTTTGGGAGGCGATCTGCAAAGTGATAGGGCACGAGGAGTGGCTCACTGATCCGCGGTACGCAAATCCGAAGGCGCGGTTGCCACATCTGATGGAAATCTTCGGCAAAATCGAGGAGTGGACGAAAACGAAGACCAAGTTCGAGGCGATGGACATACTCAACGAGCACGACATCCCATGCGGACCGATTCTCTCCATGAAGGAGGTCGCTGAGGAGCCCTCGTTGCGCAAGACGGGCACAGTCGTCGAAGTCGATCACCCCAAGCGCGGCAAGTACCTCACGGTGGGCAATCCGATCAAAATGTCCGACAGTCCGTCCGACGTGAAGCGATCGCCACTACTCGGCGAGCACACTGAAGAGGTCCTGGCAGAACTCGGCTTCGGAGCGAACGAGATCGCAGCTCTGCGCGCCGACAAAGTCATCTAAACCGCTCTGGGACCGACGATGATCACCAACGTGACCGACGTCAGACGCGTGCTGGATACGGTTAAAGCCGAAGGCCGCACTGCGCTCACCGCACCGGAGGGCAAGCTGGTGTGCGAGGCGTACGGGATCACCGTTCCCAAGGAAGGCGTGGCGACGTCGGCCGCCGACGCGGCGGCGATCGCAAGGGCTATGGGCTTTCCCGTGGTGCTCAAGATCGTCTCGCCGGAGATTCTGCACAAGACCGAGGCGGGAGGCGTGCTGGTTGGCGTGAAAAACGCTGAGGATGTCCAGAAGGGCTTCGACACCGTCATCGCCAACGCGAAGAAGTACAACGCGAAGGCGAACATTCTCGGCGTCCAAGTGCAGCAGATGCTCGCTGGCGGCCAGGAGGTGATCATTGGCGCGGTCACCGATCCCGTGTTCGGCAAGCTGGTCGCCTTCGGTCTGGGCGGCGTCCTGGTCGAAGTGCTCAAGGACATCACGTTCCGTCTGTCGCCCGCGACGCAGGACGACGCATTGTCGATGCTCGACGGCATCGCGGCGGCGCCGATCCTCAAGGGTGTCCGCGGTGCGGATCCGGTCAATCGCGACGCGCTCGCGAAGATGATCCAGAACGTGTCTCAGCTCATCTCCGACCATCCGGAAATCGCGGAGATGGACCTGAACCCGGTCTTCGCCACCAAGGAGGGGGCGATCGCGGCCGACGTGCGGATCGTCGTCGATTGGTCACCCGCGCCGGCGCGGTATCGCCCGAAGCAGGAAGACATGGTGCGCGACATGAACCGCATCATGAAGCCGAAGGCGGTCGCCGTCATCGGCGCCTCGTCCGAGGCCGGCAAGATCGGCAACTCGGTGATGAAGAACCTGATCAACGGCGGCTACAAGGGTCAGATTTACCCGATCAACCCATCCGCCGACGAGATCATGGGATTGAAGGCGTTCAAGAGCGTCAAGGACGTTCCAGGCGACATCGACGTCGCGGTGTTCGCGATTCCGGCCAAGTTCGTCGCCGGGGCAATCGCCGAGTGCGGCGAGAAGAAGATTCCGGGCGCCGTCCTCATTCCGTCAGGGTTTGCCGAGACCGGCAACGTCGCGGGACAGCAGGAGATCATCGACGTTGGTCGCAAGTACGGCGTCCGCTTGATGGGTCCGAACATCTACGGTTTCTACTACACGTGGAGCAACCTCTGCGCGACGTTCTGTACGGCGTACGACGTCAAGGGCAACGCGGCGCTGTCGTCGCAGTCGGGCGGCATCGGGATGGCCATCATCGGCTTCTCCCGCTCGGCGAAGATGGGCGTCTCGGCCATCGTCGGTCTGGGCAACAAAGCGGATATCGACGAGGACGATCTGCTGACGTTCTTCGAGCAGGATGACCACACGCAGATCATCGTGCAGCACTGCGAGGACCTGAAGGACGGCCGTGCCTTCGCCGAAGTGGCCAAGCGCGTGTCCAAGAAGAAGCCCGTGGTCGTGCTCAAGGCCGGACGCACCGCCATGGGCGCCCGCGCGGCCAGCTCACATACGGGCGCCCTCGCGGGCAACGACAAGATCTACGACGATGTGTTCAGGCAGTCGGGCGTGATTCGCGCACGTTCGCTGCGCGAGATGCTCGAATTCGCACGCGCGCTTCCCATCCTGCCGACGCCGAAGGGCGAGAACATCGTGATCATCACGGGCGCAGGCGGCTCAGGCGTGCTCCTGTCCGATGCGGTGGTAGACAACGGACTGTCGCTGATGACGATGCCGTCAGACCTCGATGCGGCGTTCCGGAAGTTCATCCCTCCGTTCGGTGCGTCGGGCAACCCGGTCGACATCACCGGCGGCGAGCCGCCGAAGACCTACCAGAACACGGTTCGACTCGGGCTCGAAGAACCGCGGATCCACTCGCTGATTCTGGGCTACTGGCACACTATCGTCACGCCGCCGATGGTCTTTGCGACGCTGCTGGCCGAGATCGTCGAGGAGATGCGGGCGAAGGGAATCCACAAACCAGTCGTCGTGTCGCTGGCGGGGGATGTGGAGGTCGAAGAGGCGTCCGAGTATCTCTTCGCACACAAGATTCCGGCCTATCCCTATTCGACGGAGATCCCGGTGGACGTGCTCGCCGCCAAGTACAAGTGGGCGCGCGGTGCCGGATTGCTCTGACGTTAGGCCAATCCTTCGGAATCTACGGAAAAGCTGCGAGGCCATCGAACTTCTCGAGGCGAAGCAGCGTCCGATCGGGAATGATCGAATCCATGCTGCAGGACGCGCGCCGCGCCGCCCGGGTGCTCCTCGGCAGTCCCGGCCTCCTGGTTGTCAGCGTGCTATCACTCGGTCTGGGGCTGGGCGTCAACCTCACGCTCTTCACGGCGGTGCGCGCCACCTTTTTCCACACGCCCGGCACGCGCGTCGCGCTTGGCGCTGCGTCGGGCGACATCCTTCGCGGCGTCCTCATGCAGGGATTGCGGCTGGTCGTGGCCGGCATCGCGATTGGAGCGCTCGCGTCGTGGCTGCTTGCACGGGCGCTCGTGGCGGGGCTTGCGGGATTGAGCCCGGCCGATCCGGTCGCCTTCGGTGGCGCGTCGTTGATTCTCTTGCTGGTCGGGCTTGCCGCGTGTTATTTCCCCGCGCGGCGCGCGGCATCACTCAACCCCGTCGAGGCGCTGAGGGTGGAGTGAGTCAAAGCGAGTGATTCTGCGGCTCGTCCTGGGATTGTTCGTGTCGTTCGGCTGTCGGACGATTCCTGGACAGGATGTTCGCTACGAGCCAACGCCGATGCCCGTCGTGCGCGCAATGCTGGAGCTGGCTGACGTGGGCCCGCAGGACCTCGTCTACGATCTCGGGTCCGGTGACGGGCGCATCCCGATCACGGCGGCAACTGAGTTTGGCGCGCGTGGCGTGGGGATTGAGATCGATCCCGCACTAGTGACTCAGGCGCAGGCAAAAGCGCGTGAGGCTGGTGTCGAGGACAAAGTGGAGTTCAGGCTCGGCGACATGTATGCCGCGGACGTCCGGTCCGCTACCGTTGTGACCCTCTTCCTGCACCCGGGACCGAACCTGAAGCTACGGGAGAAGCTGCGCTCCGACCTGCAGCCGGGTTCGCGAGTCGTTTCTTACGTCTGGGACATGGGTAGTTGGACGCCGGCAGACGTTCGTCGCGTCAACGAGCGTCGGATTTTCCTTTGGCGGATCCCGTCTGGTGCGGGTCTCAACACCGACCCAGGTGTCCGATTGCCGTGAGGGCTATGGCGGCCACGCCCAAGGCGCCCAGCAGCCACCGGGCGTGAATGGCTGGGCCGCACCGAAAAAATTCCGTCGGTGTTCCCGTAGTTTCCACATCGCATTTACGGTGCTTTCCCCGATGCGCGGTCTCGCTGCCGCGGTTACATTCTGTGTCTCCGCTCAAGGATGCGGGCCTCGAGCGCAGCTGAGTTTCAGGATCGTAGGTTGGGAGTCGTCAGAAAGCGGGGAGTCATGGCACTGAAGGAGTACAAACCGGGAACGGCGTTTACAGGCGTCGTCGGCCGGACGTTCGACAAGTCGTCGCCCGCGTGGCCGGAACCGCTGCGGGCCAAGGAAGGCGCGCCCAACGTCCTCTTCATCGTGCAGGACGACACGGGATTCGGGCAGCTCGGCTGCTTCGGCAGCCCGATTGCGACGCCCAACCTCGACGCGCTTGCCAAGGGCGGGTTGCGCCTGATGAACATGCACACGACGGCGCTGTGCTCTCCCACACGCTCGTGCATCCTGACGGGGCGCAATCACCACTCGAACGCGATGTCCTGTATCACCGAGGGCTCGACCGGATACCCCGGCGGCAACGGCTACATCCCGTTCGAGAACGGATTCCTCTCAGACATGCTCTTGGAGCAGGGGTACAACACGTACTGCCTCGGGAAGTGGCATCTGGCGCCGAGCGAGCAGACGAGCGCGGCCGGGCCCTACAGTCGCTGGCCGCTCGGCCGCGGCTTCGAGCGGTACTACGGCTTCCTGGGTGGCGATACGCATCAGTACTATCCCGAACTGGTGTACGACAACCACACTGTGGAGGCGGAGAAGTCGCCCGAGGAGGGTTATCACCTCACCGTGGATCTGGTCGACCACGCCATCAGTTTCATCGCCGACGCCAAGCAGGTCGCGCCCAGTAAGCCCTTTTTCATGTACTTCGCGCCTGGCGCCATGCACGCGCCGCATCACGTCCCGAAGGAGTGGGCCGACAAGTACAAGGGGAAGTTCGACGAGGGCTGGGACGTCTACCGCGAGAAGACGTTCGCACGGCAGAAGGAGCTCGGGATCGTCCCCAAGGACGCCGGGCTGTCGCGTCACGATCCGGACGTCGCGCAGTGGAAGGATCTGCCCGCTGACGAGCGCAAGCTCTACGCGCGCATGATGGAAGTGTTCGCCGGCTTCCTGGAGCACACCGACCATCAGTACGGCCGGTTGTTCGACTTTCTCAAGAGCATCGGCCAGTGGGACAACACGCTCATCATGTTCATCTCCGACAACGGCGCGAGCGCTGAGGGAGGGCCGAGCGGTTCCGTCAACGAGAACAAGTTCTTCAACAACGTTCCCGACAACCTGCAGCAGAACCTCGCCGCGATCGACGACATCGGCGGTCCCAAGTATTTCAACCACTACTCGTGGGGCTGGACGTTCGCCGGGAACACCCCGTTCCGGCGCTGGAAGCGCGAGACCTACCGCGGCGGCGTCAGCGATCCATTCATCGTCCACTGGCCGAAAGGGATCAAGGCCAAGGGAGAGGTCAGGACTCAGTACGCGCACGCGATCGACATGGTGCCGACGGTGCTCGAAGCGCTCGGCCTCGAAGCGCCGACCACCATCAAGGGCGTCACGCAATCGCCGATCGAGGGCCACAGCTTCGCGCACGCGTTCGACGATGCGAAGGCGCCAACCAAACACCTCACGCAGTATTTCGAGATGTTCGGCCACCGATCGCTCTATCATGACGGCTGGCGCGCGGTCTGCCCGTGGCCAGGCACGTCGTTCACGGAATCAGGCCGGCAGTTTGGCGCGCCGATGGACGCGAAGACGCTGACCGAACAGGATGCGAAGCACTGGGAGCTCTACCATCTCGACAAGGACTTTGCCGAGAACCACAACCTGGCCGCAACCAACCGTGACAAGCTGATCGAGATGATCGGCATGTGGTACGTCGAGGCCGGCAAGTACAACGTGCTGCCGATCGATTCCCGCGGGCAGTTGCGCCTCGGCGAGTCACGTCCCCAGCTCGCCGCCGAGCGCAAGAGCTACCAGTACTATCCCGGCACTCAGACGGTGCCGACCAATGCGGCCGTGAACACGTTGAACCGGCCGCACAGCATCACCGTGGAGCTGGAGATTCCCGCAGGCGGCGCCGAGGGCGTCCTGCTCTCGCACGGCGGTAACGACGGGGGCTTCTCCCTCTATATGCAGGGCGGCAAACTGCACTACGCGTACAACTACGTCGCCGATACCCAGTACCACTTCGAATCCAAGGAAACGGTGCCGGTGGGGCGCCGCAAGCTGCGCTATGAATTCGAGCCGACCGGGAAGCCGGACGTCGCCAAGGGCCTGGGTGCCCCGGGCAGAGGGCAGCTGTACATCGACGGCAAGCTGGCCGCGCAACTGGATCTACCGAAGACGATTCCACTATGTGTGGGCCTCGGAGGGGGCGTCACGACCGGCGCCGATCCCGGCTCGCCAGTGACGGCGCTGTATAAGCCGCCGTTCACGTTCACCGGCACCATCTACAGCGCCGTCGTCGACGTCAGCGGTGAGCTGATCAAAGACGACGAATCGACGATGCGGGTGGCGATGGCGCGGCAGTAAAAGAGGAGAGACTCGGACGACGCCGTACCGACGGCGTCGTCCGTGGCGCCGCCGGTCTGTGTGTGTTCCTCGCAGACAACGGCGATCGCGCGAAATTCCTCGATGAATCGTGGGTCTTCCGCCTGACCAGCCTCAGGATATTGTTCGCCACTTCGTGGCTTCCGGCTTCAGCCGGCGCCCCCAGAGCTGGAGGCCCGGCTTCAGCCGGGCGTGATCCTCAATACGTCACACGGAAGCCGAACTGCAGCTGCCGCGGCTGATAGAAGATTTCGGTCGAACTCGCCGGTTGCAAGTACGTGTTCGAGCCATACAGCCCGTTGTAGTTGGTGAGGTTCTCGGTGTTCACGATGTTGAACGCCTCCATGATTCCCTGGAGCCGCACTCTGCCCACCACTACGGTCTTCGTGACACGGAGATCGAGCTTGTAATCGTTCTCGGGCGTGCGCTCGCTGTTGCGGCCGATGGTGCGACCGGTGGCATCGAGCCAGCGGCCAGTAGCCCCCATGCCGAACGGATCGAGGTTCGTCCGGGTATTGATTGGTCGCGGCGACCCGACGAAGAAGATGGCGGCCACCTGGAAGTTCCACGGCAGCTGCGACACGCTGTTGAAGATCGCTCGATGACGCTGATCGCCAGCCGAGAACGACCATTCATCCTCGAGGTTGAACGGATTGGTGACGCCGTCGAACCGGTTGCTCTCGTGATCGCTGTACGTCCATGACAGCGTGTAGGTGCCCGAGACCTGCGACCTCATCCACTGCGGCCCGATGCTGCGCGCCTGGAACCCGAACTGCCAGCCGTCGTAGTCCGAACTAGCCGTGGTTTCGTAGCGCGTGATGTTGACGTACTCCGGGTACGGTCGGCCGAAGATTCGAGGATCCTTCGGCAGGTGCGTCGCCGGGTCCTCGAAGAAGTTGATGCTGCGCGCGCGCGGTTCGTTGAAGCCCCTCGAATGGATGTAGTCCATCTGGAACGCATAGCTCGCGCCGAACTGATGGGCGACACCGATCGAGACCTGATCCGCGGCCGGCGTCTTGTAGTCGTTGGCAATCGCGATCATATTGCGCGGCAGGTTCTGAGCCTTGATTTGCTCGAAGGTCAGGCCGTTGAGCGGGTTGGTATACGACGGATTCAGCACGGTGGTGGTGGCGAACTGGAACAAAATCGCCCGCCGCTCATTGCTCGAGATGTTGAGCAGGACCTTGTCGTAGTTCCTCCCGTAGCCGCCGCGGACGACGGTGCGTCCGTCACCGCGGAGATCGTAGGCGAATCCGAGGCGAGGTGCGAAGTTGTTGTAGTCGCCTTTCTTCTCGCCCGGCTCCACCGGATTCTCCAGATCGGTGTTGACGGTGCCGGTCTCGAGGTCATAACGGAGCCCGAGGTTCAGGGTCAATCGCGGCGAGACTGTCCAGTCGTCCTTGAAGAACATGCCGTACGTCGCGTTCTTGATCGCATATGACGGATCGCCGAGAACAGCGGAGTAGCTCGTCGGCGCAGGATAGGTGCTCGGATCGTCGGGGTTGCCGGGATCACGCGAGAACGAGTACGACCCGCCCCACGGAACGTCGCTTGGAAATGCGCCCTTGTAATCCGGCCGGAACCACTGGAATCCCGTCCGCAGATTGTGTTCGCCATGCCACGAGGGGACGAAGTAGCTGAGCGTATTGGTGATCTGGCTATTGAATTCCGTCCACCATTGCGGCGAATTGGTCGGAGAGCCAATGATGATCGACGGAAACGTGTGCAGCGGCATCGTCGAGTTCGACACGAGCTTGTTGTCGATTTTTGAGAACCCGGCGCGGATCTCGTTCACCATCCGGTCGCTCACCACCCAGGTATCGCCGACCGACAGATCTCTGTTGTCCGAGGGCCGGCTGTAGCCGTTCGAGATGGCGTTGCGTTCGCCGACGCCGACGTTGAGCTGCTCCCAGTTGTACGACGATGTCCTCCCGAACAGGCGGTGCTTCTGCCCCCACTGCGCATCGCCGCGGAACGTCGTGTAGTGCCGCGTCACCCCGTTGTTCGCCGCGACATCGTAGCTGGCGAACCCGGTTCGCGGAATCGCCGAGACGTCTCGCAACTGGTACTCATAGCTCGCAAAGAAGAAGATGCGATCGCGGAGGATTGGCCCGCCGCCGTTGAGCCCCGTCTGTTTTTCGTGGAAGGGTTCGACCCGGTTGGTGATGAAGTTCTTGGCGTCGCCCAGATCGCTGTCGCGGAGAAATCCGAAACCCGTGGCGCGAAGCTGATTCGTGCCCGACTTGGTGACCGCATTGATCACCACGCCGGCGGCGCGGCCTGTACTCGGCATCGTAGCGGTTGGTGATGACCTCGAATTCCTGGATGTTCTCCTGGCTGTAGCCCTGATTCGCTCCGCCGCAGCACTGGCCGCTGACGTCGACACCATCCACCTGGTATCTCGCCATGTCGCCGCTGCCGAATCCGGCTCGAATGGTTCCAGGATTGCCGCGGGCGCCGGGGACGAGCGCCACCAGATCCAGCCAGTTGCGCCCGTTGAGCGGCAGGTTCTCGACCTGCGTTGCGCTGACGCGGCCCGCGAGATCCGACTTCTGCGTCTCCACGAGCGGCGATTCCCCTGCCACCGTGACGGTCTCCTGCAGCGTGGCGATCTTCATCGTGAAGCTCAGCGTCGCCGACTGGCCGACCTCGAGGAGCAGGTTGTCCTGGATGACGGTATTAAACCCGGCCAGTTCGAGCTGCAGCTTGTATTTGCCAACCTGGAGGGCCGGCATGAGAAAGACGCCGGTCGTGGACGTGACCGCTGTGCGGCTTGTGCCGGTCTCGACGTGCGTGGCCGTCACGGTCACACCCGGCAGCACGGCACTACTGTCATCCACCACCGTGCCGCGGATATCCGCGAGCCCTGACTGAGCGATCGCCGAGGTGCCGACTACCAACACAATGCCGATCGCCATGAGCGAGGAGCGGCGCCAATCAAGAACCTGCATGTCAGCCTCCTATCTGCTCGTTGGACCTCCCGAAAAGGCACGGGCGCGTTCGTCAGATCCGGCACGTCGTCGGTTCATGGCGTGTGGTCACGCCTGGCAGGCGATTCACCACATCGAAACGCGCGCTCATAACCATGCTCTCGAAGGAGGCGTGGGTCAAGCGCGGTGGGATGAGTCGGGTGACCCTGAGCGCTGTCCATCCAGCTCTTCCGTGTGGAGGGGAGAGCGGGCGATGCGCAGTGTCCGCCGACTCTGGTTTCATCTCGCCTCGGCTTGGCAGGTCGTGGTGGAAGTCAGGGCGGCCATCAGCCCGTTCTGATCGCGATCAGGGTTGCGGTAGTGCGACAGGGAGAGCCACCCACCGAAACATCGTGAGGCAATTGAGCCTTCAGGTCGCGAACCACCTGCGGGTCGAATTCCCGCTCGAGACGCGTCTTCGGTGTTGAGACGATCTCCAGCGATTTGGAATAGACGATCTTGTCGGCCGCTTGCCAGATCCGCGCGAAGTTCAGATCGGAGGCTATCGATCCCAGGGACGTTTCGCCGTCGGCTGATGCGCGTAACGCTTCATCGTCAGCGTCAGCGTCGCCCCAGCGCCCGGCGCGAGCTGCACGGTAAAATCGCGGGCGTCGATCGGCGTAGTCCGCCCGTTCACGTCGGCCGATACGATCTGATGCTCGCCGTAGCCGCCGCCCTGCACGACCACCGTCCGTCGATCCGTCGGGCTTACGTTCACCAGCGTAACGGCCGTGCGATCGTGTGCAATCGCCGACACGAGTGCCGCGACATCCTCGGGCACGCCGGCGCGGCGGCGAACGGGATCGAAATAGCGCAGTCGCGCGCTCAGCAGGCTGCCCTCTCGCCCGGGAACCAGCGCGCCCCACATTAGCTGCACCAATCCGCCGACGGCCGCAGGGTTGAAGTCCATGGCGTTGTCGGCGAGCCTGGTCTCGGGCGTCAGGACGTCCCTCTGCATCGCTGCGATTCGTTGGGGGATGCTGTCGAGATCGCGCTTCAACACGATCTCGGGATAACCAGGGTTCCGGCCCTCGAGATAGTCAACCCAGGGATGACGCCCGATGCGGGGCCGATCCTCGGGCTTCATCGACCAGTACCACAACTCGAGCGCGCCGACGTTCCACGGCGCGCTGCTCCAGCCATACCAGCCGGCGTCGCCGCGCATCGACGGGTATCGGTGCGTCCATCGACGGTGCGCGCGTGAGCGTTGACCGCGTCGATCATCGCGCGCCACGCATCGGGGTATTTCTGATCGCCGGTCACCAGCAGCGCGTTGGCGAAGCCGACCGTGGCGCGCGGGATTCGGTTCCGATCCTCGCGTTGACCGGTTACGGGATTCACCGGACTGAAGCCCCAGCCGTAGGCGTTGTTCCACCACGTCTTCCCGGGCCCGCCGATCGTGCCGTCGAGCGCCACGTAGCTCGGGAGGATGCCGCCGTTCTGCTTCATCCGGGCCAGCCACGCGTCCATGTAGTCGACGAGCCACTGCTTGTACTTGGGCTCGTTGTCGATCAGATAGGCGTTGATCGGCAGCGTGGTGGCGACGAGATTGAGGAAGTGATCGCCGACGACGTCGGTGTATTCCCGGTAGTGGGCGAGGAATTGCTCGTAGCTGTTTTCGCCGTGCAGCGCCACGAACTTCGAGACGTCGAACGGATCGCCGACCCAGTCGAGCGACGTCGCCTTGCGAAGCATCGGCCCGCGGCTGCCGTTGATCATCGATCTGATGATCTTGCGCCCGGCATCGTAGTTTGGCGCTTCGCGATCCTCGCCCATGTACATCGCCGCAAAGGCCCGCGCGCGCTTTTGGTAAGCCGGCAGCGTCGGCACTGATAGCGCCATTACGTTGAAGGTGCGGAGCGCCTCGCCGTGATGCATCCAGTCGGACTGCACCGAGAAGTCCTTGTAGTACATGCCCTGGCGGCCGACCGGCACGTCGACCGTCTTCGCCTCGGTGAACTGGCGCAGCATGCCCTCCCACGATTTCAGATGCAGCTGGAGGATCTCGTCGCTGCCGCCGAGCGCATGCAGCTCCGGCCACCCGGCAGTGTTCTCGAAGGCATCATCGGGGCCGTCGTTGGCGCCCCAGCGGACGAAGTGCCGGAAGTAGCCGCGCTCGTCGTAATACTTCGAATAGAAGGCCTTCACCGCCGGTGCCGTGTCGGCGAGAATCCGCCGCTGGAGCCGGGCCCATTCGGGCGCAGGCATGGGCGTGACGATGTCGATCGTGGTCCCTGAGGCCGTGAGGAACACGAACGACAGCAGACAGCAGGTCGAGATCAGCGACAGCCGGCGAGACAGAGTCACGGGGGCAACTCTACGGCCTTGCCGCTCGCGCAAGCCGAAACGCCGCCATCTCCTCGCCATTGCGCACCAGCAGCACGTCGCCGGCCAGCGCCGGATGGTTCCAGGTCTTGCCTTCGATCGCCGCAACCCGCGCAAGCTCCCTGAACCCGTCCGGCGTCGCGCTGACGAGCGCCAGCTCGCCTTCCTCGGACGTTACGAGCAACAGATTCTGGTCGGCGAGCAGCACGAGCTGCCCGTTGCCGTACCGGCCACCTTTCCATTTGCGGCTGCCGTCTTCCAGATCGATGCACGCGAGGATCGTGCCGTCGAAACCGTACGCATGGCCTTCGTGCACGACGAAGTCGTTGAAGAGCGGCTTCAGCCCAGTCGTCTTCCAACGTTCGGCAACCGTCCAGCCGCCCGGCCCGTTCGTGATCGCGAAGCGCCGCATGCTACTGGCCTGGCCGTCGCCGACGAGCACGTCGCCATCCGCGGTCAGCGCCGGCTGAACGATCGTCGCTGCCAGCGCGCCCGAGGGCACCGCAAGCTCCCAGAGCTGCGCTCCATCGGCCGGCGCGACGCTCGTCGCGCCGCGTCCGGTCAGAAGCAGTATCTGCGGCACACTGTGGATCGTCAGGAGGTGCGGCGAGCTGTAGCCCGGCCCACCATCCGGGCCGGACCAGCGGGGCGCGCCGGTCGCGGCATCATACGCGACCAGCTTGCCGGCCGCGGCAACGATGACGAGGTCCCCGAATCGAAGCGGAGAGGAGGCAAAGCCCCAGTCTGGGATCTTCACATCGGCGTCGGTCGCCACGTTGCGCGACCAGATGGCGGCGCCGTTCCGAGCGTCGAGCGCATTCAGGATGCCGGTCGCCCCGAACGCGTATATGCGGCCGCGGTCGAGCGTCGGCGTCGCCCGAGGACCCGCGCCGCCGTTCGATTCCCAAAAGCGGACCGAGTCGCGATGCGCCCAGACCGGCTCGCCAGTCGAGAGCCTGTAAGCGGCGACGATTTCCTCTTCTCCGCGCTGCTCCTGCGTATAGAGCAACTCGCTGCTCACAGCAAACGACGACCAGCCAGGGCCGATCGGCCGACGCCAGAGCGGGGTGGGAGGCGTCCTGGACCAGTCGGTCTCGATGCGCACGCCGCGAATGACACTGTCGCGTGCCGGGCCACGAAATCCCGGCCATGTGAACCCGACCGACGTCGGACCGGCGGCTCGAGCGGTTTTCGGGTCGATCACGGCGGGCTCTCGTCTCAGCTCCGCAGCCGCGTCGACGCTCTCCGCCGGCCGCTCGGGTGGCGCGTCCGCGACGGGCGCCGTCGTTGGCACCGCCGTCACCGCGTCTTGCGCGGTAGCGTAAGGCATGGCGCCGGTGCTGGCCAGCAGCCGCTCCTCGGCGGTGGGGGTCCAGCGCCAGTGGAAGTCCGAGCCGATCCAGCTGCTCGTCATGCCGTCGGTGCGCACAAGCGTCCACACTCCGCATGCGAGGACGATGGTCGCGGCCATCGACGCGGGCCGTGCTGCGCCTGAAATACGGCGGCTCGCCCAGGCCCAGATGCCGAAGGCGAAACCAAGGACGGGGACGGCCAGCAGAGGCACCAGCATCCCCATGGCGCCGGTTGAAATCGACGGGTGAGCGAGTGCCCACGTCGCCGCCAGGGCCGCGATCATCAGGGCCAGCCCGCCCCAGCGCTCCGCCCGTGGCGCCCGGCTGACCAGCGGCCACCACAGCATGACCGCCAACCCGCAGACGACGGCGCCGATGACTGCGAAGGCCAGGCCGTCAGGCCAGACGATGGGCACGAGCAGTCTGACTGGCAGGATCAAACCCGCGAAGAGAATCCCTGGCCAGAGACGCATTGTGGTGAGTGGAGTCGAGCCGTCGGTGTGTGTCACGATTGTGGTCCCTTCTGTGTACACCCAGACACTGATCGAGCCGAATCGCGCTCCCGCCACCATTCCCGGCGGGCGCGACGGGAGCCGGCGTGGGAACCGCCGCGGCCGAATCCGCCGAACAGGATTCGGCACAGCGCGAGCAGCCCGAGCGCCTGCCAGAATGTGATTTCGCGCAGGCCAAAGATCGGCGGCAGCAGCCAGTTCCACAGCAGCCGCACGACGAATCCACCGACGACAATGAAGACGACGAACCCTGTGAAGAGCGCGACGCCTTTGGCTACCGTTTTGGCGACGGCCTGGCTCACTTCCTTGGCGACGGTCTGCCGCACCTCGTCGTTGACATCCATGTTTACGTTCCTCGCGTTTTCTCGAATTCGTCGAACGCCTGCTGCAGCCGCTCGCGCAGATGGAGCACGGCATACCGCTTGCGCGACAGCAGCGTGTTCACGTTCACGTCGGTGTCGGCGGCGATCTGCTTGAAGCTGTGTCCCTCGATCTCATGTGCCACGAACACACGGCGTTGCTCCTCGGGCAGCTCCTTCAAGGCCCGCTCGAACTCCGCGACCAGCACGCGGCGCGCATACAGTGCCTCCGGCCCGGCGTCTGCAGCCGGCAGCAGGTCTTCCATTCGCAGCACCTCGCCATCGTCGGTGACGATCGTCGTGTCGCTGAACCGCTCCGGCTGCTTCTTCCGGAACAGATCGGTGATGCGGTTCCGCGCGACGCGGAACAGCCAGCCGGCGACGTGGTCGATCGGCATCAATCGGCGGTTCGCTTCCACGAGCTCGGCAAAAACCTCCTGCGCGATGTCCTCGACATCCCGCGGATCGGGCACGCGGCGGCGGATGAACTTGCGCAGGCGCGATTGCTCGCGCTCGACGACGCGGGCGATCTGCTGGTCTGAGTCTGGTGGCATCCGCTGCGGCGCAGCCCTCGGTTCACCCCACTGCATTAGACGGATGACGGGCCCAGATATTGTGAAAGGGGCTGAGCCCGCCGCCCGATCGGATCTCTGTCCCAGCTGGAGGAAGTGATCGGTCGCAAGGGAGACGGTCGACCCCAGTTACCGCGCGAGACTCAAGGTATCCGCAAAACCTCCATCCCGCGTCAAAATCTGGAGCGTTAGCCAAAGCCGATGAGCTGTCTGGAGTTCCACAGCCCAGCGAGGATAAGGTAATGGCGCTTGCCGCCTAGAAAACCTGCTACTCGTCGCAAGAAAGTCGCGGCTCTTTCGAAGGGCCTTTCGGCATCTGAGACCGCTGTCGCCTCCGCCGACCTCGACGCGCTTGCCCGCGTCGTCGAGAAGGGCGAGGGCGCGGTGCTCGCGCGCTATCTCGATCCAGTGGGCGGGCAGCCGCTGCTCCTGGTGTCGTTGCCCATCGATCGGGTTGCGCCCACGCCCTATCAACGCGATCCGTCGGACCCGCATGTCAAACGCCTGATGGGCGTGATCGAAAAGCTTGGCATGTTCCTCGATCCCATCATCGTCGTTCGTGGAGACGGAAACGAAGGCTACTGGACGCCGAACGGCAACCACCGGCTCCAAGCATTGAAAAAACTCGGGTATCGTGCCGTCGTCGCGCTGCTGGTGCCGGACGCCGCGATCGCGTTCAAGATCCTCGCCTTGAACACTGAGAAAGCGCACAACCTGCGCGAGAAATCGTTGGAGACAATCCGCATGGCGCGCGCGCTCGCCGGGAAGAGCGACGCGACCGAAGCCAGCTTCGCGTTCGAGTTCGAGCAAGCGCCGTATCTGACGCTCGGCGTCGGCTACGAGGCACGGCCGCGCCTGAGCGGCGGCGCCTATCAATCGATCTTGCGCAAGACCGACGACTTTCTCGAGGTCCCAATCGAACAGGCGCTCAAGGAGCGGGAGCGGCGCGGGAAGAGAGTACTGAAACTGGACGACGCGGTCAGTGTCGCGGTCGAAAAGCTGAAGAAAAAAGGACTCACGAGTCCGTACCTGCGCTCGTTCGTCGTGTCACGTGTCAACTACACGCGCTTTGCGAAGGCGCCGATGATCGATTTCGATCAGGCCTTCGACAAGATCACGGCAAGCGCCGAGAAGTTCAACATCGACAAAGTGCGTCAGGAGGACGTCGTCCGGGCTGGCGGCGGTCCGGCGGGTGAGGAGGAGTAGCGGGCGACTGAACCCGCCCGAGGCGCGATTCTCGACCATCCCGCCGCAGGGGGGGCTCCTGAGATTGCTCTGCGTCACCTGGCACTTCGACGATGCGACGCTCGTCTGGACGTTCTCCGACGTCGGCGGCGCCGCGTTCAGCTCGGCGCTCATCCGGTTCCTGCGCAGCCCGTTCTGACCCGGCGGGCGGGGTCAGGTGTGAAGAGGATTGATTCCGTGGTGCATTCCGGGTATATGCTCCCCCCAAGTTGAGCAAGCCCTAACCCTGTAGCTAACTGGCGTTACGGAGGTCACATGGCTCGAGTCGTTCTGCTGTGCGCGTTTGTCGTATCGCTTTCGGCTCCACTAGCGGCGCAAGTGCCCACCGGCACTATTGCCGGCACCGTGACCGATCAGGTGGGCGCGGTTTTACCCAATGCGACGGTCACCGTCACGAACCGCGGCACTGGCGCAGCGCGCGTCGTGCAGACGGACGCGAACGGCAACTTCTCGATGCCGTCGCTTGCCGCCGGCAGCTACGACGTGGTCGTCGTCGCCACCGGCTTTCAACCGATCTCGACCCCGGCCGAGGTCATCACGGGTTCGACGACCACGGTCAAGGTGGGACTCGAGTTGGGGGCGCGAACGGAGACCGTCACGGTCACCGGCGTCACCACCTCGGTCGATCTCGCCTCGAATCGGGTGCAGGGCGTCGTGGATCGCAATCAGATCGAGAACCTGCCGCTCAACGGCCGCAGCTTCATGAATCTCGCGGCGCTGCAGCCCGGTGTCACCGTCGCTCTGGGAAACCCGGCGCAGTTCAACGCCCAGTTCAACGTCTCGGTGCTGGGCGGGCCGGCATCGCGCACGGCGATTACCATCGATGGCGGCAACATCCGCAACCCGGTGGAGGGCGGGCCAGGGCAGAACTTCTCGCAGGAGATTGTCCAGGAGTTTCAAATTTCGACAGTGAACTTCGATCTGTCGACGGGCATCGCGGCCTTTGGCGCCATCAACGTCGTCACGCGCTCGGGCACGAACGATCTCCGCGGGTCAGGATATCTCTACTACCGCGATGAGGGCCTCGCGTCGTATCCCAGTCTCGTTCGCACCACGCTCACCGACGATCCCGAGTTTTCGCGCAAGCAGGCGGGCTTCGTGCTGGGCGGGCCGATCAAACGAGACCAGGTCCACTTCTTCGGCAGCTACGAGTGGACGGATCAGAAAGGCATTTACGTGGTGCAACCGGACTTGCCGTCGGTGTCGGGCTTCAGCACGCTGGCGCCGGCGCCGTACAAGGGCAATCAGGTGAGCGCGCGCACGGACTTCCGCCTGAAGGACAACCACACCCTGTTCGTGCGCTATTCGTACGACGACAACAGCAACAGCGGGCCGTTTGGCACGCCGGTGCCGCCGTCCAACTTCGTCTCGAACAAGAACGACGTCCATCAAGCCCTGCTTGGCGTCACCAGCGTGATCAGCCCGACACTGGTCAACGACTTCCGTTTTTCCTACATGTATTGGAAGAACCGGAACATTCCAGCGCCATG
The DNA here is from genome assembly GCA_963841905.1 of uncultured Acidobacteriota bacterium. Taxonomy (GTDB): domain Bacteria; phylum Acidobacteriota; class Vicinamibacteria; order Vicinamibacterales; family UBA2999; genus JACCSI01. The sequence continues at coordinate 228,026 of CAWJEM010000008.1, forward strand.
CGAGGGGGACATCAACGGCAACTGCGCCGGGTCTGGCGGCCCGGAAATCTTCATGCTCAACTCGGTGAACTTTCAGTTGGGGAACAACTTCAATTCACCGCAAGGCCGCGACATCCATCGCTTCCCGATTTCCAATCACACCACCTGGTACAAGGGCCGGCACTCGGTGAAGTTCGGCGGGACGTTTGAACCCAGCGATCTGACGGGGTACTGGGGCTTCTTCGATCCGGCTCGTGTCTATCTCTTGTCGCCGGAATTCCTCGCCGGGATCAATCCCGCGCTGCCCGCCGTGTTCGGTCTGCCAGATGGGAAAATTCACAACCAGGCGGATCTGCTGAAGCTTCCGGTCGTGACCTTCATCCTTGGCATTGGCGATCGCTCGCAGCCGTCGTACAACCTCGATGACGCACGACACAACAATCGCTACCACCTCTACGTGCAAGACAGCTGGCAGGTGAGGTCAAACCTCACGCTGAACTTTGGCCTGGGCTGGCAGCACGAGTCCAACGTGCTCAATCACGATCTCGCGAAGCCGGCCTACCTCGCACCGATCTACGGCAACGACCTGGGCCCAACCGAGAAAAACTTCAAGAACTTCTCGCCCGCGGCGGGTTTCGCCTGGTCGGTGGGCGAGCGAGAAGCCGACGGTGATTCGCGGCGGGGCCGGGATCTTCTACGACACGCAGCTCGGGTGGTGGCGACTCGGGGAGCGGGCGGTGATCGGCGGATCGGGCCGCCAGTTCATTTTCAACAATGCGGTCATCAACCCGCTCACTGGCCAACCCTTTACCAGCGCAGTATCTTCGAGCGCGCTGCGCTTCCTACGGGGCGTTCCTCCAGATGCTGCCTACGCTCCGGGCGCAGCAGGACGCCAAGTACCCGGGAACCGGCGATCAGGCGCAGATTCTGCTCTCGAAGCAGGCGACGGCGCTCGGTGCCATGTATCCGCGTGAGTTCCCGACCACGTCGGCGCAACATTTCAACCTCGGGTTCCAGCGCGAAATGGGCGGCGACGTGATGCTGCAGGCGGATGTGGTCTACCGCAAGATGCTCCACGGCACGCCCGGCGGCTTCTTCGGCGCCAGCGTCGACTTCAACAAGTTCGATTCGATTGCGGGACCGCTGATTCCGCGTTGCACTGCCGCGCAGGCCAACGATCCGGCCGCACAGTGCTCGTCAGGAGCGATGAACTTCTGGTGGCCGGGCGCCACGGCCGAATACAAGGGCCTGCTGGTGAAAGCTGACAAGCGGCTGAGCAACCAACTACATGCTGTCGGGTTCCTATGCACTGCAGTTCAGCGACAGCATCGGCGACATCACCCAGAACCTCGATGATTACTTTCGCCACCTACGGTCCCGATCTGCCGCGCCACAACCTGAACGTGTCGGCAGTGTTCGATCTGCCGTGGGACGTCCAAATCTCGGTGCTGTCCGCGTTTGCAGAGTCGTCCGCCGGTCGCTCCGTTCATCGCTGGCGTCAACAATGCCGGCACCAACATCACCACGGGCGGGACTACGCCGCTGCTCGGCGTTCTGGGCCGAGGTTATTCCGACTTTCTGAGCAACAGCGATCTCGAAGAACTGGTGCAGGAATACAACACACGCATTGCCGGAACGCTGACCCCGGCGGGGGCCGCCGGTGCGGTCCCGAACCAGCGCTATCCGGTGCTGAGCTTGCCGGCCGACTACCAGCTCGGCGACATCTTCTCGTCGCAGGACGTCCGGTTCTCGAAGGCGTTCAGGGTCGGCGGCGAGACCCAGGTTCGTGTGATTGTCGAAGCGTTCAACATCTTCAACGTCTCGAACGTCACCAACTTCAATTACAACTTGGGGGTGCCGGCGGCGTTTGGCCAACCCAATCAGCGCGTCGGGCAGACGTTTGGCTCGGGCGGTGCACGCGCGTTCCAGTTGGCCGCACGCGTCAGCTTCTAACAGAATTGGGTGATTGGGCGATCGCGCGATTGGGGATTGCGCGATTGCTCAGTCCGTTCGATGGTGGCGCTCGGGACAGACCAACAAGTAAAGGTGCCGCTGGCGTCATAATCCGCGCATGGACGTCCGCCACCGCGCTCCGCGTTGCCTGATCACCGCGGCACTCCTGTTCGCCGCGGCACCGTCTGCGTCGAGATCGGCGGTTGCAAGCGCCGAAGGCAGCGGTCATGCGCAGTCTCGTGGCGCCACGCCCAGTTCCGACACATCAGCGTGGTTTGGTCTGCCGCTGCCGCCGAGGCCCGGATCCTTGCCGGCGGTCGTGACCGGCGCGCGTGGACCCAGACCAGTGACCGTGCCACCGGACGAACCCGCCCTCCCCGAACTTCAGGCAGCCGTGATTCGCGCCGATCTCGAGCAGATTGTGGGCATCGCGACGGAGAGCCAAAAAACGCGCGAGATCGGTTCGGGCCAGTTGTGGGGGCGGATCGCAGGGTTTCCTTCCGGTGCCAGGACCGCAAGATGGGCGGCAGACGCCTTCCGCCGTGCGGGGATCACCGACGTCAAGCTGCAGCCGATCGCGCAGGACGCCAAGACCTCGTTCTGGCTGCCGCTTTCGTGGGAAGTGAAGATCCTGGGCGATCCGGCGTTTGGTGCGGGCAGCGGCGATGTGGTCCTCGATTCGGCGATGCCGCTGGCACCGTCAGAGATTGTCGGCGACACACTGACTGCGCCGCTGGTCTACGTCGGCAACGGCAGTCCCGCCGTCGTCGATCACCTGGATGTGACGGGCAAGATCGCCGTCCAACTGGTGGTGCCTCAGGCGCACATGGTCTTCGAGCGCGACACCGTCGTGCCGCAGGCGCAGGCGCTCATCAAGCGCGGCGCGGTCGCCGTGTTCAATGTCTTGCGCCAGCCTGGCAACGAGCGGGCGCGCGACTTCAGTAACTGTGGAGGTCCGTGCGTCAACATCGGCGGACACGACGGCCACTTTCTCGAGAACGTGCTGGAGAAAGCGACGGCCTTGCGAATCGCCGAGAAGCTCCGTGCCACCATCACCCTCAAGACTGAATCGCGCCGTGATCTGAAGGCCGAAAATGCCATCGCCGTGATTTCGGGCCGCGACTCGGACGAGGTGGTTGTCCTCAACGCGCACTATGACGGCTGGTTCGACGGCGCTGGCGACAATGGGGACGGGCTGGCCGTGCTCATCGCCCTGGCCCGGCACTTCGCCAAACCAGAGCAGCGTCCGCGGCGCACGCTGGTGTTCGTGGCCAGCGCCGGGCATCACAGTCCGGGCATCAACGGGCCACGCGGGTTCGTCGACGCCAATCCCGCACTTGCGGCCAAGGCGGTGATGATGATCAACATCGAGCACGTGGCGCAGCGCAACTTCTCGCCTTCCCGCACCGTCGCGCCCGACGGGTACCGCGAAGCGATCGCAGATTCCGGCGAGGCGCCAATCACGGCGGGTATCACTAACGGCTCGCCATCTCTCGACCGCTTAATCGACGAGGGCGTGCGGCGTTACGGCGTGAACTTCGTCTCCGATCGCTCCCGCATGCAGAGCGGCGAAACCGGAGGCTACGCGGCGATCAAGGGGGCCAAACTCACCATCATGCAGGCGCCGCCGCTGTATCACACGACCGGCGAAACGCTCGCCGCGATTTCCACACCAGGCCTCGAACGTATTGCAAGGTTCTTCGCCCACTTCGTGAAAGAGGTCGACAAGCTTTCGACCGCTCAAATCAACCCGTGAACAAGCCGGCAGTGAGGCGGTGTCGCCCAGACGCCGGGTGCCGAGAGTTACTGGCGCGTCGTTGTCGGCGCGGCGACGTCGTTTGCCGTGATGAAGCGAAGGAGGCCGTCGACGTACTCTTTCGGTATGGTGCCCGGATAGACCGAGGTCAAGTGCTCTTTCCCGGGGAGCCGGATCATCTGGAAATTCTTCAGCTCACGCCATAACCGATGTGTGCGGGTGTTGGGAGTGTCGAACTCTCCCACGATTGCCAGCACAGGAAAACCGATCGTCGTGAGGTCGAGTTCGGTTCGACCGGGACCGGGCCGGGCGCCGGGTTTCGGTCCGGTGAGTCCCTGCTTCTTCTGTTCTTCGTCCAACTTCGCGCGCTCGGTTTGTCGCTGCGTATACAGCGCTCGAATCTTTGCAGTGTCCGGATCGCTCCCCGTAGCGTCTGGCGGGATCTTTGCCGCCAGTTCTTCGGGCTCACGGACGCCTGAGCCGCCAAAGGCCGCCGTAATAATCCGTTGGGGGACACGCGCCATGAGTTGCGCGAGAATCGCTCCCCCCATCGAGAAGCCATGGATGTGCGCGCGATCGATCTTCAGATGATCCATGAGCTCGATGACGTCGAGCGGCATGTCGCCGTCCCGCGGACCCTGGCTCAGCCCGTGCCCGCGCATGTTGGCCACGATCACGACGTGAGTTTTTGCGAGCGCCTGCGCGACGCCATTCTCGAGCCACGTTCGCGCCGAGCCGCCGGAACCATGAATGAGGATCACCGGCGACCCCGTCGTCCCGAGCTTCGCGTAGTGAAGTTTCATGCCGTCGGTGGTCGTAAAGTAGTGGTCCGTTACCGGTTGTGGTTGGACATGGACCACGCCCGGCAGGCAGCCGAGCATCACGAGCACGAGCAGAGAATGGCGCATGGCGACCCCCCTGTGGCGCGCATTTTATCGCTTTCGTAGATGTCGAGTGCTACCTTGATCTGGCGCTTGAAAGGCAGTATTTCCCAATCACAACTTCCATCTGCAGGAATCAGTAGCTGACGCAACGTCCGACAACCTGCCATGAACAAGATCGAGGCGCAAAGAATATTGCACGCTCAACTCCTGCCATGGCGGGAGCGATCCTATCGCGAGTTGTGCCGCGCAGTGGGCCAGTCTCGACGCTTCGAGGCGACCGGCGAAAGCGGGCGCTCGTATCAGGGCGATGTTCAGGTAGTGTGGGATGACAAGCCGAACGGAGCGATTCGGGTGATGGCGTCAATTGATGACGGAGGTTGGCGCGCATTTCGTGCCGCTGACTGAAGACTTCATGATCGCTCCTGACGGGACTCTCGTTGGCGAATAGGGCGGCCGCCGCCAGACTGAGCGCGCTGCGGAGCTTCTCGATTCGACCGTCGCTCCAGTATCTGGATACCGGGCGCGAGGTCGACCACGATGAAAACCAGCGACGTTCAATTGTAGGGCCCAACGTCGCTATACTCACCCGCGTTACCAACCCTTCCTACAAGGAGACCTTCGCATGTGCGACGAACATTTCGAAGAGGACCTGGCAAACTACATGCGCTTCCCGCCGTTGACGCGGCGTCAATTCGCCGCGGCCTCCGTCGGCGCCGGAGTCGCCGTCATGCTGCCGCGCGCGGCTGACGCGCAGGCTGTCAAAGAGTCGGACGTTGACGTGAAGACCCCCGACGGCGTGGCGGACAGCTACTTCGTGCACCCTGCCAGCGGCGCAACCGCAGGGGTGCTCGTCTGGCCGGACATCCTGGGCCTGCGACCCGCATTCCGGCAGATGGGGAAACGGCTGGCCGAATCCGGATACGCCGTGCTGGTGGTCAATCCCTTCTATCGCCAGAAAAAAGCTCCGGTCGTGCCAGCGGGGGCGAGCTTCGCCGATCAGGCCACGCGCGACATCGTCATGCCGCTGGCCAAGGGACTGAGCGCGACGACCCACGTGACCGACGCGAAGGCGTTTGTCGGCTTCCTTGACAGCCAGGCGGCCGTTGACAAGAAGCGCAAGATCGGCACGACTGGTTACTGCATGGGTGGACCGATCGTGATGCGAACGGCTGCGGCCGCTCCCGATCGAATCGGCGCTGGCGCGTCGTTCCACGGCGGCGGGTTGGTCACCAAAGCGCCGGACAGCCCGCACCTGCTCATTCCGACGATGAAGGCGCAGTTCCTGTTCGCGGTCGCCGAAAACGATGACCAGAAAGAGCCGGACGCCAAGAACGTGCTGCGCGAGGAGTTTGCTAAGGCGAAGCTGCCGGCGGAGATTGAAGTCTACGCCGGTGCGGCACACGGGTGGTGCCCGCCGGACTCGGCTGTCTACAACGAGAAGCAAGCAGAGCGCGCATGGGCTCGATTGCTCGTGCTGTTCAAAGCCGCATTGGCGTGATGGTGTAACGGCCGGGACACCAGCAGCGATCGAGCGCGACGTCAGTGGGTCAGGCCATAAATGACGTAGTTGACGCCTAGCTTGTAGGCCTCACTCGACGTGTCGAACGGGAACACTCCCTGGCCTGACCACTCCCAGTACTCGGGCACGTCGTTGTCGAAGTTGGCAATGACCATCAGTCGCTTCGCAGGATCGTTGTCTTCGAAGATCCCGTGGTAACTCGGACGGATGCCCGACATGGGATGGACGATGGCGTCGATGTCCTTGATGCGAAAGAACGAATCGAAAATCGAGTGCGACTTGTCGAGTCGTACCAGGCGACCGTCGGGGAGCACGCGCTGCATCTGCGATTCGAACACCTGCCACTGCTGAGGACCGTCGAAGTCTTCAAAGATCGCAAATCCCCCCTTCAAGAGGTAGCGGCGGAACGATTCGGCTTCGCGATCGGTCAGGTTCCAGAACCCGGGCTCCCACATCATCACGATTGGATGGTTGAAGAGATCGGGATCGTCGAGCCCGAGAACGACAGCGGCGTCAGTGCGAATGGGGGTGAGCGTGATGTCCTGGATGATCAGGGATAAATGCTGCTCAGCTCGGGGGTAGTCGTGATTCCAGGCCGAACCAAAGCCACCGGAGCGCCTGCCATCGAGACCAGACGTCCAGCGCAGCCGCGCCAATGCGATCTTCCCGTCCGGAGTCGGATTCGTGCCATGCGCGACCGAGGAAACGAGCACGCTGGCCATGAGAAGGCAGATCGCGGACCTTGCCAGCATGGGCTGATGATACGCTCACGCGGCCGGCCCTGCGATGTCAGGGGGTTCGCAAAATCAGATCGACTCTAGGATCCGAAGCGATCACAAGTAGAGCCTCTGGTCGTTATACGATGGCTTCTACGTCGCGGCGAGCAGAGAAGATCACCGACTGGAGGCCTTAACGGAGTGCAGGAGAGATCCACCGCCCCTCGATCGTTGTCAGGCGGCGGCCTCGAACTGCTGAGCATCGAACTTTTGGAGGAGCACGCGCGTCGGCTCGCTGCCCTCCTATCTCTCGCACGTCGACGCCGGGGAAGTAGCGGCCGACATCTGCGCCGCCTCAACCACGACGCGCGAGTGCTGCGCGATGTCTATAGGGCATTGGCCGACGACGCGCGCCGCGAAAGCGTCTCACCAGCCGCTGAATGGCTGCTCGACAATTTTCATATCATTTCGGCGGCGACGCGGGACATCCACCACGATCTGCCGTCATCGTTCTTCCGCCGCCTGCCAACAATTGCGACCGACGAGTTTGCCGGGCTGCCGCGCGTGTATGCGCTCGCCCTCGAGCTGATCCGTTGCAGCGCCGGAAGCCTGGACGCGCAGCGGCTGGACCGGTTCATCACCGCGTTCCAGTCGATCACGCCATTGACGATCGGCGAGCTGTGGGCGTGGCCGAGCGCGCTGAAGCTCGCCCTCATCGAACACCTGCGGGTTCGCGCCAGCATGCTGGCCAACAGCCGAGCCCATCAGCAGCAGGCCGATCGGGTGACCCGCGGACTAGATGCTGGCGCACCGTCACCGGTGGGACTGCCGGCCGCGCCTCATCCTGCGTTCGTCGTCCGACTGCTGCAGCGCTCTCGTGAATATGGTGCGAGGGCCGCCGCATTGCGGCGCGAGCTCGATGTGGCCCTGTCAGCGCGTGGAGAAACCGTCGAGGACGCCATTCGCGCTGAAGGACGCTATCAGGCTGCCGAGCAGGCCACGATGGCGAACCTCGTGGGCAGCCTGCGGCTGATCTCCTCCTTCGACTGGAGCGAGTTCTTCGAGAGCGTCAGCCTCGTTGAACAGGTGTTGCAGCGTGATCCTGCAGCCGTGTACGGCCGCATGGACTTCGCCAGTCGCGATCGCTACCGCCACGCTGTGGAGGAAGTGGCCGATCCGACGGGCGACAGCCAGCTGCGCGTGGCGCTGAAGGCGGTCGAACGCGCACGACAAGTCGGTACGCGGAGACCCGACGCCCGCGACACGCACGTCGGCTACCACCTGATCGGCGCCGGCCGCCGCGAGTTCGAAAAGAGCGTCGCCTCGGTTCCCACCGTCAACGAGCGCGTTCGTCGGTTCGTCTTCCGCTATGCGACACCTGCTTACCTCGGCACCATCGCGCTCGGGACCGCGGCGCTCGTGGGCGGCGCCATCGCCTACGCGTACGTGCGCGGCTGGCGGGGCATGGCTCTGGCAGTAGTCGCCCTCCTCACGGCCGTCCCTGCGAGCGAGCTGACCATCCAGATCCTGCAGCGCATCATCAGCGATCTGATCCCGCCGCGACGTCTGCCGCGGCTGAAGCTCGAGCAAGTACCGCCCCATGCTCGCACGATGGTGATCGTGCCGACGATGCTCGATAGCGCCGTCGACGTGGCGAATCTTCTTGCCCACCTCGAGGTCCAAGCGCTGGGCAACGTCGACCCGCACATTCACTTCGCCGTGCTCAGCGACTTTCGCGATGCGGCGACGGAGACACTCCCTCAGGATGACGCGATTCTGGAAGCGGCGCGCGCAGGTATCGCGGCGCTGAACGAAAAACACGGCCAGGGCCGTGCCGACCGGTTCTTTCTCTTCCATCGCCTGCGTCAATGGAACCCGGCCGAGGGGCGGTGGATGGGGTGGGAGCGCAAGCGCGGCAAGATCGAGGAGTTCAACCGCCTGCTGCGCGGCGCCACGGATACGAGCTTCGCCGTCCAGATGGGCGACCTCTCGATCCTGGGCAGCGTTCGCTACTGCATCACGCTCGATACCGATACCGCGCTTCCGCGCGATGCGGCGCGGGAGCTGATTGGCATCATCATGCATCCGCTGAACCAGGCGCGGTTCGACGCGACACTCGGCCGAGTGGTGGAGGGCTACGGCATCCTCCAGCCGCGGATCAGCGTGACGTTCATGAGCGCGGCCGGCTCGCTCTTTGCGCGGCTGTACGCCGGTAATACCGGTGTCGATCCCTATACGACGGCCGTGTCCGACACCTACCAGGATCTGTTCAACGAGGGCATCTTCACAGGCAAAGGGTTGTACGACGTGGACGCATTCACCGCGGCCCTCGAAGACTCGGTACCCGAGAACGCGCTGCTTTCCCACGATCTGTTCGAGGGCTTGCACGCACGCGTCGCGCTCGTGTCCGACGTGGAGCTCGTCGACGAATACCCCTCGAGCGTGCTTACCCACGCGCGCCGGCAGCATCGCTGGATCCGCGGCGACTGGCAGATCTTGTCGTGGCTGTTTCCGTTCGTGCCGTCGCGACGGGGATTGAAGCGCAATACGCTTCCGCTCATCGGCCGGTGGAAGATCCTGGACAACCTCCGGCGCAGCCTCGTCGCACCGATGCTGCTGATCCTTGCGGTAGCCGGATGGACTTTGCTGCCCGGTTCCCAATGGTTTTGGACGACGGCAGTCATTGGCGTGCTCGCGTCACAACTGCTGCCGGTTGCGGCGCGGCTGCTGATTGGCCCGACGAAGGCGCAGTCGGCCCCGGTGTTTCTCCGCAATCTGTGGCGGGATGCCACGGTGGCGCTGGCGCAGATAGTGCTCGGTGTCATGTTCCTGGCGTTTCACGCGGTCGACACGGCCCATGCGATTGGTCTCACCGTTGTCCGTCTGGTCACCCGCCGGCGCTTGCTGGAGTGGGAAACCGCGGCCACCACGGCCGCGCAGACTGCCGGACTGAGCAGGTCGAAAGCCCTGCAACGGTTCGTCTCGGAGATGAGATCGAGCCCGATCACGGCCGCCGGTGTCGGCGTCGCGGTCGCGGTGACGAACGCGCCGGCGTTACCGGCCGCCGCCGCCTTCCTGTTGCTGTGGCTCGTTGCCCCGGTTGTCGCGTACTGGCTCAGCGTGCCGGTCGGCCCGCGCGTGCGGCCGCTGAGCGATGCCGAGCGCATGCTGCTTCGACGGACGGCACGCAGCACCTGGCGCTACTTCGAAGCGTTCACCACCGCGGCCGAGGGGTGGCTTCCACCCGACAACTACCAGGAGCATGAGGAGGGGCCCCGGCTGGCGCGACGGACTTCGCCCACCAATATCGGCATGGGCCTGCTCTCGACGCTCGCTGCGCACGATCTGGGCTATCTCACGACCGACGCGCTGGTCGCGCGCCTCGATGGGACGCTCACCACCATGGAAGGTCTCGAGCGCTATCACGGCCATTTCCTGAACTGGTATGACACGGACACACGGGCCCCACTGCATCCACGGTACGTCTCGACCGTCGACAGCGGCAACCTCGCAGCGGCGCTCATCGCTCTCAGCCAGGGACTGCAGCTGCTCACCCAACAGCCACAATCGTACGCGCAGTTGTGTGCGGGCCTGGCTGACGCTGCGGACCTTCTGGCAGCAGCCTCCGCGTCGAGTACTGGTGCAGAGGACGATCGGCACACTCTGACGACCATCAATCGTCTCGCTGGCCTGATCGCGGCCGACGCACGGGGCGACGCGATCGAATCGGGCCCCGGGCATCTCGGGGAGCTGGCGAGCCAGCTGGCGCAGGCCACTGGCCGGCTCGCACGGCCTGAACCGCGCGAGCGCACCAGCGACCTGGAGTTCTGGGCGGACGCAGTGGTCAGTGGTGTGCGGGACCTGAGTGTGCGACCCACCGCTTCGAGCGACGACCTGCAGGCGCTCGCGCGCCGTGCGACGCGGCTCGCCGACGACATGCGGTTCGATCGGTTGTACGACCGGCGCCGCCGGATCTTCACGATTGGCTATCGGCTCGCTGACGCCGAGGGCCCGGGGCGGTTCGACAACGCCTTTTACGATCTCCTTGCCTCGGAGGCGCGTCTCGCAAGTTTCGTCGCGATCGCCAAGGGCGACGTACCGCAGGATCACTGGTTTCACTTGAGCCGCCTGGTCACCAACGTGCACGGCCGCGCCACGCTCGTGTCGTGGGGCGGCACGATGTTCGAGTATTTGATGCCGCTGCTGCTGATGCGAACGTTTCCGGGAACGTTGCTCGATCAGAGTTGCCGCGCCAGTCTGCGGCGCCAGATCGAATACGGCCGTGCGCGCGGGGTGCCGTGGGGCATCTCGGAATCGGCGTATTCGTTCACGGATCGTTCCGGTAACTACCAGTACCGGGCCTTCGGCGTGCCGGGGTTGGGCCTCCGACGGGGACTGGCGGACGAGCTCGTGATCGCGCCGTACGCCACGGCGCTCGCAAGCCTGATCGATCCGGCAGCGGCGGCCGCAAACTTCGAGCGCCTTGCCCACGACGGGTTGCTGGGACCGTTCGGGTTTTGCGAAGCAATCGACTACCGGCCGCTAGAAGTCAATGCCGGAGATGACGCACGGAATCCTGCGGAAAGCGCCCGGCCGGTCGTTGTCCGAGCGTGGTTCGCGCATCACCAGGGCATGTCGCTGGTGGCGATCACGAACGTCGTCGGCCAGGACGTCTTCGTCAAGCGGTTCCATGCCGATCCGCGCGTGCAGGCGACCGAGCTGCTCCTACAGGAGCGCGTCCCTCGGGAAGCCATCGTCTCCGAGCCACGTCCAGCCGAAGGGGCGACGCTCCCGTCGTCGATTCCGGTGTTTGCGTCGAGACGTTTCAAGTCCCCGCATACGACCAGCACCCATACCCAGTTCTTGTCGAACGGTCGCTACACCGCGGCACTCACCAATACTGGTGGCGGCTTCAGCACCTGGCGCCACCTCGCCGTCACCCGCCGGCGGGATGACCGGACCGTCGACACGAGCGGGCACTACATCTATTTGCGCGATCCCTGGTCGGGTCGAGTCTGGTCTCCGACGTTTCAACCAGTGTGCCAGGAGGCGGAAGAGTTCGAAACGACGTTTGAGCTCGACAAGGTCACCTATCGCTGTCGTGACGGTGGCTTCGAAACGCAGCTCCAAGTCACCGTCTCGGCCGAGGACGACGTGGAAGTGCGCCGCTTGTCGATCATCAATCGTGGTGATCAGCCACGGGAAATCGAGGTGACGAGCTACGCCGAAATCGCGCTGGCGCGCCCAGAAGACGATCTGGCCCATCCCGCATTCGGGAAGCTGTTCATCGAGACGGAGTTCGATTCGCAGAGCGCCGGCATTCTGTTCAGTCGCCGGCCCCGCAGTGCAGACGAGGCGGCCACGTGGGCGTTTCACGTGCTAGGCGTCGAAGGGCGCCTTGGCGGCGCCGTTGAGTGGGAAACCGATCGCGCACGCTTTCTGGGCCGCGGCCGGTCGCCCGCCAACCCTGCGAGCCTGGAAGGCCGGGCGTTGTCAGGGACCACTGGTGCCGTGCTCGACCCGATCGCCGCGATCCGCGATCGCGTGCGCCTGGCGCCCGGCGCCTTTACCCGCATCACCTTTGTGACTGGCGTCGCACCAAGTCGAGATGAAGCGATCAGGCTAGGGCGAAAGTACCGAGACGCCAGTATCGCTGCGCGCGCTTTTTCGATGGCGTTTACCCACGTTCACATCACGTTGCAACACCTCGGCCTCAGCGACGATCAGGCCATGCTCTTCGATCGTCTCGCGTCCCGAGTCTTTGGCTTCGACGCCTCGTGCATCAGCCCTGAGGATCTGGCGCAGAATCGGCTCGGTCAGTCGAATCTCTGGAGCTACGGGATCTCGGGCGATCTTCCGATCGTTGTCGTGCGGGTCACGGAAGCGACATCGACCCCGCTCAGCAGACAGCTGCTTCAAGCGCAGGAATACTGGCGCTTGAAGGGCCTTCGCGCGGACCTCGTCATCCTGAACGAACACCCCGCGGATTACATGGACGAGACGCAGGACTTTCTGACGAGCGTCGTGCAGGAGCCGCGTTGGGCCAGCTGGAACAATACGCCGGGTGGCATGTTCCTGCTCCGCACGGAAGGGATGCCCGAAGCGGATCGACGCCTGCTCTCGGCGGTCGCCCGGGTCGTTCTCCGAGGCGAGCTCGGAGGGCTGGCGGCGCAGCTGGATCATTCGGCCCCGTGGCTGTATTCCGCTGGAGATGTTCCGGTCGCGGCGGAACTCCGCTTCCCGGCGCCGGCCGCCAGCCGAGAATCGGTGCCCCCCCTGGTCATGGAGAACGGCCTCGGGGGATTCACTCCCGACGGTCGTGAATATGTGGTGGTGCTCGACGGCGATCGCGAAACGCCATTGCCCTGGTCAAACGTGCTGGCCAATCCGGAGTTCGGCACGATGGTCAGCGCCGCGGGCGCGGGTTTCAGTTGGGCGGGGAACAGTCGTGAGAATCGATTGACGCCGTTTGCGAACGACCCAACCACCGATCCGACTGGAGAGGCGATCTTCCTCCGCGACGAGGAATCGGGCGAGGTCTGGGGCGCCACTCCTGGACCGTTGCCTCGCCGGCCCGAGAGCGGGCGATGGCTGGTGCGACATTCGGCCGGCGTCACACGATTTGAACATGCAATCGTCGGGTTGACGCAGCAGCTGGAGGTCTTCGTTGCACCGACGGATGCTGTGAAAGTGGCAATGCTGACACTGACCAACACCGGGGAGTCAAAGCGGCGGGTCAGTGTGTTTGGCTATGTCGAATGGTGCCTCGGACCACCGCGCGCTGGGGAGCCACGCTTCGTGGTGTCGGAAGTCGATGCGCCGACCGGCGCTATTCTCGCGCGCAACCCATACAACACGGAGTTTGCCGATCAGGTTGCGTTCTGGCATGTCACCGAGCCGGTCCGATCGTACACGTGCGACCGCGGCGAGTTCATCGGGCGCAACCGCACGTTGAGCAAACCAGCCGCGCTCTTTCGTGACGCCCTCGCGGGCAGGACCGGCGCGGGTCTCGATCCCTGCGGGGCCCTCCACGTGACGCTGGAGATCGAGGCGGGCCGGTCTCGCCGCCTGGCGTTTGTGTTGGGCCATGGGCACGAGGGGAGCCGTGCGCTCGAACTTGCCGCCCGCTACTCCTCGATCTCGCAGTGCGAAGCGGCCCTCGAAGGTGCCCAGCGCATGTGGGACGAGACGCTCGGGGCGGTACAAGTCAAGACGCCGGACGACTCTTTCGATCTGATCGTCAATCGCTGGCTTCCTTACCAGACCCTGAGCTGCCGGATCTGGGCCCGCAGCGGACCGTATCAGCCCGGCGGCGCATTTGGCTTCCGCGATCAACTACAGGACGTGCTCGCACTCTGTTACACCCGCCCAGACATCTGTCGCGCGCACCTGTTGCGCGCGGCATCCCGACAGTTTGTCGAGGGCGACGTCCAGCACTGGTGGCATCCGCCGAGTGGCCGTGGCACGCGCACCCGCTGTTCGGACGATCTTCTGTGGTTGCCGTACGCCGTCGCGGCGTATGTGTCTCGGACTGGCGACGACAGCGTCCTAGACGAGGTGGTCCCGTTCCTCGACGCGCCGCCGCTCGAGGCCAATCAGGCGGAAGCTTACATACTGCCTCGTGTCGCCGAAGAGAAGGCGTCGCTGTTCGAGCATGCCGTGCGGGCTGTCAACCACGCGATGAAGTACGGCGCTCACGGACTCCCGCTCATCGGATCGGGCGATTGGAATGACGGGATGAATCGGGTTGGTCACCAGGGCCACGGCGAGAGCGTGTGGCTCGGATGGTTCCTGGTTGTGGTACTGAACGAATTTGCGTCGATCTGTAAGCGACACGACCGGAACGATCTTGGCGAGCGCTACAGCAACGAGGCACGTTGGCTCAACGGGATGCTGGAATTGTCATGGGATGGCGGCTGGTATCGACGCGCCTATTTTGATGACGGCAGTCCTTTGGGATCGGTGCAGAACGAAGAGTGCAAGCTCGATTCGTTGACGCAGTCGTGGGCCGTGTTGTCGCAGGGCGCGGAAGCGCGGCGTGCGCAACGCGCGATGGACGCCGTGCGCATGCATCTGGTACGGCGGGATGCGCAAATCGTGCTCTTACTCACGCCGCCGTTCGATCGAACGGCACAAGACCCTGGCTACATCAAAGGCTATCTCCCCGGCATCCGGGAGAACGGCGGTCAGTACACGCATGCCGCATTGTGGGTGGTCATCGCCCTCGCGCGCCTCGGATTCGGCGACGATGCGATGGAGCTATTCCATATGCTGAACCCCATCAACCACATGCGCACCCCCGAAGGGGTCGAGCGATACCGCGTCGAACCGTACGCGGTTGCCGCGGACGTTTACGCCCACCCGATGCATGTCGGACGGGGGGGATGGACTTGGTACACCGGTTCGTCGGGGTGGATGTATCAGGCGGCGATTGAAGCCCTGCTGGGGCTTCGGCGTGAGGGCGCGAGCTTCAGCGTGCAGCCCTGTATCCCGGCGATGTGGCCAACCTACACCGTCGAATGGCGTTTCGGTCAGACGCGATACCACATTACGGTGACGAATCCGGAGCGCCTTTGCCAAGGTGTCGAGTCGGCGGAGATGGACGGCGTTGCGGTCGACCCACTCGCAATTCCACTGCGTGACGATGGAAGAACGCACGATGTCGCGGTGGTCCTTGGGCGGGCGCGCGCGCACGCCGTTGGAGCCGAAGTGACTCGCATCGCCGAGCACAAAGACGCCTGAGCCCCTTGCCTGTCCCCTTTACTGAGGACGAGACCGGAAGGTTCGGTTGTCCGATCAGGCGTGCCGCGCGACCCGCCGCCGCTCACTGTTCTGCCCGGGCGGCGCCATCTGCTGCGGCGAGGATGACCACAACGATCCCTTGACCACCCGTGCCACCACGCGTGGGTGAAAGAGCGTTGGTGCAGGCTTCAACAGATTCGCGACATCAAAAAACGCGCGGCACACCTGGCGATCGGATGACGCGACGCGGTGCACGCGGTTCATATACCAATTGATGAAGTTGGTCCCGGCGGATTTGCGACCCGTCACGCCAGCGAAAGCGAAATCACTCCCCGCGGCGATCATCCAGGGCGTTTCAACGATTTTGGCCGACGCCTCGAAGAAGGGACGCCACAGCGGTTGGGAAGCGTCGCCCTTTGCCAACGTCTGCTCGAGGGCCTGTGCCTCGAGCGCGGCCACGCTCATCCCTTGTCCGTAGAAGGGATTGAAGCTGCATATGGCGTCGCCCATGACGAGATAACCGCGCGGAAAGCGGGTGAGGTGTTCATAGCGTCGGCGAAGGTTGGACGGAAACTTGTAGGTCACCGCATCCGTCAGTGGCTCGGCGTCACTGATGACCTCGTAAATGTCAGGCCGCGTCAGCGAGCGGGCGAACTCCACGTACCCCCGAGGGTCGGTGGGCGCGTGATCTCCGAGCCAACCGCCAATCGACACCATCCAACGGTCGCCTTCCATGGCGAGCATGAAACCGACTCGCCTCTGATGGGGCGGAATCGGCCCGATGACGGCGCCGACATCGCCGTTGAGATCATGCGGACGACGCCTGAAAGTGCGCGTTGTATAGCCGAGATCGACCGCGACCGTCAGCGCCCCAGGCGCGTCATAGCCAAGCTCCTCGAGCCATTGCGGCGAACGCGATGCCCTTCCGCTGGCGTCGATAATCAGGGACCCGTGAACGATGGCCGATGAACCATCCGTTCGCTGAACGAGGACACCGGTCACTAAGTCGCGGCTGGGGTTGCTCGCGAGCCCCACTACGTGAGTTTTGTCGAGGATCACCACATTGGGTAGGGCGCTCACGGCCCGGCGAAGCGTGCCCTCTAGCAGCGGGCGACTCAGCAGCAGGCCCCCGAATCCGCTCTGGAACTTCGCCTTGTAGTACCCGTGCTGAAACCAGCGCACGTCGCCAATCACATCACCGGGGACGGCGCCCGCCGCAATCAGTTCGGTCTCGAGCCGGGGGAAAAGCGCCTTCAGCGCCCTGAAGCCGCTCGCGAGCAGGCCATGACCATGTTGGCCCTGGGGGACACCTCGGCGATTGTCGGTTGAAGCCGGTAACGAATCACGATCGACGATGGTCACCTGGTCGAACCGTGTGCTCAGCACACGCGCAGCCACGAGACCGGTAATGCTCGCGCCGACGACAACGGCATGACGAACTGGCATTTCGACTCCTGATGGTCGGCGCACACCCGGCGCCATTCTTACAGGCGATCGTGCCAAAGCCCGCGCAAGGAGTCGTCAGGTTTCGGTAAGCGTGGGGTGAGATTCGGGTGATTCGTCGAGCCCAGCGGTGGCTGGCTCATCCCTTGGCCGCTCCGGTCCGCACGGCCTCGGTCGGCACCCGCTTCCCTCGCCCGCGCCGAACAGCGACGCCATCACAGGTTGAAGGAGCACGGCATTGAGAGTGGACCAGTCAACCGGCCGACGGGATCCGTCCAGAACCGAGTCAGCAGATCATCCATTCCGAGAATCGTGAGCGGGCCGCGTGTCGTCGGTGGCAGCAGCGCCGTCGGCGCGGACGATGCAACGGAATCCGAGATGACAGGTCGAGGTATCAATCGGTTCGGGGAAGCGTGCCGCCGGTCGATAGCGTCGGCAGTAGTTGGGCGCGCACAGATGCGAGCCACCTTTGATCACCTTCCGTGGAATGCGAATTTCCGGCTGCCGTGGATCGTAGCTGTCACCCTGCTCTGGTCCACGTGGATTGTGCGGAGTACAACAGGCTTTGATCACCTCGTTGGGATGCTTGGCCACGTACCAATCGGTCGTCCACTCCCAGACGTTGCCAATCATGTCGTGGAGCCCGTAGCCGTTGGGCGGAAACGCGCCGACAGGTGAGGTGCCCTCGTAGCCATCGCCGCCGAGACTTTGCCACGGGAACTCGCCTTGCCACGTGTTGGCCATATAGCGGCCGTCGGGAAGGAAGGTGTCGCCCCAGGCGTAGGCGGCGTCCTCCAATCCGCCGCGTGCCGCGAGCTCCCATTCCGCCTCGGTCGGCAGCGACTTGCCCTCCCATGCGGCAAACGCTTCGGCGTCCCCGAAGGTAACGTGCACCACGGGATGCTGGGCAAGTCCTTCGCTCGAGGAGTTCGGGCCCTGCGGGTGACGCCAATCAGCGTTCTTCATGAACGTCCACCAGTTCCCGAAGTTGGTCCGATCGACGGGGCCCTCCGGTCGCACGAACACGAGCGACCCCGTGTACAACATGTGAGGCAGTGCGCCAGGATATTGAGCCGGATCCGGCGGGATCTCCGCGAACGTGACGTGCCGCGTTGCCTCGACAAAGCGCGCGTAGCGCTCGTTGGTTACCGGGTAACGGTCGATCCAGAAGCCATCCACCGACACGCGGTGGACTGGACGCTCCTCCGGATAATGGCGTTCGGAACCCATCCGATAGGTGGCCGCCGGGAATCCAGACCATGTCGGGGAATGGCGCCTTCTGCTCTGTGATCGGCTCGGCATTCTGTGGTTGGACGGACACGTGGTTACCCTCCGGTGACGGCAACGTCAAAGCGTGAGTGTAGCGTCATTTCAGGGGCCGCAGCACGACCGGCAGATCGTGGCAAATGCAGCACGAAGGGCACGACCAGCCTCCGCCAAGGTAACGGCGATCTGCCGAAGCCCTTGGCGAAGGCGGAATTTGCTTCTTGGCTACACGGCGGAAAGGCCAGCCACCGCTCTGATCTGCTCGATCGCGATCTTCTCGTCGCCACTCACGCGGGTCCCGCCGATCCCCAGGAACCCTCCCTCTTTGGACGCCTCTGCAACTTTGGTTGCGATGTCCACGAGGAATTTCCCGTAGCCTGCCGCCTCGGCGGGGGACGACTTCGAGATCATGCCCATCGCGTTCTTGAGCACATCGATACACGCCGTTTGATTCCCGGCGAGCGTCTCGAGGTCTTTCTCGCCGAGTGCGTTTTCGAAGATCAGTCCGACGAGCGAGGTCGGGGGCGCGTCTTTCTTGGCTGTTGTTATCGCTTCACTCAACGCCGTCAGCTCTTTCACCTGGCCGATCGCCCCGGACGGCGACGCGCCCATCACGAGCTGCGCGGCGGCCACCGGCGCGAGCCGCAGCGTTGACCAGGCCGATTCGGGGTACCGGGCCTTGGTGACAACGGCCTGAGCGCCCGCGTCGAGCGCGGACCGCACGATCTCGGCCGTTCTGCCCTCGGTGCGCGCGAAGGTCGCTTGCTCGTCCTGCAACAGCCGGGCGACGCCGGCCTGGTCAAGGTTCTGCGTCGTCATCCGTTGCCGCACGATCGTGAGCACGAACGGGATGGCGAGCGGCAGCAGGGGACTGACCTTGAAGCCGAGCGCCTTGTCGAGCGTCGCGCCGATGGCGTTGATGCCGCCACCGAACAGGCCCGCTTGCAGGGCATCGGTACTCCCGCTGCCGGTGAGCGCGCCGAGAATACTTCCAAGTCCTGCGCCGCTGCTGGTCGGAAGCATCCTCATCAAACTGTCGAGGCCGGCCGGGGTCGATGCCTGCTTCGCCAGGGCGCCGGTGACGAGTGGCCCCGCCACCGCCATGCCTTTGCTCACGAGGCCCGTATCGAGGCCGGCAATCTTGCCGATCTGACCGGCCACGTCGGGCGTCAGGGCCTGCGAGAGAGATTCGAACAGTGTCGCCATACATTCCTCCTCGTTCTCGACGCCGCGGGTTGAACGCGCCGCTCCGCGTACGATCGCGGAGCGGCGATTGATTCGCTATCAGACGGCCGCAGGCTCTCCCTTCTTCACTGGTGCACCGGATACCGGCGGCACCGCCGCCCCAGCTCCCGCAGCCACCGTCGCTTGTTGCTGTCGTGCCTTTTCTAAAGCCTCACCGATGCTGAAGCTGCCCGGCCTCTGGCGCGGCGGGAACTCCTCGAACGTCTTGAGGAATTGACCGACGAGCGCCTGGGTTGGTACGAGCAGGAACATCCGGTCGGCAGACCACTTCTGGTAGAACATCGTCGCGTCTTCGCTGGCCCGCTCGAAGGGGTCGCTCCGCAAATTGTAGAGCGCCGGGAAGCGCAGCGGGACGAACGGCTCCTGCCAGACCTTGAAGCCGTGCTCGCGCTGCTCCATGAAATGGAACTTCCAGTTCTCGTAGCGCACGGCGAGCAGGTCGCCGTCGTCGCTCCAATAGAAGAACCCCTTTCGGGGATTTTCCTTCGCCTCTCCCTTCATGAATGGCAGCAGGTTGTAACCGTCGATGTGGACCTTGAAGGTCTTGTTGCCCGCCTTGTGTCCCTTCGTCAGCTTCTCGACGATGTCGGGTTCGCCTGCAACGGCGAGCAGGGTCGGCAGCATGTCCGTGTGAGAGAAGATTTCGTTCGAGACGGTTCCCGGTTTGATCTTGCCCGGCCATCTGATCGCGCACGGCACACGCCAGCCGCCCTCCCAGTTGGTGTCCTTCTCACCGCGGAATGGTGTCCATCCCCCATCGGGCCAGCTCAGACACTCGGCGCCGTTGTCGGTCGAGTACATGACGATGGTGTTATCGGCGATGCCCAGCTGGTCGAGCTTGTCGAGGAGCTTCCCGACGTGTCCGTCGTGCTCCACCATGCCATCGGGATAGACACCGAGCCCCGTCTTTCCCTCCGACTCCTTCTTCAGGTGCGTCCAGACGTGCATGCGGGTCGAGTTCCACCAGACGAAGAACGGCTTGCCGTCCGCATGGGCCTTCTCGATGAACTTGAGGCTCGCCGCGAGGAACTCCTCATCCACCGTCTCCATGCGCTTGACGGTGAGCGGACCGGTGTTTTCGATCTTCTGCGTGCCGTCCGGGTTGGCATAGCTGTGCAGGACTCCCCGCGGGCCGAACTTCTTCTTGAACTCGGGATTTTTCGGATAGTCGGAGTTCTCCGGCTCCTCTTCCGCGTTGAGGTGGTAGAGATTGCCGAAGAACTCATCAAAGCCGTGCGCCGTCGGAAGGAACTCGTCCCGGTCGCCGAGGTGGTTCTTGCCAAACTGGCCGGTGACATAGCCAAATGGCTTCAGGAGTTCGGCGATGGTGGGGTCTTCCGGTTGCAGCCCCAAATCGGCTCCGGGCAGCCCGACCTTCGTCAGGCCGGTGCGGATGGGCGACTGACCGGTGATGAATGCGGCCCGACCGGCGGTACAACTCTGCTGGCCGTACCAGTCGGTGAACATCGCGCCTTCTTTGGCAACGCGATCGATGTTGGGCGTGCGATATCCCATGATTCCGTGGTTGTACACGCTGACATTGAACCAGCCAATGTCGTCGCCCCAGATGATGAGAATGTTCGGCTTGCTTGTTGGCATATCCGTGTCCTTTCGCAACCGCGTTGCCTGTACGGAGTCCTCGAGTCGTGGTAAATCAGTTGCCACTAATGACCGCCTCCGCCCGCAGCCTCGGACATCTTCGACATCGCGTCGTCGATGGTGAAGGTGTTCGGCTTCTGGACCGCCGGAAACTGTTTGAAGGTTTCTGCGAACTTCGCCGCGGCCGCCTGCGCCACGTAGATGAAGTAGGCGTGGTACATGAACCACTCGTAGTACGAGTTCGACGTCACGTCCGCGAACTCGTACGGATCGGTGCGGAGGTTGTATATCTTGGGCAGTCGTAGCCGTACGAACGGCTCACCCCAGACGGCCATGGTGCCTGGGAGGCGCTGTTCCATGAAGACGATCTTCCAGTTGTCGAAGCGCATCCCGAGCACGTCGCCATCGTCGCTGAAGTAGAAGAAGAAGTTGCGGGGACTCTCCTTGGCCTGCCCGGTCAGATAGGGCAGCAGGTCGAAACCATCGATGTGATTTTTGTACGTCCGACCGATGGCCTTGTAGCCCTTCTTCAGTTTGTCGACGACATCCGAGGCCCCAGCGGCTGCGAGGAAGGTCGGTAGCCAGTCGTGGTGCTGCACAATCCCGTTGGCGACCGAGCCTGCCTTGATCTTGTTAGGCCAGCGCACCAGCAGCGGGATGCGGAACGCGCCTTCCCAGTTGGTGTTCTTCTCGCTGCGAAAGGGCGTCATGCCGCCATCAGGCCATGAGTTGCGGTGCGGTCCGTTGTCGGTCGAGTACATCACAAAGGTGTTGTCAGCGATGCCAAGCTGGTCGAGCAGGTCGAGCATCTGGCCGACGTTCTTGTCATGGTCGACCATGGTGTCGTGATAGGGAGATTGCCAGCGCCCCGCCTGGCCGAGGCTCTTCCGCTTGGTGTGCGTGAACAGGTGCATGTGGGTAAAGTTGAGCCACACGAAGAACGGCTTGCCGGCCTTGTTCTGCCGCTTGATGAAGTCCGTGGCGGTGTCAACGAATTCGTCGTCACAGGTCTCCATCCGCTTCTTATTGAGCGGTCCGGTGTCCTTGATCTTCTGCTTGCCGACCTTCCCCCAGCGCGGCATGACCGTCCGGTCGTCCTGGTCGGTGGCCCAGGAATGGAGCACACCGCGTGGTCCGAAATTCTTGCGGAAGTTGGGGAAGTCCTTCTCCGACGGATAGTCGTACATCTCCGGCTCTTCCTCGGCATTCAGGTGATATAGGTTGCCGAAGAACTCGTCGAAGCCGTGGTTGGTCGGCAGCATGCTGTTCAGATCGCCAAGGTGGTTCTTGCCGAACTGGCCGGTGGCGTAGCCCTGCTCCTTGAGTAACGCTGCGATGGTGACGAGCTTCTCGGTCATGCCGACAGGGGCGGCGGGAATGCCAACCTTCGAAAGGCCCGTCCGATAGACGCTCTGCCCGGTGATGAAGGACGAGCGCCCCGCGGTGCACGACTGCTCGCCATACGAATCGGTGAACAGCATGCCTTCTTTGGCGATGCGGTCGATATTGGGCGTTCGGTAGCCCATCAGACCGTGGGTATAGCAACTGAGATTCGACTGCCCGATGTCATCGCCCCAGATGACGAGAATGTTGGGCTGATCGGATTTCGCCATCGCGCCGCTTCTTGATTTCGCTGTCGATTGCTGTGGTGCTGTGTTGACGGGTTTCTTCGTGAGCGTCGTTGACGACATCGCACGTTTACGTTTGGCCATTCCTGCTCCTCGTATGGTGATCGCACAAAGAACATGCGACGGCTTGACTAGAACTTTTGGCGTATCCCGTGCTCGACCCCCCAGTCGCGAATGCGAGGTGGTCCACGATGCCAAAGCCCGGCTTGTTGAGGTTGATTCGCCGAACTCCTCGGCTTGCGAAAAGGGAGAAACGAGCCTCGCCTTAATCGCGAGGGTAGAGGCGCGGCATGGGGGTGGGGAAGCGGAAGACTACGGCCGGGCCGGTAGGAGAAGTACTGGAAAGGCACGAGGAAAAGTACGTGATCGCCGCTCGTCGGGATTGTTGGCCGTGGGGGGCATCCACCCGGGACCGTACTTTTTCAGGTGCTGCTCCGTACTTCTCCAGCCCCCGGGCGCGTAGTCTCCCGCTTCCGTCCCCCCTGCAACGCTCGTATCCTCCCGATTCGACTGGCGGGAGGTGACCTGATGAGTCGCACGCGGGTGCTGCTCGCTGACGATCACGCAGCCACGGTACAGCGCTGGCGGTCGTTGCTCGAGCCAGAGTTTGAGGTGGTGGCGGCCGTCAGCGACGGCCAGGCCCTCGTTGAGGCGGATGAGCGGCTGCGGCCCGATGTCATCGTCACCGACATCGTGATGCCAGGCATGAATGGCATTGTCGCCACCGAGCTGATCCTGCGAAAGCATCCGGCGGCGCGCGTGGTCTTCGCCACCGTCCACGCGGACCGGGCGATGCTGCGACGAGGGTTGGCGGCTGGCGCGTTCGGGTACGTCCTGAAGGTGAGGGTGGGCGAGGACCTCGTTCCGGCGATTCGGGCCGCGCTGCGAGGGGAACTGCTGATTAGCCCCTTCCCGTCACCCCAAGAGACCGGACCCTTGAGTTGACGGGCGGAATCTCAGAGGAGATCGAGAACGTGCGAGCAGAATCGAGGAGTCAATCATGAGACGGGTCACGAGTTTGGTCCTGGTCGGAATCCTGGCGTGTTATGTGCCGTCGGCTTCAGCCCAACGCGCCGACGTGAGCGTCAACGTCGGGTACAGTGCGAGCGAAGGCATCTCGATTGACCCTCGAGCGCTGTTAGGGCAAGTGTACGACACGCTCGCCATCGACAGCGGTGCGTCGATCAACCTCACGTTCGGGTACTTCTTCACGGACCAGTTCGAAGCCGAATTCCTCTGGGGTCGTCAGAACTCACGCTTTCAAGGCGACGGGCCGGGCGGCAAGCTCGAGATCTCGGAGCTGACGGTCTACAACTACATGTTCAACGGGGTGTACCACTGGGGCGCGCGCGATGCCCAGGTGCGGCCGTATGCGTTTGCGGGCCTCGGCGGCACCAACTACTCGTTTGGTGACCTGTTGTTGCCTCCTCCATCGGGCGCCACCGGCGGACAGATCGACGGCGAGACCCGCTTTTCGACCAACGTGGGCGCGGGGGTCAAGTTCTACTTCACGCCGAATGTGGGCGCCAAGTTCGGGTTCCGCTGGACGCCGACCTACATCAAGAGCGACACGGAAGGTTTCTGGTGCGACCCCTTTTACGGCTGCTGGGAGCTGGTCGACACTGACTACGCCAATCAGTTCGAAACGGCGGTCGGCATCACCGTGCGCTTTTGACTCGCTGGACGAGGGCTGAACAGAGCGCATACCCCCATACAAGGATATTCGCGTGAGGCGTTGAGGGGACGTAGTGAGAGGAGACGACATGGCGATCATGAGCGAACTTGCGCAGCGAGTTCCATCGCCGCCCGCGGCCGCGGGCCTTCCCCTAGCCACTAAAGTGCCCGGGCCCATTCCAGGCACGCGGATCACCGAAGCCTACGCCCGGATGGTGGCGCGCGACGCGTACTTTTGGGCGTGCCCGATGGTCAACATCTACAACCGCCGGCTCGCGTTCAAGGGATCGCACGAAGTGGGCCTACTGAATGGCGTCCTGCCAATCGCGCCGCTCAACCTGCTGGCGATGCTGCACGACTACATCGAGCCCTCTCAACGCTGGGTCGCGTGTCCGAACCAGGATGTGCTGTACGGCGCGGGTGTTGCGGCGCTCGACGAGACTCCAGTGGTCGTGCAGGTGCCGGCCTTCGGCACCCGCTTTTGGGTCTACCAGATTGTGGACCTCCGCACGGACAGTTTTGCCGACGTCGGCGTGATGTACGGGACCAAGCCTGGTTTCTACCTCCTCGTCGGACCCTCGTGGAAGGGCGAGCCGCCCAAGGGCACCACGCAAGTGTTCCGAGCAACCACGAACACCGCCCTCGTGGTGCCGCGCGTGTTTCAAGACGACACACCCGACGACAAACAGGCCGTCCAGCCAGTGATCGCCGGCATCGACATGTACCCGCTGGCGAAGTACGACGGCAAGATGAAACAGCGCGATTGGCGCCAGCTTCCGACGTTGTCATCACCGCCGGACGAGAGTGGGGAGGCGGAGACGCGCTGGGTATTTCCGGAGAAGTTCTTCGACGAGTTGCCACGGGTGCTGGCCGACGCGCCCGCGCTGCCGGGTGAGGAGGCCCGCTACGCCGAGGTCCTGTCGGTCATCGCAGCCGCGCAGAAGGACCCGGCGCTCAAGAAGGTCATGGTCGATGAGGCCCGTAAGACGGAGACGGACCTGGTCGACCCCCTGCGGCAATTCCGCAACTTCGGTATTCCGCTGCCGCACCACTGGACCACCGAGAACAACGGCGCGGCGTTTGGTACCGACTACTTCATGCGCACGGCGATCGCGAAGTCGAACATCCTCGTCAACAAGCCGAACGAGGCCAAATACTTCTATCAAGATCTGGACGCGTCAGGCGGCCGTCTCAATGGCCGCACCTCCTACACCGTAACCTTCGGCAAGGGCCAACTACCTCCGGTCAAGGGCTTCTGGTCGCTGACGATGTACAACCAGCACCACTTTCTCGAGCCCAACGCAATCAAACGCTTCTCGGTGGGCACCAAGAACAAGGAGCTCGAGCGGAGTGCCGATGGCTCGCTGACGATCTACGTGCAGGCCAACCCGCCGACCGACGCGCTCCAGCGTGCGAACTGGCTTCCGGCGCCGTGCGGCGATTTTTCGTTGTACATTCGCACGTACTGGCCCGATGCGCCGATTGTCAACGGTCAGTGGACGCCACCGCCAGTGCGGTCGGCGAAGAGTTAGTGTCTACGGGAGGAGCTATGACTACCAGGACCGGAACGATTCTGATTACGGCACTCTGCCTTTCGGGCACCATCTACCTGTCGTCCCAATCGCCCGTCACGAAGTCCGCGTCGGTGACCGGGACCGCCACGATTCAGGCAATCGACAGCACCGCGCGAACCATCACGCTGCGTGACGAAAAAGGTCTGGAAGACACCTACAGCGTGGGACCCGAGGTCAAACGCTTCGACGAGCTCAAAGTCGGCGACAAGGTCAAGATGACCTACTACGAGTCCCTGGTGTTCCAGCTCCGCAAGCCTGGTGAGAAAGTCGATCCAGCATCCGTCGATGTCGCGTTTACCCGGGCCAAGGGCGCGCTGCCCGCAGGCACCCTGGCAGTGCAGGAGAAGACGACGGTGACCGTGAAAGCCATCGACCCGGCGGTGCCGTCGGTTACCGTGACGACGAAGGACGGCCGGACGGTGACCCGCAAAATCGAGGACAAGAAGAATATCGAAGGACTCAAGGTGGGCGATCAGATCGACATCACATACACCCGCGCCTTGGTGACGGAGATCGAACGCGCGAAGTGAGGTGGTCACATGAGCCTGGTGTTCTGATTCCGTCGGTTCGGGCTCGGTACTCGATTTGATGACGACCGCGTGGCAGAATCGGCACGACCCATGCTGCGACGACTGGCGATCGGCGGCCCCGTGGCACTGTTGCTAGCGGTCGCGTCGGCTCAAATGCTGCTGGCCCGAACGTCGGATCTCAGCCCGTGGAAGGGCGGGGGATTCGGGATGTTCGCGTCGGTTGACGGCCTGCCATTCCGATGGGTTCGCATCTACGTCTTTGCCACTGAACGTTCGGAAGAGATCGCCATCCCGCCTTCGCTCGCAGACCAGGCCCATCGCGTCGTCACGTGGCCTCACGCGCGCGCGCTCGAAGATCTGGCGCGCAGCGTGATCGCGCGCGAGCGACGTCGGGAGCGGCCGGTCGATTCGGTGCGCGTCGAAATCTGGCGGGCCGACGTGTCACCCGACCTAAACGTTTCTGAGCAGCTCATCCGACAAGAAACGTTTGCCGTCAATGAGATCGACCGCGCGCGCAATCGTTGATCGCCTGACCGACGAGGTCACGCCGCTTCGGTTGACCCTCTTGATTCTCTTGGTGCGGCCGCCGGGTGAGGGAGCGGTGCGAGGCCTGACCTGGCTGGTCGCCGGCTTGGCGCTGGTGATCCCGTCGCTGGCACGCTCAGCGCCGGTGTGGCTCGGGCTTGCAGGCCTGGTTTTGGCCCGCCTCCTCGTCGACTGGCCACTGTCGGACAATCACATCTATCTGCTCGGGTACTGGTGCCTCGGTGTCGGCTTGTGTTTGCGGGTGTCGCCGCCGTTCTCCGCGATGGCGGAAATGAGTCGGTGGCTGGTGGGTGCCGCGTTTCTGTGCGCGGTCGTTTGGAAGGGAATGCTGGCCCCGGACTTTCTGGATGCACGCTTCTTCCGGGTGACGCTCGTCACGGACGAACGATTCGCCGATCTCTCACGAGCGGTTGGTGGGCTCAGCGACGCGCAACTCGAAACCAACCGTGCGGCGCTCGTTGCGCTGCCGGAGGGCGCCGAGCTCCTCGATGGCCCGGTTCTCGTTGAACCGGCCGCACTGCGTCGTCTGGGCCTGGTGCTGACCTGGGGTGGTTTTCTTCTGGAGGCGCTCGTCGCAGCGGCCTTTTTGAGTCGGCGGCCTGCCGCGCTTCACGCGGCCCGCCACGGGTTGCTGATCGCATTCGCCGCGCTGACGTACGCGGCTGCGCCTGTCGCAGGGTTCGGGTGGTTGCTCGCCGCGATGGGGCTCGCACAGTGCGGCCCGGCCCAACACGCGGTCCGTCTGGCCTATCTAGTGACGTTCGTCCTGGTGTTGGTCTACGCGGAAACACCGCTCATCCGCATCATTCTCGATGGACTCAGGACCTGAGCGCCCAGCGTCTCAGAACACCACCAGCCGATGCTCGATCGCGTACCGCACCAGCTCGGTGGTGGAATGGACGTTGAGCCCCCGCATCATTTCGTACTTGATCGACTCCACCGTGCGAGGCGACAGGTTCAGGGTCGCGGCGATTTCCTTCATTCGGTGGCCGCTCACGATGAGCCGGAGGACCTCTTGCTGTCGCGCGCTCAATTCCGCTTCCGCGGACCCAGGTGGTCTCGACATCAGTGCCAGGACGTCATCGGTCAACGCCGGGCTCATGTACTTGTGGCCCTGAAGGACCACCTCGATCGCCTTGACGAGCTCGTCGCCGCTGGATTGCTTGAGCACGAACCCTCTCGCGCCCAGCCGGAACGCTTCCGCAGCCAGCTTGGCATCCGCATGCATCGTCAGGAAGATCACTCGGCTGTCGATGTGTCGCGCCTTCAATTGCCGAAGTCCCTCGAGCCCACTCAACGTCGGCATCGAGATGTCGGTCACGATTACATCCGGATGAAGTCGGGTAACCGCCTCGAGCATCGAACTGCCATCAGTCACAGTCCCGACGATATCGAAGCGCTCCCCGAGTATCCTGACGATCCCGTCGGTAAAGACCACGTGATCATCAGCAAGCAAAATGGTTGGACGGCTCATCGAGTGTGGTCGTGCAGCGGTGATTCCGCGCGCGTGTCCACTATGGAACGCTGCGCTTCGAGTGGTCGTGAGATGTTGTGGCCTCCGTCTGATCGACGATCCCGACCGGGATTTGTACACCGATAGTTGTTCCGTGTCCAGATCGTGACTGCAGAGTGGCATGGCCTTTGAGCAGGCGCGCCCGTTCCTCGATGCTCAGCAGACCGAGCCCGCCGTTCAGCCGGGCGGCCGCCGGATCGAACCCGGCGCCATCGTCGGAAACAGTCAACGTCAGGTAGGCGTCGTCTCGGACCAGTGAAATGCAGGCATGAGCGGCATGGCCGTGCCGTACCGTGTTCCGAAGCGCTTCCTGCGCAATCCGAAAGAGCGGCAATCCCACCTGTTGGTTGGCCGGCTCGATTTCCCCCTCAGCGGAGAACGTGATCTGCATGTGGTGCTGCCGCTCCACTTCGGCGCAGTGTGCCTGCAGGGCGGCGACAAGACCAATATGGTGCAGGACGCTCGGGTGGAGACCGTGCGACAAGAGGCGAATGCCTTCCGCCAAGTCCTCCGTCCGTCGCTGCACGGCGAGAAGAGCCTCTTGCATCTCGCGAGTCTGAATTTGTCCGACGCGCTGTCGCAGATAGCTGAGGTCCACGGTGACCGCTGCGAGGTCCTGACAGACGCCATCGTGCAGATCCTGCGCGATGCGGCTGCGCTCCGCCTCTTGCGAGCTGATCAGCCGTCCCGCGAGATCCCGATTCCGCGCCTGCGTTCGTTTCGAGTCCGTGACGTCGCGCACGATGCTCAACACGCGGTCGGGCTCAGCGGCCACGAGTCGCGCTTCGAAGCACCGCGGCTCGGGCGTTGCGAGCTCGTACTCGAGGACCACAGGCTCCTCCCCGAGGCAGGCTCGGTCAATACCTCGCATCATCAGGTCGGCAAGTGCGGGCGGCATGATGTCCCTGACGTGCTTGCCGATGAACTGATCGGGGGGCACGAACAAGAGTGCCGGATCGCGAGCGTGATGGTCCACGTAGGTGCCGTCGCGCTGCAGGACGAACATCAAGTCGGGGATTGCACGGAGGATCGCGTCGTTACGGGACGCGAGCTGATCGATCACTTGCCTGGCTCGTTGGTGCTCGGTGAGGTCGCGGCCAACCCCTTGAATCTCGACGAGGCGTCCGTGGTCGTCGACGATCGCGTGATTGATCCACTGCTGCCACCCCACGGTCCCGTCCGCCAACGTCACGGAATGTTCGTGCGAATCGACCCCCCAATCGATTCGTGCAATTCGTTCGAGCACGGCTTCGCGGGCCGTCGCCGGAATCAACTCGGTGAATTTCCGTCCGAGAAGTTCGCTTCGTGGCCTGTTCCAGAATCGGCAATAGGCGTCGTTGACGAACGTCAGCGTAGCATCAGGCAGAAAGCGACAAATCAGCTCACTCTGTGTGTCGACGACGCTCCGGTACCGTGCTTCACTGTTCCACGCTTCTTCTTCGGCCCGCCGTCGGCGAACCCGCTGGACCAGGAGGCCTACGATGAGTCCCAACTGCGCGGCAAAGATGAAGAATCCCCCGACCATGTAGGTTGTGTACTGCTGCCAGAGGGACTGTTCGCGAAAAAGCACGACGCCGCCCGCGGGAACGCGCGAGGCCGGGATCTGCCAACGCTGAAGCTGGCGCCAGTCGACCACTGGAGCGTAACTGGTCTTCCCAGGAGCAACGTCTCGCGCGCGCGCGCCATTTACGATCGCTTTGGTCATGGCGGCAATGCGCCGGGCGTCGTCTTCGAAACGCCACAAGTGGCCCCCGACGACGCCGTGTCCCATGAACTCCTCCAACTGCGTAAAAACCGGCACCGGTGACGTGCGCACCACCTGCGACAGGCTGTCAAACGGGTCCAGACCCTGAGAGGCCGACCGCATGGTCTGTCTGACGAACAGCACAACGGACTGCGGTGGAATGTTTGCGATGCGAGTGAGAAGGTCGGTGAGCGCGAGGTCCCGGAGGTAAACCAACTCCAAGTCGCGACGGTGTTTGAATTGGCGTTCGATCTCTGCTTGCAGTTCACCGTTGTTATTGTGCGTGCCATCGACGACGAAGACGTGGCGAGTATCGGGACGCAGGGCCAACGCCAGGTCGACGGTCCCTTCAGCCCACAGGCCGCCCTGCAGCCCCGTCACATAATCGTCGGCATTATGGAAGTAGTCGAGTGGTGAGACCACCGCCACGATGGCAGGGCTGCCAAATATCGCCCGGTGTTGTCGTGCGAAGGTCAAAGCCCTGACTCCCACTACGACGATGACGTCGATCTGACGGTGAGCGAACTTGTTCCTCAGGTAGTCCGTGATGAGCCGCGTGTCCTCCGCGCTCGACAAGCGCTCTGACTCGAGCGCTTCCTCATAGATGTCGAGGGGGAGTGCGGCGTCTGCCCGCATCGCCTCGACGAAGGCCGCGTTGAATTTGGCACGGAACGGCCGGCTTGGCAGCTCCTGGTGAAGGATGAGGACGCGCTTCATTGCGGGCGATTCGAACGGGGCAGGGCTTTGGGCGGCGACCGGTAGTGGCCACAAAAGCACGAGCGCCGCAACCAGGACTGACTTCACGATCGACTACTCCAACGCGTCCGGAATTCGGGTTAGAAGTTGAGGCACGTCAACTCACGTTGGCGTTGCCAAACCACACCAAACAATATGTGGTGCTCACGACGAATTGACGACGGGTCTCGCGATCCAATGGACGAACCATGGGGGGAGAGGGTGCCAGCTTCGCCGGACCTGTCAGATTACACTTTCGCGTCCAGAGTGTTGCACGTTGATTGGAATAATTGCACTAGCTGGTCAGTCAGGTGTGGCGAAGCCAAATCCGATATCGGTGGTCGATTTCAAGGCACCCGATTCGTTTAAGCCTTGACGCGATTGTGATCGCGAAAGGTGCACGCTGCTCCAAGGCCCAACGCAGCGACGAGAACGCGCGGGACGAAAGGAGCAATTGATGAGCCGGTACCGGTCTTGCCGGACGGCTCGCCGTGCAACAACTAAATCGACTCATCGTGGGGGCCGTGGGTGCCCTTCTCATTGTGCTTGCGAACACGGCCGACGCCGGGTCCGTGACGCTGGTATGGGACCCACCGACTGGTGCAGCACCGGACGGGTATGCTATCGCCTGGGGTTTCCAGAGTGGGGTGTATACCGATTACATCGACAAGGGGTTAGCGACCAGCCATACCTTCACGAATCTGGTCGACGGCCAAGCCTACTTCTTTGCGGCTTTTGCGTACACCGCAGGGGCCCCGAGCGCGGCTTCGAACGAGCTTCGGATCGGAGGCTGCTCTTCGACGCCGGGGGCGCCAGCCAATCTCACCGCCAATGTGGCGAACACGCTGGTGACGCTCGGTTGGCAACCACCAGGCGGCGAGGCACCCACCGGATATCGAGTTCTCGTCGGCTCGAGCTCTGGATCGGCGGACCTCGCCGACATTGCAGTGACCACGACCGCACTCGCAGGCACGGCTTCTGCGGGGACGTACTATGTCCGCGTTCTAGGCGTGAACGAATGTGGTTCTGGGCCAGCGTCCGGAGAGGTGTCGGTCACTGTTGGTTCGTCTGGTGGTCGAGGCAAGAAAGCTCCCGGCGCCCCGCGGAACCCGAGGAAGCAGGTCTTCAGCACGGCCGTGACGCTGTCGTGGGACGCCCCCGCCACCGGCGATGCGCCGGAGCGTTACTTGATCGAGGTGACAGATCACAAGGGTGGCGCGTTGGCGAATGTCGACACAGGCGGGCCAGTAACCTCAGTCAGCGGCCACGTGCCACCTGGCACGTATCACGTGCGGATCCGAGGTGCGAACAGCGGAGGAGT
>CAWJEM010000009.1:0-202499 GCA_963841905.1 uncultured Acidobacteriota bacterium
GGGATACTTCGCGCCGTACAAAGAGCGCGCGAGGTAAGGTGCCTCGGGTGCCCACCGACGCACCTTAAGCACCTCAAGCACCCAAGGCACAGCACCCTAGGCACCAGCACCCTAGGCACCCAGGCACTGAGGCACCTCAGGCACCCTATGGTACGATCCACCATAGCGTATGCCTTCTCTGGGCGACCGCTTCACTCTCGTGTCGGACTTCGAGCTGCGTGGCGACCAGGTCCACGCCGTGCCGGAGCTCGTCGAAGGGCTGAATCGAAGCGACAAGCACCAGGTGTTGCTCGGGGTGACCGGCTCGGGCAAGACCTTTACGATGGCCCAGGTGATCGCGACGGTGAACCGTCCGACCCTCGTCATGGCCCACAACAAGACGCTGGCGGCGCAGCTGTTCCAGGAGTTCCGGCGCTTCTTTCCGCAGAACGCCGTCGAGTACTTCGTCAGCTACTACGATTACTACCAGCCAGAAGCCTACGTTCCGGCCAGCGATACCTATATCGAGAAAGAATCGACGATCAACGACGAGATCGACCGCATGCGCCTGTCAGCGACCCGATCGCTGTTCGAGCGTCGCGACGTCATTATCGTGGCCAGCGTCTCGTGCATCTACGGTTTG
Source organism: uncultured Acidobacteriota bacterium (assembly GCA_963841905.1). GTDB lineage: Bacteria > Acidobacteriota > Vicinamibacteria > Vicinamibacterales > UBA2999 > JACCSI01. The sequence goes on from CAWJEM010000009.1 coordinate 623, forward strand.
GGGTCCCCCGAGGCGTACTACGGGATGGTGCTGCCGCTCGAGCGCGGCCAGCGAATCGACCGCGATCAGATCCTCCGGAAACTGGTCGAAATCCACTACGAGCGCAATGACCACGAGTTCGGTCGCGGCGCTTTTCGGGTCCGTGGCGACATCATCGAGGTCTATCCGTCTTACGAAGAATCAGCCCTTCGCATCGGCCTGTTCGGGGACGAGGTCGATGAGCTCGTCACCTTCGATCCCCTGACGGGGAAGGCCCACAAGCGCCATGACCGCATGGTCGTCTATCCGAAGTCCCACTTCGTGACGTCGCGCGCCCGGCTGCGGGAAGCAGTCGAGAGCATCAAGGTGGAACTCGTTGAACGCCGCGCGCAGCTCGAAAGCGAGGGCAAGCTCCTCGAAGCGCAACGGCTGCATCAGCGGACGATGTTCGACCTCGAGATGGTCCGCGAGATTGGCTATTGCCACGGGATCGAGAACTACTCGCGTCATTTGACCGGTCGGTCTCCCGGCCAGCCCCCTCCGACGCTTCTCGACTACCTGCCCGGCGACGCCCTGATCATCGTCGACGAGAGTCACCAGACCGTGCCTCAGATTCGCGGGATGTATTTCGGCGATCGCTCGCGCAAGGAAGTGCTCGTGGAGTACGGCTTCCGGTTGCCGTCAGCGTTGGACAATCGCCCGTTGAACTTCGAGGAGTGGGAAGGACGGGTGCCTCAACTGGTGTATGTCTCGGCCACGCCTGGTCCGTACGAGCTGCACAAAGCCGGTGGCGTGATCGTAGAGCAAGTCATTCGGCCCACGGGGCTGATGGATCCCCCCATCGAAGTACGACCGGTCAAGGGACAGGTCGATGATCTCCTGCAGGAGATCCGCACCCGCGCCGAGCAACGCGAACGGGTGTTGGTCACCACCCTGACCAAACGGATGGCGGAGGATCTGACGACCTACTACCAGGAGCTTGGCGTCAAGGTTCGCTATCTCCACTCCGATATCGATACGCTCGAACGAACCGAGATCCTGCGTGACTTACGGCGCGGTGTCTTCGATGTGCTGATCGGAATCAACCTGCTGCGCGAAGGGCTGGACCTTCCTGAGGTGTCGCTGGTCGCGATTCTCGACGCCGACAAGGAAGGGTTTCTTCGTTCCGGCGGTGCGCTGATTCAGACCTCGGGGCGCGCCGCGCGCAACGTCAACGGCCGAGTGATCATGTACGCCGACGTCATGACGGCGTCCATGCGGGCGGCGATCACCGAGACCGAACGGCGCCGTGCGCGCCAGCATGCGTACAACGACGAACACGGCATTACGCCGACGAGTATCGTCAAGGCCATCGACGACGTGTTGTCGAGCGTCTACGAGAGAGATTACGGCGCGACGCCACTCGTCAAGGACGAGCGGCCCGCGTTCCGTACGCAGGCAGAGCTCGACGCACACATCGCCGGGCTGGAAAAGGAGATGAAGGCGGCGGCAGCCAACCTCGATTTCGAGCGCGCGGCGGCACTGCGCGATCGCGTCCGCGCCCTGAAGACTCACGAGTTGGGTCTCGTCGGGGGAGGCCGGGACGTGAACCCTGTTGCCTAGCAGCCGCTGCCAGTGCTGAGCCTCTTTACCGAATGGGCCAAGGCGGCAGCTTTCGAGGTGCAGGAGTACGTGCGCCTGTGCCTCGGCGCCATCCGCGGCACCGTCACCCGGCCGTTCTATCGCCACGACGTGGTAGAGCAGTTCGAGGCGATCGGCATCGGATCGCTCACGGTCGTCTTGTTGACGGGTTTCTTCACCGGCGCCGTTCTCGCGCTCAACACCGGCATCACTCTCGACCAGTTCGGCGCACGCGATTTTGTCGGCCGCTTGATCAGCGCGTCGATGGTCAAGGAGTTGGGGCCGGTCTTGACCGGCCTGATGCTGGCCGGCCGCGTCGGCTCGGGAATCGCGGCCGAGCTCGGCTCGATGATGGTCACCGACCAGATCAATGCCTTGCGCGCACTTGGGACCGATCCCGTGCGAAAGCTGGTGGTCCCCCGGGTGCTGGCTGGGTTCTTCATGACACCCGTGCTGACCATCATCGCCAACGCCGTCGGGATCGTGGGTGGTTGGATTATCGCGGTCACCCAATTGCGGGTGGCCTCGAGCTTGTACTGGTCGTCGATTGTCGATGGGCTCTACCTCCAGGATGCCTGGATGGGACTCATCAAGCCATTTTTCCTGGGGTTCGTCATTGTCACGATCGGCTGTCATGTCGGCCTCCGGACCAGCGGAGGCACACAGGGTGTTGGGCGGGCCACGACGAATGCCGTCGTCGCCGCCTCGGTGGCCGTGATCGCGGTGGATTTCTTCCTCACGCGAATCCTGATCACGTTGATGTACTGATGCAGCTCACTCGCCAACAATCGGCGGCGCTTCGCGAGGTGATGGACGGGGAGAATGCACCGATCGTCGTCTTCGACCGGGTCACGCTTGCATTCGACGAGAAGGTCATTCTGCGTGATGTCAGCTTCACGCTGTTGACTGGCCATACGAAGATCTTCTTGGGCGCCAGCGGCGCCGGAAAATCAACGGTTCTCAAGTTGATCCTGGGCTTGCTGCGCCCTGATGCCGGCGTCATCTGGGTGAACGGTGAGCGCATCGACGGCATGCGCGAGGAAGAACTCATGAAGGTGCGCGGCGATCTCGGAATGGTGTTTCAGGAGGGGGCGTTGTTCGATTCGCTCACCGTAGCCGAGAACGTTGGCTACAAATTGTACGAGGAGTCCGAGACGCCGTTGGACCAGGTCCGCGCCAGGGTCGAGGAAGTTCTCGGATTCGTGGGGCTGTCCGAGCACGTCGACAAGATGCCGTCGGAGCTGTCTGGCGGGCAGCGCCGGCGGGTTGCGATTGCGCGCGCCATGTGCTTCAAGCCGCGAATCCTGTTGTACGACGAGCCCACCACGGGCCTCGATCCGATAACGGCGGATACAATCGACGACGAAATCATCAAGCTTCGCGACCTCGAGAACGTGAGCTCCATCGTCGTCACGCATCAGTTGCGCGATGCGTTTCGAATCGCGACCAAAGAAGCCGTTCAAGACAACCGGACGATCCGGATAGTCAGCGCCAATGAGCGGAAGGCCGACGAGGCTGAATTCATCATGCTGAAAGACGGGCGGATCCATTTCGAAGGCAATGCCGGGGAGCTTCGCAGTTCGCCGGATCCGTACCTCAAAGCCTTCTTGTCATAAGGAACAGTCATGCCACGCACGCGTTCTTTGGCTTGGTCGGAGCTCAAAATAGGCCTCGTTTCAATTGCGGCCCTGGTCATGGCCACGGTCCTGATCTTCCTCCTCAGCGGGGAAGGGGGCTTCGCCTGGCAGCGGTATTCGGTCAAGACAGTGTTTCGCAACATCGCAGGGCTCAAGTCGGGCGCGCCCGTCCGCGTCGCGGGCGTGGAAGTCGGGTCGGTCAGCGACGTAGCCTTCGTCGGCGATCAGGTCGAGGTGACGATGGAGATCGGTGACGAGCACCAATCACGGATCACCACGGAGTCCCGGGCCGTGCTGGGGTCCGTCTCTCTCCTAGGGGAAGGGGCGGTGGATATCAGCCCGTCAAGTCGGGGCACGCCTATACCGGAGTGGGGCTACATTCCGACTGGTCCTGAGGCGCGGACGATTGGCGAGGTCGGCGCGATTGCAACCGAGGGGATTGAAGAGGCCACTCGCTTGCTGCAGGACATCCGCCAGGGGCGCGGAACGATCGGGAAGTTCTTCACGGACGACGCGGTCTACAAGGACTTCAGCGCGCTCGTGGTGTCACTCGATCGCGTGGCGAGCAGCATCGCACAAGGTCGTGGGACGCTCGGCAGGCTTACCAACGATCCCGCTCTGCACAACCAGCTGAGCGCGGCCGTCACCGACCTGAATGCCATTACGACCAGCATCCGCAATGGCGAGGGAAGCCTCGGAAAACTCTTGAACGATCCGGCGATGGCCACGTCGCTGACGACGACCACGCAAAACCTCGAAACACTCACTGGCCGACTCAACCGTGGTGAGGGCACCGCCGGAAAACTCATCACCGATACGGCGCTCTACGAGCGGTTCGCGAGCGTTGCCCAGCGGCTCGACACGCTGACGACGAACCTGAGTTCCGGCGAGGGAACCGCGGGGCTGCTACTCCGAGACAAGCAGTTATATGAGAACATGAACAAGACAGTCGGTGAGTTGGGAAGCCTGATCGCTGAGATCAAGAAGGACCCAAAGAAGTACCTGAATGTCAAAGTGAGCATCTTCTAAGGAGGGCGGGGACGACCCGCCAATAGCCCATGGCACACGACAACAACGGTGGAACCGTCATGCTGGCCTTCCTCGTCGGAGCGATGACCGGCGCGGCAGCGGCGCTTTTGTTCGCCCCGGCAACGGGCGAGGAAACGCGAGAGTATCTGGGACAGAAGGCGCGCGAAGGTCGCGCCCGGGCCCAGGATGCGGTTCAGCACGGCCGCGAGATCTACCAGTCGCAGCGCGAGCAGCTGACCGGCGCCATCGAACGCGGCCGCGAGGCCTTTCAACAGGCGAGAGAGCGAGGGGAGCAGCAGGCGTGACCGAGACCGGAGAACTGCTGCTCGGTGTGATTGCCGTCGCGGTTGCCGTGATGGCCCTGGTGCAAATTGGCGCGATCGTCGCCGGCATGCGCGCCGTCCGCCGGGTCGAGCAGCTAGCGTCCGAGATCGAGAACGGGCTCAAGCCCGTCTTGTCAAATCTCACCTCGCTGAGCGCCGAAGCCACGCGCGCGGCGTCGTTAGCGGCCGGGCAGGTTGACCGGGTGGACCGCCTGTTTTCCGACCTGACGACCCGGATCGATCAAACGGTCGGGACAGCGCAGCGTATCGTTTCAGGCCCGGCCCGCGAAGGAATGGCCATCGTCGCGGGCCTCAAGGCCGCGGTTAGCGCGCTTCAGGGGATGCGTGAGGCGACCCGGCGTCGAAAGGCGACGCGGGCCTCCTCGTTTGAAGAAGAGGAGGAGTCGCTGTTTATAGGGTGAGCCCTTTCGTGATAGAAGAGCTGCATCTGCTGAGGGCAAGTGTGGACCACGCGCCCGTTGATACGCTCCGCTGAGAAGGGCCGACCATGACGATCCGAATCCTGCGTGTGCGGGCGATGATTTTGGCCGCCGTTGTCCTCGTCGGCGTGACCAGCGCGCAACCCGCTGCTCAGGACCGTTCGGCGACATTGGCAAAGGAGCTCACGAGCCTCCTTCAGGAACGAAAGCTCGATAGCATCGCGGCCCGCCATCCCGCGGCCGCCGACCAGTTCGTCGCGGCGTTGTTCTTCCCCGGGCAGCTGCTGGTAGTCTGGGCCCGGACCAGCGCGCCCGCAGTCCTCAACGAAAAACTGATCCGTCGCGAGTTCCGCGATGTCTACATCGACCTGAACAGCGCCTCGATCCCGGAAAGTCGCGTCATGATCAGCGACAGCAGCGCCGATGGCCTTCGGTCCCGCCGCGAAGCAAATCAGCCATTTGATACATACGACGCCAACGGCAAAATCACCCGCTTCGACGGCAACTGGCGAGAAGACAAGATGTCGGAAGCCGATTACATGAAAATCTACACGCAAGCCGATTCGGCCTACGTCACCGCCCTCGAGGCTCTCCTCATCGAGCTGAAGAAGACTTCTTGAGAATCAGGTCCCGGACGGTGGCGGCAACCTGTCCCGGGTCTACTGGCTTCGCCAAGTACGCATCGAACCCTGCAGCCAGCACGCGATGTTCGACCTGCGGGGTTCCGTACGCCGTCAGCGCCACGATCGGCAACGCGCGCAGTTCCGGCAGGGCGTGATGTCGGCAGTGCTCCATCAGCCTGAATCCATCCTCGCCCGGCATGGCGAGGTCGGTGATCAAAACGTCCGGTCGGCTTTGGTCGAGGATGATCCTGGCGTCGCGAACTGACGCCGCCGCCGTGACTTCTGCGCCATGGACCACGAGGATCGATCGAAGCAGCTCACGCGTGTCGCCGTCGTCGTCAACGACGAGAATGGCGTGCCCGGCCAGGCTCAGCCAGCTCGACTGCATCGAGAGACTATATATGGCTGGGCTGCCCATGTTGGGTCCGAACCGCTTCTTACAGCGGAACACTGTGCAAATGTTGGGTCTTTGCTCGACCAGCGCGGGTCCCAGCGAAATGCGGGCGGCGCAAGCGTCGGATCGTTCATCGGCGACACGTGATCGAGACCCGGATTGACGATCAGCAGACGATGGCTTGATGCAGTTCAGTGCAAAACACCGACTCTCCACGACCTGCGATGGTTCGAAGGGGAGCTTCGCTTAGATACCCCAGCCAAATGCAATCGGCATCGGCCCTGCGAAAAAACCCGTTGCGAGATCCACTGCTTGTGGTTAGCTTGCCGTAAGGGCTTCATCCTTGGAGGTGTCATGAGAGACGTGCTGGGTCGGCTCCGGGAAAAACTCACGATCACGGCGTCACATCGGTCTGCCCAGGAAGTTCCGGTGGGGTACATCCTGTTCCCCGCCGACGATGCTGACGAAGACGACGAGGAGGATCTCGAAGACGATGAAGACGCCGTAGACGAGGACGGCGACGACGAAGAGATCGCAAACGACGACGAGGACGACCTCGAAGACGACGACTCGGATGAGGACGCAGACGACCTCGACGAAGATACCGAGGAAGAAGAGGAGTCCGAGGACGAGTAGTCAGGCGTGATTTGTGCTCATGACGCTGATTGCGCGAGCGGGACGTCCAACACCCGCAACGGTTGGTCGGGCGTCGATGCGATGAGTAGTGGCCACGACACGTTGTAGACCGGCGTGCCATTGATCGTCTTGCCTTCGGCCCGGCCATGGTGGGCGTGACCGTGGAAGACGGCCGAAACCGCGTAGCGCGCAAGCGGTTCTTCAAGGCGACTGCATCCGAGGTATGGATAGATTTCCTTCGGCTCCCCCTCGACGGTTTCGACAATCGGCGAGTAGTGAAGGATTGCAATCCGCGTCGGTGTACGGAGCCGCGCCAGCGCCGACTCGAGCTTCAACGCCTCGGTGACGGCTTCCTGGACGAAACGCTTGACTGCTTCCTCGCCCCAAGGGCCCAGCACTCCGCGCCCAAACCCTCCGGCAAACCCCTTGACGCCGGCAAAGCCGATCCCGTGCACCTCGACGGTCTCGCCATCCAGGAGCCGCACACCCGCGTCGCTCAGAATTCGTGTGATCTCTGCCGACGCTCCCGCTTCATAGTCGTGATTGCCGAGAACGCCCACCATGGGAATCTTGACGCCGCTGACCAACTCTCGGGCCAGCTCCGAGGCTTCGTCGGCAAGCCCGTAATCTGTGAGGTCGCCAGAGAGGACCAGAATGTCGACTTCGAGACGTGTGATCGCGGCAAAGAGCGGCTGCAGCATTCCACGCGACGCCTTGCCGTAATGGAGGTCGCCTACGGCGCCAAGCCGGACGAACGACTTGGGAGCCCCGCTCACCGAAGCCTCCTGGCGGCCCTTGGAACAGCCTTTGCGTCCGTTCTGCCATGCCCCAAGCCCTGCTGCACGCGCCCGACGACACACGCGCGGCCGATGTCTACCGGTCTGTGCTGTGGCATCTCCGCGAAGCCGGCATCCCGTATCTGGTTGGCGGAACCTATGCCCTGGAACACCATGCCGGACTCGTCCGCGACACGAAAGATCTGGACCTCTTCGTGCGTCGCGCAGACTGGACCCGCGTCGAGGAAACCCTGGCGCCTCACGGGATCCGCTGCGAGCTGGTGTTCAGCCATTGGCTGGGCAAGGCGTGCACCGAACATCACTTCATCGACTTGATCTTCGCGGGTGGCAACGGCCTCGTCGAGGTGGACGACGACTGGTTGCGGCATGGTGTGCCCTCGGTGATTCTCGAAGTCCCGGTGCACCTCGCGGCAGCCGAGGAGATAATCTGGTCGAAGGCGTTCGTGATGGAGCGCGAGCGGTTCGATGGCGCTGATATCACGCACATCCTTCGTCAGTCGGGCACCACGCTCGACTGGGTGCGTCTCATCCAGCGTTTCGACACGAATGCCGCCTTGCTGCTGTCGCATCTCGTGCTGTTCCAGTTCGTCTACCCCGCACATCGGGCGAATGTGCCGGATTGGGTGCTCGACGAGCTGTGGCAGCGAGCCAAGCGGCCCCAGGGGCTTCCTCGGCACCTGTGTCGCGGAACGTTGATCTCGCGCGAACAGTATCTGGTGGACGTCGAGGAGTGGGGCTATCTGGATGCGCGCGTGAACCCGTACGGGCGCATGACACGCCAGCAGGTCGAGGAGTGGACCGCCGCCATCACCAAGGACAAGGCATGACTGGGTCAGGGCGCTTCCCATCCTGGGACCAGGCTCAGACCGATGCCGTAACCTGCTCAGCTCCTGTCTCAGTCAGAATCTGGCGAGCCCGATCAGCCCATTCTTGGTCGTCGCACTGAACCGACAACAGCAGTCCGCCTTGCTTCAGGCGATTCTCGAATGGCTCCAGAAGCCCTTCGGGGATCCCGAGACCGTGCAATGCGGCCAGCAGGTTGGCGCTCACTTGGGCAAGCGTGGCCAGAATCGGCCCAGCCACCATGAAAGGCCCATCGCTGCGAAGGGCGATGGCACGAATGCCAGACAGCCCGCTCAGCACATTTCCGATCGGCTCCGGCCAGTCGTCTGCCACGCCATCGTCTGAATCGACGCTCTCACGGAGTTGGAGCGCGCGCGTTCCATCGGAATACATCACCGAGATATCCGTCTGGCGAAACCGCGCGGCGCGAAGTGCTTCTGCTCCGTTGTGCAGCGACTGGGTTGACGGATACAACCCGAAAGCGGCAGGGTTTGGGGACATGGCGCGGCTCCGGATTATGGATCGGTTATACCTCAGCAAGCGCGATGCCAAGGGGAGTTTCGGCTTGGGTCGTTTCCTGGGACTCCGCTTGCTGAAGGACCACCAAGGCTCGATTCGCGACGATTAGCACACCTCCGGCCGAGATCGGGCCAACTGCCACTTGCCGATGCGGATCGACGGTATCAATCACGCGTTGCCATCGCGCACCGAAGACGTCGGATGGGAGTGTAAAACTCATCGGTTCGTGATGGGCATTGAAACACAATAGAAACGAGTCGTCCGTAATCTCCTCACCCCGAGGCCCGCGGTTTGGAATCGACTTGCCGTTGAGGAACACCATGAGCGACTTGGCAAAACCAACCGACCAATCCTGTTCCGGCATCTCCAGGCCGTCTGGCGTGAATCAGGCGACGTCGCGGCCTTCCACGAAGCGACGGACCTTCGAACCACTGGCGGCGACGGAACACGGCGTGGGCACGACGAAACGCAAGTAGCGACACGGCTCGTAGATCTCGGTCTGATGCAGAGGACGGTGCGGTTGATGGTCATCGCTCCAGTCAAATGTCGAATCCACGACAACCGATCTCGGGACATGGCTCGCACTATCGAGCTCGCTGAGCCGATTCTCAATCCGCCGTCCCGTTCTCCATGTGAAACGGAAAAACAGCGGGCTGCCAATCGACGCTGCCTTCGATGGCCTTCGCGTACGGGTCCATCAGGACCTTATGAGGATTGCAGCGGTGCCCGTGCGCGGGACCCCATGGGCCATGGACCGCAATCCATACCGCTGCCCGGCTGTGATCCCAGGGACGTAGCCGTGCCAGCAAAACGTGAGCGTCTCCGGGAGGTCCACGCGCCGTTCGGCGCCGTTGCCCTCGAAGAGACATAGCTCGACGCGCGTGGCGACCTCCGAGAACACTGAGAAGTTACAACCGTGTGCATCGAGCGTCGCACCGAGCGGGTACCATGATCCTGGCTAGGCGCTCAGAGGCGCCCGAACGTCAGGGGCGGCAAAGTTCGGACCGCGTGGCAGCAGTGTTGCAGATTGTTCCGGACTCACGCGAAGTCGTTGTCAGCGGGCACGCTGGTGACACACCCGTGTACAGAGAGGTGCGCATTATGCACGGTTTGAATACGGATATGGGACCCGTGCCCGTGGCGCGCGTTGCCGATCTCGTCGGTTTGATTCGATCCGAGTACAACGAGATGCCCCGGCTCTGCCTGACCCGCGCGCAGGTGCAGCGCCTCTGGCTGCTCGAACCTGCCGCTTGTGATGTCGTCCTCCGCACGCTCGTCGACGGCGGGTTCTTGCGGTTGACGTCGAGCGGCTACGTTCGCGGGTGAGAGCCTCAATAGCCGGGTGTGATTCCGAACACGAACCGCCAGCCGTTGTTCGGCCGGTCGAGTGCGCGTACCGCATCGAGTTCGACAATCAAATATCCAAAGGCATTCACGCGCACGGCTGTCGTGTCAACGGATCCCCGCCGCGACGGTTGACGACGGTACGGAATCAGGCTGGACGATACACGATACTTGGTGTTCACGCGGCTGAACGCACCCGCCACTTTGATGTGACTGGCTGGCCGGCCGTCACGGATTCGTTCGCGCTGTTCCCCTGGAGATCCTAATCGGAGCGGCCTGCCGGCTTGTTGAAATCGCCGTCGGCATGGACCTCGAAGGCGAACCCACCCCATCGTGCGTCCCTCACGTAAGCATGTCGGTCGTAACACACAGACCGATAAGGGTGTCAGAGCGTGTAAGATGCCAAAGCTGAGCCGCACGCCGGAGCACTGTTGAACATGATTCTGTGCAGGGCCGAGAAACGTTCGCACGCCTTTCTGAACACATTAATAGTGGTTGCGCTCTCCAGCGCGGCGGCATCCGTCGCCGAGGCCCAGAGCGGCGCACCCCAGGTCCCTCCGGGCGCGCGCGTTCAGCAATCCGCCACGGTTTTGGCAGAAGCTCCGGTCTACTTGCTCCCGGACGAGACCCGCGAACCGCTGCGGACGCTTCCGGCGGGCTTCAGCCTCGTGGTGCTCCAGGTTCGCGACGAGTGGGTCCAGGTCACCTTCAACGACGCGCAGTTCGGGCGACGTACGGGGTGGATTCAACAGAAGCTCGTGCGGCTGAGCAGCGCTCAGGCCCCGGACGTGGACGCGAGACCCCCGTGGTGCCGCCAACCACCGCACCCGCGTCCCAGCCAGCGAGCGCGCCGGTCCCTCGAGGCCCGTTGGGCGTGCGCGGGTTTGGGACCGTTGGGTTCGACAAGATGTCTGCATCCGAGAGTTTCGACGCCATCACGGGAGGAGACACGGTCGTGCCCTTCGGCGGCGGCATCCAGATCACCAACATCTGGCAGGGGCTGTTCATCGAGGCGGCGATCGAACAGGCGTCGAGCGATGGCGAACGAGTCTTCATCGGCGGGGAGGGCGAAATCTTCCCGCTGGACATTCCGCTCGAGATCACGCTGCGCACGGTTGACGTCATGGCCGGATGGCGGAGCCCGCCGGTCGGCGGCATCACGTCCTATGGCGGCGGCGGGGTTTCCTTTCTCAACTACGACGAGACTTCCGACTTCGCTGAGGCAGACGAGAACTTCAGCGAGACCTACACCGGGTTCATCATCATGGGCGGTGTCGAGTACGCGGCCACCCAGTGGGTTCACATTCGCGGTGAGCTACGCTATCGTCGATTCAACGATGTGATTGGTGTCGGTGGTGTGTCCGAGGTGTTCGATGAAACGAGCCTCGGGGGATTTGGGGTCGCGTTGAAGATCGCAGTCGGGCGGTAAACCACGAGACTTAGCGTACGTCGTCGGTCGGCAGCGTCATCTGTTGAGCGGCAGCAACGTGAAGCTCTTCCCGGATGGCCTTCAACTCGCTGGCGAGCTGCGTGATCAGCTCCTCGATGGTGTTGAGCCGCGCGCGGAGCTGCGCTAGTTGCTCGCCTGAGATCGACGGCACGCTCTGAATCCCTGGATCGGTGGGAGTCCTACCTGTTGCCACGCCCGCAGGATATACCGTGTTGACGTAGCGATATCCCGCCAGTCAGTTCAGACCTGCGGCGCTGCTAACCCAATGCAAAACTCACCAGCAAGGACGTTGTGGATGCTGATCTGCGCATGTCGAGCGGGGTCCGCATAATTCAAGACAGGTGCGGGGTCTTGGCAAAGCTGGCGATGGCTTCGTCCTCGGTGTCGTACGATTCGAGAATCTTGGCGAGTGCGGTGGTGTGAAGCACACTCCGCAAATGAGGACCGATGCACGCGAGCTTTAGGTTCCCGCCGCTCGATGCCGCGGCTTTGTAACTCTCGACGATCTCGCCCAAGCACGAGCTGTCCATAAACTGCAGGTTCGCAAAGTTCAACAGAATCCGGCGCTCGCCGCGACCGAGGACAGCTATTACGTGCTCAGTTAAAGCCCGTGGATTCTCGGCGGGTACTCTCAGATCGCCGGCTACATCGATGATCGACACCCCATCGACCTGACGTTCACCGAGCTCCATTACAACCCTCCTGTTTTCGGGGAGATCACAGTCTATACAGAGGGCTCGGATCCTTCCTCGCCCGATTCGCACGGCTTTGCCGTAATGAGCGGCCGTCAGTGGGGGACTGATGCGCGCTGCTGAGTTCGAACCACCGACCTCTGCAATGTGAAGGACGGTGCCACCTCAGCCGTTGATGTTGAACCGCTGATGATCCGCTGCTGATTGTAACGCCCATCACGGTCGGCAACGCGCTGAACACGGTCGAGAGCGAGTTCGTTGCACACAAGTTGCAAGTGCTGCACTCCGCCTACTGTTCGGGCGGCGCGAAAACTTCAGTATGGTGCGACCACGACAAGTCCTCGCGCCGCGAGAACTCACACTCACCAGCGACGCAGCCCTAGTTTCACTGCCGGTGTCTATAATCCGAAAGCCTTGGAACCCATTGCGGGCAGCTGGGTGCTTCGGCGTCTGTTCACTCCTGCGCTTCCGGAGCGAATCCGGCGGGTGCTTCTGGCCCTCGTGATCGCCGGTGTGCCTGCGGTGGTCCAGACGAAGCAATCGCCGCCGGCGCCGACCAATCCGATCTCCGCTGACGCTTCGCGCCCAACCGTTCGGGCGCTTCGCGTGGCGGAGGCGCCGCTTATCGACGGCCGGCTGGCTGATGACGCCTGGGTGGATGCCCCGGTCGCGGAACATTTCCTACAGCGCGATCCCGACGAAGGGCAGGCCGCCACCGAGCGCACCGAGATTCGCGTGCTGTATGACGACAACGCCTTGTATCTGGGCGCGCGTCTGTTCGACAGTGAGCCGTCGGCCATCTCAACGCGCTTGAGCAGCCGCGACGGATCTCCAGACGCCGACAGCATTACGATCCTTCTCGACCCCCGCCACGATCACCGGACGGGCGTGCAGTTCACCGTCACAGCAGCCGGTGTGCAGCGAGACGGCGTGATCTCCAACGATACGTTCATGAACGATTCCTGGGACGCTGTCTGGAGTTCGGCTGTCTCGCATGACTCAGAAGGGTGGTCGGCCGAGCTGCGCATCCCCTTTTCGCAGCTGCGCTTCAATGCGGACGAGCACCAGATCTGGGGCATCAATGTCTCCCGCTTCATCCGGCGGAAGAACGAAACCGTGTGGCTCGAGTTCTGGCCCAAGAACGACAACGGGCTGGCGTCGCGCATGATGCACCTGGGCGGCATCGATGGCGTTCATCCTCGTCGGCGGTTGGAGCTTGCGCCCTACGTGGCGGCGCGGCAGGAGCTCGTCGAGGCAGACGCTGGCGATCCGTTCAATGACGGCTCGCGAACGTTCGGCTATGTCGGCCTCGACTTCAAGGCATCGGTGCGGGGCGGTCTCCTGCTCGACGCCACCATCAACCCTGATTTCGGCCAGGCCGAAGTGGATCCGGCCGTCGTAAATCTGACCGCCTACGAGACCTTCTTTCCGGAGAAGCGGCGGTTCTTCATCGAGGGCGCGGAGATCTTCAACAACTTTGGCCAGGGCGGGTCGAACAACTTCTTTGGTTTCAACAGCTCCAATCCGAACCTCTTTTACTCGCGGCGCATCGGGCGCGTGCCGTCGGTGAGCGCCGACGGCGACTTCGTCGACGCGCCGCGCGCGACGACTATCCTCGGCGCGGCCAAGCTGACCGGCAAGACATCCAATGGCTGGAGCATCGGTGTCATCGAGGCGGTGACCGCTCGCGAGCGGGCGCATCACTTCATCGGCTTGGTCCGCGATTCCACGCTGGTGGAGCCGGCGTCCAACTACTTCGTTGCACGCCTCCAGCGCGACTTCGATCGCGGCGGCGTCGGCTTCCTGACCACGTCGGTGCTCCGCAACCTCGAAACCCCCTTGCTGAAGGATGAGTTCACGAGCAATGCTTTCGTCTTCGGGGCCGACGCCTTCTACTTTTTCGACAGCAAGAAGGACTGGGTCGTCACAGGGGATCTGTCGGGCAGCCATGTCAGCGGTAGTGCGAACGCGATTGAGGATTTGCAGCGCTCGTCCCAGCGGTACTACCAGCGGCCGGATGCGCCACATCTCGAGCTCGATCCATCACGCACGTCGCTGGGCGGCTACACGGGCCGTGTCTTCCTCAATCGTAACAGCGGGGTCTGGCGCGTCAACGCCGCTTTGTGGGGAGTCAGTCCAGGATTCGAGTCCAACGATCTCGGGTTTCACAGCCGGAGCGACCGTGGCGGCACGCACGGCGTACTCTTGTGGCGCAAGCAGACGCCTGATCGCTTCAGCCGGTCGCGTGGATGGTGGCTTGCGAAGGCGTGGACGTGGAATTTCAATCGCGACCTGTTGAACAACATCTGGATGGGATGCGCCAACGCGCTGCTGACAAATTATTGGCATGTCAACGGCTGCGCAGGCTACGGGTATCGGACGCAACAGGACGACCTCACGCGGGGTGGCATGCAGGCCGAGAATCCCCAGAGCAACTGGACACATTTTGGTGTCAGCACGGACGGGCGCAAGTGGCTCTCGTTCGATATGTTTGGCGCCACCGATAGAAACGAATACGGCGGATACAGCAACAGTGCCGAGCTGTCGATGAATCTCAAGCTGCTCCCGTCGCTGTCGATTGCCACGGGGCCGTCATTCAATCGCGCGAAGAATCTCGCGCAGTACCTCCAGACAGAAGACGATGGCACGGCGGTTGAGACGTTCGACCAACGTTATGTGTTTGGCACGATCGACCAGACCCAGTTGACGCTGCAGACGCGCGTCAATTGGATTCTCAATCCCCGCGCGTCATTGCAGGTGTACATGCAGCCACTGCTGGCGACGGGGGATTACGACGACTTCAAGGAACTGGCCGCGCCGCGCACGTTCGCGTTCCTCCACTACGGGAGCGCGGGAACGTCGTTGTCCTACAACGCAATCGAGCGCACCTATACCGTTGATCCGGACGCTTTCGGCCCGGCACCGTCATTCTCGTTCGACAACCCCGACTTCAACTTCAAGTCGCTGCGCCTGAACGCGGTCTTTCGCTGGGAGTTCCGGCCAGGCTCGACGCTCTACGTCGTGTGGACCGAGCAACGGCAGGACGAAAGCCAGCCGGGGGAGTTCAGCGCTGGTCGCGATCTCTCGCGGCTGTTTTCGGCACACTCGGATGATGTGTTTCTGGTGAAGATGACGTACTGGCTAGGGCGGTAGAGCAGGAGCGTGTGCTTCCTGAGATTTAGGTGACAATTGTTTCCGGAAAGGATTCAATTTCCGGAGGCATGCTCCGAAAATCGCGAGCAGGGTTCCGGTCTCTGGACCCGAAAACTCGTGCCACCCGTTTCTCATCGTCGCTGAGGGCACACTGCGGTGCCCCTACTGAAGCTGCTAGTCATCCGGCCGCCAGGCTGCCTTGAAGTCGCCACTGAACCGGTTCCCGCCTTCGCGCGGAATCATCTTCAGACGCACGCCACCGGCCGACGTTTCCGCCGATGCCGCTCGCCTGGTAGCCGACCTCCTGGCTCATGGCGTCGTCTGAAGTAGCTCTGCACGGCGCCGTCGCTCTGCGTCTGTTCACCGACGAGACCGGAGAAATGTGTCGATAATAGGCGATTGTCTCGCAGCGGGCCGAATTGATCTGCCTTCCGACCTCCGAACCTGCGAAAACCCTGTAATAACGCTGGGACTCTCGCAACCTCCTTCGCGTAGCGTTGGATCTTCGACGCCCCGCCCCGGACAGGTCTTGTCTGGGGCAGGCGGCCGGATTCGGGATATGGGAGAGTACCTGCACACGCCGTGGGCCGATTCCCAGGTGAGACGGCTGCTTCGCTCGGTGCCGCTCCTCTCGACTCTCGTGGCGGACCCTACCCGCGCCCGCGATCGCACAGGGCCGATCGACCTCGATTATGGCGGTGGCGGTGGGAGTAACATGCTAGCGCCCCACACGCGGTGGCAACGCGTGACCCTCTCATCCGGTGCCAGACTCGGTCCCTACGACATCGTCGCGCCGCTCGGCAGCGGCGGTATGGGCGTGGTGTATCGCGCCCACGATTCGCGGCTCGATCGAGTCGTGGCGATAAAGGTCCTTGGCCCGTCAACGCATGCCGCTGAGCGCCGCCAACGCTTCCAGCGCGAGATGCGCGCGATCGCCGCGCTGAACCATCCGCACATCTGCGCGCTCTACGACGTGGGGCTCCAGGAAGACGTGGAGTTCTTCGTCATGGAGTATCTCGAGGGCGAAACGCTGGCCGATCGGTTGTTGAAGGGCCCGCTGCCGATGGCCGACACGCTGCGGCACGCGGCCGCACTCGCCGACGCAGTCGCGCTCGCCCACCGGCATGGCGTCGTGCACCGGGACATCAAACCGGGCAACATCATGCTCACGGCGTCGGGCGTGAAGCTCCTCGACTTCGGGCTCGCAAAGCTGTCGGCGCCGCCGGACAAGGCGGTCGTGGCGCGTCTCGGCGATGAATCCACACTTTCGGTCGACATCACTGGCGCGCACGCGATTCTGGGCACGCTGCGCTACATGGCGCCGGAGCAACTCGAAGGCCGCGACGCTGATGCCCGCACTGACATCTTCGCGCTCGGCGTGGTCCTGTACGAGATGGCCACCGGCCAGCGCGCGTTCAGGCATCACAGCGATGCGGGCATCGATTTCGGCGATCCTGACACAGGATCCGGTGCCGATGGTCGATCGGCAGCCGCAGGCGCCGCAGCAATTTCCAGTTCGTCGTCGATGTCTGCCTTGCCAAGAACCCCGACGACCGGTGGCAGAGCGCGCGCGATCTGGCGCGCGCGCTGACGTGGATCCGCGAGAGCGGGCCAGGGACCAAGCCGTGCGCCTGGGCTGCGCTGGTGGCAACGGCGCCGTCGCTGGCTTGCCGCTGCAGTCATCGCATTCGTGATCGTGGCCGGCGTGCTGGCGGCGCCGTATCTCGTCGGTCGCGCCGAGTCGAGAAGCCTGGTGCTGCTGCCGTGCACCGTGATCGGAGGCTTGGGAAGCGATCAGGCCTTTTGCGACGGGTTGAACGAAGCGATCGCCGGGAAGCTGGCTCCTTTGACGCTCTCGAACTCGCTGCAAACGACGGCGGCGCGTGACGCACGCGAGCGCGGCGTCACGACGGCAATGGACGCACGGCGTCAATTTGGCGCGACGCTCGTGCTGCAAGGCACGCTGCTGCGGGAGGGCGACAAGGTCCGGGTCAATTACGACCTCATCGATGCGACAGCGCTGCGACAGTTGCAGGGGTATACGGTATCGGCCGCGTCGAGCGATTCGTTCGCGATCCAGGATCGCGTGGTGGAATGGGCGGCGGGCGCGCTCGCGTTGAAGCTCACCGATGCCGAACGCCGCGCGTTGATCGATCACGACACGAGCAACGCCGTCGCGCGCGAGCACTACCTGCAAGGGTACGGCTATCTGACCGACCCGCGCGAGCCGGCGAATATCGACCGCGCGATCGACCACTTCACGCGGGCGCTCGAAATCGATGGACGATATGCGCTCGGCTTCGCCGGTCTCGGCCGAGCCTATTGGCAGAGGTACACGGTAACCATGGATCCGCAATGGCCAGCGAGGGCGCGCGAGGCGTGCCGCCAGGCGCTCGAGATCGATCAGCACCTCTCGGCCGCGCATATGTGCCTCGGGATTGTGTCGAACGGCTCGGGTCAATACGCCGATGCGAGGGCGGCTTACGAGAAGGCGCTCGAGTCCAACGAGCTCAGCGACGAGGGGCTCCTGGGGCTTGCATTCGCCGAAGAACAGTTGGGCGACTTCCACGCGGCAGAACAGACTTACCGACGTGCGGTGGAACGCAGGCCGCGCTATTGGTCCAGTCGCGAGTGGCTCGCGACCTTCTATCGCGAGCAGGGTCGATACGAAGAGGCCGCCGAGCAACTCCGGCATGCCGTGGAGCTGACACCTGACAACGCGAGCGTATGGGCGTCCCTCGGTGCCACGTATCTGTATATGGGCCGCTACCAAGACGCCGAGCCCGCGTATCGCCGATCGCTGGCACTGGCCCCGACGTTCAATGCCTATCAGGCGCTCGGCATGACGTACTACCGGATGCGCCGGTTCGACGACGCGATTACGATGTTCGAGCAGGCTCGCCGGCTCTCTGACCAATACCGCGGCCCCGGCAGCCTCGGGCGCGTCTACTACTGGCAAGGCCGGAAGGCGGAAGCGCGCGCGCTCTTCGACGTCGCGATCAAGGGGCTGGAGCAGGCGCTTCAGGTCAAGCCCAACGACGTCAATGCGCACCTGCTGCTGGCGGAGTTTCACGCCAAGCTGGGTCACCAGTTTGAGGCGAACGCGCAATTGCTTGCTGCGGGTGATGTGTCAAGCGATCCGCACAAGCTGCTCTTCGGCGCCATCGTCCACAACCATCTCGGCAACCGGGCGGCGGCGCTCGACTGGCTGGAGAACGCCGCCAAGAAAGGGCTTCCAAAAGCAGAACTTCGTGCCTGGATCGAGCTTGACAATCTCCGAGACGACCCACGATTCCAGGCGCTTCTCGTCGGCCGGTAGGCCACATTTCGTCACTCGTCGAGTTCAGCAGGAGGCAACATGACGGTAACAGCAGCGCCAACGGACAGGGATGCAATCTCAAGCTCTCAGCATGGCGGACGCAATCGTGAGTCACATCTTAGAAGAGGATGGATGCCCAGTCGGCGTCGTCAGTGGCACGAGCGACAGCAACCCGACCGTGGAGAGCCAGGCGACGGAAGAGATGAAGCGCTGTCCGCCACATTGTCAGAAAATAGTGGTCGTGCGCGCAGGACTCACCCCGAGTCAAACGGGGTGCAGTCGGGCACGAAGCCTGTTCGAGGTATTGAAACCCACCGACATCGTCGTGGTGGGTCGAGAGCCGGCATCAGTCCGCGAAACCGGGCAGGCGCGCCAGCTGATGGCACACGACCACCATCACATGGACACGGTGCTGGGGGTCTGGACGGAGTCCGACACGATCGAATATCAGTGTGATGAACCATTCGCGATCGTGGGGGTGAACAGGGCCGGCTGGAAGATTCATGGCGCGCCCGAGAACCCGTTCGGGCATGGAGACGTGGAATACATAGCGCAGAAAAGGCGACGTAGCGCGAACGAAAAACCCATATGGGTCTGGACGTCAGGCTTCCTGCCGGCGAGCGCTAACAACCAGCAATACAAGATGACATTCAGGATCGACGGTCAGGATATCGATCCTGACATCGTCTGTGGCAATCCGCCGCCGAGTCCGTAGCGTCCCCCTTGAGCCCGGGGCGGCGATGGTTCATCATGCGAGCCACCGCCGCCTCATCGCCGTCCCACCGTCCGGGCGCGACGCGGCGCCCGGAGCCGCGTGGCACTGCATTTCGGCGAATTCACGCTCGACCCGCTCACGCGGCAACTACGCCGCGGCGCGGACGAGATCCACGTCTCGCCCAAGGCGCTCGCCCTCCTCCTCGAACTCATTGAACGCCGGCCCAATGCGCTGCCGAAAGCGGCGCTCCAGGAATCGCTCTGGCCCGGCACTTTCGTAGTCGAGGCAAATCTCTCGAACTTAGTCGCCGAGATCCGCGCCGCGCTCGACGACGATGTGCGTCATCCGCGCTTCATCCGCACCGTTCACGGGTTCGGTTATGCATTCTGCGGAACGGTCAGCGGTGATCGCGTCGTGGAAGCTCCGCGCGTCGCGGTGACGCCCTGCGTGCTCGTCCGGAGCGGACGGTTGTATCCGCTGGCAGAAGGGGAGAACGTGCTGGGCCGCGAGGGCGACGCGGCGTCGTGGTTCGATTCGACCAGCGTCTCACGGCGTCACGCTCGCATCGTCGTCTCTAGTGGCAAGGCCCTGCTCGAGGATCTCGCGAGCAAGAACGGAACGTTTCTCGGCGACGTGCGCGTGAGCGCGGCGGTGGCGCTGGAGGACGGCGCGGAGATCCGGCTCGGATCGCTGCTGGTCACGTTCCGGTGGACGTTGGCGCACCCGTCGACCGAGACGCAGTTCGGCTAGGGCGCGATTCGGACGTGGGTCGAATAGCCGGAATTGACGAGCGCCTCTACTGGTTTCCACTCATTCTGTGATGGCCACGAGTGATGCATGTCAACACTGGCATGAGTCATCCGCTCCTCTGCAGTACAGCTTTATGGTGAGCCAAGAGGGTTCGTGCTGTCGATAGCGTGTCGTAGGGCGCTTCGCCGCGCCTCGCTTGTGTGCCCGAACGTTGGCCAAGAGTGATTGCACCGGCCGCCGTCGGCTGCAAACCGTGTTAGACGTAATGGCGAAATCTGACTTCGGAGGATCACGCGTTCATGGCGGCCGATTGCGCAGCATCTGGAGGCGGCTAGCAAGATGGGCGCGGGCATTCAGGCGCTGACGGTGGAATGAGACCGTGTTTCAAAGTCTGTCGATAACAATCTTTTGCCGTGCGTGCGACGCGATGGGTGGCGTGGTTACGTGCCCAGTCGGGCGCGGTCTCCTACATGACGGTGGCTACTGACTGCTATGCGGCGGCCGCGTGTCGTGATGACCTCCAACAAAATCGAAAATACGCCTGGTTGATTCGAGCCATCGCGGCACCGATTCGTGAAGCCTTGGCGAAGCGCGACGCCCACCTGGCGCAGCTCGAGGCGCGCATCCAGGACGCCGAGCGGCGGCTGCGCGACATGGAAACGAAGAGCACCGTCAAGCGATTCACGGCATGATGTTTCGCACCGTCGATGCCTACCTGGTCTGGGTGCACTCCACCATCGACGACCGCTTGTGCCTGCTGGAACAGTCGTTGGTAGTCGACGGGCAGACCGACGACACCTCGACGCGCTCATGGCCGAACAGCGCGCCGCGATGGCCCGCTGGTGCGACGAGCATCGCGTCGCGTTCGAGGCGTGGCTGGCGACGATTTCGCAGAACCGTTGATGCTGGTGCACTAGTGTTTTCACCCCAGCGGCGTTACTCTTCGCGCCGATGGAGACCTTCACGCGTCGGCTCACCGTAGCACGGCCTGAAAGCCGTCGCCGGCGCGCCGGACTACGGGCGCTCGCAGCCTGCGCCGAAACACTGACAGTGCAACCCATCGAAACTCTTGAGGGCATCGGCGAAGTCAGCCTAAAGGGCGGCGACAAAATCGGCCATCGCATCTACACCATCGAAGTCTGGCACCCGGAGGAAGACGCGGGCCATCTTCGTGGCGGCGGCTCTGTGCCGACTCTAAAGAGGTACGTCGTCACGATTGCATTGAGTAGCGCTGAGATTGCGCAACTCGCAGGCAGAAACGCGTTGCTCACCGTGAAGGATGGCCGTCGATTACCCATCATGGTCAATTCCGACGGCACCATCGAGGCGATGGGCGGTCTCCCTGACAAGCTGCACGACTAATGCACGACCGGGCCAAATAGTCTGCGCGGCGCGGCTATCGCGTTTTCCTGTAAACGCTTGATTTTATTGGGTTTATCTGGTGCGCGCTGGTGGATTCGAACCACCGACCCCCGCCGTGTGAAGGCGGTGCTCTACCGCTGAGCCAAGCGCGCGCCCTGGGGAACCTCTAGTGTAATCCAGTCCCGTACAGCCGATCCCCGAAATCACCCAGCCCCGGCACGATGAACTTGTGATCGTTCAGCCGCTCATCAACCGCGGGCGTATAGATCGGCACGCGCGGGTAAGCCTTCTCGACCGCCGCGATGCCTTCGGGCGCGGCGACGATACACACCAACCGAATGTTCCGCGCACCCGCCTTCGACAGCATGTCCAGCGCCACGACGGCACTTCCCCCGGTCGCGAGCATCGGGTCGATCATCAGCACGTAACTGTCTTCGAGATGCGCCGGAAGCTTGGCGTAGTACCTGCGACGCGACGGCCGTCCGCTCATCGCGCTGCAGCCCGATGTGACCGACGCGCGCGCCGGGAACCAGCTCCAACATGCCGGGCAGCATGCCGAGACCGGCCCTGAGCACGGGCGCCAAGACGACATCGGTTTGAACGCGCCGCGCCGGAGCGGGACCGAGCGGCGTCACGACCGTCCCGGCCGTCGTCGGAATGTCGCGTAACGCTTCGGCTGCCAGCAAGACGCTGATGCGTCCCGCAAGCTGCCGAAAGCGCTCTGGCGTCGTGTGGGTGTCGCGGAGCTCCGAGAGGATGTCGTGCACGAGCGGGTGTTCGACGAGGTGAACCACGGCCGAGAAGCTTACTCGCAGAGTAGAATTTCGCCAATGTCGAACATGCAATCAGGCCGGGCTCGCTGCCTTGGCCTCGCGAGCACTGACCTTTCTTGCAGGGTCGTTCGTGGCGCTCCGCGCTCAAGCGCCGCGGCCAGTCGATCTCATCATCGCCAACGGGATCGTCCTCACAATGGACGCCGAACGGCGAGTCATTTCCCCAGGATCGGTTGCTCTCACCGGCACCTCCATCGTCGCCGTTGGGCCTTCGGACACTGTTGCGCGTGACTTCCGGGCGAAAAGCACCATCGACGCGCGTGGGCGAGTCGTGATGCCCGGGTTGATCAACACGCATACGCATGCGCCGATGGTGCTGTATCGCGGTCTCGGCGACGACCTTGCGTTGATGGACTGGTTGCAGAAATACATCTTTCCTGCGGAAGCGAAAACCGTCTCGCCGGCGTTCGTGCGGACGGGCACACACCTTGCGGCCCTCGAGATGATCCGGTCCGGTACGACGACCTACGTCGACATGTACTACTTCGAAGAGGAGATTGCCCGCGCCACCAAAGAAGCTGGGCTGCGCGGCGTCCTGGGGCAGTCCATCATCGAGTTCCCGGTGCCAGATGCCAAAACGCCCGCCGACGCGCTGAAACGCGCTGAGGCCTTCATCAAGCAATATCAGCAGGACGAACTCATTGTTCCCGCCGTCGCGCCCCATTCCGTTTATACGCTTGACGCCTCGATCCTCAAGCAAGCCCGGGACCTCGCGACGAGGCACAAAGTTCCGTTGCTGATCCATCTGGCCGAAACGGAGGCCGAGAACGGCCTTTCTCAGGAGCGTCACAAAGCGCGGCCGGTGGCCGCGCTCACCGCGCTCGGCTTTTGGGGGGCCCAGGTGATTGCCGCACATGCAGTCTGGATTCAGCCCGACGAGGTTGCGGTGCTCCACAAAAACAGCGTCGGCGTGTCACACAACCCCGAGAGCAACATGAAGTTGGCGAGTGGCAGCGCGCCAGTCCCTGAATACTTGAAGGCCGGTGTCGCGCTCGGACTCGGCACTGACGGCGCCGCCAGCAACAACGATCTCGACATGTTCGAGGCCATGCGCCAGGCGGCGTTTCTGCACAAGCTCGTCTCGAAGGATCCACGCGTCGTCAGCGCGCGCACCGCGCTCGAAATGGCGACTCTCGGCGGCGCACGTGTGATCGGCCGCGAGAAGGAGCTCGGCTCGCTCGAGGCCGGCAAGCTCGCCGACCTCATCATCGTCCGCATGGACCAGGCCCGTCAGACGCCCATGTACGATCCGGTGTCTCACATTGTCTACGCCAGTCGCGGAGACGACGTCGTCACGACGATCGTGAACGGTCGAGTGTTGATGCGAGACGGAAAGGTCCTGACGCTAAACGAGCCGCAGGTGCTCGCCGCGGCTCGCACGGCCGCGAACATGGTGCGCGCCGCCGTAGGAGGGGGACTGGCCCCGCGGTGACATCGCGTGACGCGGCACTTTTACTGCAAAACGCCAATGTATGGCAGGTTGCGATACTTCTCCGAGTAGTCGAGGCCATATCCCACCACGAAGCGATCTTCGATGGTGAAGCCGATGTAATCCACCTTCACTTCGATCTGCCGGCGTGACGGCTTGCTCAAGAGACACGCCGTCCGCAGCGACTTCGGATTCCGGGCCCGGAGGATCTCTTGCAAGTAGTGCAACGTCAGCCCCGTGTCGACGATGTCCTCGATGATGATGACGTTGCGACCTTCGAGTCCATAATCGAGGTCCTTGATCAGGCGGACCTCGCCTGACGACGTCTTCCCCGCGTAACTGGAAAGGGCCATGAAATCCATCGTCACATTTCCCGTCATCGTGCGCACGAGATCAGCCAGGAACATCACCGCTCCCTTCAAGACACACACAAGGTGGAGATCCTCGTCTGGCACGTCGGTCCGAATTTCTCGCGCGATCGCTGCAACGCGATTGCGCAACTTGTCGCTCGGGATGAAAGGCGGGAGCTCAGCCGTCGACATGGCGACCGAGAGTAGCATAGAAGGGCTGGCATGAAGCGCTACGACATCATCACCGAAGCGGATGCGCGCACGATGGACGTGGGTACGTCTGTCACGCTGGCGCAGGGCGGTCACATCACGCCGCTCGCCAGTGACACGCTGCGGGCTCGGCGGGTGACCGTGATCCGCGATGTGGTCGAAATCGATGACGCCAGCCTTCTGCCCGTTGCCGACGTTCGTCGCGTTGCCATCGGCAGTGATCATTCGGGCGTCGCCTTGAAAGCCGTGGTGATTGATCTGCTGCGTGGCCTTGGGATGGCCGTCGAAGACGTTGGCACCAACAGCGCCGAGCCGGTTGACTATCCCGACATCGCGGCGCGGATCGGACGACTCGTCGCTCACCGCGAAGCGGACGCCGGCATTGTCATCGACGGTGCGGGACTAGGCTCCGCCATCGCGGCCAACAAGATCGATGGCGTACGCGCGGCCATGTGCACCGATCGAACTCTGGCGCGCTATGCCCGCGAGCACAATGGCGCCAATGTTCTGGCCCTCGGTGCGACGTTGGTCACAACCGAAGACGCAAAGGCCATCGTTCAGACCTGGCTGGCAACGCCCATGCGCGAAGCGCGGTACATCCGACGCCTCGCCAAGATCAGGGCGCTCGAGCGAACGCGCTAGAATTGACGGCGCCGGGTCCTTTGGCCGACATCAAACGCGTCATCGACATCATTCTTCAGGAATTGGCGGCAGCCGGTGCGGTCGCACCCGCGCGCTGCCCCTGCCATGGTTTTGCCTTCGCCTGTTGCCCGGATCAGGTCCGCGGCGTGGTGGCGGCCGGTGCCTCGCGGCTGGGGCTGCACGCCGACGGCGGCGGTGACCGCGAAGTCGCGGGGCTGATCGATCACACGCTGCTCAAGCCCGATGCCACGGCCAGCGAGGTCGAGAAGCTGTGTCGCGAGGCGGCGGAGTTTCGCTTCGCCACCGTGTGCGTCAATCCCACCTGGGTCGCGTTTTGCGCGAAATTGTTGCGGGGCAGTGGCGTAGGCGTGTGCTCGGTGGTCGGATTTCCACTCGGCGCGACCACGCCAGACGTCAAACAGTACGAGACGCGACGCGCCATCTTCGACGGAGCGGTCGAGATCGACATGGTCATCAACGTGGGCGCCCTCAAGTCCGGCGACCTTCGGCTGGTCGAACAGGACATCGCACACGTCATGGAACCCTGCCACGGTGCCGGCGTTGTGAGCAAAGTGATCATCGAGGCCGCGCTGCTGACCGAGGAGGAGAAGGTGACTGCGGCCACGTTGACCAAGGCCGCCGGCGCCGACTTCGTCAAGACATCGACGGGCTTCGGACCTGGTGGCGCGACCATCGGCGACGTGATGCTCCTTCGCCGCGTCGTCGGCGACACGGTTGGCGTCAAGGCTGCCGGTGGGGTGCGCGATCTCGAACAGATGAAGGCGATGGTCGCTGCGGGTGCCAGCCGGGTCGGCGCGAGCGCCGGCGTGCGCATCGTCAAGGAGTCGCGTGGCGAGTCATCGACGGTCATCAGGCCGTTGGGGTACTGACTCTAGGGTTTCCAAAGTTCGCAGTTGTAGGATCGGCAGTTTGGAGGGATCAGAGTGGCCAAGCGGTTGACACCAGAGGAGCTACGACGTCTGGCACGGTTAGGAGCGGCGCGCCGGCTGGAAGAGCTCCGGCAGGAGGAGGCTGCGATTCGCGCGGCGTTTCCAGGCATAGACGCCGCGATCGCCGGACGTCGTCGGGGGCGTCCACCCGCCTCGGCTGATTCGAGCGGTGGCGCCAGAAAGCGCAGGCGACGCCAACGCAAGATGTCAGCCGCGGAAAAGCGGGCCGTTTCCGAGCGGATGAAGAAGTACTGGGCGGAACGACGCAAGGCACGTTGATGCGCGGTCGCGCGCTCGTGTTTGCGGCCGCCACGATGGCGATCGCGACTTCGAGCTTTGCTCAGCCGAAAGAACCTATCGGGCGCTTCGTCGTTGAGGTGCGCGCGGCCTCGGTTGGACTTCCAACCGCGGTTGGCTGGGTCCCCGTGGTGCCCGAAGGCACCGAGGTGCCGGCTCGAAGCCTCGGCCTCGAGGTCGGCGCCCACGTCTACGTGGCTCGGCTCGGCCCCATGACGCTCGGGGTCGGGGCCACCTACTTGACGGCACGAAAATCCAGCGTGCCGCCGGAAATCGCTGAGGGACCGACGCCTCCACCACCTGGGACGATTCCGGAAGTCACCACGCGGATGTCGAGCCTGGCACCGCAGGTCTCGCTCAACTTCGGGCACGCCAACGGATGGAGCTATATCAGCGTAGGCCTGGGCCAATCGAACGTTGAGAGCGAGGCCGTGCTGGCACCGCCAGGCGCAACCGTGTTTCAACCACTGGAATCTGGGTGGACGACGACGCTGAACTACGGTGGAGGTGCACGGTGGTTTCTCAACGA
This sequence comes from uncultured Acidobacteriota bacterium, assembly GCA_963841905.1. Lineage (GTDB taxonomy): Bacteria > Acidobacteriota > Vicinamibacteria > Vicinamibacterales > UBA2999 > JACCSI01. The sequence continues at coordinate 27,488 of CAWJEM010000009.1, forward strand.
TCACTTCGGAATCGGTTTCGATTTGCGCTGGCACACCTTGAGCACAGTGCCAATGACCGCCACACATCCGGGTGCGCCGCGCACGACACTCGTCACGGCGGGGGTTGGAGTGGTGCTGAAATAGGGCGGGTGGGGCTGGTGGGTCGAGTGGGACCGGTGCGTCGGGTGGGCTGGTAAGATAGGGCCTGGCTGAGCGGGAGTAACTCAGTGGTAGAGTCACAGCTTCCCAAGCTGTTGGTCGCGGGTTCGATCCCCGTCTCCCGCTCCATCTAACCAGTTTCATCTCAACGGGTTGTGCGGAGTCGATGTCCGATCATCGGCGTCGCAGCTGCACAGGGACGTTGCGAGATAGCGGCTAGTGGTGGTGATGTTGGCGTGCCCTGTCTTACTGCCGCCGGATGACGATGCTGCTGCCATTGCTGTCGCCGTCGGGGTCGTGGTTGCCGGCCGCACGTAGACGCCATATGGGGACTCGAGACTGCCGACCGTGAACGTCACAGTGGGGCCGTTTTTCTGAAGAAAGAGCGTGCACTGCCCGACGGCATTCGTCGTGCACGCGCCGGGGCCGCTGCCGGTCAGGTCCGTTGACGGTGACGTTTGCGAAGGTGATTCCCGTCGTGCACGGTGATGGTCACGCCGGCCACCCACTTGTTCCGCGGACGGTGGCCGAGCCGTCAAGATCTCCCACATGCAGCGGCCCTGTGACGATCACCAGAGAATTGCTGACTACCGGTCGCGCCGCTGTTGTCCGTGACGCGAAGCCAGACGTGGTAGATATTCCCCGCTGCGTAGGTGTGACTGACGACGGGTCCGGACGCCTGCAAGCCGTCCCCGAAATACCAGGTGTAATCCACGATGGTTCCGTCGGGATCGGACGAGCCCGATCCATCGAATGTGCAGGTCATGCCGGAGCAGGACACCGTGGCAACCGCAAGAGGCCGGACCACGACCGGGACGGCCAGCGTCCTCGTCCCTTCATGCCCGTCGTTGTCCACGACCGTCAACGTCACCGAGTACGTCCCGCTGCGGGGAAGGTGTGGTCGATGGTAACGCTGGTGCCCGATGCGCCATCGCCGAAGGCCCACGTGAAATTGGAAATCTGTCCGTCCTCATCCCAGGAATTTCAGTCCGGAAAAGGAACACGTCAAGTCGGTAGCACGAAAGAGGTGGAACTAGGCGCTGGGGCCGCCCGAATGTGGCAGCGGACGCCGCCCACGCCGGCGCGAACCCGTAGCCGAAGAAGGTCTGACCGGTGCCGTCAATGTTTCCCAGATAGATGGCATCCAATTCAAGGCAGAGAGTATCGGGGTCACAAGTAAAGGCCGGGGTTGCGTACGCAATTCGGTCGCCGCCGGGCGACCAGGAGGGCTCAAATCCCCCGATCCCTGGTCGCGAGACTGCACTGCCGTCGGCATTCATGAGTGCGATTTCGCGAAAGCCGGCGAACCGCGTCGTCGAAAACGCCAGTCGCGTTCCGTTCGGCGACCACGCGGGCCCGGAATCCCAAGCCGGGTCAGTTGTCAGACGGCTGACGGCGCCAGTCGCGAGCTCGAGGGCACAGACGTCAATGTTGCCGGGATCGATCTCACAGTCGAAGGCAATGCGAGTGCCGTCGGGCGACCACGCGGGCGCCCCGACGACGCCGGCCTGTTGCGTCAGTTGGGTGACTGACCGTCGGCATGCCACGCAAACAGCGAGGCCGAGCCCGTGCGCGTGCTGTAGAACGCGATGTGCTGGCCATCAGGCGCCCAGGTCGGCGACCATGCGCCGGGGCCGGCGTTCAGCTGAATGGTTCCGATGTCTGGGCTCCACACCGACAGGCCGAAATAACGGTCGTAAAACGCGATACGGCTCCCGTCGGGCGACCAGGCGGGGTCAATGCCGTCAGCCCCCGGCAGCGTGACCGCGCCGGTGCCATCAACGTTCGCGACTGTTCCGGAGCAGTTGAGGTACCAGGCGTCAGTCTGAATGTAGGCGCAGGTGTAATAGGCAATCTTCTCAACCGGCACCTGGCTCGCTGCCGGGCTGGGGACTCCGACCGCCAGAGTGAGTAGCAGGATCGCCGGCTTGTTCATGGCTCGCTCCTCGAGGGGGCGCGTACTTCGCCACGCCTCCTTATGGTTATTGGTACTGAAGACCGCGGCTTCCATCCGGGCTCTACGGCAGCCTCCAAAGGAACGCATGCAGCGATCTTCCGGTGCTGCCTCCGCCCACAACTAATCCAAAGTCGTTGACGTCCCGCGCCCAGCTATCACCCCGAAGCGCACCGAGGTCCGTCATGGCCGCCGCGCTTGAGAGGAAGAGAAATGCGTGCGTCAAACCGCTGCGCCGCCGGCCGAAACTGCTGGCACCGACAACGTCTCCAAAATTGTTGATGCTGGAGCTGTCACTGCAGCAGCCGCCCAGGGTTCCGAGATCTTCAATCGTCCAATTCGTGACGGACCGCCAGCGGACCGCATGGAGGTTACCGGACACGTCGCGACTGTATCCGGCCACATCGCTGGTGTTGTTGATCTTCAGCGCGGAGGTTTCGTCGCCGCCCAGACCCGACAGCGCGAGCATTGTTCCCGTGGCTGCGTTTCGCAGAAACGCGCGGGTGACGGCCGCGCCGCTGTTTCTGCTCGAGCCGACGACGTCCCCGGCATCGTTGACGTCGATGGCTGCGCTGGACGTGTCGCCCGGCAATGTGCCGAGATCCTGGATCGCCCATCCCGTGGCCGCTTTCGTCCAGACGACTGCGTGGCCCTCGCTGCTCCCTGCGATGACGATAGTCGCAGGATCGCCTGCGCTTCCGTTATTGATGCCGCGCGCGATGGCGCAGCAATGAACGCCGGATGCACGCGCCGGACAGAGTACCGAGGTTTTCTATGACCCAATCACTGCCGTTATTCGTCCAGACGACAGCCCACCGGTCCCCGGAGGCGTCTTCGCTCTGGCCGACTACCTGACCGTGATTGTTGATTTCCCATGCGACACCGTCATTCCCGCCCAACGTGCCGAGATCGATCATGGGCCCCGGCGCTGTCCAGACGAACGCGCGGAGGAAGCCGGCGGCTGTTTCGCTCCGGCCGACGACCTGCACGGACGCCGGATCGCCGCTGATGTTGTCGATCCCGAAGGCATCGCTGAATTGACCGCCGAGCGTGCCGAGATCGGTGATGTTGCTGACGGGTTTTGCGGCAGTGGCGGACAGCTGCGGCACGATCAGCGCCGCCGCCAGCCCCGCAGCCGAGAGTACTTGGCGTTTCATCTGTCTTCTCCTTCTTCAGCGTGCGATCAAAAGTCGCCTTCTACGCCTCTCGTTCCCGGGCCATCGCCGAAGAACGGTCATGGCCTGCCAGACGCCTTGAATCGCGATCGATTGGTCTTCGGTTGCAGGTAATTCCCGAACACGTACTCGCCGATGGCGGTCCCTGAGCGGCGACCGGCGTCATTCGCCGACCTGAAGTGAATGCCGCCGTATAGACGGCTGACCGCCGCCTCTGCGGCCGCAGCCGAGAAGCTTGCAAAGGATCGATAGACACCGGGTGTCGAATCGGAACCGGTCACGAACGCGATGTTGTCCATGCCATAGAACCGGGAGAGAACTGTCGCGGCCGCGCCGCTGAAGGTGCTGTGGCCGGACACGTAGTCGGGAAAGGGAGGCGTCGCAATCAGCGAGCTCCAGATTCTGTCTGCCTCGGTGTTTGGGTTGCCGTCGCCATCGCCGTACCGAATCGCGGTCACCGGCCGCCAGAAGTTGAAGGTGTACTTCGCATCCCACGCGCAAATGGCGGCATCGGCCATCGCGAGATTCAGCAGCGCAAACAGCCGCGCGTTCTCCTGCAGCGTGTTTCCCAGCGCCGCGCCAATCTGCAGCGCAATCTGATTCCAGTGGCCTGGCGGTGTGACCGTCCCCGCACTGTCAGCCCAGAACAACGCGATCTGCGTCTGGTCGCCGGTCCGGGTGGATCCCGTCGCGGCGCCGAGCAACTTCACCTCGTTGTAGTCGGCAGACCATCGATCGCTGTCGAGCGTCGGCGGCCCCGGCGGCCGCACCTCCACTATGTTGGGGAGCGCAAACGGCGTGACAAATCCCCACTGCGGCAACAAGTACGGAGCAAACGCCGGCGGTGTGGGCGCCCAGCTGCCAGGTGCGCTCGTTACTGGCGCCGGAACGACATCGTCCGAACCATCGTTCGCGCGCGCAGCCAGCAGACTGTCGGCGACCAGGCGGCCCCAGACCAGGCCGGATGACTTCTGAGGACTGTCACGAATCCCGGCGACGATCTGTCGATGAACGACATCGAAGATCGTCGACCACGTGGGGATCAACAACACGAGGACGCGATGCGCCGCGCCGCTCGCGGCAGCCTCCATCGACGCGCTGGCCGGCACCGTGCTGTGCACGAGATACGCTTCATGTGTGCGTGCGATCCCGTTGACGGCGTCGTACATCGCGGCGTGGAGTATCGCGAGCGCGCGCGACGCACGCGGCGGCGGCATGCTCGTGGCGCGAATCGACGTGAGTGCGACGATATTCCACTCGGTAACCACGTCGGCGCCGGCAGGCACCGCGAAGCCGAACAGAACGGCCCAAGCCAGCGCGGCCTTGCACGTACGCATCCCGTTCACCCGTGGCCTCTAAGTTCCCGGCACAGTCACGTTCGTCGGCGAGATCAGCAGCGCGCTGCCGACGATTTCGATGTCGCAGAGGGTGGCGGGCACAGTCTCCGTGAAGTAGGCCCGGCGCTCGCCATCTTCAGTGCCGAAGCGGACCTGAAAGTTCCTGCCGGAGCCCAGGAAATTGCCGTCGACGGGATATCCCGGAAAACTCCGTCCGTCGGCAGCCCAAATCAGCGCATTGTTCGCCCGGTTGAACCGCACAATCTCCCCTTCCACGTCTCGGACATCCGATGTGCTGAAGCCTGTCGCCGAATCGGTGAACATTGCGAGTTGGACAGGCGGAGGCTCGGTCGGTGGCGGGGCCTGCGTCGGTGACAGGGGCGGCGTCGGTGTCGTCGGGGAATCGGAGCAAGCCGGCATTGCCACCATCAACAAGACGACGATGCTGGCTTTCGTTAGAACTGCTGCGAGGTCTTGGTCAGCCATGTCAGACACTCCGAAATACGGGCACGCCTTGGACGTCTGCCGAGTACATAGGTTCGGGGCGTGTGAAGATCCATCACCGGCTCCTCACTTGTGGATAACTTCGAGCTAACTTGGATGTAGACTCGTCATTCCGGTCCTGTCATGGCTCGTGCACGGCTCGTGCAGCTTGGTGGCTTCCAGCTCGACCATACGTCGGGAGAGCTCAGCAGGGACGGCCGCAAGGTCCGCCTGCCCACTCAGTCGCTCCGAATACTGCAGGTTCTCCTCGAGCATCCCGGTGAACTGGTCACGCGCGACGAACTGCGCGAGCGGCTGTGGACGGCCGACACGTTCGTCGACTTCGACGCAGGTCTCAACAACGCCGTCAAGAAGCTCCGCGACGCGCTCGAGGATTCGAGCGAGCACCCCCGTTTCATCGAGACGATTCCACGACGCGGCTACCGGCTGATCGTGTTACCCGAGGTCCCGGAGCCTGCGCGGCCGAGGCGGCGGGTATTCGTGGGCGTAGGTGTGCTGGCCTTGCTCTGGATCGGCGTCGCCCTGTCACTCGGCGCGGCGCGCTCCTGGCTCGTGCCTCGGCCCGGCGGTACGCCGCCGCCAGCCATCCGGTCGATTGTCGTGCTGCCGTTCGAGAACCTCAGTGGAGATCCGGCGCAGGATTATGTCGCCGACGGCGTCGGGGACGCGCTGACGACGGATCTGGCGCAGATTGGCACACTGCGCGTCATCTCGCAGACCTCGGCCAGGCACTACAAAGGCACGACGAAGCGGCTGCCGGACATCGCGCGCGAGCTCGATGTGGACGCGGCGGTGTACGGGCAGCGTCACGCGCGCCGGCGATCGCCTCATCGTGCGGGCGCAGTTGGTCCGGGCCACCGACGACCACGTCCTGTGGGCCCAAACGCTATGAGAGCGAGGCCGGCGACATCCTGGCATGGCAGGGGAAGACCGCGCGGGCGATTGCGGGAGCGGTACACCTCCAGATTCGTCCCGATGAGCAGCGGCGGCTGGCGCGGGCGCGCCCGGTCAATCCTGAAGCCTACTTCGCCTACCTCCAGGGGCGGTTCGAATGGAGTCAGCGAAGAGCAGGAACGCATCACTAAGAGCGATCAAGTTCTTCGAGGAGGCGATCGCCAAGGACCCGCAGTACGCGCTCGCCTACTCGGGCCTGTCGGATACCTACCGGTATCTCGATTTGCAGGGCGTGATGGCGCCGGCTGAGGCCATGCCCAAGGCGGAAAAGGCGGCGAGGACAGGCCCTCGCCCTCGATGACTCCCTTGCGGAAGCTCACGCGTCGCTGGCCAGTGTCCTCTACCGCTATCGATGGAACTGGCGGGCGGCGGAGCGGGAATACCGCGAGAGTATCGCACTCGATCCGAATTACGAAGAAGGGCGACGCGCTTACGGCATCTACCTGGGAATCGGTCCGGCGGTTCGATGAGAGCGTGGAGCAACACCGCCGCGCGCATGAGCTCAGCCCGCCACGCTGGGCCTGCCGACGAGCAGAAGCGCCACGCGGAGCTACGTCTCCGCGTTATTCAGAGCAGGAAGACCCAAGGAGGCATTGGAGGAAGTCGATCGCGTTCGAGGAATTTTTTCTCGTCCTAAATTCGGGGCTGTTGAGATCGCCTACGATTTAACATTCGCGGCAGCGCGACTGGCCGGCGGCGATTGGTGACTTCGAGAAGGAACTACTTCGCCCGGGAACGAGTGGCTGGGGTACGCGTACGCGATGGCCGGCCGAACGTCAGAGGCCCGGGCGATGCTCGACGTTCTATCGCGACAAGGTCGAAGAAGGGGCGCTACGTCGCACCGCTCAGATTCGCGATCGTTCATTTTGGTCTTGGCGAGCGGGAAGAAGGATTCCAGTGGCTCGAGAAGGCGCTCGACGAGCGCGCCATGGATCTCCGCACATTTGACGATAGGATTGTTCAGTTTCCTCCACGACGACGTGAGATTCCAGGATGTGCTGCGACGCATGGGCCTTGCAGACTTGAAGGAGTTCAAGACCCCGTGAAGACGGGCTGGAATCAGCGCTAAAACGTGTACCTCACTCCGAGTTGCGCCTGGCGGGGGAAGCCGCTGCCTCCACGGAGCGCCGTTAGCACCAGGAATTCGGGCAGCCGTCGGTCGTTGACGGGGTTCTCGAAGTTCGTCCGGTTCGTGATGTTGTACACGTCCACGAGGAACTCCAGCGTGCTCTTCGCGATCCGGCGCCGCCACGCGGCTCGGACATCGGCCTGAAAGTAATCGGGCCCGTAGGCGCCGTTCCGCCCGCCCTTATTGGCTACGTCAGCCATCGCGTTCGGAGCAGTCCCACTGTAAGTGCCGGCGGGAAGCGGATCGTTGAGCTCGCCGTTCTGATCGGCGTCGATGTCGCTGTCGAAAATCGTGAACGGTGCGCCGGTCATATACCTCACGACAGCGGCCAACGTCGCTCCACCCGTCTTCGGAATCTCCGACCGGGCGCTGATCGACAGGATGTGACGACGATCGACTGCCGTAGGGCCCCACCGTTTGTCCAGGCGGAGATCTGTCAGAAACTGGTCGGTGTTTCTGGCGTCCTGGCTCTCGGCCGTGCCTCGTGAGTAGGACAAGGAGTACGACACGCGCGCTGACCAGGCGTCGGCGTAGCGCTTGTCGAGCTGAAGGTTGATCGCGTCGTAGACGGATTCGCCGCCGTTCTCGAGGGCCCAGACCTGCTGACTATACGGTTCGCCCAGTACGCCAAACGCATCGACCCTGGTGATGGCGCCGGTGCGAGTCGTGTCCGCACGCACCATGGGATTGAGGTTGCGCGAAAGGAACATCTGCTTGTTGGCAATACGAACGTAGTCCGCATGGACGGCGAGCGGAGACGCCAGTTCGCGTACGTAGCCGAGCGTGAACTGATGCGCGAACGGCTGCTGGCGGTTCGGCGAATCGAAGACGACGACCCCCGTGTTGCGCTGGCGCGTTCCTGGCGGAAACCGCTGATTGAGAAGCTCCTGGTTGATGACGGGACCATTGACCAGAAACGGGTCGGTCGGAAACTCACCGCGGCTTGGACCCGGATCAGCTGTGTCATTTGGAAAACGCGCAACAAAAGAGCTCGCGAATTTGGGAGCCAAGACCGCGTCCTCGATCGTTCCCAGGATCGTGCGGTTATAGAAGCGCCCATAGCCTGCGCGCACCAGCGACTTTCCGGCGGCATCCAGTTGATGCGTAAACCCGACGCGCGGTGCAATGTTGTTACGGTCGATCGGGTAGTTCTGGCCAGGCCTGAACAGCGGGTTCTCCGTCTCGTCCATCGGAATGATCTCGAGGTCGTAGCGAAGACCGGCATTCAATGTCGTACGTGCGCCCATCTGCCACTTGTCCTGCGCGTACAGCTCGACTGTGCGACTGGTGATGGTCGCGTCGTACGCCCCGGGGACACGGATCGCCAGACGTTCGGGGTAGGTCCTGGGATTGGCAGAATCGAACGGCAGATCTGTATTGAATCGGAAGGTGCCGTTTCGGTTATGTTGAGAGACTTGTCGAAGCTCGGTGTAGTTGAATCGCGCTCCGACCTTCAAATCGTGGGTCCCCTTCTTGTTCGAAACGAACCACGAGAAATGATCTTCGACCTGATAATTGGAGTCCCACCGACCCTGCGCTTCGATGCCGGCCTGGACCGGGAAGCTCAAATGATTGAGCTGCGGCGGGCACAGGGCCTGATTTCCGGCATCCTCTTTCCCGAACTTGAATCCCGTCCAGTCGTCATTCGGGCCCTGGGCCCGGAAGCATTCGTTCCCCTGCCACGAGTGCTCCCAGGTCCTCGCCACACGGAACGTGTTGACACGTGAGTTTCTGAATACGCTCGTCAGAGTGCCAACGATCATCTGGTCTCGGTCGGTCTCGTCCCCGAAAGTCTCCTGAGTGGAACGCGCTCCGACAACAGGATGCTGAGGAGCGTCCTCGCGCAGCCACCGGACCGCCCAGGTGTGGTTCGCGTTGATCTGGTGATCGAACCGGATAAGCGTGTTCCAGCTCGTGCGATCCTCGGCAATCGAGAAATTGAGGGAGGGCCTCGTGGAAAACACCCCCGTGCGGTTCGGCTGGTCCACTTGACGCTCGAGACTGAAGAAGAAATGGGCCTTGTTTCTAACGACGGGACCGCCGACCGACAAACCCCCACTCGCGCTTTGTGACCTCCGGCTTGGGAAGGTTTCCCTCTTTTGCAAAGAAGTCCTTCGCCGTCAGGCGATCGCTTGCCGCGTGGGCAAATGCCACACCACGGAAGGTGTTGGTCCCCTGCCTGGTGACAACATTGACGATCGCGGCGCCCGCACGACCATGCTCCGCCCCGTACATGCTGGTCACGACTTGCAATTCCTGGATCGCCTCGAGCGGCGTGCGTACCTGCGCGCCAAAACTCGCTCCATTGGCATCGTCCGTGTTGTAACCGCCGTCGACTGTGACGTTGCTGTTCTCGCTGGCCTGGCCGCTGGCGACGATCGTGTCGTTCGCAAGCATGGGTGCTTGCCGTGAACTGAATCCCCGGCAGGAGTGCGACGGTCGCAAAATAGCTGCGGTTCATGGCGGGGAGCTCGGTCAGCTCGGCAGTCCCGATGTTGCCGCCCACTCCGGTGCTCGCCGCGTCGATCAAGGGGGTGGTACTCGGGACAGTGACGGTTTCCTCATACGGTCCAACCTCGAGCGAGCAGATTGATGGTCAGCGTGGTGCCAAGCTGCAGCACCAATCGGGTCAACTCGAGCTTCCGGAAGCCGCTGAGTTTCGCGAGGATGCTGTAGCGACCGGGAATGAGTTGCGTCGCGACGTAGCTGCCATCCGCGCCGCTGATCGTTTCACGAAAGACCCCGGTATCTTCGTTCGTGAGGACGACGGTGACGCCTGGCAGTACGGCGCCGCTCCGGTCGACGACACGCCCTCTGATTTCTGAGGTGCCTTGCTGTGCGGCTGGTGTCGCACCCGCGAGAAACAGGGCAACGACCACCGACGCGAGGAACAGCGTAGGCATGGCGGCCTTCCCGAGGTAGACAGTGCGCTGGGACATGCAGAGCGCCCAGGCCGCACGATGGTGATGGCGCGATTAGACTCTCGCCGCAGCAGAGGATCAACTCTTTTGTGAGCGTCCGCTAAAGCCCAGACATTCTGCTCAGGTTGCGAATCGCGAATCTTCGGAAGTGAGACCAAGCCGGCCGGCAATTTCGCCGGGTTTTAGTCCTTCCATCAGGGTCAGCAGCACAATCTTGCGATTGGTTGAGTCGATTGACGCATTGACGATCGAGCCCTTGGTGCCAGAAGTCGCGCGCCACCCACCAAGTTAGAAATTCGCGTTAATCGGGTTCGATCTCCGTCTCCCGCTCCACTGAAAAACGCTAACGGCCCACCAAGCCCAACCTAGTGTCCGGCCCTAATTATCCCTGATCACGCCCAGCACCTCGTCGCGGCGCCGCTCCATGATCTCCGGCGTCAGCCCCTCGAGGTTCAGCCGCAGTAATGGTTCGGTGTTCGACGGCCGAACGTTGAAGTGCCAGTCAGGGAACTCCGCCGAGATACCATCGAGTTGGTAAACGTTCCCGTGCGCGTATTCGCGTGCGAGACGCTCGATCTTCTCGGCCGCAACCTCCATACTCGACACCACGGTGTTGATCTCACCCGAGATGAAGTATTTCTCCCGCAGTGGTTTCAGCAGATCGCGCAGCGACTGCCCCTTCTTCGACATCAGCTCCAAGATCAGCAGAGCCGGAATGAAGCCGTTGTCGGCGTAGAAGTTGTCGCGGAAGTAGTAGTGACCGGTCACTTCGCCGCCAAAGATGGCGTCCTCCTCGCGCATCCGGCGTTTGATGAACGCGTGCCCGACGCGGTTCATCAGCGCCTTGCCGCCGTAGTGGGCGACGATGTCTTTGACGGCATAGCTCGCCCGCACGTCGTAGATGATGGTCGAGCCCGGTTTCTTCAGGAGAAACGCTTCCGCGAGCAGCGCCGTCACGAAATCGCCGGCGATGAATTCTCCGGTCCCGTCGAGAAAAAAGCAGCGGTCAGCGTCACCATCCCAGGCAATGCCGACGTCGGCGCGATCCTTGATGACCTGAGCAGTAATATCGCGACGGTTCTCTTCGATCAGCGGGTTGGCTTCGTGATTCGGAAAGGTGCCGTCAACCTCGAAACAAAGTCGAGTGGTCTGGCACGGCAGGCGATCGAACAGTCGCGGTGCGACCAGGCCCGCGACCCCGCTTCCAGCGTCGAGCACCACGTTGAACGGCCGGATCGTCGATTCGTCGATGAACGACAGCACATGGCTCGTGTAGCGGTCGAGCACTTCGCCACGCACAGCCGATCCCGGAGCGGACGGGGGCGAGGGAATCGTGCCGCCGAGAATCATTTCTTTGATCTCCCTGATTCCCGATTCGCCGCTCAGGGGAAACGCGTCACGTTTGACCAGTTTGCAGCCGTTGTACTGCTTCGGGTTGTGAGAAGCCGTGATCTGTGCGCCGCCATCGAGCTCATCGGCTGCGACCGCGAAATACATCTGGTCCGTGCCGACAAGCCCATAGTCAGTCACGTGGCCGCCCTGAGCGAGCACGCCCTCGATGAACGCCTGGGCCAGCGTCGGCGACGACAACCGCATGTCGCGCGCGACGGCAAAGCGTCCCGGCCCCAAGTACGCGACGAAGGCTCGGCCGAGTTGCTGAAAGAGGCCTTCTGTGATCTCTTCGGGGTAGAGACCGCGAATATCGTAGGCCTTGAAGACGTTGGGATCGATCGATGGCATGAGCGTCAGATTCGAGTGAACTCGGTCAACGCCGTCTTGTCGCCCAGGACCGCCGCGCCGCGCACCGTGACGTTGCGGCCGACGTGACAATTTCGCGCAAGGATTGCGCCCTGGATGCTCGCATGTTGACCGATTCGCGTATTGGGCCAGATGATGCTGCTCGCGACGTGCGCTTCTTCCTCCACCACGACGCCGCGACCGATCACCGAATAGGGCTCGATGACGGCGCCCGCCTTGATGTGGGCGCCAGTATCGACGAAGCAGGGGGCCTCCAGGCGCACGCCCTCCTCGATCCGCGCCTCGGGCGACAGGATCGGCTGATGGCGATCCGCTGAGGCAAAAACACCACCGACGAAGCGGCCGTCGAACATGTCGTGGTGAACCTGCGCGTATTTCTCTGGTGTGCCGATATCAATCCAATATCCGCGATCGATGTAGGCCACGAAGGTTTCACGACGCTCCACCAGAGAGGGAAAGTAGGCTCGTTCGATTGAATACGACCCGTCTTTCGGGATGCGATCGAAGGTGTCGGGCTCGAGCACGTAAATGCCGGCGTTGATCGTGTCGCACGTCACCTCATCCGCGCTCGGCTTTTCGAGGAACCGTTTGACGGCGCCGTCGCGATGCGTCTCGACCAACCCGTAAGCGGATGGGTTGTCCACCGGAGTCAGGACGATGGTCGCCTTGGCCTTGCGTTCTCGATGCAGGGCGAGCACACGGTTCACATCGACCGACGTCATCACATCGCCATTGAATACGACCAGCGTGTCGGTCACGCCCTGCGCGGCAAAACGCACGGCACCGCCCGTGCCGAGCGGTGAGGGTTCGACGACGTAGCGGATGCGCACGCCGGTGCCGGCGCCGTCGCCGAAAATCTCTTCGATCCGCCGCGGCTGGTAGTTGAGGCTGAGAATCACCTCGTCTATCTCGGGTACTTGCTTGAGAAGATCGATTTGGTAGTGAAGAAAGGCCCGGTCGAAGATTGGAACGATGGGCTTGGGCGTATGGATGGTCAGCGGTCTGAGCCGAGTGCCCTTGCCCCCTGCAAGGAGGATCGCTTTCATGGCAACCGAACGATCTTACCGCAGACCCTCGTGTAGAATAGACACCGCCAGGGCATGAACTTACCGAATTCCCTGACGGTCGCACGCATCTTTCTGGTGCCGGTGCTGGTGTCGGTCCTGCTCACGAAGTTCGAGGGCCGAGTCGTTCTGGGACTCCCGGTCGAACTCGTCGCCGCCGCCATCTTCGGCATTGCCTCGCTCACCGACTGGCTTGACGGGTACCTTGCAAGGCGACGCGGGCAGGTGACCTGGGTCGGACAGGTGCTCGATCCAATCGCCGATAAGCTCCTGATTTCCGCCACGCTGATCTCACTGGTGCAGCTGGATCTCGCGCCCGCGTGGATGGTCACCATCATCATCGGACGCGAGTTTGCCATCACCGGCCTGCGGAGCGTCGCCTATGCGCGCGGTCTGACGATGCCGGCGTCGCCGCTCGGCAAGCTCAAGATGGTGTCGCAGGTGGTGGCCATCCTCCTGCTGATTCTCGGATGGGAGCGGATGCCGTGGCTCCTCGTCGCAGGACAGGCGGCGCTGTGGGTGGTCCTTGCCACGGCGCTCGTGTCGGCGCTCGACTACTACCGTCGCTTCAGCCGCGCGATGAACAGTTCGTCGCGTGTGGCCGACTTCTCCGAAGCCAAGGCCCGCGTGGAGCAGCGCAAGCGCGCCTGACGTTCCAGCCCTGGGCTACGGCGCCTTGATCTCCGCGATGCGCTTGCGCGCGTCCTCGAGGGTACTCGCTTCGTTCGAACTCCTGGAGGATCCGCTCGTAATAGGGAAGCGCCTCCGGCTTCTTGTCGGGCGTCTGTCGCAGCGATTCCGCCAAATGAAAGTACACGGCGTCCCGGCGTGTGTACTCGGGATCGTTCTTCAGCACTTCGCGAAACCGATCAATAGCGCCGGGATACCACCGCATGCGGTAGTAGGTACGCCCCACCAGATAGCTGGATTCGCTCAGCCGATCCCTGGCCTGTCGCAGCAACGTCTTCGCCTCCGGTGCCAGTGAGCTGTTCGGATATCGTTCGACGAACGTGGTGAGCTCCCGGATCACATCGCGGGTCGCCGTCTGGTCGCGCTCGGGCGCCAGCATCTGCTCGGAATAGGCGACCCCGAGCCGATACTGAGCGTAGTCTGCGCGTTGATGCGTCGGGTAGAAGGTGAGGAACTCGCGAAACTCGTTGACCGCCAGCAGCAGGGATTCGGTCGTGTCTTCTCCGATGTAGGTGTCACCAACCGCCAGCTTCGCGTCCGGGCGATATTGGCTTTGCGGATAGTTGTCAACGATTTGACGGAAATACTCCCGCGCCTGGACCCAGTGTCGTTCCTTGAGCTCTTCTTGACCCCGGGTAAATAGAAACTGGTCGGCTTCGGCCGTCCCTGGCGGTATCTCGCTCCGACTGGCGCCGCAACCCGCCGCCGCCACCGAGGCGACCGCCACACACACCATCACGACAGCACTTCTCGTCATCTGCGAATCGCTTCCATCCAGGCAAACATCTCGCGCAGCCCCTCCTCGAGGCGGGTGGCCGGCGCGAAACGCAGGTCAGCTCGAGCCCGAGACGTGTCGGCGTAGGTGTCTCGCATGTCGCCTTTCTGGGAAGGCTGAACGTCCGTCAGGACCGGCCGACCCGACACACGCGAGATCAAGGCGAACACGTCGCGAAGCGAGACGCGGGAACCCCCGCCAATATTGTAGACGCCTCCCGGCGTCCCATGGACGGCAGCCGCCGCGGTCGCGGTGACCGCATCCGCCACAAACGTAAAGTCTCGCGTTTGCAGCCCATCCCCGTACTGCACGACCGGCCGCCCCTCGAGGACGGCCGAGAAAAACCGATGAAACCCCATGTCTGGGCGCTGGCGCGGTCCGTAGACGGTGAAGTATCGAAGCGAAACCGTTGGAACCTGGTGGTTCACGAAATACAAGTGGCAGAGATGCTCGGCCGCAAGCTTGCTGACCCCGTACGGGGATACTGGGTGCGGCGTGGCGTCTTCGCGCATCGGTAATGGCGTGTCGTCACCGTAGACCGACGAGCTCGATGCGTACACGACTCGCTCGATCGGCCGTCCGACACATGCCTCGAGCAGCTTCTGAGTGGCATCGACGTTGAGGGTCGTGTAGGTGCGAAAGTCCTTGCCCCAACTCTTGCGCACGCCCGCTTGTGCGGCCAGGTGAAACACGTGCGTCACACCGTCGAGGAGCCGGTCGAGATTCGCCGTGCCGAGAGCATCCTCGACAAACGTGAAGCCCGGACATTTCCGCGACCCTGAGAGGTTTCGTTCCTTGATCTCGCGCGGGTAGTAGTCCGTGAAGCAGTCAATCGCCGTCACGGACGCGCCCTGCTCGAGGAGCCGCTCGCTGAGGTGCGACCCGATGAACCCGGCACTCCCTGTCACCAATGCCTTCATGTCAGCAGCTCCCTCACACGTTCGGGCAGGCGCACGGGCCGCCCCGAGCGATCGAGGGTGACGTGCACGGTATAGCCCGTCGCGATGACTTGTGAATCGGTTCGCCGGACGATGTCATAGTCGAACGCAATACGAAGCGGCGACACGAGACGCCCCCGGGTTCGAATCTCCAGGTCGTCGTCGTAGCGCGCGCTCGTCTTGTATTCGCAGTGTGCTTCGATGACGGGCAAGCCGAGCCCGTCATCTTCCATCGACCGGTAGGTCCAGCCGGTGTCGCGCAGCCACTCTGTACGACCGATCTCGAACCACACGAGGTAGTGCGCGTAGTAGACGACTCCCATCTTGTCGGTCTCGGCATACCGGACGCGCACGACGGACGTCGACAGACGTCCAGCACTCGAAGTTGGACGAGAAGTCGGCATCTAGGGTCGAGCGGCCTGGGGTCGCGCGGCGAGCGCGGCTTGCTTCAAGGCGCGGGCTGCCTGCTCCGGTTGCCCGCCACCAAAGATCGCGTGCCCGACCACCAGCAGCTCTGCGCCCGCGTCGACGACGAGACCGACCGTGTGCAAATCGATTCCGCCATCGACTTCGATGGGGGCGGTGCTGCCAGCCGACTGCAAGAGTGCTCGGACGGCGCGAATCTTGTCGACGGTGCGTGGAATGAAGGACTGACCACCGAAGCCCGGGTTGACGGACATGACCAGGACATAGTCCAGGTCGCGTGCGACCTCTTCGATCGACACCACCGGCGTTGATGGGTTGAGCACGACCCCAGCCTTCACGCCGCGCTGCTTGATTGCGCTGATGGTTCGATGCAGGTGGGGCAGCACTTCCACGTGAACCGACAGCATCGACGCACCGGCCTCGACGAACGCATCGAGGTACCGGTCTGGGTCCTCGATCATGAGGTGAACATCGAGCGGTACTTGCGCCACACGCTTGATCGCGCGCACCACGAGAGGTCCGACTGTGATATTCGGCACGAAGTGGCCGTCCATCACGTCAACATGAATGAGGTCGGCTCCCCCTCGTTCAGCCGCGGCAATTTCGTGCGCGAGCTCCGCGAAATTCGCGGACAAGATCGAAGGCGCCAGGCGAATTGTCATTGGCTCACTTCCAGAGTAATGGCATCGCCGGGGTGGACTTGGTACCCACCCGCAGGCGTCTGACGGATGACGACCCCGGACGGAAGGCCAGGCGCCGACAACTGTCCGGTCATCGAGACTCGGAAGCCACGAAGCCGGAGGAGCTCGGCGGCGCGCTCACCGTTGACACCAATGAGGTCCGGCATTACGTAACTTGCGCGATCCTCGCCGCGATTCACCAGCAGCCGCACCTCGGACGTCCGTGTCTCGGGCGCGGGATCCTGTGCGACCACCACGCCCGGTGGATAAGCCGCGTCCCGTATTTCGGCAATGCTCGAGGTCACGCTCTCCTGTGCCAATCGAATCTGCGCGGCGCGCTCGGATTCACCCACGAGCGTCGGCGCGACTACGATTCGTGGTCCCGCGCTCAGCCAGATGCGAACCCCACGCTGTCGTCGAGCGGTCGTGCCTGCCTGCGGATCCTGGCCGAGGACGTGACCAGCAGGCACACTCCCGTCAGGCCGCCGGGCTTCGTCAACGCGAACCACCAGGTCCAGATCGGCGGCCAAGACCCGCGCCTCGTCAAGCGGACGGCCAGCGAGTTGCGGCACCTGCACCTCACGGGCCCGAACAGCCACGCGCATCGCGATGGCCGCAAAGACAACGAACGTGGCTACGAGCCCACCGACCAGGATCAGGAGCTTCCCGGCCCCCCAGACTCTCGGCGCGAATGACATGCGCAGCCCTTAATCGTACACCATTGGCTCACGGTCCACGGCCTACCAGTCCACGGCTTACGGCCCGCGGTCTATCGACTCACACTCGTTCAGTCTCAACGGCTCGCTTTTGGAGCACGGCGGCGAAGAACGCTTCCAGCCCCACGGTTGGTTGCGACCGGAAGAAACCGGCAGTGGTGGTCAGAGAACGAACAGCCGCACTCACCTCTGGTAGCGACGCGATTGGTAAAACGCTGAAGTCAGAATGCTCGGCCAGAAACGCCGACACCACGCCCTCATTCTCCTCGGGCTCACTGGAGCACGTGCTGTAAACGATGCGGCCGCCCGAAGAAACCGTGGGAGCGACCCGACGAAGCAAATCCTGTTGCTGCTGGCTGAAGGCTGGAAGATCGGATTCAGTTCGCCGCCAACGAATGTCAGGATCGCGGCGAACGGTTCCCAGTCCTGAGCAGGGTGCATCCACGAGCACCCGATCAAATGCGCCCTCGAGAAACGGTAATGGGTCGGTCGCTGACACTTGGACAACCCGAACCGACTGCGCCTGGCATCGTTGCAGGGTCTCAGCCAGAAGCCGTACCCGTCGTCTTCGAACGTCTGTCGCAACCACTCGGCCCTCCTTCCGCCTAAAGGCGGAGGCCGCCGTCTCGACCTGCGCGGCCAATGCGACGCTCTTGCCCCCGGGAGACGCACATGCGTCAAGAACGGACCGGGCTCCTTGTGCGTCCACGAGTTCGGCAACCAACTGAGACGCCTCGTCTTGAACCAGACAGTACCCCTCACGAAAGGTCTGAGTCCTCAGGACGTGACCTGAGACAACCGTCAGCCCGTGCGCGGCAAAGGCCGTCGGTACGGTCCGCACGTTTTCGGCCAGCAGTCTTGTTGCAAGCTCATCTCGGGTTGTCCGCAGGCGGTTCGTAGCCAGCGTCATGGCGGGCGCCTGATTGTTGAAGCGCAGCCACTCCTCGGTAGCGGCCTCGCCGTAACGCTCCAACCATCGATTCACGAGCCACGGCGGATGAGAGCAGGTAATCGACAGGAATTCCACGAGTGCACTGCGGTGCCCTTCGCGATTCGAGAAGTTCGGGCGACTGGGCCAGTTCAGGTGATCGTGACTGCGCGCCAGCCTCCGCAACACGGCGTTCGCAAACGGCGCGGCGCTACGCACCCTCGACGCTTTCACAATCGACACCGCGTCGTTGACGACGGCACTCACCGGCAGGCGACTGAGGTAGAGAATCTGGTAGGCCGCCAGGCGCAAACAGTCGAGCACCAAGTCATCGAGACGTGACAGCGGCCGGGCGCTGAACTGCTGCAGCTGGTAGTCAAGGGCGGCGCGAGTGCGCAGCGTGCCCAGCACGAGATCTGTCGCCAGTGCCCGATCGCGAGGGTCCTCGAGCGGGTCACGCGTGCGCCTCAGCGCATCGCCCAAATCCGCCTGACCAGAGGCGATGGATCGGAGAGCATCAAAGGCTGCCTGGCGAGCAGGGGAAATCATCTCAACCGAGACGCCGCCCCCGCAGTCCGGTGTGACCGGCCAAGAACTCTCTCGCGGTCATCACTCGACGCCCTTCGGGTTGGAGCTGGAGGATGTCGATGGAACGTCGATCGCCGGCCGCAACGGTCAGAGCGCGATCGATCCGGACGATCGTCCCGGGGAGCGAATCACCGGGATCGTGCGGAGACAACCGCGCCTCGTGCAGCACGAGACGCGCGTTGTCCAGAAAGGTAAAGGCCATCGGCCACGGGCGCAGACCGCGAATCTGGTTGTGGATAGCAAGCGCAGGCGCCGCGTAGTCGACGAGTCCTTCGTCCTTGGTGAGTCGGGGCGCATAGATCGCGCCCGACTCGTCTTGCGGCGTCTCGACGACGGTGCCCGACGCGATGCGGGCCAATGTGTCGACCAGCAACTCCGCCCCCAGCATCGCCAGGGAGTGCTCCACGACGTCGCTGGTGTCGTTCAGTGCGATTGGCCGGACCGCCCGTGCCAGCATCGGCCCGGCGTCGAGCGCCTTCACGACTCGCATGATGGTCACGCCAGTTTCCGACTCACCCGCGAGAACGGCACGATGAACCGGTGCAGCGCCACGATATTTCGGCAGTAGCGAGGCATGGACGTTGATCATGCCAAGTGGAGGCTGATTCAAAAGCCACTCAGGAAGGATCTTTCCGTAGGCAGCAACGACGCCGAGATCTGCGCCCAACGCAGCAAAGTCGGGCTCGAAGAGGTCCCTCGCCAGTCGTGACGGCTGGAGCACGGACAAGCGCTGTTCGAGGGCAAGCGCCTTGACCGGGGCTTCCGAGATCCGCTGACCGCGTCCACGCGGCCGATCTGGTTGGGTGACGACGCCCACCACCACATGGCCGGCGCCCAAGAGTGCGGTCAGAGTCGGAACGGCGAATGCCGGCGTCCCGAAGAACGCAATGCGAAGGCGGCGGCTCGGCACGACTACCACTGGCCAGCACGTGCCAGCTTCTTGATCTTTCGGACGATGAGGTCGCGCTTGATCCCTCGTAACCGATCGACGAAGAGCCGGCCGTCGAGATGGTCCATTTCGTGTTGAAACGCTCTCGCAAGAAGTCCCTCTCCCGCGACCTGGTGCTCCGCCCCCGAGCGATTCAGGCCCCTCACGACCGCTCGGGCCGGCCGCACGACCGTGGCGTTGAACCCGGGCAGACTCAAACAACCCTCTTCCTCGAGCTGAACACCGTCGCGTTCGACGAACACCGGGTTGATCAAGGTGATGAGGGCATTCGGATCGCGACCAACGGAAACATCCACCACGAAAATGCGGAGCCCGACGCCGACCTGCGGCGCCGCCAGGCCGATCCCGGGCGCCGCATACATTGTCTCGATCATGTCGTTGACGAGCGAGAGCACTTCGGGAGTGATTTCGTCGACCGCGCGTGCCGGTTCGGTGAGCGTGCGATCGCCGTATCGCACGATAGGACGAATCATCAGGAAGTTGCGCGGGCCGGGACGCGGCGGCGGGTGAGACGACGCTGGATGGCCCCGGTGGCCTCGCGTGCATTCGCCTGCAGCTGGCGGATGGAGTCGCCGCCAAATCGTTCGAGTGCCGCGTCGGCAAGGACGAGACAAACCATTGCTTCGCCCACGACCGCTGCGGCGGGGACGGCGCACACGTCACTGCGCTCGATCGCCGCCGGCGCCTCGTCCAGCGTGGTGAGGTCCACCGAGCGGAGGGGTTTCATCAAGGTCGAGATCGGCTTCATGAACGCCGACACGCGAAGCTCTTCGCCGTTGGTCACGCCGCCTTCGAGGCCGCCGGCGCGGTTGGTCGGACGGCTGAGGGCGAGGGCGCCGGTTGCACTCGACACGATTTCGTCGTGAACCTGCGAACCAGGGCGACGCGCCGCTTCGGTGCCGAGCCCGAGGCCGACGCCTTTGATGGCCGGGATCGACATCAGGGCTTGCGCGAGCCGGCCATCGAGCTTGCGGTCCCACTGCGCGTAGGACCCCAGCCCGGGCGGCACACCGTGGGCGATGACTTCGAAGCTGCCACCCAGCGTGTCGCCCGCTTCGCGGGCCCGATCGATCGCGGCGATCATCCGTGCCTCAAGCGACGGATCTGCGCAGTGGAGGGGCGAGTCCTCCGGGATCGACCGCGCGACGTCGAAGGTCACGGTTGCGACATCCTCGAGCACGACGTCGCCGATGCCCGTGACATGACTCACGAGGTCGACGTCAATCGTGCGCAGAATCTGCCGCGCAACCGCACCGGCTGCTACGCGGGCCGCGGTTTCTCGTGCGCTGGCACGCTCGAGCACATCACGCAAGTCTTCGTGTTCGTATTTCAGGCCTCCGGCCAGATCGGCATGACCGGGTCGCGGGCGGACGACAGCGGCCCGGCGCGCTCCGGTCGCGTCCGCTGGCGCTTCGGCCTCGACGTGCATCGTGAGCTGCCAGTTCTTCCAGTCTTTGTTGGCGATGACCAGAGCGATTGGCGCGCCCGTCGTTCGTCCGCGGCGCACGCCCGCGATCACCTCTGCGCGATCCGATTCGATCGCCATGCGTTGACCGCGGCCGTAGCCGCCCTGCCGCCGACGCAAATCCTGCGTGATGCGATCAAAATCGATTTCGAGGCCTGCGGGCACGCCCTCGATGATCGTCACCAGACTACGGCCGTGTGATTCGCCCGCGGTCAGAAACCGCAACATCGAGCAGGCATTGTACTAGAACTTCCTGCGCACTCGGGCGCACGTGGCCGATGAAACCGCCGATCTTTGCGGCCCGCATCGCGCGGCCAGTCGTTTGCACCATGCGACGCCGTGCTGCGATTCGATCGCTATCTCGTCGTACGCGCACGGTCGCATCCGATCGATCTGGCGACCGGTCAAGTCGTCGACGTCCGACGTGCGCCGGCACGCGGGCCCAAGGCTTCGCTCTTCGACACGCGCCGGGGGCGAACGCTGATCGATCTCGAGTCGTCGGGGTCGGAGCGGCTCGAGGTGTGGGAGCCATGGGCGCCTCGCCAGCGACCCCTTGCGCTCGGCCAGGAGTTGTTGAACTTTACCGAGCTGCTGGACTGCGCTCGACACGGTGAACCACGCGCCTTCGACTTACGCGCGCGCCATGCGCGCGACCATGACTACCTGAAGCGGGCGCTCGCTCGAGAGGCCCGTCTGCGCGGATGGGTACCCATCTCGGTCGAGCTACTGGGCGCCCTTGCTCAACATGGGCCACAGGCAACGCCGCTTTGGCTGGAAGACCGGTCCCTCGTCATCTTCGCGCAAACCCCCGCCTTGTCCGGCGAGGCCGTGGTTGCTCTCTTGCGGTTGGCTCGTCGTGACGAGCGACCGCACGTGTTGGTTCGGACGCTGGCCCGAGGGCCGGTCTCGATGACCTGGCCCATCGGTGCGGGAAGCCGGGTGGTGCGGGGTGTTCACGAATCGCTGGTCCCGTACGAGTCACTCGATTCCCCGGCTGTCGCCTCGACGTCTACCGCGGCAGAAGCCTTCGCGAGATGGGAGCTGCTCGTTGCGGACACGACGGGTGATTCGAACCGCAGCGAGAAGGCGCTGGCGCTGGCGACGGTTCTGGTTACCCGAGATCAGCCGTTCGAAGCCCGCGCCTTGCTCGCGACGCTCGAGCAGGGGCCGCCGGACCTGGCGGCGCGAGGTCTTGAAGTCGCGCGTTCAATTGACGCCAACAGCAGACGACGGGCTCAGGAGCGGCTCGAGGCACGCAGTGGCCACGACGGCTCGAGGGGGTGGGAGATGGTCGACGACTTCGTCGATGTGTTGCGCATCTGTCAAGAAGTCGAAGATGAGCAGCTCACGTTGGCAAGAGTGGGGGCATTTCTGCGCGACCGGCTCCAGGCGTCGAGCGTGGCCTTTGTCGCGTGGGAACGCGGGTCCTCGCGAGTACTGGCCCGCATCGGTTCCAACGTCGCCGACACTCGGGTCGCGCTGCGATCGATGGAGGCTGGTGTCTCCGTCGGCCCTGACCGGGCGGTCGGTCCCGTCGAAGCTTCGTGGCCGGTCCGTCACGGCGCCGAAGTGATCGGCGCCGTGTGGTGCCGTTGGAGTGCCGGCACGCCCGTCGCCGCACCCCAGGCCACGACCCTCCTTGGCATCGTCGCTGCCGCCGTTTCGCCAAGTGTCCGCCTGGCGCTCTTGCATGCACAACCACAGCCCGACCGCACAAACCCTGTCCCAGAGCTCGTCGGCGACAGCGCGCCGATGCTCAAGGTCAGAGAAGCGATCGTTCGCGCGGCCGCGTCACCATTTCCCGTGCTCATCGAAGGAGAGAGTGGGTCGGGCAAAGAGTTGGCCGCGCGCGCCATCCACGCGCGCAGCGTGCGGCGCGATCGCCGGTTTTGCGCCATCAACTGTGCGGCGCTGGTGGATGATCTCGTCGAGGCCGACCTGTTCGGCCACGTCCGCGGGGCCTTCACTGGCGCGGCCGCCGACCGTCCGGGTGTGTTCGAGGAGGCAAGCGGCGGGACGCTCTTTCTCGACGAGGTCGTCGAGCTTGGCGGTCGTGTACAAGCCAAGCTGCTGCGCACGCTTCAGGAGGGCGAGATTCGCCGCGTAGGTGAAAGCTCAGTGCGCAAGGTTGATGTTCGAATCGTGGCCGCGACCAATCGTTCGCTCGCGGCCGCGGTGGCGGCGGGTCAGTTTCGAGCGGATCTTTGGTACCGACTGGACGTCATTCGCATCGCGCTGCCTCCGTTGCGGGATCGCCTCGAGGATCTACCCGGTCTCGTCGCGCACGTCTGGCGCGGCTTGACGAGCCGAACTGAGAGCCGGGCCACGCTGGCCGCTGCCACGGTCGTCGCCCTCGGTGCCTATGGGTGGCCCGGCAACGTCAGGGAGTTGCAGAACGTCCTCGCCTCGATGCTGGTGTCGGCGCCCCGCTCAGGCGTCATCAAGCCGGCGGCCTTGCCGATGCACATCGCGCGGGCAGCGGCACTCGAGCGATCCGCGACACTCGCCGATGCGCGCCGGCAGTTCGATGAGCGTTATGTTCGCGCGGCGCTGGCAAAGGCCGGAGGTCACACCGTCGCCGCGGCCCGCGAGCTCGGGTTGAGCCGCCAGGGTTTATCCAAACTGATGGGACGCTTGGGGATCGCGGAACATCATCCGAAGAGCCCCGATTCGCCTATGTAGAATGACGCCCGTGGTCCGCTATCTGATCCGCCGGATCCTGCTGACTATTCCGGTGCTGATCGGCGTGGCGACGCTGGTCTTCTCGCTGATTCACCTGGTGCCTGGTGACCCTGCCCAGGCAATGCTCGGCGACGGCGCATCGGAGCGGGACATTGCGGACTTACGGTCTCGGCTGGGCCTCGATCAGCCGTTGCTCGAACAGTACGCCAGGTTCATGCGCGGCGTTGCTCGCGGGGACCTTGGCACATCGTTTCGGACCGGTCAGCCCGTTGTCGGGGCGATTCTCGAGCGGGTGCCCGCAACCATCGAGCTCGCGATGGCCTCGATGCTCGTCGCCATGGTCGTGGCGATACCTCTGGGCATTGTCGCGGCTGTCCGACGGGGGACGTTCGCGGATTACACCGCGATGACCGTGGCACTCGCTGGCATCTCAATCCCGAACTTCTGGCTCGGACCGATGCTCGCGATCGTGTTCGCCGTTCAATTGGGGTGGCTCCCCGTGTCGGGACGGGGCGGTTGGCAAAGCCTGGTGCTGCCGGCTGTCGCCCTTGGGGCCGCGCTCGCCGCGATATTGGCGCGTATGACCCGAGCGAGCCTGCTTGAAGAGCTGCGGGAGCTTTATGTTCGCGCAGCTCGAGCCCGCGGCGTCTCGCGCGTCCGAGCAATCCTGGCGCACGCGCTTCGGAACAGCCTCATCCCGCTGGTGACGATCTTGGGGCTGCAGTTTGGCGCCGTGCTGACCGGTGCCGTGATCACTGAAACGATCTTCGCGTGGCCGGGCGTGGGCCGCCTGCTCATCCAGTCGATTGGCTTTCGCGACTACCCGCTGGTCCAGGGTTGCATCCTGCTCATCGCCATCACGTATGTGAGCGTGAACCTCCTCACCGACCTCCTGTACGGGGTGCTTGACCCGCGCATCCGCTATGACTGAGGACCAGACTATTCCCCGACCGCCTGCAGCGGAGCTTCGCTCGTGATCCGCGCGGGCGCGACACTCGTGGTGCTGATCGTGGGGGCGGCCCTGGTCGCACCGTGGCTCGTTCCATTCGATCCGGCATCGCAGCAGTTGGCGCTTCGTCTCGAGGGGCCTTCCGTGCGGCACTGGTTCGGGCTCGACGAGCTCGGCCGAGACATCTTCTCTCGCATTCTATTGGGCGCACGCGTGTCCCTCTTTGTCGGAATGGTCGTCGTTGGCGTCTCGGCGCTGGCGGGGATGGCGATTGGCTCGGTCGCCGGCTACTTTGGGGGGCGCATCGACCAAACCATCAGTCGTGTGATGGACGTCCTGCTCGCGTTTCCCGGACTGCTCCTGGCCATTGCACTGGTTGCCGTGCTGGGTCCAAGCCTGGGAAATGTTGTACTCGCGCTCACCGTGATTGGATGGGTGGGCTACGCACGGTTGGTTCGAGGGCAAGTGCTTCGCGCCCGCGAGTTCGAGTACGTCGTCGCCGCACGCGCGCTCGGCGCCAGCACATGGCGCACGCTGACTCGCCACGTGTTGCCTACTGCGCTTCCAGCGGTCACGGTTCAGGCCACGCTGGGAATGGCGACCGCCATACTTTCAGAAGCGTCATTGAGTTTCCTGGGCCTCGGTGTTCAGCCGCCGACCCCGAGCTGGGGCACGATGATCAACGGTGGCCGGTCGCATCTGCTCGATGCGCCGCACCTGACCGTCTTTCCGGGCGTGTTTCTGGCCCTGGTGGTCCTGGGGTTCAACTTTCTCGGCGATGGATTGCGCGACCAACTTGATCCACGAATCGAGAAAACCGGCAGGTAAGCGGCTGCTAAGGAACGGGGCTCGTGGCGACGGCGGCCGCGCGGATCCGTTCAGCGCGTTGCCGGAGTGACGTCAACTCTGGCGTGATCCCGCCGTCATCAGCGCGCTCAATCCAGCGAAGAGCTGTCGTCGCATCGCCCAACGCTATCGAGTCAGCCGCGATCTGCGTCGCGACCGAGGCCAGAGAGTGGGCGTCTCCCACCAGCGTGGCATAGCGAACGAGCGCATCGCGGGCCTCCAGGGTCCGGTTCGAGCGCCGAGCCAGATCAGCCAGGTGGAAAAACGCGTCGGGATGCACGGGGAGACGCTCGACGGCTTGCCTCAGCACGCGTTCGGCTTCGACCGGCTTCCCAGCCAGCAGCAGGGCACGAGCCAGATCGG
Source organism: uncultured Acidobacteriota bacterium (assembly GCA_963841905.1). GTDB lineage: Bacteria > Acidobacteriota > Vicinamibacteria > Vicinamibacterales > UBA2999 > JACCSI01. Next base: position 53,418 of record CAWJEM010000009.1, read on the forward strand.
TGAGCGCTTCGCTCGTGACATCAGGGTGACCGGCAGCCGTCGACAGTGCCTCGACGGCCTTGTTCAGCGCCTCGCGATCGTTGCGAATGGTGGCCGCTTCGAGCCACACCGCCCCGAGCGCCGCATAGACCTGGGCTTTGTCGGGGAAGCGCTCGACGGCGCGGCTGAGCGCCAGCACAGCGGCTTCGAATCGACGCGACCGGGCGTGAGCGAGACCCAGCGCAACCAACCGCTCATGGTGGTTGGGATCCAGCGCCGCCAGCGCTTCGAGTTGGTCGATCGCCCGCGGTTGCTCGCCAAGTTCTTGGTAGAGGTCGGCCAATGCTTCGCGCGACGCCACGAGACCCGGTGCGTGTCGCGTCGCCGCTTCGAGCGCAAGGCGCGCGGCCGGCAGCTTGCCAGCATCGCGCAGGCAGAGCCCCCTCAGCAAATGCACTTCGGCCAGACCTTCCTCGAGAGCGAGGGCCCGCTCGAGAGACGAGATGGCCCGGGCACCATGCCCGGCCCGGTATTGAGCGAGGCCGAGCTTGTACCACACTCGAGCGGAGCGGTCGTCGATGTCGAGATAGTCCTGGTAGCGAGTGGCGGCCTGTTCGTACCGCTGCAGCGACATGTGTGTATCGCCCAGCAGCTCCGTCGGTCGTGTCGCCATCGGGTCCAACTCGGCGGCCCGTCGCAGGTCCCTCAGGGCTTCGACCAACTCCCCACGGGACCGGTAAACCATGCCGCGTTTGAGGTGGGCCAGCATGGCTTCCGGACGAACGGCAATCGCCCCGCTATAGGCCTCGAGCGCCTGAAACGGCTGATCGGCATTGACCGCCTGGTCTCCGGCCGCGATCAGCCGGACGTACTCGCGGTCCGCCGCGTACAGCATGTACACGACCGCCCCGGCCGCCGCCGCGATGGCAAGGACCACGCTGCCAATGACATAGCGACGCACGAGGGCAGGATAGCATCAGGCCGCCGGGGGCGCCTTCGGGAACATTTCGCCCCCTGCGGTATCTAACGCTCCAAAGGGCAGACTGCGGCCCGGCCAGGGAAGCGCGGGCCAGAAAGCTTCGCTGGGAGAACCGGAGTTGATAGACTGATAGCGTCACGTCTCATCGCCGAGCATCTGGTGAAGAACGCAGGAGCGATCGGGTGGTCTGAGGTCGGAACCGGCGAAGCCGCGCTGATTCAGCGCTGTGCCGCCGGTGAGCAATCGGCCTGCGCGGAATTGGTGTCGAGCCACGAGCGAATGGTCTTCCAGCTGGCACTTCACCTGATGGGCGACCGCGACGAGGCGCTCGATCTCTCGCAGGAAGTGTTTCTACGAGTGTTCCGGACTCTCCACACATTCCGTGGCCAAGCGGCTTTGCGCACGTGGATCTATCGCATCGCGATCAACCAGGCGCGCAATCGTCAGCGATGGTGGCGTCGGCGACGTCGCTCGGATCAGGTTCAGCTCGAACATCATGTCCAGGATCACGGCGAGCTTCGTCAGCCGGGCGACGGCGATGCACCGGATCGCGCCTTTGCTCGCCAGGAAATGGCTACTCGATTGTGGGCCGCTCTCGACGAGCTCCCCTTTGATCAGCGCACCGTCATCGTCTTGCGCGAGCTCGACGGTATGAGCTACGACGAGATCGCGGAGTCGTTGAACGTAGCGGTGGGCACCGTCAAGTCGCGCCTGACCCGCGCCCGTCAAACCCTTCGGCGAGAGTTGCAGGAGGTGCGTCCATGATGCGCGTCCTGCAATGCGACCAGGTTCGCGAGGATCTCACGGCGTACTGCGACGGCGAGCTCTCAATCGACGAGCAGGTTCGGATCGAAAACCATCTGCAGGAGTGCATCGCGTGCCGCCTCGAGGCGACTTCAATTTCCGAGCTGGGTGATGCCCTGCGTGGTATGGCTGGCGCAATCCCGGGACGTGTAGCTGCCGACCAGGCACCCATTAGCGCGTCCGTTCTCGATCGAGTGCGTGTGGAACGGCAGTTCTCGATTGGTGCTCAGGTCCAGGATCTGTTCCAGGACATGCATCTGGTGTGGGCCGGGTTGGGCGCGAGCGTCGCGATGGCGATCTGCATCTTCGCTTCCGCGGGCGTTCTGCAAGCCGCCAGTCACAACGAAAAGCCCGAGTCGCTTGCAGGAATCATCAGCACGCTGGCCAACCAGGGAACCAACGACAACCCGCTGAGGCTGGCAGGCACCATGCTCGCCCCGCGCTCTTTGCTCGACACACCCGTGCCGACCACTGCTGGAGATGGTGAATGGGCGCTCTCGGCAGTGGTGACGCGAGAGGGGCGTATCCAGAATCTGGAAGTGTTGGCCGCCGAACAAGCTCGCGTGTTGCAGGTGAAACCCGAGGTCGTGCTCGCAATGCTCAATGCCGCATCGCGTGCGCGGTTCGAGCCGGCCATCTCCGGAGGCCTGCCGGTTGCCGTCAACGTCGTTTGGCTGGTGACGTCAACGACGGTCAAAGGGCGCGAGGATTACGATCTGTATCTGGTGAATCCGCCGCGCACGATCGCGCCGATGCAGGGCCCTCCGCTCCCGCGCAAGCGGCCCGCGGCCCCAAAGTCGCCAGCGGCTGGTGGTGACGACGGTCTGACCGCCGCGTAGAGCCGTTCGCATCTCAGTCGTCGAGTTCCCTGCGCCCTAGGCCCTGCGCCCTAAGCCCTGCGCCCTATTTGATAACGGCCTCCCCGGCGCCGACGTTGCTCATCGCGTCGGTGGCCCGAACGACGAGCGTCCGGCCGGCAATCGCTGGATCGAAGCGCAACACAAACTGCTCCTGGCGACCATCGAGGATCCCGTCCTGCGGAAACGCGCTTTGCCACCGCTGAGCATCGATGGAGTACTCGACCCGCGTGACGGCCGAGTCGGGGTCGCGAATCTCAACCGGAATCACGATCATCCCGCCTTCGCGTCGCGATGCCCCCAACGTCACGGCGGGCGGCGAGTTGTCGACATCGAAACTGTTGCTCTCGCGCTCGCCTTTCAGGGCGTTATCCGCGGCGTTGGACTTATGGTCCGACGCGACAATCTTGACAAGATACGAACCATTCGGCGCGGTCGCGGTGTCCCATACCAGGATCGTGTCGGCGATTCCGGACTTCAGCGTCTTCCAGGTCGTCTCGCCCTCTCGCCGGTACAGCACATCGAAGCTCAGCTCATCACCATTTTCATCGCTCGCTTTCCAAACAAAGGTCTGCAGCCCTTTCTCGTAGGTCCGCCGACCAAGTTGTGGCGCCGGGCTGGGTTGAGTGTTGCCGTTCGCGCCACTGGTCATCCGCTTTTCGGCAGGATCGTCGTCAAAGCCCGCAATCTCGGCCTCGCCGGTAGAGAAGGGCTTCTGAAACACGACGCCGGGAGGATGAACGGTAACCGAGTCGACATCCGGACGAACGTTGCGCTGGAGGTAAGCTGCGCTCACCGACGTCAGTACTGGTGATTCTCCTTTGCCTGTCAGTACCGCCCTCCACTGCAGGTAGCGGGCCTTCGGGCTCGTGATGGTGGAGCCATTGGCGTTCGCGTATGCCGCCGACCACTGGCTCCAGGCATCGTCCGGCGTCTTCGTGTTGCCCGAGCGCGTCCGTAACTCCACCTGCGTGCCCGCGGGGACGGTGGCACGCCATGCGATCGTTCCCCACGTCGCGACCATGCGCGCGTCATTGACCTCAGACTCGTAGGTACCGCGCTCGGCGCGTGCTGACGACAGCGACAACAACTGCCCAGGGTTCGCCGTGGCGATCAGGGTGCGGTTTGCCGTGCGATGAATCATCATCGCTTGCTGGGCCGTAATCGAGGTAAGGAGCGTTGGCCGCATCGGCTCACCAGAGAGCTTGAAGATCTTCCCGTTCCCGCCAGTTGCAACGATCAGCGAGCCCTCCGCATCGAAGGCAATGTCATATGGCGCATCGTCTCGCGATTCCCAGAGCTGGTCCCACAGCCCGTCAGTCAGAATCCGATAGACCGCGCCGGTTGGACTCCTCGAGTCCGGCCGGGCCGCCGGCACTGCGGCCGGTTGCGCTGTCACCGGCAGATCGATGACGGCTATGGCGGTGATCTCGGTGGACACCTGCGGAACCGGAGCGGGCGGCGGCGTTTCCGGCGCCGGGGTAAGGGGCCCGGCGTCTCCGCCCTGCGCGGGTCGTCCAGTCTGCGCCGCGACGTAGATGACGCCCTTGGGATCAACCCGAAGCGACTTGATCTCCTGGTGAGTCGTGTCGAGCAACAGGAAACCCTTGCCATCGGCCTCGACGCGAAACACGCGACCGGGCGATCCCGTACCGACGAGCAACCGTCCGGAAGGATCGATTGCGAGTGATATCGCGTGGGTCGTCTTGGTCGAAAAGAATGGGGCTCCCTTGCCATCGGGCGTCACCCGATAGACGACGCCCTTATCGCCGGTCGCCACGTACACGGCGCCCTTGGCGTCGACGGTCATCGACCAGATGTACTTGTCGTCGGGATCGAAGAACGTGGTGCTCTGTCCTCGCGCGTCCAGCCTGTAGACGCGCCCGTCGGGCGAGGTTCCGACATATAGCCCGCCCCCTGGAACCTCTGCGAGCGCGTGGACTTCCATCTCCGCGCTGTCGAAGAACACGGCACCGGCACCCGTGCGATCGACACGCATCACCTTACCTTCGTTCCCGGTGCCGAGAAAGACGGATTCGTCCGGTCCGGGAAGCATCGTCCACACAAACGGCACGCCGGCTTCGTAAATGCGGCGCGCCTCGGGTCCCAGCATCAAACGGCCATGTTCATCGATGGACAGGTGCTCGACGTCGCCTCGGAGAAAATCGGCTTGCGTCCCGGCGTGCCAAAACCCAGGCGTTGCCAGCAAGGGCCACGAAGTCAGCAGAACAAGAGCAAGGGCCAGCATGAGGGCCCGACGCACGGGAGTCGACATTGGCACAGTGAAGCTTCGCATACGATGGGTCTCGTCAGTGCCCGTTGTCAGTGACTAGTCAAAGGGCTAACTGGCGCCTGACATTCAGCGGCCTCAGGGTTGGTCGAGGGCAATCGTAAGCTGACGTGAGCCGCTAATCGCCAACTCGACGGGCACTTCCCATTCCCCGCGCGTGGCACTTCGGAGCGGACTGTAGGTCCCGCTATTCCGGTCAGCTTCGAGTACGGCGAGGACCGAGGGAGGAAGCGCCGGCATTGGTTCTCCGTTGACGACGGTGCCTTCGTCCGACGCCGAGAGTCGCACGTAAAGACGATTGCTGCGCCTCGCCCGATTGAACGTGCGAATCAGTTGTGCCACTCGTTGCATCTCGCCGCCACGAGTTTGCCGACGATCTTCCGCCGTGAGTCGGCTGGCATCAGCGACCAGCAACTGGAGCGAGCCGGAGGCATTTGCCGGAATCTGTATCGGCACCGACTTGAGGATCTCCTCGCCCTTATTGGTGCGCAGGAGCACTTTGACGGTCGCCCCACGCCCCGCGCGCGGCCGCTCGGTGTCGAGCCAGACACGTTCGATGCGCGCCGTGCGCGGTTGCTCGGTGGCATCGATCGACAGCGTCAGACGTTCGACGTCTACCGGCTCCGACGCGTTCCGCAGGAGGAAAGTGATCGGCCCGGCCACGAACGCCGACGCCGCGCCGGCCGGCTGATCACCCGTGAAGATGTCTTCGAAAGCGATGTCGCCGTGTTCGCGGATGCTCGCGGTGCCCTTGACCGTAAAAGATGCCGGTCCTGCACCACGCTCGTAACTGGTGAGGACGTTTGCCACTGTGAGATAGGTCAGCAAAGGGGTGAAGGTTTGGTCCTTCACGACTGAGAATGAGAACGTTCGGCTGGGCATGCGATCGGAGTTGAGCGTGATGCTCATGGGGATCAGCTTCGGCCCAGCGCCCAGTCGGCCCGCGACCGCCGTCGCGCGATCCTGTTGCACCGTTCCAATCACCTCGCCGAAGCTTGCCAACTTGATTGAGGTCATCAGGCTCGGCAAAATCACGTGCACGTTCGCGTGGGTCAACGGAAACTGCGTCGGCCCGAGGTTGAACATCGGATGCCCGAAGCCGTAGACGCGATCGCCGTCAATGTAGGTGACCGTCCCAGACGCGCCGAGCATGAAATCGCCGGTGAGCAGCGCAACGCCCATTGCAGCACCGGGCTGCAGGTTTCGCGACGTCGTTGGGCTTGCGATTGGTTGGTCCGCACTCGCCGAGAGCGGCACGAAGCCTCGCTCGTCGAGAGCGAGCGTCAACGGCGCCAGGACCTCTGACGCGAACCCCGTCATTACCAGCGGGACTGCAATCGGTCGCAGGAGCGTCGCCATTCCCGGCGCGATGCTGGCATCCGCCGTCAGCAAGGCGTGCGACGCGTCATCGGCAAACGGTCGCGTGCGTCCGAGATCGCGACTCCAAATTGCGAGCAGTTCTTGAGCCGTAGGTGGCCACGACATCGCCACGGGGCGCGCGCCAGGAGACGAGGCCACTAGCGCCGTCGCGTCGGTCATTTCGCCGATCGGCGTAATCCCCGCAATCGGCTCCTTGGAAAATTGACCCAGCGAGTAGGAAACTGCGCCGAGCAGTCGCCCATCGACGTAGACAGGGCTTCCACTCATGCCGGCGATGACGCCCGTCTTCGCGAGCGGACCGCCTTCGAGTCGAGCCAGCACGAGATTTCGACGCGGTCCCACGACATTCTTCAAGACGCCGAGGATGTGAACCTTGAACTCCTCGATCGTGTTGCCTTCGAAAACGGTACGGCCGACCCCGACCATTCCAGGACGCACTTCGTCCACGGGCAGTACGGACGTTTGAGCCGTTGGGCTGACAATCACTAACCCAACCGCCACCGCCAGAGCGCTCAGAAGGCGATAAATCATCGAAACTGCTCGGAAAGTGCAGGCTTCCGTCAATTATAGACGTGTTTACGGCTTTTTGGCCGTGGCTCTCGCTCCAATTTGACAGCCTGCGGACCGCTTTGGTAGCGTGACCGCTTCGTGGTGCTCCAAAACGGCAAGCTCCTTGTGGTGCATGTCACCTGCTCCCGCGCAACCGACTGCTCGTATGCGTGGTGGTACTGGCACGTCTCAGAAGGGGCCTAGGCACCGAGCAGATTCATCACCACCGACTCGAACCCAAGCGCCCCTTCAGCGAACCTGAAGAGGCGCTTTTTTTGTTTATGGCGACAGCCCAGATTTGCGCAACCGTTACCGGCCGGACCACCGCAGAACTCCGGGCGCGGCGAGACCAGGTCGTCAACGCCGACCTCATCGAGCTCCGCTTGGACACCGTCCGTGATCCGGACGTCGCGGGTGCGTTGGCCGATCGCTCCTGTCCGGTTGTCGTGACCTGTCGTCCCTCGTGGGAAGGTGGTCACTTCACCGGGGCCGAAGAGGAGAGGAAGCGGCTTCTGACCGACGCGCTTCGACTGGGGGCCGATTATGTGGACATCGAGTGGAACGCCGGTTTTGATGATCTGATTGCGTCATCGCGCGGCCGACGCATCGTCTTATCGCTACACGACTTCCGCGGTATCCCCAGCGACCTCTCCGAGAGGATGGCGGCGATGCGTTCGACCGGCGCAGAAGTCGTGAAGGTCGCTGTGAGTGCGAAACGCCTCAGCGATTGTCTCGTGTTACTCGAAGTGGGACGAACTGTGTCCGCCCCGACGGTTCTCATTGCGATGGGAGAGCCGGGCCTCCCGACGCGCGTTCTCCCCACGAGGTTTGGTTCCTGTTGGTCGTATGCAGGTGATGGCGTGGCGCCGGGCCAGATACCGCTTGACCGCATGATCCAGGAGTTTCGTGTTCGAAGCGCGTCGCCGCGGACGACCCTGCACGGTGTTGTCGGCCGGCCGGTTTCGCATTCCTTATCGCCGGTCATGCACAACGCGGCGTTTGCGGCTGCCGGCGAAGACTCGGTCTATCTGCCGCTTGCCGCCGCAGACTTCGGCGACTTTCTTGCGTTCGCCGATACGATGAGGATCGCAGGTGTCAGCGTGACGGCGCCGTTCAAGGTCGACGCGTATGAGTCCGCGTCCGAGCTCGATGCCGTGAGCCGTCGCGTTCGTTCGGTCAACACGCTTCGCCGCGTTGAGGCAGGGTGGGCCGGGTGCACCACCGACGTCGCTGGGTTCTTGAGGCCCCTCGAAGGCGCGATGCAGCTGAAGGACAAAAGGGCGACGATTCTCGGGGCCGGCGGTGCGGCCCGCGCGGTCGCGGACGCTCTGAGATCGGCTGGCGCACGAGTGTCCATCGCAGCAAGGCGCGCAGGGCAGGGGCGTGACACTGCGACAATCGCCGACGCGACATTCGTCGACTGGCCGCCGCGCGCAGGGACGTGGGACGTTTTGGTAAACGCAACGCCCGTTGGCACCTACCCGGATGCTGACGCCAGTCCGTTGCCCTTGGGCCCGTTCACCGGCGAGTTGGTATACGACCTCGTTTACAACCCGACCGACACGCGGCTGCTCCGTGACGCGCGCGCCGGCGGCTGCCAGACAATAGGCGGACTCGACATGCTGGTCGCGCAAGCGGAGCTGCAGTTCGAGTGGTGGACCCAGGCCAAGCCCATCGACGGTGTCATGCGCCGGGCGGCCGTCGCGGCGCTCGCGACGATGCCGACTCTGGAAGCAAGCGATACACGACTGAGCCGCTCATGAAACTCACGACCTTCGATGAATTCGTCGATCTGGCCAAGCGCGGCACCTTTGTACCGGTTTGCAAGGAGATTGTCGCCGACCTCCTGACGCCTGTTTCTGCCTTTCTCAAGATCGCTGAACACTCGGACTATGCCTTTCTGCTGGAGAGCGTCGAAGGTGGCGAACACGTTGGACGCTACTCGTTTCTCGGCAAAGATCCTTTCCTGATCTTACGGGGACGAGACGGCGAGACAGTCATCGAGCGTGCGGGCATCACGACGACGGCGGAGAAATCGTTCGTCGAAACACTGCGCGAGCTCATGAACGGCTTTCAGTCGCCATTTGTGCCAGGCCTGCCACGCTTCACCGGCGGCGCGGTCGGATATCTCGGGTACGACACCGCGGGATGGTTCGAGCCTTCGGCCGCGAGCGAACCCACGAGCGGAGACGCCGCCGGATTCATGCTCTTCGACACGGTCCTCGCGTTCGATCATGTGCAGCACCGCATCCTGCTGATCGCCAACGCACGCGTGTCCGGCGCAGAAGACCTGCGCGCGCTGCATCAGTTTGCCTGCGCCAAGATTGAATTCCTCGAACGCGAGCTCGAACGCGCGCTTTCGCTCACTCGCGGGGCGCCGGCGGCCCCACTGGCAATGACTTCAAACCTCACGCAAGAGGGGTTCGAAGGCATCGTGCGTCAGGCCAAGGAGTCGATCGCCGCCGGCGAGATCTATCAGGTTGTGCTGTCGCAGCGGTTTTCGGCGCAGGTCGGGGTGGATCCGTTCACGGTGTATCGCGCGCTCCGCCACGTCAATCCGTCGCCATACATGTTTTTCGTTCGCATGGCCGGACGGTCCATCGTCGGGTCGTCGCCTGAGATGCTCGTGCGTGTGGAGGGCCGACGAGCGGTCACCCATCCGATTGCCGGCACGCGGCCCAGAGGACGGACGGACGAGGAAGATCAACGCCTGGGTGACGAGCTCAAGCGCAACGAGAAGGAGCGAGCGGAGCACGTGATGCTGGTCGATCTCGGGCGCAACGATCTGGGTCGCGTCTGCACCTATGGCAGCGTGCGGGTGCCGACCTTTATGGCGCTCGAGCGCTACTCGCATGTGATGCACCTGGTCTCGGTGGTCGAAGGGCAGCTCGCTGACGACTACGACCGACTCGACGCGCTGGTGGCGTGTTTTCCAGCCGGTACCGTGTCGGGCGCACCCAAGGTTCGAGCCATGCAGATCATCAGGGAGCTCGAGACCACGCCGCGAGGCATTTACGCCGGCGCCATCGGGTATCTGGATTTCGCGGGCAATCTCGACTTCTGCATCGCGATTCGATCGGTCGTGCTCGAAGGCGGCCAGGCCTTCGTGCAGGCGGGCGCGGGGATCGTGGCGGACTCCAATCCAACGGCCGAATACGAGGAGACGCGCGACAAGGCACGCGCCATGATTCGAGCGCTGGAGCTCGCGTCATCGGGGTTGTGACATGGTGCTCGTGATCGACAACTACGATTCGTTCACCTACAACCTCGTGCAGTACCTGGGCGAGCTGGGCGCTGAGGTATCCGTTCGCCGCAACGACGCCGTCACGGTAGACGAGATTGAACGGATCTCGCCGGATCGGATTCTGATTTCACCTGGGCCGGGGCGACCGGAGGGTGCCGGGATCACGCTCGCGGCGATTGACGCGTTTGGCGCTCGCCTCCCGATACTGGGCGTGTGCCTCGGCCACCAGGCGATGGGATTGGCCTTCGGCGGCGACGTCATCCGCGCGCCTTTGCCGATGCATGGCAAGACGTCGACGGTCGAGCATGACGGCCGCGGTCTCTTTGCCGGCATCAACTCATCGTTTCAGGCGTCGCGCTACCACTCTCTCGTCGTCTCCGAGGCACGGTGGCCGGCGCAGCTCGAAATCAGCGCTCGCTCAAAGGAAGACGGGCTGGTCATGGGGCTACGACATCGCCAGTGGCCGCTTCACGGCGTGCAGTTTCACCCGGAATCGATCCTCACCCACGAAGGGCGTCGAATCCTTCGAAACTTCCTCGAGCTGTAACCGATGTTCAGCGCGCTGATCGAGAAACTGGGCCGCCGGGATGACCTCACAACCGATGAGGCCGCCAGCGCCATGGCGCTTGTCATGCGTGGTGAGGCGACGCCGGCGCAAATCGCCGGTCTCCTCATCGGTCTCTCCATGAAGGGCGAGCGACCGGCCGAGCTCGTCGGGTTTGCCCGGACGATGCGAGAGCAAGCCGTGCGGATGACGACGCCACCCGGTGAAGTGTTCGATACGTGCGGAACGGGCGGCGACTGCTCGGGGACCTTCAACATCTCCACCGCGGCCGCGCTCGTGGTGGCAGCCTGCGGAGTCCGTGTCGCCAAGCATGGCAATCGATCGGTCTCGAGCCGGTGCGGGAGCGCCGATGTTTTGGAGGCGCTGGGGGTAAAGATTGGTGCATCCCCAGCCGCCGTCGAACGCTGCCTGGCACAAGCTGGCATCGCGTTTTTCTTTGCGCCGACCTTTCACCCGGCGATGCGCCATGCTGCCGCAGCTCGAAAGGAACTCGGTGTGCGCACTGCGTTCAACCTACTCGGACCCCTGACGAATCCTGCGGGTGCTTCGCGACAGATCGTCGGTGTGCCTCGGCCCGAGTTGACCGAGCTGATTGCGCGATCTCTCATGTTGCTCGGGTCGGATCGCGCGTGGGTCGTGCACGGCGCGGATGGCCTCGACGAGCTCTCAACCACGGGTCACAACAAGGTCTCGGAGTGTCGCGCGGGTGCCGTGCAGACGTTTTATGTCCACCCCTCTGACTTTGGACTCGCCAAGGGGAGCGTGGACGCGCTGAAAGGGGGGGACGCCACCAGTAACGCGCAGCGCATCAACGAGGTCCTGTCCGGCGTTTCGGGGCCACCACGGGACGTGGTACTGCTCAATGCCGCGGCTGCCTTGTTCGTGGCCGGCCGCGCCGAATCCGTTCGCCAGGGCGTGGTCGCAGCAGCGGAGGCGATTGACAGCGGGCGGGCCCGAGCCGTTCTGTCGCGATTGGTTGACGTCTCGCAAGGAGCCGAATCTTGAGCACCAGCGCTCCCGACCTGCTCGAGGCGATCCTGGCCGCCACTCGTCGCATCGTTGATGGTCGGCGCGCGCGTGAGCCGGTTGCTGACGTCGAGCGGCGCGCACAGGCACGGCGTTCCAATGGCCAGCGATTCCAGGAGGCGTTGGCTCGATCCGGCCGACTGAATATCATCGCGGAATGCAAACGTCGGTCACCGTCGAGAGGCGTGCTGCGCCCTCACTATGACGCGGCTGCGATCGCCACGGCATACGCCGCCGCCGGCGCGGCGGCCGTTTCGGTATTGACCGAGCCGACGTTCTTCGACGGGTCGCCCGAGCACCTCCGCGCCGTTCGAGCTGCGACCACAATCCCGCTGCTTCGCAAGGACTTCATCGTCGACGAATATCAGTTGGTCGAGGCCGTGGCCGACGGAGCGGACGCCGTCCTGTTGATCGTTGCAGCCTTGCCCGATGAAACGTTGAGACGTCTACAGCGACAGGCGCGAGCGATGGGGCTGGCGACGCTGGTCGAAGTTCACGATACGGGAGAACTCGATCGCGCCCTGAGTGTGGGCGCAACGATTGTCGGCGTCAACAATCGCAACCTTCGAACGCTCGATGTCGACCTGCGCGTCTCCGACGAGATTGCAGCGCGGCTGCCGGCTGACGTGATTGCGGTCAGCGAAAGTGGTCTTAGTGCCACGGCCGATCTTCATCGGCTGCAATCGATTGGTTACCGAGCGTTTCTGATTGGCGAACGCTTCATGGCGGCCGACGACCCTGGTCAGGCGCTGTCTGCGCTGCTACGGACAGGCCAGGGAGCCGACGCATGACCTTCGTCAAGTTCTGCGGCATGACGCGACCACAGGACATCGCTGTTGCCGTCGAGCTCGGGGTCGATGCGATCGGCCTCGTCCTCTGGCCCGGGAGCCCACGGTCAGTGAGCCTCGACGCAGCCGCGACGCTCGTGGCGATGATCCCGGAAAGCATCAAGGCCGTTGGCGTGTTCGTGAGACCTTCGCGCGATGAGGTATTACAAGCAGTCGAGCAGACGGGTATACGCGTCGCGCAGCTGCACGGCGTGAATGAAGTCGGATTCAAAGACCTCGAGTGCGAGTTGTGGGCTGCGGTATCCCTGTCTTCGAACGGGGCACTCAAGTCGGCGAGCGCGGACCACATGCTGATTCTCGATGCACACGATCCGGTGAAGCACGGCGGCACCGGGCAAACGATCGATTGGCGGCGCGCCTCCGAGGTGGCCGCCACGCGGCCGATCATTCTTGCAGGCGGCCTGACGCCGATGAACGTGAGCGAGGCCATTCGCACCGTCCGCCCCTTCGGGGTTGACGTCGCGTCGGGCATTGAAACCACGGCCGGGGTGAAAGGCGAGCAGGCCATGCGCGCGTTCGTGGCCGCCGTACGTAGGACAGAGCGATGACCAAGGTGAGCGTTTCCGCCACTGTCTGGTTCGGCCGCCGCGATCCTGATGCGCGTGGATATTTCGGCTCGTATGGCGGGCGATTCGTACCCGAGACGCTCTTTGCGCCGATTCGTGCGCTCGAAGAGGAATACTTTCGAGCGCGGCAAGACCCCGGATTCGCCACCGAGCTGAGTCGTCTGCTTACGCATTACGCGGGACGCGAGACGCCCCTGTGGGACGCCCGGCGACTGCGACAGCACTGCGGCGGTGCACGGATTCTTTTGAAACGTGAGGATCTGACACACACTGGAGCCCACAAGATCAACAACGCGCTCGGTCAGGCGCTGCTGGCTGTCCGGATGAAAAAGAAGCGCATCGTCGCCGAGACCGGCGCTGGACAGCACGGCGTGGCCAGTGCCACTGCTGCCGCGCTGCTTGGCCTCGAATGCGTCGTGTACATGGGGTCCGAGGACATGGCGCGTCAGGCCTTGAACGTGTTTCGGATGCGACTTCTCGGCGCCGAGGTGCGGAGCGTCGATGCCGGCAGCAGGACGCTCAAGGACGCGATCAACGAAGCCATGCGGGACTGGGTGGCCCGCCCCGAGGACACCCACTATCTCCTCGGGTCCGTGCTGGGGCCCCATCCCTATCCGCTGATGGTCCGCGAGTTTCAGTCCGTGATCGGCCGCGAAGCGCGCGCTCAGTGTTTGGAGCTGATTGGAACGCTGCCGACGCAGGTCGTTGCGTGCGTGGGCGGCGGCAGCAACGCGATTGGGATCTTCGATGCCTTCATCGCCGACGCCTCGGTGCAGCTGGTCGGAGTCGAAGCCGGCGGTGAATCGATCACGCCTGGACGCCACGCCGCACGGTTCGCCGGAGGGTCGGCCGGTGTCCTGCAAGGCACGCGAACGTTCGTCTTGCAGGACGAGGCGGGCAACATCGAGCCGACGCACTCGGTCTCAGCGGGTCTCGACTACGCCGCCGTCGGCCCTGAGCACTCTTGGCTTCACGAGCTGGGCCGCGCGACCTATCACCATGTGTCCGATGACGAGGCGCTCGCGGCCTTTGAAACACTCGCGCGCACCGAGGGGATTATTCCGGCGCTGGAGTCATCGCACGCGATTGCGTACGTGATGAAGGTCGCCAAGGGGCTCGGCCGTGATGTCGTCCTGCTGGTCAACCTGTCGGGGCGCGGCGACAAGGATGTCCAGAGCGTGGAGCAGCGCAAGAAAGGTCAGGCGCATGTCCCGCATTGATGCCGCCTTTCGCGAGCTGCGTGGGGCGGGACGAACCGGCCTGGTCACCTACGTCACGGCGGGCGACCCCGATCTCGAACGAAGCCGAGAGATCCTCGTGAGGCTCGATCGGGCCGGGGCGGACGTTCTCGAAGTCGGCGTCCCGTTCTCGGACCCGTTGGCTGATGGGCCCGTCATCCAGCGTGCGACCGAGCGGGCCATCGCCGCTGGCGCCACCCTGGACCGGGTTCTGAAAATGGTCGCGGACGTACGGTCCCTGATCAACGCGCCGATCGTTCTTTTCACGTATGCGAACCCGGTTCTCCGAATGGGTTTGAACTGCTTTGTCGAGCGCGCCAAGGCAGCCGGCGTGGATGGCGTGTTGACCCTGGATGTCCCGCCTGAGGAATCCGAGGAGATTCGGTCCGCCTTTTCCCACGCGCGGATTGATACAATTTTTCTGTTGAGTCCAACCACCGAAACCGAGCGCATTCGGCGCGCCTCAGCCCTGGGAACGGGGTTTCTCTATGGCATCTCGCGGCTGGGCGTGACCGGCGCGCGCGACGAGTTGGCCGATTCCGCCAAGCAGCTCGCGGCGCGCGTGCGCCAGGAGACCGGGATGCCGCTCGCACTGGGCTTCGGCCTGTCGCGACCCGAGCACGTGCGGGCCGTCGGGCAACTGGCCGATGCCGCCGTGGTCGGCAGCGCCCTGGTCAGCGTCATCGCAGAGCACGGTCAGTCAGCCGGGTTGATGAACGAAGTCGAGCGGTACGTTCGATGGCTGAAGGGCTGAGCCTCGAAGCGCTGCGCGACGAGATCGACAAGATCGACGAGGTGATCGTTCGTCTCCTCGATCGCCGGGCGCGGTGTGCGTATGCGATCGGGCGCGTGAAGAATGAAGCCGGCCTGCCGATTTACGAACCGCAACGCGAGGCAGCTGTCATCGCGCGGGTCAAAGCGTTGAACATTCAGTTGGGTGGACCGCTCGACGAGGAAGCGATTGGCCGCCTCTATGAACGAATCATCGACGAAGCGCGGCGGATTCAACGGGTCGAGGCCAAGCTGCAGCCGGAGCCGCCACCGGAGCCGGATGATCTGATCGAGCGGGAGTGAAGGGCATAGGGCGCTAGGGCTTAGGGCGCAGGGCACATAGGGTCAGGGGCCCAGGGCAAGTGGGATTAGGGACTAGGGCAGCCAGATCGTCCCGTAGACCGTGGACCGTGGACCGTAGACCGTGGACCGATGAGGAGTCAGCGATGGTAGTCGTGATGAAAGAGCGTGCGAGCGACGCGAACAGGTGGAGCAGGTCATCGCTCACCTCGTCGGGCTCGGAATGGACGTCCATCGCTCGACCGGGGCGTCCCGCACGGTGCTGGGGGTCGTCGGCAGCGGCAAGGTCGATCCGCGGCTCATCGAAATGCTCGATGGCGTGCACGAAGTCCTGAGGATTAGCGAGCCGTACAAACTCGCCAGCCGCACGTTCAAGCCAGAGGACACCGTATTCGCCAGCGGCGAGGTCCGCATTGGCGGCGACGAGGTCATCGTCATGGCTGGCCCGTGCTCGGCAGAGACCGAGACGCAGGTCCACACCACCGCCGCCGCGGTCAAACGGGCAGGCGCGAAGGTGTTGCGCGGCGGCGCGTTCAAGCCGCGCAGCTCACCGTACAGCTTTCAGGGGCTGGGTGAGGAAGGCCTTCAGATGCTCCGTGCCGGGGCCAACGCACACGACCTGAAGCTCATCACCGAAGTGATGGACATCAGCCAGATCGAACTCATCGACAAGTACACGGACTTCTTCCAGGTCGGCGCGCGCAACATGCAGAACTTCACGCTGCTCCGCGAGCTGGGCCGAACGCGCAAGCCGGTGATGCTGAAGCGAGGCATCTCAGCGACCATCGAAGAGTGGCTCTTGTCAGCCGAGTACATCCTGTCTGGCGGCAACGGCCAGGTCATTCTGTGCGAGCGCGGCATCCGCACGTTCGAAAGCGCCACCCGTAACACGCTCGACATCTCGGCGATTCCGGTCGTCAAGCAGCTCAGTCATCTGCCGGTGTTCGTGGATCCCAGCCACGGCACGGGAAGGCGCGACAAAGTCGGGGCCATGGCACGTGCGGCCGTGGCCGCTGGAGCCGACGGGCTCATCATCGAAGTCCACTGCGACCCCGATCACGCACTGAGTGACGGGGCGCAGTCGATGTTCCCGGGTCAGTTCGATCGGTTGATGGCGGAGCTGCGGATCATCGCGCCGGCGATTGGGCGAAGCATCTGCCTCGAACCGGTCGCGCGAAGAGGATGGGCGCGCTAAAGGGCGCGCCTAAGGTGCCTGGGTGCCCTCGTGCCGGTCACTCCGTGACACACCGAACGGAAATTGCCATCTTCTTCTCGCCACAGCACTGACGATTGAGAGCTAGCCCGCCTCGACCAAAGTTGTAGAACGGTGCACTGACGGGATCTCTTTCTGACGCCGTCCAGTAGAATCCGTGGGCTTCCAACCGTGCATACTGGCCATCGGAATTGCGGCCGCCGCCGAGCAAAGCATTGAATCCCGCGCCACCTCCGATCAAGAGCGCCTTGTACGCTGCGTTACCCTGGTCGTCCGAATCCTCACGGACGCCACCGTAGTGCTTCGCCATTTGCCGCCATTCGTCGTCCGTCGGCAATCTCCATCCATCTCCCAAGGCTGGACATCCTCGCCGCGCCGATTCCCACGAGGACAAACGGCCATACTGACGGCAATTCGGTTCCAGATCTTCGTAACAATGGGACGGGACGCTGTTGAGGTTCAGATTGGGCATGCAGGGTGCCGGACGCTTTCTGGTCTTGCGCTGAAACGGCGCGCCAAGGAGGCGCTGGACCCGAACGCAATACTCAGCGCGATTGAGACGACACAAACTCGAATCGGCCCGGTCTTGTCCTTAACGCTAGTCATGAGCGACCTTCCAGCAAGAAAAGCCCGCCTAACCCCGCGATCATTCCGAGCCGTCAGCCCGGGTTACGTCGACCTCCCGATCCTCGTCGTGACCCGACACATGTACTCGCCACGGATTGCAGCAAACCTCGCAGTCCTGAATGAAGGCGCCGGTCACGTCCGCCTCGATGTAAATCTCCACCTGCTCGCCGCAGAACGGACACGTGATCAGAAAGTCGTCAGGCATTTCGGCTCGTCCTCGCAGTCCGGCCCATTCCCGTCCTCGAGTAGTCACCCGTCGCCACTCCGTGCTGATATGCTTCGCAAACTCTCCATGATCGGCACCTGACCTACTGTGAAGTCACCGTAGGCGTCTTCTTCGCCTCCGGTTCGTCCTTCCGCTCGGGCGCCTTCCAGTCGATGTTGCGCGTGTGCTTCATCAACCAGCCGATCTCCTCCGCGTCGCGCATGCGGATGTGATGCGGCTCGCGGAACCCGTGTGGCTCGCGCGGGAAGCGAATGAAGCGCGTCGCCACGCCGCGATCCTTCAAGCCCTGATAGAACATCATGCTCTGACCGATGGTGCAGGTGTCGTCCTCTTCGCCGTGGAGTAGAAGCGTCGGCGTCGCGACCTTGTCGATGTAGGTGTACCAGGACTGCTTGCGATAGCCTTCCGGGTTTTCCCACGGCGTGCCGCCGATGTACCACAGCCGCACATCGTGGTTGAAGCCCATCGCGTACTCAGACGCCCAGTCCGCCACCATCGCGCCCAGTGACGCCGCCTTGAAGCGAGTCGTCTGCGTAACGGTCCAGCCACCAAGGATGCCGCCATAACTCCAGCCGCGGACGGCGAGCTGATTCGGATCGGCAATCCCTTGCGCGACGACAGCGTCGACACCGGTCATGGCGTCGTGGTAATCGCCGCCGCCGATGTCCTTCATGTTGCCGCGTAACAGCGAATCGCCATACGAGGTGCTGCCGCGAACATTCGGCTCGAGCACCGCCCAACCCATCGACGTGTAGACGTGATTGATGCCTCGGAACGACGTGCTCCAGACGCCTGCCGGGCCGCCATGAATACTCAAGATCAATGGCAGCCTGTCGCCGCTCTTGTACGACGCCGGCAGCCACAGCAGTCCTTCGATCTCGAGTCCGTCGCGGCTCTTCCAGGTCATGGGTCGCATCTGCGACACCTGCACCTGGGCAAACCACGGGTTCGCCGTGCTGATCGCCGTGGTCTGTCCTTTGGCGACGTCGACGATGGCAATCTCGGCCGGTGAGGTTGGACTGCTGTGTACGCCGGCCAAGCGCGTGAGGTTCTTCGCTGCTGACGATACCGTCATTCCGACGTCTCCCGTGGTGAGGGCTCTCGTCCGTCCTGTCGACAGATCCAGCTCATAGACCGCTCCACGCCCTCGTACCGAAGCACTCATCACGATCTGTTTGGCCGATGGGTGCCAATAGTACTGACCGATGTCGCCATTGAAGCTGGCCGCAAGAACTGTGGGTGAGCCTGCGCCCTCGATGGGGTGGATGTAGAGATTGCCTTGATCGAGCTCCCAGCTCTTGTCGTGTGGCGCGACATACGTCACCGCGCGGCCGTCCGGGCTCCACGCGAGATTGCTCTCCGGCGCCTGATTCTTCGTCAACTGCGTGGACTGACCGGAAGCGGCGTCAGCCACGTACACCTCGGCGAGATTCTGTTGATTGCGGAAATTGTTGGGACGACTGCTGTAGACGATGCGCAGCCCGTCGGGGGACGGCCTGAAATCGCCGATGAAGCGGTCGCCGGTCGTGAGCTGACGCGTCTGTTTGTCGGCCAGCGTGATCACCCACAAGTTCGAGAAGTTGCCGCGTCCCTGACCGTTGGGCCCTTCGTCGACGAGGATGCCGTCGCCGGCGTTTTTGCGAGCCTCCTTCTGCGCGTCGGTCTGCGGTTCTTCGGCGCTGAAAAAGATGCGCGTGCTGTCTTCGGACCAGCGCAGATTGCGAACCGCTGACTTGAGGTCGCTCAACTTCGTGGCCTCGCCGCCACCGATTATTCGCAACAGCCAGATTTGCGCACCGGGCGCATCGCGGTCGTTCTCGGCTTGATCACGAGTGGAAAGGAAGGCGACGTATCGGCCGTCTGGTGACCAGGCAGGTGAGCGATCCTTGTCGCTCCCGAGCAGTTGGCGATGATCCGTGCCATCTGCGTTCGCGATCCAGACCGACGAGACCCGTTTGTTGTCCGACCACTTCTTCAACTCCGACTTCGTGTAGATCACCTGCTGCCCGTCGGGCGAGATCTCGGCACCCGAGACCTGCACGAGATTCAGCAGATCGTCGATCGTGGGCGCGCGTTTGTCCTGTGCAGACAACGAAGGCGCGACGCTCAGTGCGAGCGCAAAAACGAGACAGCGAGCAGCGGTCGTCATAGGCGCGCAGTGTAGAAGATTCGTCCGCCGGTATCCAGAGGCGTCCAATTCTCGCGGGAAATCGCGCTCCGCATCCTAAAACCAAGAGCGTCCAACGTGCACGCGACTATAATTCCGAGACCGCGATGTCGCGCGGTGGGAGGCGCCGTGGCAGTTTCAATTGCGACAGTTGATGGCGGGATGACCAGGGTCGACGAATCGGCACTCGACCAGCTCGCGGCGTCGATCCGCGGCGACGTCCTGAAGCCGGACGATCCGAGGTACAGCGAGAGGCCGATCTACAACGCGATGCATCAGCATCGCCCGGCGATCATCGTCCGGTGCACGGGAACAGCTGACGTCGTCGATGCCGTCACGTTCGCGCGGCAGCGCAATCTCCTGGTGGCCGTCAGGGGCGGCGGCCACTCCGTGGCCGGCCTCTCGAGTTGTGACAGCGGCGTCGTCATCGATCTCACGCGCATGCGCGGCGTGGACCTCGATCCGGAGTCGCGCATCGCCCGAGTCCAGGGCGGCGCGGTGTGGGGTGATCTCGATCGCGAGACGCAGGCCTTTGGCCTCATCGTGCCTGGCGGCGTCGTGTCGGAGACGGGCGTTGCTGGGCTCACGCTCGGCGGCGGAGAAGGATGGGTCCGCCGGAAATACGGACTGACGATCGACAGTCTCCGGTCGGCCCGCATCGTCTGCGCCGACGGCTCGGTCCGAACCGCGTCGGCGAAATCGGAGCCCGACTTGTTCTGGGCGCTGCGCGGCGGCGGCGGGAATTTCGGCATCGTGACGTCGTTCGAATTCGAGGCGCACCCGCTCGGTCCGATCGTGGCATTTGCCGGTGTCTTCTACCGGGTGGCGGACGCGGCGAAGATTCTGCCGCTGTGGCGCGAGTACCTGTGGGAGCGCGCCCGACGAGGTGACGTCGGTGGCCCTTGCCATCACGATGCCTGCTGCGCCGACGCTGCCGCCGCCGATTCACAATCAGGCGTGCCTCGTCGTCGGCGGGGTGTACGCGGGGCCGGCGGAGGAAGGCATGAAAGTCATGCAGCGGTTGCGCGAATTGGGCACACCGCTGGCCGATATCTCGCAGCCGATGCCCTTCAACGCAGTGCAGACGGCGTTCGATGCGCTCTTCCCGATGGGCAAGCTCCAGAGTTACTGGAAAGCGCAGAACCTCGCGTCGTTGCCAGACCGCGCGATTGAGGTGATTGCAGCCAGGGCGAACCAGCGGCCCTCGCCTCTTACCCTTGTCGTGACGTTCCAGATGGGAGGCGCCATCAACCGCGTCGGCGCGACCGACACCGCCTACGCGGAGCGCTCCGCCCCGTGGATGTCGTCGATCGACGGGAACTGGGAGAATCCGGCGGACAACGCACAGAACATTGCCTGGGTGCGCGAGAGCTTCGCGCAGATCGCGCCGTACTCCACAGGCACGACGTATACGAACTTCACCGGTCAGGCCGACGAGAGTGCGGGCGCCCTCGCGTCGAAGGCGTACGGGAAGAACATGGAGCGTCTGCGGCGGATCAAGTCGACATTCGATCCGGACAACTTCTTCCGAGTGAACGCGAACATCGCGCCGGCGGCCGCCGCCACCGCCTAGCCGGCCAGCGATCAGACGTCTACACGTCGCGTCGTGGGCCTAGCGCGCTTCGTTGTACGCCGCGCGAGCGACCGCCGCGGCACCTGCCGGGTTCCCCCACTCGGGATACTCCGGCGCGATCTCCGCCACGACCACCGCAACCGCGTCGTCGATGGATTTGCCGTCCCTTTTCAGCTCGGCGACACGATCCTGGACCGCCTGGAGAAACGCGCGGTCGCGCGCGATCAGCGTCGCATCGCCGATCTTTCCGTGACTCGGCACCACCTGCGCCGGCTTCAACGAGGCGAGCTCGTCGAGCGTGGCCAGCCACGTGGTGATGCTGGAATTGTTCTGCGCGGCGAGAAAACGCTGACTCATGACGACATCGCCGGTGAAAAGCACGCGATCCTCTTCGACGAAGATCGTCGTGTCGCCGCGTGTGTGCATGACCGCCGGTCCCCGCCAGAGCAGGCGCACGTGCACGCCGCCGAGATCGAGGCGGTGCTCGCGGTCGAAGAGGACGTCCGGCGTCGGGTATGGCACGCCATTGAGCAATTCCGCGTGAAGCGGAGATCGCTTGGCGAACGTGTCCTGAATCTGCTTGCCTTGCTCGGCCATCTCCTGTTGCTGCACGCGCGTCATCACCAGCTTCGCGCCTTTGAAAGCCGAGGCGCCGAGCGAATGCTCGGGATGGTAGTGCGTGGTCACGACGTAGACGTCGGCGTTGGCGTTGAGCTTCTTCATCTCACGCACGATGGCTTCACCATTACGCGGACCCAGCCCGGTATCGACCACGAGGATTGCTGTGCGGCCAACGATCAGGCCGACGTTGGGAACGAGGCTGACGTTGAAATCGGGGATCGCCCACACATGATCGCTGAGCTTGACAGTGGCGGCTTCGCGGACGAGCGGAGGGCTCGGGGGCGCGGCCGCGCCCGCCGGCGGCTGTTGCTGCGCCGACGCGACTGGCGCGAGCAGTGTCAGCGCCAGCAGAAGGGCGCCGTTGGCGGGGCGGATGCGGTCGGTCGTCTTCATCAGGAGAGCGTAATCCACGATCGACCGATTCCGTGCAGCCCGTGGGTACAGTCGCCGTTCGCGAACTTCTCACACGAGCCGTCCCAGCCGGCGAACGCACGGCCCTTCCGTCTGATCGTCGAGGCCGAGAAGCGGCCCGCCCGGTGGGTGCCCAGGTGGTCTCGATGGAAGTGGTCGATGAAGTGATGCGATCAGTTCGAGGCCGACCCTTGAGCGGCCCCACGCCAGATGATCTCTGAAGTGTCAGATCAGGTGTCAGAGAGCTGAGGCAACGCCAAAAACACACGTATTCAGGCGCGATCTCAACGATCCGCTCATAGGCGCGCAGTATAATTCACTGAATGAACAAGGTCCTCCGTGACGCGGAGGAAGCCGCAGCGCTCGTAACTGACGGCGCCTCGATCATGATGGGCGGCTTCGGTCTCTGTGGTATTCCCGAGAATCTCGTGGCCGCGCTCCAGCGGCGCGGCACCAAGAACCTCACGATCATCAGCAACAACGCGGGCACCGATAACTTCGGCATCGGCCTGCTGCTCAAGGCGCGCCAGGTCCGCAAGATGATCTCGACCTACGTGGGCGAGAACAAAGAGTTCGAGCGACAGTTCCTCGAAAAAGAGATCGAGGTGGAACTCGTCCCACAGGGAACATTCTCGGAGCGGATTCGCGCCGCCGGGGCTGGCATTGCAGCCTTCTATACGCCGACGGGGTTCGGCACCTTGATCGCCGAGGGCAAGCCGACGCAGGTCTTCAATGAACGGCATTACGTGCTCGAGCGCGCACTATCGGCGGACTTTGCGTTCGTGCGCGCCTGGAAGGGCGACACGCACGGCAATCTCGTCTATCGCCGAACGGCTCGCAACTTCAATCCGGTGATGGCCACCGCGGCTCGCTGCACCATCGCTGAGGTCGAACACATGGTGCAGCCTGGGGAGATTGATCCCGATCTCGTTCACACGCCAGGGGTGTTCGTGAAACGAATCATTCAGGGTCGCGATTATCTTCGACAAATCGAGAAGCGGACGGTCCGACGTGGATAAGCGCGAGCGCATCATCCGACGGGTGGCGCAAGAGCTGCGCGACGGCGACTACGTCAATCTCGGTATCGGCATGCCGACGATGGTGGCCAACTTCGTGCCACCAGGCATTCACATCACCCTGCACTCCGAGAATGGGATGCTCGGTGTGGGACCGTATCCGCTCCCTGGCGAGGAAGATCCCGATTTGATCAATGCGGGGAAGGAGACCGTCACCGAACTGCCGGGCGCCTCCTACTTCAACAGCGCCGACTCGTTTGCCATGGTCCGGGGAGGTCATATCGATCTCACGGTGCTGGGCGCACTCGAGGTCGATGAAGAGGGCAATCTCGCCAATTGGATGATCCCGGGCAAGATGGTCAAGGGCATGGGTGGCGCGATGGACCTCGTTGCCGGTGCGAAAAAGGTGATCGTCGCGATGGAGCACACCACCAAGGAGGGCGGGCACAAGATCCTCGAGCGCTGCACGCTCCCGCTGACCGGGCTCAAGGTCGTTCACCAGGTCATCACCGAGTTGGCCGTCATCGACGTGACGCCAAAGGGACTGGTCCTTCGTGAGGTGGCCGCCGATTCGTCGGTCGAGCAGGTAAAAGCGGCCACTGGCGCCACCCTCGTCATTGATGGCGAGCCAGGTAGCTTTTGATGGTCATCGAGGTGTGATCCTCCCGCGAGCAGTGGAAGAGGCAATCCTGGCCCACGCACACCGGGCAAGCCCGGAAGAGTGCTGTGGGCTGTTGCTCGGGCAAAACGATCGGATCGTCCGGGCGGTGGCCACCCGAAATGCCGCCAACGATCCGACACGCCGATTCCTTGTCGATCCGCGAGACTACTTCGACGCGATTCGCCAGGCGCGCCGGGAATCTTTGGAGGTGCTGGGGGTCTATCACTCCCATCCGCGATCCGCGGCTGTCCCCTCGTCCACGGATCGGGCGGAGGCGTTCGAGCACTTCATTTTCGTGATTGTCGGACTTGGGTCCGATCCCGACCTCAAGGCCTGGAATTGGGCCGGCGGGAACTTCGACCCTCTGCCCATCGTCCGTTGTCCGTAAGGGGTTAGGCGGGTCTTTTGTTCTGAAGGGCTCGCGGGAGGGACAAGTGCGAACAGCGTCGAGGAGACTCGGCCTCACGGCCGGTGCGGTCGCGTTGCTGCTTTCGGCAGCATCCGTCAGCACCCACGCTCAATCCACCACGAACCTACCCGTCCAAGCGACGGACGAACCCCGCGTGTTTCGGACCACCGGGTCGCGCATTGCGATCGGGCGGAGCATCCATGTCGCCAGCGACGAAGAGGTCAACGACGCCGTCATCGTGGTCGGCGGATCGTTGCGTGTCGATGGCCGCGTTCGCGACGGCGTGGTCGTCGTCGGCGGCGATGTCGAATTGGGCCCCGGAGCAGATGTCCGTGGAGACGTCGTGCTGGTCGGCGGCCGCCTGACGAGGGAGACCGGCGCTACTCTGCGCGGGAGTGTCAGCGACATCAGCTTCGGAGACTGGGGCTCGTGGTCGCTGGGAGGCTTCTACTTCCCGCGGTTGGAGTTCGGAGGATTCGGACGCTGGCTGAGCCTGCTCGGCGCGATGTTCCGCATCTCGCTCCTGGTCATCTTGATGGCGCTGGTGTTGATCGTCGCCCGCGGCCCGGTGGCTCGAATCGGCCGCGCCGCGGCGGCGGAGCCGATCAAAGCCTTCGTACTCGGTCTGGCAGCCGAAGTCCTGTTCTTGCCAGTGCTGATCGTGGCAAGCATCGGCCTGGTTGTGACCATCATCGGCATCCCGCTGGTGGCGCTGCTCGTACCGGTGGCGTTCCTCACGATTTTTGTCGCCCTGATTCTGGGATTCACCGGCCTCGCGTGCCGATTGGGCGAATGGGTCGAGGATCGCCTCGGGTGGCGCGGCCACAGCGCTTTTGTCGCATCCGCGATTGGTCTGCTGCTGGTGCTCGGGCCGACAATCCTGTCCCGGCTGCTGGGGGTCGCGCCAGACCCTCTGCGCACCGGCACATGGATCCTACTGATGACCGGCGTAGCCGTGGAGTTCGTCATCTGGACGGTCGGTCTTGGGGCCACGCTCATGACCGGCTTCGGACGCTGGTCGATGTCGCCGCCGCCTGTTCCGCCTGTCCCGCAGACCGGCGTGGTTCCCGTCGCAAGTTGACCGCCGCACCGGCATCCGACCCTTGCTACACTAAGCGCGGGGCCCTGCCTTTGATATCCCGTTAACACTGAGCCCTGGGCTTCTGGTCGTTGTTCGTTCGGCGCGATCCGCGCCCGGACCGGCATGCGGCTCTGCAGCGGCAACTCGTCCTGATCCGGGACCGCATGGCGGTCTCGCAGTTTGGCCTCGTCCGCGGGTGCGATCGAGGCTGTTTGTCTTTCGTCCTGGCGGGGGAAGATGCAGCTTGCCTTCGAAGTCCCGGAGTTTTCGACTAGCCGTGCCGCAGCTACTGAAATCGACGCCGACTTAGTCGCCATCCCAGTACCCCAGGACCACACCGCCGCCTTCGAGTGGCTGGATCGCTCGAGCGGTGGCGAGCTCAATGCTGCCATTCAGCGCGGTGAGTTCAACGGCAAGCTCTGCGAGATTTGGCTGGCGCCGACAATGACCGCCGCCGGCAAGACTCGACGGCTCGCAGCCGTCGGTGTTGGCCCACGCGGTGAGTTGTCGGTCGAGCGAATCCGCCGGGTTGGATCGAGCGTCGGGCTATCGGCCCGGCAGCACCGTCGATCGCGTGTTGCGTTTTCGCTCGTCGATACCTGGCCCGCGGCCTGGATTGAAGCGCTCGCCGAGGGTGTCACCCTCGCCAACTACGATAACGGGCACCACAAGAGCCGGCACGACAGCCGGTTTTTCATCCACACCGTCGAGGTCGCCACGCACAATGCCGCTGATCTTGGGCCGACCGTCGAACGAGGTCGACTCGTGGCCGAAGCCATCAACGCCGCGAGGGTCCTGATCAACGAACCTGGCAATCACCTGACACCGCGCGAGTTCACCCAACGCGGCAGCGACCTGCTGAACGTCCCCGGTGTCACGGTCGAAATACTGGACGAGAAGCAAATGGAGGAGTTGGGGATGGGACTGCTGCTGGGCGTCGCTCGCGGCAGCGCCGAGCCTCCTCGCATGCTCGTGGCTCGTTACGAGCCGGAAGGTGTTCCAGCCAAGCCGGTGCTCGGCCTGGTCGGCAAAGGGATCACCTTCGATACGGGCGGAATCTCGCTCAAGCCCTCGGACGGGATGGAGCGGATGAAGGACGACATGGCGGGCGGCGCTACTGTCATTGGTGCGCTCAGAGCGATTGCGTTGGATCGTCTGCCAATTCGGGTCATCGCAATCGTCCCGTCGACGGAGAACATGCCGGGCGGGCGGGCTATCAAGCCGGGTGACATACTCCGGGGTGCATCGGGGTTGACGGTCGAGGTCAACAATACGGATGCCGAAGGTCGATTGATCCTCGGCGACGGGTTGTGGTACGCCAAGCAATTGGGTGCGACGCACCTGATCGATGTCGCTACCCTCACGGGGGCGTGTGTCGTGGCGCTGGGGAAAGTGACGACCGGACTCTTTGGCACCGATGCGTGGGTGGACGTCGTACGTGCGGCAGCCGAACGGGGCGGCGAGCGCGTTTGGCCATTGCCTTTGTTCGACGAGTACAAGGAATCGCTCAAGAGCGAAATCGCCGACATGCTCAACAGCCCGGGACGGCCAGCCGGAGCAATCACGGCGGCAATGTTTCTCAAGGAGTTCGTTGATGACACCCCATGGGCGCACCTGGACATCGCGGGCACCGCATGGGCCGACGAGGCCCGGGCGTGGACGATCAAGGGAGCGACTGGCGTGATGATTCGTACGTTAGTGGAGATCGCGCGAACCGGAGGCAAGAACTGGCCGTAATGCAGAACGTCACTCAGGGCCAGCCCGTCACCATCGTCGAGGTGGTGGAGGAACCGGCGTCCAGCATCGACATGATCCAGGTCGCGGTGGCAGCCTTCGGGCTGACCGGCGCGATCATGGCCGCGGCCTTGGTCGCCGGACTTGTGGCCGGTGCGATCTTCATCTGGTATCGCCGGCGACGCCCTGCCTCGACCATCGAGGCACGCGGCGGCGAGCACAATCTCTTCAGAGCCAAGTAACGCTAGGCAAGCTCCGCAGTCGAAAATGTCTACTGCGAAGCCGCGACCACCTGCCCCTTGAGCGACCGTCGGTAGCGCATCACGGCGGCGTGCAAGGCCTCGGCGATTCGCTGTTTGTAGGCGGCACTCTTGAGGAGGGCCAACTCCGGCTTGTTGGTCAGAAACGAGACCTCGGCCAGGACGCTCGGCATACCGGCCCCTATGAGCACGACAAACGGGGCCTTCTTTACACCCAGATTGCGAATGTCCTTGTTCGACCGTCGCAACCGTGTCACCAGGGCCTCCTGCACCATTGCCGCAAGGTCGCGCGACTCGTCGAGCTTGCTGTTCAATGTGATCGCCTTGATGATGTCCGGCAGGTTGCGCATCTCGCCGGCGTGCGCCGAGTTCTCTCGCGCCGCGACCTCCTCGGCTTCAGGGGACGAAGCGAAGCTGAGAAAGTAGGTTTCCACGCCGCGCGCCGACGTGTTGCGACTCGCGTTGGCGTGAATCGACAGAAACAGGTCGGCCCCCTCGCGATTGGCGATGGCCGTTCGCTCTTCCAGAGGGATGTAAACGTCGGTCCGCCGCGTCAACACCACGTCGATGCCTGGCTCTTCCCGAAGGAGCTTCTCGAGGCGCAAGGCGATGTCGAGCGTCAACGCCGCTTCGTCGAGGCCTCTGACTTGCGCCCCCGGGTCGTGCCCACCATGACCCGGATCGATCACGATGCGTGACACGCCCAGCCCGAGTTGACGCGCCATCGAAAAGCCGCCGGCGCGGTTGGCGTTGGCGGTTTCCGGAGCGGGGGAGGCTGCCGCGGGTGGCACGGTCGCCCGCCCAGCAACGGGCGCCGGCTCGGTGACGATCTCACGAGGCAGCGGAGAGTCCAGGTGCGGTCCCATGGGTTGCGAAAGTGCCGGCGCGCTGGTTGGTGCCGACGCGCTCGGGGCAACCGGGGGCTTCGTCATAGGTTCGACGATCGGAACCGGCTCCGGCGCCACAATCCTCGCCATCGTCGTTGCCATCGTCGTCGTCTCGCAGTCCACGACCAGTCGGTAGGGGTTATACAGCGCGTAGACACTGTGTTTCTTCACGCCTTCCAAGTCGAGCACCACACGGACCGTGCTGTTCGGGTGCCTACCGACACGAATCTGTCGCACGGCGTCGCTTGGATAGCGCAGCACTGCGTCAACCAAGTCGGGCGCCGCGTCCACGCCTTTGAGATCGAAGAAGACCCTGGCCGGTCCCGCGAGCGTCTCTTCGTGATACGGCACTTCGCGATCGAGGGCAATCGTGACGCGGACCGCGCCGGGAAGAACGGTCCGGTCAATCGACCGCAGTCGTGGGCGCCCGGCTAACGCCGGCGCCGCAGTTGAAGCCGCAGCAGGCACGGCAGGTATGGATATCTCGGGAGGGGAAGGCGTGGGGGAGGCCTCGAGTCGCACTTTCACACTTTCGGCTCGCTTGATGAGCGGCGACGCCGGGTACTCGGAGATCAGCCGTTCGTACAAACGGATCGCGGTTGCCCGATCTTTTGGTTCCTTGAAGCGCTCGAACAAGAGCGCCGCCAGGTCGGCGCCGTTCGACAGCGCGTTATCGGAATACCCGCTGGTCGGGTAGCGGCGAACCAGACTGTCGTAGGCCGCAATCACGCGTCGCGCCTGAGCCACGGCCTCGGTCTTCTCCGAGGTGGAGGAGCGGTCCTCGAGCGTCGCTCGGACATCACGGTCGTGCTGCTGCGCCGTCTCGTAGCGCTCCCGCGCCGTCTGCGCACCGGCCTGGGCTGGGAAACCAACTCCCAAGGTGGCGAGTGCGAACCCTATGATGATTGTGTTGAATCGTGCGGTCATAACCCTTACTCCGCTAACGCAACTGAGCATCGACTTCGTCGAAGTAGTCGCGCCCAACCAGCACCTCGCGCGGCTTGCCGCCAACCGCAGGTGAGACGAGCCCCTCCGCTTCCATCATGTCCACCAACCGGGCCGCGCGACTGAATCCGATCCGCAGCTTGCGCTGCAGATACGAAATCGACACCTGCCCCCCTTCGACGACGATCCGGGCCGCTTCGTCGTACAGATCGTCCTTCTCGAACTCGAGGTTCTCCGGTCCGGTCTGCTTGTCTTCGGCGGTGATCGACTCGTCGTAGACTGGTTTGCCTTGTTTCCGCAGGAAGCCTGCGAGGCGCGCCGACTCTTGCTCGGAGATGTACGGACCGTGCAGCCGCAGCTTCTGCGAAGAGGCTGGCGGCAGGAACAGCATGTCGCCGCGGCCGAGCAGTTGCTCGGCGCCATTGCCATCGAGAATGGTGCGCGAGTCGATCTTCGACGACACGCGGAACGAGATGCGGGCCGGTAGGTTCGCCTTGATCAGACCCGTGATCACATCCACCGACGGGCGCTGGGTCGCGAGAATCAAATGGATGCCGACCGCACGCGCCATCTGCGCCAGGCGCGCAATCGACTCTTCGACCTCGTTGCCCGCGACCATCATCAGGTCGGCGAGCTCGTCGACGACGACCACGATAAAGGCGAGCGGTCGCGGCGGCTCCGTGCCGTCCGGCACCTCTTTGTTCTCGATCATCTCGCGAATGTTGCGGTTGTACTGCTCGATATTCCGCACGCCGAAGGCTGCCAGCGTCTTGTAGCGCTCTTCCATCTCGCGCACAGCCCACCGCAGGGCGTTGGACGCCTTCTTCGGATCGACCACGACCGGCGTCATCAGATGCGGGATCTCGTCGTACATCCCGAGCTCGAGCCGCTTCGGATCGATCATGATCAGCCGCACATCGTCTGGCGTCGCGCGATACAAAATGCTGGTCAGCATGGCATTCAGACCGACCGATTTCCCCGTGCCGGTGGAACCCGCGATCAACAGATGGGGCATGGTGGCGAGGTCCGCCATGAAGGGTTCGCCATGAATGGTCTTGCCCAGCGCGACCGTGAGCTTCGACGTCGACCGCTGATACACGTCGGATTCGAGCAGCTCGCGCAGCGAGATTGCTTCGCGATTCGGGTTGGGAATCTGGATTCCGACGGTGGATTTGCCAGGGATTCGTTCGATCAGCACCGACTCGGCCTGCATGGCCAGGCACAAGTCGTCGGCGAGACTCGTGACCTTGCTGTACTTCACCCCTGCATCTGGCTTGAACTCGAACGTCGTCACCACCGGCCCTGGATGAATCTGGACCACCGCACCTTCGACGGCGAACTCCCGGCACTTCTCCTCGAGAAGACGCGCCGATTCCATCAGCTCGCGTTCGTCCACCTTGCGCTCCGCCTTCGGCGGGTCGAGAAGCGCCGGCGGTGGCAACGTGTAGCCGCTCAGGCGACGCTCCGCCAGTCCTCTTCCGAGCGGCTCTGGATCTGGAAGCGGCAGCGGCGGCGCAAGCGGTGGCTTCGCACGCTTCTGCACGACCGGAGGCGTGACGCGGGGGCCGCTCGGGCGACTCGATAGCTCAGGCTCGTCGGCGTCCTCGGCGACCTGCGGCGGGGCTGACCTGGTGCGGACCGGTGGATCAGGCCGAGCCGCTCGATCCTGCGCCGCCTGCAGCAGCTCGGGCGAGGCGGTGCCTTTCTTGACGTGCTTGGCGATGACCTCGAGGCGTCGTTGCGCCTTGCGGCGTTCCTCCGCCCGCTCGCGCATGCCGTCAATCGCGGATCTCGCAGCGCGGACAACTGTCTTGAACACCACCGCGAAGAACTGCCCGAAAGAAAACTGGGTCGCCAGGATGACGGCAACAAACAACAACGTCAGGATCACAATCAGCGATCCCATTCGGCTGAGGTATTCGGTCATCACGCCCGCCACGAATTCACCGACGTATCCCCCCGCGCGCAGTGGCCGTGGTTCGAGATCGACGCTCCCCAGGGCGAGGCTCAGGAACGCGCTCGTGCACGCCAGGACCATCACCGCGCCCGTTATCTTGGTGTAGACCGCGTCCATCGGCCGGCACCAGAAGTAGTGCCACCCGACGACGGCAAGGACGGCGGGGAGCAGATACGAGCCGTAGCCAAGCAGTTGGAACGACAACTCGGCGAGAAACGCACCGACCCGACCGACGAAGTTGGCCGGCGCACCAACGTCCGTGCTGAAGAACCACACCGGATCGCTTGGCTCGTAGCTCGCAATCGCAATCAGCCAAATCAGCGCGGCCGCAAAGAGCGCGACCCCCAGTACCTCGCTCAGCCGTCGTGACAGGGCGGACCCTGCTGCACCCATCTCAGATCTCCATCACAACCGGCAGCACCATCGGGCGCCGTCCGGTCCGTTTCCGAACGAAGCGTCGTAACTCATTGCGAATCTTGTCCTGAATCAGTCCCGGGTCGGTCCGCTCCTCGACGCTGGCTTCGGCAATGACGGTGGCCACAAGGCGTGCCCCCTCCGCCATCAGCGTGTCCGATTCGCCCGCGGTTACGAACCCTCGCGAGATGATTTCCGGCACTGTATCAACCACACCGGTCTGTCGATTGATGGCGACAACCGTAACGACCAAGCCATCGGCCGCCAGGTGTCGACGATCACGCAGCACTTCGTCGCCGACTTCGCCGACCCGCGTCCCATCGATGAGCACCCGTCCAGTTGGCGCCTTCTCGGCAACCTGCGCCGTCGCCCCATTGAACCGAATCACATCGCCGTTCTCGGCCGTGATCACGTCGACCGTCGTCGGCAGGCCGGCCGTCACGAGCTCTGCGATTCGTGCGTGACGCGCCAGCTGGCGGTACTCGCCATGAATCGGGATGAAATACCTCGGACGCACCAGCGCCAGGAGCAGCTTCAGCTCTTCTTCGGCGCCATGCCCCGAAACGTGAACGTGCTTGGTCGCCTCCGTCACGACGTCCACGCCTCGTCGGGCGACGTGATTGATCACGCGGCCAATCGCCTTCTCATTGCCTGGAATGGGTCGCGCGGAAATGACGACACGATCGGTGGGGTCGAGCTTCACGTACCGGTGATCGTTGATGGCGATGCGTGACAGCGCGGCGTTGGGCTCGCCTTGCGAGCCGGTAACGAGACAGAGCACGTCCTGCGAGGGATAGCTGGGCACATCGCTGTCGCGAATCAGCGTGCCGGTCGGCACTCGCAAGTAGCCCAGCTTCTGGGCGATCTGCGAGTTCTCGTTCATCCCTCGACCCACGAAGGCGACGTGGCGATCGAACTGGACGGCCAGGTCGACGAGGATCTGCAGCCGGTAGAGGCTCGAGGCAAACGCCGCCACCACCAGCTTGCCCTCGGTGCTCGTGAAAATTTCCTCGAACGCATCTTCGACATCGAGCTCCGACCCGGTGTATCCGCGCCGATCGATGTTGGTGCTGTCGCCGAACATCGCCAGCACGCCCTCGGCGCCCAGCTGCGCAAACCGATGAAGGTCGAACGGCTCGCTGCCGAGCGGCGTCTGGTCGATCTTGAAGTCGCCTGTGTGGAGGAGCACTCCGTGAGGCGTCCGCACCACAACGGCCACGCAGTCCGGCATGCTGTGCGTGACCCGCACGAACTCCACCTGAAACGGTCCCAGTGCAATGACGTCGCCCGGCCGAATCGCTTTGATTTCAGGCTTCGGTTCGAGGCCGTGCTCTTCCAGTTTGGGTTCGACCAGGGCCAGCGCCAGCGGCGTGCCCAGCAGTGGCCCGTCAACGAGCGGCAATAGATAGGGCACCGCGCCAATGTGGTCCTCATGTCCGTGAGTCAGAATCAGCGCTTTGATCTGTCCGCGGCGTGATTCGAGGTACGTGAGGTCGGGGATGATGAGATCGACGCCCAGCAGATCAGGCTCGGGAAACATCGAGCCCGCATCGATGACGATGGTCGTTTCCCCACACGAGATGGCCATGGTGTTCAGGCCGAACTCGCCGAGGCCGCCGAGTGGCACGACGTCGACCGGTGGGGCGCTCGCGGAAGAGGCCGCGGCGTCCATCGACAACGCTCATCTGAATCCCAGCCAGGCAGTGGGCCTGAAAACCGACACGCCAAGCCTCACGCGCCCTGCGGAAGACACTTCGGGCGACGGTTGAGACTGGCTGATTCAGGCAGCTGGGAGCGCCTGTGAAAACGGCGGGTTGGCGCGAAACTATAGCACAGACAAGCGTTTAGCGTCCAAGCTGGGAGGCCAGCCGCGCAACGTCGACGAGCGTCAGCGTCTCGGGCCGCTGCCGCGGATCCAGCCCGGCCTTTTCGATGACCGCCGCAGCGTCTTGGTGGTGGGCGGTCGCGAGGGCTGACAGGGCGTTCGACAACATCTTCCGCCGCTGTTGGAACACGGCCCGCGCGACCGCGATGACCTGTTGGCGATCCTCAACCTCCCAAGGGGCTGGCCGAAAGGTCAGCCGGACCACTGCCGACCGAACCTTGGGCGCCGGTCGAAAGGCGCCGGGTGGCAAAGACAACAGTTCGGTCACGTCGGCTCCCAACGCGGCCGTCAGGGTCAGCACGCCGTATTCCCGCGTGCCCGGTCGTGCGTGGAGACGGTCGGCAACCTCTTTCTGAAGCGTTAAGATCGCGTCCTGAAAGGCGTTGCTGCGCGCCGCTGCCTCGAGAAGGCGAATCAGAATCGGTGAGGAAATGTTGTAGGGAAGGTTGCCTACGACTCGCACCTTGTGGTCGGAACGAGCGTCGATCTCCCGAGCCGCCACATCCGCGAGGTCGATGTCGAGCACGTCGGCCACGATCACGGCGACGTTGGGCAGCCTTCGTTGCTGGAGCGCAAGGGCGAGGTCGCGGTCGACTTCGATGGCCAACAGCCGACCGGCCGTGGCGGCCAGGGGAGCGGTGATCGCGCCACGACCGGGACCAATCTCCAGAAAACGATCGGTGGGTCGAGGGGCGATCGCGGATACGAGCTTGGCGACCCAGGCGGGCTCGAGAAAGTGCTGGCCGAACCGCTTCCGCGCTCTCACGC
Organism: uncultured Acidobacteriota bacterium; assembly: GCA_963841905.1. Taxonomy (GTDB): domain Bacteria; phylum Acidobacteriota; class Vicinamibacteria; order Vicinamibacterales; family UBA2999; genus JACCSI01. Next base: position 87,669 of record CAWJEM010000009.1, read on the forward strand.
TTCGTCGTCGACGGCGCTTCCGCGCCAATACCGCTCTTCGATGTCCATGATCTCCTCTTCGCTCAGCCCGAAGTAGTGGCCCAACTCGTGGATGAGCGTTTCGCCAATCGCGATCACGATGTCATCCTCGTCGCCGTCGCACTCGTCCTCGATCTCCCGCTGAAACAGCGTGATCCGGTCAGGCAGCGCGTTGCCGTGTCCCCACTGCCGCTCCGGAAGCGGGACACCTTGGTAGAGCCCCAGCAGCGTGTCCTGCGAATCGATCTCCATCTCGGCCAGGAGCGCGGATGAAGGACGGTCTTCGACCACGATGGCGACGTTCCGCACTTCGCGAGCGAATCGTTTCGGGATGGTGTCGATGGCCTCCGCCACGAGGCTCTTGAAGTGCTCCCGGGTCATTTCGAGCGCTTGAGGGAGCGGGCCGAAGCACGAGGTTTTCGATCCGCCTTCACCACCATACCCTCACGTCGATAGAAATCACAGTCCTTGCGCGCGTTGCAGCGATTGCAGAGGGGTTGGGGCCGGCAGATCCTGCGGCCGTGCAGAATCAGGACGTCCGAGGCTCTGGTCCACCGCTCGGGCGGCACGTACCCGCACAGGATCTCTTCGACCTTTTCAGGCTCGTCGCTGTCCACCAGGCCCAGCCGGTTCGACACGCGAAGCACATGGCGGTCGACCGGGAGCCCTGGGACTCCCAGGGCATGGCCGAGCACGACGTTCGCAGTCTTGCGACCCACACCGGGCAGCTTGACCAGCGCTTCCATCGTGTGCGGGACCTCACCGGCATGGGAATCGACCAGCGCCTGTGCCATCCCGATGATCGAACGCGATTTCTGACGAAAGAAACCGGTCGAAAGGATGACCGGCTCCACGTCCTCAGGCTTGGCGGCCGCGAGCGCCCGGGCGTCCGGAAAGCGTCGAAACAGGTCCGGCGTGACGAGGTTGACTCGTTGATCCGTCGACTGTGCGGAGAGAATCGTCGCCACTAAAAGTTCGAAGGGCGTGCGATACGCAAGCTCAGTGTCAGCATCCGGGTAGTGCCGATCGAGCGCATCGAAGATACGCCGCGCGACGGCTCGCGACTTCACGCCGGTCCTAGACATCTTCTAGGCGCCGCTTCGCTAGTGAACAGGGCCCTTGCCGGGCGGCGCGGGCTGGGGCGCGTGCGATTCAGTAAAGATTCGAAGGTTCTCTTGCAGCGCCGCGATGAGCGTCGGCACGAATTGAACCGGCATCACCACGCGGGCTTTGATCGGCGCCCGAACGGTTTGGTCCGTTTCCGCAGCGCGAATCTCTTTCTCCGACAATGGCATGACCTCACAAAACGTGAGTGTGAAGTCGAACGGGGTATGCGCGACCCCGCAGAAGTTGGCGTAGACGCGAGCCGGACCCTCGCCGCCCTCGTCTGGAACGATCGTGAAGTTGATCTGCTTGCGGTCGGACATCCACACAGTTTACGGCGGTTCTCGACGGAGGTTCTCGACGGCCGTTCTTGACGGCCGTTCTTCACGGAGGTTCTTCACGCAGGTTCTTCACAAAGGTTCCAAGAAGGTTCTTTGCGAGGGTTCTTGGGCTGAACCGTCGCAGAGAACCTCTGTCGAACCTCCGTTAAAGAACCTTCGTTAAAGAACCTCCGTGTAAGAACCGTCGTGGAGAACCTCTGTCGAACCTTCGTCAAAGAACCGCCGTATGAGAACCCCTGTGGAGAACCCTCACTAGTACTTCCTCATCACGCCAATAACCACGCCCTGAATCTGCACCGTGTCAGGGTCGGCGAAGATCGGCTGCATGGTGGGATTCGCCGGTTGCAGTCGGATGCGTCCGCTCTCCCGGTAGAACTTCTTCAGGGTGGCATCCTGACCGCCGACCAGGGCGATCACCATCTCGCCGTTGTCGGCCGATTTGCGATCCTCCACCACGACCCAGTCGCCGTCCCGAATCTGCTCATCGATCATGGAATCACCGCGGACCCGGAGCACGTAGGTGTCGCGCTTGCCGCTGATCAGCGACTCGGGAATGGCAATGCTTTCGTTGCCGGGGACCGCTTCGATTGGCATGCCGGCGGCGACGTAGCCGAGAAGGGGAAGTTCGATTGCCCGCCCCGCCGTCCGGCTCGGCAACAGCTCAACCGACCGGCTGCGGTTCCAGGCCCGCCGAATGAACCCCTTTTCCTGCAGATTCGTGAGGTGCTTGTGCACCGTCGCCAGCGACGACAGCGTAAACTTCCGCCCGATCTCCTCGAGACTGGGCGCATAGCCGTGCTGCTGGATGAACTCGTTGAGGTAATCCAGAATCTCGCGTTGGCGTTTGGTCAGCGGCTGCAAGGATCCTCCTTTGGGCGACGGGCGAAGAAACCTCAAATCCCCGGCAACCGGGAGAGTAAACAAACAAAAGGCGAAAGTCAACTTTACTTGCGGGAATACAACCTTGAGGGCGCCGAGCGGTCTAAATCTATTGAAGGGTTGCTGGCATGCCTGACGGAACCGCGGTCCGCGCTTGGCCGCTTGGGGCGGCTGCGCCGCGACGGTGGACGGTGAGAGTGCTGGATCCTGACCCGCGGTCAGCGGACGCCGAAGCATTCGAATCGCTCGACGATCGTGCGCTCGTCGACGCGTGTCTGCGCGGGACACCGGCGGCGTTTGACGTCATCGTCGCCCGGCATCGGCGGGCCATCTATCAGGTCTGTTATCGGTTCGTGGGCAACCACGAAGACGCGAGTGATCTTTCGCAAGAAGCCTTTGTCCGCGCCTGGCGTGGATTGAGGAATTACAAGGGTGAGGCGGCGCTCTCGACCTGGTTGTACCGCATTGCGATCAACGCCTGCTTAAACCGAGTCGCCGCGAAGAAACCTGAAACCGAACCCATTCGCAGCGACCACTTCGTCGACAACCGGACAGAAAATCCAAGCGACGGGTTGCTTCGAGAGGAACGGGCAGTCGCTGTCAGACGGGCCATCGCCGCGCTACCGAATCGACAGCGCGCCGCCCTGATACTGCGGACGTATCACGAGCTGTCACATCAGGAGATTGCAGACATCCTGGGCAGCTCGGTCGGGGCGGTCAAAGCTAACTTCTTTCACGCGTTAGCGAATCTGAAGAAGATCCTCGGCAGCGAGCCATGAGACACCTCACACCTGACGAGCTCGTGGACATCCTCGAAAGCGGCGCAATCGCCGAGACGTTGCAGGCCCATGTTGACGTGTGCGAGACGTGCCGCGCACGGATCGAGGAGATCTCGACCGTCCTCATCGAGGCGCGCAAGGCCGACGTCCCTGAACCGTCGCCCTTGTACTGGGAACGCCTGTCGGATCGTGTGCGTCTGGCCGTGGCCGCTGAACCGGTCGAGCCCGCACGGGTGACACAGTGGCTTCAGTGGCCCGTCCTGGTGCCGCTGACGGGCTTGGCAGCAATCATTCTGGCTCTCTCGTCCGTGATCGCGCCGCGGACGGGCGAAATCACCAGCCCCGAAGCTCGCAGGTGGGTGAGCGAAGCACCGCCCGTCGACGACGATCCCGACACGACGACAGCGGAAAGCACCTGGGCACTGGTCTCTGACCTGGTTGGTCCGCTCGACCTCGATACAGCGCGCGAAGCTGGTTTTGCGACCGGACCAGGAACCGCTGACGAAGCCATCAGGCAGTTGACGGCGGGTGAACAGCAGGAACTCGTCCGGCTGTTGCGACAGGAACTGGGGCAGCCAGGCGGGTAAAATGCGCGCAATGTTTCTACGATCCGTCCTGACCCTCGCCGTTCTGTGCGCGTCAATCGATCTCGCGGTGGCGGCCCAGGAGCCGGACACCGCTCCCGGACCACAACCTGGGGTGACGGTGAATCCGGGTCAGGTACAGCAACTCTTCGACGCCATGGTCGTGATGCAGTCGCAGGAGGCGCTGTCGCTCAATGAACAGCAATACGCGCAGTTCCTGACTCGCCTTCGTGTGTTGCAGGATACCCGCCGCCGCAACCTGCAGCAACGGAATCGATTGATCAACGAGCTGCAGCGGCTGACCAGTCCCCGCAACGTCCGTCCCAACGCGACCGAAGCCGATATCAAGGTTCGACTGACGGAGCTTCAGGAGTTGGAGATGCGTTCGGCGGCCGAACTTCGACGAGCCTACGACGGGATCGACGAAGTGCTCGACGTGCGGCAGCAGGCTCGGTTTCGCGTCTTCGAGGAGCAGATCGAACGCCGCAAGCTCGACCTCATCAGCCGGGCCCGGCAGAATAACCGTCCGGCCCCGCAGCGCAAACAGCCGCCGACTCACTAGAAGTCACTACAACTAACAACCTCAGAGGGCCGGGCTTTAGCCCGGCCAACAACGTCCTACAATAGAGGCATGAAGATACTCGCTGCAGCCGTGGCCGGGGGGCTCGCCATCAGTGCCGCCAACGTGTCACGCGAGCAGGCCGAGAGCTTTCAGAGGAAGCTCGTACAGATCGTTCGCCAGGCCGAGTCACAGGAGACGCGTGAGCACCGTACGCTCGTCACAGAAGGGGAGGTCAACTCCTATCTCCGCTACAGCGCGGGCGATCAGTTGCCGGTCGGCGTGACCGATCCGACCATCGGTATCCAACCCCAGGGACGGCTGAACGGGCGCGCGATTGTCGATCTCGACATCATCCGACAGAAGAAGAGCACGGGCGGCTGGTTCGATCCCATGAGCTATCTCACCGGGCGACTCCCGATCACAGCCAGCGGTGTACTCCAGACTGCGAACGGCATCGGACGCTTCGAATTGACGAGCGCCGAGGTCAGTGGCATTCCCATCCCCAAGAGCTTTCTGCAAGAGATCGTGACTTTCTACACTCGAACGCCCGCCACACCCCAGGGGATCAACATCGATGCGCCCTTCGATCTCCCCGCAGACATCCGTCACATCGACGTCGAGCAGGCAAAGGCGACGATCGTTCAATAGAGCAGGGCATAGGGCATAGGGCGTAGGGCATAGGGAGGGATCAAGGGAAGGAACTGAGGGCCCTGATCCTTCCTAGGCCCTACGCCCCACGCCCTATGCCCTATGCCCTATGCCCTGATCGTAAGATCCCAGAGTGCCAGACGATGTTCTTCAACTGCCGCTGCAGTATCTGAAGGGTGTTGGTCCACGGAAGGCGGCCGATCTCAAGAAAGCTGGCCTTCACACCGTCGAAGATCTTCTGTTTCGATTCCCGACCCGCTACGAAGATCGCAGCCGTCTTCAACCAATCGTTTCGATTCGCGCCGGACAGACCGTCGCGGTCAGTGGAGAAGTCCTGCATGCGAGTCTTCAGTCGACCCGACGGGCCGGCTTCCGCCTCTTTACCGCGTTGGTGCAGGACGCCAGCGGTCAGGTCCAGGCCGTCTGGCCGAATCAGGCCTTTCTGAAAGATGTCATCCGGGCGCATCAGCAGATCGTCCTGTTTGGAAAGGCCGAGCATTGGGGGTCTCGCGGCCTGCAGCTCACCGATCCTGAGTTCGAGATCATTCGTGAAAGTGGCGCCGAGGAGTCGTCCACTCTTCATACCGGGCGCATCGTTCCGATTTATGAGCGAACGGGGAGCGTCACGACAAACATGCAGCGGCGATTTGTCTGGCAGGCCCTGGAACAATTGCCCAGTGCGTTATTCGACCCGGTGCCCGATGACATCCGTATTCGCGAGAAGTGGCCGTCGCGCGCTGACGCCTTACGTGGGGCCCACTTTCCCGAATCCACGACCTCGATTCAGGCGCTCAACACCTTCCAGACTGCAGCGCAACGACGCCTGATCTTCGAGGACTTCTTCGTCTTTCAGACCGGGCTCGCCCTCAGGCGTCAGCAGAACGCGTCGATCAAGAAGGCGCTCATCTCGGCCGTCGACGATCGCATCCGGCAGGCCGCGCGCGCGATTCTCCCCTTCAAGCTCACCGACGGGCAACGGCACGCACTCGCGGAGATCGTGGCGGACATGCAGAAACCGTGGCCGATGCAACGGCTTCTTCAGGGTGACGTTGGGGCCGGCAAGACGATCGTCGCCCTGCTCGCGGCGGTCGTCGCGATGGAGAACGGGTTCCAAGTGGCGTTCATGGCGCCGACTGAGATTCTTGCGGAGCAACATCTCGGCACGCTCGCGCGATGTCTGGCGACCACGCGTCATCGCGTCGCGTTCCTGAGTGGCCGCGTCACGGCGGCCGAACGCCGCACGCTCCTGCCGGCTATCGAACGTGGCGACGTGCCACTCCTCGTCGGCACGCACGCGCTCGTGCAGGAACAGGTCAAATTTCGCGCATTGGCGCTGGTCGTCATCGACGAGCAGCACCGATTTGGCGTGCTGCAGCGAGCCACGCTCGCCGCCAAGGGGCTACATCCCGACGTGCTCGTCATGACGGCCACGCCCATCCCTCGCACGCTGGCGCTGACCGAATGCGGCGACATGGAAGTGTCCGTGATACGAGGCCTGCCGCCCGGGCGAAAGCCGGTCCGGACGCTGGTCAAGCCCGACTCACGGCGCGAAGAAATCTACCAGTTGATGCGCCAGACCATCACCGCTGGGCGCCAGGTGTATGTGATTTACCCCCTGGTCGACGAATCGGAAAAAGTGGATCTCAAGGCAGCGACTGCGATGGCCGAGCACCTGGCCCGTGACGTGTTCCCTGATCTGAAGGTCGCTCTGCTGCACGGTCGCATGAAGGCGGACGAGAAGAGCGCGGTCATGCGCGATTTCGCGGCCGGGGTCCTGAACATTCTGGTAGCGACCACGGTCGTCGAAGTCGGCGTCGATATCGCCAATGCCAGCCTGATGGTCGTGGAACATGCAGAGCGGTTCGGGCTCTCGCAATTGCATCAGCTGCGGGGCCGCGTTGGTCGCGGCAGCGCGGAGTCGGTCTGCATCCTGCTGTACCAGTCGCCGTGGTCAGACGAGGCGCGCGAACGACTCCGCGCCATGGCCGACACGAATGACGGCTTCGTAATCGCGGAGCGCGACCTCGCCCTGCGTGGTCCGGGGGACTTCTTCGGCACGCGCCAACACGGCCTGCCGCAACTGCGGGCCGGCGACCTCGCGCGCGATGCCGATCTGCTCGAGCTCGCGTTTGCCGAAGCCAGACGGCGCGTGGATGAACACGCCCTGAGCGACGACGAGCGGCGATACGTGCAGGATGTGTGGCAGCGCCAGTTCGGGTTGATTACGGTCGGATGAGAATCATCGCTGGGGCCTTTAAGGGCCGCCGCCTGGAGTCGCCAACGTGGGACGGCGTACGGCCCACTTCGGACAAGCTGCGCGAAACGCTCTTCAATGTCATCGCGGCCCGCGTGCCGGAAGCGACGGTACTTGACCTGTTCGCCGGCTCCGGCGCGCTCGGCCTCGAGGCGCTGAGTCGAGGCGCGTTACGCGCGGTGTTCATCGAGCGCGATCAGCGAGCGGCGGCACTGATCGCGACCAACGCGGCGCGCTGCGGCGTGCGCGAGCGCTGTGTTATCATCCGCGACGCCGTCGAACACGCCCTGCAGAACCGAATCGATGGCGGTCCATTTGATTTGGTGATGCTGGATCCACCATACGCGTTCGACGCGCTGGCCGATGTCATCCACGCCGCCGCGACGCATCTCGCACCGGAGGGCCTTCTGATTCTCGAACACGCAACCCGGCGCATACCGCCGCCGCTCGACGGTGTGACGCCCATTCGCACCGTGCGATCGGGCGACAGCTCGCTCACGATGTTCGAGGTCCGATGAGCGCGGCCGCCGACACGCCGTCGATTGCCGTCTGCCCCGGATCGTTCGATCCGCTGACCAATGGTCATCTCGATATCATCGAGCGCGGCTGCGCGATCTTCGATCGCGTCGTCGTCGCCGTGCTGGTCAACGCCGACAAGACGCCCCTCTTCACGGTGCAGGAGCGCGTCGACATCATCCGCGAAGTGTTTCGCGATCGCCCGGCGGTCGAGGTTGACACTTTCCATGGACTGCTGGTGGACTACGCACAGCGGAAAGGCGCGCGCGCCATCATTCGGGGACTGCGGGCCATCTCCGATTTCGAGTACGAGTTTCAGATGGCGCTGATGAATCGGCGGCTCGATCACACGCTCGAAACCGTGTTCCTGATGCCCGCCGAGCAGTACACGTACACCAGTTCGCGGCTGATCAAAGAAGTCTTCCGGCTGGGTGGAGAAGTGGGCGGTCTCGTGCCGCCCGTGGTCGAAGAACGCCTGCGGCAAAAGCAGGCCGCCATGAGAGGGTTCACAGGTCCAGGACGAAGCGCATGACACTCAGTGGTCGGATGTCTCGGGTGGCACCCTCACCCACGCTCAGGGTGATCGCAGAGGCGGATCGCCTTCGGCAACAGGGGGTCGATCTCGTCGATCTCGGGGCCGGCGAACCTGATTTTCCCACTCCGGACCACATCAAGGCTGCCGCCCACGATGCGCTCAACCGGGACTTCACCCGCTATACGCCCGCGGCGGGCATCCGCGAGCTGCGGGAAGCCATCTGTGCGCGCTACGCGGCCGACTACGACGTCGCCTTCGCGCCTGAAGAGACGATCGTGACGGCGGGCGCGAAGCAGGCGTTGTTCAACGCCGCTTTGGCCCTGTTCGAGGAGGGCGACGAGGTCATCACGCATGCCCCGTATTGGCCCACGATTCCCGAACAAATCAAGCTGGCCGGCGCAACACCGGTAATCGTGCAGACGCATGCCGAAGACGGCTTCGAGATTCATGCCCAACCGCTCATCGATGCCATCACGTCACGGACTCGCGGAATCGTCATCAATTCGCCGTGCAACCCCACCGGGGCGCTGATCTCGGAAGAGGCGCTCATCGCCATCGCTGACGTCGCCGCCAAACGCGGCCTCTGGCTGGTCGGCGACCTGACCTACGAGAAGCTGATTTACGAGCCAGGCCCGGAGAATCTGGTGAGGGTGCTGACCGATCGGTTACGGGACCGCTCCATCATCTGCAGCGCGGCATCCAAGGCCTACGCGATGACCGGCTGGCGCTGTGGCTGGGCGATCGCACCGCGACCGGTGATCGCGGCGATGAACGCCATCCAGGGACACTCGACATCGAACGTCTCATCCATCACGCAGAAAGCGGCCGTCGCTGCGCTCCAGGGGCCGCAGGACAGCGTCAAGGTGATGCTCGACGAGTATCGAATTCGGCGGGACAAGGTCTGGCAGTGGTTGACAGAGGACGAGCGCTTCACCTGCATCAAACCCCGAGGCGCGTTCTACCTGTTTCCGTACGTCGCTGACGTCCTCGAATCCACGGGTGTACGGACTACGACCGAGTTTGCCGAAGCGCTGCTGGCCGAGGCGTATGTCGCACTGACGGCTGGTGAAGGCTTCGATGCCCCGGGGTTCTTCCGGATCTCGTACGCCACTTCACTCACGCAGCTCCGCGAAGGTGTCACGCGCATTCACGAGTTCGTCCGGCGCCGCGAGCAGGGTCGGGTCGGCGCCAGCGTGTTGTAGCCATCCGTGACGCCCAGCTTCGTTGACAGGTGCGCCGCCATCGTGGGACCGGCGCACGTGATCACCGAGGCCGCGTCCCTGGTCGAGTACGGGCACGATGCACTCCAGATTGGCCATCCTGCCGATCTCGTGCTGAGACCAGCCAATGCCGCTGAAATAGCCTCGATTGCGCGGCTCTGCGATGGCGACCGTGTTCCGCTGGTGGTGCGGGGCGCGGGCAGCGGGTACACCGGCGGCGCTGTCCCACTGAGAGGTGGCGTCGTGCTCTCGATGGAGCGGCTCAATCGCATCCTCACGATCGACGTCGAGAACTTGCTTGCCGTGGTTCAGCCGAACGTAATTACTGGTGATCTCCAGGATGCTGTCGAGCAGCGCGGGCTGTTCTATCCGCCAGACCCTGCCAGTTTGCGGCAGTCGTCGCTGGGTGGCAACGTGGCGGAGAACGCTGGCGGTCCGCGGGCCGTGAAGTACGGCACCACCAAGCGATACGTCCTGGCCCTCGAGGCCGTGCTGCCGACCGGCGAGGTGATTCGCACGGGATCCAAAGCCGTCAAGAACGTCGTCGGTTACGACCTGACGCAGTTGCTCGTTGGATCGGAAGGGACCTTGGCAATCATTACGGAAATCACCTTGCGGCTGCTGCCCAAGCCGTCGGTGCAATCCGTGATGCAGGCGACCTTCGCCGACATCGCCACGGCAGTGGACGCGGTGACGGCGCTGCTGGCCGCCCGCGTGCTGCCCTCCACCATCGAGTTGATCGACCGTCTGTCGCTGACGGCCGTAGCGCAGCGACTGAAGCGACCAGTCGCCCCCGAAAACAGCGGCGCCATGCTCATCATCGAAGTCGACGGCGTGGCAGCCGGCGTTGACGAAGAGTGCTCCCGCGTGGCGGACGCATGCCGCCGGGCCGGCGCGTTGACCGTTCGACGAGCCGGGACAGACGCCGAGCGAGACGCCATCTGGGAAGCGCGGCGTGAGCTCTCGTTTGCGTTGAGAGCACTGGCGCCGCGCAAGATCAATCACGATGTGGTCGTTCCGCGCGGTCGGGTGCCGCAGCTCTTCGAGCTGGTGGAGCGATTGCGACGAGAATCGGGACTCATAATTCCTTGCTTTGGTCATGCCGGGGACGGCAACATTCATGTCAACGTGATGTGCGATCCAGCCGATCCTGATCAGCTGCGGCGCGCGAAAACAGCCGAGCGAGCGCTGTTCGAGGGCGTCGTCGCGTTGGAGGGGTCAATCAGCGGCGAGCACGGCATTGGCTTCTCGAAAGCGCCGTATCTCGGCATCGAGCTGTCCGCTGACGTGATCGCGCTGATGCAGCGCATCAAGCACGCCTTCGATCCCCACGGGATCCTCAATCCGGGCAAGATCTGGGAGCATTAACCATCAGGATTTCCTGGATGCCGGCCCACACGAGACGAGGATGAACGACGGCACGCCGGTTTGGGATCGCACCGACGCCGATTGCCGCGCGGCTGTCGTCGGGCTCGGTTTGATCGGCGGATCGTTTGCCGCAGCACTGCGCACTGTTAGACCACGCTGGACCATCGTCGGCTGCGACCGAGATGAGACGACCCAGGGCCGCGCAATCTCCGAAGCGCTGATCGATCATGTCGTCTCGACGGTTGACGATGCAGTCAGGGACGCGGACGTCGTCGTGCTGGCGACCCCGGTCGGTGCAATTCTCGACGTTTTGGGTCGGCTCGGTCAGCTGGCCACTCGCGAGGCCGTCGTGATCGACGTGGGCAGCACCAAGAGCGTTATCGCCGATGCGATGAGCAGGTTGCCTGATCGCCTGCACGCGATCGGCGGCCATCCCATGACCGGCCAGTTGACGACCGGCTCTTCTCGCCCGAGCAACCGGCTGTTTGCCGGCAAGCGATTCGTCCTCACGCCGACGGCGCGAACCAGGCCATCCACGCTCGAATGGGCCCAGCGGCTCGTGCGCGACTTTGACGCGGAGGTCGTCGTCATGGATCCCAGGCAGCACGATCAGGCGGTCGCTTTGACCAGTCACTTGCCGTATCTCATCTCGCTGCCACTGCTCGAATTGTTTGCCCAGCAGGACGATGCCACGCAATCGCTGGCCGCTGGTGGATTCCAATCTCGGGTGGAAGGGGTCGGCGCGAACCTTCAGATGTGGCGGGACATCCTGCAGACCAATCGCCAAGGGATTGTGGGCGCGCTCCGTGCGTACGCAGAGCAGCTCGCAACGCTCGAAAAGGATCTGCGTGAAGGATCGGAGGAGGCTTTACAAGAGCGGCTGGAGCGGGCCGCCCGTGCGGCGCGCAAGGTGCCCAGACCTGCTAGCCGCCAATCCTGACCAGCACGACACGTTGAAGCTCGATCGACGGGTTCGGATCCGCCAGCGTTCGAACTCTGATGCTCCCATCGTCGAAGTACGTGCGCTCCGCGAGACGCTGGATGCGCAATCCTTTGTCACGTTCGAGTCGATCCGCTTCGGCCGCGGGCATCACGATCAGAGCCTTTGGATTCTTGCCCAGCCAATCGTGGATGTGCTCGTCATGAATCAAGTCGGTGTGCCGGAGGCGAGTGTAGAAGACCAGATTGCGTACGAACACGCGGTAGGTTCCGAGAGCTTCGTCGGGGCGACGCGCGTCCCGTACGAGTCGCGCCATCTCAAAAACCACCGAGTCCGCAGGCGCGGGCAGGGCGCCGAAAGGCAACAAGGCAAAGCTCAGCGCCGCGCTACATGCCAGCACGGCTGGGGCCGCACGCCAGAACCGCGTGACGCTGACCAGAATCACTGCGAGGCCGGCCACACCAACCACGATCGCAACGGCCAACGTCAGCGACCTCGTGATGTTGATGAACAGCGGCTGAAGGCGGTGCAGTCCAACTGCCAGGCCACAAAGGAACAATCCCGACAGAACACTGCCGATGACGACGGCGAGGTTGGGCCGCGGTCTCCTCCGGACGCCGTCGAGGCTTCGCCACTCCCGTGTCCGCTCGAGGATCGAGTGGGCGAGCAGGATCGCCAGCGGCGGTAACATTGGCAGCACATATCGCGGCTGCTTGCCAATTGACAGGGTGAAGAACACCAGTGGCAGCGCCACCCACAGCAGCAAGCGCAGCTCGATAGTCGAAATGTCTCGACGCCGCGTGACGAACTGAAGCGTCGGGCCAAGCCACACAGTCGTCAGCGGCGCCCACGGCAAGAGGCCGCCGGCAATCACAGGCAGATAGAACCACCAGGGCCGCGGATCGTTGAAGCGGGTCGTCGCGAATCGTTCGAAGTTGTCGCCGACGAAAAACCCTCGCACATACTCAACGCCGTGCTCGGACCACATGGCGAAATACCAGGGCGTCGCAATGGCGGCAAACAACATCCCCGCCAGCAGCAGGTCCACGAGGTCGAGATCGAACGACCGGCGCTCAATCAGAAGCACGGGAACGACGACGAGTGCCGGAACAACGAGAGCAAGGGGTCCTTTCGTCAGGAAACCGAGCGCCGCCGCGGCGGCGGCGACCAGGAGCCACCAGCGCGGCTCGCGGCTGCGCTCGAGCGTTGCGGCAAACGTGGCCGTGATCGCCACGGTCATGAACAGCGCGAGCGGGAGATCCGGCAGCGACATGCGCGCGAGCGCAAAGTAGCCGAAATTGGTCGCCGCGATCGCGCCCGCGAGCAGACCCGTGTCCTCGTCGAACCAGCGGCGCGCGCACGCGGCGGTGACGAGGACCAGACCGACCCCGCAGAGCGCCGCCCAGAATCTCGCGGAGATCTCGGTCGCGCCCGCCACCAGATAAAGCGCGGCCGTCAACCAGTAGTAGAGGACCGGCTTCTGAAAGCGTAGCTCGTAGTTGAAGTGGGGAGTGAGCCAATCGCCCGATTCGACCATCTCTCGTGCCGACTCGGCGTAGAAGGCTTCATCCGAATCAGCGATGGCGCCTCGCCCAAGCCCGGTGAAAAACGTCAGAAGGGCCAGCAGTACCAGTGGAATGGTCGAACGACGCACGGAAGACGATTGTAACGGTATCGGTCCACGGTCCACGGTCCACGGTCCACGGGAAGAACTTGCCGTGGACGGTAGGCCGTGGGCCGTAGACCGTGGACCTCATGGTTGCGCCGTATACTCGATCGCAATGAAAACGGTCGCAGTAATCGGCGCGTCGAACGATCGCCGCAAGTTTGGCAACAAGGCACTCCGCGCGTTCACGGCCGCGGGGTATCGTGCGATTCCGATTACGCCGCGACATGACACGGTGGAGGGAATGCGCGCCTACGCCAGCGTCCTCGATTACCCCGCGGCCATTGACATGGCGACGGTGTATGTCCCGCCGGACGTCGGGGAGGAGATTGTGAACGGCCTCGCTCAAAAGGGGATTCCGGAGGTGTGGTTCAACCCCGGGTCGGAATCTGACGCCCTCATAGCTCGGGCCCGGCTCCTCGGCCTTCGTCCGATTCAGGCCTGCAGCGTTCTGGCCATTGGCATGAGTCCGTCGCAGTTCTGATATACTTCGACGAAACCCGTCTTTCCTCCCCTTGAGCGTTCGCGGACCGGATTCTCCCGGACCCAACTGTTCTTAAGCTCACATCGCATATACGTCACCGATCGCACAGGTCAGCATCCATGCCCAGTCCCCACAAACGTCAAGGTTCCGGACGCGGCGGCCATCATCCACCGCAGGCGGACGTCGCTCAGGAAGCCGAAGCCGTCGCCGCCGCAACCGAAGGGCGCCGGCCCGGCCTCAATATCGGCGAGCTCAAGGACATGAGCATCCAGAAGCTCACCCAGGTCGCCAAGGAACTCAATGTTCCGGGCGCGACCGGTATGCGCAAGCAAGAGCTCATCTTTCAGATCCTGAAGGCGCAGACCGAACAGAGCGGTTTCATCTTCTCCGAAGGCGTGCTCGAGGTGCTCCCCGATGGCTTCGGATTCCTGCGGGCGCCCGATTACAACTATCTCCCTGGTCCCGACGACATCTACGTCTCTCCATCCCAGATTCGGAAATTCGATCTGCAGACCGGCGACACGGTGTCGGGACAGATTCGACCGCCCAAAGAAGGGGAGCGCTACTTCGCGCTGATCAAGGTCGAAGCGGTCAATTTCGAATCGCCGGAACAGGCGCGCGACAAGCTGTTCTTCGAGAACCTGACGCCGCTCTATCCACAGGAGCGAATCAAGCTCGAAACCGAAACCGAGAACCTGTCGGCCCGCGTCATGGACCTGATGACCCCCATTGGCAAGGGTCAGCGCGGCCTCATCGTCGCACCTCCGCGGACCGGTAAAACGATGTTGCTGCAGAACATCGCGCAGTCCGTCGCCAAGAACCATCCCGAGGTCTATCTCATCGTCCTGCTGATCGACGAGCGGCCGGAGGAAGTCACCGACATGCAGCGGTCCGTGGATGGCGAAGTGATTTCATCGACGTTCGACGAACCCGCGCAGCGCCACGTGCAGGTCGCCGAGATGGTGATCGAGAAAGCCAAGCGACTGGTCGAGCACAAGAAGGACGTCCTCATCCTGCTCGACTCCGTGACCCGCCTGGCGCGCGCCTACAACACCGTCATCCCACCATCCGGCAAAGTGCTGTCAGGTGGCCTCGACAGCAACGCCCTCCAGAAGCCAAAACGCTTCTTCGGCGCTGCCCGCAATATCGAAGAGGGTGGATCGCTGACGATCATCGCGACCGCGCTGGTCGACACCGGATCTCGCATGGACGACGTGATCTTCGAGGAGTTCAAGGGCACGGGCAACATGGAGATTCACCTGGACCGGAAGCTCACCGACAAGCGCGTGTTCCCGTCGATCGACATGTTGAAGAGCGGCACGCGCAAGGAGGAACTCCTGATTCCGCGCGAGGATCTCAACCGTATCTGGGTGTTGCGGAAGGTCCTCAACCCGCTCTCGCCGGTGGAGGCGATGGAGCTGCTGCTCGACAAGATGGCGAAGACGAAGAACAATGCGGAGTTCCTCTCGGCGATGCAGAAAATGTCGTGACGGTCGGCGATCAGTGGCCGGTGATCAGTGATCAGCGGCCGGTGGCCAGCTAACGAGGGAGATGAGGAAGAGGGATGGCGACAATCAAAGTGCGACAAAACGGCTCGTATCTCGTGGACGCGGAAGACGTGAAACTGATCGACTGGAACGGCAACGAGTATCAAATTCCGAAGCGGCCGTTCGCCCTGTGCCGCTGTGGTCACTCGACCACCAAGCCGTTCTGTGACGGCACGCACTCGAAGATCGGCTTCCAGGCGGCAGAGGCGGCCCTCGGACCAGCCGCGCAGGACCGGCCAGCCGAGTAGCGAGCTTATTCGGCGCGCAGCGCGAGCGTCGGGTCCAGGTGCGCCGTTCGACGAGCGGGAAGGTAGCTCGCGAGCAGCGAAACTCCCGCGACGAGAAGAGCCAGCAGCGACAATTGGGTTGCGCTCGTCGACACGACGCCAAACAGGACCGATTCCAGAAGGCGCCCGATCCCGATCGCGGCCAGCCCCCCAAGCACCAGGCCAGCGATGGTAATCCGCACACCCTGACCGCTTGCCAGACCTATGATCTGCCACTTGGTCGCCCCGAGCGCCATCCGCACGCCGAGTTCCTGCGTCCGCCGGCTGACCATGTACGCCATCAGGCTGTACAACCCCATCACGGCCAGCGCCAAGGCGATGAGCGCCACGACGCCTAGTGCGTTAGCGACGAAAGTCAAGCCCGCTGAGCTATCCTCGACGCGCTTGTCCATCGTTTGGAGGTCGAGAATCGGCTGATCGGAATCGACCGCGTAGACTGCGCGCCGGAGATCGCTGGCGACACTGAGTGGATCGCCGATGGTCCGCAGAACAAACGCGTGTGCGTACGGGGCGTCCTGGGCAAGCGGCCGGTACACCGTCGGATCACGACGCTGCTGAAACCAGTCGTGGATAATGTCGCCGCAGACACCAATCACCGTAATGAGGGGCCCATCTCGCGTCACCCGAAACTGGCGTCCGATCGGATTGGGATCGTTGAAATATCGATCGGCGACGATCTGGCTGATGATGGCCACCGGAATGGTGTCCGGACGGTCGCCGTCGTTGAAGCCGCGCCCACTCAGGAGCGGAATCTTCATGGTGGCCAGGTAATCGGGTGTTGCAGGTCGATAGGCGGCGCGGCGAACCTCGCCGGGCTGGAGCGTCACGCCGTCGATCCAGAACTCGCGCGAGGCGCTGGAGCCCCCATACGGCAAGTTGCTGACCATCGACGCGCTCGTTACCGCAGGAATGGCGCGCACTCGTTCCAGCACGCCCTCGATGAATTGACGCCGACGGTCGGCGTCCGCGTAAGGACGCTCGGGCAGCACCAATCGGGCGACGAGGAGGTCGCGCTTGTCGAATCCGAATGCACCATTCACCGCCCGATTCGCCGCCGTCAGGATCAACCCTGAGCCAAACAGCAGCGCGAGTGTCAGAGCCACCTGCGCCGCCGCGAGCGAATTGCGCAGCCAATGACGCTGCCGCGGCGCCGTCATCGTGCGCGCTCCTGGCCGCAACGTGTCCGCGACGTCCGCGCGAACGGTCTGAATCGCGGGGATGAGTGCGAAGAGGAGTGTCGCGAGCAGCCCGAAAGCCGCCGACGACCAGAAGACGACCGGTGAAATGTCGAGGTACGCCCAGCCGGGCACGAAACGAATGACGCTGGGCGGAATGGACGCGCGCGAGAGCCCCAGGCCCAGCCACGCGAGCGGGACCGCCAGAACGATCGCCATCGACGACAGGAGCGCACCCTCGATCACGAGCTGCAAGGCGAGGCGGGCACGACTGGCACCGAGGGCCAGCCGCATGGCAAACTCCTGGCCTCGCTCTGCACCCCGAGCGAGGAGCAGGTTGGCAATGTTGGCGCAAGCGATGAGCAGGAGCAGGACGCTGGCTGCCAGCATCACGCTCATGAAGGGCGCGGCGCCTGGATCGCTCATGCCCGCTGTGAAAGTGACCACCGCATTGGGCACCCGCGCGTTGGTCTCGGGGTGTTCTCGCCGCTGCCGTTCCGCCATCGCTCCAAGCTCGGCGCGAGCATCTTGAAGCGTCGCCCCCTCCGCAAGCCGGGCGACCGTGGTGAGATAGCGGTTGCGACGCTCATTCCATTGCTCTGGCGTGTACGCGAGCGGCGACCAGAGCTGCGCACCGTCGGGAATCGCGAAACCCTCTGGCGCCACCCCCACGACTTCGTAGGGCTCGCCGTCGATTCGCACGGTCTTGCCGACGATCGTCGGGTCGTTGGCGAACAGCCGGGTCCACAGCGCATGGCCGAGAATCGCGCGGCGGTGATTGCCTGGCGTTTCTTCCGACGGCAGGAACGGACGCCCGATGACGGGGCGTCTGCCGAGCGCATCGAAGAAGTCGGCCGTGACGCGGAAGCCGGCGACTTGCTCGGGCGTATCGATGCCCGAGAGATTGGCATCCCACCACTCGGCGGCCGACAGGTGAGTGATGCTTCGCGCCTCGCGTCGCCAATCACGGAAATCAGCCGGTGAGACCGACTCGCGATCGAACAGGTCAGCCTGGAGATCGCTCGACGCGACCATCACGAGGCGATCGATATCGGGGAAGCGGAACGGACGCAGAACGATCGCGTCCATGATCGCGAAGCTGGTCGCGTTGGTCGCTAGCGCCAACGCGAGCGTCGCGACGATGACCAGGCTGGTTCCAGGCCGGCGCGCCACAGCTCGCCATGCGTGCCTGAAGTCTCGCGACAAGCCAGCGAACCATCCGGCTCGTGATTCGAGGTCGGCGCTGCGTCCCAGGCTCCCTGCGTGCGGCCGAGGCCGGCGCCATCGCGCGCCGACTTCTCTGGTCCCGATGGCAAACGCCTGCACCCAATACCAACGTCGAGCAAAGCCGGCGCCCCGCTGCTGGCGCGTGCTCAGGTACTCTTCTCGTAGATCGCCCAGGATGCTTTCGCGCCACTCTCGATCGGACACGCTGGCGCCCAGCAACCGTTCGGCCAATCGCGGCGGGCGAGTCGAGGGACTCATCGTCGTTCGAGGATGGTTTCCAGCCCACGGGTCAGGTTGGCGAAGGCTCCGTGCGTTGCCCTCAGCGCGCGCAACCCGGCCGGCGTGACGGTGAAGTAGCGGCGGGGCTTGCCCCCGCGGTCGTCGGTCGGATCGCCCATCCGCGACCACAGACACCCCTTGGCTTCGAGGCGCTCGAGGGCCGTGTAAAGGGCGCCGCGCGCCACCGGGCGGCCGGTGCGTTCCTCGAGAAACGCCCGAATGGGGACAGCGTAGGCCACCGGGTTTTGGAGGATCGCCAGCAGCACGCCGTACTCGAACTCACCGAGATAAATGGGTTTGGGCGCCATGCCTACGTTGCAGGCATTGTATGTCTGCATTGTAGGCATGTCAAGGTTCCAAGGTTCCAAGGTTCCAGGGTTCCAGGGTTCAGCCGGCGATGGAGTGCTTAGAAGGTCCCCTCTCGGGGCCCGCGCGCGTCCTTATTGATCTGTCGAATAGCGCCGAGGTGATAGGCGAGGTGAGCCACGCTCGCGATCATGCCGTAGAGCTCGACGTCGGAGACCTCGCGCGGAGTCCCGATCGCGTCGCGCCAGCGCGTCGTCTCGTCGCGGAGCCCGCTGCGGATCTCTTCCCACGCTTTGGCATCGACTTCCGCAACCTTCCATGCCTCGTCCCACTTGGCGTCGGCGAACGGATTGCCGCCCTCCGACGCCCATCGGTTCATCAGCGAGAGCCCGTAGCGGAGGTGCTGCGCGTGCGCAGCAATCGTGGCGCCGCCGTTGACGGCACGCGACGCATCGGCGGCCGACAGCCGTTCGAGGCTTCGAAGGAGCCCGATGTCTCCGGTGTTGAGCACGAAGCCGCCGGATCCCTGGGTGCCAGCGACGAGCTCCGAGAAGATGAACGCGAGGGCTGGAGCGGTTTCGGCTGTTCGCATCACAACATGCTAGCCGAGCGTGCTACTTGACGCCTGCCTTTCGTTCGGTCGAGCGATATCCCCTCAGCATGTTCGTCAACGAGTAGTTGGCCTCGTGGCAGGCAAATTCGTAGATCGGCCCAGCTGTCCGCGCCAGCGTCAGCTCACCCTTCCACGGCCGCACGTACGCCGTCGGATCGTCGATCTCGAACTGGTAGAGCAGCGTCTCGGCGTCGATGAGACTGAAGCGTTCGACGAGGTGCAGGTTGCCGTCCCAGGCGAAATTGCCACCTGCGTCACCGTAGTAGCCGCTGCCGTCCCGGAAATTCGTCGTGTCGACCACCAGGGTGTTGCCCTCCCAACGGCCGATCGAATCACCTAGCCACTGCCGGACACTTGACGGCAGATGCGGCCGACCGTCCAGATGGATGATTCGGGTGTCGTGGATCATCTCCGCGTGCACGACCATGGCATCGCTGGTCTGCACGATGTGATAGTTGCTGTTGTAGGAGTACGGGAGCATCGGCGGTCCGGCCGTGACGAACGCCAGACACCGATCCTGGAGGCCGAGCTCTTCGACGTTCTCGAACCGCTTTTGCCGCTCGAGACGGCGGCGCCTGGCTTCGGCAGCCTCCGGCGTGAGCGCAGGAATGCGGCCGTCGGGAGGGTCGGTGACGATCGACGTGCGGAGCGTCTTGACGGTGCGCGTTCCAAACTCGCGATAGAACGTGTTGTAAGTGCCGGTACCCTGGCTCTTCGCCGCGACCTCGGGCGGCGGTTCCTCGTTTCGTCGTGTGACCTGACGTTCCCACTCGGCCGCTTCTGCCGGCGTGAAGAACGCCTTGTCCCGCAACTCGCTCGGGCGTTCGAGCGGCGTGACCGTGGCCGAGTTCCAGATGCCCTCCAAGTTCGGCCGACCGCCGCCCGGGTTCTGTCCAGAGACGAGCGCCAATCCCGCAACCAGTGCGCCCACACTGGCGATTACCCACAGTGAGCGTCGTCTCACGGCAACCATTGAATCTTGGAACCCTGGAACTTTAGAACCTTGGAACTTTGGAACCTTGGAACCTTCGAGCTACGCGAGAATGTCGTGAATCACGTTCCCCGAGACGTCCGTGAGGCGGAAATCGCGACCGCTGTAGTGATAGGTGAGCTTCGTGTGGTCGATGCCCATCAGATGCAGGATGGTCGCGTGCAGGTCATGCACATGCACGGGCTTGTCGACCGCCTTGAAACCGAAATCATCCGTGGCACCGTAGATGGTGCCGCCCTTGATCCCGCCGCCCGCCAGCCACATGGTGAATCCGAACGGGTTGTGGTCCCGTCCGTTCTGGACGACCCCTGCGCCGCCCCCGACTTCGCAGACCGGCGTGCGTCCGAATTCGGAGCCGCAGATCACCAAGGTCTCGTTGAACAGGCCGCGCGACTTCAGGTCTTTAATAACGGCCGCGTACGGCTGGTCCGAATCCTTTGCGTTCTTGCGGTGAGCCTGAATGTCGGCGTGCGCATCCCACGGATCGCGGTTGGCGTAGTAAATCTGGACCATCCGAACACCCCGCTCCACGAGCCGCACGGCCATCAAGCAGCCTCGTGCGGTGCTGCCGGGCCCGTACAGCTTGAGCGTCGCCTCGGACTCTTTGCGGATGTCAAACACCTCCGGCGCTTCGGTCTGCATCCGATACGCGACTTCCATTGACTGGATGGCGGCGTCGAGCTGGGGATCTCGCATCTGCTCGCGCTCCCCGCGAAGCTGTTCGAGCTGCGCCAGCAAGTCCAGCTCGCGCCGCTGCTCAGGGAGCGTGAACTTGTCGTTATGAATGAAGGACACGAGCTTCTTGGGATCGAAGTCCTTCCCAATGATCTGATCGGGCTTGTCGACCTTGTCGGAGATGAACGTGCCCTGGTGCACGCCGGGCAAAAAGGCGCTGTTCCACAACGGAGGCCCGACCGTCGTCGGCAAATCCGGACAGAGGACGACGTAGCCTGGCAGGTTCTGGTTGTCGGTCCCCAGGCCATAGGTGAGCCACGAGCCAAGCGAAGGGCGGCCAACCTGGCTGTGGCCCGTGTTCATCATCAGGAGCGAGGGCTCGTGGTTCGGAATATCAGTGTAGACGGAGCGAACGAAGCACAAATCGTCCGCGCATTCGCCGACGTATGGGAAGAGTTCGCTGACGTCCATTCCCACCTTGCCGTACTTCTTGAACGCAAACGGTGAGCGCATCAGCGCACCGGTCTTGCGCTCCGTCGCAATCGCGCCTCCTGGCAGCGGCTGGCCATGGTACTTGTCCAGCATCGGCTTGGGGTCGAAGCTGTCGACGTGTGAGAGCCCGCCGTTCATGAAAAGGAAGACGACATGCTTGGCTTTGGCAGGATGATGCAAGCCGCCGGTGGCTCGAATCTTCGGGTCCTGCGCCGCCAACAAGTCGGCCCTCGACAGCGAGTCGCCGACGAGCCCCGCGAACGCAAGCATCCCGAAGCCGTTGCCGATCCGGCACAGCGCTTCGCGTCGCGTCACGGGCCTTGGCTGATGGTGGCTCATATCAGTCTACAGTCTACGGTCTACGGTCCACGGTAGTTTTCAGTTCACAGTTGCAAGTTCAGAGGAGTCCGAGAACCCCCGTGGACCGTAGAGCCGTGGACCGTAGACCGTGGACCGGTTCATTCCACGAAGATGAATTCATTCGAACTCAGCAGCACTTTGATGTATCGGCCAAAGGCCGTCACCGGAAGCAGTTTCTTGGGTTCGCCGTCCTTCTTTTCGCCGCTGCCCGTCACGCCCGCCATCATGCCTTCCGCCATGGCAGGATCGGTTTTCGATGCCCGCTCTGGTGGACCCTGCACGGGTGAGCTCGCCCCGAGGCTGGCCGATTTCTTGGCGTCCTCGAGTTCTTTCTTGGTCGCCTCAGCCTTGCGCTCTTCGTACGCCCGCAGCGGTTCCTGCGTCACGTACTGAACGCCGGCGGTCAGCTCGCCATCTCTCGGCTCGCGTCCGAACACGAGCCGATACGCCTTCCGAATGCGCGAGCGGGAGTCTGGCTCGGACTCGACCCGGCGGGCAATCAACTCGCTATGGTGCTGCATGAAATCGCTGTTCATCAGAAACAGGCGCTGCAGCGGCACGTTGGTCGTAAAACGTTGCTCGGCCGAAATCGTCGGCGCCGGGAAGTCGAAGAGCTGCAGAAACGGATCGGTCCGATAGCGACTCAGTTTCCCGTAAATTGTCCGTCGTGCATAGAAAGGCGTGAGCGTCTCTGACGGGCCGCCAACCTTGGTCTCCAGCCCCCCGGCTACCGAGAGGATGGAATCGCGGAGCTGCTCGGCTGTCATGCGCCGGCGGCTGACGCGCCAGTACAGCCGATTTCCCGAATCCTTTGCTGCGTTGGTTGGGTTGCTATCGGCGCTCAGCTGATAGACCTGGCTCAGCATGATGTCGCGATGCAGCTTCTTGATGGAGCGGCCGTTCGCGACAAAGGTTGCTGCGAGATGCTCCAGCAACTCCGGATGGCTGGGGCGTTCGCCGTTGAACCCGAAGTTGCTTGGCGTGTCAACGATGCCGGTGCCGAAATGTCCTTTCCAGATGCGATTGACGATGACGCGAGCCGCAAGCGGATGATTGGCAATCGTCTCGGCTAACTCGAGCCGCCCACTCCCTTTCTCGAACGGTGCTGGAACACCCTCGCTGAGGACGCTGAGGAAGCGTCGCGGCACCTCGTCGCCCAACCGCATCGGGTTGCCGCGGACGTTGACCTGCATCGGTGCAGGCTTCTCCATGTCCGCCACACCGTGAACGTACGCGTACTTCGGCGGCAGGTTGCTCTTGAGCGTCTTGAGATCGTTTCGAAGCGCCTCGACGTGCGTGCGACGATCGCCGCTCAATTGCCGTTCGAGGCCCCACCCGCGAAACAGCAGCACACCGGGTTTGACATAAACCGCATACGAGGGATCGAAGCCTTCCGCGAGATCGCGTCGAAAGACGTCGGTCCACAGCTGCATGCGCTCCGGCTCGAGGCTCTTGAGCTCGAGCCCGCAACCGGGACAAAAGTCGTCGTTGGTGATGAACTCGCTGGGCAGGTTGGCGGGCTTTTTCTTCGTGGTGCCCGGGAGAGCCTTGGCTCGGATGATCTCGTTCTCCTCGTCGATCTCCTTCTTGGCGAACATCACGTCGAGGAGGAGCGCCTGGAACGCGTCGGCCAGCTTCTTCGCCTCGGTGGCGGTGCCACCGCGCTTGATCATCTCCTGCCACTCTTTGAGGTAAGGATAGAAGCGAGGAGGCTTGGCAAGAAACGCAATCCAGCGATCGAACAGCTCGTAGTCGAGCTTTTCCTGGTCGGCGACGCGCCACACGGGGTCCTTCGGCTCACCCGTGACCTTCCAGGCGGCTTGCAGGTACTTCGACGTATGCAACGCCAGCGTTTCGCCCAGTTGACGGCTTTCGACCTCGAGAAACTCGTTGAGGAGCTTCTGCTTCTGTTCAATCTTCTTCTCGAGTGCTTTGAACTCGTCGACTTCGGACTGTGGCGCCAGCGGATACTCGTGATACGCCGTGTTGAGAAACACGCCCGCCAACGAGTAGTAGTCCTTGGTGGGGATTGGATCGTACTTGTGGTCGTGACAACGCGCGCACGCGACCGTGAGCCCCAGAAAGCCGCGGGACACGACATCCACGCGGTCGTGCCGTTCGTCAGCCTTCGTGATCTCGATGGCGCCGTTGTCGTAGTACCACGGACCGAGGCCGAGGAACCCGAGCGCCGACAACGTGCGCGCACGTGTCTTCTCGTCGAGCAGATCGCCGGCGATCTGCGCCTTCACGAACTGGTCGTACGGGAGATCGTCGTTGAAGGCCTTCACCACCCAATCGCGGTAGAGATAAGCGTTGGGGTAGGGCGCATAGCCACGACCCTCGGGATCGAGGCTGCGCGGGTCGTCCTCGCCATACCGGGCAACGTCGAGCCAGAGTCGCCCCCACGTCTCGCCGTAGTGAGGCGATGCCAGCAGGCGATCGACCACCGTGCCGAACGCGTCGGGTGACGTGTCCTTCTCAAAGGCCTCGACCTCTTCGGGCGTCGGCGGCAATCCGGTCAAATCCAGCGTGGCCCGGCGTATCAGCGTGAGTTTGTCCGCCCCGCGAACAGGAGTCAGGCCCTCTTTCTCCAGACGCGCCAGGATGAACCGATCGATCGGCGACTTCGGCCAGTCGTTGC
Source organism: uncultured Acidobacteriota bacterium (assembly GCA_963841905.1). GTDB lineage: Bacteria > Acidobacteriota > Vicinamibacteria > Vicinamibacterales > UBA2999 > JACCSI01. The sequence continues at coordinate 112,160 of CAWJEM010000009.1, forward strand.
GGCTCACTGCCGGCGGCTCGTTCTGTCGCAACGGCTGAAACGACCAGAACCCACGCTGCTCGGCGGTAACGACCGTCTCACGCGACGTTGTCGCGGTTGCCGAGGTCGCCGACGGGGCCAGCGTGGCCGACGGCCATGGCGCTCCGTCGCGAATCCACTGCGCGAAGGCAGCCACTTGGGCATCACTCAGCTTCGCGCCATTCTTCGGCATCCGAGGCGCGTTGGGGGCATGACGAATCGCCAGCAACAGGTAGCTGTCGTCGGGATTACCCGGAACAATCGCCGGCCCCGAGGTTCCGCCCTTTAGCAACGCATCTCGCGAGTCGACTCGCAGTCCGCCCGCTTCAGTTTTGGTATGACAGATCGAGCAGGAATCGACCAGAACCGGCCGAATGTTGGCTTCGAAGAACTCGACAGATGTCGCGGATGCCTGCGGCGCGCTGGCAGGCTGCGCCCGCGCGGCCCAGATGGTAGTCGTCGTCAGGGCCGCGGCGGCACAAGCCAGCCACACGCGAGGCGCAAGTCTCGGGACCATACAGGTCGGGAATGAGTATTATGCCACCGTGATTGGCCGCCGGAATCCCGCGATCTTCCTGATTCTTCTCGTGATTTGCCCGGCGTTGCTCGCGCTCCAGGACACCCCGCGTCCAAAACGACCAGGAGTCGCCGAAACCTCCGTGCGGATCCCCATGACACGCCTCAAACCGGATCAGGTGTTCGAGATCCCAGGCGTGCCCGACTGGATTGCCATCGACGACCACGTCTGGGTCTCGAACTCACCCAAGCACAGCGTCACCCGAATCGACCCGAAGGCCAACAAGGTCGTGGAGACCATCGCGGTGGGCAAGAACCCCTGCTCAGGATTGTCGACCGGGTTCGGATCTCTGTGGGTGCCGAACTGCGGCGATCCCAGCGTCTCGCGCGTTGATCTCAAGACCGCTAAGGTCACCGCAACGCTGCCGTTGACGATTGGTAACAGCGAAGGAGGCTTGACGACGGCAGCGGGCAGCGTCTGGCTGATGACCGACGCCAAAGGGACGCTGGCGCGGATCGATCCCGCCTCGAACAAGGTCGTCGCTGAAGTCTACGTCTCGCCGGGATCGTTCGCGGTCGCATTCGGCGAAGGCGCGGTGTGGGTCACGAGTACCGAGAAAAATCTCCTCACCCGGATCAACCCCCACAACAATCTGGTGGAAGAGACGATTACGGTCGGGCCGAGGCCGCGATTTCTGGCTGTGGGCGAGGGCTCTGTCTGGACCATCAACCAGGGCGATGGGACAATCTCGCGAGTGGACGCGAAGACCAATAAGGTGGTCGCAACCATTGCCGCGGGGATTCCCGGTCCAGGTGGAGAAATCTCGGTGGGCGAAGGGTCCGTCTGGATCACATCCTTTGAATACCCCATCACCCGCATTGACCCCACGACGAACAAGGTGGCCCAGCAGTTCTATGGCGAGGGAGGGGACGCGATTCGCGTCGGTCACGGGTCCGTCTGGTTATCGAATCTCCGTCAAGCCAATGTGTGGCGACTCGATCCCAAGCGAATTCTCGCCACGCTTCCCGAATGAGCCGCCCGAGGGCATTTCGGCACATTCTCATGTAAGTGGCGCTCTGGGGTGTCGTTGCGGGAATCTACGGCCTGACGCTGACGGCGGCAGCGCTGACCCTGCCGATCGGTCGTCGTCCGATCGTGGTGGTCGCCTGCCTCTCCTACGCGCTCGTGGCGGTTGGCGCCGGAACGATGACTTCGTCGTTCTGGGTGCAGCTGATCGTGCCCGGTGCGCTCCTGCTGGTCGGCTACTGGTTGTCCGGCTTCTTCTTTCGGGACCCCCAACCCTGGCTCGAACGATTCCTGTTGCGGTCAGACCAGACCGTGTTCCGAGGCCTGGGCATCAATTGTTGGCTTCGCCGAGCACCACACTGGACCCTCGAGTTACTCGAGGCGAGCTATGCCGCTGACTATGTCGTCGTGGGCGGTGGGGCCATCCTCGCCGCCCTGATCGACAGGCCATTCGTGACCGTCTACTGGTCGATCGTGCTGACGGCGGAACTCGCTTGTTATGCTGCGTTGCCGTGGCTCCGCTCGCGGCCGCCTCGCGCGATTGAAGGGCCGGCCGTGATCGAGACTCGCCGGCCGACCCTCCGCCGACTGAATAGCGCCATTCTCGACAGCGCCAGCGTGCAGGCAAACACCCTACCCAGCGGCCACGTAGCGGGCGCGCTCGCGGCGGCGCTGGCCCTTGGCGCCATTGCACCGGTGGCAGGGACGGTCTTCGCTGTTCTCTCGCTGCTGATTGCGCTGTCAGCCGCGCTGTGCCGCTACCATTACGTCGTGGATTGCGTGTCAGGTGCCGCGGTCGCGATTCTGGCGTGGGTCATTGTGGCGTAGAACCGGTTGGCTGGAGCCCCTCCGTCGCATCGCGATCGACTGGGTGCCCCTCGCCAACGATGGCTCGCAGCTCGTCGCCTTCCATGACTTCTTTCTCGAGCAGGCGCCGCGTCACGGTTTCCAGGATGTCACGACGGTCGAGCAGAATCCGACGGGCATCGTTGTGCCCCTCGGTGATGATCATCTTGACCTCTTCGTCGATCGCCTTGGCGGTTTCTTCGCTGTGCGGTCCGCGTTCTGGTCCCTGCGGGACGTCGAGGAATCGGCTGCGCCGGCCGCTGTCGAAGTTCACCGCGCCCAGTCGTTCGCTCATCCCCCACTCGGTCACCATCGAGCGGGCGATGTCGGTGGCGCGCTGAAGGTCGTTCTGCGCGCCGGTCGAGATCTCGCCCAAGGCGATCTCTTCAGCCGACCGGCCGCCCAGGAGGATGGCGAGCTGGTTCATCAAGTCGCGCCGCTGCATCAAGTAACGGTCCTCGAGCGGAAGCTGCATCGTGTAGCCGAGGGCCCCGAAGCCGCGCGCCACGATCGAAATCTTGTGCACCGGATCGGTTCCTGGCAACGCCGTCGCAACGATCGCGTGACCTGACTCGTGGTAGGCAACGATCTCGCGTTCTTTGTTGCTCATCACGCGCTTTTTCTCGAGGCCCGCGATCAAGCGATCGATGGCTTCGTCGAAGTCGAGCATGTCAACCATCGACTTGTCACGACGGGCGGCAAGCAGCGCCGCCTCGTTGACGAGATTGGCCAGGTCCGCACCGGCGAAGCCTGCGGTGCGCGCGGCCACCTTTTTCAAATCGACTTCCGGTGACAGCTTCACGCTGCGTACGTGAATGTTCAGTACTTCCTCGCGACCCTTGACGTCCGGCTTGTCCACGAGCACCTGGCGGTCGAAACGGCCAGGGCGGAGCAGGGCGGGATCCAGAACCTCTGGACGATTGGTGGCACCCATGATGATGATGGCCTTGCGCGGATCGAAGCCATCCATCTCGGCGAGCAATTGATTGAGCGTTTGCTCGCGCTCCTCGTGACTGCCGATCGGGCTCTGCACCCGCACCTTGCCAAGCGCGTCGAGCTCGTCGATGAACACGATGCAGGGCGCCTTGGCTTCGGCTTGTGCAAACAGGTCGCGAACACGAGCGGCGCCGACGCCGACAAACATTTCGACGAACTCCGATCCGCTCAGGCTGAAGAACGGCACCTTCGCCTCGCCGGCCACGGCACGAGCCAGCAGCGTCTTCCCGGTGCCCGGCGGACCGACCAACAGAACGCCCTTGGGAATCTTGCCGCCGAGGCTGGTGTACTTCTTGGGATTCTGCAAGAACTCGACGACCTCACGCAGCTCCTGGGCCGCCTCGTCGACGCCTGCCACATCGGCAAAGCTCACCTTCACATCGTCCTCGGCATAGATCTTCGCCTTACTGCGAGCGAACGACATCACGCCGCCCTCGGCGCCGCCGATGCGACGGAAGAAGAACGACCAGAGCGCGACCAACAACAGCACCGGGATCAACCAGCTCAGGACCTCGGGCAGCCAGCGGCTCACGACCTCTCCTGAATACTTCACGCCATGCTGATCGAGCTCCTCGATCAGCTTCGGATCCTCGATGCGGGTGGTGGTGAGCGTGGTAGGTCCGTCGGCCTTTTTCAGCTCGCCGCGAATCGACGTCTCGCCAACCCACACCTCGGCCACCTGCCCCGAGCGAACCATGCCCTTGAACTCGCTATACGAGACGGGCCGTCCTGACGGTGACAGCAGATAAGCTTGGCCCAAGGCAAGGACGAGCAACGCACCGAGCACCCACCAAAGGGCGACGGGTCGGGCCGGCGCGTTTCGTTTGTTTCCAGGCTTCAGCGGATTAGGCAACAGTGACCTCGTGTTTTGCGAACGTCAACCCATCCGGGCCGACGTCCACAACGACGCGATCGCCCTCAGCGAATTCGCCTTCGAGGACGCGCATGGCAAGCGGGTCCAAGACCCGCCGCTGAATGGCTCGCTTGAGCGGGCGAGCACCGTAGCTGGGATCATACCCCTCCTGCACGAGGAATTCCTTCGCCCGTTCGGTGAGCTCGACTTTGATTTTCCGGTCGGCCAGTCGCTTCATCAGCCCTCGCAGCTGGATATCGATGATCTGCTTGATGTGATCGCGCGACAGGGCGTGGAAGAAGATGATTTCGTCGACGCGATTGAGGAATTCAGGCCTGAAGTGCTGCCGCAGGGCATCCGTGACCTGACGCCTCGGACCCTCGCTGATCTCTCCTGACGTGGCCGCCTCGGCAATGAACTGGCTGCCGATATTCGACGTCATGATGACGACCGTGTTCTTGAAGTCGACAGTCCGTCCCTTCCCGTCGGTCAATCGGCCATCGTCGAGCAGCTGCAACATCACGTTGAGCACCTCGGGGTGTGCCTTTTCGATCTCGTCGAACAGTACCGACGGAATAGGGGCGTCGGCGAACGGCTTCCGTGAGCTGCCCAGCTTCGTCATACCCGACGTACCCCGGTGGAGCGCCAATCATTCGCGACACCGTGTGTTTGTCCTGATACTCCGACATGTCGATGCGCACCATCGCGTGGTCGTCGTCGAACAGAAACTCCGCGAGTGCGCGAGCCAATTCGGTTTTCCCCACTCCGGTCGGCCCCAGGAAGATGAAGGAGCCCATCGGTCGATTGGGATCCTGCAAGCCCGCCCTCGCACGGCGAATGGCGTTGGCGACCGCTTCGATGGCCTCGTCCTGACCGATGACGCGATCGTGCAGTCGTTCCTCCATCCGGAGGAGCTTCTGGATTTCGCCCTCCATCAGACGACTGACAGGAATGCCCGTCCAGCGTCCGACGACCTCCGCAATGTCCTCCTCGTCGACTTCCTCTTTGAGCATGCGATTCACCTTCTGCAGCTCGGCGAGTCGGCCTTCCTGCGCCCTGATGCTGGCCTCCAACTCGGGCACCTTGCCGTACTGAAGCTCGGAAGCCTTCGCGTAGTCGCCCACACGCTGGGCACGTTCGACCTCCAACCTGACCTGTTCGAGCTGCTCCTTCAGTTGTCGCCCCAGCTGAATTGCCTCCTTCTCTTGTTCCCAGTGAGCGCGCAAACGAGACTGCTGCTCCTTGAGATCCGCGAGCTCCCTTTCGAGCTTTGCCAGGCGCTCCTGCGACGGCTTGTCCTTTTCTTTCTTCAGCGCTTCGCGCTCGATCTCGAGCTGCATGATGCGACGCTGCACTTCGTCCAGCTCCGCCGGCATCGAGTCGATCTCCATGCGGAGTTTCGAGGCGGCTTCGTCCACGAGATCGATGGCCTTGTCGGGCAGAAACCTGTCGGCGATGTAGCGGTGGGAAAGGACGGCGGCCGCGACGAGCGCGGCGTCCTTCAGCTTGACGCCGTGATGAATCTCGTACCGCTCGCGGAGTCCGCGGAGAATGCTGATCGTGTCCTCAACCGATGGCTCGCCGACCATGACCGGTTGGAATCGGCGCTCGAGGGCAGCGTCCTTCTCGATGTGCTTGCGATATTCATCGAGGGTCGTGGCCCCAATCGTGTGCAGCTCGCCGCGAGCCAGCATCGGCTTCAACATGTTCGAGGCGTCGAGCGAGCCTTCGGCTGCGCCGGCGCCAACCACCGTGTGCAGCTCGTCGATGAAGAGCACGATCTGGCCTTCCGCTTCGACGATTTCCTTCAGTACCGCCTTGAGCCGCTCTTCGAACTCGCCTCGATATTTGGCGCCGGCGACGAGTGCTCCCATGTCCAGGCCGACGATCTTCTTGTTCTTCAACCCCTCGGGCACATCGCCACGGATGATGCGCTGCGCCAGCCCTTCGACGATGGCGGTCTTCCCGACGCCCGGCTCGCCGATGAGCACGGGGTTGTTTTTCGTCCGTCGAGACAGCACTTGGATGACGCGGCGCACTTCCTCGTCGCGGCCGATCACGGGATCGAGCTTGCCGCGTCGGGCGAGATCGGTCAGGTCGCGTCCATAGCGCTCGAGCGCCTGGTACTTGTTCTCGGGATTCTGATCGGTCACGCGCTGATTTCCTCGCACCGACGTGAGCGCTTCGAGGACGCTCTCTCGGGTCACGCCGCGCTGTTTGAGGAGCTCGACCGATGTCGATCTTCCCGGCTCGGAGAGCAGCCCCAGGAGAAGGTGCTCGGTGCTGACGTACTCGTCCTGCATCGTGCGGGCTTCGGCCTGGGCGGCATCGATCACGACTCGCATGCGCGGCGACAAGCCAGGTTCCGTGCCGCCGTACGCCTTCGACTGACGGCCGAGATGGTCGCGCAACGCACGTGCGAGCCCTCCCGGGTCGGCGTTGAGCTTTTGGAGGACGGTCGGAACGACGCCTTCGGGCTGCTCGAGCAATGCGACCAACAAGTGCTCGGGCTCGACCTGTGCGTGATTCAACTCGGATGCGAGCTGCGGGGAAGCGAGAACCGCCTCTTGCGCCTTTTCGGTGAACTTGTTGAGATTCATGCTTGCGCGGCGGAGCCTTCCGCCGTCCTCCTCTTTCGTTCGAGCTCAGCGAGCGCCTCGAAATGTTGCCGTTCCTCGTCCGTCAAGCTCTGGGGCACCACGACATCGACCGTCGCATAGAGGTCGCCGGGTGTACTGTCCTTGCTGGTCGTCGGCAGCCCCTGCCCTCGCAAGCGAAATACCTGCCCGTTCTGTGTCCCGGGCGGAATCTTGAGACGGAGCGACCGGCCGGCCAGAGTTTGAACCTCCGCTTCGCCGCCGAGGACGACCGTCGTCAGGGGCACGCGGACCTTGGTATAGAGGTCACGCTCCTTGCGTTCGAATCGCGGGTGCGGCCGCAGCTTGATTCGAAGGTACAGATCGCCGCTTGCAGCGGACCCCGCGCCGCGCTCGCCCTCACCGCCGACGCGGACACGAGAGCCCTCCGTCACGCCCGCCGGAATTCGAACCTCGACGTTACGAAGCTCCCCGTCGTGCCGGATGCCGAGTCGTTGGACACTGCCGCGCAAGGCGCTTTCCAGATCCAGCTCGATCTCGTGCTCGACGTCACGGCCCTTCCGGTTGCGAGGCGTCCGCGATCGTCCGCGGCGACCTGGAGTCGGCTCGCCGCCTCCAAAGAACGTGCGAAAGAAGTCCGAGAACGGGCTGTCGTCATCCCCGAACATTTCGGAGACTTCGTCTTCGGTCATCGGCCGAAATCCGCCGCTCCCCGGCGCATAGGTCCATTGGCCGCCGAAAGGTCCGGCGCCGGGTTGTCCTCCCCGGGCCTGCGCTTGTTCGGTACCTGACGCCAGTTGGCGCCCAACTCGTCGTATTTCTTGCGTTTCTCGGGATCGCCGAGCACCTCGTTGGCCTCATTGATCTCCTTGAACCGTACCTCGGCCGACTTGTCACCCGGATTCACATCCGGGTGATACTTGCGGGCCAGCTTGCGAAACGCCTGCTTGATCTCCTTGTCGGAGGCTGTCTTGGCCACGCCAAGCGTCGCGTAGTAGTCCTTGAAGTCCATTCGTGAATCAGTCGTCCACCGACAGCGTTCAGAGCCCCAACAGTTGATTCAACTTCCCGATCTCTCGTACGAGCCGTCGACGCCCATCGTTGTGGGAGAGCGAATCCTCATGCACGAGCGGCTGGATGCGCCGCATCACTTCGGCAATCTCCAGCAGTTGGTGGACGCCGGCGAGGTTGATGCCCATGTCCTCTACCAGCCGCTTGATGAAACGCAAGCGCTCGATTTCGTCGCGCGAGTAGAGGCGCATGCTGCCAATCGTCCGCGCCGGCTGGACGAGGCCCAGCCGCTCGTACTTTCGCAGCGTTTGCGGATGCATCCCCAGCATCCGGGCCGCAGTCGAGATGAAAATGAGGTCGTCGGCCATATGCGGCGTTCGTGGCGTGTTCTAGCCGTCGCCACTTGATATGGATCAAGTATGGGCCTTGATACGCGCTGTGTCAATGTTTGGCAGCACGCTCGATGGGCTTCGCGAAGGGCCTGTCGCAGCGTTCGGACGGAGGTGACATGAACCTGACGGATCGAGTCGTTCTGATCACGGGCGGCAAGCGCATCGGCCAGGCGGTCGCTCGCGAGCTGGCCTCGCACGGCGCTCACATCGCGCTTTCTTATCGCGGCTCAAAGGCCGAGGCCGACGAAACGGCAGCCGACGTCCGAGGGCTCGGTCGACGGGTGGCGGTCATTGCCGCCGATGTCGCGTCCGTCAGCGACTGCGCGGCGGTCGTCGCCTCAACCGTGGCCGAGCTCGGCCGTATCGACATCGTGGTGAACATGGCCTCGATTTACGAATCGACACCATTCGACCGGATGACCGAGCGCGATTGGCAGCGCAACATCGACGTCAATCTGCGCTCCGTCTTTCTCGTGTCGCGTGCCGCCGTGCCGCATATGCGGCGTCAGGGGGGCGGCCGCATCATCAACTTTGCCGATTGGCTCGCCGGGAGCGGCCGGCCGGCCTACAAGGGCTTCGTCGCCTACTACACGGCCAAGGCCGGCGTGATTGCGCTCACCGAAGCGCTCGCACTTGAATTGGGCGCCGATCAGATTCTGGTCAATGCCATCGCCCCGGGCCCGATTCTGCCCCCGCCCGACATGTCCGACGAGGAACGCGATGAGGTGGCGAAGGCAACTCCGATTGGTCGATGGGGCGGCGCAATCGAGATTGCGAAGGCGGTGCGAATGCTGGTTGAAACCGATTTCATCACGGGAGAAACCGTTCGCGTGGATGGAGGACGTCACGTTCGTTGAATCAGGTCGATGAGATGAGGTCGGTATACTGATCGGCAGTGTTCGACGTTCACGCTACCGATTTACTCACCATCCTCTTGCTCGTGGCCCTCGAAGGCCTGTTGAGTGCCGACAACGCGATGGTGTTGGCGGTGCTCGTTCTTGGGCTGCCCCGGCACCAGCAGCAGAAAGCCCTCCGCTACGGCATCGTCGGCGCGTTCGCCTTTCGGATTACCGCAACAGTATTTGCTGCGTACATGATTCAAGTGGCGTGGGTACAACTCGTCGGCGGGCTGTATCTACTGTATCTGCCGTACCAGCACTTCTGGGGACACGAAACCGCGCAGGGACGTCGCGCCATCAAACCGGCGCGGCCATGGCTCGGCTTGACGGCTTTCTGGGCCACCGTCGTGAAAGTCGAGTTGACCGATATCGTCTTTGCGGTGGATTCGATTCTGGTGGCCGTCGCCATGTCGAACAAGCTTTGGGTCATCATCACCGGCGGCGTCCTGGGCATCATCGCGATGCGTCTGGTGATTGGACAGCTCCTTGCGCTCGTCACTCGCTATCCGGTGCTGGTCGACGGCGCGTTCATCATCATCGCGTGGGTGGGCATCAAGCTCCTCGTCGAGTATTTGCACAGCCTCGGGATCATCCATTTTGAGATTCCCCGGTGGCTATCGCTGGGTTTGATCCTTGTGATTTTCGTGGCCGCGTATGTGTACGCCAGGCGCGCGGGGCCACAGCCGCCATCCGGCGAGGACGATGCCGCGGCGGACCTGCTGAACACCCCCAATCGATGAATCCCCGCTAAACGCTGAAAACGACTAAACTTACGCCGTGCGCGTTCACCTCATCAATCCGAGCCACCTGGCTTTCGGCGTCGCCGTGATTACACCTCGCTGGCTGTATGTCCTTGCGGCCGCGACGCCGGCTGAGTATGGCGATCCCGTAATCGTGGACGAAACACTGGACCAGTTGAACCCCGAAACGGTCTCGCCGGGGGACGTTGTCGGCATCGGCATCCATAGTGGCAACGCCTTGCGCGGCTACGAGGTCGGCCGACAAGTCCGCGACCGAGGCGCCAAGGTGATATACGGCGGCATCCACGCGACGCTGTATCCAAACGAGGCGCTCGAGTTGGGCGGCGCCCACGCAGTGGTCAAAGGTGATGGCGATCGCATCTGGCCGTCCGTGATCACGGCCTGCCTGGACGGCGACCAGCAATCGATCTACGACGGCGGGCGAGTCGAAGGCGGCTCGCTTCTCAAAGCCCGCTGGGATCTCCTGCCGCCTGAACGCTACATGTGGGCCTCGGTGCAGACCGTACGAGGCTGCCCGAAGCATTGCTCGTTCTGCTCGGTGTGGCGAACCGATGGACAAAAGCCACGCGTGCGCTCGAGCGACGCGGTGGTCGAAGAAGTCGTCGAGCTCCGGCGCAAGGGGTTCCGGTTCATCGCGCTGGCCGATGACAACTTCTATCCGGTGGCGATGAACGACCTTCGGATGGCCGATCGCCGCGCGGACAAGAGCACGCTCAACACCCTCCTGGAGATTCGCGCGGAGCGCTTCGAGCTCATGGAGCGGCTCGCCAGGCTCCCCGGCGACATGGTCTTCTTCACCCAGATCACGATGGAAGCGGCCGAGGATCCCGAGTTCTTGAAGGCGATGAAGAAGGCCCACATCAAGGGGGCATTGGTGGGTGTCGAGTCGGTGACGCCTGAGGGCCTGAAGGATGTCTATAAAGACTTCAATTTCGCGGGCGAAGAGCTCGTGGTGCGGCTGAAGGCGTTCCGAGAGCACGGGGTCCATGTCCTGGGGTCGTTCATCTTCGGCTTGCCGTCGGACCGGCCGGCGACCTTCGAGGCCACCGCGGCCCTTGCGCAGCGTGCCGAGATCACCTTTGCCCAGTTCGTCATGCTGACGCCGTTTCCGGGCACGGTCGACTTTCAGCGCTGGGAAGAAGACATGACCAAGGAGGGGACGCGGATTGCCGGTATTCCGATCACGCGTCACTGGTTGATCCCGCAAGGCCAACGCCCGAAGGTCTACTCACCGCATCCCGTGATGTCGGCCGACGAGATTCGTTTGCGCACGCAAGCGGTCTGGGACGAGTTCTACAGCCTGCCGAATATCTGGAAGCGGTCCAGCTGTACGCCGACCCTCAGGGCACGGATGGCGTTCGTGCTCATCTCGAAGCTCTATCGTCAGATGTACGCCAACACCGGCATCGCGACCGACAGCGCTCGCGTCTCGCGCGCGGAGAAGTGGGCGCGATTGCTCGCGCCGCCCACTCGTCGACTGTTTGCCGCGCCGCCGATGCCCGACTTGCAGATCCCCAACTGACACTTTCCGTCACGGGGACAGTCCCCGTCATCGGGGGACAGGCCCTGTCATCGGGGGACAGTCCCCGTTAAGATTTTGTCAAGGGAGGCGAGGATGTCCACACGCAGCTTGACCGTCGCGACCGTGCTGACGGTTGCCGCCGCATTGCTGGCCGCTGACACCGCCCGGCCCGGCATCGATTGGCCATCCTTTCGCGGCCTGGGCGCGAGTGGGGTTGCGGAGGGTGCGCCGGCGCCAACCACCTGGGATGTCCCGGGCAACAAGAATCTGAAATGGCGCGTGCCCGTACCCGGTCTCGCCCACTCGAGCCCCGTTGTGTGGGGCAATCGCGTCTGCACGGCGAGCGCCGTCAGCGGACAACCCGATCCGCAACTCAAGGTCGGACTGTACGGCGACATCGCCTCCGTGATCGACGCGACAGAACACCGGTGGCTCGTCATCTGCTACGACAAGCAGACCGGCAAGCAGCTCTGGCAACAAACCGCGCACGTCGGCGTACCGAAGGTGAAACGACACACGAAATCGACGCACGCCAGCTCCACGCTCGCGACCGACGGACGGTACATCCTCGCGTTTTTCGGATCGGAGGGGCTGTTCGCGTACGACATGAACGGCAAGCCCGTCTGGAAGAAGGACTTCGGTCTTCTGGACTCCGGCTTTTTCATGGTGCCGGATGCGCAGTGGGGATTCGCAAGCTCGCCGGTCATCCACGGCGATCGCGTCATCATTCAGGTCGACGTTCAGAAAGGCTCGTTCGTTGCCGCGCTCGATCTCGCGACGGGCAAAGAATTGTGGCGAACGGCGCGCAATGACGTACCGACGTGGAGCACACCAGCAGTGCACGTCAACGGCGCGCGCTCGCAGGTGATCGTCAACGGTTGGAAGCACATTGGTGGATACGACCTCGCCACCGGAAAAGAACTCTGGCGGATGACGGGCGGGGGCGACATTCCCGTACCGACGCCGATTGCCGCTCACGGCCTGATTTACATCACCAACGCCCACGGGAAAATGTCGCCGATCTACGCCATCCGGCCGATGGCGGAAGGCGACATCACGCTCAAGGAAGGGGAAACGGCCAACCAGCACATCGCATGGAGCTACGGTCGCGACGGCGGGTATATGCAAACGCCCATTGTGTACGGCGATTTGCTGTATGTCTGTCGCGACAACGGGATTCTCAGCGTCTACGACGCCAAAACCGGCCAGCGGCACTATCAGAGCCGCATGGCTGATGGCAGGACGGGCTTCAGCGCGTCGCCAGTCGCTTCGAACGGGCGCCTCTACTTCACGAGCGAGGAGGGCGACGTGTACGTGATCAAGGCCGGCACGGCCTTCGAACAGCTCGCAGTCAACCCGCTGGGCGAGGTCGCAATGGCGACGCCTGCGATCTCAGAAGGGACAATGTTCTTCCGCACGCGCGGGCATCTGGTCGCCGTGTCCGAAAAGCCCTAGCGTCCGCCACCCGCCTGACGCGCGGCCAGAATCGCCCGAATCAGCTCCTCGGGTAAGTCCAAAGCCTCGCTCGGCTGGTCATCGCTGAATGCCGCGCGTGTCGCCGTAATCGTCTGGCTGTACTGCTTCACGTAGGTGACGCAATTGGGGCACAGCTCCAGGTGATGCTCGAAGATCGCTTGGACCGCCGGATCCAGCGCCCCAGACACATAGTCGGCCAGAAACTCCGAGCATTCGCGACAGGTCACAACTCACCTCGGTCGAAATGCGGCGCCAGCAGCGTCCGGAGCGCTTGTCGCGCCCGGTGCAAGCGGATCTTCACGGCGTTTGGGGTCGTCTCCAACAAGCTGGCGGTTTCCTCGGTGCTCAATCCTTCGATGTCACGAAGAAGCAAAACGGTACGGAAGCTCTCGGGGAGTTCGTCGATGTGTCGCCGAACCGCGGCCTGCGTCTCCTTTCGAGACAGCGCCCGGTCGGCGGGCTCGGTCCAAGCCCTGAATCGCTCGGCGTAATGACCATCCGACTGGAAGCCAGGGAGCAAGGGCTCGATCGACTCCTCGGGCTTGCGCCGCCGCCGCCTGAGCTTCATGAGGGCCGTATTGATCACGATGCGGTGCAGCCAGGTCGATAGTCTTGAATCGCCCGCGAACCGATCGAGGCCGCGAAACGCCGAGAGGAACGCCTCCTGGATGACGTCGCGAGCTTCCTCGTCGTTTCCGACGATCCGCCGAGCGACGAGGAACAGTCGAGGCGAGTAGGCGCGAACGAATTCTTCGAAGGCTGACTCCTCATTGGCCCGGAGGCGGGCGAGAAGTCTCGATTCGTCGTTGACAATGTCGGGGCGTTCGTCGCCCTCATTGGTCCGCGTCATCGGCTGCAAAGGCTCGGTCATCTTACCTCTCAGCCGGTGTCACGATCGGCGGACGCGGCTGTCGTACCGGAATCGCAGGGCGTAACGGCGGTTCGACTTCGTCGCCCTGGTAGAACACGCGCTCGAGAAACAAGCCGGCCGACGGTGCCGTCAGTCGCGCGGGCATTCCCGATGACCGCTCCAGAAAATCGTCCACCGCCGAAACTGGCAGCGCTCCTTTGCCAATCTCGACCAGGACGCCAACCATCCGACGCACCATCTTCCACAGAAAGTGCGATCCGACGACGCGAATCAGAATCAGATCGTCGGCTTCAGCAATTGTGACACGCTCGACCTGTACCGACGTCGACTTGTCGTCGGGATCGTTGTCGCTGAACGAGCGAAAGTCGTGCATGCCGGCGAATCTCGCGGCGGCGCTGGTCATGCGATCGATGTCCAGCGGCTCCTTGACCCACCAGGCAAACGGTTTCGCGAACGCCGATCGCCGACGTGAGACCTGATAGAGATAGCTTCGCCTGATCGCGCCATGCCGTGCATGGAACCTGTGTGCGGCCTTGTCGATGGCCAGGACATGGATGTCAGCCGGCAACTCGTCGTTGATCTGCCGCCGAAACTTCTCGAGCGGCATGTTCAGGGCGATTTCAAGGTGCGCAACTTGCATCAGGGCGTGCACGCCCGCATCCGTGCGGCCAGCTCCCTGACACTCGAAATCGTCGTGGCCGATCGCTTCAGCAATGGCTCGTTCCAGTTCGCCTTGCACGGTGCGTGCATTGATTTGCTTTTGCCAGCCGCTGTAGCGGCCTCCGGCGTATTCGAGTGTCAGCTTGAACCGGGCCACGGCATACAAGTTACAAGTTACACGTTACAAGTTCAAAGTTGAGTGCGATCCGCCTGCTCGGCCGCGCGGCTACTAGGGTCTTGAATGGCCGAATTCCTTTCGAGTGAGTCAGGTTTCTCGGAGGGCCATTCAAGACTCTCGCCCCGCGGAGCGGGGCAAGACAACATAGCCCTGGCGAAGCGGAGCCCACGCGTCTCTTTGGGCGGTTGCAGGCGGAGCTTCGCCAGCTACACCACATAGAATGGCGGCATGTCTCATCGTCCAGTTCACGCGGCAAATCTTCCGAAGCCTGTCGGTCCCTATTCACCTGGCATGGGGTTCGAGCGTCTGGTGTTCGTTTCGGGTCAGGGAGCAACCGACCCGGTCACCGGCAAGCTCGTCGGCACCGATGTCGCGATTCAAACCGAGCAGTGCTTGAGAAACGTGCAAGCGATTCTCGAAGCGGCCGGGTCGAGCCTGCAACATGTTCTACGTTGTGGCGTGTTCCTGGTTGACATGTCCGAGTTTCCTCAGATGAACGCGGTCTACTCCCGAATGTTCGGCGACCATCGGCCGGCACGAACGACGATTCAAGCGGCCGGGCTGCCTGGCGACGGGCTGCGCGTGGAGATCGACTGCATCGCCTACGTTCCGTGACCGTACGGGCCTCAGAGGCACAGAGGTGGCTTCCGCCTTCAGGCGGAAGATCGACGTAAAATCGAGGGATGAAAGTTCTTCATTCTCGCCGCCGCCTGGCATGGTGGCTCGTTGCTCTCTTAGTCGTCGTTGCGCCCCAGATCGGCGTGGCCGACGAGGGCTTCTGGCCGTTCAACCGCATTCCGCGCGCCGCGATCAAACAAGCCTATGGCGTCGACATCACCGACGCCTGGCTGCAGCGCGTGCAGCAGGCGACGGTCCGGTTCCCCAGCGGGACTGGATCCTTCGTATCGCCCGAGGGACTGGTACTCACGAACCATCACGTCGCGCTGGACGTCATCCAGGCGCTGAGCACCAAGGAGCGTGATCTCGTCACGACCGGGTTCATCGCTCGGGATCGCGCGCAGGAAATCAAGGCACCCGATCTCGAATTGGTGACGCTGCAGACCATCGAGGACGTGACCGCAAAGGTGAACGCGGCGCTCAAACCTGGAATGACATCAGCCGAGACGCTGGCGGCGCGCCGCGCGGCTATCGCCGCCATCGAGAGCGAGGCCGAAGCGAAGTCGGGGCTTCAGAGCGAGGTCGTGACGCTTTATCAAGGCGCGCAGTATCACCTCTATCTCTACAAGAAGTTCACTGATGTCCGGCTCGTCTTCGCGCCCGAGTTCGATATCGCGTTCTTCGGCGGTGATCCCGACAACTTCACCTTCCCGCGGTATGCGCTCGACATGACGCTGTTTCGCGTGTACGAGAACGGCAAGCCGGCGGTCAGCACCAATTATCTGCCGTGGTCCCCTGCCGGAGCCAAGGAAGGCGAGCCAGTGTTCACGTCCGGTCATCCTGGCGCCACGCAGCGTCTGAATACGGTGGCGCACGTCGAGTTCCTGCGCGACTACTCGCTGCCGTTGAATCTGGAGGTGTACGGCCGACTTCGCGACGCGCTCGATCAGTACGGCAAGAAGGGGCCGGAGCAGGAGCGCGAGGCGAAGGATCTCTTCTTCGGATTCGAAAATTCGCTGAAGTCGATGAAGGGACAGCTCCAGGGCCTGAAAGACCCGGCCATCATGGGCAAGAAGCAGGCCGCCGAGCAGTCGCTGCGCGCGGCGGTCGCCGCCAAGGCGGACCTGCAAGCGAAGTACGGTGACGCATGGGATGCGGTCGCCAGGGCGCGCCGCGAATTGCCACCGTACAACGTCGAGCGCGTGATGCTGGAGGGCGGGGTGGGGATCTATTCCGAGTACTTCACCATCGCGCGCACGCTCTTGCGGTGGGGGAGTGAGAGTCAGCGCCCGAACGGCGAACGCCTGCCCGAGTACACCGACGCGCGCAAGCCGGCCATCGAACGACAAATGGGTTCCGTCGCGCCCATTCATCCCGGGCTCGAAACCACCCGTCTGACCGAGTCGCTCGCGGTCATGCGCGACAAGCTCGGCGCCGATCACGCGCTCGTGAGCAAAGTCCTCGGTGGCAAGAGTCCCGCAGATCGTGCCCGTGACCTCGTGGCGGGCACCACGTTGGGTGATCCTGCCGTTCGCAAGGCCCTCTTCGCAGGCGGGGCGGCCGCTATCAACGCCTCGACTGACCCCTTTATTGCCCTTGCTCGAACCGTTGACGCACGCGCCCGTGAGCTGCGGACGAAATACGACAACGACGTGCTGGGTGTGGAGCGTGACGCGTACGCGAAGATCGCGCAGGCCGTGTTCGCGACCCAAGGCGACTCAGCCTATCCTGACGGCACCTTCACCCTGCGGTTGTCGTACGGGAGCGTCAAGAGCTATCCAGAGAATGGCAAGACGATCGCCCCATTCACCGACTTCCGCGGGCTCTACGTGCGTGCCGACCAGCACGGTATCAAGCCACCATACAAGTATCCGGAAAGCTGGGCCAAGGCCCGCGGGCAGTTGAACCTCACCGTCCCGTACAACTTCGTCAGCACCAACGACATCGTCGGCGGCAATAGCGGCTCGCCGGTGATCAATGCGAAAGGCGAGTTGGTCGGCTTGATCTTCGACGGCAACATCCAGTCGTTGCCCGCCTATTTCGTCTACGATTCGACCGACAATCGCGCCGTCTCCGTCGACGTTCGCGGGATGGTCGAGGCGCTCCGAAAAGTGTACGGCGCCGAGGCGCTGGTCAGCGAGCTGCTGGCGTCGGTTGCGACGCCGACGGCGAAGCCTTGATGATTTTCTCGCGGAGCTCTACGAGCGCGAGCCACCCGGCCGGTGCTGGATCACCTGCATCGCGGTCGTTATCATCGATGCGACGTCCGCCACATTCGAGGGCAGGATGATCGTGTCGGCGTTGTTGATCACCTTGCCGAACTCACCAATGTACTGCTCGGCGACTCGCAATTGGATCGCCTCCTGACCGCCGGGCAAGGTCGTGGCCTCGGCCACACGGCGCAAGCCTTCGGCGGTGGCCGTCGCGACGGCGAGAATCGCCGCCGCCTGGCCTTCGGCTTCGTTGATCTGCTGCTGCCGCCGCGCTTCTGACGCCTTAATCGTCTCCTGTTTGGTGCCTTCCGCGGTATTGATTGCTGCGTCGCGCTGGCCTTCGGAGGTCAGGATCACGGCGCGCTTCTCGCGCTCGGCACGCATTTGCTTTTCCATGGCCGCGAGGATGTCGTGAGGCGGCGTGATGTTCTTGATCTCGTACCGAAGCACCTTCACCCCCCACGGCTCCGAGGCCTTGTCGAGCTCGGCCACCACCGAGGTGTTGATGTTGGTGCGCTCTTCGAACGTGCGGTCCAGGTCGATCTTGCCGACTTCGCTGCGCAACGTGGTCTGTGCCAGTTGCGAGATGGCGAACATGTAGTCCGAGATGCCGTAGGAGGCACGCTCGGGGTTCAACACCTTCAAATACAGCACGCCATCGACTTGCACCTGCACGTTGTCGCGGGTGATGCAGACCTGCGCCGGAATGTCGACGGCATTCTCCTTGAGCGAGTGCTTGTAGCGGATCACGTCGAAGAAGGGGACCAGGATGTGAAAGCCCGCCCCAAGCGTGCCCGAGTAGCGTCCCAGGCGCTCCACAACGTACGCGCTCTGCTGCGGGACGACAATCGCGGTCTTGGCCAGCACCACGAGCACGATGATCGCGAGCAGGATGATGACAAACAGTCCGCCTTCCATGCGCTCCCTCACTCCGGCTGAATGTTGACGAGTAGGCCATCCACCCGTGTCACGCGGCAGCGTTGCCCCGGTTCCACGGGCGCAGACGATTCGTTGCGGGCATTCCACAGCGCGCCGCGCAGGTCGACGCGACCGACGGCACCCGGCTCGATGCGTTCGCGGGGAGTTGCAACTTCGCCAATCAGCGTGTCGACGTTCCCCGGCGGATGGTCGAATTGCTTCTGCAGTCGCCCGCGGAACAGCAACAGGTAGACGACCGAGGTGATCGTGAACACCAGCCACTGAATCCATGGCGCTTCGAGCGCGCCCAGGCGGGTGAGGACGCCGGCGGTCAAGGCGCCCAGGCCGAAGAACATCACGAAGAAGCCGCTTGGAGTTGCCAACTCGATGACGAGCAGCACCAGCCCGCCGGCGAGCCACATCCACCACTCCATCTGCGCGGGATTATACGGCAGGTACCAAGGGTGCCTGAGTGCCTGCGTGCCTCGGGTGCCTAGAGTGCGGGTGCGCGGGTGCGCGGGGTGCAGGGGTGCGCGGGGGCGCCCAAGGCGCCTGGGTGTCCATCTGCGGCCCGCATCTACGCTTTGACGCCCCTTCGCAGGAGGGATCTACGCATTCAGGCACTTGCACTTCCGCACTTAGGCACTGGCATCGTCGCACCTAGGCACTCCGGCACCAGCACCGAGGCACAAACGGCACCCAGGCACCGAGGCACCTTACGAAGCTGCTATGATCACTGATTCCAATGCCTCGCATTCTTATAACCAATGATGATGGCGTGCACTCGGAAGGGATTCGGGCGCTGGCGGCGGCGCTGGCGCCGTTGGGTGAAGTGACCGTGGTCGCGCCGATCCAGGAATCGAGCGCAATAGGCCATGCGCTGACGTTACGACGTCCGCTTCGCATCGATCCTGTCGGCGGCGGCTTCTTCGCCGTCGACGGCACGCCAACCGACTGCGTCAACCTCGGCGTCGCCATCCTCCTCAAGGGCGTGCTACCCGACATCGTCGTGTCGGGCATCAATACCGGGTGGAACCTGGGGGACGATGTGACCTACTCGGGCACGGTGGCGGGCGCTCTCGAGGCGGCGCTGCTGGGGATACCGGCGATCGCCATCTCGCTGGCGCGCACCCGCGACTACGTGTTCGACTTCGCGGGGTCAGCGCAGGCGGCCGCAGTCCTGGCCGACCTGGTGATGCGGCATCCGCTCCCCGACCGGACGTTCCTCAACGTGAACGTGCCGAAGGGAATGCCCAAGGGGTTCCGCCGGACGGTGCAGGGCAAGCGGAACCACATCACGAGAATCAGTGAACGGCAGGACCCACGGGGCAAGCCGTATTACTGGATTGAAGAGGGGATTGACGAGTGGGCGGCGCATGACCGCAGCGATTATCACGCCGTCAAGCAAGGCTACATTTCGGTGTCGCTTTTGCACCCGGATTTGACCGCACACGCGGCGCTGGATGACCTCGAAGCGTTCCCGTTGCCGTTAGAGGTTCTTCACAGGGGGTCGTAGGAGTCTTCACGGAGGTTCTTGACGGGGGTTCTTGACGAGGGTTCTCCACGGGGGTTCTTGACGAGGGTTCTCCACGGGGTTCTTCACGGGGGTTCGTCACGGGGTTCGTCGCGGGGGGTCTTCACGGAGGTTCGGCCACGTGAACATTGCGAAGCACCGTCGTAGAGAACCATCGTAGAACCGTCGTTGAGAACCCTCGTGAAGAACCCTCGTGAAGAACCCTCGTCAAGAACCCTCGTCAAGAACCCTCGTTGAGAACCAACGTTTTAGGGTTACACTGAGACGTTCGGGGCGTGGCTCAGCTTGGTAGAGCGCTCGGTTCGGGACCGAGAAGTCGTAGGTTCAAATCCTATCGCCCCGACCACCTTTCGCCCTCGGGTGTGCAACCAATGTGCAACCGGGGGCGTTGTCACGTTTCACTGCGGATCGTCCCGCCGCCGCGGCGCCTGTGGCCCGCTCGAGAATGGCTCGAGTGATCTCGGACACGCTTTCGCCGCGCTTCACGGCCAGCTGCGCCAGACGGTCATAGACAGGCACCGGCACCCACGCCGAGAGGCCCGTATAGGGCGTCTGATTGCGCGGCCGGCCCGGTTTGCGCCGGGGAGTGTCGTCGTCTGCGATAGACGCAGGATACCGGAAGCACGCGCTAGGTCAATGTCACTCTGCGACCCATCCACACGGCGCCAGCCATTCTGAACACGGCCCAAAGGAGAGGACTCTGGTGGAACGACGCGAATTTCTTGAGAGCAGCGCCCTCGGTCTCGGCGGTCTTGCCATGGCAAGCGCCATGGTCGCTTCAGCTTGCGCCGAGGCGGCGGACGAATCGACGCAGACCAAGGTCGCCTCAGCTCCCGCCGACGCGGCAGGAGAATCGACGCCGACCAAGGCCATCGACACGGTCCGGGAATGGGACCCCGCCAAGGCCGAAGCCTACCTGAAGGTGAACACGAATCCCTGGACGAACGGTGTTCTCGACATCAAGACCATCGAACTGATTTGCGTCGGCCTGAACGCCGCCTGCACAAACCTCCAGCCGGAACCCACGCGCCGTCACATCAGGGCTGCGCTTCAAGCGGGCGCCACCCGAAACGAGATCCAGCTGGTGATCGAGGGGGCGGCCTTCATGGCGATCCATGCGTGCAGTCTCGGCGCGCCGATTCTGCTCGAGGAAGGCAAGGCGGCCGGAAAGACCCCCACCGTCAAGAAAGTCGCGACTCCTGCGGCCGACATGATGAAAGCGAAGGGACTCTGGAATACGGCTTGGGATCCGTTCTTCGGCCTTGACCCTCAGTGGACCGATCAGTTCTTTGCGGCCGTCGGGGGCATTTACGATGGCAAGACTTTCCAACCGAAGTTCGTCGAACTGCTCAGCATCGCGTTGGACGCTTCGGTCACGCACATGTACGCGCCCGGCACGCGGCGCCATATCAAGGGCGCCTTGGCCCTGGGTGCGACCATGGAAGAGATCATGGAGACACTGAAGATCGCCACGTCCTTCGGACAGGAGACGATCAACATGGCGATACCGATCCTGGCCGAGGAGATTGCTGCATTCGAGAAGAAGAAATAGTCAGTCCCAGGTGATGGCCGCATCGGGCGCCGCTTGCAGCAACCGAACCGCCCGCGCACGCAGGGGCGGCAGCTGCTCGTTGACTTCCGCCTTCCACGCTTCAGCGAGCAGGTCGATATCGTTGGCATCGGCTCCGGCGGAAATGAAGCGTTCGACCAGTGTGTCGAAGCTCGCGGACAACGCGCGCGCGCGGCCTCCGCATCGAAACGGTCGAGCCATTGCTGTCGGGTCATCGCGCATCCCTACCCTCGGCGTAAATCTGTTTCACCACGAGTCGCCAACTCGCGTGGTCGGTGCCCGGCTTGGTGCTGGTGTGGACCGGGCGTGCGTCGATACGCGCTGGCCTCGGCGCGTAAACACCGACGTCCCGCAAGAATGGGTCGGGCGTGGGTTTGGCAGCTGTTTCGACAATGGTCTTCGCGAATAGCCACGCCGGGGAACCCGGACGTCTGCTAGGATCCCTTTGGATTTTGCGGTTGCGGCGTTCGCCGGGGGGCCGCAAGTCGCGCAGCTCGGCGGGCTAGTTGCAGTTCGGCGCCAGAGGCATGGATGGGGGCCATACCGACGTCAGGAGGGTCACTATGCCAACAGAAAATGCGTGGCGCATTCGGGGCGACGTCATGGAAGCGTGTAACTGCACCACGACGTGTCCCTGCAATTTTGGGAGCGATCCGACCCAGGTCCCCTGTGAGGTAATGCTCGGATGGCGGATCCAGGAGGGCCAGTAC
Organism: uncultured Acidobacteriota bacterium; assembly: GCA_963841905.1. GTDB lineage: Bacteria > Acidobacteriota > Vicinamibacteria > Vicinamibacterales > UBA2999 > JACCSI01. The sequence continues at coordinate 134,346 of CAWJEM010000009.1, forward strand.
GGGGCCATCCGCCTGGATGGCTTGCACGTGGTGTTGTACGCGCGTGTCCCCGGTAATTTCTTTCGCGGTGGCATAACAGCGGGCGTCTATCTGGATCAGCGGGCGACCCCGGAGCAGGCCCAGGCATTGGGCAGCATTTTTTCCGGCCAAGCTGGCGGCTGGCCAGCCGCGGTGAGCGCGCTGATTGCGCATCCCCTTGCCCCCAAGCAGGTTCCTATTCAGTTTGAGACGGCCAATGGGGAGTGTCGCATCACGGTGCCTGGGTTGTTAGAGGTCGCGACCGAGCAGGTGCCCAATCCTGTGCCGGGGCAGTCCCCGCTGGACCCCAAAATCAGCGATTTGGCGGTGCCGTTCTACACCGGAGCGGCCCGCGTGCGACGTACCCGGATGCTTAAGCTGACGGACCCGCTCCTGAACTTCGAATACGCCGGGCGCTCGTCCCTCATCGGACAGTTTGAGTACAGTGGCCCATAGGGGGCAATAGGCTCTCGACACCGCTCCTGCACGAGGCCTGCACAGCGAGGGCAAAACGCGGGCAGACGCAAACGAACGAGGCCGTCTCCTGGCGAGTGCTACTGGTATGGAAGCCGAGCGTCCCTGCCATGTCCCACGCCAACGATCAGGTTCCTACCGACTAGAATGCGCGGCAGTCATGGATCGCCGGCAGCAGATACGTCGCATTTTTCGAGGCGCGCTGGCGCGCGAGGGGCGCGAGCGGACCGCATTTCTCGCCGACGCCTGCGCCGGCGACGATGAGCTCCGGCATCAGGTCGACGAGCTACTGGAGGAACAGGGCAGGGCGACGCGCTTCCCGGAAGCACTGTCGGTCGAGAAGGTCCCGGCCACGTTCTCCGAAACAGCGCCGCGGCCATCCATTGGTCAGCGGTTTGCCCACTACCGAATCATCGACAAGCTCGGCGCGGGCGGCATGGGGGAGGTCTATGGCGCGCATGACGAGCAGCTCGATCGCGATGTCGCGATCAAGCTGCTCCCGGCTGCCAGCTTCGCCGACCCGACCGCACGGGCGCGCCTGCTGCGCGAGGCGCGCGCTGCCGCCGCGCTCAACCATCCGCACATCTGCACCATTCATGAAGTCGGCGAGGCAGACGGGCACACCTACATCGCCATGGAGCTCGTCGAGGGCCAGCCGCTCAGCGCGCGGCTCGAGGCGGGCGCGCTACCCCTCGAGGAGATGGTGCGCTACGGTCTGCAACTCGCGGAAGCGCTGACTCACGCGCACGAGCGCGGCGTGCTGCACCGCGACCTGAAGAGCGCCAACATTATCATCACGCCCGAGGGGCGCCTAAAAGTTCTGGACTTTGGTCTGGCGACGCGCTTCACCGCGGAAGCTCTAACCGCGGTGGCGACTCAATCGCACGCCTCGCTGACGGAACCGGGCGTGTTGATGGGGACGCTGGCCTACATGGCACCCGAGCAGTTGCGCAGCCAGGTCGCTGATCTCCGAAGCGATGTCTGGGCCTTCGGCGTGGTGCTCTACGAGATGATGAGCGGCGCACATCCATTCCGGGCGAGCAGTTCCGCTGACACGGTGTCGATCATTCTGACCAATGATCCGCCGCCTCTTGAACGGGCAGCACCGCCCGAGCTCCAGCGCATCGTCGGCAAGTGCCTCGAGAAGGACCGCGAGCGACGCTACCAGACGATGCGCGATCTCGTGATCGATTTGGAGAATGCACATCGATTCTCGGCCAAGGACGCATGGCGTGGTTACGTGGCTGGGGGAACGGCGGGCGCACCCCTCAAGGCGGCGCCCCTGCCGATTCCGAGAACGCCGATCGTCGGCCGCGACCACGAGCGGATGGCTGCCCGGTCGCTTCTCCTGCGGCCGGAGGTGCGGCTGGTCACCTTCACGGGAACCGGCGGCTCAGGCAAGACCCGTCTGGCGCTACAGGTGGCGGCCGAGCTGGCGCCGGAGTTTTCGGGACGCGTGTACTTCGTGGCTTTGGCCTCGATCACCGACCCCGCGCTCGTCATACCAACCGTGGCACAGGCCGTCGGGCTGCGCACGATCGGGAATCGCGATCCGATGGAGGTGGTGAAAGACGTGCTGGTCGCGTCCCCCGAGCCGGTGCTGCTCGTGCTGGACAACTTCGAGCACGTCCTCGATGCCGCGCCGCTGGTGACGCACCTGTTGGACGGCTGTGCCAACCTGAAGATCCTCGTCACGAGCCGCGCCGTGCTCCGCATGTACGGCGAGTACGACTTCGAAGTTCCGCCGCTCGTCGTGCCGCCGCCGACCGCGCGCCTTTCGCCCGCGGCCCTGTCACGTAACCCCGCTGTGGAGCTGTTCGTCCAGCGCGTCACCGCCGTGAAGCCAGACTTCGCACTTACGCCCGAGAACGCGACGGCGGTGGCGGAGATCTGCGCGAGGCTGGATGGCCTTCCGCTGGCGATTGAGCTGGCGGCGGCTCGCGTGCGGATGCTCACGCCATCGGCGGTGCTGCAACGACTCGAAAGCCGGTTCGAGCTGCTGACCGGCGGGGCGCGAGATCTGCCGGCACGGCAGCAAACCCTGCGCGCGACTATGGAGTGGAGTCACGAACTGCTCGCACCCGAGGAGCTGAAGCTCTTTCGGCGTCTTTCGGTTTTCGTCAATGGCTGTACGCTCGAGGCGGTCGAAGCGGTCTGCCTCGCACAGGAGGATCTGAAAGTAGACCTCCTTGATGCGGTGCAGTCGCTCGTGCAGCAGAGCCTCGTGCAGCAGGTGCATCAGCCAGATCAGGAACCGCGGTTTGCGATGCTCGAAATCGTGCGCGAGTACGGACTCGAGCGACTGGCGGCCAGCACGGATGCGGCGCTGACCCGCCGCGCCCACGCCGCCTATTGTCTGGTGCTGGCCGAGGAAGGAGCAGGCGAGCTCGCACCGCAAGATCTGGAGCGCTGGCTCGCCCGCTGCGATCTGGAGCTGGACAACTTCCGCGCGGCTCTCGAGTGGGCGGCTACAGAAGGAGAGATCGAGTGGGGCCTTCGGCTCGGTACCGCGCTCAACAATTTCTGGCGGGCGCGCGGCCGGCCCACAGAGGGGCGAGAGCGGCTGGGCACGCTGCTTCGACTGCCCGGACCCGCCTCCCCGAAGACGCGCATGCGTGCCCTGAAGGCAGCGGGAGATCTCGCTCACGTCCAGGCCGATATTCCCTCAGCACGCGCGTTGGTGGAAGAGAGCCTGGCCTTAGGCCGCAATTTCGGCGATGCCGCGAGTGTTGTCCAGGCGTTGAACGCGTTGGCGTACATGGTCCGCATGAGCGGGGAAATTGGACGCGCGCGGCAACTCTACGAAGAATGCCTCGACCTCGTGCAACAGGCCGGCGACGAGCGGGCAGTCGTGCGAGCGTTGATCAACCTGGGACAGCACGTTCTTAAGTACGAGCATGATCCAGAGGCCGCCCGCGCGCTGTACGACCGGGCCCTTGCCATCGCTGAGCGGCTGCACGATCGGCCGGCTATCGCCATGTGCTTCAGTCACCTGGGAGACGTCGCCAAGGCCCGGAACGATTTCCGCGGAGCTCGCGGTCCCTATGAGCGCGCGCTCGCGGCGTTCCGAGATCTGGGGGATCACCGCGCCATGGTGCGCACACTGATCGACCTTGTCGATCTGTTCGCCGATCAAGGCGAGCATGATGCGGCCCACCAGTGGCTTGCCCAAGCACTCGGCGTGGCTCGGGAGATCGAGGACGACTCCGCGGTCGCCTTGGCACTGAGTGCCGCCGCACGGTCGGCCGCCCGACGTGGCCAGGCGACGCGTGCCTTAAGGCTGGCTGGTGCAGCAGACGCAATCCACCTTGCGCTCCGAACACCGCCGGTTCACTTGGAGGCTGCGCAGATGGCGTGCGATCTCGAACCGGCGCGTCAGGCCCTCGGCCCGGCGGCCGGAACGACGGAGCAGGAAGGTCGCGAGATGAGCCTTGAAGACGCCATCGAGTACGCGTTACGCGAGGAGGCTGAGTAGAGGGGATGCTCGAAGATTCTCCTACTCGCGATAGTTGATCGGATCGAGGAGGCGCCGGACGGCAGAGACGCGATTACACGGAAAGGCGCCCAGCCTCGCGTGCTCTCGCACCGTCTCTTCATCGGGAGCCAGATAGACGCAGTAAACCTTGTCATCGGTGACGTAGCTGTGGAGCCATTGGATCTTCGGACCCAACCCGTCGAGGACCTCAATCGACTTGAGGGCAATCTCGCGGATCTGCGCCTCCGTCAGCTGGCCTGCCCCGGGCACTTCACGCTCGATGACGTACTGCGGCACGGCGTCACCTCCTGTTCGCAATCCTACCATTCGGCGATCGACCGATGATAATCCGCATGGAAGTGAGCTGGAAGAACGAAGGCCGACCGCTTCGCCTGGCATCGGGAAGCTGATCGACCTCGTGTCTTCGACCGATTGTCCCCGTTTTGTCCCCGGGAACTTCAAAATTTGGTTGCGGGGGCGGGATTTGAACCCGCGACCTTTGGGTTATGAGCCCCTAGGAACCGTCATTCAGTCCAATGTTTTCGGCCTCTGCCAGCCTACTCTGCCAGCCGAAGATCAAAATCCCAACGAGGGCTTTTAACCACGTGCTCTGCCCTTGGCAGGGCCGATCATCCTCATACTTTTGGTGTTGCACTGAGTCCGGCTCTGGTATTAGTGTCGCCGCGCCGAATAAACCCGCTTGGCCCTGCGTTCACGTCTGCCGAAAAGGAGCCCTCAATGCATGCCTCGCTCACCTCTGTTGGTGTGGTCGGTGTCGCGCTGTTCGTTGGCTGTAGTCAACTTACGCCAACCAGTCCGACGTCTCTCTCGTCCGCCAAGCCGTCCATCGCGTCGTCGGACGCGAACGCAACCGGCGCGGGTCTTCTCTCCAAGGACCAGGAAGTGCCGTTCAAGGGGAGGTTGGAAGGAAGCTTCACCATTACGCCGCTTACGCCCCCGTTTTTGTCTGTCTCACTCGAAGGCACGGGCAACGCTACGCACCTGGGTCGCTTTACCGTAGAAATCCCGCACGTCGTGAACGCCACGAACAGGACCTCGACCGGGACCTACGAGTTCACTGCGGCTAATGGCGACACGCTCACCGCTGGCTTTACCGGACAGGCCAGCCTAACGGCCACCCCTGGCGTTCTCTCCGTTGTAGAAACCGCGACCATCACGGGGGGTACAGGTCGGTTCGCCGGCGCAACAGGGAGCTTCACCGTCGAACGATTGGTCGAACAGGTCGCCGGCTTGACCACCGGTTCCTTCGAGGGGACGATCTCCTCGCCCGCTGCCGGCAAGCCCTGAAACTTGATCACTTTACCGGCAGCAACACGGCGTTAGCCCACTACCGACTGTCGCTCCCCACGCGGTTAGTGAACCACGTCCGCTGAATCGGCCGTCTCTTGTGAGGCGCTCTCCTCGGGAGTCGCTTCCCAACTGCCGAATCGACCGGACAAGCTCTGGCTCGCCTGCTTCAATCGACTGACCAGCACGGGCGCGTAGTGCTTGCGCGTGGTCTGGACGTGCTTGTGTCCGAGCCAGCCTTGCACGTCGCCGAGGTCAATGCCGCGCTCGCCGAGCTCGAGCGCCACACTTGTGTTTAACAGGCCACGATGCGCCACAGGCACACAGGCAATTCGCGGCCCGCACGTTCGATCACGAGCCCGTTGATCGGAGTGCCGGCGCCGCGCGATAAGAGCTTGCTGACTTGTTTGACCGACAGACCACGCAGCACGACACGGACGCCGGGATCCGCGGCCAGGTCACGCCTCGCAAACGGTTCCGATCCCCAGGCACCCACGACCGCCGGCAAAATCCGCGCGAGCCGACCCATGTCGTCGCGACTCAGTGGCGCCGGCCGTCGCTCTTCGAGCAGCCGGCGAATCTCGACGAGCTCGCGCATGAGGTCCTCGAGCGTCGGCCCAGTCGCGACGTTAGTAGCGGTGCGCATCGAGGAATGCCGCACGCCACTGCTCGACCGCGGCGCCTCGTGGCCGTTTCTTCGTCAGCCCATACGGCTCAAAGCCAGCCGCACGCGCCTCGCTGACCAGCGACTCGGCCTGCTCCGCCCACACCGCCTCAGGCGTCGGCTCACCGTACAGGCCCGCCTGTGCTGCCGAGACCCAGCCCGGTAACCTGGCATCGGCCCATCGCCCGGTCATCAAAAAGAAGGTCATCGCGGGCGTCAACGTGGGCCGCCCATACAGCACCTGTCTCGGATCGTTGGGCCCGCCAACCTCCCGCCCGCGCACCGCCGGCGCATCACTTGAGGACGGGGCGAGGCCAGGGGCGGCGAGGGGCGGGCGTTTCAACTTCGCCATCAGGGGATACCTCCAGGTCGAGCTGTCGCACCAACGACTGATAACGTGACGACGCGTTGAGCCGGATCGCCGGGGGCTGCTGGGCGTCTCGAGCCAGGGCCAACGCGGCCTCAGCCAGGCCCACCAGCTCCAGCTCCGTGGCATTCAGGTCGTACGCCGAACGCACCGACGCCGCCCAACCCTCCGGCGACGGGGGCGGTCCCGCGGCGGCGCCACGCCGGCCGCCAGGCGCTGGCACCTTGCCCTGCTGCCGCCACCTCACGACCGTGCTGAGATTCACCCCCAACGCCTTCGCCGCCGCCCGGTAACTCGGCGCCGACGCCATCACGGCGGTCGCCTCACCCCGCAGCGACTGGAATCTCCATGTGCGTTTCGTCATTTCTCAGAGCCTCGCGATTTGCACCCGTGTATGCGAAAACTTGTATCGTCCCCGGAGGTGGTTTGAGCCCAAGAGCCTACAACCCTTGATCGTGCCCCCCCTCCCCCTCGCCGGTGCGTTGCGGCGCATCGTCACGCAGCAGGGGCTGCAAGCGATCGACGACTGCAGCAGCCCAGCGCCTATCGCGACTGGTAAACGCGCGGTAGTTTGCAAACCGTCCCACGGCCAGGAGCAGCGAGCGCATGCGGCGCTCGAGCGCCGGTCGGCCCTTCACCCGTGACACGAGGCGACGGCTGTCGAGCTCACGCACGGGCGTCACCAGAACGGCAGTTCCGAAACGCCAGCAGCTCGTTCGCTGGTGTCCTATCGCCAGTGTTATTGATACGCCTCGGCGCCTCGACGACCTGCAACGTAAACCCTAGTTGGCGATACAGGTCGATGACGCGGTCGGTGGCTTGGTTCGACGCCACCACGGGCCCGGGATGACGCGCCAGGAATTCGGCGAGCCGTACCTGATCAGCCCAGCCATGCCACATCGCTGGCCCGTAGGACGTGAAGTCCACGTCATAGGGCGGATCGGCGTACACGAAATCATCGGCCTCGAGCAGCAGGCTTGCGAAGTCCATGGTCGTGAACGTCCAGTTCGCGAACGCCTCGTGATGCGCCGGGAACGTCCGCGCGTACGCCACCGTGTTGTACTGGCCGAATGGCACGTTGAAGGCGCCGGACTGGTTGAAGCGACACAGCCCGTTGAAGCCGGATCGATTGAGGTAGTAGAACAGGGACGCCGCCTCCGCCGTGTCGCGCCCGCCGTTCACGGCCAGGCGATTGAAGCGATCGCGATACTGGTAATACCGCGCTTGGTCGTACAGCAACTCCAACTCAATCGTGAGCCCGCGTTGAATCCACCGGTGGAAGTTCACCACATGGGGGTTGGCGTCGTTCAGCAGCGCACGTGTCGGCTGCAGGCCGAGAGCCACGGCCGCCGCACCGACAAACGGTTCCACGAGTCGTCGGGATTGGTGCGGTTGCCAGATGGGTTGGAGTGTCGGGACGAGCCAGCGTTTTCCGCCGGCCCATTTGAGCGGGGGCGTCACCGGGTCCGGGACGACCATGTCATCGAACGGCAGCGTTCGTTGTGGGGTCCTCGTCATGACTTCGGCTCCGTGACGAACGCTTTCGTGGGGTCGAATCGAAAGGTGTGTTCTGCTTCGTCATCTGCGTCACCATCGTCAGCACGCCCGAAAATGTTGGGGGGTTTTTGTGACGATAGCGGTGACGAATCTAGGAGTGCCTCACATCTATCGTCATGAGGACTACCCTGGTTTTCCGGCCCGTGTGACGCAGGTGACGAAGATGACGCATCCGGACATACCTTTTCAATGTGGATGGTTCTGCGGCTTCCATCCCGTTCGAAGGTGACATCGATCCCAATTCTGCGCAGTCCAGGCGCGAGACGACGGAGGGCATCGGACACCTGGCGCGGTTTCGAGAACCAGTCCTTGCGCGTGGTGATCGCCTCGGGGACCTTCATGCTGAGGACCTGTAACAATTCGGAGGCCGTTCCTTCCCACGGGGCGATCTTCTCGACCGCGTCCACCAGCGGGTCCCCGTCGAGAATCGCCTCGACCGCCCCCTGACGATTGCCGGCATACGCCCAGAGGAAGGTGCCCTCTGGCCAGGGGCATGCGGGTTCCACGGCCACACCCCAGATCGCGAAGTCAGCCATTCGCGGCTTACGCTCGAGCCTGACGGCCCCGACGTGTCGGAGCCCGATAGCCACGGCATCTAGGAGCGCCCCGAGAATTCGAGGGCGGGCGCGATCGAAGTCCGCCCAGAAGGTTGCCTCGTCTTTCCGCCGTTCCTCCGGGATCGGGGGCAGCGTGATGACGATGGCGCGGTCCAACAGGTCACCGCGGGTCGCCACCTGCGAGATCCCGTTCAGGATGATGGGCTTCATCGCGTTGAAGATCTGCTCCTCGGCGTTGGTGTAGAGCTGACGCACCGCAAACCCGCCCCCGGTGGCCAGGACCGAGAGGTTGTCGGATAGCTCCTCCGTTAAACGGGACAGATTATCGAAGGCCACCACGTGCCCGTTCGTGGCCGCAATCATGAGGTCCTCGGTGTTGCGGGGCGGACGACGGACGTCGGCGTCGTTCGGATCACCGAGTCGGCGGAGCACCCTGGTGTTCGTAGTCTTCGCGGAGCCTTGCTCGGCCATGAAGACCAAGATCGGATACGGGCCCCGGCCGCGGAGCGCCGCCAACAGCCACGATGCCATCAACAGGAAGTCCGCGTCGGTCGCCACGTTCACAAACGGACGCAAGTCGGAGAGGGACCCGCCGCGTTCAGGTTCCGTCAGAGGCAGGAGGCCCCGAGGCCGACGGAACCGAACGGGTGGATTGGTGATCACCTGCCAGCCATCGCGGGTGATCTCAACCGCACGCCACTGGGCATCACCAAGGTCGAGATACACCCGGTCATCATCACCACGAGCAATGCGTACGTGCACATCATGGGCCGCACCATCGAACCGGGCGGAACCGGAGAGGACATTGATCGCATCCTGGAGGGCGCTCGCGTTGGGCGCTTTGCCCGTATCGGTGAAGTACACGTGCGAGATGTAGTCGCGACACCCTCTCGAGCTCAGGGGGTAGTGCTCACGATGATGGTCAACGCGGATGGTGATACAGCCATCGCCTGTCGGCGTGTGCCACAACTCGCAGTCAGCCTCGTTGACAAGACGCACAATCGCGGTGGCCTGCGATTCCTTCTTCTGATCGTGCGAGTCGGCCCCGGTATTCGTGCCCCAATCGATCGACGAGGAGCGCATCACCTTCATGCCGCCCTCCGCTGCGTCCGATGTTCCTCGAGCAGTTCGCGGTAGCGCGCCGTCTGTCGCTGGTGACGCTCGGTCAGGTCGTGCAATGCGTGGATCGCCTGCTGCGCGAGTTCCCGGTAGGCCGTCTTGTCAGCCTCCATCTCGTCGAGCTCGTCCTGTAGCGCCGCGATTTGATGCCACGCCTTGATGAGCAGTGGCGCCAGTCGGGCCGGTGCATCCGGGTCGGGTTGGTCCTGTGGTAAGTTCTCAATGCTCATGTGAAGCCACACCCTTCATGTGAGTGAAGCGCCCAGGTGGAAGGCACCGCGGGCGCTTCGCCGTGTTTAGGCGGCCTCCGAAGGGCCACGGCTGACCGCCTTTTTCTCAGTCGCCGTGCGACGACGTGGCGCCACGTCCACGATCTCCGCGGATCGTTCCAGCCACTCATCAATCCACCGTCGATGAATCCGGAGATCACGACGGCCACCCACGCGGGCCGCGCGCAGCCGCCCCGCTTTGATTTCGCGATAGAGCAACTTGACGCCGCACTGCGCGACTGGGCACGCCTGCAGCGGCGTCAGCCAATCGGTGGTCGGTGTCGCCTGAATAACGTCCTGCATATATGCTCCGTGGCCTGTTGTGTTTTTGTGTGCTTGCACACGCAACGTTAACGGCAGTATAGTCTCGGCTGCGGCGCCGTGGACCGCCAATGACGCCAAGGGCAGGACGGAAAAGTGACCTCCAAAACGTTTAGAAAACATAACAGCCCTGAAACCGTCCTGGTCGCCGCGGTGCGGGATCTGATGCAGGACGAGCCCGGTCGCCACTACGGGGCCTGTCTGTCGTTGCTCCACCAGGGGCCATTCTTCGCCACCGAGACGTTTATGCGGGCGATGGGTGACGCCACGACCCCGCGCCAACTCACGCCCGCCGTGGTGGCCGTCGTGCGCGCCGAGCTGCTCGCCTTTCTCCGGTCGGTGATCCAGACACAGGGCACCAGCACGTGGGCCAGCGGGATCACCACGCAGCACCCGTTCACGTTCTCCGCGACGGGTCCGTATGTCGGCGGCGCCGTCGAGGGCGACGTGCGCGACGTCATCGTGTTGCAACTGATGTCGCTGCTCATGCAGGTGGGCTTGTCGCAGATCCGGATCTGCACCGCGCCGGATTGCGACCGCCTCTATGTGAAGGTGTTTCGCCGGGAGTTTTGTTCCGTGCGGTGCCAGAGCCGCACCTACATGAAGACGAAGCGCGCCAACGAGCGCCGCAAGCGCGAGCGCGCCGCCATCCGTCGACGGAGGACACGATGACACGACAGCGACATCACGGATTAACCAAGCGGTGCGACTGCCCACGTCGCGGGTGGGCCAAGTGTCCACACGGGTGGCACTTCGCGTTCAAGTGGCAGGGCACGCACCATCGGTTGTCGCTCGACAAGCACTTCGCGCGACACATCGACAATAAGACCGAGGCAGAGACGGAAGCCGGGAAGCTTCGTATTGCGATCAAGGAAGGACGGTTCGGCCAGCCGGCGCCCGTGACCGACATGACGCTGCGCCAGCTCTCGGATCTCTACGTGGAACGGTACGTCCGCGTGCAGAAGCCGACCACGGCCCAGGCATTCGTCTATGCCGTGAACACCATCAACCGAACCGTGTTACCGCATCCGACCGGTGGCAGCGTGGCACTGGGCGACTGGCGTCTGACCGACATCGTAACCGACACGATCGAACGCTTCCGCGAAGTCCGCCGCACGCAGACGGGCACGACGGGGACTAATCGCAACCTGCAATCCCTGCGTGCACTCTACAACTGGGCGGTGCGTACAGGCTACGTCACGGCCAGCCCCTTCAAGCGCAACGCCGAGCCCGTGGTCACCATCGCGAAACGCGACGAGGCCACGCGCACGCGCCGCCTCAACGTGGACACCGACGAGGAGGCCCGACTCCTGCGGGTGTGCGCGCCACACTTGCGCGCCATCGTGGAATGCGCCTTGGAAACGGGGATGCGTCGCGGCGAAATTCTCAGCTTGGCATGGTGGCAGGTTGAAGGCGTGACCGTGGACGGACAGACGGTCACATGGGCACCGAAGGCGGAATTACTGTTGCCTGCGGCGAAGACGAAAACGAAGACGGATCGACGCATCCCGATCTCGGCACGCCTGCGCGCGATTCTTGAGATGCGCCGCTTCGACCCAGACGGGGAGCCGTTACCCGCGCACGCGTTTGTCTTCGGCAACGGCATCGGCCAGCAGGTCAAGGACATCAGTCGGGCGTGGGAGACCGCGGTGCTCAAGGCCCACGGCTATACGCCCACCGTGACGAAGACGGCGAGCCTGACACCGGACGCACGCGCCGCGCTGGACGCGATCGATCTGCACTTCCACGATCTCAGACGGGACGCGGGCAGCCGCTGGCTCGAAGGCGGCGTCCCGTTGCACGTCGTGCGCGACTGGCTCGGCCACACCAACATCGCCCAGACGAGCACCTATCTGTCGGGCACGCTCAAAACACAGCACGACGCCATGGCCGCCTTCGACGCGTACCGCGCCGGTGTGCAACGCCGTGGAACCAAATCCAAAACAGGGGGGCGAAAGTCGCCTCAGTCGGCTGTGATGGTTGACACAAAAACCAATAAAACCGCGGTTGGACGTGAACCGACCATCATGTAGTCCCGCTTCGGGACCGAGAAGTCGTAGGTTCAAATCCTATCGCCCCGACCACCTTCCCTCGAGATACCGGTAACTCCTTCGCGCGTAACATGGCGCGGTTCCCAGCCACCCTCGCTTTGCTGATCGCATGTGCTGTGGGTGGCGCGCCTGAGTCGTCGACGAGTGGTGCCGCCGCGGGCTTCGGCGGCATTCGGACACGGGCGGCACAGGCACAACCTCCAATCGTCTTCTCTACGCTTGCCGACATACCGACTCCGCCACAGAGTTGTGCGAAAGTCGTCGATCCGGTAACTCGACGAGATGACGGGAGCGTGGACTCTGGAGGATGGTGGCGCTTCCCGATCAACGCTAATCCCTGGATTGGCGAAGACAGGTTAGTCATCCGACGAATCTGGCTACAGACATTCGGCCTGCCAACCGGTCCGGACGGCCCTCCGCTGAGCGGGAGATCGGCGTCCCGCTACATGAGTCTGGTCGCCCAGCACGTGCACTCAGGCTACGCAGCGTTTTATTCCGGACCCGATCAACGCGTTGCCGTGTTCGCGTTAGCGTTCACATCGGAGGCCAAAGCGCGCGCCGCGTTTGCTGGCCTGAAGAAGCCCAGGGACGGCTCCCCGGCGCGGTCATTTGCCTCGGGAACCGTCGTCGCACACGTCGTCGGCACGCCAGGTGAGTGCTACGACGCGCTCGAACGTCACGTCGCACGAGCTTTTCGGAGTCCATCACCGTTTTGATCTTGCGGCCCTGACGGAAGGGTTTCGCCCTGCGCCCTACGTCCTGCGCCCTAGGCCCGCCCTGCGCCCTGCGCCCTGTTGCCCTGTGCCCTGTGCCCTAGAAATAGAACGTCACCCCCGCTGTCGTCCGCGTGCCGAAACTACGCATCCGAGTCTCCGCTTCAATAGGCGGGGATCCAATCGTGGCCGTCGTCGCCGAATAAGCAAGCCCGACCTCACCGAACACGCTGAAGCGATCGCCCACGGCAAACTGTGCGCCAAACGACCCCGCGAACTGAAACCCGTCGAGTGTGCGCTCGAGATTCGAAGTGAAGGGCGCGTCGGTGTCTATCGACGTAGTGACGTAGGTGACCCGAGGACTGACATATGTCCGCAGGCGATCGGTCGTGTTGAGGTAAAACAATGCGCTCACGCCGACGGTCGTCGAAAAAGTGTCCGTCGACGTGTCGCCGCCTTCGATCGGAAGGCCGATCTCAAGCTCGGTCGAGGTCCAGTTCAGCGACACTTCCGGTCGGATCGCCACGCGACTAGTGACGTGCCAGATTACCGCAACGGACGTGGGGTACCCCATCGAGAGCCCGACGTCGCCGGGCTCCTGAGCAAACGAAGTGGCCGCCGAACCCACGATCATCAACCCCACCAGGCTCGCGACTCGAGCAATGCGCATAGTCCTCCTCAATTTTGGGCAAGTAAACACCGATGCGTCTTTCGACGGCCATTCGCCGCTTGCAGTTGGCCGAGATGCACAACTCGTTGGGACGGCGACAAAATTTGATTTCACGGCACGGCCCACCGCACCTGAGCTACCAATGCGATCGTCGCAAACGCGACGCTCACCCGAATGAGCCATCGAGTGAACCCTCGAGAGGTCAGTGCCTGAGACGCCAGATGACCCAAAACGGCGCGAACCGCCGGATTTTCGCGTGTTTAGCGTTCCGAGGCGTGTGGCACGACGCTTGATCTGAGTCCGGACATGATGCGCAAAAGGCTCTTCGGCGCGTTCGCGCTGACGCTCTGGGCTTCCACGGCGATTGGTGCGCTCAACTTGATCTCGGTGAACGACGAGGTCGCCATCGGGCGCCGGGCGCAACAACAAGTGCGTCAACAGGTCCCCGAGCTCCGCGATACGACCGTCAACCGATACATCGACAACTTAGGTCGTCGAATTGCCGCCACCGCGGATGGTCCGCGGTACCCCTATAGCTTCGACGTCGCGAACTATCGCGACGCCAACGCGTTTGCGCTGCCAGGCGGTCCGGTCTGGGTTCATCGTGGGCTGATCGATACCGCGAACAGCGAATCTCAGTTGGCGGGCGTGCTCGCACACGAAGTCGCTCACATCGCGAATCGCCATGCGGCCGAACAGATTAGTAAGGGCACGGTCGCGAATGTCGGCCTCGGCTTGCTCGCCGCCCTCCTCGGTGACGGGACCGGCGCCCAGATCGCCCAGTTGGGCGCAGGATTCGCTGCGCAGGCAACGATGATGAAGTTCAGTCGAGATGACGAACGCGAAGCAGATGTGAAGGCGCTGCAATACATGAAGCGCGCGGGCTACGACCCGCGCGGGATGGTCGAGTTCCTCCAGATCCTGCGCGCCCAGCAGGGTCGCGATCCCGGTTCGGTTCAGACCTTCTTCTCATCGCATCCCGCGCCAGCCGACCGCGTGCGTCGTTTGCAGCAAGACGCGAATCGCCTGGCGGGCGGACGACGGGATTCGCAGGAGTTCCAAACGATTCAGCGGCGACTTGATCGACTGCCGCCTGCGGCTAGATAACCGGGGGGCTGCACGAGGGTTCTTTACGGAGGTTCTTAACGGAGGTTCTTACGGAGGTTCTTTACGGAGGTTCTCGACGGGGGTTCGACCACGAAAGTTCTTCACGAAAGTGCTCACGGCAGGTTGAGAACCATCGTGAACCATCGTAAAGAACCAGCGTGAACCATCGTAAAGAACCATCGTAAAGAACCACCGTGAAGAACCCCCGTGTTATAACTGCTGAAACGCCGGATGTCCCCCTGCCGGTGCGCGACCGACAGGTGTCATCATCAAGAAGGGGGCTTCGTGTTTGGACTTTCACTCACTGACCATCTGCGCCTGACGTTCGGTCACGTCGTCTACAGTCACAGGGCCCACGCTACGACGGCGAATCGGCACTCCCGCTGGGATCGCTGGCTCAAGGCCGCCGAGGCGGTCTTGATGCTGACGACGGCAGTCGCATCTGCGGTGGTAGCGTTCACGGTCAATCCCCAGTACGCGATTGCCGCGGCGGTCGCCGCTGCACTGGCCATGGGTGTTCTCGTCCTGCGCCTGGCCTTTGATTTCGAGCGGACCGCCATCGCCCACCGTGCGTGCAGCACGCAGCTCTGGCTTCTGCGCGAACAATATCGCAGCGTGCTCTCAGACCTGAAGGACGGCGTCCTCAGCGTGGAAGTGGCCCGTGACCGGCGCGACTACCTGATGGAGAAACTGCACCGTATTTACGACAGCGCGCCGCCGGCCGATCGAGAGCAGTATCAAAGTGCGAAGCAGTCGCTCGCGGCAGTCAACGAAGCGACGCTCACGGATGAAGAGATCGATCGCTTCCTCCAGCCCTCGTTGCAAAAGGCGGGGAGCGCACCGCAGACCAGCGCTTCATAGGCACGGAGCCACGTACAGGCCTCAGAGACTCAGAGACCGGCGCGATAGAATCGTGCGCGGACCAGTGCCGCAACCGCTCCCGTCCGAGACCCGCCCACCGCGACAGACAATTCTGAACCTCGTCCTTGCCGCGATCGGCGCGGCACTGCTCGTCGTGACCGTCCAACGTGTCGGCTGGGCCGATGTGCAGGCCGGGCTTGGGTTTGTCGGCTGGTGGTTCGTCGTGGTCGTAATCCTTGGGGGCATACGCTTCGGCGCCCGCGCACGGGCCTGGATGGCGTGCGTCCGCGCGCTCGAAAGAGACACCACCGGAACTCAGAACCCCGAACTCCGCATGCCGGATTTCTTGAGTGCCGTATTGGCGGGCGATGCGCTCGGGAATCTGACGCCTCTCGGCGTGCTCGCGAGCGAGCCCGCCAAGGTGCTCATGATGCGGGCCCGCTTGTCCACGGCCGGGGCCATCGCCTCGGTTGCGCTCGAGAACACGTTTTACATCGCCTCCGTCGTCGCGATGCTGGCAGCCGGCGCGATGGTGTTCCTGAGCCGCACCAACGTTCCCGATGGCCTGCGACTGACCGTTCAGGCGATCCTCGCCGGCACCGTGCTCGCCGCGCTCGCAGGTGTGGTGTCCGCGCGCTATCAACCAGCGCTCGTGTCACGCGTGGCGCGCATTTTGGCGTCGTGGACAGGTCGAGGGCGACAATCGCTCGATCAACTGGCGCATATCGAGGCTCAGTTCTACGGCATGATTCGTTGGCCCATGCGGTCGATCGCCTCCGTCCTGGGCTGGGAAGCACTGTTTCACGCGGTGGCGGTGGTCGAAGTCTTTCTCGTCCTGCGACTGCTCCCCGGAGGGTCGGCGACGTCGTTGGCTGACGCGTTCGTGCTCGAAACGACCGGGCGTTTGATCGCCGTCGCATTCAAGTTCGTCCCCTACCGCCTCGGCGTGGACGAAGCTGGTCACTGCACTCGTGGCACGCGCACTCTCGCTCGATCCGACGGGCGGCGTGACCCTTGCCCTCATCCGGCGCATTCGAATCCTGTGCTGGAACGCGATCGGCCTCGTCTTGCTCGCCCGCGCCAGATAACTTGCAAAGCCCCGCGTCAAACCGGCGAGAACAGATGCCTCGGAAACTCCGCTTCGCCAAGGCTATGTTGTTTTGCCCGGCTCCGCGGGGACGTCTAGTCGCCTTCGGCGGTCAATGGACTGTCGGCAGGTCCAGAGATGACGGATCCGTCGGCCTTGAATCGCGAGCCGTGACATGGACAATCCCAAGTCATCTCCGCTTGATTCCAGTGGACCTCGCATCCCATGTGCGTGCAAATGGCGGACCGCAGGGTGAGGACGCCCCGAGCGTCACGTGAAGCCGCCACGAGCCGACCATCCATGTCAATCACTCGACCCTCACCTGGGCGCAGACTTCGCAAGGTCCTGGGGTGCCGTGACGCCACGCGGTCGCGAATCAGGTAATAGAGGTAGTCCGTGTTCTCGCGGACGTAGTCCCACGCGCCCGCGCGAACGCTGGTGCGACCGGGATCGAAGATTTCCCGCCAGGGATTGGCGCGGCCGAGAACAGCGTCCCGAGCCATCATTCCCGCGATGGTCCCGAAGGTCATGCCGTTGCCGCCAAAACCCGTCGCGACGAACTGGCCAGGCGACGTTTCTCCGATGAATGGGAGGCCATCCACGCTCACGACGACCTGGCCAGACCAGCGGTGCGTGAGCTCGAAGGTTGGCGCGAACCGACGAAGAGTCCGTTCGATCGAGTCGTAGCACGCCGCCGTGGCCTCGATCTGTCCGGTCTTGTGATCGGCGCCGCCGAAGATGGCGAAATCGCTACCGGGCTGAGACTCGACTCTCAAGTAGTGATACGGATCCGCCGTGTCCCAATAGAGCCCGGTTGCAATGCGACCGGCGGGCAGCCGGCCGGCGATCGCGTAGGAGCTGTAAAGCGCCAGCTTGCTCTGCATGACTGTGGCAGCCACCATGCCTTGCTTGCCCACGCGCGGTGTATGAGTGCCGAGTACCGACGTAGTCGCAAGAGACCTTGTGCGGTCCAGCTCTCAACGTGAACGACTCGTTGACGTCGTCCACCGCGGTGTGCTCGAACACGTGACTGCCATCTCCAGGGATCGCTCGGAGCAATCCGTCAAGGTATTTCCTTGGATGGAAGAGCCCTTGCCCGTCAAACCGCGCACCCGTCACGCCAAGCGGCGCGATCTGTCGCACGAACGAGGCCCCGAAGCCCAACTCGGTGGCAGCGTGCACCTGCCGCTCGAGCTCCGAAGGTGGAAGGCCCGATCCAGCCAGCGCCTCGTGCAGAAATCCTGGCACGCGCCGAAAATCGCAGTCGATGGCTTCGGTCTGCACGTGTTCTTCGATGCGATCGATGGCAATAAGCCCGGCATCCCAGACGGCGGTCGCCGTATCGCGCCCGAAGTGTTTGATCAGGCTGGTGAGCAGGGCATCGGTGACCATCGTCAGGTGCGCCGTCGTGTACCCGGTATCTCCGGATGCACACCTCGAACGCTCGAGAACCGCCACGTTGACGCCGGCCGATTTGAGAAGGTAGGCGGCGGTGATGCCCGTGATTCCGCCGCCGACTATGGCGACATCAACTCGAAGGTCGCGATCGAGGGACGGAAACGCCTGAGTTGGGGTCGTGTCGGCCCAATACGATGACGTGTTGAGTTGAACCATTTTGAACCAGGCTGCAAACTCAATTCCGCGGCAGTCCGCTCAACAGCGATACGCTATGATCGTCGCCCGGACACTGGTGCCGGGCCTGGTGCCGGGGCCTCTTGTCGACGCATACATACCATATGGCATCTGCGCACACATCGTTGCATGGACGAGTAACAATCGGCGTCGCGATTGCGTCGCTGGTCGGGGTCACGATCGCGACTCCCTCGCTCGTCGATTCAGTCAAGGCGCAGAGCGCCGTCCAACCAGCCGCCCAGGCGGCGACAACGGTCGACGACAGCCTGTATTCGGGCATGCGGTGGCGAAGCATCGGCCCCGATCGTGGTGGCCGCTCCATCGCAGTGGCTGGAAGCGACGCGCGACCGGCCGAGTATTTCTTCGGGGCAGTCGGCGGAGGTGTGTGGAAGACCACCGACTACGGCGTGACCTGGCAGCCGGTCAGCGACGCGCATTTCAAGACCTCTTCGGTGGGAGCGCTTGCCGTTGCGCCGTCGAATCCAGACGTGGTGTACGCCGGAATGGGCGAGTCGTGCTTCCGCGGCAACATCATCCAGGGAGACGGCGTCTACAAGTCGACTGACGCCGGCGCGACCTGGACACAAGCCGGTCTCGGCAACACCGAAGTGGTCAGCAAGATTCGCGTCCACCCGAAGAATCCCGAAATCGTTTACGCGGCCGTGCTCGGGCATACCTACGACGCACATCCCGAGCGTGGGGTCTATCGCTCCAAGGACGGCGCCAAGACCTGGGAAAAGGTGCTGTTTCGAGACGATCGAACCGGCGCGATCGACCTGTCGATGGATCCGAAGAATCCGGACGTGCTGTACGCAGCGCTCTGGCAGGTGTATCGCACGCCGTGGTCGATGGAAAGTGGCGGCCCTGGCAGCGGCTTGTTCAAGTCAACCGACGGCGGCACGACCTGGACCGAGATCACGAAGAACGCCGGGATGCCGTCGGGCCTCTGGGGCAGGGTTGGGGTGTCGGTGTCAGGCGCGGACAGCAATCGCGTCTACGCCATCATCGAAAACGACAGCGGGGGAGTCTTCGTTTCGGACGACGCCGGCGCAACGTGGCGGAAGACCAACGAGGATCGCAACCTTCGCCAGCGCGCCTTCTATTACACGCACATCGTGGCTGACACGGTTGAGAAGGACACGGTCTACGTGCTCAACGTTCAGTTCTTCAAGTCCACCGACGGCGGGAAAACGTTCCCCAACACTCAACAGATCCGCGTACCGCACGGCGATAACCACGACCTGTGGATCTCCGGCACCGACAACAAGCGGATGGTTCAGGCCAATGACGGCGGCGGCAACGTTTCGGTCAACGGTGGTCGCACGTGGTCGGGTCAAGGCTACGCGACCGGTCAGTTCTACAATGTCTTCACCACGCGTCACGTGCCGTACCACGTGTGCGGCGCACAGCAGGACAACAGCACGGCCTGCGTGGGCAGCCAGAACAACCCAGGGGCGGGCGAGGGCAGCCTGCCGCCCATCTTCTACGCCGTGGGCGGCGGTGAGAGCGGATACATCGCGCCCGATCCGAAGGACACTGCGGTGTTCTACGCGGGGAGTTACGGCGGCTACCTGAGCCGACTCGATCGCGACACGGGGCAACAGCGCGCGATCCACATCTATCCCAACAACCCGATGGGATGGTCGTCGGTCGATATCAAGGAACGCTTCCAGTGGACGTTCCCGATCGTGTTCTCGCCGACCGATCCGGCCACGTTGTACGCCTCGTCGCAGCATGTGTGGCGAACGACGACCGGTGGGCAGCGCTGGGAAAAGATCAGCCCCAACCTCACGCGCTCCGACCCCAAGACAATGCAGGCATCGGGGGGACCGATCACCAAGGATCAAACCGGCGTCGAAACCTATGCCGTCGTATTTACGATCGCGCCGTCTCGCCAGGACGGCAACACCATCTGGACCGGATCGGACGATGGCTGGGTCCACGTGACTCGCGACGGCGGCAAGACCTGGGAACGCGTGACGCCACCCGATCTGCCCGACTTCACGCGCATCAGCCTGATCGAAGCGTCACCACACCAGAACGGCGTGGCCTATCTCGCCGGCAATCGGTATCAGCAAGGTGACCGGCGCCCTTACGTCTATAAGACGGCTGACTTCGGCAAGACGTGGCAGAAGATCGTCACCGGAATTCCGGACAACGACTTTCCGCGCACGATCCGTGAAGATCCAAAGCGACGCGGGCTCCTGTACGTTGGAACCGAAACCGGGATCTACATCTCGTTCAACGACGGGGCGTCGTGGCAGTCGCTTCGGCTCAATCTCCCGGTGACGCCGATTCACGGCATCGTGGTCGAAGAGCGCGACGTCGTCATCGGCACGCATGGTCGCGGCTTTTACATTCTCGACGACATCAACGTGCTGCGACAGGCCGCCGGCGACATCACGAGCGCAGCGCTCCACGTGTTTGAGCCCAACAACCCGTTGCGCGGCCTGGACAACAATATCGCCATCGACTACTTCCTCGGCAAAGACGCAGACGAGGTGAGAGTCGAGTTCCTGGACCAAGCGGGCAAGGTGCTTCGCACCTTCAGAGGGTCGCCAAAGGATCCCCCGCCAACGCCGGGTGGTGGTGGTGGCGGAGGAGGTTTCTCCGGTGCCAACCCGCCTCGCGTGGGCACGCGCAAAGGCATGAATCGCTTCTCCTGGGATCTCCGGCAGGAGGGCGCCGTCGTGTTTCCCGGGATGATCATGTGGGCGGCACAGCCACAGCGTGGTCCGGCCTCGCCCCCGGGGAAATATGCCGTTCGCGTGACAGCGCTGGGCGAGACGAAGAGCCGCGATTTCACGATCGGTCTCGACCCCCGGCTCAAAGCCGATGGGATCACCGAAGCCTACCTGCACGAGCAGTTCAAGTTGTCCTCTGAAGTGCGCGACCGCGTGACAACCGCCAACACCGCCGTCATCCGCATTCGATCGCTTCGCGATCAGGTCAACGATCGACTGTCCAAGGTTCCGGAGCGGCGCCGCGCTGAAATCCAGAAAATCGCCGATGGCTTGCTGAAACCGCTGGCCGTGGTCGAAGAGGAGATCTATCAGGTGCGCAATCGCAGTGGGCAAGATCCGCTGAATTATCCGATTCGCCTCAACAACAAGATTGCCGCGCTGATGGGCATCATCGAGAGCTCCGACAATCGGCCGACCGATCAGACCTACGAGGTCTTCAAAGAGCTTTCCGCCGAGCTCGAGAAACAGCTCCAACAGATGAACGCCACTGAGAAAGTGGAGCTCCCGCGTCTGAATGCCGCCTTGAAGCGCGAGCGCGTCGACTCGGTGGATCCGAACGCGAAACCGGCGCCACCCCCGGACAAACCAGCGGCCAAGCCACCGTTGGTGAATTAGGCACTCAAGAACACGAAGACTCGTTTTGCTTCGTGACCTTCGTGGCCTTCGTGTTGCGTTTGTGATTCAGGAATTCGCCGACATCAACTGACCCGCGCCAGCATCAACAGGATCCCCGCCGCGGTCGCGAGCTGCAGCGCGAGAGACGCGCGGTCGCGGAGAAAGAGCACACCGAGCCCGAGGAAGAGAGCCGCCATCAGCAGCGCCGTCCAGTACAGCTCGCGCGCGCTTTCCTCGACGGCACCGGCGTCAGCGCGCCGGCGGGTCGCATCGATGATCGCGTTGGCAATCTCGCGATCGCTCTCCCGATTGATCTCGAAGTATCGACCGTTGCCCGCGGTCGCGATCACGGCCAGCGACGATCGATCGAGCCTCGACGCGACGGGCGCGCGACCGGGCAACCGGTTGGGTTCCGGGATCACCCCACCCGCGGTGGTGCCCACGCCGATGACGAACAGCGGAATGCCTCGCTTCAGCGCCTGCGCCAGCGAGGTCGCGACCGAACCGCTCCAGGCCTGACCGTCGGAGATCAAGACGAACGCTTGGGGATTGCGGGCAGCACGCCCGGGCTGAAGCCCGGGCCCTCCCGGTCGCCCGGACGCTCCCGGTGGCCCGGACCTTCCCGGTTGCGCGGACCCTCCCGGCCCGGACCTTCCGACTCCCAGACTAGCCGAGGGGCCGGGCTTCAGCCCGGCCTTCCCTTGCTGCATCTCCTCGTCGCGATCGATGAGCCGCAGACCCCAATAGATGCCACGTTCGATGTTGGTGTCCCACGTCGTGTCGTCTTCGAGGCGAAACGGAGGCTCGCCTTCGAGGTGATCGAGGAAGAAGAAGAACGTGTTGGGGTCGCGGGTCAGTCGAATCTGCGGAGTCGCGATGGTCGCGAACAGGGCGAGGGCCACGCGATCATCCGCCCACTGGAGGGATTCGCCGAGCGTCCGGAGAAACGTCATCGAGCGACGCCAGCGGTCGCCCTGGACGTCGCGGACGCGCATCGATGCCGAACCATCCTGTAACACCACGAGATCGATGCCGCTCGTCCGAACCATCGAGGCCACGCCGACCGGACGCGCGAGGGCGAGGATCACGAACGACAACGCGAGAATCAGCGAGAACCAGTAGGCGAGGTCGCCGAGCAGCGGCAGTCGTTCGGTTCGCTGCTGGTTGGGTAGCTGACGGTGCCGGCGCATCCGCTTCACGTCGCCTCGACGCCGCCACGCTTGCCACACCCAGAGGACCAGCAGGGCAGCCGGGATCCAGAGCAGCGTTAGAAACGCTGGCGCGGCAAATCGCAGGCCCGTGAGATCGAGGGTGGTGGGCACGACCGTGTGACGCTACCCCTTGCGCAGCTTCTGGCCCGATCGCCCGGCTTCTTCGGCTTCCTGCCGCTCGTCTGGCATCATCGGGACAATCATCTTGAACTTCTTCGCATCGCTGTCACGAGGGGGGGCGCCGGCCTCGCCGTGCACCGTCAGGTCCACGGTCGCCGCGTCACCAGCGGGCAGCGGCTGTTTGCTCTTCAGCACGACCGCGCGCAGACGAAGCACGAACTCGTAGTTGAACGCCGCTTCTTCGTTGGCGGCGTCCGCGCGGATGATGTCGGCATAGCGTTTGGCAATCGCATCCAGCCGACCGACGACCCCCTGCCACGGCCCGCCCGCCGCGCGCAGCGCGCGATACTCGGCGTTGGCCGCCAGCAACTGAATCTTGGGGTCTTGCGAACCGGTCAGCGCCTGATAGTCGCCGTCCCAGTAGTGCGCGATGGCCCGCTCATCATCCGCGCCCGGGCTCACGCGGCGCAGAATGGGGTCGAGTACCCCGGCCGCCGTCGCCGACTCGAGCTCTGCGGCCGCCCGTTGGTACCGTAGTGTCACAAGGCTGTACTCAGCGTCGGCCAAACGGCGCTCAGACTCGCCCGCAAACCACAACACGACACCGGCGAGCGCAACGATGATGGCTGTGAGAACAAGAGCGGCGAACGATTTCATTGAGGCGTCCTCGCAGGGTTACGGAAAGGTTTGGAACCAGGGCATGGTGAGCCGCATCGCGAGCGCAAGACTCCAGAGCGATGCCGCGATGAGCGCAAAACCCGCGTAGCGCGGCTGCTCGGTGGTGTAGCGCTTCATCTCGACCCGACCGACCGCCGTGCGATCGATCTCCTGTACGGCACGAA
Source organism: uncultured Acidobacteriota bacterium (assembly GCA_963841905.1). GTDB lineage: Bacteria > Acidobacteriota > Vicinamibacteria > Vicinamibacterales > UBA2999 > JACCSI01. The sequence continues at coordinate 158,128 of CAWJEM010000009.1, forward strand.
TGACCGCCGATTCGTCGGTGCCCTGGAAGAACTTCCCGCCGGTGCGGGCGACCGCTGACGCCCAGGCTTCGTCGGATACGCCGGCTGGTACCCGGCCCGGCACGCCGGTCCGAACGAAAAACACTGGAATCTTTGCCCGCGTCGCGTCACGGAGCACGTCGTAGGCTGTCCGGCCGTCTTCGGTGACCTCCGCATCGATGCCATCCGAGAAGATCACCATCGCGTTGCCGGCGGCATCGAGGACGTCAAAGGCACGAAACAAGCCGACGCTTTGATCGATCGCGTTCGCAATCACCGTGCCCTGATCGGGGAAGCTCATGAACTCGGTCCAGTCGCCGATCAGAGACATGCTGAAGAGGATGTTCTCGTAGTCGGTCGTAAAGGGCGTGATCACGTACGCCTGGTCGCCGAATTCCACGAGCGCGAGCAAGTCGCGATACTTGCCCTTCATTCGCAGCTCGACGAAGTAGCGCGCTGCGCCAACGGTCGTGAAGAACATCGCATCGTTGGGCGCGTCCTTCGCGAGTCGGCTCGAGGGCATCGACGACAACATGCTGGAGGAGGCGTCGATCATCAGGCTGATTCGACGCCCCGGGAACGACGTGTCTTCACGCGTGAGCGCGGTCTTCGGATCAGCCAGGGACAATGCAAAAAACGGAATGCCTGCCAGCGCCAGCATGAGCGCGCCATGCCGCCAGATGGCACCGCGCCGCGGCCGTACCCATTCAATCAGCGACGGGAGCGCCAGCCGACCTCGTCCGCTGGAGCGGCGCGTCAGCGCTCGCAGCAACAACACGCATCCAGCGAGGCCAACCAGCAGCACTGCGGCGAGTCGCGCCGTGGACTCGGCCGAGAAAAATAGCTCCTGCAGGCTCACGCTGCGAGATTCGACGATCAGCGTCGCCAGCTGCGCGCGCAGCTCGTTCAGCGCGCCCACGCCCTTGGTCTCCAGCCCTTGATGGCGTCCCGCAGCGAGTCGAAGGTCTCCGCCAGCCATGTGTGTCGTGACGCCACACGATCCGCCGAGCGGCGGACCGTCGCCAGCGCATCGTCCAGCGCGCTGGCATCCAGCGACGGCTTGCGGCCGTACCGGGCGGCGGTCAGACTCGTCAATGCGGAGTCCATGTCAATTCCGGTGCTTCTGACCCCCGTGTTCGACGCGTCAGTCGTTGTTGAGCCAGAGACGGCCACGTGCCGGCGCAGCGGCCATCCCGAGACCATCAAGAGCTCGCCCGACGCCACATCGCCGTTCGCGATGCGTTGCACGACCGGACGGCCCGAAGCGTAGCTCGCCACCACGCGCGCTGCCACGAGTGCGCGTGAAACCGCTTCCGGTGACCAGCCGGCGCCCCGGGTCTCACGCTCGACCGCCTGGAGCTCACGACGAACGGTGCCGAGCACCGTACGATTCGGCAGCAGATGTCGAGTGGCGTGTTCGGTTGCGGAACGGCCTTCGCGGAACCACCGGGCGACCGCCACTGCCAGGGTCAAGCCCGCAATGCCAAACAGGATCAGGGCGATGGTTCGAAACAGTCGCGCCCGAAAAGCCCGGCCTGCGATGTCCGCCAGCGAGGGCACAGCGGACTCACGGATGCTGCGCGCGCTCTCGGGTACGAGCGACGCGACTCTGATTGTCAGGGGCGGCAACTCGTACGACTGTTCTCGACCCTGCACCGCCGCATCCTGCTCGACCCGGCTTTCGATTCGATAAGTGATGGCCAACCCTGCCACGGGCACATCGAGACCGAACGCATCCTCTGAGATCAGCCGCAACAGATACTCGTACTGCATGAATCGGCGGCCGGCGGTGACGTGATCGGGATGCTGCGACCCACCGACGACCTCGTAGGGAGGGAACTGCACCGCCGTCGCCCCCAGCCGCGACCGATCGACCACCGCTCGCACTGCATCGGTTTCGAGCACCGAACACGTCAGCACCATCGGAAAGGTCTCGCCGACCCGCACCGTCACAGCACTCGTGCGCCACCAGCACGTGACCGGATCGACCTCGACGTTCTGCGGCGTCGGCACTTGCGCCGGCAGCACGCCGCTGCTTAGAACCACCAAGGCAGCAACACACGGACCCAGAACGCCGCACCGCACCCGTCGCACCCGTCGCACCTGTCGCACCCGTCGCACCCGTCGCACCTGTCGCACCTGTCGCACCTGTTTGCTACCTCCTGCGGAGCCGCCGCTCCGCAACCCATTCGATCAATGTCACGTCGAACTTCGTGGGGTCCGATTCGAGGCGCAGGGCATCCAGGCCGGCCTTCTTGGCCTTCTGCGCCACCGCGTCCTGCCACTCGCTTACACGCCCCGCCATCGCCCTCAACTCGCGTCTCGACATCACGCGCGAGCGGCCGCTCTCGACATCGAAGGCCTCGATCCAGCCGGCCGATACGCCCGGAAGCTCGAACGCAAACGACGCGTCGACGATGCCGAGAAACACGTCGTGGATGGAGTTGAGGTGCCCGAGCTCGCGCACGAGATTCTCGACACCGTCGAACAGGAAGTCCGAGATGATTGGCACCATCGAGGTCTTGCGCGTAAACCCCGAGATCGATGCCGCGAGGTCTCCGCTGTGCCGCAAGTCCTGCAAGCCCTCGCCAAACTGGTAGGCATCGAGGCAGTGGATGACCTGACCCTTGCCGATTCGTGGCCGCAGCCCCTGGAGCTTGGTGAACTCGTGGTCGAAGGTGACGAGACCGACGGAGTCCTGGAAGAATACCGCCGAAAGGCCGATCGTGGCGAGCGCACGCGCGATGGTCACCGCGATCGGGACGCCGTCGATGCCGCAGCGGGTCGAGAGTGACCGATCGGCGACCATCACGACACTCGACGTGCTGGGCTGCTCGAACTCCCGGACGATCAGCGGGCTGAAATTCGTCAGCGACGACTGCGGCCAGTCGATGGTCTCGAAGCGATCGCCGGCCTGCCATTCGCGGAGCCCGACGAAGTCGAAGCCGGACCCGTGAAAGCGGCTCGCGTGCTCACCAATCGTGAACTCGCGCATCCGCTTGAGAATCAACAGCTCGACTTCGGTGACGTCGGACAGGCTGATCAGCGGCTCGACATCGTGGCCATGGTCGACTCCGGGCCACGCAGAGGACCGGCTCCTCACGGAATCGGCACCCGCTGAACGAGGTCCTCGATCACCGCTTCCGTCGTCAGGCCATGACTGGCCGCGTGCGGCCCGAGCCAGATGCGGTGCCCAAGGATGTAAGGCGCCAGATCCTGAATGTCTTCTGGATAGACTTCATCGCGGTGTCGGACCAGCAGCGCCCAGGTCTTGGCCAGGCGGCCGAAGCAAATGATAGCCCGCGGCGAGGCGCCCAGATCGACGCCACGTTCGACGAGCTCGGAAGGGGAGTGCGTGCGCCAGTCGATGTCTGGATTGTACGGACGTGAAGCCGCGACCAGGCGCTGGATGTAATCGCCAAGCGTTTCGTGGAGAAACACCTGCTGGTTGATGGCCGCGCGCAGCTCGATGATGCGCTCCTTCGCCATCAGCTGATTCAGACGAATACGCTTGAAGTCGAAGTTCACCAGCTTTCGTTCTTCCTCCGGCGGCAGATAGCCGATGTTCACCATGATGGCGAATCGATCGGTTGCGGCTTCGGAGAGCGGAAACGTGCCCTGTCCCAGCTCCACCGGATTCATGGTCGCAATCGCGAAGCTGAAGGCGGGCAGCTCGAATGTTGTCTTGCCGACCGTCACGGTTCGATCCTGAAGACCTTCCAGAAACGCGCTCTGAGACTTGAGCGGAATGCGGTTGATCTCATCCAACAGAATAATCTCCGCCTCGGCGAGTGGGCCGAACTCAGTGACCAGCTCACCGGTGGCGGGATTGATCATCTGGAAGCCCACGACCTCGGTCGGCTGCAGGTCGGCGCGGCCCTGCAGGCGCGCAAACTTCGCGTTGCTGATGGCCGCCAGGATCACGCCGAAAAACGTTTTGCCGACCCCCGGCACACCGCGCAGCAAGAGATTGCCGGAGCTGACCTGGCGTTGCTCCTTCTTGTCATAGGTCGTCGGGATTTCCGAGAGCAGGACGACGTTGGCGAGCTGTTTCGGACGGTCGTAACCGACGAGGGCCTTGGAGCCTTCCGCGAGAACCGCCTCGTGGAAGGCCAGCGCTTCTTCCAGGTCAGGATGCACGGCTCATCTTACCCCTTCGGCTACAATGCCTGAGATGCGAGGAGCTCGCCGGTTTGTGGTGAGCGGCCGGGTGCAGGGCGTCGGGTTCCGTTTCTTTACCCAGGACATCGCACGGCGGGAAGGGTTGACGGGCATCGTACGCAATCTCGCCGACGGCCGCGTGGAAGTCGTCGCCGAGGGCGATGACGAGTCGCTGACTCGACTCGAGGCGGCGTTGAGACGTGGGCCATCCCACGCACGCGTGCAAGACGTCGAGGTCGACAGCCTCGCACCAACCGGACGGTACGTAGGATTTGCGGTCGACTGACGGCTGACCGACATGGAACATCTGAAAGCCAAGATTCGGCACGTTCCCGATTTCCCGAAGCCCGGGATTCTGTTCTACGACATCACGACGCTCCTCAACGACGCCGACGGATTTCGTGAAATGGTGGGAGCGCTGACAGCCCCGTATGCGGGCCAACGCGTCGACCAGGTGGTTGGTATCGAGAGCCGGGGCTTCATCCTGGGCGCTGCGGTCGCGAGCCGCCTGAATGCCGGCTTCGTCCCGATTCGCAAGCCTGGCAAGCTCCCGTCGAAAACACAACGCGAGGAGTACGCGCTCGAGTACGGCGTTGACGGCCTCGAGATTCACGAGGACGCGTTTCGCCAGGGTCAGCGCGTGCTGATCGTAGACGACGTCCTCGCAACAGGCGGCACGGCCAGGGCGGCGTCGGGGTTGGTCAGACGCGTCGGCGGCGATCTCGTCGGCCTGTCGTTTTTGATCGAACTCAACTTCCTCAACGGTCGAAGCAAGCTGAATGGCGAGGCAGTACATTCGGTACTGCAGGTACTAGACGTCGCAGGCGCCCATCTCACAGGTTCAACTGCTGCGTGCTGATGAAGTAGTACAGTCCCTTCTTTGCGATGAGCTCGTCATGTGTCCCTTGCTCGATGATTGTCCCGCGGTCGAGCACGACGATCACGTCGGCGTGCCGCACCGTCGACAATCGGTGCGCAATCATCAGGACGGTTCGCCCGGGGAACGCGGCATCGAAGTTCTGGGTGAATCGCCGCTCCGACTCGTTGTCGAGGGCGGATGTTGCTTCGTCGAGCATGACCATACGGGGCTGCTGAAGAACGGCGCGCGCGATGGCGATGCGCTGCCGCTGCCCGCCGCTTAGGTTGGCTCCCTGCTCGACGACGTGTGTCTGATACCCCTGCGGCAGACGGCTGATGAACTCGTGGGCGTACGCCATGGTCGCCGCCCACTGTACGTCTGCCGGTGAGGCGTCGGGCCGGGCCTGGGCGATGTTGTCGCGAACGGTGCCGTGAAACAGAAACGAGCTCTGCGGCACGACGCCAATCTGCCGCCGCAGCGACGGCAACCACACGCGCGACAGCTCGAAGCCGTCCACGAGAATACGCCCGGTCGTCGGGTGATAGAAGCCGAGCAGGAGCTTGACGAGCGTCGACTTGCCCGATCCGCTGCGGCCGACGAACGCGACGCGCTGTCCGGGCAGAATCTCGAGATCGATGTTCTGCAGAACGTTGTTCCCCTCCGCGTCATAGCGGAAGGTCACGTCCTCGAAGCGGACGTGGCCGGCGAGCGGCCCCAGCACCGCGAGCGCCTCGCCGGGCTCGTCGGGCGCCTCCGCGGCGGTCTCGTAGACGTCGTTCAGCCGTTCGACCGCGTTCAGCGTCTCCTGCAACTGATCCCAGGCGCCGACCAGCTTGGTGATCGGCTGCAGGATGCCCTGGACGAGCAGCGTGAACGCCACCAGGCCGCCAATCGTCAGTTGTCCCTGGAGGACGAGCGTCGCGCCGTAGAACAGCACAGCGACCGTGCCGGCCGCGTTCACAATCTGGCTGGCGACGCCCGCCGCAATGCCGTACACGAGCGTGCGGAAGTACGCGTTCGTGGCCCGGGCGAACAGATTCTCCCACGTCGCGCGGACGTAGTGTTCGACGCCGAGCGTTCGGATGGTGCGCAGGCCGGTGAGCGATTCAATGGTGTGGCTCGCGAGCTCGGCGCCGCGTTCGAACGCCTCGCGGAAGCCCTGCTGCAGCCGCGGCGTGATCGCCCGGACGTTCACGAAATGCAGCACGAAGAAAACTCCGGCAACGGCGGTGAGCCGCGGGTTGTAGTACCACATCAACCCGAAGTAGAGGAGCGCCGTCGCCGAGTCGATGAAGAACTCCACGCCCGTCGTCGTGAAGAACGTGGTGATCTTTGTGTTCTCTTCGAGCCGGCTCACGACGTCGCCGACGCGGCGCCGCTCGAAGAACGGCAGCGGCAGCCGCAGGACGTGGCGGTAGAAGTCGGCCAGCAATCGCAGGTTCACACGGTACGAAACGAACATCAGCAGCCGCTGGCGCGCCCACGCGACCGCCCACTGCAGCAGCATGGCGGCGAGAATGCCGGCGAGCGCGGCCCAGAGCCAACGCTCTCGCTGCGGCACGATCACCTCGTCGATCACGAACTTGGAGAACATCGGCAGCAGCAGCGCGAGCACTTGAATGGTGAGCGATGCGGCACCGATTTCCAGGATGGCGCGGCGGTGCGGCGCGAGGTACGGTGCGAACTGAGCGAGCGTAGGCGGCGACTCTTCGAGCTCGCCGAAGCGCGGGGTCGGACGCACGAACAGCGTATAGCGCGTCCAGCCCCGCGTGAACTCCTCGATCGGCAGCTTGAGCAGTCCGCGGGCGGGATCCGCGACGATCACCCGCTTGCCGTCAATGGCGTAGACGACGATCCAGTGAAAGCCCTTCCAATTGACCAACGCGGGCAGGTGATTGCCGCGCAGATGGTCGAGCGTCGAGAGGATCGGCTGCGCCTCGAATCCGAGCTGGCGCGACGCCAGCATGATGTGGAGCAGCGAGGCGCCGGTCGTGCCGACGCGCGCGAGATCGCGAAGACGATTGAGGCTGATGCGCTTGCCGTAATAGCGGCACAGCGTCGCGAGACAGGCGGCGCCGCAGTCCATCATGCTCTGCTGCCGCACCGCGGGACGGCGCGCGCGCCAGCGGAGACCTTGTGCCGGCGTACGGAGCTCCGGCAGCTTCCATTGGAGAACGGCTTCTGCTTCTTCGTGATTGCCTCGTTCAGCCTCGGCACCGCGATCCTTCTCGCGCCGTTCGGCAATCACCGCATCGAGGCGCGGGCCGGCCTTCTGCGCGGCGACGAGCCTTCGGAAGACGTCCGCCGCAATCGCGTAAATTCGGCACTCGGTCTCGGCAATGAAGCTGGCCCGGCGGCCGAGGGCGGGCACGACGCCGGTCTCTTCCACGAGATCGCCGGTCTCGACCAGACCCATGAGCTCTGCGCCGCGTGAGACGCGCAGCCGTCCGGCCCGGACGACGTAGACGCCGGCCGGCGCTCTTCCCTCGGTGACCAGGTGTTCGCCCGGCGCCAGCGTGACGTCGCTAACGGCTGCGGCGGCCGCTTCGATTGCAGGTGCCTCGAGCACGTGCGCGAGGAACGAGCCTTCCAGGAACGTGCGCCGCTCATGGTTCGCGGCCGACTGGCGTAGCTCGCGCAGCAGGGCCGGACGCGTGGAAAGCCAGTCGTCGAACGCGGCTTTCGACAGGAGCAGCACGGTGCAGCCGCTCGTCGCGTACGCCTGGTATCCATACGGCAGCCCGGACAGGAGCGACTCGGCCCCGAAGACGGCGCCGGCGGCGAGCCGGTCGATCTCAACGGAGCCGGCGCGCTCGTCGAGCAGCCGGGCCTCGCCCGCGAGCATCACGCCGACACCCGCCCATCCGGCCCCCTGGGGCAGGAGAGCGGCTCCAGCCCGGACCGTGCGCAACTCGCACCGCGCGGCGAGCTCCTCGCGCACACTCGGAGCCAGACCGGAAAACGCCGGTACGCCGCGGAGCAGGTCGGCAGCGTTCGGGGCCGTGTGCGCGATCATCGTCGCGGCCGCGCGCTGTTTGTCGTCGGACAGAACCTGTTCCTCCTCGCCGCGCTCAACTTGCGCTGGTCGCCAGGTAATGGTACAGACCGCGCTGCGCCATCAGTTGCAGATGGGTCCCTTCCTCGACGACACGGCCTTCGTCGAGGACGACGATCTTGTCGGCGTTGCGGACGGTGCTCAATCGGTGCGCGATGACGAAGCTTGTCTTTCCTGCCATGATCGAATCGAGATTCCGCTGGATGATCTGCTCCGACTCGGTGTCGAGCGCGGAGGTGGCCTCGTCGAGGACGAGCATGCGCGGGTTGGACAGGAGCGCGCGTGCGATGATCAGGCGCTGCTGCTGGCCGCCGCTGAGCGTCATGCCGCGCTCGCCAATCTGCGTCTCGTAGGCGAGCGGCAGCTGCTGGATGAAGTCGTGCGCGCCCGCCATGGTTGCCGCGGCGACGATCGTTTCGAATCCTGCCGTCGGATCGGCCTTGGCGATGTTCTCCCGAATCGTCCCGTTGAACAGCTGCGGCTGCTGCTCCACGTACCCGATCTGCCGCCGCAGCGATGGCTTGTGGATGCCAGCCATGTCCACTTGATCGAGCAGCACCCGACCCTCGGTCGGCGGGTACAGGTTGAGCAGCAGCCCGGTCAACGTCGTCTTGCCGGAACCGCTTCTGCCGACGATCGCGACCTTCTGACCCGCCCTCGCCGAGAGGTTCACGTCGCGGAGCACGGCCTCGCTCTGGTCGTTGTAGCGGAACGTCACGTTCTCGAGCGTGACGTCGCCGCGGATGACGAAGCCGGTATTCCGGGGACTGCGCTCGCGCTCGAGCCGCAGCACGTCGGCGGTGCGCTCGAAGCTGAGACGCACTTCCTTCAGGTCGTCCCAGACGTTGACGAGCGCGGTCAGCGGAGCGAGCGTGGCGCCGAGCAGCGCGTTGAACGCGACGAGCTCGCCGATCGTGATCTGACCTTCCAGAGCCAGCGACGCGCCCCAGCCGAGCACGACGATGATCGCGAGCTGGTTGAGCAGCGACGCGATCTGCCCGACGTGGAACGCCAGGTTCGCGGCCGCAAACTCGCGCGTCTTCAACAGGTCGATGAGCCCGAATGCCCGTCCGATAGGCGTGGCGCTCGGTCGCGAGCGACTTGATCGTCTGGATGCCGGCGATCGACTCGATGAAATGCGACTGCGCTTGCGAGCGCGCGTCGAACGCAGCGCTCGCCGCCGCGCGCAGGCGGGGCGACGACACGAACATCAGTACGCCGTAGGCCGCAACGAAGACGAGCGCGATGGGCGCCATCTGCGCGCTCATCGTGAACAGCAGGACGACGTTCACGGCGATCAGCAAGCTGCTCAGAATCACTTGAAAGCCGCTTTCCGACACGAGGCGCAGGAGATTCTCGTTTTCGCGCAGGCGGACGAGGAAGTCGCCCGACGCGCCAGGCGACGAGCGTGCGGACGGGCAACGCAAGAAGATGGTCGAGGAACCGGAGCTGCAAGGCGGAGCTCACGCGGCGCATCACGTGCGCGGTCAGGTACTCCCGCAGCGCTCCTCCGGCGAGCTGGAAGACCGTGACGATCAGAATTCCCAGCAGCAGCAGGTGAAGCAGTCCCCGATCGAACGTGACGAACACGCGGTCGATGAGCACCTGGTTGAAGAGCGGGAGGGCGAGGCCGAGGACCTGCGTGACGAACGACAGGCCCGCGATCGCGACGAGCGCGCGCACGTGCGGCCGCGCAAACGGCAGGAACTGGCGGAAGATGGAGCTCGCACGTGACGAGGAGAAATCCGGCGCCGGCAAGTGAGTCAGGATGAGCGCGCGCCCATCCCAGGAGCGATCGAAGTCTGCCCGGACAATGCGCTGCAGACCGTCGCGCGGGCTCGCAACCACGACCCGCGAGACATTGACCGCGAAGACCACTGCGAACTTGCCCGGTTCAATCTCGATCACGGCCGGCAATGGCAGCTCGCCCAACTGCACGGGCGCAAGCCGCGTCTGGCGCGTCACGTAGCCGAGCTCCTCGGCGGCGCGGGTCAGCGAATCCATGGTGCCGGTGTTGCCCGCGGCCAGTTGACGATCGATATCCGCCTGCGGAACGCCACTCTTCCGGTGAAAGGCATCAACCATCGCCAGACAGGCGAGCCCCGAGAGCGCCGGCGCGTCGGCCAAGACCAGAGGATAGGCGCGCAGTGCCCACCCGTGGTCTGCCCGGGCCCACTGCACGTCGAAGGTCGCGCGCGCGGCGGCGCCGCCGGTCTCGACGCCCGCCGCCACGACCTGGAGCTGGAGCAGCCGGTTGGTGACTTCACGCAAAGCCTCGCGCCGATCGTCGGCCGGCACGATTTCGTCGAAGAGCACCTTCGGGATCGGCAGGACGACGGCCGGCGTCACGGCCACGGCGGTGACGAGTCGCGAGAGGCCGCACAGCAGCCCCATCTCGCCGATGAGCTCGCCCGGGCCGGCGGTGCCAGCCTGCCGCTGGCGGCCGTCGATGTTCTTCATCAGGCGGAGGGTCCCCTCGCGGACGATGTAGGCGGTGTCATCCGGGTCGTCCTCGACGAAGAGGACGTCATTGGGCTTCAACGCCAGACGCTGCAGCTCCGACGCGAGCCGGCGAAGGGCCGGAAGTTTCAGGTTCGCGAAGATGCTGAGCCGCGAGAGGAACGCGAGCTCGAGGCCGAGCTGAACGCGCTGTTCGAGCGCGGCATGGAACGCGGGATACGCCGCCGCGAGCTTCGCAACGTGGCGCTCATCGAGCCTCAGCACGACCAGATCGCTCGCCGCGCGGACCGAATAGGGGCGGGACGCGCGTTGCAACGTGTGTTCGCCGAAGGTCTCGCCCCTGGCGAGCACGGCGAGCGTCACCGGTTCGGCATCAGGCGTTTCCTCGACCAGCCGCGCGCGGCCGGAATACACAACGTACAGCGCGCGGTCTGGATTGGCCGCCTGGAGCACGACGTCGCCGAGACGAAACACGTGCAGCGAGAAGTGCGGTACCAGCCGCGCCAGCTCGCTGGCCGGCAGCGTGCGGAACGTCTCCTGCGCGTTGACGACGTCCTCGAGATCCGCGATCTCCATGCCTGCCCTGCCGATGGATGGCCGACGAGCCCGATCAACCGGCGAAGCCGCCTCGCGGGTGCGCCGAGATCGGGGATATGGCTTCGAAGAACTCGCGAATCCGGTCCACGTACTCCTGCGGCATCTCGCCAACCCACTTCCGGCTCACGCGGCCGTCCTCGATGAGCGCAGCGGTCGGATACGCGTTGGCCATGAGCGAGACGAGCGACTGCGGCATGTGGGTGACGGGGAACTTGATCAGGTGCTCGTCGAGAAACGCCCGCAGCTCGTCGCCCTGGAGCGACATCACGGCGACGACCGACGGCAGCTCCGGCTGCACCTCGATGACGTTGAGAAGCGGGACCCAACGCTTGCAGTACGGGCAGTCGCGGCTCAGGAACACGACGAAATGAGAGCCGCGAGTCACGTCGCGTTCGTAGTGTCTCAACCAGCGTCGCTGCCACGTCCGGCCGACGCGCAGCAGCGCGAGATCCACGAGCGGCGCCCGCAGGGAGAGCGTCGAGACCACCAGAGCCGCCAGGGCGACGACAGTGACGGCGGCGACTTTCCAAGGAGCAGGCGTTGCAGCTGCTGGGGCGAAGAGCCACGCCACCGCGACCAGCGCGAGATAGAGCGCGTCGAGCGCCATGCTCTGCGCGGGTGTCACCATCAGCTGCCCGCCGTAACACCCGCAGTCTTCGATCCGTCCGCTCCGTACGCCCCACGCCGTCAGCACGAGGAAGACGACGAGGACGGAGGCTGTCAGCGGGTACAGCCAGACCGACAGCTGCATGAGGAGCGCGGCGCCAAGCGCGCACTCGCTCACGGCGACGAAGACCGTCGCCGGCCGCTCCCAGCTCCGGGGGAGCAGCCGGAAACGGCGGACCTCACGCAGGAACCGGGCGGCGTCGAGCGCCTTCAAGCCGCCGGTGACGAGAAAGACCACACCGACCAGGGCCGAGGCAACAGCCAAAACCATCGGCGGGGAGGTCAGGCCGTGGCGACGGCCTCTCCCTCGAACACGGGATACTCGATTTTCGCTTCCGCGATCAGCTTGGTGACGAGTTGTTCCATGAGCGCGATGCGGACCCGGTCCTTCGATTCCTCGTAGGTCGGCTTGTGAATCTTCGTGACTTTGAACAGGTTCCACCCGTGTTCGGTCTTCACCGGGCCGATCACGGCGGCCGGGCGCGGCGCGAACACGGCGGCGGCGACGACTCCCGTCATCTCCGAGCGCGTCAGGCGCCCGACGTAGCCGCCCATGTGCCGGCTGTTGTCGTCCTGCGAATGCTCCCTCGCCAGCGCATGGAAGTCGGCGCCCTCGTCGTTCAGTTGCGCCAGCAGTTCTTTGGCCTTGCTCTCGCTGTCGACGCGGATGCTGTACAGTTCCGCCGCCTCGTAATCCAGCTTGTGCTCGGCATAATACGCCTGCAGCTGCGCCTCGGCGATGGCATTGCGGGCCTTGTTGTTCCGGAGCATCACGTCGATGCCGTCCTGGATGGCGAGTGGCGTTTGATGGTTGTCGCGCATCCACTGCTCGGCCGCCTCGACCGTCTCCAGGTTGCGGCTGTAGCGCAACTCGTCGGCGGCCAGCTGGAGTTCGGCGTCGGAATTGCGGATGTTCTGTTTCTCTGCGTACTGGCGAATCACGGCGGTGCGAATGGTGTCGCGAAGGAAGGTGCCATTGTGCAGAATCGACGAGCGAACCGCGGCGGCGACGTCGATGGTTTCGCCGTTGATTTTCAGAAGTGCCGTCATCGAGTCCTCCTGTTGCCGAGGATCAGGACGTGGGCGGCCAGACGAGTCGACGAACGCGAGAGCAGCTCCGACGAACTGACGGTCCTTGCCTGGAAGGCGCCCGATCCGGGGTTGTGTGTTGAGGCAGTGGGGTGGATCCTTACGAAGGTCGGCGTTGCTGTCAAACAAATTCTTGGTCGACGTCTCGCCAATGGGGACGCCAGTAATAACGTCGAGCCAGCTCGAGAGCAAAACGTGGCGTCACGGGTTTGGACGTTTGGGAGAGTGAGCCGTAGAATGTGGCGCCGATCCAGCCGATCAGATGACGTTTGCTGAACCCGGAGAACGAGAGTGTTACGCATATCAATGTCCCACCCGCTGCCGCCTCGGGCTCGTCCGCTCACCCCGGAGCAATTGAGCCGCGTGTTCGGCGGGTGCGGCAATGTGCTCGACACTTGTGCCGACTCTTATGACTGCTGTTATATGTATAGCCCCCCAATCGTCTGCCGCTATTATGGCGGTCAATTAACTTGCATGTCTTCTTAGGGGCTACTTTAACTTACGTGTCTTCTTCCGTCGCTGAGTGACGTCTCAACCGCGCGGCGCGTGTTGAGTCCGTATCACACTATCAGGGGCCAGGGATGTGCGCAGTGGGGCTCGGTGCACGCATGTTGGCGGGCAGTACCATTTACTTTTTCTCTAATCCGGGAGGTACGAGCATGGTACGCATCTCACTGTCCCACTCACTGCCACCTCGACCTCGTCCGCTGTCCCGCGACGAATTGAGCGCCGTGTTCGGCGGTTGCAACGAGGACAGGGCGGCTGGGGAGGCGTGCGGGTGTGACTGCGAATGCCATTCGAGTCAATGTGCGATCAAGACCGACCAATACGGGAGAGACACCTACTGGTGTAAGTAGTACAGTTCGGTTGACGCTGAGCGTCGGGGCCGCCTTCAGGCCGTGAGTCAAAGGCTGACTGCCGCGTCAGTGTGGCGTCTTTTTCGATGCTGTTTCCGGGTGAATTGCGTTGGGAAACGACAAGTGTTGTCGGTAATGGGCCTTCGACGCGCGCGGACGAACGCTCGGGCCGATGATGTGTGGGCCGATCAACTTGTGTAATGCAGGAGAACGAGCATGTTACGAATCTCAGTATCGCACTCACTTCCACCTCGACCTCGTTCGCTGTCCCGTGAGGAATTGAGCGCCGTGTTCGGCGGCTGCAACGAGGACAGGCCGGCAGGCGGCGATTGCTATTACGACTGCGAATGCCATTCGAGTAAATGTCGGCATAGCGTCGACCCACAGGGACACGAGATCTCCTCTTGTCTGTAGTACGGTTTGGTTGACGTTGAGCGTCCGGGCCGCCTTCAGGCCGTGACTCAAAGGCTGACTGCCGCGTCAATGTGGCGTCTTTTTCGATGCTGTTTCCCGGTGAATTGCGTTGGGAACGACAAAGTGTTGTCGGTAACGGGCCTTCGACGTTCGCGGACGTACGCTCGGGCCCGGTGATGTGTGGCCCGATCAACTTCTGTAATCCAGGAGAACGAGCATGTTACGCATCTCACTGTCGCACTCACTCCCACCTCGACCTCGTTCGCTGACCCGTGACGAACTGAGCGCCGTGTTCGGCGGCTGCGACGAGGACAGGCCGGCTGGCGCCAGGTGCGATTGTCCCTGCGAGTGCCATTCCAGTAGTTGTTCGGGGTTCCACCAAAGGGAGGACGGGACGTACGAGTATAGGTGTGATTAGTACGCTTTCGGTGACGCTGAGCGTCGGGTGGGCCTTCAGGCCGTGACTCAAGGGCTGACTGCCGCGTCAAGGTGACTGCGCGGACCTACGCAAGGGGCCCGATGATGTGTGGGCAGATCAACTTCTGGAATCCAGGAGAACGAGCATGTTACGCATCTCACTGTCGCACTCACTGCCACCTCGATCTCGTTCGCTGAGCCGTGACGAATTGAGCGCCGTGTTCGGCGGCTGCAACGAGGACCTGCCGAAAGGCGCGGCGTGCGCATATGACTGCGAATGCCATTCTAGTGTCTGTACTGCCGTCAACCGAGAAGAGCAGAATTTCACTTGTGCGTAGTACGGTTCGGCTGACGTTGAGCGTCCGGGCCGCCTTCAGGCCGTGACTCAAAGGCTGACTGCCGCGTGAACGTGGACCGGTGAGCCAGCCCCAAGGTGATCAGGTGGAACTCGGTGAACTGGGAGCACGCGGCATGTTACGCCTTGCAGTCTCCCACCCCTTGTGGCGCCGCCTTGTCAGCTGAACCTCAACGGATGACCACCGGACCGCCGACCCTCCTTCAGGCACTCCAACGCGCGGCCGCGTGGGCCCCGCAGAAGCATGTCACCTACGTGCGAGGCGACGGCGCGGATTCCTGTATCAGCTACGCGGATCTTCTCGCGGAGGCCGGCGCGCTGGGTGGCTGGCTTGCAGCGCAGGGCGTCAGGCACGGCGAACCGATTGTTCTGGCGTCCTCGAGAAACGAGAGCTTCGTCCGCGCGTTCTGGAGCTGTCTCTTCGCCGGTGCGGTGCCGGTCCCTCTCGTCGTTCCGGCATCTTGGAGGAAGGCGAGTCCCGTTCTCGATCGCTTCCGAAACACGTCGCGGCGGCTTGACGGCCCGCGCGTGATCCTCGATGCACCCGCGGTCGACGACCCCCACCTGCCGCCGCCGGTGCGTGACCGCGCCATCGTGCTGCCTCCAAGCCGGCCCGATTCGCTGCCTTCACCTGTACGCGACGCCGCCCCGGACGATACGGCGCTCATCCAGTTTTCGTCGGGCAGCACCGGCGAACCCAAGGGCGTCGTGCTGACGCACCACAACGTGATGACGAACCTCGCGGCAATCCGGGCAGGCATCAGGTTGACGCCGGACGATGTCGCCGTCAGCTGGATGCCGCTTTATCACGACCTCGGACTGATCGGCCTGTTCCTCTGTTCGGTCTCGTGTCCGTTCGACCTCGTCCTGATCGAGACGGCAGCCTTCATCCGCCGGCCCCTGCTCTGGATCGACGTGCTGCACCAACGTCGCGCGACTTGGACTGCGTGTCCGAATTTCGGGCAATCCCTGGTGCTCTCGCGCCTCGACGGGTTGAGCGCCTGGGATCTGTCGGCGCTGCGTGTCATCGCCAACGGCGCTGAGCCGATCTCGGCGCGCGTCATGGAGGCCTTCTCAGCCGCGCTCGCACCCGTGGGCCTTCGCGAGACGGCGATGTTCCCGGTCTACGGGCTGGCCGAGGCGACCGTTGCCGTGACCGTCTCCGATCTCGGGGCGCCGCCGCACATCGCCAGCTGCGATCGCCGATCGCTCGGAACGGGTGATCGCGTGCGCGAGATCGATGCCAACGCGCCGCAGGCACTGCCTGTCGTCTCAGTCGGAAGCCCCGTCGACGACTGCGCCGTGCAGATCGTCGACGACGACGATCGCGTCGTCGAGGAGGGTACGGTTGGACATATCCAAGTGCGCGGCGCCAATGTCATGGCCGGCTATTTTCGCGATCCCGAGGCCACGGCCGACGCGTTCCACGGGCAGTGGCTGCGCACCGGGGATCTTGGATTCATGCGCGGAGGCCGCCTGTTCATTACCGGTCGCGCCAAGGACGTGCTGTTCATCAACGGCGAGAACCTCTACGCGCATGACATCGAGGAGGCCGCGATGCGGGCGCCAGCCGCCGCGGGTCGGCGGGTCGCCGTCTGCCCGTGGCGGAGCGGCGATGATGAATCAGACCGGCTCCTGGTCTTCGTCGCCTCATCTCACCCTGACAGGGATCTGCCGATCTTTCGCGCGGTCGAGGAGCAGCTCGCGTCGGTGTTCGGTCTGAGGCCGCATGCGATGGTGCCGTTGGTCTCATCGCGTTTTCCCCGGACGACGAGCGGCAAGCTCCAGCGCCATGTGCTCCGTGAGCGATTCGACCGCGGCGAGTTCGATGAATCGGCGAGCCGGTTGGCGCGCGCGCTCGCCGACGCGCACCTCGAGGCGCGGGTGGGGCCGAGAAGCGAGACCGAGCGGCTGGTGCACGCGATCTGGGCGCGGGAGCTGGGCCTCAAGCCTGGTGAGTTGAGCATCCACGATCGGTTCGAGCATCTCGGCGGCACATCGCTGATCGCGCTCACGATCACGCAGGCCATCGAAGACGCGTCGGGCGTGACGCTCCCGGCCGATGTCCTCCAGCGGCAGCCGACGATCGCGGCGATGGCGGCGCATCTGGACTCGTTGGCGGGGTTCCGCCTCCCAGGACAGCGGCCACGCATGTTTCGAGGATGACGAGGCATAACGTCGAGCCAGCGCAAGTGCAGAACGGGGCCATTACGGGTCTGGCCGTTTGGGGAGAGTGAGAGGTAAGATGTGGCGCCGATTCGGCCAATCAGATGAACGGTTGCTGAACCGGGGAGAACGAGAGTGTTACGAATATCAATGTCCCACCCGCTGCCGCCTCGGGCTCGTCCGCTCACGCCGGAGCAATTGAGCCGCGTGTGTGGCGGGTGCGTAATGAACACTTGTTTCTGGAATCTAGACTGCTGTCCTGGACACTATTGCAGCAACCAGCTCGAAATGTGCGGGTAGCACCGGCAGTCTTCGATCCGCCCGCCTCGACACACCACATGCCATCGATGGCTTCGCCATTGACTTTGAGAAATGCAGTCATCGAGGTCCTCCTTGTTCCGAGGAGTCGAAGCCGGGCGGGCAATCCGACTAGAATGTGCGCGTCCGAAGCACTCTGTCTCAAGCGGGAGGACGTCACATGTTACGCATCTCAATGCTTCACCCACTGCCCGTTCGTGCTCGTTCTCTGACCCCCGATGAATCGAGCCGTGTGTTCGGCGGCTGCGAAGTGGGAGGACACGCTTGCTGGAATAATCTGGACTGCTGTTCGGGGTATAGCTGTGTGGGGCATGCGTCGAAAGGAACGACGTACTTCGTATGCCAGTAGATCTGGGCGCGGGAGCTGGGCCTCAAGCCTGGTGAGTTGAGCATCCACGATCGGTTCGCGCATCTCGGCGGCACCTCGCTGAGTGCGCTCACGATCGCGCAAGCCATCGAGACGCGTCGGGCGTCAAGCTCCCCGCGGATGCGATCCAGCGGCAGCCGACGGTCGCGAGGATGACGATGCCCGTGTTCCTGCGCGTGAACGGCCGCGACGTCAGCCTGGAGCGAGCGGTTCGGCATGCGCTGTTCGATCCGCAGGGCAAGAGATTCGTCGAATCGCTGGTCGTGCAGGAGCTGCTCCGCCAGCATGCCGCATCGCTTGGTCTGACGGTGAGCGCGGACGAGCTGCAGAAAGCGGCCAACGAGATGCGTTACGAGCGCGGGCTCGAGCAGCGCGAGCGGACGCTGGAGTGGATGCGCGCGCACGGGCAGACCCTACAGTCGGTGGAGGATCGGATCGAGCTGTTCCTCCTCCGTCGGAAGGTAACGAGCGCCATTTCGGACGCCGAGGTCGAGGACTACTACCGCGCACATCGCGACGCGCTTGAATACGTCGTGCTCTTCAGCATCCGCGCCGGGAGCGCGGTGGAAGCGGCGGCGCTCCTCGCGCGGCTCGATGCGGGTGAGCCGTTTCCGGTGGTCGCGTCCGAAGCGTCGCGAGACGCGGTGACGCGGCGGGCGGGCGGGTACGTTGGTCGGCTCCGACGCGCCGAGATGTCGGAGGACATCGCGGAGGCCGTATTCGTTGCCGAGGTCGGGCGGCCGATCGGACCACTCCGCACCGAGAAAGGATTCGGCCTGTTTCTCGTTGCCGCTCGGCAGATCCCGACGCTCGAGGACGAGTCGGCGGGAATCCGTCTGATGCTGTTCGAGTCGCTCATGGCGCGCTTGCGCGCTGAGGCGACCGTGCACTTTCCGGTGATCGACGCCGACGCTCCTGCCTCTGAGGTCTGACCTCACTCCTTTTCCGAGCAGATCCCTTCCGCGCACACCAGACCAATCCGGCAGTCGCAGTCCAATTGACAGGCCGATCCCTCGGACGCGCCGAGCCGTCCGAGGGCGAGGTCGTTCGCGTCGTCACTGCGGTGTGGCTCTCGCGAAGGCAGCTCGTCGATCGCGATGCGCAGTCTTGTGGTCGGCGCCATCACTACCGGGCGTTCATCGTGTCCAGCCAATTCCAGCAAACCTCCAGCGCGGCAGTTAAGCTCGTCGCACACGTGAGAGCGTCGCGGCCTTCTCATCGTGTCGATTGACCATCGTACACAACGCGGATAGGATCGGCCCGCAACAGACGTTCGAGACGGCATTCGCCGCACGTGGGTTCGGAGCGTCACTGCACCGTTTTATCTATCCCGCGGGCACGCCGCGTGAGTGGCACTCCCATGGCGAATCGACTGCAAAGCGAGGCGGTTGACACCTCGTCGAGGCGCGCGTTCGACGACCTGGAGACATTTGCCGAGCGGAACCGCCGGGCTGGTGAGGAGACCACGCTGATCGCCGGCATGCCGGCACCGCTCGAGCGGGCGGTCGTGTATTTCGTGGGTTTGGCGCTGGCCGTCACCCTTTTGATCCTCTACTTTGGCCGCGCCCAGGCCATCGTCGAAATCAAGGGAAAGATCCTCCCGCAAGGCAACGTACACCCTCTCCAGGCGGCGCAGGGCGGCGTCGTGCTCGACGTCAACGCCGGCCTCGGCGACTCGTTGCCGGCGGGTGCGTTGGTCGTGCGGATCGATTCGTCGGAAGCGAACCTCACCGTCGCTGAGGTACGGAACCAGCGTGCGATCGACCAGGAGCAGCTGCGCGTCCTGCGGGCATCCGTTGAACGTCTCGATCGCGTGCTGGCCAGGCCCGACGAGGCGAACGACGACGGCGCGACGGCGCTCGCTGTGACGACGCACCAGCATCTGAGCAGCCTCGAACAGGCCAGGATCCAGCTCGATGCCGCCATGCAGGAGCAGGCGCTCGTCCCGGAGCGCCGGCGCCAGCTCGAGAACGAGTACGAGTTGACGCAGGAGCGCGTCGCGCTGTTTCAGCGGACGCATGCCGGGAACAAGCAGGCGTTGGCTGGCGAGGAGGCGGGCCTCGTCACCAAACGTGAAGAGCGCGACGCGGTTCGCCAGCTCGCCGACAAAAAGCTACTGAGCGTGGTGGAGCTGAACTCGGCCGAGGAACGCTACCGGGCGGCTGAAATGTCGCTGCTCAACGCACGCCAGCGCGTCGATCAGATCGAAGTCGACATTTCGAACGCGCGGCTCAAGCTCACCGAGCTGCAGACGTCGCTGCGCGTGCTCGAGAGCGACTCGCGCGCGAAGGCGCGCCAGGCCCAGGCGCAGTACAACCAGGCGGTTGCCAACCTCCGTCAGGAGCGCGAGAACGTCCTGATGCAGTCGCGGGCACTCGAATCGAAGGTCGCACAGGCGGATCGGCAACTCAGAGTAGGCGAAGGACGGCTCGAGCTCGCCTCCGTCACGATGCCGGTTGCCGGAACGATCGCCGAGCTCAAGGTCAGGAATCCGGGGGAGATCGTCTCGGCCGGTGCGGTGATTGCGACGATTGTGCCGACGGGAGTCCCATTGATCGTCGAAGCGAGCGCCACCAACCAGGACGTCGGTTTCGTCCGGCCTGGCGTCGAAGCGCGTGTCAAAGTGGACGCGTTTCCGTACCAGCAGTTCGGTACCGCGCGCGCCCGCGTCTCGAAGCTCGTCCCCGCCGTCGGCAGCAACGCCTCGTTCGTCGTTCAGCTCGAGCTGATCGATCAGAAGCTGAGCGTCGGCGGGACCGATTACAACCTCTTTCCTGGGCTCTCAGTGCAGGTCGATCTCATCACCGGAAAACAGCGCCTGCTCGACATCCTGATGCGCGGCCAGAAGGACGACGCCGCCGGGAAATGATCGCGCAACCCGCTGCAAGTCAAGAAGGAGATTCGGCATGGGAGACACCCAGCGTGTAGCAAACTTCAGGACACGCGCCGGCTCACACGGTTCGTGCGTGCGCCTCGCCATAGCGACGGCCATCGCCTGCGCGGGCATGGGCAGCGTCGTTCTCGGACAATCTCCGCCGCCGCCGCCGGCTCAGACCAGGGCCAGGCCCGGACCTCCCATCGCGGTCGGACTTGGCGCACGACTCGAGCTGACGCTGCGCGACGCCATCGAGCGTGCACTCAGGGACAACCTGGATATTCGCATCGAGCGGTACTTTCTGGAACTGGGCGACCTCCGGGTCCTGGAGGCACGCGGCGCGTACGATCCGCTGACCGGCTTCAGCCTGGCAAAAACGTCGTCATCGACGCCGATCACTTCGGTTCTTCAAGCAGGGGGGATCGCGACCGAAACGGCGGCGTCCCAGACATTCGGGGCCACGATCGCACAGCTTCTTCCGTCCGGCGGGTCGGTCACCGCCAACCTTCCGACGACGCGGGCCTCCACCAACAACGCGTTTTCGTTCGTCGATCCGCTGTTCAGTTCGGATTTGACAATCGGGTTCGAGCAGCCGCTGCTACGCGGGCTGTTCAGCAACCCGACCAGGCGACAGCTGCGCATTCTGAATCTCGACTCGAGAATCACCGAGAGCGAGTTCCGCCAGGCGGTTGCGGAGATGGTGCAGCGCGTCGAGGAGCAGTACCTGGAACGCGGTCTACTCCGATGCGGTCCACAGGGTTCGCGAAGAATCGCGTGATCTTGCGGCCAAGCAGCGCGATCAGATCAGCCAGAAGGTACAGGCAGGGCTGCTGACGCCGGTGGCGTTGACGGCCGCGAACGCCGAACTGGCCGCGCGTGACCAGGACATGCTGCAGGCCGAGGTGCAGGTCGTTGGCGCGCAGAACGGGTTGAAGCGTCTTCTCGCCGGCGATCCAGCAGCGCCAATCTGGACCGAGCGTCTGGTGCCTGTCGATCGCCCCGAGATCCGCGATCCGCCGGCGACGCTTAACGAAGCTCTGAACGTGGCACTCGAGCGCCGGCCCGAGCTCGCCGCTCTTGCGCTGCAAACCCAGCAGCGGCGTGTCGATCGCGAGTTCGCGAACTGGGAAACGAAGCCGCGGGTCGATCTCACCGGCAGCTTCGCCACCATCGGCCGGGCGGGCCAGGTGTTCCGGCCGATTTTCGATCGGGAAGGCGGAATCACGCCCGTCGGCCACGAACCCGATCCGACGCACCCGGCCTTCGGCGGCTACCGCAAAGCCTGGGAGCAGGTCTTCGACTCTTCGTACCCGCAGTGGAGACTGGCGCTCAACGTGCAGATGCCGATCTTCAACCGGGCGACCGAGTCACAAGCGGCGCAGGTCGACGTGGGTCTCCGTCAGCTCGAGATTCAAACAAAGGCGCAGCAGCAGACGATCATGGTCGAAGTGGCCAACGCCTACGAAACCGTCTTGCTGCAGCGCCGGGCGCTGGAAGTTGCCAGACAGGCGCGCGAATTGTCGCAGGAACAGGTGAGCGGCGAGATGCAGCGTTTCGACGTGGGTTTCACCACCACGTTCGAGGTGTTGCGTTACCAGCGGGACTTGGCGGAGGCGCGGGTCCGGGAACTGCGGGCGATCATCGACTATCAGCTCGCGATCGCGGCGCTGCGGAAGGCGACGGCAATCAACTTCGACGAGCGCGACTTCGCTGTCGCCAGATCTCCGAGGTAGCGCTGCCATGTCCTGGCGGACGCCGCGCACGTGGTTCCGAACCGTGTTGCAGGCTTCGACGACCGAGCAAACGCCACCGAGGCTCAGCTTCCTGAGGGATATCGAGCTGGGCAATCCCTCGGCGGCGATCGAGGCGATTGCGAAGGAACAGCTGTCGATCGTTCAGCGCCTTCCTGAGTATCTGGACGACATCCGCGAGGAAATGCTGGGAAAGCCGGGACCCGGTGCCCGTGCTCTGCACAATGGCACGGTCGCTGTGTTGAAGGACGTCGAGCGTGTCACGAGTCAACTCTCGAGTCGAGTCGATGACCCGGCCCGGTCGCTCGAGCTTTCGTACCTTGCGGAGCGGACAGAGCTCCTGCGATCGCTGAGCGACGGCGTGTGCGAGCTGACCGAGACGATCGGCCGGGCGGGGCAGTCGGGTCCGCTGGGCGCCTTGACCGGAAACATGGCCGAGGCGCTTCACGCCGTGCTGCTCGCAACCGTGGACGCGATGGCGAATCCCGATGAAGCGAACCTGGAGCTGCTGCACGATCTGACTGCCGATCGCGGCCAGCTCATGGAGGGTATCCGCCACTCGCTGCTGCGCGGAGAGCAGACGTTGACGATCGATGAGCACCAGGCGCTCTTCACGTCCACCAGCCTGTTCGAGCGGATCATTCGGCTGCTGCGACGCCTCCACACCGTGGAGGCCCGGGCCGTGTGAACCCGGCGGCGGAGAAAGGAGCGTGGCGTGGAGTTTCGGACCGTGGAGGACGGCGGCGTCCTGGTCATCGGTGTGAGCGGGCGTTTGGACTCGACGACCTCTGACACGCTGGAACGAGAGGTCCGACGTCAGCTCGCGGCAGGACATGCCCGGATCGTGTTCGATCTCGCCGCCCTCGACTACATCAGCAGCGCCGGGCTGCGTGTGTTCATGATCGCTGCGCGAGAGATCCGCGGCAAAGGATCACTAGCACTGGCCGGACCCAAGCCGCAGGTCATGCAGATCCTCGACATTGCCGGCGTGACAGGGTTCGCGAAGATCTATTCCACCGCGACCGAGGCCGTCGAGACGTTGAAGCTATGAAGCACGATCATCGGTGCCGACCACATCTACGTGATGGAGAGCGGTCGCGTGGTGCAGCGACGCAGCTATCAGTCCTGAGATGATGCCTCGCGTGATCCTGCTCGTCCTGGTCCTCGTCTTCGGCGTGGTGGCCACCGCTCACGCGCAGACGGTGACACCACACAGCATCTTCGGCCGATACCAGCAGTTCCAGTGGAACGAACAAGACGGCTTGCCGCAGAACAGTGTGCTGGCGATCACAACCGCTCGCGACGGCCATTTGTGGCTCGCAACCTATGAAGGGGCGGCACGCTTCGACGGTGTCCGGTTCACCGTCTTCAACACCACCAATACGACCGCGATCGGCAATTCGCACGTGGCATCGTTGCTGGAAGATCGTGCCGGACATCTCTGGATCGCCACCTTCGGCGGCGGCCTCACACGCTTTTCCGACGGGCAATTTACCCGGTACACGACGCGCGACGGACTCTCCAGCGACTTCATTGCCCGGCTCTTCGAAGACCAGAACGGGACGCTGTGGATCGGCACCGAAGCCGGCGGCGCAACCAGTCTTCGCGACGGCAAATTCACTGTATACACGACCGACGCTGGCCTTCCGGGCAGTGTCGTTCGCGCGTTTGTCGACGACGGCCACGGTGGCCTGCTGGTGGGCACCAACAGGGGAATCGCCCGGATCGCTGCCGGACGCGTGAGCCCCTACCAGGCTCACGCAGATCTTGCCGGCGCCGACATCTCCACACTGGCCACGGCGCGGGACGGTTCACTCTGGGTGGCGGTGATGGGTGGCGGGCTGTACCGTGTCGACTCGCGTGCCGTGACTCGATTTGGTCCGCGCCACGGGCTCACTCACGACGCCGTGGAATCGCTGCACCCTCACGACGACGGGCAGATGTGGGTCGGCACCGCGAACGGCGGGCTGTTCCGTCACTCGGACGGTCGATTCGAAAACTACTCTCCGGCAGACGGCCTGCCGGGGGCCCGAGTCCCGGTCATCGCCAAGGGCATCGACAAGGACATGTGGATTGGCACCGATCGCGGCCTGGTTCGATTCATGGAGCCACGTTTCACCGTCTTCACACGCCGTGACGGGCTCGCGAGCGACACCGTCGGCGACATCTACCAGGATGGGGACGGCAGCGTCTGGGTCGCCTCGACAAGCGGTTTGAGCCGCTTCAAGGACGGCGCTTTCCGCGTGTTCACGATCAAGGAAGGTCTTCCGGACAATCGGATTGTCGGCATTGGGGCCGACAATTCCGGCGGAATGTGGGTGCGCACGAGAACGGGCCTCGTCAGCGGGAGCGGCCGATTCATCAGGAGCCACGACGTGGCGGGCGTCAGGTGGGACCGGGTGACCGCGTTCCTCTGGGACCGATCGGGCACGCGGTGGCTGGGCATCGATGGAGCCGGACTCCTGCAGGTTCGCGACGGCGACACGAAGCTCCTGAGCAAGAAGGACGGCCTGGCAGACGATACCGTGCTGACGCTGTTCGAGGATCGCGCAGGTAGTGTCTGGGTCGGAACGCTGAGGAGCGGCGTGACTCGGATCTCGCACGGCACGATCACGTCGTGGTCCACGCGAGACGGCCTCGCCAACGATCACGTCAAGGCGTTCTACGAGGACGCCTCCGGCGCCTTGTGGATCGGTACCCACGGCGGCGGCCTGAGCCGTTTCCGGGACGGGAAGTTCGACAACATCTCTTCCCGCCAGGGCCTCTACAACGACACCATCTTTCGCATTCTCGAAGATGACGAAGCGAACCTGTGGATGAACTGCAACAAAGGGATCTGGCGGTCGAGCCTGAAAGAACTGCACGAGGTCGCCGACGGCCGCCGCGCGACCGTCACCTCATTCGGCTATGGCGTCGCCGACGGGATGCTCAGCGCTGAAGGCGTGGGGGTCGGTGTCGCCGGCTGGAAGATGCGCGACGGGTCGCTCTGGTTTCCCACCACGAACGGCGTGGTCGTCGTCGATCCCCGACGCCGCGATTCCGAGCCTCCCCGTGTCGTGATCGAGGGCGTCGCGGTCGATCGCGAACCGAAGCCGGTGGACGGCCTGGTCCGAATCGCGCCCGGCCAGCAGAACCTGGAAATCCAGTACACGGGACTCAGCTGGAGACGGCCACAGGAGATCAAGTTCAGATACCGGATGGCCGGTCTCGACCGAGACTGGGTGGACGCCGGCGCACGCCGAACGGCCTACTATTCCCATCTGCCGCCTGGCGACTATACGTTCACGGTCATCGCGGACAATGGCGAGGGCGTCTGGAACACGACGGGGCAGAGCCTCGCCGTCGTCGTCCCGCCGCCGTTCTACCAGACGTGGTGGTTTCTTGCCGTCGCGGAATCCACGATCGCGGCGCTCGTCTGGTTCTTCTGGCGGCGTCGTGTCGCTCAGCTCCAGCGGGCGCAGGCCGCGCAGCAGGCATTTTCGCGCAGGCTGATCGAATCGCAGGAAAGCGAGCGTCAACGGATCGCGGCAGAGTTGCACGATAGCCTCGGTCAGAGCCTGCTCGTGGTCAGAAACCGTGCCTTGCTGGGCATTCAGTCACAGCCGCACGAGCAGGCGGCGAATCAGCTTGCCGAGATCGGTGCGACCGCGGCGCAGGCACTCGAAGAAGTGCGCGCCATCGCCTTCAACCTGCGCCCGTCGCATCTGGACCAGCTCGGACTGACAACCACCATCAGGGCGACGCTCCAGAAAGTCGCGGAGAGCTCTGCGATCAGACTGACCAGCGAGATTGACGACATCGACGGCGTGTTCGCCTCGGACCACGAGATCACCATCTACCGCATCATCCAGGAAGGCCTGAACAACGTCGTCAAGCATTCTCGGGCGACCGAAGCCCACGTACGCGTGCAGTGTCGCGAGCGTCACATCGAGATCATGATTCTCGACAACGGCCAGGGCTTCGCGCCCGATGCGCCCACGGCCGTCGAGCCTCTCCAGCGAGGCCTCGGCCTGGCCGGCCTGGCTGAACGCGTGCAAATGCTGGGCGGCAGTCATGTGATCGAATCGAGCCCTGGACGCGGATCGAAGCTGACGGTGAGTATCGACATCCGCGCATACGAGCGAGGACGGACGCATGGGGAGTGAGGTTCGGATCCTGATTGCCGACGATCACCCGATCTTCCGGCAGGGATTGCGGCAAATCATCGAGGCTCAGCCAGAGCTTACCGTCGTGGCCGAAGCCTCCGACGGCGACCAGGCGCTCGAGCACCTGCAGGCCGCAGGTGTCACCGTGGCCGTGCTCGACCTCACGATGCCGGTCAAGGACGGCTTCGAGGTGGCGCGTGCCGTGCGCGAGCGACGCCTGCCGGTCGCCATGGTCTTTCTGACGATGCACAAGGATGAGCACTATCTCAACGCGGCGCTCGACCTTGGCGTACGAGGCTACGTCCTCAAGGACAACGCCACGACCGAGATCGTCGCCTGCATCAGGTCGGTCGCCAGCGGGCACGACTACGTCAGCCCGACACTCTCGTCGTACCTGATCGCGCGCGGCCGGCGGGCGACGAAACTTGCCGAGCAAAAGCCGGCGCTCGAGCAGCTGACAGCCACCGAGCGGCGTGTCCTGAAGCTGATTGCCGAGGGGCTGACCAGCCGAGAAATTGCCAGCCACCTGGGCATGGGCCTGCGCACGGTGGAGCACCATCGCAACAACATGGCGGTCAAGCTGGAACTGCGCGGCAGCCACGCCCTCACCAAGTTTGCGCTCAAGCATCAAGCCGATCTCTAGCGGGGCGCGCGCATCCGCAGAACTACCTAGACGAATTCGCACTCCTACGGTTGGCGAAATCGTAGAAGCCTCCATTTCATCGCGATCCGTCCTCCGCGACACTTACCTGCGCACCGCACCGGATCACACGTCTAGCCGCTTGCCGGCTCTATGGAGGGGTTATGTTACGCAGTCTCGCATTCGTCATGGGTTACGCCGCGGGTCTGGTTCTTTTCACTGCTGCCCCGGTCCCGGCAGCTCAATTTGGCACTGCCGAAGAAGCCAAGGCCATGCTCGAGAGAGCGGTTGCCGCGGTGAAAGAAGACAAGGCAAAAGCACTCGACATGTTCAACAAGGGTACGGGCGGCTTCAAGGACCGGGACCTTTATGTGTTCTGCGCCAACACTTCGGACGGCACTCTTACGGCGCATCCCTACTTGAAGGGTGAACATCTGCAGGACATCAAGGGCAAGAAGGGCTTTCCGCTCGGGCAAGTGATCATGCGGACCGCCACCGAAGGAAAGATCGACCAGGTTACCTATTGGTGGCCTCGCCCGGGCTCGGACGAGCCGCTCGAGAAGCACACCTTCTTCACAAAGGTCGCAGGTCAGGACTGCGGCGTCGGCTACTACAAGTAAGCAGGGAGCGACGAGTCGAAGTTCGCCCTCAAGCATCAAGTAGATCTCTAGCGAGGCTCCGCCTCAGACCGCCGAGCATGGCTGGCGGGCTCCGCCTCGCTAGTGGCAGTGTTGGTTTTGCCCCGCCTCCGGCGGGGCGAGTCTTGAATGGCCCTGCGAAAAACTTGACTCATTCGTAAGAAATTCGGCCATTCAAGACTCTAGCGAAGCTGCACCTCAACCGAACAGACGACTCGGTCGGTTTCGCTAGGGGCACCATCATTTTGCCCGCTCCCCACCCCACCACGCACCAAACGCGTGGCGGGGAGCCCGGCTCCCCACCCGGGTCCGCGGGGCGGGCATCCGCAGAACTACCTAGAGAAATTCGCACTCCTACGGCCGGCGAATTCGCAGAAGCCTCCATTTCACCGCGAGCCGTTCTCGGCCACAGTCACCTCCGCTATGCGCCGAGTCCCGGCTTCGGGGCCAGCCCCAGCGATGTCTGGCTGTGTTCCAAGCCGGTCACGAACAAGCGGCGACACCAAAGGACGAAGCAATGACCAACAAGAGGATCGGACGTCTGCTGATGCTCCTCGTGGGCATCGGTCTTTTAGCCGGCAACTTGGAGGGACGCGGCGGCGCACCATCGACCGAGCGCCGCGCGCGGCCCGCGCTGCAGCGAAACACCGCCTTCGCCGAGCTCGAGCGGCGAGGGCAGTACCGACTCGCTGCACCAGGCGCTCGCGGCGGCACGTTACCGCGTGTACCCGGAGCGGCAGCGGGCCGCGTGGCACGCGGACAACCCGGCGCACCAGATTCGCGCCAGTTTCACCCCTGACGGGGTGCAGGTGGAAACCACCACTGGCGACACCCTGTCGCGGCGCATCGGCATGACGCTGCGCAGCGCCGGGTACGGGGAGCGGCAGATGGGCGTCGGCGCCGCTCGCGTGACGACCACGAGCAACCGCATCGAGTATGCGCGTGCGCTCGTGGGCGACGACACGGCCGCCGGGTCGATCGCCGAATGGTACGTCAACACGCCCGCCGGGCTGGAGCAGGGCTTCACGCTCGACGCGGCCCCAGGCGCCCGCCGCCCGGGCGAGCGCCTGCGCGTAGTGCTGGGTGTGGACGGCGCGTTGCGCGCCCAGAGGCAGCCCGATGGCCAGGCGCTCGCGTTCGTGGACGAGGCCGGGCGGCCGGTGCTGCGCTACGACCATCTGGTCGTGACCGACGCGCGCGGGCGCGAGCTGGCCGCGCGGATGGACGCGGAGGCGGGACAGGTGTGGCTGGAGCTCGACGACCGCGACGCGGTGTTTCCGATCACGATCGACCCCCTCTTCACGCTGCAGCAGAAGCTGGAGCCCTCGGACGCGGCCGAAGGTGACGAGTTCGGCGTCTCGGTGGCGATCAGCGGCGAGACCGTCGTCGTCGGCGCATCGCGGGATGATGGCGCAGCGGGCGGGAATCAAGGCTCGGCCTATGTCTTTGTACGCAGCGGTGGAATCTGGATCGAGCAGCAGAAGCTGGTGGCCCCGGACGGGGAGGCATCGGTCTTCTTCGGCACATCGGTGGCGATCAGCGGGGAGACGGTCGTGGTCGGCGCGTTTGGCGATGAATTTGGCCTAGCGGGCTCGGCCTATGTCTTTGTCCGCAGCGGTGGAGTCTGGAGCTTGCAGCGCAAGCTGGAGGACCCGGACGGGGAGGATGGCTTCTTCGGCAACTCGGTCGCGATTAGCGGGGAGACGGTCGTAGTCGGCGCAGTGGGGGATGATGGCGCGGCGGGCGACCGCCAAGGCTCGGCCTATGTCTTTGTCCGCAGCGGTGGAGACTGGAGCTTGCAGCAGAAGCTGGTGGCCCCGGACGCCGTGGCAGGTGACCGTCTCGGCGCCTCGGTGGCGATCAGCGGGGAAACGATCGTGGTCGGCGCGGATAATGATGATGGCGAGGCAGGCTTCACTCAAGGCTCGGCCTATGTCTTTGTCCGCAGCGGTGGAGCCTGGGGCCTGCAGAAGAAGCTGGAGGCCTCGGACGCGGGGGATGGGGACTTCTTTGGCGCCTCGGTGGCGATCAGCGGGGAGACGGTCGTGGTCGGCGCGTTTGGCGATGATCGCACGGAGCCCAATCAGGGCGCGGCCTATCTCTTTGTGCGCAACGGTGGAGTCTGGACCCAGCAGCAGAAGCTGGTGGCCCCGGACGCCGTGGTATTTAACGAGTTCGGCGTCTCGGTGACGATCAGCGGGGAGACGGCCGTGGTGGGGGAGTTGGATGATGGCGCGGCGGGCGGCAATCAAGGCTCGGCCTATGTCTTTGTGCGCCGCGGTGGAGTCTGGAGCCTGGAGCAGAAGCTGGAGGCCTCGGACGCGGCTGCAAATGACCGTTTCGGCGCCTCAGTGGCGATTAGCGGGGAGACGGTCGTGGTCGGCGCGGAGGGCGATGATGGCGTGGCGGGCGGCAGTCAAGGCTCGGCGTTTGTCTTTGTCGTTGACGCCCCGCCGACCATCACGCTCAAGGCGCCGATCGTGTTCTGGCCGCCCACTCACCAGTACCGGACGCTGACGGTGGCCCAGATGGTCCAGAGCGCCAGCGATCCCGAGGACGGCGACCTCCTCAGCAGCGTGATGATTGAGAAGGTGACGAGCGACGAACCTGACAATGGGGACAACGACGGCAACACGCGCAACGACATCGTGATTGGTGGAACCTGCAAGTCGGCGGACCTGCGCGCGGAGCGTGATGAAACCCAAAACGGGCGCGTCTACTCGATCACGCTGCGCGTCATGGACGCCGTGGGCAACGTGACGCGCGCGGTGTTCCAGGTCAGCGTGCCGCGTGGCCCGGGTTTCCCTGCGGCCATCGAGGATTCGCCGCTGAGCACAGTGACGAGCAGTTGTTCGTGACGCACCGCACTGTCACACCGGCAGATCACTCGTGAGGTAGCGCGGGCCGCAAGGCCCGCGCTACAGCATCCGCAGAACGACCTAGAGAAATTCGCACTCCTACGCCCGGCGAATTCGCAGAAGCCTCCATTTCACCGCAATCCGTTCTCGGCCACAGGCACCGGCGCTAACGCCAAGTACCGGCTTCCGGGCCGACCCCAGCGATGTCTGGCCGTGCTCCA
The DNA here is from genome assembly GCA_963841905.1 of uncultured Acidobacteriota bacterium. GTDB lineage: Bacteria > Acidobacteriota > Vicinamibacteria > Vicinamibacterales > UBA2999 > JACCSI01. The sequence goes on from CAWJEM010000009.1 coordinate 189,055, forward strand.
AGCCGGTCACGAGCCAACGGCGACACAGAACGACGGAGTATCCGTAGAACTACGCATCAAAACTCGCAGAACCACTGATCCAAATACGGCAGAACCCTTCATTGGCGCCGTTCGGCGAATCGCGGACACTGCCGGTGTGTCGCCCAGAGCCCGAGGGGGAGGAGCGGTTCGAGAGTTGAGGCGACACGCGAGATTCGAGCCGCCTCGCTTGAGGCGCAAAATCAAAAGGGGTGTTCCATGTACTACCGCTGGATGAGCATGACAGCCACAATATTCGTCGCCCTCATGGTGGTCACCGGCGAGACGGCGCCGCCGACAAAGCTCAACTTCTCCAAAGGTTTCGCCGACACCACCCTCCTCGTCCTCAACGGCAACGCCGAGGTTTCGCAACGGAATCTCTGTTTGACCGTCGGCGACGCGCAGGGTCAGGGGAGCGCTTTTTCCACAGAAGCAGTGCCTGTGGGTAAATTCCGGACTTCGTTCCAGTTCTCCCTTGAGGGTGGTGAGGGGATCACCCTTACCCTCCAAGGCGGCGGTCCTAATGCGCTTGGCAGTGGGGGAGGTGGCCTGGGCTATGCGGGGATTGGCTCCAGTGTGGCCGTGAAGTTTGACAGCGTCAACAACGAAGCGCAGATACCCTATTCCCTCATCGGTCTCTATACCAACGGTGAAGAACCGACCGCCGGGTCAACGGAAGGATCCACTATCCCGGCCGACGTCAACGCTGGAGTCGTGACGGTCAATATGACCTATGACGGCACCGAACTAACGATGAAGATGAGCGACCTAAACCGTGAGCGACTCATAGAGACGTACGCCATCGATATCCCCGGCGTGCTCGGCGCCTCTGAGGCCTTTGTCGGCTTTACTGGCTCAACCGGTCTCTTCACAGGCAATCAATGCATCGTGAGCTGGACGTACACGGGGCAATAGCGGATCGGCGGTGGGGACGTCCCGAGTCAGCGAGGCGAGCTCGCGGAGCTTGAGGAGGTGCGTGCGAGCGACATCCGGTTCAACGCCGGAAGGAAGCAGTGACATGGCGAGGATGGCATCGACTCTCACGCCCACAGGGCACGAGACCTTGCAGCCCGCCACGTTCGACAGCCCGTTCGCACGTCGCACACCACCGCAATCACATCGCCCTCAACCCGGAACAGCGCGGGAGTCATGCGCTGCTCGGGTTCGCTGGCCAACACAAGTCGAACTGGGCTATGACGCTGCTGATCGTTGACGACAACGCGCAGTTTCGCCGGTTGATCAGGTCCCTCGTGGAAGGCCGGGCCGACGAGGTGACCGAATGCCACGACGGAGTCGAGGCTCTCGTCGCCTACCGAGCGCGACGACCCGACTGGGTGCTGATGGACCTGCAGATGCCGCGGATGGGCGGCCTCGAAGCGACGCGACAGCTCCTGGCCGCCGACCGAACCGCGCGCGTCCTCATCGTGACAGAGTACGACGATGTGCATTGGCGAGAGGCCGCACACGCGGCGGGCGCGTGCGGGTACTTTCTGAAAGACAACCTGCTCGAACTGCGCAGACTGCTGATAGCGCAACCCGGCGACAATCCAGATGGAACTGGAGATCCGCTTTAGTTCGGAAAGAAAGCTCCACGCTACCGCAGGCGGATCAGTTACTTCCGAGTGGACGTGTACTCGCCCGAAGGATTGACCTGCTTGAGCTCCACTGCGCGTCCATTCGCAACGGCGAACTCGTAGGTGACGTCCGCGAACTCCTTGACGCGGAAGCGATGCGGCTGCCACGGGAGGAGATTCTGGAACGTGCCGTCGGGGTATTGGATGGCGAGCGAGTTGTCGGGGCGCAGCACGACGTTGAACTTGCCGCCACTTGCCGTTTCATACGTGCCCAGATACTGCCGAAGCGTCGTCACGTTCGACAAGCGCGGCCGGAACGCGACGGGTGAGCGTGACCGCGCTCTGATCGAGCGACATCTCAGCCCGATCGATCTCACCTTGGGCATTCGTCAGGAAGTTGACGGACCATTTGCCGTCCTGCTCGTCATCCGCTGTGTCGAAGCGATCGTAGTGGAAGTGGCTGAGCGGCATCCGAATCTTGTGAAAGTCGAACATGAGGGACACGTCCTTCTTGGAGATTGTCAGGACGCCGTAGGCAGGATGCTCGAACTCGCCAACATATGCATCCAGATGATGTGATGGCTTTGTCCCCGCAATTTGTCCACCACCTGACTTCTTCCGGGCTTGGACACTCGCAGCCTTGCTTTTGAGACGGATGGCGTTCTGACGTTCGGACCAAGGCGTCAGCGACAGGCCCAGAAGGCGCTCGTATACGTTGTAGGAGACGATGTTGTAGAGCGGCGCGGCATGATCGCCGATCACGAAGACGATGACGCCGATCGACTCGTACGGCATCGTCGAAACCTGCGAGTGGAATCCGGGAAGATCGCCGCCGTGATAGGCAATGAGATGGCCGCGATACGAGGCGGTCCAGCGGCCCATCCCGTAGGTCGCATTGAGAATCTCGCCCCAGCCGCGCACTTCGAGTCCTGTGTTGGGAAGCGCGATCGAGGGCGCCAGCGTCTGCTTGATCACGGCTTTTGGCAACACTTGCTTGCCGTCGAGCTGCCCATCGTTCATGAGCGCGATGAGCCACTTCGACACGTCCACGATGCTCGAGTTCATCGCCCCGGCCGGTGCGACGCCGATTGCATCGCTGTAGTACGGGATCTGATAGAGCTCGGTGCTGTCGCGCCGCTCCGTGTACGGTACGCCGGGCTCCGACGCCTTGAGCATGTCGGCGATCGTGAAAGTCGTGTTCGGCATGCCAAGAGGTCCGAGAATGCGATCGCGAACGAAGGCTTCCCAGGTCTTGCCCGAAAGTAGCTCGATGGAATAGCCAGTGCCCGCGTACATCATGTTGTTGTAGAGGAACACCGACCGCGGTGATTCGGACGGCTCGAGGTACTTCAGCCGCTCGAACAGCTCCTTCTGCGTGAAGTCCGACTTGAACCAGATCAGATCATGTCGAGTGATGCCGGTGCGATGGGCGAGCATGTCGCGCACCGTCACGGCGCGGTCGAGATCGTCGCTATAGAACTTGATGCTCGGGACATACTGCCGAATCGGCTTGTCCCAATCGAGCTTGCCATCTTCCACGAGAAGCCCGGCGGCAACCGCGGTAAAGAGCTTCGTGTTGGAGGCGATGGGCTGCGTAGTCGTGGGTGTGAATGGGAGCTTCTTCCCGTAATCCCGATACCCATAGCCCTTGGCGAACACCAGCTTGTCTTTGACGACGATGCCGACACCAATGCCCGGAACGTTCCAGTCTTTGAGTACTTGGGCCATGTAGGCATCGAAGCCTTCGAGGCGCGAGTCCACCGAGGGCTGCTGGGCGCCAAGAAAGGGTCCAAGCAGGAAAGAGATCGCGGCAACGGACCACAGCGCGCGGCGGGTGCAGAAGAAGCGTGGTTGCATCATGAAAATCAGCCTCTATCAGTTCCTCGACTGAAAACGGCGCTATCCGTCCGCCAAGCAGCATCGTCCCAGTTGCGTCACGTCGTCGTGTTGGCTCATCGGATTTTCGCTCGAGTGTACCGTCACTCTGGCGTCCAGCCTCTCTCGGTCAGCTCGCGGTGCTTGTGCTCGGCCTCGCGGCGCAGCGCGGATGCTTCCCGGTACAGACGAGCCCACCGAAGCGCCCCGCCGAGCGTGATCAGCAACTCGGGCCCTTCACGTAGGACCACTGACGCACGACGGCTACAACACATCGGTTGCTCGGCTTCACGGGCGGGAACGGGAACCGAAGTCACCATGGCAGCAAAGCTGAACCACTGATCAGCTCCGGCTTCAGTGGCAACAACTGTGACTCAGGCATTTGCCTGAATCTTGGACAGCGCCTTGCACGATCCCGTGAATGGACCCGTTACAGGAACTCAAGGAGCGCTTCGATACCATCGTGCGGAAGCTCCAAGAGACGATCCGGGAGGCTGAGAGCACCCGAGCCGAGATCGATAGGGAACTGGAGCGCGACACGTCCGAGGCTCTCAAAGCTCCACACCCCCAGGCTGACGAACCCGAGCGTACCTAACCGCTCAGTTCTCGGGATCTTTTCGAGACTGCGGGGGCAGCGGCGTGCAATGTCTCTCGTATGCCTTTCAGCTCAGCGCTGAGCTGGGTCAGAAGGCGTTCGATTGTATCCAGCCGCGCGCGAAGCTCAGCGATCTGCTGCCCGTCCATAGCGTCCCGAGTATTGCACGTTCACATTTTTTCGTTCCTAGTCCGATGCCGGAAGATGTCGCGAATCCCGAGCGCAACAGCCAAAGGCGTAGCGCGATGTGGGGACCAAACAGCGCTCAGAGTTTTGCATTCCCCTGCGCCAGGAGCGCGCAGACACTTTGCACTCAGCGCCGAAGCAACTCGACGTTGGGCAGTGGAAACGGGTCGCCGAGCGGTCGCCCACCCGTGTCAACGTGCTGTTGCCAAATGGCACGGACGTGACGATTACGAGCCTCAGCCACGGCCCCTGCGAAGTCGTTGAACGGTCCCGCGATGTGTTCCCGGCTGATCACATCGATCAGGCTGTAGTTCCCACTTACCCAAGAGGCTCGAATGAGGATGTCGCCGGGCATCACAGATGTCATCTCACACCCCCCATCACACTTGGCGGTTCTGGAAGAACACAGCAGGGAAGGTGGCAGCGTATCCCCCAAGGGATCCGAAAACTGTTCGGTGGATTACAGTCCGCAGCCAAAATCCACACGTCGCCGTGAAGCGCTTGAGCTGAGCAGTGCCGAGAGTTTCGCTGGCCCCCGGCTCGCGAGGATTCAGCTAGGGCCGCTGTGGCCCAGTCCGAGGCGTATGGGGAGTCGGATCGGCGGACCGAACTCTCGCCCGCGCTCATCGACGTTTGTATGCCAGATCGCACCGTCCCATCCCAACCGCGCCGCGCACTGCAAGGTTTCCCACAACGAGGGGAATGGGCCGCACAACCTGGCTTTGGTGAGCGCATCCACGATGAAAAAGCAGGGTTCGTCGGACGCATCGCGAACGATCAGGACGTCGCCGGGCATCTCAGATGTCATCTCACACCCTCCAATCACTTGGCGGTTCTTGAAGAAGACAGCAGCGGAAGGTGCAGCGTATCCCCCAAGGGATCCAAAAACTGTTTGGTGGATTACAGTCCGCCGCCACATCGTCGCGTTTCGAGAGAGGGACGGACTCGAATTGTTTTGCTGCCCACGAACAGCCAAATCCCCCTCGGGCTGTCGGGGAGTCCGGCTCTGTAGACGTTTTTACGCCCGCCCGTCGCGTAGCGGTATCCCGGGGACAGTCAACGAGATGCGGGCGCAAAAGTGCTGGCGTCAACGCGAGTCGGCAAAGCGGGGAACCCTCGCTTGGCGACTGGTGGGCAATTTACGTGAGACTGGCTTTCGGTCCGAGCAGCACGATGAGCGGCCCCAGTGGGCGACCGCGTAAGTCGAGGTTCTGTTGGTAAATGGTTGTCGCGCCTCTGTGATGCGCCGCGTAAAAAGCGTGCTTCAACAGCGTGAACGGCTCGGAGATGCGCTTACCGGTAGCGGTATCCAGCAGTGTGTAACCGAGGTCAAACGAGTGCCGCAGCGTGATTTCCTTGGGCATTGGCGGCTGCTCGGGGTGACGCCCCGCCTAGCAAGTCCTTTGTTATCAAAGGACGATGGGGCGGCAGGTTTTTGTTCCACCGACGTGAGTTTTGCGCAGCGCGGACCGGTCAAGTTCCCGCGCGTGGTCAAAAGCGTTCACAGGAATTACTAAATTGTGGCTTAGAAACCAGGATGGGCAAGGCCCAAGAAGGCATGGGAGACGCTTGTCCTGCGAGCCCATGGCTACAAACCAGCCTGGGAGCCCGGTGGGGAGGGGGCGACTGACCGCGGAGGCACGGGAGCACCTCAGGGCGATTGATCTACACTGGCCGTTGCACAGACACCCGCGATTGAGCATCGCCCTGATAGCAACGACGAGACGGGGAAACGGCTAACGAGCCGGTACACTAACAGTTACGGATACAGGCGCCTGTAGCTCAGTTGGATAGAGCATCGGTTTCCTAAACCGGGGGTCACAGGTTCAAGTCCTGTCAGGCGCGCCAGATAGTAAGGTGCCGGAAGTGCCTAGGGTGCCTGGGTGCCTAGGGCACCGTCAGCCCTTTAGGCACCTTCGGCACTTCAGGCATGTTAGGCAATTTAGGCTATGCGCACATCTGAACGTCACCACTTGAAACACAACGAGCTGGCCATCGCGGTGCGCCACGCGAGCGCCTGGGCGACCGACAACCAGCGAGCCATCACACTCGGCCTGTCGGCCATCGCCGTCGTCGTACTCGCGATCCTGGGCTACACCGCGTGGCGGAACAGCGTGGACGGGAAGGCCCGCGCCATGCTAGCGGAAGCCATGGTGATCCAGGAGGCGCGCGTTGTGCCACCGGCGTCCCCGGCCACCGATCCGACGGCTCCTGTGCCGACGCCGGCACCACAGCCTGGCACCTATCCGTCCGAGAAGGCCAAGCTCGAAGCCGCGCTGCCCAAGTTCCTGGCCGCCGCGGATGCGTACCCGTCCAGCGATTCGGGACAGACGGCGCGCTACCACGCCGCGTCCGCTCTCGTCGGCCTCGGCCGGTTCGACGAAGCCATCCAGCAATACGATCGCGTGATCAGCGACAGCTCGGGATTGCTGCCCCAGATGGCGAGGCTCGGGAAGGCGGAAGCGCAGACGCGCTCGTCGAAGCACGACGCGGCGATCGCAACCTTCAAGGAGATCTCCGAACGCACTGACAGCAAGCTCCCCAAGGAAGCCGTGCTGCTGGAGCTCGCGCGGGCGTACAAGGCCGCCGGTAAGAACGAGGACGCGCGCAAGACGCTCACCCAGATCGTCGAGCAACATGCGCAGTCGCCGTTCGCGGCCGAGGCGAAGACCGAGTTGGAGAAGATCGGCGCAGGCGGATAGCGCGGGCCGAAACCGGCCGTGCGTCGCAGCACCGTCGACACAACGGCAAGTGCGATGACTGAGGTGTGCTACTCAGTAGCGCAGCGTGATCAGGCTTGGCACGCCGCCCGGCGGCAGCGTCAGCAGAATCAACCGATCGAACTCGACGTCGCCAATCGGTGGCGTCTTCCCGCCGAGCTTCTCGACGAGAGCAGGGACCGTGTTGCTGTGGTGCACGACCAGCATCGTGCCGCCTTTCATCGCCTGAACTCTCTCGACGATCGCGTCCAGCTTGTCCGCGGCCAGGATTTCGGGCTTCAGCTGCTTCTGTTTGGCAACCGGTGCCGCGGTCTGCTGGGTGCGGATCATTTCCGACGTGATGATTGACCGGATGTCGGTATCGATCAGCAGTCGTGCAAGAGCGGCAGCACGTTCCTGGCCACGAGCGCTGAGCGGGACATCGCCATCACCCGGCGCCCTCTCGGCATGACGAACCAGGATGACCGTCGTCGAGGCAGCAACCGGAGGACCCGGTTGACCTGTCACGAGCGTGGCGGCGCAAGGCGTCAGGCACAGAGCGACGGCCAGCAGTATGTATCTCATGGCGCTTGACTGTACCTTCATCCGGTCAGTGGCGCCTGCGGATGGCCGCCGGGCGACGGGCCACGTTCTTGACAAACGTAAAGGGAGCCAGGGGCGTGAGGCGAATGCCAGACAACTCGTGCTGAGCCACGGCCACGTTCGTCTTGTACCAAAGGCTGATGTAGGGCGCATCCTCAGCAACTCGCCGTTGGACCTCCTGATAGAACCGCTTGCGCGTCTCGTCGTCTGACGCGGCGGTTGCTCGATCGATCAGCTGATCGACTTCCTGGTTGATGTAGTGCCCTCGGTTGAACCCCTGTGGCGGCACCTGCGTCGAGTGAAACACCCGCCTCAGCATGTCGGGATCCGAAATGCCGACCCATTGCAAGGTCGCCAGCTGGAAATTGCCGCGGGCGACATCCTGGGCCAGCGTCGCGAACTCGTGGCTGCGCACATCGAGATCGATGCCTACGTTCCTCAAGTCCTGCTGAATGACAGCAGCCTGCAGGCGGTAGAACTCGTTCGTCGACACCTTGAGCGTCAGGCGCAGCCGCGGCTGGGGGCCGGCACCGTCGGGATCGGGATAGCCGGCTTCGTCAAGAAGTGTTCTCGCCTTCGCCGGATCGTGGGTGAACTGAAAGGCGTCGGCTGCATACGCCCACGACGAAGGCGGAACCACACCGTTTGCGGGTTGGGCGAGGCCGCGTCGGAGATACTTCACAATCGCATCGCGGTCGATGGCGTATCCGATCGCGTGCCGCACGCGTCGGTCCGCGAGCGCAGGGTCACGGAGATTGACGCTGATGTAGGCGTAGTCCGTCCCGGGCGCCGCTGCCAGTTGCAGCGACCCCTCCTCGCGGAACTTCTCGACCGTATCGGGGCCGATGTCGTTGACGACGATGTCGACAGTGCCTTTTTTGAGCTCGAGACCGCACATGATCTCGTCGGGGACGATTTTGAGCACAACCCCGGCGTTGCGAGGCGCCCCGTCGTGGTAATCACCGAACGCTTGCAGCTCCAGGCGATCGTCGACGGAATAGCTCTGGAACTTGTAGGGACCCGTGCCAACTGGCCTCGAACGCAGCTCGGGGCCGGCTCCTTCCGGGATGACTGGTAAGACCAATTGAATCAGGAACGACCCCGACGCCTGCTTGAGGACGAACCGTGCTGTATAGCGATCGACGATCTCAACACGATCCAGTGAGGCGTATGCACCACGGCGCGCCGAAATGAACGCGGGATCGATGAGACTGTTGAAGGTATGCGCGACGTCCGCTGACGTCAGCTCGTGCCCATCGTGAAAGCGCACGCCGCGTCGTAGATGCACGACGACCGTCCGATCGTCCGGCTGCTCCCAGCGCATCGCCAATCCCGGTCCCACCTTGAGCTCATCGTCCAGGTTCAGGAGGGTGTCGTAGACGAGCTGGTAGACCTTCTGCGACACCTCGTCGGTCCCGACTCGTGGATCGAAGTTATTCGGCGAGGCAAACACTGCGAGGGTGATGATGTTGGGATCGACGTTCGGCCGTGCACCGCATCCCGCCAGCGTCCATGACACGGACAGGCCACAGAGCCACAGAGACCCAGAGGCAACGGTTAAAGATGCAACCCGAAGGTCACGAAGCACACGAAGGCAAATGACCTTCCAGCTTCTGTGCTTCCGTGCTTCCGTGTTTCCGTGTCCCTTCACTCAGCCTCCTTCTTCAGCTCCGACAGAATCTGCAACGCCTCGAGCGGCGTCGTGCGATCGAGATCGACCTCCCGGAGTCGTTCGCGAAGGGGGGTGTCGCGCTCGACGGGCACTTGAAAGAGTCCGAGTTGCTGTTGAGAAGTGTTTGGCTCACCGCTCAGGGCTGGTCGGCCGCCGCGCGTGAGCTCGTCCTGTTCGAGCGCGCTCAGAATGTCGCGCGCTCTGGCGATAACTGGCGCTGGAAGCCCAGCTAACCGCGCGACATGGATGCCGTAACTGCGATCCGATCGCCCGGGCAGGATCTTGTGCAGGAACACGATCTCGTCTTTCCACTCGCGGACGGCCACATGCGCATTCACCACGCCTGGAACCGCATCGGCGAGGTCCGTGAGCTCGTGGTAGTGGGTTGCGAACAGCGTCTTGGGGCGGGCACGCCCGTTCTTCGCGAGATGTTCGGCAACGGCCCACGCGATGCTGAGGCCGTCGAACGTCGCGGTGCCGCGCCCGATTTCGTCGAGGACCACGAGGCTGCGCGCGGTGGCGCCGCTCAGGATGAGCGCTGTCTCCTGCATCTCGACCATGAAGGTCGACTGCCCACGAGCGATGTTGTCGGAGGCGCCCACGCGCGCGTAAATGCGATCGACGATACCGACCTTCGCTTCGCGCGCGGGGACAAATGATCCGGCCTGGGCCAACAGGCACAACAAGGCCACCTGTCGCAGGTACGTCGACTTGCCTCCCATGTTCGGGCCAGTGAGAATCACGAGCTGATACGAGGAGCCGTCCAGCCGCACGTCATTCGGCACAAACCGGCCGCTCGCCAGCCGTTCGACCACGGGATGGCGGAGGTCGACGGCGATCAGTTCCTCACCGTCATCCACAAGCGGCTTCGTGTAGTTGCAGAGCGTTGCGGTCTCGGCGAATCCGGCCAGCACATCGAGCGTCGCCACGGCCTGCGCGGTATCGAGCACTCGTGTTGCTTCTGCTGCCACGCGCTGCCGAAGGGCCTCGAAGAGCTCGAGCTCGCGCTCCAGAATACGTTCGTCCGCACCGAGCACGCGCGTCTCGTAGTCCTTGAGGGCCGGGGTCACGAAGCGCTCGCCGCCGGCAATCGTCTGCTTGCGGTGGTAGTCATCCGGCACGGCATGCAGGTTCGATTTCGAGACCTCGATGTAGTAGCCAAACACGCGATTGAAGCGCACCTTCAGCGATTGGATTCCGGTGCGCTTCCGCTCCTGTTCCTCGAGCTCGGCGATCACCTGCTTGCCCGACCGCGAAATGTGCCGGAGGTCGTCGAGCTCTTTGTCCAGCCCGTCGCGGACAAATCCGCCGTCTCGCGCCAATGCCGGCGACTCGTCGTGGATGGCCTCCTCGATCCATTGGCGAACGTCGGCCAGGTCGTCCAGCGCAGTGGCCAGGCTGATCACGAGCGGGGCCTGACACTCGGCGAGCAACACGCGGATGCGCGGCACCGCCGCCAACGAGATGCGCAACGCAACGAGGTCGCGCGGACTGGCGGTGGCGAGCGCGACGCGGGCGATCAGTCGCTCGAGGTCGTGGACCGTCTTGAGCGCTTCGCGCACCTTGCCGCGATCGCTGGTGCGAATGGCGAGCTCTTCGACCGCGTCGAGGCGATCGCGGATCGCCTCCAGCGCGACGAGTGGGCGAAGCAGCCATGACCGAATCAGCCGTCCGCCCATCGGCGTGAGGGTCCGGTCGATCTCATGTAGGAGCGACCCCTCGCGCCCGCCCTTGGCGGCTTCAACGACTTCGAGATGTTCGAGCGTGGTGGGATCGATCAGAAGACCGTCAGCCGCTTGCCTGTGCCTGATCGTCCGCACGTGGGCGAGGTCCGCCTTCTGAGTGTCTCGCAGGTATCGCAGCAGGGCGCCTGAGGCGCAGACGGCCGCCTGCTGCCGCTCCAGGCCGAACCCTTCGAGACTGCTGACGCGAAGTTGGTCCAGCAGTGTCTGTCGGGCGGTTTCGAGATCGAAGAGCCAGCCTTCGATCTCCGTCACGGGAATGCCCCCTCGGCCCGCCTCTGGCAACAACGTCGACAGGTCGTGGCCGGCGGCCACGACAATCTCGCGTGGCTGCAGGACGGCGATCTCGTCCCGGAGCGCCTGCAGCCCCTCCACACCGGCGTACTCGGCCGTGCTGAACTCGCCGGTCGACACATCAATGAGCGCGGCTCCCAAGTGTTGGCGGTTGTGGGTACCGGCGCCAGACGTCGCGACGACAGACAGCAGAAACGCCGGTTCTGCGTGCATCAAGGTAAGAGGCGTCGGTCAACGTGCCGGGCGACACCACGCGCACGACCTCGCGCCTCACGACCCCCTTGGCTTTGCGAGGGTCCTCGACCTGCTCGCAGATCGCCACCCGATAGCCCTTGCGGACCAGGCGCGTGATGTAGCTATCAGCCGCGTGGTGGGGGACGCCGCACATCGGCACAGCGGCGCCCGACGCATCCTTCGACCGGGAAGTCAGCGTCAACTCGAGCGCCCGCGCGGCCACCAGGGCATCCTCGTAGAACATCTCGTAAAAATCGCCCATCCGGAAGAAGAGCAGCGCGCCCCGATACTGACGCTTGGCGTCGAAGTATTGACGCATCGCCGGCGTCAGCGTGGCCGGCGTGGCGATCGTGGCAGAGGATTCAGGTGGCTGGGGCACGAGGTTCGGGCTGCGGTATACGATTTTACCTTGTGGTCATTCTCGCCCTGGACACGACGACGCGCGCCGGAAGTGTGGCGGTGCTCGAGGACGATACCGTCTTATCGAGCGTCCCGGGCGATGGCAACCTCACACACGGCGAGCGCCTGCCCGGGGAGATGGCACGAGCCATCGATCAGGCAGGACTGAGCCTTCGCGCCATCGAGCTGTTGGCGGTCGCCAGCGGTCCAGGGGCCTTCACGGGGCTTCGCATCGGGCTCGCCGCCGCTCAAGGCCTCGCCTTGGTGCTCGACACACCCGCGATCGGCGTCTCATCTCTCGACGCGCTCGCCTTTGCTACGTGGCCACAGCTCGCCCAGCCGACCGAGACGACATTGTGGGCGTGGATGGACGCACAGCGCGGTGAGGTCTTCGCAGCGCGCTACGAACCAGGAGACGATGACTGGGCCCCGAAAGGCCCGCCTCTTGTCGCGGAGCCCTCCCAGCTGCTGCCGCTGATCGACATCAGCCGCTCGCGACCGATCGTCATCGTTGGCGACGGCGCCGCGAAGCATCGCCAGGCGATCGACGCGTGGTCGGACGGCGCGTGGCAGATCGTCGATCCGCCAACGATGCTGGCGATCGCGATTGGGATGCTGGGGCGTCGCCTCGCGGCTCGTGGTCTCGCAGGGGCGCCGCATGCCTTGCAGCCGCTCTACGTCAGGCGTCCGGATGCCGAACTCGAGCGGGAACGACGCATCACGCCATGAGCTTCGTCATCGAGCGCATGCACTCGGACACCGACCTCGACGCCGTGCTCGAGGTCGAGCAGGCATCGTTCAACAACCCGACCACGCGCGAGTGGTACGTCAGCGAATTGCAACGGCCTGAGGTCTGCTACGTCTACGTGATCCGAACCCCGGACTGCCCGGTGGCAGGATTCTGCGCGTTCTGGAAAGTGCTGGACCAGATTCACATCAACAACCTGGCGATCCGGCCAGGCTTCCGCCAACGCGGCCTGGCCCGACATCTGCTCACCAAGGTCTTGGACGAGGCAACCGGCCTGGGGGCGACCAGCGCGACCCTCGAGGTCCGGCGATCGAACGACGCGGCACGGCGCCTGTACGAGCGCGCCGGGTTTCGACTGTCCGGCGTTCGGACCAGCTATTACACTAAGCCGATCGAGGACGCCCTGATTCTCACGCGTGACAATGACTGACCGGTTTGTTCACAAAAACATCACAAAAACGTCAAACTTGAAACGCCCGGACCAGGGTGCTAGAGTGCCGGCTAGGAGCGGGCGTGCATCCCGCACCCGACTCCGGAAGGGAGGCGGCACAGGATGGCAGAGGCTCAGGATTTAAAGCACCTGCTCCTCGAGACCAACGAGGAATACCGCCAGTTGGCCACGAAGCATCACGAGCTCGACGATCGTCTACATGAGCTCTCCTCGAAGCACTACCTGTCAGATACCGAGCAATTCGAAGAAGTCACCCTGAAAAAACAAAAGCTCCGGCTCAAGGATCGGATGGAGGATATCGCGCGATCATTGCGGCGTGGCGCGTCGGGCACCACCGTTTCCGCCTAGCGTTTCT
>CAWJEM010000010.1:0-325360 GCA_963841905.1 uncultured Acidobacteriota bacterium
TCGACGGCCTTACGATTGCGCTCGGTCCCCTGACGGCGGTCGCCAAACTGTGTGAGACCTTTGACGGTGGCCTTGTAGCGCTCCAGGTCGAGCCGACTGACCAGGGGGCGGACAGGATCGTCGGCCGTGGCTGCCGCGGCTGCCGGTGTTCCACTCTGCTGAGTCGCGCCTAGCGTCAATTCCCCCCTCGTCGCGAGACATACCCCCGCGAGCGCTACCACCATCAGCGTCGTTCGCATTGCCAACCCTCCGGCCCGAAATCTAACTTAACAGGCCGCCTGGGCGGAGGGGCCGCTTCGCGGAAGGGCCGCCTTGCGGCGGAAGGGGACGCTATCGCACCGTCCGACCACCCGGCTGACGAAGCGAGACCGATCCGATGGTGACCTCGGACAGCCGCACGAATCCCAGGCGGTCGGGCGGCACACCGTCGAGGTCGAGGCTGGTCTCCGACCATCCTCCTTGCGGCACGAGGCGAGCGAGAGGCATGCGCTCGGATCGCGGCGGCGGCGCCTTCGGATCTGTTCCCCACTCGACTTTGGCCTGGACGTTGTTCACAGCGCCGGCGGTCATGTTGCCGATGCGCAACGTCACCCGGCTGCCCTTCTCGGTCGGAGTCACAATGGGCAGTTCCACGGCGAAGACTCCAAGGTCGTGCCAGAGGGCGTCGAAACCCTGATCGGTCGGCTTCAACGTGACCGCGTCGGCGGCATCCATGAACGCCTGCAGCGTCTGACGCTCGGTCTCCAGTCCCTGCCGCTGCTCGCTCAACGCCTGCTTCAATTGCGTGACTTCCTCTTCGAGCGCGGCCACGCGTTGGCGAGCACCGGGATCGCAGCCGACGCTAGTGAAAACCACACCGCCCACGAGCAAGCGGCGCAGCCAGACGGTTGCCGCGCGGGTGGAGACGAGAATCGACGTCATCATTGGCTCGCGGAGATCGCCAGCCGATCAAGGTCGAACAGCCGCGCAAAGGCTCCACCGCGTTGCGCCAGCTGGGCGGGAGGTCCGGTTTCCGCGACGCGAGCGCCATCCAGCATCACAACACGATCCGCCTGCATCGCGAGGTCGCGCCGATGTGTGATGAGAATGGTGGTACGGTCCCGCATCACGCGCCGATAGCCTTCGGTCACCAGGCGCTCCGAGATCGGATCGAGAGCGGCGGTTGGTTCGTCCATGACGAGAACGGTTGGGTTCGCCAGGAACGCCCGGGCCAGCGCGACCCGTTGACGCTCCCCAGCCGAGAGCGCCAGGCCGCGTTCCCCGACCACTGTCTCGTAGCCGTTCGGAAGGGACTCGATGAACTGTGTCAGGCCGGCCGATTCCGCAGCCCCTCGCACATCCTGGTCTGTCGCGTCCGGCCGCACGTAGCAGATGTTTTCCACCAGCGTGGCGTGCAGCAGCACCGGCTCCTGCTCGACGAGGACGACGTGGCGACGGACGTCGGGGAGGGTGAGCGTGCGCAGGTCATGCCCATCCAGCCGCACCACGCCGCTATCGGGATCCAGGAGCCTCGTTGCGAGCGCGGCAATCGTCGACTTGCCGCTCCCGCTCGCGCCCACCAACGCCAGTGATTGGCCAGGCTCAACCGCGAAGCTGACCTCCTCCAACACCTGCACGCCACGCTCGGTGCGCAACGTGACGGCCTCGAAGGCAATCCGCCCGCGCGCTTGGCCCAGCATCACGGGTCGCGGTGATTCGACGACATCTGCGGGCGCATCGAGAATTTCGAGCACGCGATGCCACGACACCCGAGCCGTGGCCAGGCTCGCATACAGTCCCATGAGCGCCTGTGCCGGTGCGAAGACTCGCATCTGGTAGGCGAGAAATGCCCCCAGCGTCCCCAGCGTCAATGTGCCATCAATCACGCGGCTGCCGCCATACAAGAAGACCACGGCGGTGCCAACCGAGAGCAGTGTTCCTGGCAACCCCCCTGCAAAGTACGTGATCCGCTGCATGCCCATGACGGACGAAACGAACGCATCGTTGAGACGACGAAAGTGTGACACCTCGCGGTCCTGAGCGTTCGAGGTCACGACCAGCGCGTTCGCCTGCAGCGTCTCAATCAGAAAACTTCCGATGTCGGCGCTCCGTTGACGGAGTTGACCGACGCGCGTTTCGAGTCGACGACGGTAGTGGACGAGCGCCCAGATGCTGGCCGGCATCAGCGCTAGCCCTACCAGTGACAGCCGCCAGTCGAGCCAGAACATCATCACGAGGCTGCCGATCAGGAACAGAACGTTGCCAACCCAGGCCAGCGCGGCCTCTGCAGCGACACGCTGAATTTCTCCGATGTCGCCGTTGATGCGGGCGATGACATCACCCAGGCGCGTACGGGCATAGAAGCGCGGCGAGAGCCGCTGCAGGTGCTCGTACATCGCCAACCGCATATCGAACAGGATGTCGGCCGAGACGCGCGTGTAGCGCAGGCCACTGATGACGTTCAACACAAAGCCGATCAACCCGAGCCCCGCAAACCACCAGACGATGCGGCGCAGCGCCGCGAGGTCACGGCCCACGAGGGCCTGATCGATGAGATCCTTTGAGAGGAACGGCACGGCGAGCGTGGTCGCCGTGCTGATGAGGCTGATACCGAAGACGAGCGACAGCCGACGCCAATACGGCGTCAGGTAGTTGAAGACCCGACGGAGCTCAGGGTCGAGCACCCCCGCATTGTGACCTAATCCGGCCGCGGGGTGCTCAGAGGACTATTTGGAGGCGGAGGCCCGAAGCTCCATTTCCCGCTGGCCGCGGTAAATCGAGCACCAGTCCTTATGGTCGGCCACGGGCATGCCGCATTCGACACAGACGCGGGTGCGCTGGACCGGTTCGTTGGACTTGCCGCCGAAAATTCGCTTCAACAATGACACGAAGAACCTCCCGAGGCTCAGTGGGGACCGCAAAGCTGCCGCGCCAGCGGCAGGCGCTCACCTGGATTAAATGTCGATACGTTAGACGGGACGAAATGGTTCTGGGTTGGGTGGGTTCGGCCTACGGTCCACGGCCTACGGTCCACGGTCTACGGTCCACGGTCCACGGTCTACGGTCTATGTGGAGCAACGTTCTTACCGTGGGCTGTGGGCCGTGGGCCGTGGGCCGTGGACTGGAGGTCGAACGCCGCAGACGGCTACCGGCTCGCGCCGGTGTCCGTCGTCCCACCAGGCCGCGGCAGGACGAACAAATTGGTCGTCTGGTCGGCATTCATCTCGATCGTGCGCAGGTATTTGAACGTCGAGGCTTCGTAAACGTCGATGGTGGCGCCCGCCTGGAACACATACAAAAGCCGCCCATTCGATGACACTCGTAACGCCATGCGGGGCCGGCCGTCGAACATCGTCCGATTCAACAGCTTCTTCTGCTCGAGGTCGAAGGTCCAGAACTCATAGCGCCCTATCTGTTGGAGCAGCCCGTACCCCCGCTTGCGGTCTGGCGCCATCGCGAATCCGACGCCCTCGGCAGGGCCAACGGGGTGGAACTCGACACTCTTGCCCACCAGGTTCACGCGCCCGATGCCCATGATGCGCCGGTTCTGCACCGGGTCCTGCACCGAGAACAGGCCGGTGAAGAAGCCGGGGTCGTCGTTGACGTCATCGACGGCGCCAAAGCTGACACGGCCCAGGCCCTGCTCGATCGGCCGACTCAGCGCCCAGGTATCGACCTCGGTGAATTTCTCGGTCTCGACGATCAGGATGTCGTCGCCGAAGAAATACAGCAACTTGCCGTCCGGCGAGAATCGAATGTTGACGTTCTCGCGCACCTCGCCGCCGGGCCATGGGATGGTTCGCGTGATCTTCTTCTCGCGCAGGTCGTACAGTTCGAGCGCGACATCGCTGATCTCCCAGCGGTCGACGAGCTTGGTCGCACTGCGTGTGAGCAGGATCATGAACCGCTCCAACGGATCGACCTGCATGCTGCGGATACGTGTCTTCTTGTTGCCGCTGCTGAATGTGAACGTACTCAGGGTGCTGCGCGAGGCGATGTCGACGATCTCGACCTTCTCGAGCGTCGAATCGAGGACGTAGAATTTCTTCCGGTCGAACGACAGGATCAGCGAACGAGGTATCCCGGTCTGCAGCTTGATCTCGCCGATCTGACGCTCGGTCGCCTCGTCGAAGATCTGGACGTTACCCGCGTAGGTACCGATGTAGAGCAGGTGATTGCCGCCGTTCTGCGAGGCGCCTCGTCCAAAGCGCTGCGCCGCCAGCGGGCTCGAGGGACCGAGACTGGCCAGGGCGAACGCGAAAACGAGCGCGGCCGCGTTGTGCTGCCTTGTCATTACTTCTTGTCCGGGAAGATCAGATCGATCTTGCGCCAGTCCTTTTGCGCCGCCGCGCATTTCGCCGTCCAGTCGGGCGCGTGATTCAACTGGTCCGGCACCTGCGCCGGCCAGAAGCACCCCATGTGACAGTCGAACAGATCGCGCTCAACCGGCTGACACAAACCAGCCGTGCCGCCATTGCGATCCGCCTCCCATCCCGGGGCGAAGACCAGCGAGCAGCCAATCGGAATGTGCGGCTCCTGCGGCTGTTGCGGTGGGCCGCCTTGCTGGAGTGCGACCACATCTTTGGTCGCTTCTTCCATGCGCGACGCTTTGCGGTTGATGGCTTTGAGGTGTTTCATGGGTACTACCCTCTAACGTACAAGGCACGGAAGCACGGAAGCGCGGACACAAAGACTCACGGTAGCCGCGAAGGGCACGAAGACACGAAGAATTTGCGGATCTTGCATCGTATGGCTTCGTGACTTCAGCCTTCGCTGAAGCTTCGGCGGACCGCCGTAGCCTTGGCGGAGGCTGGTCGCGTTCTTCGTGGCCATCGTTTCTATGTTTTCCGTTCCGTGGCTTCCGCCTTAAGGCGGAAGCTACGGTTTCGAACACTATGACACTCGCTCACCTGCCTCCTCATCGAACTGCGCGAGGAACGCCGGGTTCTTCACCGCGATTTCACCGTAAATCTCGAGACAGACATGCGTCCAGCCGCGGATCCACTCGCAATAGTGCAGGTTTGGCGCGGTCGTCGAACCGTAGCGCGTATTGGCTTCGTGATAACAGCCGCCTGCACAAATCGGTCGCGCCCAGCACGTCCGGCAATCGGTCTTTTCGGCAACGTGATGTGAGTCGAGAAACGCCTGCTGCCGCTCCCAACTGATGCCGTCGCGCACGGTCCCGAGGCGGTGACTGTCCGATCCCGCGAATCGGTGACACAGCGCCACGTCGCCATCGGTCGCGACGCCCATCAAACCAATGCCGGCACCACATGGATAAGCCTTGGCGTGACCCTGGTGCAGCTCCTGAAGCGTCTCTCGAACGTTCGAGAACCCGTGATGGCGGTTCTCGAGCGCGGCATCGCGATACTCGAGGGCCAACGCCTTGAATTGCCCCAACAGCTCATCGAATCCCTCGTCACTGATGGCGTACTCACGCTTGGCCGCCGTCGTGACCGGAGCAAAACCGACTTCCCAGAACCCCATCTCATCGGCCAGGTGGCGATAGATTCGAGCGATGTCGAGCGTCTGTCGGGTCAGCGTGACTCGCGCCCCGATCGGACGCGTTCGGTGCCTTGCCAAGAGCGCCTTGATTTTCGGAGCGGCGACATCGTAGCTCCCCCTGCCGTTCTTGAACACACGGAACTTGTCCTGCAGATCTTCGGGGCCATCGATCGAGATCGTGACGCCAATCCGGTTGTCGGCCAGGAAGTCGATGACGTCCGGGCGCAGCAGCGTGGCATTGGTCGTCAGGCTGAAATCCACCTGCTTGCCGACCTCGGCGGCGCGTCGGCGAGCATAAGCAACGGTCGATTGGAGGACCGGAAAGTTCATCAGGGTTTCGCCACCGAAAAACGTCATGTGAGCGGTCGGATTGTCCTTCGACTCGCGCAGCATGAACTCGACGCTCTCTCGCGCCGTCTGTTCGCTCATGAACTTGGGCTGCTGGCCGTTTTCCGTGTCGACGATCTTGTCTTCGCCGTACTCGTAGCAATAGGTGCAGGCCAGGTTGCACTGATTGGTGACATTCACGACCAGCGTCTGCAACGGGACCGGCGTGAGCGGCACAATCTTCGGCATCCTGGCTGGCGTCGCTGACTCGCCGATCGCCCTGACCCTGCGAAGCTCCGCGATGGCGCCACTGATCTCAGCGGGGGCAAATCTCGACGACAAGTCACCGATCAGCGCGTCTTCCTGGAGCGTGTTCGTGTCCAGGCGATCGAGCACCGCCTGCGAGCACTCGTCCACCGCAAACACCGCCGCGCTCGGTACGAGATACAGGAATCGTTGCCCGGCAGCTTCGAAGGCGTGAGCTTCGCGGCGCGCCAGCACGCTCATTGCCGGCCTCCCGTAGGCTCGAACCGCATGTACAGCGGCACGGTGACCAGCAGATGGGCCCGCGCGCGGAGCGGCTTGGCGGTCTTTGAATCCCCGCCCTCTGGCGTGAACGTCGCAACTGCATAGACGTCGCCGATATTGTTTCGGCTACCCCGCCGCGACGGATTCGGGCCGTCCACGCTGGGCGTAAAGCGCCCCGACCACGGATCGATCTCCCCCACATACTTGATGTCATCGTCATCGTAGGTCGCGGCAAACTCTTCGAGGCTCCAGCGCGCGCCGACAACGCCGAGGTCGATATCATCAGGGGTGTCGGGCTTGCCGTCGGCACCGTTGTCGAACGCTCGTGCCTCGAACTGCGCCAGCGCTTTAGGGAAGGTTTCGCCACCAACCCGGGCCATCGCCCATTCGGGCGTGACTTTGAGGGCATCGACGCTGTCGAAGATGGCCAGCGCTCTTGGTCGCGATGCGCCCGCCACGAACAAGTCGCGAGCGCCAGCAGCCGCAGAGTCCGCAACGTCCACTGTGATCGTTGCCTCCGTGGCCGAGGCATCGGCGATCGCCTTCACCGTGACGCCCGGCCCCAAATCGACATCCCTCGCTTGAAGAGTCGGTGGGAGGTTGGCGCCGTAGATCTTCACCTGCTGATCGGACGTTCCCAGGCGTAAGGCCGTTCGATCGGTGCCCAGCACCCTGGTTTCGCCGCCAACGCGTTCGAGTCGGACGTCCAAGCCGAGCTCGTCATAGCCGCCGGTAAACCATCGGCCCTCGATCGCTCGCCAATCGCGATCGACGAACATCACCTCGCGCAACCCGCTGTCCTCGTTCCCCGCTTCCGCCGACCGGCCGCGCCACTGAAAGCCCGTATACACAATCGCCTGGCCGGTACGTGAGACGCGCTCCCCCGTCCGAGCGTAGACGAGCGTGATGTCAGTGGTGAACTCATCGGGTGCCGACGGCGACGCTTTGATGTTGACGTAGCCGTAAACAGGACCTTTACCGGCCTCGCGCCCGGTGACCGCCCAGGCGCCTACAAGTCGTGGCGGCCTCATGGTCGCGGACCACGCACTCCAGTCCGACGTCTTGAGCGGGAATGCACGCGCCAGGTGATCAACCGCTTTCTCTACCGGATGACGCAAATCGGGCGGTCGACCATCGGCCGACGGATCGCGAGGCGCCGGGCCTCCGCGTCGGAACGCCTGATTGTCGACGAGCGGATACCAACCGCGGTGCATCGCAATCAGCAGGTTCCATTCTTCGCGCGTCCGGCGCTGCGAGATGACGCGACCCATCGAATGGCACTTCGTGCAGACGCCTTCGGCATCAGCGTTGGCCGTGTACTTATAGTCAGGAGTCCTGCGCTCCACTTCGAACGCGGCAGGCTTGGCTTCCTCGGGCGCCAATCCGAGATTGTTGGACAGGTACCGTCACGACATGCCGAGCCGTCTGCGGGTCGATTTGCAAGCCGTTCAAGGCCGCCATGCGCTGAATCGCCGTCTGCCAGCCTTCTGGCGTATTGCGCTGAAAGGAGATCCGCGTAAGCTGCTGCTTCTCGTCGGGCTTGTGGCAGGAGCCACACGCCTTGACGACGGTCGCATCTGCGATCGGGATGCCCTCTTCGGGCTTGGCGGTTGGACCAGCAGCTGTCTGGTTGGCCGGAGGCTGAACGAGTCCGGAGGGATCGGTGGCAGAAACCCAGGCGCTGCCAAGCGCCGCGATCCACAACGCCGCAGCGGCGATGATTGAACACGGAACGGACCGCATGGACCCTCTTGTAACACACTCCGCTTCGCCTGCATCGGCCCATGAAAATGATGGGCCGCCGCGCTCCGCTTCGTGGTTGGCTACTTTGTCTTGCCCCGCTCCGGGGCCCCCGCCGCGCGGACTGTGCGCGACGGGGTGGTCTCCGCGGGGCGGTTAGCCGACGATGACTCGGTCTTGCCCTCATCCGCGGTGCGGCTAGCTGACAGTGACGACAACACGTAGTGTTGATGACAGTTCGGAGTCGGTGGCCGAGAGCTCGAGCTCGTAGATCCCCGGTGCCGGGAACGAGGCCTTGGTGCGGGGCTCAGTGGGGCTCGAGAACGTTACGGCTCCCGGCCCTTTGACAGACTTCCACCCGACAATCAGTGCGCCCGAGCGTGGCAGGCCCTCGTCGGCCACGCTGCCAAATAAGTGAAGTTCCTCCCCGACGCTCGCCTCAATCGACACCTCGCCTTTGCGCGCCGTCTTTCCCAGCAAGCGAACAGTTGGCGCACGATTGAGGCAGACTCCGCGTGGGACCTTGGCGTAATCGAGGCGCGATAGATCTGGCGCCCCCTCGACCAGGTTCCAGTTCGATTGCAGCATGCGCTCGCTCGTCCCGGTAGTCGTCCCGCCGTAGCCGAGCTTCCAGATCATCTTGCCGTCGAACTCGGGGCCGACGACCATGACGCACTGAAATCGCCAGTGCCCAGGTTTGAAAATCGTGGGCTGCTGCCGATCCACCGGCGACGGCGTGAAGGAGTTGTCCGGGCCCGGAGGCACCGTGACTACCTCGGCGTTGTGGCTGAAGTACGCAAATGCCAACGTGTAGCTGCCGTCAGGATTTTTCAGGAAGCCGTCATAAGCTGGATAAATCGGCTGATTGCGCTGAGCCACGAGCGGTGGATCGTGCAGACCCGCTAGCAAACAAAAGCCGAGAACGAACACGACAAGGAAACGACGTCTCTGACCCCCGCTTCTTTGCGCGCTCATGGTCGGCCGGGTGTAAAGTATCTCCGTACTTCCCCAAGCGCAACACGAGGAGGCCGAATGGTCCCCGTCGCGAAGGTTTCTAGACGCCCCGCCGGAGGCGGGGCAAGACCAGCACTGTGCCCAGCGAGGCGGACTCTCGCTGGATGTTCGGGGTTGGCGATCGCCGTAGCGTTCCTGGTGTCGTCTGGAACGGTTTCCCAGGCACAGAGCGGCAATCCGGCGTCCACCGGTCGGCCAACCCCCACCTTCACCCGAGACGTGCTCCCGATCCTGCAGCGGTCTTGCCAGCAGTGTCACCACCCCGGCACGTCAGCCCCCATGTCGCTGATGACCTTTCAAGAGGTCCGGCCCTGGGCTCGGTCGATCCGGCAGAAAGTGACCAACCGCGAGATGCCGCCCTGGCACATCGATCGCAGCATCGGCGAATACATCGCCGATCCGTCTCTTTCCGATGCCGAGATCAACACCATCGCCTCGTGGGTCGATAACGGAGGGTCCGAGGGACGTCCCGAAGACGCGCCACCACCGAGAACGTTCACCACGAAGTCCGAGTGGACGTACGGTGAACCGGATCTCGTGGTGCGGATGGAAAAGGGCTTCCGGATTCCAGCCGACGGTCCTGACTTCATTCCCGAAGAGATTGTCGATCCCAAGCTCACCGAAGATCGCTACGTCAAGTGGGTGCAGATCGTTCCGGACGCCAAGCGTGCCGTCCACCACGCGCACGTGTACGTTGATCTTCCCGAAGGGGTTGATCGCGAAGGCCTTGGGCTCGGCATGGGCTCGAACGTCGGCAACAGCATGGACCTCATCGAGTACGGTGCCGGCAACGATGCGGACGTCTTTCCCGACGGCACGACGAAGATCCTGAAGAAGGGCTCGGTCTTCCGCTTCGAGTCGCACTACCACCCGTACGGTGAGGAAACCTTCGACCGCCAGAAGGTCGGTATCAAGTTCTACCCGAAGGGCGTTGTCCCGAAGTACGTCGTCACGTCGCACCGAATCCGCACGGGCGTGGGCAACGACTGGGTGCTCAACCGCGAACGGATCGAGGATCTGTTGCTGCGAGCCGGCCACAAGTTGTCGATCGACGAGCCGTCAATGCCAACCGGCGCGCTCATCGCCGAGAATCCACTTCACGCGGCGGCATTCCTGAGTATTCCGCCCAACACGGTCGCCCGGCACGATCGCTTCTGGCCGCTGCCCCAGCCGGCTCTGATCGTCAGCTTCCAGCCGCACATGCATTTCCGCGGCTCGCGGATGATGCTCGAAGCGATTCACCCTGACGGGCGACGCGAAGTGCTGACCGACGCGACACACTACGAGCAGAACTGGCAAATCACTTACAAGTACAAGACGCCGCACCTCTTCCCGGCCGGCACGATCCTCCACACGGTCTCGTGGCACGACAACACGGCCAACAACAAGCACAACCCGGATCCCACGGCGTGGATTGGTTGGGGCAGCCGCACCATGGATGAAATGGGCCATGGCTGGACCGACATCGCGTTTCTGACCGACGAGCAGTATCAGGAAGAGCTGATGAAGCGGCGAGCGACGCGTCCAGCGACGACGACTCAACAGCGGTAAGTTCAGGCTGCCAAGGTTCCAGGGTTCGAGACTATCCGCTTACGAACATCATCTGGGGATTAGTCCACTACCCCAGATGACGTTCGAAGGCCCGAAGCCGGAATGGCGACCACTTTCGGACCCTGGGATGTCGGGGCAGTTGTCAGGTTGACTGGCGATGGCGCCTGGTGAGCGCTTTGGTCGCCCTCTCGAGGTCCACTGACCTGACCAGTAGATCGGCTCCTGCCAGCGCCGGATACATTCCGCCCGCATTGTCGGATCGGATCATGGATTCAATCCCTTCCTCGTCGAGGACGCCCTTCGCGATCTGAGCATCTGCCGTTGATCGGAATGTCGAGACGGCAATCAGTTCGGATGAATTCATCGGAGGGCCTCCGTGTCAACGAGCCCACGATCGAACCGTTGAAGGACCTTTGAACCCTGGAACCCTGGAACCCTGGAACTATGGAACCTTGGAACCTTGAAACACGGGCGGTGCTTGCGGAATAGCCGCGCCGTCGTGCCGCGGCTCCGACGCACCAAGGTGAACGCCGCCCGGACCGTTCATCACGGCCTGGCCGTACCCGAATCCTCCGCTGCGCGGTGCGGCCACACGCAGCTCATGCCCTCGCGCCTTCAACTCGTCACGGATTTTCTCGGGGACCAATGCTTCGATTGAGACATCACAACCGTCAAAGCTACCCTTCGTAAAGCGGCCCGCTTCGAGCGCCTGCTGGATCGTCAGTCCATGGTCAGCGATGTTCGACACGAACTGCGCGTGGGCCTGCCCTTGATTCCAGCCGCCCATGATGCCGAACCCGATCTTCTGGTCGTCCTTCTCCATGAACGCCGGAATGATGGTGTGAAGCGGCCGCTTGCGTGGCTCGAGCGTGTTCGGCTGCCCTTTCACGAGCGAGAACAATCCACCGCGGTTCTGCAGCATGAACCCGGTCCCCGGCGGGACGAGCCCGGATCCGAATCCGCTGTAGTTGCTCTGGATCAGCGAGACGATGTTGCCGTCTTTGTCGACCACCGACATGTAGATCGTGTCGTTGCCCTGCGCATCGGTGACGCCGGATAGTCGATCGGGCTCCACCTTGCAGGCCGCCTTCGCCGCGTCGATGGCCCGTGCCCGAGCGGCGGCGCGCGGCTTGCTCAGCAACGCGTCGACCGGAATCTGGGAAAACTTTGGATCGCCGACGTAGCGCAGCATGTCGGCATAGGCGAGCTTCTTGGCCTCGATCATCACGTGGAGTGCATTGGCGCTATGGAAGCCGTACTCGCCGATCGGGTACTGCTCCATCAGATTGAGCATCATCAACGCCGAGATGCCCTGTGTGTTCGGGCCAATCTCGTAGACGTTCCAGCCGCGATAGGTCGTCTTGATGGGCGTGACCCATTCCGGTTGGAACTCTGCAAGGTCGGCGGCCGTCATTGTCCCGCCCTGCTCGCGTGAGATCGTGAGGATGGCCTCGGCCGTCTTGCCCTTGTAATAGCCGTCGCGACCCTTCTCAGCGATCAGACGCAGCGAGCCCGCGAGATCCGGATTGCGGAACACTTCGCCTGCTTTGGGCGCGCGCGTGCCGTCAATCAGATAGGTCTTCTGTGAGTTGGGATGCTGGCTGTGCATCTTCACGGAGTTCGCCCATCCGCGCGCGATGTTCTCCGACAGAGGAAATCCGTTCTCCGCATAGTAGATGGCTGGCGCCAGCAGCTCTGAGAAGGGTTTCGTGCCGAACTTGCTGCGCATGGCATCCCACCCCGCGACTACTCCGGGGACCGTGACCGAATAGATCCCACGTTGCGGCATTTCCTTGATCCCTTTGGCGGCCAGAACATCCACGGTGAGACCGCTCGGCGCCCAACCACTCGAGTTGAGGCCATGCACGGTGCCGCTCTTGGCGTCGTAGTAAATGATGAACAGGTCGCCGCCAATCCCGTTGCCCGTCGGCTCCATCAGCCCGATGGTGGCATTGGCGGCAATGGCCGCGTCGATCGCATTCCCGCCGCGCTCCAGAATCTGCACGCCCGCGCGCGCCGCCAACGGCTGACTCGCGGCTACGATGCCGAAGGTCGTCGCGACGATCGAGCGTCCGACCACCGGGCCCGCTGGAGTCGATTCCTGTCGCGATCGTTCTTGTGCAAGGCCACCGACGCCGGCGAGCACGAACACCAGGATCGCTAGGCTGAGCCGTGGGACGTTCATGGGGATCCTCCAGTATGCGGATTCTAGCCAAGCTCCGCCTTGACCGCCCAGAAAAGATGCGCCGGCCCCATCTCGCCTCAGCCTCAGCTAGAATGCGGGCCAAGATGAAGGTTCGGCGCGCGGCACTGCTGTTCTCCGTGGCCGTTCTGGCGTCATCACCGGCCGTCGCGCAGCGCGGCGCCGTCAACGGTGAGTGGCGCACGTGGGCCGGCGATCTCGGGGCGACACGTTACGCTCCGCTCGATCAGATCAACGCCTCGAACTTCAACAACCTCCAGATCGCCTGGCGCTTCAAGACCGAGAATCTCGGCAAGCGCCCCGACTTCAACCTGCAGACAACGCCGCTCATGGTGAACGGGGTGTTGTACGCCACTGCCGGTGAGCATCGGAACGCCGTCGCCATCAACGCCGGAACCGGCGAGCTCTTGTGGATGCATCGCCTCGAAGAGGGCAAACGCGCCGAGGCCTCGGTACGGCGATTGTCAGGACGCGGAGTCGGCTATTGGACCGACGGCAAGAGTGACGAGCGGATCTTTTACGTGACCATCGGTTATCAGCTCGTCGGACTCGATGCGAAGACCGGCCACCCGCTTGCCGACTTCGGGGATCGCGGCGTCGTGGATCTCAAAAAGGACGCGGATCAGGAGATCGACCCGATCACGGGCGAAATCGCATGGAACGGCGCGCCGGTGGTCGCGAAGAACGTGGTCATCGTTGGCGCCGCACATCGCGCCGGCACTGCCCCGAGGAGCCGGACCAACGCCAAGGGCTACGTCCGCGGGTACGACGTCAAGACCGGCAAGCGGTTGTGGATCTTCCACACCATTCCCGAACCGGGCGAGTACGGCAACAACACCTGGCTCGAAAACTCGTGGTCGTACACCGGACACACCGGTGTGTGGACGCAGATGACCGTCGACGAAGAACTCGGGATTGCCTACCTGCCGGTCGAGATTCCGACGGGCGATTACTACGGCGGGCATCGCCCCGGGAACAACTTGTTCGCCGAAAGCCTCGTGGCGGTCGATCTCCAGACCGGCAAGCGGATCTGGCACTTTCAGTTCGTACATCATCCGATCTGGGACTACGACTTGCCGTGCGCGCCGATCCTCGCGGACATTACCGTTGACGGCAAACTGATCAAGGCCATCGCGCAACCGACGAAGCAGGGCTGGGTCTTCATGTTCGATCGACGCACGGGAGAACCCGTGTTCCCGATTGAAGAACGGCCGGTCGAACGCGGCACGGTGCCCCGCGAGTGGTACTCGCCGACGCAGCCATTTCCTCTCAAACCACCGCCGTTCGAGCGACAAGGCATCTCGGACTCGGAGCTCATCGATTTCACGCCCGAGCTCAAGGCCGAGGCGCTGAAAATCGTCTCGCAATACAAGATTGGACCGATCTATACGCCGCCGATCACGCGCGGCGAGAACGGCAAGCTCGGGCTCTTGTTCGTTCCCAACGGCGCCAACTGGCCGGGCGGTTCTCTCGATCCCGAGACCGGCATGCTCTACATCTATTCGCACACCTTGCTTCGCGTGCTGTCGATGGTGAACGAGCCCAAACGATCGGATATGAATTACATCAGCGCCGGAGGAGCAAGCGAGGGCGATGGCAGCGATCTGGGGGTTCGAGGATTGCCACTGGTCAAGCCCCCATGGGGGCGCATTACTGCCATCGATCTCAACAAGGGCGAGATCGTCTGGCAGGTCGCGCACGGCGACACACCGGACGCGGTCAAGAACCATCCCGCGCTGAAGGGTCTGACGATTCCTCGCACCGGGCGACCCGGCGGCGCCGGCGGAAGCTCGGGCGGCATCGGTACGCTCGTCACCCGAACGCTCGTCATCTCGGGCGAAGGCGGCACGGTGACGATGCCCAACGGTCAGCGTGGCGCGATGCTGCGCGCGTACGATAAGGCGACAGGCGTCGAGCGCGGTGCGGTCTTCATGCCTGGCGCTCAGACCGGATCGCCGATGACCTACATGCTCAACGGCAAGCAGTACATTGTCGTCGCGGTCAGCAGTTCGACGCTGCCAGGAGAGTTGGTGGCTTATGCGATGCCATAGAGCAGGTGCGTCGGGTGCGACGGGTGCGACGGGTGCGATGGGGTGCGGTGCGGTGCATAGGTGCGGCAGGTGCGGCCGGTGCGCTGGCGATTTTGTTAACCGTCGTCGGCCTGCAAGCGGATCGGATTGGCGATGTCGAGATCACTCCGATCATCCACTCCAGCGTGCAGATCGAGCACGCGGGCAAGGTGATTCACGTCGACCCCTGGAGCCTGGGCGACTACTCGCGCGCGAAGCCGGCCGACCTCATCCTGATCACAGATGATGTGGGGCATCACCTGGACGTGAAGGCGATCGCGAAGCTGCGCAAGCCGGGCGCGCCGGTGGTCATCGCCGCGAACGGCCGTGCTCGCGTGCCCGACGGCATCGTGCTCGCCAATGGCGAGAAGACAACCGCCGCTGGGTTTGCGATCGAGGCGATTGCGGCGTACGACATCAAACCCGGCGAACCCTACCACCCCAAGGGCGAAGCCAACGGCTACGTGATCACCGTCGGACGCCATCGGCTTTACTTCGCCGGTGTGACCGAGTGCGTGCCCGAAGTCAAGGCGCTCACGAACATCGACGTCGCCTTCTTCCCGATGAACGTGCCGCTGGAGCGGATGGAACCGGCGATGGCTGTCGAGTGTCTGCGCGCGTTCAAGCCGAAGGTGGTCTATCCCTATCACTACGATCAGGACTGGATCACGCGTGTTGGCCGTCGTGAGCCGCGGCCAACGCCAACCACGCGGGGTCTTCAGGAACTAAAGACGGCTCTCGCCGACAACGGTATCGACGTTCGCTTCGCCAATTGGTATCCGGTCACGGGCCCGATCGGGACTCACACCGAGCTAGGACTTCAGGGCTCGGCCAAGGTTCTGTGCTCTGCGGTTTTCGTGTCAGGACGCGATCCCGACGAGTTCGCCAGGAACAGCGGCTTTTGGTTCATGCCCGCTGACGAAGCGGAGAAGGTCACCTACTCGGTCGACCGCGAGAAGAAATCGGTGACCACGAGCTTCGGTCAGGTCACGCGGAGCGCGACGTTCCACGGCGATCAGGGGTGCATCATCGACCGACCCGGCAAGACCATCGAGTTCACGCCCGTTGCCGTCACAACGACACTGCCCGACGCCAACACACTGGACTGGCCGATGGGCGATCGGCTGCCCTCCGCCGGGCCGGCGCCGGAAATCGATGCCGCCAAGGTTGCGGCCGCGATAGATACGGCCTTCGCCGATCCAGACGCGCGCACGGCGGGCATGGTGGTCGTGCACAAGGGCCGCTTGATCGGCGAGCGTTACATGGCTGGGATCACGAAAGACACGCAGCTCGAGAGCTGGTCGATGGGCAAGAGCATTACATCGACCTTGTTCGCATTGCTCGTGAAGGATGGCACGTACACCCTCGAGCAGCGAGCTCCAGTGCCCGAGTGGCAACAGCCAGACGATCCACGAGGCGCGATCCGCAACATCGATCTGCTGCGCATGAGCAGCGGCCTCCGCTTCATCGCCACTCAGGATTCCGATTACTCACCCGACAAGGGTTATCCCGATCACTTCTACATCTACACCGGCGCCGTCAACGCGTTCGACTACTCGGTCAACGTGCCAGTGCAATTTCCGGTGAACACCGAAGGGCGCTATCGCAATTCGGATCCGCTGACGATCGGGCGACTCGTCAAGCAGGCGGTCACCAAGCGCGGCGAGAACTACCTGACATGGCCGCAGCGCGCGCTCTTCGACAAGATCGGCATTCGTCGTCAGGTGCTCGAGACCGATCCCTTTGGTAACTTCCTCCTGACCGGCTACGACTACGGGACGCCACGCAACTGGGCCCGACTCGGCTTGCTATACCTGCAGGATGGCATGTGGCAAGGGACGCGAATCTTGCCGGAAGGCTGGGCGAAGTTCGTGAGCACGCCTGCACCGGCCTGGAAGACACCGACATATGGCGGGCTGTTCTGGATCAACGGCGCCGGGCAATGGAATCTGCCGCGCGACGCGTACTTCATGGCAGGCGCCGGCGGGCAATGGACGTTCGTCATCCCATCGCACGAGCTCGTCGTCGTGCGAATGGGTCACTACAAAGGCGCCGGCGCGGGACAGCGTGCCTTCAATGCCGCGTTCACCCAGTTGTTGAACGCGGTGTCGCTGAGGCACCGCAGTCACGTCTGGCTTCCAAAAAGGGGAACGACCGATGCAGACCGGGCGCCTGGCGGCGGCGATTCTGATGGCATGCTCGTATATTGTCCTGGGCGAACAAATGCGTGATCTCAATCTCAGAGGCGATCGATTCCGACCGCTCACACACGACCAGCTGACCGCTGAACAGAAGGTCATGGTGAACGATCTGCTCGCCGGAAAACGCACGTCTCTCAATGGCCCGTTCAATGCGCTCCTGCGCAGCCCCGAAATGGGCAATCTCTCGCAGAAGCTCGGGGAGTACGTCCGCTTCCGCACCTCGGTGCCCGCGCATCTCAATGAGATGGCGATTCTCCTCACCGCGCGTTGGTGGTCGTCACAGGTCCGAGTTCCACGCGCACAAACCACTCGCGCTGGCCGCTGGTCTCAGCGCGGACGTGATCGACGAAATTCAGGCGGGACGACGTCCCGCGCGGATGCAGGCTGATGAGGCAGTCGTGTACGACTTCTCGGCCGAACTTCGCGACCGCCGCCGCGTCAGCGATGCGACCTTCAAGGCCGCCGTGGCGCTACTGGGTGAGCGAGGCGTTGTCGACCTAATCGCGACGCTCGGCTATTACGATCTCGTCGCGATGGTGCTCAACGTCGATCGCTACCCGTTGCCCGACGGTGCGCCCCTGCCGTTTCCTGAGCCGCAATAGCGATCGCCTGATCTTCCGGCTAAAGCCGGAAGCCACGAGTGTTGACCACATCCGTGGTCTTGACCATATCCGCGGTGTTGACCATATCCATGGTGTTGACCGATACCGTGGCTTCCGCCTTCAGGCGGAAGTCCGAGAAAAGACAGTAGTCATTCAGTTGTTACAGACTCGTCATCGAGCACTAGCCACTCGTTGGCGACCAGCGTCGAGAGCGCCGTCAAAAAGTCGGGCAACGCCACGGGCGCGTGCTGCCGGCTGTACGCCTCGAACAGGTCAGGCACTTGCCGAAAGGCTGGTGCCATGTCAATGAGCGTCACGATGTCGACGTCTGACACGTAGCGCACACCAGCAGGCCGGGTGTTGGAGACAATCCGCGATTCCATCACGATTTCCGCTCCACTCACCGACGGTCTGTCTTCGACTCGAAGACTGCGGGCAGGCTTCAGGCTGATGGATTGCGCGGTCCGGATTCGATCGTAGGCCGCAGTGATCGAGGCTGCTTCGTCTGCCATCGTCTCGACTTCAGCTTGCGAGCGGTCACCCCAGAACGGGTGAGCATGAGCCGTTGCGGCCTGAGCCAGGTACTGCGATGTCATCGAACGAAATGTCGTATAGATCTCAGCCTCGCGAGCCGAGAAAAAGTCGAGTGCGATCTGGCGCATGGCCGGGCGAATCAGCGCCGTGTGAGTGGCGACGGCGGCGAGCCAGCCCGACGCGAGCGCCTTCTTGACCCCGATGGATGAGAGCGGATCGATGAACGAGCCTGCATCACCAACCAACAGCACTTCGTCCTGCGCGTATCGCGTCGCCGAATACATCGAGGCATCCCACCCGACGGGACCCTCGGTGAGGGTGGCGTTGCGGACGACATGCGCCAGGGCGGCGGTCTTGGCGATTTCGGCCCGGTAGACCTCTCGCGCCGTACGGTCGTGCGCGAGGTCGGATGTGCGCGGATCCACCATCAGCGCGATGCAGCGTCGATCAGCAGCGGTGGGAACCGACCATGCCCAGCCGTTGTGGTAGGACTCGATCACAGTGTGGGTTGGGTCGCGCACATCGAACGGCGCGGGTGCGCGCCACTCGCCGACGAGCGCCACCGTCCGATGCGCCGCCTCGAAGACTCGCCACCCGCGCGCTCTCGAGATCACGCCGGCGCGCCCGGTGCAATCCAGCACAAAGGTGGCACCGCGTCCGGCGGCCTGCTCCGCCGTCAGGCGGCCGTGCTCGATATGCGCGCCCCCGGCGGCAGCGGCCCGCTGCAGGATTGGCTCCAGACGACTCGCGGTCACCTGCCAGCCGCGAACGCCGTTGGCGAACGTCTCGTCGCGCGCGTCAGCGCTGCCCCACCACACGGTATTGCCGGTCGATCGGATGAACCCGGCCTCGTCCATGGCCTCGCGAACCCCCAGCAGGTCGAAGAGCTTGCCCGCAGAGGGCGGGATCGACTCAGGCAGCGACGTCAGCGGCGAAGCGGGTTTCGTCACGAGGACGACGTGGTGGCCCCAGAGTGCGAGCAGTCGAGCGGCGGCGCAACCGGCCGGTCCGCCGCCCAGCACGAGGACTTCCGGTCGCCCGCCGGACACACCGCGATTATGTCCGACCGCGGAATCTTCGCACTCCTACCGGAAATCGAATCAGACCCGTTACGGAATCGAGACTGTCTGCACAGGCGTTGCCGGGCTCGAGCCGCAGGCGTTCGTGAATGCTCGTGAGCCATCATCGGCATTTCGAGACTCCAAACGCGAGCGTCATCCACGAGAAGATGGCCTATTGATGAGGTTACGACCAGCTCATCCTTACTTATGGCGTGCGACACTTGCAAGGAGGTTTTGGCGCGACGAAATGAGCTGCAGAATGGAACCGGCACTTTTCGACCATCGAGCCTTCCGCGTGAGCGCGTGCGCGCTCGCGATAGCGGTCGCGGCGCTGGCGTGCGGTGGGTCCGACACGCCAACCAGCCCCACGTCTGGGAATACGCCCAAACGGTTGATCGTCGTCACCCACACGACCGGCTTTCGCCATCCCTCGATTGCGACGGCGGAGGCCGTTCTCAGCCGCCTCGCCGATCAGAGTCGTGTGTTCACCGTCACCTTCTGCAGAACCGAAGCCGATGTCACGAGGATGCTGACCGTGTCCGGCCTGGCCAACGTCGACGGCGTGTTCTTTGCGAATACCTCCGGCAGTCTTGGGATTCCCGATCTCGCGGCCTTCCTGCAGTGGATTCGTGACGGGCACGCGTTTCTGGGCACGCACAGCGCGTCGGACACCTACCACGATGCGCCGGAGTATCTTGCGATGCTGGGCGCCGAAGTCGACACGCACGGCGATCTCACGACCGTGGACCTGCGCGTCGAAGATCCCTCGCACCCAGCCACGACATCGCTCCCGAATCCGTTCAGAATCTTCGACGAAATCTACGAGTTCCGCACCAACCCACGCGGCCGATCCAACATCCTGCTCTCAACCGATCGGCATCCGAACGATGGACACCCGGCCGCGGGACAGCCGGGCGACTTTCCGATCGCGTGGCATCACAGCTATGGAAGCGGTCGCGTCTTCTACACCGCTCTCGGACACCTCGATGAGGTCTGGAACGATCCGCGGTTTCAGCAGCACCTGCTCGGGGCGATTCGGTGGGCGATGCCGTGAGTGGCCCGTTCTAGCCCGGATAATTCACAAACACTCCGAGACTTGATGCAGGCTGTTTGCGGAGAACCCCGTGTGGAGCACGCCGCTGCACCCCAACGCGCAAAGTCCGCGCGTCGGGGACCCCGCCGTCCCGGATCACGAAAAACGCGGCGCAGGCCAGTGACGGCGCCGTCGGGCGGGGACCCAACACCCGCGGAAACCCTGGCGACACGGCGTTGGGCCGACGCCGGCGAAGTGGCGCGCCGACTGGCCGAGCGCTATGCGGGGAGATTGAGCCGCCGCAGTAACGCTTCGAAGCGAGGATCTCCACGCAGCGGATCCAGCGTCGGCTCTGTCTTCAGCACGCAGAGGTACCATTCGCGCGCTTGATAGGCTTTCTCCAACGCGTCGACCGCGGTCCCCCACTCGCCGAGACCGGTATACGCGAGCGAGAACGCGAACGGCGATACGTGCTGCGTCCGGGCTCGAGCCTCGAGCTCGGAAAGCATGGCGCGAGCCTGGTCGGTGAACCCGGCGCGTCCGTAGGCCAGCGCGAGCTGCGCCAGCATCTCCGAGCTCCGCTGCGACGCCACTACGCCCTTCTCGAGGGCCGCGATGGCCTCCTCGTGGCGACCCAACATCGAGAGCGCCAATCCTCGTGCGAGGTACGGCGTCGGGTGATCCGCGTCCAGCTCGATAGCCTGCTGTACCGCCTCGAGCGCGTGGTCGTATTGCCTCGCACGGTACAGCACGAAGCCGACGACCGAGCTGGTGACGACCGACAGCGGATCAAGCCTCCGCGCCAGCTCCGCCTCGGCGATTGCCTCCTCGAAGCGGCCGACGTATGACAAGTACTCCGCATACAATTTGTGCGCGTACGCGAAATTCGGGTTCAGTTCGATCGCGCGCCGGAACGCGCGTTCGGCACCGACCCAGTCCCACTCGTATTCAACGCGGATGACCCCAAGCCACGCGTGCACCGCTGCGTCCCGCTCGTCCAGTTCGAGCGCCTTGAGCACGGAGGCGCGCGCCCGAGTCATCGCTTCTTCCGCCGGAGCATCAGCGTAGGTCACCGCGAGGATATGCGCGTCGGCGACGCCGACGTGGGCCTGAGCGTAGCTCGGCTCCACGGCAATCGCGCGCTCGAAGTACTGGAGTGCCCGGCGAATACTGTCAGCCGTGCGCTGCTCCAGGAAGTAGCGTCCCCGCAAGACCGCCTCGTGCGCCTCCCAGACAACTTGCCGGCTGGCGGTCGATGACGGGGCGTCCACTCCTGGCAGCCGAAGCTGAAGCTGGCCGGCCACGACGCGCGCCAGCTCCGTCTGCACCGGCAGCAGATCGCCGAGCGTGCGGTCATAGCTGCCCGCCCACACGTGCGTCTCGTCACTCGCGCGAATGAGCTGTGCCGTGACGCGGATCCGTGCATCATCCCGTCGGACGCTCCCTTCGATGACGTAGTCCACGCGACGAGACTTTCCAGGGGGCGGGTACCTGAGCCTCGCCCCCTGCTGCCTCGGCAGGAAGGGGATCGGGCTAGGTCTCTTTGGATCGATCCCAAGCTGGCCGTGAAGACGCAACCGAAAACTATACCGGCGAGTTTCGCAACATATTAAAGAAGGGCCGTAGCCGACAGTGAACCGCTTACCACTCTCGATCGCCCTCGTCTGGCTTGCCGTGTTCCCCTACGGCCCGTTCCCAGTCTGCGCGTCCGGCGACGTACGCGCTCTGTCACAAGGCGTTGTGGCTCTCTGGCGCGTTCCCGCGAAACCGCAGCGTGATCTTCCGCCGAGTCGCGAAGGAGCTGCGTCAGACCACGATGGCGACATTCTTCACGATTTGCCCTCCCGAGTTTTACACCTTGGGCGGCCGCCGGAATGACCAGGAAGGCGTGCTGCGGTTGAACAACGGGTCCGAGATTCTGTGGCTCCATCTCGAAGATCCGAATTCAGGTGCTGTCGGATTTCGATGACGAGGCTGTGTGTTGACAAGGAGACGGGCTCGTTTGGAGAGGGTTCCGAACCTGACGTCGTGTCATGGGCGTTCGTCGACAACGAGTGCCTGGCGCGATTCACTGGTCAACGTCTGGGGTGGCGTGGGGCACGAATCGAAGAGCTGCTGAGCCTGATGGAACTTCGAGCCCGGCGGCTCGTTCTTCAGCGATCAAAAGATCTCCGGATCTCACCGGGTCTGGTGTGTGCGCGGCGGAGAGGCTACGACAGCAATGACGTGCCGTGAACCGAGCGACGCGTCCGCCGCTTCGCTGCTGGTGTGTTGTCGGCCAGATTGCTTCAACCCAACTCGCGACCTGCTCCTTGCGGAATCACGAGTGTCTGGACGGGGCGGTCTGGAGCCACAGGCGTTCGTGGCGTGCACACTAAGTCCGTACAACCCCGGGTCAGGGCTGGGTCTGGACCCAAGCGAGCGTTCGCTTCAGGCCCTCTTCCAACGAAACCTGCGGCCGATAGCCGAGCACTTGCTGCGCCTTGGAGATGTCGGCTTGAGAGTCACGAACGTCGCCGGCGCGGGCGGGGCCGTGAGTTGGGGTGAGCGAACTGCCGGTCAGTTTCTCGAGGACGGCGAACAACTCGTTCAACGAGATGCGCCTCGAGGTCGCCACGTTGATTACTTCGCCGGCTGCCCCGGGTGCCTCGGCCGCACGCAGGACGCCATCCACGACGTTGGTCACATACGTGAAGTCCCGAGTCTGACCGCCGTCGCCGTGGATCACCGGCGCCTTGCCTTCCACCAGGGCGCGCAGGAACAGCGAGATGACGCCCGAGTACGGGGAACTCGGATCCTGTCGCGGGCCAAACACGTTGAAGTAGCGGATGGTGACGGTTTCAAGCCCGTAGAGGCGCGTGAACAATTGCATGTATTGCTCGCTCACGAGCTTCTGCAGGGCGTACGGCGACAACGGGTTCGTCGGCATCTCCTCGGACTTGGGCAGAGTAGGTGTATCGCCGTAGGCCGAGGACGATCCCGCGTGCACCACTCGTTTGACGCCCGCGTCGCGCGCGGCGACCAGCACGTTCAATGAGGCATTGACGTTGGCACGATGCGACGTGACGGGATCTTCCACCGATCGAGGGACCGACGGAATCGCCGCCTGATGCAGAACGTAGTCCATGCCCTGCACCGCCGCGTGAGCGGTCTCGGGCTCGGCCAGATCGCCGGACACGAGCTCGAACGACGCCGTGGCCGCCGGCCCCGCGGCCTCGAGCGCCGCCTCGAGGTTGTCCTTCTTGCCGGTGCTGAAGTTGTCGGCGACACGCACGCGATGGCCGCGCCGCAACAGCTCCTCGACGAGGTGCGAACCGATGAAACCGGCGCCGCCGGTCACGAGGTAAGACGCCATGATCAGATTGACGAGTGGCGAACCGACCCGAACGACGGAAGTGGACAGGGGGAACCGGTCGGCATCGAAAAAGTGTTGCAGTCAGCCACTAAGCCGAATTCTGTCCGCCTTCGCGCTCGGGGCTTCGCCCCTCGCGCAACGGCGAGATGACCATTCCTCTAGCCCCAGCATTGCTGATGAGGTCAAGCAACCTACCCGGAGACTTCAGGCGGGCCGCCCTCGAACGTCTCCCTATTTGGTCTTGCTCCGTGTGGGGTTTTGCCTGCCACGCCTGTTGCCAGGCGCGCGGTGCGCTCTTACCGCACCTTTTCACCCTTACTCCCCGAAAAGGGGGGCGGTATATTTTCTGTGCCACTAGTCCGTCGGGTCGCCCCGCCCGGGAATTACCCGGCACACTGCCCAGTGGAGTTCGGACTTTCCTCTCCCGCATGCACTTCGTCAGCATTTCGTCGCCGAAGCAACAGAAACGCGACGGTTACACACGGCAGCGGTCACCCGGCCAACTGCAACAGGTA
The DNA here is from genome assembly GCA_963841905.1 of uncultured Acidobacteriota bacterium. Taxonomy (GTDB): domain Bacteria; phylum Acidobacteriota; class Vicinamibacteria; order Vicinamibacterales; family UBA2999; genus JACCSI01. The sequence goes on from CAWJEM010000010.1 coordinate 24,218, forward strand.
ATTATCGCATGAGCGCTACGCAATGTGCCTAGCGTGCCTGAGGTGCCGGACGTGCCTGTGGTGCTGGTGCCAACGTGCTTGACGTGCATTGGGGTGCTCAAGGTACTCTGAGGTGGAGTTATCAATCGAATCCGCACCCTAAGCACACCAAGCACCCTAGCACTCTTGGTACCAGCACCACAGGCACCCTCGGCACCCAGGCACTTTAGGCACCTTCGCAGGAGACCGATGCGTAGGGCCGCACAATGTGACCCTACCCATCGGTCTCCTGCGATATCTGGTACTGCTCGAGCTTCTTGTAAAGATTGCTCCGCGGCGTGTCGATCACTTCGGCGGTCTTCGAGATGTTCCAGCCGTTGTCGCGCAGCTTATCGACCAGGAACGCCCGCTCGGACGTGGACTTGAACTCCTGAAGGGTCGAGGCCCGCATCCATTCCGTCTCAGCGCTCGCGACGACCGGGGCCGTCCCGGGACCTGCCGTCGACGCCGCCGTCACTGGCGCCGCTTCCCCGGGGCGGCCGGCGCTGCCGAAATCGGGCAGATCCTTGAGATCAACCTGATCGGAGGGGCTCATGATGATGAGTCGCTCGACGAAGTTCCGCAGCTCGCGAATATTCCCGCGCCAGTGATGCTGCTTCAGGCGATCCATGGCCGTCGCGGTAAACGTCTTGCGGCGAAAGTTGTTCTCGCGCGAGAACAGGTCGGCAAAATGACGAACGAGCGAGGCGAGATCGTCCTTGCGGTCTCGAAGCGGCGGCACATGAATCGGGATGACATTGAGGCGGTAGAACAAGTCCTCTCTGAAGGTCCCACGAAGGATCTCCTCCTCGAGGTTCTTGTTGGTGGCAGCAATCACCCGAACGTCGACTTTGATGATGCGGTTGCTGCCTAGTCGCTCGAGCTCTTGCTCCTGCAGCACGCGCAACACCTTCGCCTGCGTCTTCAGGCTCATGTCGCCGATTTCATCCAGGAAGATCGTGCCCTTGTCCGCCTGTTCGAACTTGCCGATCTGACGGTCGGTCGCGCCGGTAAACGAGCCCTTCTCGTGGCCGAACAACTCGGATTCGATGAGCTCGTCGGGAATGGCGGCGCAGTTGACCTGCACGAAGGGTCCGTCGCGCCGCAGGGACTCGCGGTGAATCGCTCGAGCCACCAGCTCCTTGCCAACGCCGCTCTCACCCCAGATGAGCACGGTAGCGTTGGTTGGCGCCGCCTTGCCGATTGCCTCGCGCACCCGCGCCAGGAGCGGCGACTCGCCGATGATCTGGTACCGCTTCTCGGCATCCCGCTTGAATGAGCGGTTTTCGGTGCGAAGTCGTCGCGAATCGATGGCGTTGCGAACCGTGACCAAGACGCGCTCGCGTTCGAGCGGCTTCTCGATGAAGTCGAACGCGCCCAACTTGGTCGCCTCGACCGCCGTGGACACCGTCCCGTGCCCCGAAATGACGACGACCGGCGTGACCTCGACGAGATGGCGGAGCCGTTGCAGCACCTCGAGGCCATCCATGCCCGGCATCTTGACGTCGAGGAAGACGAGGTCGGGCGCCTCTCGCTCGGCCTGGGAAATGCCGTCCTCGCCAGTGGGTGCGGTGAGCACCTCGTAACCCTCATATTCGAGGATCATCTTCAGCGAGTCTCGAATCGCTGCCTCGTCGTCAATTACCAGAATGCGTGACTTCATCGATCCTCGGGCCGGTTGGCGCAGGGGTCCCGCCGGGGCACCTCAGCTACGCACCCGCAAATTGATTGTGTCACAGCTGTTTTGCAGACTCTTGAGGGTCAGCCTCGACCGCTAGCGTGGATCGAGGCGCAACGTGCGGATGTTCTTCTGGTCGATCTCGGGGATGTAGATGAACACCGCCATCGCATCACCGTGGCGAAGGCTGCTCACGATCTGACGAAACCCCGCAACGGAGTGGACCGGCTCGCGGTTGATCTCCAGAATGACCTGGCCGCGCTCAATCGACGCGTCGAATGCGGCGCTCAAGGGCTCGACCCGCTGCACGAGGAGTCCTGTCATCCCCCGCGGCACATCGAAGCGATGGGCATTGGTTTCGTCGATCTCGATCACGGTGAGCCCCAGATCGGTGGGTCCGATTTCCCGCAGTCCGCGGTTGGGGCGCACCTCGTCTCGCTGGCGAGCGGCGTTTGCGCCGCTGCGGCCCCCAGGCGCGCGCTCGGCGAGCTTGACCGTCAATTCTCGCACCCGCCCATCGCGCATGACCTCGAGGCGCGCCGTTGACCCAGGCTCGCGTGCGGCAATCTCGCGAACGAGCCCGTTGTTAGTCGCGATATCACGATTGTCGACGGCGGTGATCAAATCGTACGGCCTCAGCCCCGCGCGTTCCGCGGGGGAGCCCGCCGTGACATCCTGGACCAGCGCCCCGATCGCGCTCGGCAACTTCAGCGAGGCCTGCAGGTCCGGATCGACATCTCGCAGGGCGACCCCGATATAGCCTCGAGAGACCACACCCTTCTCCTTCAGCTGCGGAAGGATCATCTTGGCCTGGTTGATCGGGACGGCGAAGCCGATGCTGCTGGCCTGCCGACTGATGGCGGAGTTAATGCCGACCACCTCGCCTCGCGCGTTGATCAGCGGCCCGCCGCTATTCCCGAAATTAATGGCCGCGTCGGTCTGAATATAGTTGTCGAGGTTCATGTCGAAGAGCTTGCGGCCGATGAAGCTGACCACCCCGACGGTTACCGTGTGCTCGTACGCGAGAGGATTGCCGATCGCACACACCCACTCGCCCACACGCAGTTCGTCGGAATCCCCAAGGGTGGCATGCGGCAATTTGGTCTCGGTCTGCACACGAATCAGCGCGATATCGGTCTCGGGGTCCGACCCGATCAAGTCAGCGCGCAGGCTCCGGCCGTCGGAGAGCTTCACGGCGATTCGCTCGGCGCCTTCGATGACATGGTGGTTCGTCAGGATGTGCCCCTCGTCATCAATGATGAAGCCGGTGCCGGCGCCGCGCCGGGGCAACTCCCCGCGCCGTCGATTGTCGAAGGGATCCGCAGGGACTTCGGGCGGCAACGGGCGAGCGTTGGGCGGTGCGGCTTGCCGGCCGGAACGTCGCGATCGGCTGGTGGCATCGATGTTGACCACGGCGGGATTGAGACGGGCGGCGACGTCGGCGAAATTGACGACCCCGGCCAGGCCTGGCATGGGGGCCCGATCGTCGCGCGCCAGGCGCGTCGCAGACACAGCCGGGGCCGACGTGGCCGTACTGGGCGACAACGAGCCCGTGACCACCATGCCCACCATGAACGAGACGCACGCGGTGAGCCCGACGGTGAGACACGCGAACCGTCTGGTCATTTCTCCCACATTATAAGCTTCAGTTCGCTGAGCTGGGTGCCACCCGGTCCCAACCGATGCGATTCTGTTCGTGTTTTGGGGATGAGCCTTGGCCGACCACCGGCCAGTCCCAGTACCGATTTATCGTGTTTATTCGCTTTGGTGTTAGAGACTATTGCACCGCGATACGATCGCACGTCATAAGCCCAGTCGCTCGAGCCCGGCCCAACGCCCGTGCTATTCTCGGGCGGGGTCAGTCCGCGCTCTGCTCGCAGCGCATGTCATGGAGCACCTGATGTTCAGACTTCTCCTGTCGGTCGTGGTCGCAGGGCTGCTCGTGCAGTCGGCCCCCGCCCAGGCTCCCAACGTCGTGACACGGGAGTCGACGGTCACTGCCACCGTCGATCGCATCGAGCGCTCGTCCCGCGTCGTGACGTTCCGTGGGGACGCCAACACTCTGCAAGACGTATACGTGGGTCCGGAGGTCGCGGCGTTCAACGACCTCCAGGTCGGCGACGTCGTGACCGTCCGCTACGTGGAATCCGTGATCGTTCAAGTCCGACCTGACAGCCAGCCGGGCGGTGTGCGCGATACGACCGATGAAGCTCGGAAGGCGGGTGGTGACCAGGTGATCGAGCAATACAAGGCGTTCGTCACGATCGAGAAGATCGACGCCCAAGCATTGATTGTGAGCTACCGCACCAAAGAGGGCTTGCGCGGCGCGCGCGCCGTCACCGACAAACGGCTACTCGAGGGACTGCGCCCGGGCGACCGGGTCGAGATCACGCTCACGCGAGAGCGCGCGGTGGACATCCAGCGCAAGAAGCGGTAGCCGCCGAGTGCTACTTCTTGAACTTGAACTTCGCCTCGTGCACCGTGCTGTCGTTCAGCGCGATGCGCAACTCGTAGCACCTATTGGCAAAGCCCTTCTCGGTCTTCCAGTTGAAGTGGTATCCGGTCGCCGTAAGGCGTAGCTCGGACGTGCCACTGTCATCCGTGACATATTCCATCGGGTCGACGGACTCGCTGCCGCACGCAATCTGCACGTAGGTAATACCGGTCACGGTGGCCAAATCGAGAACGAGCGTGCCAGCCGGGTCGTGGAGTTCCCATTTCAAAGGAATCGCCCGGCCCGCGTTGACCCCATTGAGGGCCGGCGCGTTCTCCACCGGCGAGAAGAAGCCGGTGAAGGTATAGAAGTCATCGTTGGTAATGGTGCCCGTTGCGGTCCCGGTGGCAATCGTCGCGCTCCCGGCGTTCGACAGGATCACCCGGAACGTTTCGCTCAGCTCGATCAATAGGTCACCGCACACTTTGATCGTCACGGGTTGTGTCGCGTCCGCAGGCATAAACGTCAGCGTGCCTGAAAGGGTTTCGTAATCCGTGCCCGGCCCACAGAGCGCCCCCGCCGTGGCCGCACTCACGACACCAGCGGCTGTGGCGAAATCAACGGTCGCGTTGACTTCTGTCGCGCCGGTCTTCGTTACGGTAAAGGCAAAGTCGGTCGTTCCGGCGTTGACTTCGGCCAGGGTCACATTGGCTATGCTGAGCGTCGGCGCCGCATCGTCGTTGGTAATCGTGCCGAGACCCTGGTCATCGGTGATCGACGCACTCGCTGGGTTCGTGAGGTTCACGAAGAACGTCTGATTGAGCTCGAACACTGCCTCCCCACACACCTTGACAGTTACGATCATGCTGCCATCAGCGGGCGCAAAATTCAGCGAGCCTGTCTGCGTTTCGTAATCGACACCGACGCCGCAGGCGGCGCCACCCGTAGCGGGGTTCGTGGTTCCATCCGCGGTGGCAAAGTCTACGGTTGCGTTTACCTCGGTCGCACCGGCCTTGGTCACCGTAAAGATGAAATTCGTCACCCCGCTGTTGCCTTCTGCGAGCGAGACGTCGTTGATGCTCAGCATCGGGGCAGCGTCATCGTTGGTGATCGTCCCCAGCCCCTGGCCATCGGTGATCGTGGCCGAGGATGGATTGCTCAAGTTTACGAAGAAGGTCTGATCGAGCTCGAACACGGCCTCGCCGCAGACCTTCACCGTGATGCTCTCGCTGCCATCGAGCGGTAGGAAGGTGAGCGTGCCGGTCTGGGTTTCATAGTCCACACCCGCACCACACGTCGCCCCACCGGTCGCAGGATTGGTTGTCCCATTCGAGGTCGCAAAGTCCACTGTCGCGTTTACTTCGGTGTCGCCACTCTTCGTCACAACCAACGTGAAGTCTGTCGTCCCGCTGTCCCCTTCAGCCTGCGTGACATCACCGATGCTCAGCGTCGGCGCTGCATCATCATTGCTGATGACACCAACCGCCGAGCCGTCGCCAAGCGTGGCATCCGTCGGATTGGTCAGATTCACCTGGAAGGTCTGATCGAACTCAAAGACGCTGTCCCCGCAGACCTTCAGGACGATGCTCCCGCCGGCCGTGGCCGCCGCGATCGTGAGTGTGCCGGTCTTGGACTCGTAGTCCACGCCCGCCGCGCATGCTCCACCCGCCGTCGCCGGGTTGGTCGCGCCCAGAGCCGTGGCAAAGTCCACGCTGGCATCGACTTCGGTCTGGCCCGACTTGGTGACGCTGAAGCTGAAATCGGTCGTGCCGCCATTGCCTTCGGCAGCGCTGACGTTGCCGATGTTCAGCACCGGTGCCGAATCGTCGTTGCTGATCGTCCCGAGACCCTGGTCATCAGCAATCGTCGCCGCCGAAGGATTGCTCAGGTTTACGAAGAACGTCTGATCGCGTTCAAACACCGCCTCCCCACAGACCTTCACCGTGACGGTCCCGCCCCCTTCGGCTGGGGCAAAGCTCAGTGAACCGCTTTGGGACTCGTAGTCCACACCAGGTCCACAGCTCACGCCGCCGGTAGCCGGCAGGGTAGTGCCGTCAGCCGTTGCAAACTCTACCGTCGCGGCAACCTCCGTCTCTCCAGTTTTGGTGACGCTGAACGTGAAGTCAGTGGCACCGCTGTCGCCTTCGCCGAGGATCACATCGCTGATGCTTAGCGTCGGTGCTGCGTCGTCGTTGCTGATGGTCCCGAGGCCTTGTCCGTCCGCGATGGTTGCCGCTGTTGCGTTCGATAGATTGACCAAGAAGGTTTCATCGAGTTCAAAAACCGCATCCCCACAGACTTTCACAGTAATCGTCTTGCTCGCATCAGTCGGTGCAAAGTTCAACGTACCTGCTTGGGTTTCGTAATCGACCCCGGCACCACATGTGGCGCCACCGCTCGCAGGATTCGTTGTTCCGTTTGCTGTATCAAACTCCGCGGTGGCGTTCAGCTCTGTCGATCCGGTCTTCGTAACGGTAAACACCAAGTCTGTCATTCCGAGGTTGCCTTCAGACACGGTGGCAACACCGATGGTGAAGCTTGGCTGCGCGTCCTCGTTGGTGATCGTTCCAATCCCCTCGCCATCGTCGATGGTCGTGCCCGCGCTCGGCGATGAGAGATTCACGAAAAATGTTTCATCAAGTTCGAACGTAGAGTCACCGCAGACAGTCACATCAAAGCTGCGAGTCGTCTGCGCGGCAGTGAAGTTCAACGTCGTGGGTGCGATGGTGATGTAGTCGACTCCTGCGGTGCAGGTCGCACCGCCCGTCGCGGGGTTCGTGGACCCGTTCGCTGTCGCATATTGCACCGAGGATGCGGCGCCGCTAACGGACTTTGTCACCGTGAACGTGAAGGTGGTGGTTGCGGCGTTCCCTTCGTTGGCGACCACGTCGTTGACTGAATACGAAGGCGCCGTAACGGTGATGGCGCTTGTGATTGTGAAGGGTTGGCTGGGAGCTTGGGCTCCCGTTTGATTCTGACACTGCCCCGCGACAGGATTCGCCCGATACGCACGGAAGTGCGCGAAGTACGTTCCCGAAACAAGAGGCGCCGTGGTAGTGAAGACCTCGGTGAACACCTGAGTTGCAGGGGTAAACGGGCCATCGTGGTCTGCCGTGTCTGCACAGTTTTCGGTCCCAGCCGCTGGAGGAGTGGATGAGGTCGAGAATGACCAACCGGTTGCACGCCAACTCGAGTTGTTTGCGTTAGTGCCGTCCAACGTGCTCTTGACGCTCGCAGAGATTGACGCTCCTGGAGCCACCACAAGTGGAGCACCCACTGGAGTACACGGGCCGGTCGAACATGAGATCGTGATTGAGTTGTGCGTCAGACTGACCTCGCTGATGACGCGAGCATCCGTAAAGGTCACCTGCGCTCTCGAGCGTGAGTCCGTCGCCAGCAGATAGAAGCGCACTCCGAGGTCGTGCTCCTCTGGCGCCCACTGATCCCAATAAATGTCGCCGTTAGTGTCCGCCTGCACTTGCAGAACGTAGTCCTCGTGAACCGCCGGGTCCTCCTGGAAGAGCAGCGTGACGATCTCGTTCGGCTGCCATCCGGACCCGCTGATCACCGCGCGCTCGCCGGGTTCGTAGTCGTCCTTGTCCGTCTTGATCGTCGCGAACCGGTACTTCTCTGCATCCGCCGATCCGCCTCCCGCGACAAACGCGAAACCCTCGGCTCCGGGGCCGCTCGCGGCTTGGGTGCGAGCGACCGTCATGGAACCCGTCGCCGCAAAGTGGCCCATGCCAGACGAGTACGGATCGGGGAATTGCGCGGGAAGGAACAAATCCGCCGTCTGCACCGGCGCGCCTGTTGACTTACCACCAGCGAGCAGCACACCAGCGTTATGAGGCAGGAGGATCGCCGAGTGGCCGCTGCGCGCAATGCTCAGCGAGGTTGGGACCGCTTCGAAGGTGGACGCGAAGGGGTTGTAGATCTCAGCGGACGCCAAATCTGTGACGCCGTCAGAACCACCCGCCACGAGTACGCGGCCGTCAATCAGTGGTGTTGCAGACGCACCCGATCGCGGAACTGCCAACGCACCCACGCCCGTCGCCGCACCCGTCGCCGGATCGAAGACCTCTGCGGTCGCGAGAGCGACTGCGCCATCGGAACCGCCCACGAGGAGCACCGTGCCATCTGAAAGGCGTGCAGCGCCATGGCCGGCGCGCGCCGCACTCATGGTGCCAACCATGGTGGACGAGCCAGCGGCAGGATCGAAGATCTCCAGATCGGCAGTCGCGACCCCGGCAATTTCGCCGCCCGCGATTAATACCCGACCATCCTTGAGGCTCGTGGCCGTGTGCCCCACACGCGCGCCGGTCATCTGACCTACGGCGAGGAACGTATTGTCCAACGGGTTGTAAATCACAACGCTCGAGGTGGCGACTCCACCGGCGTAGCCGCCCGCGATCAAGGTACGGCCGTCCACCAGCGCTGCTGAGGCCGAACCATCACGGCTGTCCGCTACTGCACCGGTGGATGCCCAGGAACCAACGGTCTGAGGCACTTGCCCCGAAAGCACCAGTCCCGACCCGACCGCGATGACCGCCAGCAGCGCCGAAGCACACTTGAAGGAGCAATCAGACTTCGTCACTGGAATCTCCCGGTGGAGGGTGCCTTTCTGAGGCGGTTCTTTGAGCACGTCCCTCCCCCAGCTACCAGTGTGGCGATATTGATGAGCTTTTTATTATGACTTTAGTACTGTTTATGGTAATCTTTAATACTCTAATAGCCATAAACGACGCGTAATGGCACGATTTTGCCAGCTCATCGACTTGTGACCGTGATGCTCGACTCCCCCACTCGACTCGTCGTCGCTGACGCGCAGCCACTCTTCGCACTGGGTGTCCGGACGTTGCTCTCGACTGAGCCCACCATGCATGTCGTCGGTGAAGCGAGTGACGTAGTCCAAGCTCTGCAGGTGGCAATCAGGACTCAGCCCGATGTGCTGCTGCTCGATTCGTCGCTCGAACGAAGCGCCGGGCTCGAGGTCCTCAGCCAATTGGCCGCTCTGAAACTCGCCACGCGCACGATTGTCATGACGACGGCAATCGACAGCGCCGAGCTCCGGACCGCGCTGCTTCGGGGAGCCAGGGGGATCCTGCTCAAGCACTGCGCCGGCGATCTGCTGCTCAAGTGCGTTCGGCAGGTGATGAGAGGTGAGTACTGGATCGGTCGGGACAACGTCGCGGATCTGGTGGATGCGCTCCGAAAATCCGCCATGGCTGACGAGACCGCGTCAAGCCTGTCTCAAAGGGAAAGAGAGATCGTGAGGGCGGTGCTAAAGGGCGCGAGCAACAAGGACATCGCCTGGCAGCTCGGGCTTGGCGAGCAAACGATCAAGAATCATCTCCGCCGCATCTTTGCCAAGCTGCATGTAACGAACCGCGTCGAACTGGCGATACGTGCCATGGGCCACCAATTCACCAATCCAGGTGAGGCCGACCGTCCGATGTAGATACGGGCAGAGGCTGAGAACGAGCGTATGCTAACCGCGAGACGGCGCTAATGCTTCCTATCGTCCACACTGATGCGCGCCGACGGATCCGCCACACGACCACCTTCTTGGTGGTTCTGGCAGCCCTCGTGACCCTCCCCGTGAACGATGCGCGCGGCCAATCCCGCGCTCGTCCGGTCGCAACGCCCACCGATCTCAGCAGTTCTCTCGAAGCGACAGCGCGCGCGGCCGGCCCGTCGGTCGTGCAGATCTTCGCGACGTCGTTCGCTCCTGGCAGCGCCGTCGTCCCTCGCTCGAGCGATCTGGTGACCACGCAGCGGGCGTCTGGATCCGGCGTCATCGTCGATCCCGACGGCTACATCGTCACCAACGCGCATGTCGTTCGCGGGGCCCATCAGGTCCGCGTGGAGATCCCGCTGCCGACAATCGGCCAGTCGATTCTCGCGGGTCGAAGCCGGACGCTGAACGGGCGGATCGTCGGGCTCGACGTGGAAACCGACCTTGCTGTGATCCAGATCGAGGAAAAGAGCCTACCGGCGCTCGCGTTCGGCGATTCCGATCAGCTGAAGGCGGGCCAGATTGTTCTCGCCGTGGGAAGCCCGCTCGGGCTCAGCAACTCGGTGTCGTTGGGCGTGGTGAGCGCGATCGCACGGCAGCTCGAACCAAATTCGCCGATGATCTACATCCAGACCGACGCCTCCATCAATCCAGGCAGCAGCGGCGGACCGCTCCTCGACCTGAACGGGCGCGTCGTGGGCATTAACACGATGATTGCGTCACAGGCCGGCGGCTCGGAAGGTCTCGGGTTCGCGGCCCCGAGCAACATCGTACGAACCATCTTCGAGCAAATCAAAAAGACCGGACGCGTGCGCCGTGGCGATATCGGCGTACGGGCACAGACCATCACACCGGCGCTCGCGAGCGGCCTTCGCCTCGCACGCGATTCGGGGGTCGTCCTCGCGGACGTCCTTCCCGGCAGCCCCGCGGCACGGGCTGGGTTGCGGGTGGGAGATCTCGTGCTGAACGTCGACGGCAAGCCGATGGAGAACGGCCGCCAGCTGACGGTCAGCCTCTACCGGCACTTCGTCGGCGATGTGGTGACGCTCGACGTGCTGCGCGACGATCAGACTCTCAAGGTGCCGGTCGCCATGGCCGAGCGATCGGATGCGCTCGACGATCTCGTCGATACCATCGATCCACGCGAAAACCTCGTCGCGCGATTGAGTATGCTCGGCGTCGATCTGGACCGCGCGCTGGCCGAGAAGTTGCCGGTGATTCGGGTGCGCGCGGGCGTGGTCGTCGCCTCCACGGTAGCGGGAGCGATCGACGCCCGCGAGGGAGGGCTCGCGCAGGGCGACGTGATCTATGCGGTGAACAGAACGCCGATCGCGAAGTTGACCGACCTCCGCAAGCTGGTCGACGGATTCAAGCCCGGCGACGCCGTCGTCTTGCACCTCGAGCGCCGCGGCGAGTTGATGTATCTCGCGTTTACGATTGAGTAGCGTCAGCGCACGGACACGATCTGCCAGACCTGATGAGCCCGCTCACCTAACCCCTCAGTTCACTTGATTGCCTAATCGCGGAACGTCACCGGCGTCCTAGGGAACCTACACAGCACGCAACCACGACCGAATTCGGGTCAGGCAAGAGTCCAAGAAAAGCATCGCCCTTGTCGCACGGAATTTCCATTCGGTGTTTGTGTTACTGGCTGATTACTAGCGAAGCGCGATCAACCACGATTGGCCGACCCAAACATTCCAAAAACACTCGCAAAACATTGGAAACCGGTCGGTGATTTCTCCCACATTACCAGCTTCAGGTCGACTTTTCCCGTCCTAGCCGGTGTCTGTGAATTACAGGACTTAGTTACGCCTAAGATGAGCCGCCAGGAGGCGGCGAGTGCGAGGCGTAGCTCATGATCCGGTGTTGCGAGCGAAGCTGATGGCGCAGCACGAAGCTGGGATTCCGCTGTCCGTGTTAAGCGAGCGACACGGGATCGCACGCCCCGTGTTGTCGCGTTGGTGGGCGCGCTATCGAGCCGCCGACCTCGGTGGCTTGCAGCCACGGAGTCGACGCCCCCACCGGTCGCCGACCCGGCACGCGCCGGCGGTGGCCGATGCGATCGACGTGATACGAGACTTCGGCTGGGGCGTCCAGCGAATCGCCGACGAGCTCGGGGTGGGCCACGGGACGGTGCAACGCGTCCTCGAGCGGACGGGACGCAATCGCCTGCCGCGCGCCGCGCGCCGGCCCGTGCGGCGCTACGAGAAGAGCCGGCCGGGGGAGTTGTTGCATCTGGACTTGAAGTACCTGCCACAGCTCGGAAATCGGCCGGAATTTGAGTATGCCGCCATCGATGATTTCAGCCGGGAAGGGCTCGCGACGATTGCCCAGGAGCGTAGCACCCGCGCGGCGACGCAGTTCCTCGAGCAGGTACTGGCGCAGCTACCGTATCGCGTCGAGGCGGTGATGACCGACAACGACATGATGTTCACGATGCGCTATGCCCTATATTCGGATCGCCTGACGAGGTTCGAACAAGCTTTGAAGAGCGCTGGGATTGAACACCGGCTGATTCGACCGCGGAGCCCCGCGTCGAACGGCAAGGTAGAACGTTTTATCAAGACCATTGACGACGAGTGTTTTCGCATCACCCAGCCGCACTCGTCGCGCGCCCGTGTGGGGGTGTTGAAGCTGTTCCTGGACTACTACAATCACGCGCGGCCTCATCAAAGTCTCGGTGGAGCGAGTCCCGTGAGTCGTCGGGACGCCTACTTCGCCCAGGCCGGAGCGTAACTACTGTCTTGGTACTTCACAGGTGTCATCTAAGTTGATTTGTTCACGGATTTTTGCTGTGCATCCGGGGCCGTGTACCAGGTAGTGTCGGATTGTTTCGTTTGGTTTATTAGCGCGAGTGTTAGACAAACCTTTACTGGCCCTTACGAGCCTCTACCAAAACCCGGCGCGGCGCCCAGCTACTTCGGCGGCACGACGCGACAGGTGGCACACCGTGCGAACGGCGCGATCCGCGACCTCGGACCGATAGGTCCACACCTTGGCGACTAGAAGCTGTCTCATATATACGGAAGCCGCCTGAAACATCGGTATAATCGCCGTCGAACTCGACGGCATGGACTTGACCGAGTGAGACAGTGAAGCGGGTCAGCCTTATCGGGCGCAATTCTGGCGGCCCGTTGTGGCGAAGTCAGTGAGTCAGAAGAGACCTTCCATGGATTTGCATATCAAGAAGGTGTGGTTGCCTGGAGCAGCATCCTGTCTGTTGTTTTTCGGATTCTATTGGATCCTCACCTTATTGCCTTTTGACAAGAATAGATTCCAATTCATTAGCATCCCATATCTAGTGCTGCCATTCGTCGGCGCCCTCGGCGCATATTTGTCGCGCCGAATGAAGGGTTCAGTCGTTGAGCGCATCTTGGCCGCTTTGTTCCTTGTATTCACATTTGTCGCGCTATTTGCCGTGAGAATTGTGTATGGATTGTTCTTCGAGAGCAAACCTTATACTCTGCCCCATTTCCTGTCCGGACTTTCTGTGACCCTTGTTTTCATTGTTGGCCTAGGTGGGCTGTTGCTGGTGCTTGGCGCATGGCCGTTCTGCCGCCCGCACCTCAGAGAACAGTTGCCCTGACAACCGGGCTGCATCAACGGGAAACATCGGTAGGATCGCCGTGGTACTCGACGGCATGGACCTCACCGACGTCCAATGGGCCGTGCTCGAACCGACCTTCCGCCCGCGCCGTCGCCCGGACGGGCGCGGCCGGCCGTGGACCGATCCGCGGGTCGTCATGAACGGCGTCCTGTGGGTCCTGCGCACGGGCGCGCCGTGGCACGACCTGCCATCGCGCTATCCGCCGTACCAGACTTGCCATCGTCGCTTCCAACTCTGGCAGCGCTCGGGCTGCCTCAACTGCTGCTGCCTCGCGGGACCTCCGGGACCGCGGCAAGATATCTGAGTGAAGCCTTCGATCGACGCGACCTTCGCCTCGGCGAAAAAGGGGCCCCAAGAATCCGGTCCAACGCGCCGTGGCAAGGGCTCCAAGGTCATGGCGATTTGCGACCGCGGCGGTCTTCCTATCGCCGTGCACGTGGCCAGCGCTTCACCGTATGAGCCACAGCCATCGTCCCCGCCACCCTCGACGCGCGCTTCCTCCCCGACCTCCCGTGGTGCCTGATCGGCGACCGCGGCTATGACAGCGATGGACTCGACGACCTGTTGATGACGCAGTACCGGCATCGAGATGATCGCGGCGAATCGTCGGGGCCGCGCGAAGACGCAGGACGGCCGGCCGTTGCGACGCGCGAAGCGCCGTTGGAAAATCGAACGGCTCTTTGCCTGGCTCCACAACTGCCGCCGCGTGGTCACTCGCTGGGAGCGACACGTCGGGAACTACCTGGGCATGGTGCAGCTCGCCTGTGCCCGGATCTTGCTCCGGGCATTTATGAGATAGCTTCTAGGCAGGACTTATGGGATAGGCTGGTCAGCCTCCTACGCCAATGCCGTGGCGTGGTCTGTTGCGACGTCCGCTCCACACCTCAAATGAAGTAAGGAGAGTGTTCCTGTGAAATTCATGCTTACGTGGCGAACGCGCCCCGGCCTCTACAAGGCGGCGTTTCAGCAGTTTCTCGAAACCGGCGGTCCGCCGCCCAAGGGAGTGGAACAGGTTGCTCGGTATCACGTGCCCGGCTCGGTTCAGGGCTGGCACGTCCTGGAAACGAACGATATGACCGCCCTCGCCGAGCATGTGAACAATTGGGGCGACCTGATTGATATCGAACTGAATCCGATCGTCGAGGATGCCCAGGCAGCAGAAGCCGCAGCCAGGGTGTTCGGCAAATAAAATAGCGGTCCTCCCGTCGGGCCGGTTGGATCATCGCATGCACTTGGGTGCGGGCATGCCACCCGCACCCTGCGGCGACGAACCCGGACTGTATTCAGGTATCCGATGGTCTCCCACCATTAGTTCGGCGGGCATGGACAGCGAACGCGACCAGATGGCCGGCGAGCCTTCCTCGGGGGTGCGGCGTTCGTCGGCCGTCCCGGCCAGCAGACGTTCCCGCTGACCCAACGGCGGGCTTGACGGTTGCCACGCTCAAGGACTTGGCGGACAAGTCGGCGGCGTTGAAGTAATGGACGCCGCACATCAAAGGCAGACGCAACCAGGCGCTGCAGTCAGACGGCAGGGCATGATTGGTTTGTGGGTGTTCTTAGCGCGCTGCTGCGGCCGCGGCACTAGCTTGGTGTTACCCGCGATTAACGCCGAAGGGGCGAGCAGTGCCCGGACTTCCCACTGGTTGCCACTAGGCGACCATTGGGGGTAGTTGCTCGATATCCGTGGCGTGGAGATGAACGGTTGGCTCGGCAATCCGTATAAACCACTGTGCCGCGAGCGCGGATCCTCAAATTCGGCGGCGTTCTCGCGCTCACGCTGATCCTCTCCTGGGGTGGCTGGCCTTCAGGGAACGGGATTTCGATCGAATTCGGGTCGACACTCTCGAGATCTCGAGCGGGAAATGGAAGGGCTACGCGCTAGCCTTCGGATTCCCGGTATGTCGGCTGCGATTGCCGAAAATGAGTGCATCGTGTGGTCCCGTGGTTTCGGTAGGAGCGACTTGGAGCGTGGCATCCTGGCACGGGAAGACACGATCTACCACCTGGCCTCTCTCACGAAGCCGTACGCGTCGACGGTGCTCCTGCAGCTGGCCGAAGAGGGTCGCCTCGATTTGAATGCGCCCGTATCGCAGTTTGGCATCGCGATCGAGCGCAGTACGCTTGTGAAAGTCTGGCATCTGCTGTCACACACCTCCGACGAGCCGCCAGGCAAACGGTATCGTTACGACGGGAACGCGTTCGGGCGCCTGACTCAGGTGATCGAGGCGTGCGACCGGACAACCCTTCGCGCGCGAGTTGACGAGTCGCATCATTCAGCCGCTCGGCCTCACCCATACGGCGCCAAATCCCGGCGACCTCAGGGGTTCTGGTCCCTGTTTGCGTCCCTCGACGTGAGCGGTGAAGATGTGGCACGAGCCCGCTCCGAGTTCGCCGCGTCCGGGGTTGAACGACGACAGATCGAGGCAGCCCTAGCTCAGGGCTACGCGCGATCGTGGGGACGCCGGATTTGGCCCACCGGTCTACTCGGTCCAATGCGACCGCTACCGCATGGATTCACCTTGTCGGCGACAAGTGGGCTGGCAGCCTCCGCGCCAGACGTCGCGCGGTTTTCGATGGCGTTGGACGAGGGGCGCCTTCTGAGCGATACGATGCGAGCCCGCGCGTGGACGCCCCCTTCGGCCTCCGACGGTCAGCCGCTGCCGTATGCGCTCGGCTGGTTCGTCCAGGAGAGCCGCCAATACGACCTTGTCTGGCATTACGGTCACGGCCTGGAGTCGTCGTCACTGATCGTCAAGATTCCCGAGCGGCGAGTAACATTCGTTATCCTTGCCAATTCAGACGGACTGAGCCGTTGGCGTGGTCTCGGTGACAGCGCGGACATATCCGGATCGCCCGCGGCGGCGCTGTTCTTGAACTGGTACTCGCGTCGGAAGCCGCGCTAGCATGACGGCACTCGGGGTCGAACATGCGGCTGGCACTGATTGCTCCCGTGTAACGCCGTAGGGTTTAGCAATCCGGGTTCCAGACGCCCGGGCCGTCGTGGAGGAATCGGCAAGAGCGATTCGACAAGATCCCGCAACGGATCTAAGGCGCCGTCCCGAAAACACCCGTTTACGGAACGCCTCGACGCGTCGTTCTTGGGGCTGGTAATCGACCGTAAACCGTGGGTCGTTTCAGTCAGGTTTGCGATACAGGTCGAGCCGCAGAACGAACGTAGAGGAGGCGCGTGCCGCACTTCGGTCAATTCAGCAGGATCCAGGATCACCCATCTATTCGTGACGTTTGCCTTATTTGATCGCTACTGAGAACGAACCGCCATCGTTGTCTACGAATCCGACTCCGTCCGGCCAGACGCAGGCGATGTCGTTAGAGCGAAGCAATGCCTTGAGGTCGGCACGCGGACGGGTTGGCACAAGGACGGCGAGGCGCGGGGTTGGCTCTATGAACCGGCGGTAATCGAGAAGTTGACCAATCGCCATGCGGATAGCTTCTCTCGTGACGCTTCCTTTCACCTCAAAGAGGTTGAGTCGCGTCCCGTCGAATAAGTCCGTATAGAGGGGTTTAGCTTCACCTTCAGGCCAGCAGCAATGGCGGATAATCCGCGAACCGCGTTCCTCAAGAAATTTCTTGAACGATAGGGCGAGCAGTTGCTCACGCCGCTCCGCCTCAATCAGTTCCGTGCCCGGCCGAACAACGAACCGCTCAGTGTGCTGAATTTTCACCTCGACTTCTGTGACCCGTTGCCCCGAGCGAGAAGGAAGCTGATCCTCTGAGTACTTGATAATGTTTTCTATCGCGCGAAGTCGAAAGACGAGCACCTGCCGGACGGGACCATCCCCCGTATCGGGAGCATCGGTGGGATAGAACGGATTGGCGGCATCGACAGCGAACTCGCCGATGTATTCGACTTCACCACCCGAGCCCTTGAACAACCAAGGAAGAGAGGTGGAGATATGGACGGGCGAGTACGTGTGCCTCAAAGCGTCCCGCTCCGCGCGTGATGGCGTCGGCGAGCGCGGGTGACCTGGTCGCGTCGATGACCCTGGCTCCTTCGCGCAACCAGGCGCGATAGAGGACACGATATCGAGGTGCGCTGAAGGCACGTCGGGCCTGCGCGTACCGCTCAGACGGATGGATCAACTCGCAGGATGAGCAGACGGTAGTGTCACGACCAGGGCGACACACAAGACCGCCCGTCATTCATGTTGGCAATACCAGCGGCACCCCGGGTGTGGGGTTCCTCGTTCGGTCTCCCGCCGAAACACTCGGGACTGAACGCTTGATTTAGCCAGACCGAACGCCTATCCTCGGCCGACCACACCCCTCCACTCCACCGGAAGGAGTCTCTGACACCGATGGCCGTCTACGGCGCCGACGGCGCCGTCGTGTTCGTAGCAATATCCGTCGTCGCTCTGGGCGCAAGCGAATGCGATTCCGAGCGCCGCCGCGCTCTAAGACAGAAGAGGATCTGCCAGTGAACCGATGGATTCTCTCATACGCAATCGCAATCGCGATCGCCGGCATAGCGGTCCATACTCACCACTCGATCGCCGCGGTCTACGACACTAGCCGGCAGGTGGCCATCGAAGGGGTCGTTACAGCGTTTCACTTCGTCAACCCGCATCCGTTCCTGATGATGCATGTCAAGGATGCCAGTGGGCAGACGCAACAGTGGCGGCTCGAGATCGACAACCGTTCGGAGCTTGCCGAGATCGGCGTGACTCGGGAAACCTGGAAGCCAGGGGATTGGATCGTTGTCACCGGCAGCCCGGGACGCACGCAACGCCATAGTTTCTACGTCCGCAGGCTCGATCGTCCTGCGGACGGCTTTTGGTACGAGCAGGTCGGCAGCAGCCCCAGGATTCGTGCCCCGTTGCAGTGAGTGTACCGGCGACGGTCCGCAGCCTCCCTCGGCCTGTTACGTGTCCGGCTGGTACTGCCCTTCCGCGGCTCATCGCGGAAGCGTCGACCACGATCCACGCCGTAGGGACTTCCGACCTCCGGTCGCGTTTTCGAAAGACACTTGGCGGCGAGTCAGGAGTATTGGCTCAGCCGTCGCCGTGACCCGGCGGTCACACACAACACACAGCCGCGACCAGTGGATCGCGGCCGTCTGCTGTGCCGGAATGCTCGCGCGTTGAAGCTGTGGCGAACATTCCGCGCAGCCGGTGTCAATCGTCGGTGGAAGCCGCGCCACGCCAGTGCCAGATCGTGCCATCGACTGTCGTGACGGTCACGTCGGCTTTGAACCCCTTGAGCGATCCGCTGCCGCCGGTGAACTGGCAGGCGCCCAGCACATCGGGCACGCCCCTGACCAGGCAGTGGCCAAACGCTGTACCGCCGCCACGTTGTTCACTCTCGATGACGACCCAACTATCGAGGAATGGATGGTCGGCCGTGAAAAACCCTGGCCCGAAGTAGCGAATTTTTGCGCCTCTGAGCGCACGAAAATTCGATTCAGTGACCGTACAGTAGCCCAGCTCGCCTGGGGCAAGCACGGCGGTGCCGCATTCCTTTGTCAATGTCAGGTTTCTCGATTCCTGGTGCCCCACGCCAGGGCCGTCGGCACCGAGGCCGGGCGACATCTGCAGAGCGACCACGCAGGCGAACACCAATAGGGCGACGCGGCTCTGAACACGACTGGGTTTCATAAGGCTCCTTGGGTTGATGCTTGTCACACCTGGCGCTCAATCAACCAACCGTTGTGACGCTTTTGCTCTTGTTTGATTGTTCCGGTTGCTCGGCTCGTCTCCCGCTTGCCCGACGGATTCTGCTCCTTTCTGACCGTTGTGCTGCCACTTCGCCTCTCGTCGAACTGCGCTTTTCCTGAGAAGCCCAAGCAGATGACGAGGGGGTGGCCCGGCAAAACGGTGCCGGCCTCTGTGCCAGGCAGTCTAACCCCCTTGGAGCGCTGGGCGAGGGAAAAGCCTCGGGCTTCTGCTCGTGGGCGATGCCGCCAACGTCACCGATGAGTCGGAGCGTCGCCCTCTCGTTCCGGAGGCGCTCGCCTCTCGCCGTTCGCCCCCAATCCGGTGACGCGAGAAGCATCGCGAAACGTGCTCACCGACCGACAGCACAGACGGGAGGAACCGCTGAACGATGCACGTCACGACGTGACGGGACTGCTCCGCGCCTGGGGTGGCGGCGACTTCGCCGCGCGCGACCGACTCGTTGAGGTGGTCTATCAGGAGCTTCGCCGCAGAGCAGCGGCCAGACTTCGCCGCGAGAAACCAGGCCACGTCCTGCAGCCGACCGCCCTAATACACGAGGCGTACTTGCGACTCGTCGACCAACGACAAACCGACTGGCGGAATCGAGGCCACTTCTCGCTGTGGCGTCTGAGATGATGCGTCGTATCCTGGTAGACTAGGCTAGGCGCCGCAAGATGGCCAAGCGATCGGGCGGATGGGCGCGTGTCGCGCTCGACGAAGCGGTCGCGCAGCGCAATCCGCCAGACATCAACGTCCTCGATCTGGACGCAGCGCTCGTCGACCTCGCCTCATTCGATCACCGAAAGAGCCGGGTAGCGGAGCTGCGATTCTTCGGCGGCCTATCGCTGGAAGACATCAGTAAAACGCTCGGTATCTCCCGCGCCACCGTAGAGCGGGAGTGGCAGGCCGCTCGTGCATGGCTGTACCGAAGGATCACTCGGACGCCAGAGGCCCATGGCACCTGACCGCTGGCGCCGAATAACGGACATTTTCCACGCCGCGTTGGCGTGCGACGCCACGCAACGCGACGCCTTTCTCGACCAGGCGTGTGCCGCCGACCGCGGGTTGAGGACTGAGGTGGATACAGTGTGCGCAAACCGCAACATCTGGTGGCTGGAGGGCTCTTAGGGCGCCGGACGATTTACCCGGCGCTTGAGATTGCCGGGGTGCGAGGCGTGGGTTGGAAGGAGAAGGATGCCGAAGTGCTTGCTAGTTGCTAGCTAATTCTTGTCCCTCGCTCGCGGCACATTGAAGAACACCGCAAAACATTAAGGAAAATCAAGCGAACCGTCTGGTCATTTCTCCCACATTACAAGCTTCAGAAAAGCCGGCTCATCGAGGGATGTGACCCCCAACGCGCGGGCTTTTTCCAATTTGCTCCCCGCGTCCGCCCCAGCCACGAGGTAGTTCGTCTTCTTGCTGACCGAGCCGGTGACCTTGCCCCCCAAGTCCTCGATCCGACGCTGCGCCTCGTCGCGCGACATCGCGTCGAGCGTGCCGGTAATAACGAAGGTCAGTCCTTCAAGCGGTTGTGGTCCGGTCTTCACTCGCGCGGGTGCTTCGACGCGCACGCCGGCGGCTGCGAGTCGTTCGAGCAGCCGGCGATTCGATGGCTCATCGAACCACTGCCGAACGGACGTCGCAAGTATCGGGCCCACTTCTCGCGCCTGCCGCAGGTCCTCGAGCGATGCCGTGGCGAGCGCGGCCACCGAACCGAAGTGCTCGACCAGGACCTGGGCGCCTCGCTCGCCGACGTGGCGGATCCCCAGGCCGTTGATGAGGCGCCACACATCATTTGTTTTCGACCGTTCGATCTCCGATAGTAGATTCGACGCCGATTTCTTCCCCATCCGCTCCAGGTTCTCGAGCGTTGCGGCATCGAGATCGTACAGGTCCGCTACGTCACGGACGAGTTGACGCTCAACCAACTGCTCGACGAGTGATTCCCCCAGCCCCTCGATGTTCATTGCACCGCGCGACGCGAAGTGCTCGATGCTCCGCCTCAGCTTGGCCGGGCACGAGGCGTTCTCACACCGCCAGACCACCTCGTCTTCGGGTTTGATCAACGTGGAGCCACACACCGGGCAGGCGATCGGCATGCTCCAGGGCGTCGAGTCTTCAGGGCGCTTCGCGAGCACCGGCCCGACGACCCGCGGAATGACATCACCGGCCTTCTCGACAATCACGGTATCCCCCTCCCGAATGTCCTTGCGCGCCAGGTCCTCGGGGTTGTGAAGGGTCGCCATCGAGACCGTCGAGCCGCCAACGAACACGGGGTCGAGCACGGCAAACGGGGTCGCCGCGCCGGTCCGGCCGATATTCACCGCAATCTGTCGGAGCAGCGTCGTGGCCTGCTGTGCGGGAAATTTGAAGGCTGTTGCCCAGCGTGGAAACTTCGACGTCGCGCCCAGTTGTTCGCGCAGCGCCACACGATCGAGCTTGACCACCACGCCGTCGGTCTCGAACTGCAGGGTCTGGCGTTCCTCCCGCCAGCGCTCACAGAACGCCCATACGGCATCGATGCCTTCGCATCGTTGCCAGTGCTTCTCCACCGGCAATCCCCATTCGTGCAGACGCTCGAGCATCGCGGCATGGGTCGGCGCGGTCTCGTTCCGCGAGGGCGTGACGAGTTGATACGTCCACGCCGAGAGACCGCGCTTCGCGACCAGCCCGGGATCGAGGTTTCGCATGGCCCCGGCGGCCGTATTGCGTGGATTGGCAAACAACGGCTCGCCCGACGCCGCGCGCTCCTGGTTGAGCCGTTCGAAGTTGCGGCGCGGGAAGAACACCTCGCCGCGCACCTCGACGCGGCCCTTGGGTCCGCCTCGCAACGCGAGCGGCAAGGCGCGGATCGTCCTCACGTTGGCGGTCACGTCCTCTCCGCGTGTGCCGTCACCTCGAGTTGCTCCGCGGACGAGGCGACCATCCTCGTAGGTCAGCGCGATGCTCAAGCCATCGATCTTGAGTTCCACGACGTACGCCACCGCAGACGAGGTGTCGAGGCCGCGCCGCACGCGCTCGTCGAACTCCCGCAGCTCGTCTTCGCTATAGGCGTTGTCGAGCGACAGCATCGGCATCAGGTGCTCAACGGTCGCAAAGGATTCCGTCGGCCGTCCACCGACTCGACGGGTGGGCGAATCGGGCGAGCTCAATTCCGGGTGCGCGGTCTCCAGGGCCTGGAGCTCCCGCATCAGCGCATCGAACTCGGCATCGGAGATCTCCGGCGACGCGTGAACGTAGTAGAGCTCTTCGTGGCGGCGGATCTCAGCGCGGAGATACTCGATTCGTTCTGCGGCCGTCATCTCGACGTACAGGCCTCAGAGACACAGAGCCGCAGAAATACTCTTGGTGAAGGGCCTCTGGTCGGAACTGGGCGCGCGCTCGGGCCAATTTGACTCTGTGTCTCTGAGCCTCTGAGGCTTTCGTATGCTGATCAGCGATCTCTCACCAGCACGTAATCCGCGAGCCCCATCAGGGCTTCGCGCTCGGTGCTGTGCGGGAAGAGCCGAAGATGACGCTTGGCGCTCTCGCCGAACTCGACGGCGCGCTCGTACGCGTAGTCGATGGATCGATGCTCGTGCAACAGCGTTCGAATCCTGGCCCAGTCGTCACTCGTCACATGCCGATTCTTCACCACGTCATGAATCAGCCCGCTCGCTTCGGCGCCGCCGTGCTGCAGCAGGTGAATGATCGGGAGCGTGATCTTGCCCTCGCGGAGATCGCCGCCAATGGGCTTGCCGAGCGCCACGGTTTCGCCCGTGAAGTCCAGCAGATCGTCCACGAGCTGGAACATGATGCCGAGATTGAAGCCGTACTCGCGCAGCGCGAGCTCGCCTCCTTCACCCGCCTGACCGAGCATGGCACCGATCTGTGCACAGCCAGCAAACAAGTAGGCGGTCTTGCGACGGATGATGTCGAAGTGCTCCTCCTCGGAAATCTCGACGACGCCGTTTTTCGTGAGCTGGTACAGCTCTCCTTCGATCATCCGCAACGTCACGTCACAGAGCAGCCGCACGACCTCCAGGGTGTCTTGCGTCAGCGCCATGGCCATCGACTTGATGTACAGGAAGTCCCCGGCCAGCACCGTGACGTCGTTCCCCCAGCGCGAGTGCACGGCCTTCTGCCCTCGGCGCAGCTCCGCGTCATCGATGATGTCGTCGTGGACGAGCGTTGCGGTATGAATGAACTCGACGACCGCCGCGTTGAGAATGGCGCGCCGTCCGGAGTAGCCGCACAAGCGAGCCGCCATCAGCAAGACCGCGGGACGAACGCGCTTGCCGCCACTCGCTTGAATGTAGCGCCCAATCTCGGGGATGACGCCGACCTTGGATTGAACCTGCCGTTCGAATTCGCGTTCGACCGCTTCGAGATCAGCGCGGACCGGTTCGAACATTTGAACCAGGTCCACTCGGGCTTTCGAGGCGGTGTTGGTCAAGCTCGTCAATCTGACCATAGAGCCGCAGCAGGTGTCAACGCGATGAGACTGGCTAACTCGTGCGGATGCTGAACTTTACGGACGAAAGTTCTTGACGGAGGTTCTCAACGGAGGTTCTTCACGGAGGTTCTTCACGATGGTTCTTCACGATGGTTCTTCACGATGGTTCTTCCACGACGGTGCTGAGGTCGGGGCCGAAGAGTTCGTCGAAGTTCCTTGTCAACCGCGCAGCCAGGGCTTCGACCTCGATGGCTCGCAGCGACGCCACTAGTTCGAGCACCTTCACGACATAGGCCGGCTCGTTGCGGCGGCCGCGAAACGGAATCGGCGCGAGATACGGGCTGTCGGTCTCGATCAGCAGCCGGTCCTCAGGGATTTCCTGCGCCGCCGCGCGCAAGTCGCCCGCCTTCGGAAACGTGATGATGCCAGGAATCGACACGTGGAAACCTGTCGCCAACGCACGCGCTGCTTGTTCGGGCGTTCCTGAAAAACAGTGGAACACACCCCGCAGCCGGCCCAGCGACTCCTCGTCGATCAGTTGCAGGGTGTCGTCTTCCGCTTCGCGCGTGTGAATGACGACGGGAAGGCCGCGGGCGCGCGCCAGGCGCAGCTGGGTCCGAAAAACCGCCTGCTGGACCTCACGCGGCGAAAAGTCGTAGTGATAATCGAGACCAATCTCACCAACCGCGCACGCGCGCGGCGCCGCGTCGAGTCGGCGGGCGGTAATGACGGCAGCCGCCTCAGGATCATCGGCAAACTTGTGGGCCTGGTGCGGATGAACACCGATCGCAAAGCGCACGATCGGCCAGGCCACGGTCAGCTGATCGGCCCGCTCGAACTCCTTGTCATCTTCAGCCGCAAGAATGACCAGGCATCTGGCGACGCCTGCCTGCCTGGCCCGCGAAATGACGGCTTCGAGATCTCCTGAAAACTCGCCACCTGCCAGGTGGCAGTGAGAATCGATCACCGTCAGCGAACCTTGGTGCCAGGCGTCGCGGGCTCGGCGTTGAGGATGATTGGTCCGCCGCCCTCCGGGCTCGCGGCCAGGACCATGCCATTCGACTCGATTCCCATCAACTTGGCGGGCTTGAGATTGGCGACGATCACGACGGTCTTCCCCACCAAGGCTTCGGGCTCGTACGCCTCGGCAATTCCGGCCACAATCGTCCGGCGCTCGCTGCCGACGTCAATCGACATCTTCATCAGTTTCTTCGACTTGGCGACGCGCTCGGCTTCGACGATTCGAGCGACACGCAAGTCGACCTTCATGAAGTCCTCGATTGAGATACGCCCATCTATCGAGGGTGCCTGAGGTGCCGAAGGTGCCTCGGGTGCCGAAGGTGCGGGTGCGGTTGGTGCATCAGGTACCGAAGGTGCCTTGGGTGCGGTGCGGTCCACACGTGCGGCCGGTGCGACGGGTGCGGCGGAAGTCCCCGCTTCCTTTCGCGGCCACAGCGGGCCTTCGTTCAGGATCTGCTTCTCGCCGCTCGTGCGCCACTGGGCGTCGGAGAGTCTGAAGTCTTCCAGCCGTCGCGGATCGCCGACGCGACGCAGGATTTCCACGGCAGACGTCGGCATGACCGGCAGCAGCAGCAGGGCAGCAATACGGACGGCTTCGGCCGATTCGGCCAACACGCTCGTGAGGCGCGCCGACTGCGCATCGTCTTTCGCCAGCGCCCATGGTTGCGTGTCGGCAATAAAGAGATTCGCGGCGTCAACGATGCGAAAGGCAGCGGCGACACCGTCGTGCAAGGCCAACCGGCCCATCGCGGCGCGGTAGTCGGCGACCGCCTGCGACGCCACCGCGGCCAATCGCTCGGATCCACCTGCGTTGGCGCTCAGTTGCCCGTTGCGATAACGCGCCGTCATCGCCGAGACCCGACTGACCAGGTTGCCGAGGTTGTTGGCGAGGTCGGCGTTGTATTTCTCCTCCAGGCGCTCGAACGTGAAGTCGCCGTCGCCACCGTAGGGCACCTCTTTCGTGAGATACAAGCGCAGCGGGTCGGTGCCGCACCGCGCGGCGGCATCGATCGGATCAATCACGTTGCCCAGTGACTTGCTCATGCGCTGGTTCCCGACAGAAATCCAGCCATGCCCGAAGACTTGCGCTGGCAGCGGCAACCTGGCGCTCATCAGCATGGCGGGCCAGATGACGCAGTGGAATCGCGTGATGTCCTTGCCGATGATGTGCAGATCGGCCGGCCACCACTTCTGGCACCGTTGGTCGTCCCATCCGTAGCCCACCGCCGCTGCATAGTTGATCAACGCGTCAAACCACACGTAGACGACGCTCTTCTCGTCGAACGGCAGCGGAATCCCCCAGGACTGTCCGGCCCGGCTGACCGAGATGTCTTCGAGGCCCGCCTCGACCAGGCGAAGGATTTCGTTTCGCCTGACTTCGGGCTCGATGAATGACGGGTTGGCCGCGTAGTGATCCAGCAGCGGCTTTTGGTACTTCGACAGCCGGAAGAACCAGTTCTTCTCGCGAATCCAGTCCGGCTTGATCGTCGGATGGATCGGACAGTGTCCGTCGACGAGGTCCTTCTCCTGCTTGAAGGCTTCGCAACTGACGCAGTACCACCCTTCGTACACGCCCTCGTAAATGTCGCCGGCGTCATAACTCACCTGAGCGAGGCGCTGGACGGCCGGACGATGACGCCGCTCGTCGGTGGTGCGGATGAAATCGTTGTACCAGATGTCGAGCCGACGCCAGACGTCGGTGAACACGCGCTCCATCTCGTCGCAATAGGCCAGCGGATCCTTGCCCACTTCCTGGGCGCGGCGAAACACGTTCTGCGAGTGCTCGTCGTTACCCATCAGGAACCAGGTGTCGAACCCGGCGAGCCGACGGTAGCGTGCGATCACGTCGGCGGTGATCTTTTCGTAGGCAGTCCCGAGGTGGGGGCGGCTATTGACGAAGTCAATGGCCGTTGTCAGAAAAAACTTCATCGCTCCAACCACGCCTTGGCAGCCAATGCCTGGACTTCCTTGATCGGCCGCGAATGTTCGCCGGCAAGGCGAACGAGGTCATCGAATTCTGGCTGCGCGTTCAACACCCGCCCGTTCCGGCTCGCCACCTTGAACCGCACCGAGCCCAAGGGCGTGCTCACCGTGACGGTTTCGCGTTCCAGACACTCGCGGGCCATCTCGATGTAGCGCACGCCGATCGTCGTCGTCTCACGAAACACGAGATCCACGAGCGCGTCGCGATCCGCCGGCCTCGCGACCAGCGTCATGAGCGTCCCAGGACGATTTTTCTTCATCTGCACCGGCGCGTAGAAGACATCGAGTGCACCACGAGCGTAGATCTGATCCATGAGGACCCCGAAAATCTGTGGGTTCATGTCGTCGATTTCGCATTCGATGACCACGACTTGCGTCGCGTCCTGCTTGTTCGCTGCTTCGCCGATCACCACGCGCAAGACGTTTGGTGTCCCGTCCAGATCGGCATCGCCAGCGCCGTACCCAATTTTGTCGACCCGCATCGCCGGCAGCGGCCCGAACGACGTCGCATAGTCGCTGAGCAACAACGCTCCGGTCGGCGTCAGCAGTTCCTTCGCGACTGCGCCGCCATAGACCGGCGCCTCACCCAGCAGGCGAAGCGTCGCCGGCGCTGGCACGGGATAGACTCCGTGCGCCGTCCTGACGGTACCGCCTCCGACGTTGACCGGGGACGAGACGATTCGGTCGGCGCCAAACCATTCGAGGGCGAACACGGTGCCGACGATATCGACAATCGAGTCGAGGGCGCCCACCTCGTGCAAGTGAACCTTCTCGATCGGCATGCTGTGAACTTCGGCTTCTGCTCCGGCCAACCGATCGAAAAGCGCCTTTGCCCGCGCGCGCCCGCTGTCCGAAAGCGCTGACTGATCAATGCGCTTCTTGATCCCAGACAGGTGGTAATGACGATGGCCGGGAACCGGCGACTGGAGACCGGCGACCGGCGACTGGGGACCGGCGACCGTTTGAGCATGCTCATGGACGCGGAACTTCGTCGCCGTGATTCCGCACTTGACCACGCGGTCGGCGGAGATGTCCCAATCCTCGACCCCCAGACTACCGAGCGCACGCTTCAACTCGCCAACCGGGAGTCCGGCATCGATGAGAGCGCCGAGAATCATGTCCCCGGCCGCCCCTGAGAAACAGTCGAAATACAGCAGCTTCACAGCAGTCTGGCGGCCCGGAAACTGAACCAGCGACCGTCCCCCAGGATGATGTGATCAACGACGCGAATTCCCATGACGTCGCCCGCCCCTACGAGCTGTCGGGTCAGTGCGACATCGTCGTCGCTCGGTCGCGGATCTCCCGACGGATGGTTGTGAAAGACCGCAATCGAGGAGGCCGACGCCACCGTGGCCGCCCGAAACACTTCTCGTGGGTGCGCGAGGCTCGTGTCGACGGTGCCGACGGAAATCAACTCTGTGCGTATCAGCCGGTTTTTCGCGTCCAGCATGACGACCCCGAACCGTTCTTCACGATGCCCGCCGAAGATCGGGAGCAGATATCGCCCCACGGCCTCTGGAGTCGCTAACTGCGGGCGTTCCCCGGCCTCGCGCATGATCGTCCGGCGTCCGAGCTCGACGGCGGCCAGGACGCGCGCCGCTCTCGAGGCGCCCACCCCTGGTACTCGTCGCAGCTCGTCGAGTCCCAGGCGGGTCAAGCCGCCTGCATTCCGAGCCGCAACCAGAACATCCTGAGCAACCGCCAGCGCGTTGCGCGCACGGATACCCGTTCCGAGCAAGACCGCCACCAGCTCGTTGTCACCGAGCGATCCGACCCCGGCCCGCGCCAGCTTCTCGCGCGGGCGGTCCTCTTCGGCGAGCGTTTTCACAACCGCTGCTCCACGGCCACAAGCATCTCACTAGCGGTCCCGCGCAGGACGGCGTCTACCTCAGCGCTCAACGGTGTCGGCGCAACGTTGACTTCGATCACCTTTGCATGCCGGCGTCGCGCCATGTGGGGCAGCGCTGCAACCGGATAGACGACCGCAGAGGTTCCGACAACGACCACGACGTCAGCGTCCTCCGTGGCGGTGGTTGCCCGTCCAAGGACGTCGGCATCCAGCGCCTCGCCGAACCACACGACGTCGGGTCGAAGCCAGGCCCCGCACCGGCAACGGAAGTCGCGACGTGGTGTTGCCTCGTTGTCGAGGACCGCAAAACCACAATCGTCCGCGCATCGCACCTGCCACAGGTTGCCGTGCAGTTCCAGCGGCGAGACGCTCCCCGCCCGCTGGTGCAGGCGGTCAACGTTCTGAGTCAGGACGCTCACGCCAGGACGCCGCTGTTCCAGCCGCGCAATCGCCAAGTGCCCATCATTCGGTAGAGCCTTCGCGATCTGCTCGCGACGCCATGCGTACCAATCCCATACCAGGTGCGGCTGGCGCTCGAACGCTTCGGGCGTCGCCAAATCCTCGGGTCGAAACTGACGCCATAAGCCCGACGCCCCACGAAAGACCGGCACACCGCTTTCCGCCGAGATACCCGCGCCGGTCAACACGACGACTCGTCTCGCATCGCGAATCCACGCCGCCACCTGATCGATCAATGGTACCTCACGTTCTATACTCAGACGCCTTGCGCCCAACGCCTGTCATCTGCCTCGTTCTCTGGGTCACGGCCTGCGTCGGCTGTGCTGACCCTCCCAGAAAAGAGATGGATCAAGCGCAGGGAGCCATCGCCGCGGCACGCGCCGCCGGCGCCGAGCGCTATGCCAAGGAGGAGCTCGACGCCGCCGTCGATGAATTACGGCGCTCCGAAGAGGCGGTCGCGCAGCGTGATTATCGACTCGCCCTCAGCCTCGCCATCGATGGCCAAAGCCGCGCACAGAACGCCGCCAAACTGGCCGGCGAGGCCCGCGCCAAAGTCCGTGGCGAGGCCGAGCGCGCGGTCGGAGAAGTCGACGCCTTGCTCACCCATGCGCGCGAGCGGCTGGCCGATCCAACGGTTGCGACGCTCCCTCGCCGTACCCTTCAGGACGTGCGCACGACCCTCGCCTCGGTGGAAAAGTCCATGCAAGAAGCGCGCGCGGCACTCAAAGGGGAGGACTATTCACGCACGATGCAGCGCACGAAGGGCCAGATCGCACGGATTCAAGCGGCCCTGACTGCAATCGACAACGCCCTCGCCGCCAGCCTGACGCGTCGACGACGGTAACTGCCTATCACCACGCGCGCATTTTTCGCGGGCTAGTGTCGTTCCAGCCTGGCAGTTTTTCCGGTATCCAGGAGCCTTCGAAGACCACCTCGGCCCATCCGGTCAGGTAAACGCCGTCGTCGCGCCATTCGACCCGCTGGGCACCGCCTGCGGCGATGACGTCGATATCGCGAGCCGCACCGCCATGCGCAATGGCAGCGACTGCGGCGGCACAGGCGCCGGTGCCAGACGCCGTGGTTGGACCAACCCCCCGTTCCCAAATCAAGATCCTGACCTGATTGGGCGTTTCGACGCGCGCGAATTCCACGTTGGTCCCGGCGGCAAATCGGCGATGGGTGGAGAGCGCTGGGCCCAACCGATTGAATCGCATGGCGTCCGGAAGGGTCGTCACCAGCGAGACGCACTGCGGATTGCCCATGCCCAGCGTCGTCACGCGCATCGTTTCGCCATCGACGTCGAGCGTCTCCTCACGGACGTCCGTGGGCGCACCCATGGCCGCGCGAAACGTATACCTTCCGCTGCTGCGAGCGACCAGCGTCAGGGTCTTCCAACCGGCGTCGGTGTCGACTCGCACAACGTCGAGCGGCGGCGCAGCCTGTCGCGCGCGCTGGTGCAGGACCAGCGCCGCCAGGCATCGCAGGCCATTGCCAGACAGCTCCGACGGGCTGCCGTCGGTGTTGTAGAGCGTCATGCGAGCCGTGCCATCGGCTGCGATGGTGTAAAGGATTAGGCCATCACCACCAACACCCGAGTGACGCGCGCAGGTCGCCCGTGCAAGCTCGTGTGGATCGAACCTCTCGGCCTGCTCGTGCGGAATGAACAGAAAGTCGTTGCCGTAGGCGTGTGCTTTAGCGATTGTCAACATGGCTGCCCGATGTTGGTGGTTCGAAACTAGTGATTTGTAACAGCTGAACGACAACTGGCCAGGCGCGCTTCGGACTTCCGCCTGAAGGCGGAAGCCACAGATATTGTTTTGTAACTCGTGGCTTCCGGCTTTAGCCGGAAGATCTGAGGCGCGATAGCGAACAACTGATACACGCCACTAGGTACGCGGAATGCGTCGAGAACCCACGTGAACCCGACAGTTGCCCCCAGCTCGGGGTCGCGAGAGGTGAGGCCGATCAACAAGCCAGCATCCACGCGGACGGTTCCTCGCGTGTAGCGTCCGCCAAAGCGGAACACGGCGCGGTTCTCGGCGCCGGGGTCGATAATCTCCGCAGTGTTGACGCGGCCGTTGATTTCGCCGACGAGTTCGGCGGAGGTCGTCATCGCCCGCGCCAGCGACACCCCATAGGTCACCAAATCGTTCTGCTCGGGCGCCACGACCGCGGTCGGGTCGCCGGCGATCGCGAAGCCGGCGTTGCCGACCACACGAACGGACTGCACGGTTTTCGCGACCAGCACGGACGCGTGGAAGTCCATCATGTCGTGACCCAGGCCGGATTCATTGCTGGCGGTGGGCAGCTTGGTCGCAAATCGTAGTCCGATGGCGGGACGGCTCCCCGCTTCCGCCAGGACGCGAATCTTGGTGGCAATCACCAGATCCTCGGGGCCCGAAGTCTCGTCACCGTCGAAGGTGAGAACCCCCGACAGCGGAGCCGGCTCGAATTCGGTGACGCTCAGTCGCTGGTAGAAGCCGCCATCAAACTGAACCTCGACGATCGAGCTGAGGCCGATGCTGACACCCAACGTCGGAACCGCGATCCGATTGCCCGTCAGCCCGCTGACCGGGTACGTCGCATCGCGCTCGAGGGTGAGCCCGCCCTCGACAAGAATCCGTCCGGCACCAATGGTCTCGGGATCTTCGGTGACCAGCGGGCGCTGCTGGGCCAAAACGGGGCCGGCGCTGTGGAGCGTCATGAAAACGAAAAGGATGATGATGGAACAGTGCGTGAATCTCACCCCTGATGTGCTCCTCGCCTGATGTATTCGAGTGCCACGATGTCGTAGACGCCATGTGCCACGATTGGCGCGACCAGCCCACCGGTCGCGATGGCGAGGCCGCCCAGCGCAAACCCCATCGCGGTGGCCCACACGCCAAACGGCAGCATCCTCGCGCCGCCAACGTGGGCGAGGCCGAAGAGCACGCTTGCGGGCACCAGCCCCAGGGTCGGCTGCAAGACGCCACGGAAGAGCCACTCCTCACCAATACCGGCGGCAATGCCGATGAGCACGATGCCCGGGCGGCTGACACGGGAGAACAACGGGATCAGCAGCTCATGGTAGACGGCGCGGACGCCATCGACGATCCAACCGGCCGGCAGATGTTCCAGGAGGAGATAGTTGATCGCGGCCAACACCAGCGCCGCCAGCAACCCGATGATGATGTCGCGGCTCGGATCGCCCCATGACGGGTGCAATTGCAAGGCGCGAGAGGCGATCCACGCGACCAGCATCAACAGGGACTGCGTGGCAATGGCGAGGACGGCAACTCGGTGCGGACTCATGTCAGTTTCCAGTGGTCAGTTCTGGTAACTGCCACCTGACAACTGACGACAAGCTCACCCGCTCTACCTCTCTCTTACAGCCGCCGCCTGCTGTCGATGAAAATTGTGACGGGCCCATCGTTTACGAGGTCCACGCGCATCATCGCCTGAAATTCGCCGGTCGCAACTCGAACGCCGGACGCTCGCAATTCTCGCACGACCTCCTCGTAGAGTCGGCGCGCGACGTCGGGCTCAGCGGCATCGTCGAAGGACGGTCGTCGTCCGCGCCGCACATCGGCGGCGAGCGTGAACTGCGAGACCACGAGGGCACTGCCCGCAACGTCAACGACCGATCGATTCATGCGCTTGCGGCCGGCAGCATCACCCTCGTCATCGAAGATACGCAGATCGCGAATCTTCGTCGCGATATACGAAGCGTCAACGGGACCGTCGTCTTTCTCGACCCCAACGAACGCCAGCACGCCCTCACCGATCTCACCCACGATACGGTCGCCGACCGTCACAGATGCGCTCGCGACGCGCTGGACCACGGCTCTCATCGGGCTCCAAGTTGCAAGTTACAAGTTGCAAGTTCCAAACGGGCGTCGGGGTGACTCGTCACAGGTGGGTGTGAGCGCTCGCACTCACACACCGTGGCGGCCGGACAGAAGCGGAATCAGCGGGGTGTCGAGAGCAATGTCACCGAGCGCAGCGATTTCGCTCGCGATCTGACCTTCGAGGGCGCGAACTGGATTCAGGCGGCGGTCGAGCAGGTGCCGGGGCATGACGTTGGTGAGCGCCTTCAACATCGAGGCCTTGACGCTGGGATGCTCACGTTCGAGCTCCAGGATCAGGCGCTTCACCCGCTGCCGCTGCAGGCTCAGGTCGCCACAGGCCGGGCAGCAGCACGAGATGACCGGCAAATCGTTTTCCCGCGCGTAGGCGCGAGCCTCCGCTTCGGTCACCAGCACGAGGGGTCGGATCACGACATGCGCCCGGTTGTCCGACACGAGACGCGCCGGCATCGCCTTGATGGCGCCGGCGAAGAACAGATTGAGCAACAGCGTCTCAACGAAATCGTCGAGGTGATGGCCGAGCGCGATCTTGGTCGCGCCAACTCGACTCGCCCACCGGTACAACACACCGCGCCTCAGGCGGGCGCACAAAGAGCACGGGGTGGCGTCGGCGTCCAGCTTGTCATCGATCACGGCTCCGATTGATGTGTGCTCGCTGTGAAACTCCCACCCGCGCGCGGCACAGGCCTCCGCCAGCGTCTGGTGTTGATAACCTTCGTAGCCCGAATCCACATTGACGGCCACGAGCGAGAACTCGATCGGTGCGCGCTGACGCAGAACATCCAGGATCTGAATGAGTGCCCAACTGTCCTTGCCCCCGGACAGGCCCACCATCACCCGATCGCCGTCTTCGATCAGGTTGAAATCGACGATCGCCTTGGTGGTTTTCTTGGCGAGTCTCGTTTCGAGCGGCGTGCGATATGCCATGAGTGTCTATGGTGACTCTAACAGTTCCACGGGAACAACGGAAAGACGGAGACCCGGAAGCACGGAAACAAGAGGGCCGCGAAGAACACGAAGACACAAAGTCTGGCAGTTTTCCTTCGTGGCTTCGTGTCTTTCGTGGCGTCGTATCGTTACAAGACCAGCCGCTTGACCACGTCGGCCCAGGTCATACGCGCCGCCTGAAGCGAACCGGCCTCCCCCAGTCGGATCGCGAGCGTGCGATCGTCCATGACGGCCACCATGGCCCTGGCGAGCGACTCTGGCGAGGGATCCACGACCAGCCCGTTTTCACCATCGCGAACGAGCTCCGCCGCGCCGCCGCTGTCGCGACACGTAATCACCGCCTTGCCAGATGCGAACGCTTCAACGGTCACGAAGCCGTAGTCTTCGTTGAACGTCGGGAACACCACCGCACGGCACCGCGCGTAGTGGTCCAACAACCCCGCTTCGTCAGTGCGCCCGGCGAACGACACCCGTTCTTGCAGGTCGAGCTGACGAGCAAGTCGAATCAGCGCCTCGGCCTCGCTCCCTTCCCCGACAACGCAGCAACGCACGTGATGAGCGACGGGCTGGGCCAGTGCGCGAAGCAGAAGGTCGAAGCGCTTGAGCGGCGCGAGTCGAGAGACCGCAAGCACGTAGTCGCCGTAGCCATCGTTCCGATAGGGGCGCACGGGCGGTGGTGGGTGCAAGACTTCCGAGGTGATGCTCCCCCACTGCTGGAGTCGGGCTTGAACCGTCGCCGAGATCGCGAAACGCCGCTGCACCTTCGAGAGGAAATGATGATCGGCCCGGTGAATGATGGCGCGCCGCACACGTTCCTTGACCAGCGCCCGCGACGACAAACCCGTGGCAAACTGGTCCCAGAGATCGTAGTACTCGCGCATGCGATGGTTGAGCCACACCACGTGCCGATCGTGACGGACGGCGTACGCCGGATATCGCAGCGAGATGACCTGGTCGACGCTCTGCCCGTCGTGAGCCAGCGACACATCGGTGAGCCACGCGGCAAGGTAGGCCGCCCCTTGCCGCCCGAAATCGATTCTGCGGCGTCACCAGCAACGACGCTCGATGACCGCAGGCTTCGAGGGCGCCAACCAGCTCGCGCGCCATCACGAGATGGCCGCCATCGACGAAGGGAGGACTGGAAGTGGCGACGAGAATGGTCGCCATTACTGGTACAGTGGCACGAGTCGGACAAACGTCCCGAGAAAGCGGGCATCGCGGCTGCCGCCCTGGAACATCGGGATAAAGCCCGATTCGCTTTCAATCGAGAGCATATAGATGTAGTTGGTCGGCACCGACGGGTCGCGCCGGTATGGCACGCCGTCCGGCATGCGGACGACGACTGATCGGCGATCATTGGCCGGAACCTCCACGACCAGCCTGTCGGCGCCTGATCGGATGGTTACCCGATTGGCCACCGGCCCGCTTTCGAGTTGCACCTTGATCCGCGAAACCAACAACGGACGAGCGAACTCCTGTCCATCTCGGTGCTCGATGACAATCGGTGCCCGCAGCATGAGCTCGGCCCGCGATTCACCGCGAACCCAGAAAGCATCGTGCTCGCGCGGATACGCATTATCGTCGAGGAAATACGCCATGCATCGGCGGGAACCCTCGCTAAAGGTTGTCGCGACTTTGACGGCGTGACATTGACCGGAAGATCGTTCACGAGCGTCATCTCAGTGGGCAACCACCGATAAGGAATCTCCTTCGGGTGCTCGGCGGGATGGACTGAGACATAGAACGGATTCAACGTCAGGTTCGCCGTAAAGAGCGCCCCAATTGCCGCGGCCACAACCGCACTCGCGGCCGAGGCGAGTGGCGGGACCAGGAACAGGAATACCGGATAGACCGCCAGATAGTAACGATTGCCAATCGGCCCGCCGCCGCCTGAGTAGGTGAACGGCATGTAGAGAATCAGGAACAACGCCGAGCCGAGCCCAGCCGCAAGCGTCAGCCACTGCCACGTGCGTCTCTGCCCCCTTGCCATGGCGAAGAGCGCCATCGCGACGACGCCCGGGAAGAAGTACGGCAGGAAGCCGTGATGTCGGCCCAGGAAGAAGTACACGAGGTTCTTCCGCAAGACGTGGACAAACGCATCACGAGAGGTCAACACTTCGATCGGCACTCGATCCGTCGCACGCGACTGGCCAACGGTATCGAATGTTGCGTGCTCGTTCTGAAACGGAAAGCCGCCGGAAATGGCGTAGAACGTCTTGCGATCGCCGCCCTGGTAGTTCCAATCGCCGGTGATGGCGACATTCCACGCGAATAGACCTGCAACAATCGTCGCAAAACATCCACCGACGATCAGTGTCCGCAGCCACTGCCGCCGCAGCGCCAGCATTACGAGCATGGGGGCGACCAGAAACACATTGGTGGGCTTTGAGAAGGTCGCCATTCCAAGCAAGACCGCGGCGACGATATCCGAGTGGGGGCCCAGCAGCCAGTCCCGCCGCCATCGGGGTCGCGAACTGGACGCGGCGTCGAGCACGACCTCCTTGTAGGCCCAGAAGAAGTACCCGATCAGCACGAGCGCGAAATTGAAAAAGTCTGGCGTGAGCCACACCATATAAACGGGCACGACCGACGCAACAAGGAACACACCGGCAAACAGCATCGCCGGGATAGGGTCACTGCGAGCGGCGAGGAACGCGTAGGCGCACGCATAGCAAAGCGTCATCAGCACGGCGTGAAAGATCAAAAAGCCGTTGGTCCCGAACACCCACACGAACGGCGCGGCCAACAGCGGAAAGATGAACGACTTCGCGTAGTACAGCCGACCGGTGTCCCAGTCCGCAGGTCCGTCGATCTGGAAGAACGGAGCACCACCGCTGAGACGCACGCCCTGCACATCGCGTCCACGCTTGAGAAAGATGCCTTCCGGTCCGGTCGGGAACTCGCGCCACACACGAACCAGATCTTCCTGCCGGTACTCGAAGTCGAGGTCCCTGACCAGACTATAAGTCAGGCTGTAGTAGGTGGACGCGTCACCGTAAAACCCGCCGGTGACGCCTGGGAAATCCACCGTCAGCGCCCACGCAACGAGAACCGTCCCCAACGTCGCGGTCGACGCCCGTCCGAGTCGCCGTGCGAGATCGCCAGCCGGAGGAGGCGTCGACGTCATCCCTTCGCCGTGAGGAACCCGAGGTCGGCCTGCAGGACGCCCGCGCGGCCGGTCGCGCGCGACGTGCGATGAAGGATCTCGTAGAGCTGCTCCATCTTTCTGACGAAAGCGCCAATGTCGTACTTCGCACCCGTGCGCCGCGCGTGCTGCGACAGCGATGCCGCGAGATTTGGATTCTCGATCAATTCCACCACGCCGCCTGCCAGCGCTGCGGCGTCGCGCCTGGGGACAACCAGAGCGTCGTGTCTCGGCGTCAGAATATCCAACAACCCGTCGGCGTCGGTGGCCACAATCGGCTTGCCGGCGGCGAGCGCCTCGAAGGCCGTCAGGGGCGTCCCCTCCCATAACGACGGAAACACGACGAGGTCGAGTGCCGCCAGCACCTCGGCGACGTCACGCCGGAACCCGACAAAGGTCAATGCCTGGCCCAGCCCCAACGCGCGGGCCTGCGCTTCGAGCGCCCCCTGCAACTCCCCCTCGCCGACGATCAACACGCGAGCACGCGGCTGCCGACGAATGATCTCGGGCACTGCACTGACGAGGTACTCGTTCCCCTTCGAAGGCATCAATCGCGTGACCGTGCCGACGGCAATCGTCTCCGGGGCAATCGCGAGCGCCGCGCGCGCGCGTGCGACGTCGGCGGCCAATCGCGGTTGGGCGAACTCGTCCAGCGGCGATCCGAGGTAGACAACCTTCGTTCGCTCCGCCGGCATGAGTCGCGCACGAATCGTGAACTCCGCGGTCGATTCAGAAACCGCGATCGCCAGGTCCGTGTGCGGCGCGAGCATTCGATCCGCGACCTTCTGAAACCACGGGGTGTTGGTGTGGTTGGCGTGCTCGTGGAGCAGCGCCGGAATCTTCAGCCGGCGAGCACAGAGCCGGCCGAAGGTCGTCGCCCCGTATCCGTGCATGTGGACGACGTCGGCGTGTTTCTCTTCGAGGACCTTGAGAAGGGCCGGGTACGTTCCAGGGTCGAACTTGTGCCGCCCGAGGTAGGTCACATCGATGCCGCTTTGTTCGAGCGTGTCCTCGGAGAGATCTCTGCGACGCAGGCTGATGAGAGAGACCTTGTAGCGAGTAGCGTCGAAGCGTGGAATGATCCAGGCGAACAGCCGTTTGACCCCGTGCATGCGCGACCCCGCCCAGCCGAGGTGATCGCAGATGTGGACGATGTTC
This sequence comes from uncultured Acidobacteriota bacterium, assembly GCA_963841905.1. GTDB lineage: Bacteria > Acidobacteriota > Vicinamibacteria > Vicinamibacterales > UBA2999 > JACCSI01. Next base: position 61,987 of record CAWJEM010000010.1, read on the forward strand.
AAGCGACTCATAGCAGACCGCAGGCGCGATACCACTCGGCCGTCCGGTGGATGCCTTCCCTGAGGTCGACGCGGGGCGCAAACCCGAGCTCGGCTCGCGCACGCGACGTGTCGAACGCCCGGCTCTTCGTGTAGAAGTCCACGCGACGTCGATAGAGTGGCGGCTCGATTCGCAGCGGCACGCAAATGGCCTCGCACAGCAAGCCGGCAGTCCAGAACGGCCACGCCGGCCAGTGCCATCGTGGCGGTTCGACCTCGAGCTCGGTCGCCACGAGCTGGACCAACTCGTTGAGCGTGGTATAGCGCGGGCCCGCCAGGACGTAGGTGCGACCCGATACACCCGGGACCTCACCGCACAAGCGAAACCCTTCGACGAGATCGTCGATGTACGTCAGGTGGTAGAACACGTCCCCTGATCCGAGCATCGGAAATCGGCCCCGAGCCAATCCCCGAAACATCTTGAGGAATCGCGTGTCGCCTGGCCCATAAATCCCGATGGGTCGGGCGATCACGACCTCGAGCGGATGCGTGCGGCCGTACTCGCGTGCCACTTGTTCGGCTTCGAGCTTGGTTTCCTGGTAGACATCGCCCGGATTGAGCGGCGCATCCTCGGTCGCCGGCGGCCGCTCGATATGGCCGTGAACGCCGCCCGTGCTGCAGTGCACGACCCGGGTGGCGCCCGCGCGCCGCGCAGCGTCGAGCACGTGCCGCGTGCCGTCGACGTTCACGACGCGGTACACCGAGTCTGGTTGCCCCGCTTCGCGGTAGGTCGCCGCAATGTGGTAGACGACCGTGGCGCCAGCGGCTGCTCGCGCAACCGACTCAGGGTCGCTCAGGTCGCCTTCCACCGCGTCGATGCCAAGTTGCGCAAGCGACGAGGCGCGAAACTTCTCGAGACTCCGCGGCCGCACCAGTGCCCGCACCGTATGGCCGCATTGCTTCAAACCAGCCGCCAGATGTCCGCCCGTAAAGCCAGTGGCCCCTGTGACCAGGACAGTCACTGTCGAACCATGCCAGGGCGAGCCGGACGCGTGGAATCAGCCGCGTCGCCCCTCGCATCGAACAAACGGGCATACGCCTGCTCGGTCCGGCGAACGTAGGCCTCACGGCTGTACTTGTCGGCGGCCAGCATCGCCGCCGCGCTCGCCAAACGCACGCGTTCAGCGGGTTGATCGACGAGATCGACCAACGCCTGAGCGAAGGCCCTCGCATCCGCGGGGACGAGTCTCGCCACTGCCGGCGATAACACCTGCGTGTGCGTGAGCAGATCGGTCGCGACGATCGGCCTGCCCGAGCGAAGGTATGAGTAGATTTTGAGCGGCGTGTTCGTTCCACGTCGCCGCGGAGAGACGAGAACGTCGCAGGCCTCAAGGAACGCTGGGATCTCGCGTGCAGGTTGCTGACCGGTGAAGATCAACATCTCCGCCGCGCCCACGGCTGCGGCCTGCGCGCGCGCCGCATCAACTTGCGCCGGCTCGCCGCCGACCACAAGCACCCGCGCCTGGGGGTGCGAACGAGCCACGATGGCCGCGGCGTCGATCAACAGGTCAACGCCCTGGTACGCCTCGAACGTGCCCGTATACAGGATGAGCGGTGCGTTTGCCTCGACACTCCATCGACGACGAACCTCCGCGCCACCGATCGACGGAGGTTCTTCGACGTCGCCGCCCATGACGTTCTCGATGAGCAGCGCACGATCTCCTGCCCCCATGCCTTCAACCGTGTCCTGGAGCTCCTGACAGATCGTGATAACGACGTCCGAGCCGAAGACCATGCGGTGTTCAGCCCACTCGAACCCTTTACGAAGCACCGGCCAACCGCTGTATTTGAAATTGCTCAGCTGCTGCGGCAGGCTCGAGTGCATGTCGTACAGATGAGGTATGCGCAATACACGCGACAGCCACACCCCAACCAGCCCCATCTCTTCGTGGGAATGAATGGCGTCGTACTTCGTTGTGAGCGCCCGGCGGCAGATCGTCAGGAGCATCAGCCCATCGAGCAGAACCTTGGTGATGGATGGACCGATTCGCACTTTGCTTACGAAGGGGGGGCGCCAGGCCCGGTAGATCGTCAGGTTCGGCAACGCGACATCGCGGCCAATCGGGTACGTCACGAGATCGACCTGATGGCCGAGCTCCCCGAGGGCTCGGATGCGGTGGTATTCGCTGAATGGGGTCCCGCGGGGCTCGAAGAACGGCTCCGGCGCCAGCATGAGGACGCGACGCGGGCGACGATCGGTGGTCACTTCGGCCAAAACGTCAGGAATCAACCGCAAATTATATCTGACTGACCCGCTGGCAAGTTACGCGCATCTGGGCAGCCGTGTAAAGTGGTGCGCACCTAGAGCCGATAGTGAAGCACAGGCTGCACCCATGACGCACACCCGACTCATCCGTACGCTCGTGTTCGTGGCCCTCGCCGGGGTCACCGGCTGCACGCGCGCCAAGAGCGCGAACCCGCTGAGCCCCGACGTTGCGGGGCCAATTCCGGGCGTGCTGATCACAGCGCCCGCACCGATCGAGCCGAGTATTGGGGCCGAGATCGTTACTACGGGCACGCCGACCACTTTATTACTCGGCAACGCCACGACCTCAGGCGTGCGCGACCTCTGGATGCAGGTGGACGTCGCGTCCGACGCAAACTTCCAGACCGTCTTGCATCAGGCGGATCGGATCGCGCTGAACGCGGCCGGTCGCACGTCATATACGATCCCGCAGGCACTCGGCCCAGGTAATACATATTTCTGGCGAGCTCGCGCCCTCGACGGCGCCAACACAGGGCCTTACTCCACGGTCGCTCACTTCAGCATCGTCGAGCCCGTCGTCATCGAGACGCCAGCGCCAATCGAGCCCAGCGGGGCGTTGTCGACAAATAATCCGACGTTCCGCGCTCGAAACGCGCGCATCAGCGGACCCGCCGGCGGTGTTGTCTATCGATTCGAGGTTGCCACCGCGCTGGACCCGGCGGCCATCATCGCTGTCGTTTCAACTGCACCCGGCACCGACGGCACGACCACGATGACATTGGGCGAGCTGCCCTGGGGCAAAACGTTCTATTGGCGCGTGTACGGGACAAACGGCTCTACGACCAGCACGCCGTCAGGCATCCTTTCTTTCACGACGCCTCAAGCACCCGCGGCTCCTCTTCCCCCATCACCGACACCACCACCACCACCTCCTCCTCCACCACCACCGCCCGGCGGTGGTCCGGTTGGTCCGCCGCGAAGCATTTCACCGGACGAAGCCCTGCAGATCGTTCGTCGCGTCCACGACAGTGAGGGCTGGAACCTGGGATCACGGTCAACGCGCGACGACCGAATCCGGTTCTTCTTCCGGGCTGTAGCGGTGATTCACTACGGCCACTCACGGTTCAATGCTGCAGGACCGGATCCGAGCTGGTGCGTCAAGGATGCGGGCGGCGGACGCCCGCCATCAGACGATGTGCTCGTTCAGTGCGGATCGCGCGACGCCTACGATTTGATTGGCAGTGCGGGCGCCGACAACTACTCGTTCCACTTGGATTACATCGGGCGGCTGTCGAATGATCAGAACGTCTATCCGCCACCGCGGTCGTCCTTGCCCCAGTGACGCTCAAGGTTCCAGGGGCTCCCAGAGTTCCAGGGTTCCAGGGTTCCAGAGTTCTACGGGTGGCCAGTTAGAACTTTGGAACCTTGGAACCTTGGAACCCTAGAAACGAAGCCGGCCGCCGAATCCAATTTGCACGCCGCCGACGTCCGTCTCAACCGTGTTGTCGAGCACTTGGAAGTTCGCGGTGGAGCCGGCGTAGCGGAGGAACATCCCGGCACCCAGCTTCATTGTCGGTGTTTCGTACAGCTTGTAGGTGGCGTCAACGCCGATGTTGAAGCCCACCGGCGAGTCACTGCGTTCGGTAATCACCGGAGCGGCGTTTACGGACGTGAACGGAGGCCCGATTTCGGTGAAGGTGACGTCGCTCACGACGTCCTGGTGCACGCTGAAGAATGACGGTCCAATCGTCACGTGCACGCTGATTTCCTCGTTCAACGGGAGCATGTAGCCCAACTGCAGGTGAAAGGCTCGCTCGGATCGATCGAGGTCGGGGACGTTCAACGCGACAGGGCGATGACTAAACTCCGTGGGGTGGGGTACGGACGCAACGACGACACCATCACCGGACGACCCGCCGGTATGAAAGCCAATGCCCAGCGAGACGTTGCGCCAGACGCGCGCGCCGACCGCGAAGTCGAACATCGCTCCCGAATCGAAACTGGTATCAACCGTCAACGACCCGTCGTCCTCATACAGCCGGAAGATACGCGCATCAACGAAGCTGCCCGACGAGCCCCCAAACGCGATATTGAGATTGAAATAGCCCCGTTCGATCCAGGGGTCGCCGGTACTGGGCAGACGCCTCACGAACACTGCCGGCCAAAACGAGCAGAACTGCGACGGTCAGAGCCTTTCGGTGCATTGCGATTTTCGACTCCCTGTAGTTGCCAATTACGAACGTGGGGGCTGATGGCCCCGTTTGGTTTGTGGCGGTTGAGGGCCGCAAGATCCTAGCATGAGCCCGCAATCTCGGGCCGATAATGCTCATCAGGGACCGGGCTTGGCCGCAGGTTAAGGTTTCACGCGAGGCTCGGCTGCGTTATCATGCGTATCGTTTTGCGAGGCGCGCGCCTCGTATTCCTGTCCGGCAATTGGAGAATTTGTTCGATGCAACAGAAGACACTCTTGGTGTGGGCCGTGGCTTGCGTGCTCACCATCGCCGCGTGTTCAGAGACCTCGCGGACCACGCTCTCACCTACGGCAGTTGATCCTTCGACTGGTGCCCTGAATCCTGACGGCTCGAGTCTCAAGGTCAACGCCCCGAGTGACCTCAGTCCTAATGGCGTCACCGTGAGCACGCGACCGACGCTGACGTTTACCGCCCACCCTGCGAAATATGCGCCGTTGGCGTTCGCCCATGAAGTGGAAGTGCAGAATGAAGCGGGCAACGTCGTCTACGCCAGAATCGTCGATCCGGCCACTGGTGCGGTCAATCACGTCGTCGAGGCCAGCCTCCCAACGTCTACCACGCTCTGGTTCCGCGCACGGGCACGCTCAGGGGATCAGTCGGGGCCCTGGTCGGGCTATGCCGAGTTCAGGACTTCCGCTCAGGCAAGCGGCGGCCCCGTGGGCACGGGCGGACCGGTCGGGCCACCGCGCAGCATCGACGTCGGCGAGGCCGTGGCGATCATCCGCTCCGTCTACGATGCCGGCCGGTACGATCTCGGCGGCCGATCCAGCCGCGACAGCCGTAACTTGTATCTCGAGATCGCGGTCGCGGTGCTGCACTATGGTCACGGCGTCTGGAATCAGGCGGGGCCTGACAGCGGCTGGTGCATCAAGAACGGCGGTCCTGGCCGGCCGCAGGCTGACGACGTGATAGTCCGATGCGACTCGCGCGACGCATGGGACCTCATCCTGAGCATCGGCGCCGACCACTGGTCATGGCATCCCGACTACATCGGCCGACTGCCAGGAGAACAGGCGGTCTACGCACCCAACCCCGGGACGCTGGGGCTCGCGCCGCAGCCACGCTGAAGACACCAATCGCCGAGCGTCCAATTGGGGGTGGTGGCCGCCGGCCATCGCCCCCGATTCATGTACACTCGAACCCGTGAGCGAATCTTCGACGTTTTACAAGACCTTCTCGGAAAAGAAGCTCACAACCTACGGCAGCTCGCGGCGCGGGAGGATCGAACAGCATCGCCTCGCCCTGCTGCATCGCTATAAGCCGGCTCCGGGCGACATGTTCGAGATCGGTCCCGGGCACGGCACCTTGGCCGAGCAGGCGGTCAGCGCCGGGTGGCGGTATACGGCGATCGAAGCCAGTCCCATCCTGATTGATGTGCTTCGCAAGAAGGGCTTGCGCGTCATTGAAGCGTGGACCCCACCCATCCCGATTCCCGACGGCACCGCGGATGTGTTGTACGCCGATCAAGTGCTCGAGCACATGAGTGGTATCGACGCGGCGCGTCACTTCACAGCCGAAGGGCTGCGCGCGCTCCGCCCCAGCGGAATCTTCTTCGTCGTGGTCCCCGATTACCTCAAAGAGCGCACGTTCTTTTGGGACGTGGACTACACGCACAACTTCGTGACCACCGAGCGCCGCGTCAAGCAGCTGTTCAACGACAACGGCTTTGACATCTTGCATGTCGAACGCAGCATCGGCGTCGCGACGGGGTTCGCTCGAGACGTCCTGGCGGCGGGAGCCTTGCTCGCCAACGTGCCTGGACTCGATGCACTCTCACGCCACACGGGCACCGAGGACCTGCTCTTCAAGATTCGCAAGAACCTCTTCGAGACCCTCACTTTCGTCGCTCGCAAGCCGGCGTCGTGAGCCGAAATCTTGCGTGGACAGGCGTTCGGATCGCGATCACCGTCGCCATCTTCGCGTTCCTCCTGCGCGACCTCGATTGGCGCGCCGCGGGCGCGGCGCTCTCGCGGCTTTCAACGACGGCTCTCGTCGCCTTTCTGCTGCTCATCGCGGCTGACCGGCTGCTGATGCTGGCGCGCTGGATCATCCTGATGCGGATGACCACGAGTGTTCCCGCTGGTGAACTGGCTCGCATCTTCTTCGTCAGCTCTTTCGTCGGCAGCTTCCTGCCGGCCGGTGTGGGCGGCGATGCGGCGCGAGCGATCTCGGTGACGCGACAGACTCGGGAGGCTGACGCCGCGGTGGCCAGCGTCATCATCGATCGCCTGCTGGGCCTGCAGGCGGTGGCGATCGCCGGCTGCCTCGGGGTCCTCCTGATCAGCTATCCAGTACCCGAGGTGCTACGGCAGGTCACGCTCGTCTCGTCACTGCTCATGGTGGTTGTCAGCGTCGGGGGGTTCTTCGGTGATGTCATTGCCAGGGCCCTGCCGGTCGTGGTGCAGCGATCCTGGGCCGGTCTGGCGGCGATTCGAGTCGGTAGTGCGCTCGCCGCCTACCGGTCGCGCGCCGACATCCTCTGGCGCGTGGCCGCCCTTTCGCTGGTGGTGCAAGTCGTCCGGGTGTTGATTGCCTGGGTGATTGGCCATGGTCTTGGAATCACGTTGCCCTTCGCCTACTACTGGGTCTTCATGCCCTTGAACATCCTATTGACCCTCCTGCCGCTGTCCGTGGGCGGGTTTGGGGTACCGCAAGGCGCCATGGTGTGGTCGCTGGCGCCACTCGGCGTTTCTGCCACCGAGGCATTCCTCCTTTCGCTCCTTTTCACCATTGCCGGGACCGTTGGCAACCTCCCGGGAGCTGTACTGTATGTGGTCGGTCGCTCTCGTAATCCTTCGTCGGAGAGCTCAGTGGCCTGACGACGCGCGTTTGCCGCGTGCCCGCAAATCCTGTAAAATCTTACGGTTAACCATGGCACAGGTATACGCGGCGAAGTATCTCGCCAAGGCGGCGCTGAGCGCCCCGCGTGATTTGGTCCGAGCGGCGGTCGCCAAATACACCCCGCTCCATCCAACGGTCTTCATCTTTCACTGCACCTTCGTCTGCGATGCCCAGTGCGAGATGTGCAGCAATTGGACCCGAGGCGACCGCAAGACCGACATGTCGCTGGACCAGATCGAGCGGGCCTTCAGTTCTCGCCTGTGGAAGGACATCGAGAACGCCTCGTTGTCGGGCGGCGAGCCGACCACACGGAACGACATGGTCGACATCTGCCGCGTGATGATCGACAAGTTTCCGAAGCTGCGCAAGCTCACGATCAACACGACCGGTCTCACCCCGCAGCGGGCCATCCCGATGCTGACCGAGGTCGTCGAGATGTGCCACCAGCGCAACGTGATCTTCTCGACGCGTGTGTCGATCGACGGCGTGGCCGACATGCACGATCAAGTGAGGAACGTCAAACGCGGGTTCGAGAAAGCCGGCAAGACGATCGCCGCCATGCAGGAGCTGCAGAAAACCTACAGCTTCAACTTCGGGATCTCGTCCACGATCTTTTCGATGAACCTGGACGACGCCGACAACATCCTGGCCTGGGCGAAGAAGGAAAAGCTGGACATCGTCTTCAACATGGTCCGCTTCACCGAAGCGATGCTTGGCAACAGCGACCTGCAAGGGGATCTCCGGCCGATGGGCGTCGAGGAACAGCGGATGCGCAAGTTCTTCCTCGATCGGGTGCGGCAAGATCCGCTCCTCGACGGGCAGAACTACATCTACATGCACTATGCCGACATGATCGGCAACGGGTATCATCGGCTGGCGCCCTGCCCCTTCCAAACGCAGGGTGTGATGCTGAACCCGAACGGCGATCTGTTCTTCTGCGAGAACAGCGATGTCATGGGCAACGTCACGCAGGAGGATCCGAAAGCCATCTACTTCCGCGATTCGTCACAGGCGCATCGCGACCTGATTCGCGATGACAAGTGCCCGACCTGCCTCAGCCCGTGCCAGATGAACGTTGCGGCCATCAAGCAAGTGGTCCCCTACGCGAAGTTTCTCGTGCGTGCCTCAATGGAGAAACGTCGCTCGGGCATCGACGTTCCGGGCCCCATGCCCCCGACTGTCGAGCGGCCCGTCTAAGACCTCAACTTGGCACCCACGCTCAGCGTCCTGGTCCCCGTTTTCAACGAACGCGCGACCATCGAACGCTTGCTCCGCGAAGTGGTGGCGGTCGACACCGGACTCACGCTCGAGGTACTGGTCGGCGATGATGGCTCGAGTGACGGCACCAGGGACATCCTCAGCGCCCTCGACCTTCCGGGCGTCACCGTCATCTTCATGGCGGACAACGTCGGCCGCGGCGGCGTCCTCAAGCACCTGTGGACGCTCGCCACTGGAGATATCTACCTCCATCAAGACGCAGACCTCGAGTACGACCCTCGCGATTACCCGGCACTGCTGGCGCCGATCCTCGGAGGACACGCGGACGTGGTCTACGGCAGTCGATTCAAGGGGTCCATCGAAGGCATGCGCTTCGTCAACCGTGTCGGCAACCTGGTCATGAGCGCCGCAGCACGAACCCTCTACGGCGCGCAGGTATCGGACTTGATGACGTGTTACAAGATGTATCGGGCGTCGCTCGTCAAGGGCCTCCAGATTCGAGCCAACGGCTTCGACTTCGAAGCGGAGTTCACCGCTCGTCTCGCACAACGTGGCGCGCGATTTGCCGAAGTGCCGATAAGCTTTCGTGGGCGAACCTTCGAGGAGGGCAAGAAGATTCGTGCGTTCGATGCCGTGCGTGTCATGCGCGAGCTGGTTCGCTGTAAAGTGACGGGAGAACCCGTTGCTTGACCTCAAAACACGGATGGTCGGTGTCATCCTCGCCGCCGGCAAGGGCGCTCGAATGTACCCTTTCTCGGAGCGAAGTCCGAAGCCGATTCTCCCGATCCTGAATCGACCGCTCCTGAGTCATCAAATCGACGTGATGCGTGACAACGGCATCACCGAAATCCACATCGTCGTCGGACATCGGGGCTACCAGGTCGCCAGCCTGATTGGCGACGGGACGCAGTTCGGGGTCCGCATCCATCTCATCGAGCAGGAAACCACGCTCGGGCTCGCGCACGCGGTCGGGGCGCTGGAAACGAGCGTCCAACTGCCGTTTCTGCTGATGCTTGGGGACATCTACTTTCATCTGAAGGCGCCCCTCCAGCCGCTCCTCGAGCAGGTGTTGAGCGGCGCAACGAATGCGAATCTGGTCAGCATGTACGAGCCCGACGCCGAAATGGTGCGTCGCAACTTCATCATCGACGCCGACAGCCAGGGTCGCGTTCGACGGGTCATCGAGAAGCCGCGCTACGTGAGCAGCCAGCTCAAGGGGTGTGGGCTGTACGTGTTCGACCAGCACATCTTCGATGCGATCCGCCGCACGCCACGCACGGCGATGCGGGACGAATATGAGATTACCGACAGCATCCAGATCCTGATCGACGACGGTTACGCAGTCCATCACCATCCGATCGTCGAGCGCGATCTCAATCTGACCAAGCCCGATGATCTCCTCGCGATCAACCTGATCGAGCTCGAACGCAGGGGCCTCGATTGTCTGGTCGGCGATCGCGTCACTGCCCCTCCGGGAACCCGGATCGAGCGAAGCGTCATCGGCGAGGGCGTGGTCATCCGCCACCCGATTCGGATCTCGAATTCGGTTTTGATGCCGAACATCACGGTGGACACCACCCACGACCTGGACGCGGTCGTCATGGACGGCGAGCACTCCGTGTATTGCCCGGGTCTTGCGAGTTCCACGCTCCCGGTGTCCGGACCGCGTGATTCGTGACCTAACCAATGGCTTTCTCGCATGCGCTGGTGACCGGGGGGGCCGGCTTCATCGGGTCCCACCTCACGCATGCGCTGCTCGCCCGCGGGCACCGTGTCACCGTCCTCGACAACCTGTCGGTGGGTCGTCGGGACGTCGTGCCAGACGCCGCACGGTTCGTGCACGGAGATATCCGTGACGAGTCGGTCGTGACCGATGCGTTGCACGGCGTCGATTGCGTCTTCCACCTCGCGGCGCAGGTCACGATTCGCGGCAGCTTCGATCGGTTTTACCAAGACCTGGACACCAACGTCATGGGCACGGCACGCCTGCTCGAGGCGCTGGAGCCGGGCGTAATCAAGTGGTTCGTGCTGGCCTCGTCGATGGCAGTCTACGCCGACGCGCAGGCGCCGGAACCAGTAGCCGAGTCGTCTGCCACCCAGCCAATGTCGCCGTATGGCGTTGGAAAGCTGGCTGCCGAAGGGGTTGCGCATCACATTCTCGAAGCGCGCGCCATCCCGATGACCACAATGCGCTACTTCAATACGTTCGGTCCTGGTCAAACCTATACACCGTACGTCGGCGTGATCACCATCTTCGTCACGCGGCTGCTGCGTGGCGAGCCGCCCATCATCTTCGGCGATGGCGAGCAGCAACGGGACTTCGTGCACGTCGCCGACATTGTCGATGGAACACTGGCAGGTCCCATGCGTACGCCTGGAACCTACAACTTGGGGACTGGCCGCGGAACATCGTTGAACGACCTCGCGAAGATGCTCACGGTGCGTCTCGCACCTCACCTCGCACCGGTGCACGCGCCGGCGCCGGCCGGTGAGCTGCGTCACTCGGTCGCCGACATCGATTCGGCTCGCAGATTTCTCGGATATCAGCCAGCCCGCACACTTGAGGGAGAGATTGGAGCGGTGATCGATGACATTCGGGGTCGGCGATGATCGCGCCGGTCACAGGCGCTAATCCGCCGAACGTCCATCTGCGCTGGCGTGACCCACTGATGCTGGCGATGCTGGTCACTGTCTTCGCCTATGTGTTCGTTGCCAATTCGTGGGTCGGCGACGACGCGTACATCTCGTTTCGCGTCGTGGAGAATTTGGTTCAGGGATATGGGCTGACCTACAACCCTCCCGAACGCGTGCAAGTGTTTACGCATCCGCTCTGGCTGTTGCTGCACGTTCCGGCTTACCTGATCACGGGAGAGGTCTTCTACTCGACCTTGGCCTTGTCGTTCGTGACGTCGCTCGCGGCCTTGGTCGTGGCAGTTCGATGGCTGCAGGTTCCACGTGCCGTCCTACTGCTCGGCATGGTCCTCAGCTCGAAAGCCTTCATCGACTACACCTCGTCTGGCCTCGAGAATCCTCTGAGCTACTTGCTCTTGGCATTCTTCCTGACCCGACTACTCCACGATCTCGACCGTGGGCACCGCAGCTTCACCGCTCGCGAACTGGCATGGTACGTGTGTCTGGCCTCGCTGGCGTTCGTGAATCGCATCGATTCCGTCCTGCTCTATGGCCCAGTGCTGCTGTGGATGATCGCAAGGTCGTTCGCATCCATCCGGTGGCGTGCGCTGACGGCCGTCGCGCTCGGGGCGCTTCCAGCACTCATGTGGGAGACGTTTGCGCTGGCGTATTACGGCTTCGCGCTGCCCAACACCTTCTACGCCAAGGTTGCGACCGGCATCCCAGAATCGTTGCTGTTCCGACAGGGCCTGGTCTACGTCGTGAATAGTCTTGGTTATGACGCCGTGACGCTGTCGATCATCGCCGTGGCTGCCATCGCCGGCCTGTTGATTCGAGAGCCGCCGTACGCCGCCATCAGCCTCGGGTTGCTGCTCTCGGTCGGGTATACGGTGTGGGTGGGTGGGGATCACATGGCGGGCCGATTCTTTTCGGTGCCGTTCTTCGGCGCCGCTCTGATGCTCTCGTCGCGGGTCCGACGCAGAACGGTCATCGCCGCCGGCCTGATCGTGCTGGCGGTTTACAATCTGGGGGCGCCGCTCGCGCCGCTCAAGTCAGGTCCGGACTATCGCCAGGGATGGGCCTGGCGTGACACCAACGGCGTGCAGGATGAGCGTGGCTATTACCACCGCGCAACGAACCTGCTCCTTTACAACCCGCTGAGGGAGCGCCCCGATCACGAATGGTACCGACAGGGCCTGAGCTTCGCCCGCGGGCCTGATCAGGTTTCAGTGCAGGGCAGCATCGGCTTTTTCGGCTATCGCGCGGGACCGCACAAGTTTCTTATCGATCCGAATGCGCTCGCGGACCCGTTGCTCGCTCGTCTACCCGTTTCGGACCAATTGTATTTCGAGTTCTATGTCGGTCATTACCGGCGTGACCTTCCCGAGGGCTATCTGGAATCCTGTCTGCAGGGTCGCAACCGGTTGGCGGACCCCGCACTCCGCGAGTTCTACGACCATTTGCGGAACGTGACCCGCGGCCCGCTCTTCTCGCTGTCACGCCTGCGAGACATCTGGCACTTCAACGTGGGACGCTATCGGACGTTTGCGCGCGAATACGATCGCCGCCGGATCATGCGGGTGACAGTGCCCGCCGCCAACGATCGCCTGCGAACCGACACTGGCGAGCGCGACCTCGAGCGACTCGAGCTACGCACGCGCGGACAGCGCGCCGGGTATCTGCAATACGGAGGCAACGTCCCGATGCGACCCGGTCGTTATCGGGTCCGCTGGGTGGGCCGGTATGACAGCACACCCCCCTTCGCTGACACTGGGATCGCGGAGGTTTGGGTGGACGGGCGGCGCATCGGGGAGGCTATCGTTCGGGCGTCCGATGCGGGAGGGACTGATCGGCAGCTGGCTCAGCTCGAGTTCGACCTCGAACGCTACGCTGTTGATGCTGAGCTTCGTTTGTTCTTGCATGCTGGCGTTGCCGCCACGCTGGAACGGCTCGAGGTCATCGGCGCACCGGCGGCAACCGCCAATCCTTCCGAGTCAGCGGATCTTGTAGATCGTGATCGCGTCGTTCCGAAACACGACTTCGAACAAGTCAGGACGCCCCCCGATTGCGGCTAGTCCCTCGGGATAGGCCTCACGTTCGACCGTACCAAACACAAGGTAGTCAATCCCCAGAAAGCCTGCCACGACGTGTGCTCCCTCGGCGGAGACATTGCGATAGATGCCCCACCGCACGTTGTCGGATTCCTCCCGGTAGGGTCTGAGCGGGATCATCGAGATTGGCAGCCCTGCTGCCATCCGGCGCTCAGCGAACGCCGGGATATACGCCCAGTTTGCGGCGCCGCGCACGTACGGCTCGACCTGAACGAGGGCGTCAGCGGGGGTGTTGGTTTTGATCCATTCAAACGCCTCGCGCTCGGCGGGCGAAATCACCAGCGTCCACGGGAACCCTGGACCGAAGTCGCGGTCGTCGACGTCTTGCGCGTTGAACACATCAATCGCGACCGTCGGCACGGCCGGGACGATCGCCAGAACCATGATCAGCGCGAGCACGGGCCGCAGCCCCCGGCGCGGCCACGCGGCGCCAATGGCGGCAGCGCCGCAAATCGCGAATGCGATCAGGAGCAGGTGCCCGCTGCGCCACCCGACCCACACGCCGCCCATGTCGGGAACGACCGCGGTGAAGTAGAAGCCCAGCGCTGACAGCACGAGCGCAATCGGCGCGATCCCTTCGTGACTTCCCCATCGCCAACGGGCCAACCCGACAACGCCTGCGAAAAGCAGCGGACCGAAGTTTAGAAGCAGCACCAGCGGAAGGTGCCGGAAGGCCACGGGATTGAGTCCAAAATGCATCAGTGGGCCGTCGCGCAGGTCGATATATCCAAGCGCCCAACTGATCCCAATCGAGAGCACGACTGGCGCCCCCCCGAGCACCGCCGTGGAAAACACTTCGCGCAGCGCACGATGCTGGATCAGACGCACGACGAAGACCGCCGCGACCGCCGGTCCCACGATGATGGCGGTAAACGTGCTGAAGAGGAACGAGAGTCCGAGCAACATGCCCGCGCCCAGCGAGATCGAAATCGATGTGACGTCGACAGCCAGGGCAACCAGCCACAGGGCGGCACAGGCCAGGGCATATCCCGTCAGATGATGGGGCTGATACAGCAGCAGCCGTTGCAGGCCGTCAACCGGCATCCCGTCATAGAACCAGCGCGTCACGGCGTCGATGTTCACGTCCCTGAGCAACTCCAAGGGCTGGCCCCAGGTCACGAGCTTGGCAATTTGCTCGAATCCCTCGTAGCTGTTGGCGAGGAAGCCAACGGCGACGGCCAGCGCAGAAGCTACGGTGCCTGCCCCCGAAGCCCTCGCCAACCAGTAGAAGAAGCCAATGAAGGCTGCTCCGAAGAACAAACCGTTGGTCAGGACGACTTGCCCTGACGACACACCAAGACTCTGAAGATTGCGGTAGACCGCGCCAGACAATAGGTGGGACAGCCAGTAATACTGAAGGGTGTGGGTCACGAGAAATGGATTGTGCGGCGGCACATCGCCCTTGGCGAGCTCCGCCGTGACCGTCATGCCCCAGACGAAGTCAGCGGTGAAGTAGGCGCGATACGCGTCGCCATCGGCCATCTTGGCGCCAACATGGATGTAGGGGAGAAACGTCACCAGCGGCACGATCAGCAACACGGCGGCGATCGCCGCGGTATCGCGGCGTCCGAGTCTCGGGAGACGCAGCGCCACCCCAACGCAGCGCTTGGCGATCATCGCCAGCAGGTAGGTGAGCAGTGGCGCCAGGAGGATCGCCAATCCGTTCTTCAGGCCTGCCGCCCACCACAACAACAGGCCGAACGTGCTGACCCCAAGACCGATGGCCGGTCCCACGAACCACGCCGTCGTCAGGGCGTCCCGGGAGTTCCCGAGCACGCGCCACACCAACGGCACGCCGGGTAACGCGAACCATACCGGTGCCGCGATCATGAGCACGAGCGGCGCGCCCGGCAGCAACAAGTACAGCTCGAGGGCCAGGAGCACGGCGCAGGCCGTCCAGAGCGCGATCGTCGCGCGATGGAGCCCATGCCGCGTGGTCGACGACTCACCGTCGACGGGCTTCACCGGTGGCGGGACAGGAAGCGGCGTTGTCGTCATCTACGCTTGTGCCAGCGGCGCCCATTTTACCGGTATCAAACTCGGCGGTCTGCGGAATTTTTCAAGGTTTATCGATGCTAGAATGCGCACGATGGCGTCTGGCGCGTCGATCTCTGGGGCCCTCAGGCGCCGACGAGGCCGGCCTCGCAAGTTCGAGGGGCCTTCACGCGCCGTCACGCTGACGCTGCCAGAGAGTGTGATTGCCGCCCTATCCGCGGTTCATCCAGACTTGAGCCGGGCGATCGTCTCGCTGACCAAGCGAGCTCGTCGATCCAGGCACCAACCACCAGCCGCGCTCGCCGTTTTTGGAAAGCGAGCGGTCATCACCGTTCGACCGACCAGATCACTCGAGAAGCTGACCGGCGTCAACCTCGTGCCGCTCCCTGACGGACGGGCGCTCATTTCGTTCCACCACCCGAAAACCGTCGCGGAGCTGGAGCTCTTGATCTACGACGCGCTCGAAGATGATTCGCTGGATGTCGAGGACCGCCGGGTGTTCGAGGGTATCCGCACGATTCTGCGCGACGCGCGCCGGTCGGCCGACGTGAGCCTCCAGCATCGCAGCATCATCGTGCTGGAGTCATCCGATCGACGCCCGAAAGCGCTCGCTTCGCGCGCTTGACAATCAGGTCCGTTGAACCACTGCGTCACACGCCAGGCCGCCAGTCGGGGACGCGATCATTTCCCGGGCCGCCCGTCAGGCGAACAAATTCGCTGCCTGGCTTGTGCGGATCGATGATGGCCAGGTCCCAGTCCTCCCCTTCATGGTGCTCGGGGCTGACCGAGAACGCGATCAACCGGCCGTCTGGCGAGTAGTCCGGGTAATAGCTCCACATTCGGGAGTGCTTGTGAATGACCCGTGAACCGTTCACCCGGACCGCCTCGAGTGAAGATGGTTCGCGACCCGTGGTCATGCGGACAAACGCCATCTCCTGACTATCGGGGGCGAACGACGGACGGCAGGCGCCCCCACCAGAGGTGGCTTGTATCGTCTGGCCGTTGGTGAAATCGAGGACGTGCACCTGAAAACTCATGATCGTCTGCGCGGCGTACGCCAGGTAACGACCGTCCGGTGAGACGGCAGGCATGATGGAGCGATTGATTCCGTTGGTGATTCGATCGACCCGCTTGTCGGACAGCCAGACCCGGTAGATTTCGCCTCGCCCATCCCGCTCGCCAGTGAAGAACAGGCTTTGACCGTCGGCGGCCCATACCGGTCCTTGCTCGTTCGAGGGGTGGTCGGTCATTCGAATCAGGTTTGATCCGTCCGCGTTCATGACGAAGATGTCCAAGTTGCCCTTCTGCCCTCGCGTCGAGCTGAACGCGATCCGCTGGCCGTCCTTCGACCATCGCGGCTCCTCGTCGGCCCAATCGCCAGCCGCGCCGACACGGCGCACGGCCCCGGTTGCGAGGTTGATCACGAACAGCCTGGTGGGGCCCTCCCGGTCCGACTGAAACAGCAGCTCACCCTTGAGTCCCGGAGGGAAAGGCTTCACTGGTTGTGGCATGGTGGCAGTACTGGACTCGTCGCCTCTTCCCGGCTCGGCACGTGGGTCCGCGCACGCGGCCGCGATCAACCAACAAAAAAGGATTGCCCGAATCGCCATGGTTATAGGTTAGGACGCCGGTGAGGGATTTGGGGCCGACTTCGTGGCAAAGCCCATCAGATGCCAGCCCAGCCCACGAACAAGCGACCGGGGCAGCGCGTTGAAGGTCCCCACGAACACCGTGTTGAACGCCACGGCCTTCCATCCCTTGTGCAAACGGGACTTCACGGGAAACCGCTCGGGGACAATCCGCACTTCGTCGAACGGGGTGAGGAGTTTCTCGAATTCCCGGATCGAATACTTGCGAAGCACTGGAGCATCCTCGTGCTCGAGCGGCACTTTCATGACTTTCGAGAGCGCGTTGAGCCACGACACCCGGTTGTAGACCATGAAGATGGCGCGTCCTCCGGGCCGAAGCACGCGATGGCATTCACGGACCAGGCGCTCCGGGTCCGATGTGTACTGGATGACGCCGTGTCCATACACGACGTCGAACGAGCCGCCGGGATAAGGCAAGGCCTCGGCATTGGCCGTCCGGAGCTCGTGCGGTGTGAGGCCATGCAGGTGAAAGTTCCTGCGGGCGAGCTCAATCGCCGTCTCCGAAAGATCGATGCCGCTCACGATCGCACCGCCGCGCGCAAAGCGCACGAGGTCGGTTCCAATGCCGCAACCGACCTCGAGCAGGGTCTTGCCGCGGAAGCCGTCGAAGTCCACGAGCTTCGGCAAGTAGTGGAGCTTGTCGAACCGATAGTCATCGAGATCCATGAAGAACTCGAGTGACCCCACCGGGCGGTCGGTCATCTCGAGGTCATGAATCCTCGCATTCCAATAGCGCTCAATCGCATCGATCACCAGCGAAGCTCCGGCTCGTAAGTAAACCGTCCCTCAATATGTCGGGCCTCTATCGTACAATGCCCAACCATCAGATGGTCCGCGATCTCCGTCGACTGGCGGACACTCGCTTCGATCTCATCATCGTTGGAGCCGGGTTTTACGGCGCGATCGCCGCATGGGATGCGACGCTGCGCGGCCTGTCGGTCGCCCTGATCGATCAGGGCGACTTCGGGGGCGCTACCTCGTTCAACAACCTCAAAACGCTGCACGGCGGGCTGCGATCGCTGCAGGGCATGAACCTGCCGCAAATGCGGCTCTTCATCCGCGAACGGCGCGCGCTCGCGCGGGTGGCCCCGCACCTCGTCCGACCGCTTGCCTTCGTCGTCCCAACCTATCGCGGCCATCGCCGGTCCGCGCTCGTGATGCGAACTGCCCTGCTGATCAACGAGATCGTCTCGCGCGACCGTCACGACGGGCTCGAGGATTCCAGCCTGCACTTGCCAGCTGGCACAGTCGTGGATCGCGAAGAGTGTCTGCGGCTCAACCCGCTGATCGCACCCGATGGTGTGACGGGCGGTGCGGTGTGGCACGACTATCAGATGCACAGCAGCGATCGCATGACGTTCTCGTTCGTGCTCTCGGCGGCGGCCAAGGGGGCGGCAACCGCCAACTACGTCAAAGCCGTGCGCCTCGTGCGCAACGAGACGCGGGTTTCCGGCGTGATGGTCGAGGATCAACTGACTCGCAACCCATTCGAGATTCGTGGGGACACGATTGTGAATGCGACCGGGCCGTGGGCGACGTCGTGGCTGCACGACCTCGCACCGACCGCGAAATCGCCAGCGCCGTTGCTCTCACGAGCCATGAATCTCATCCTGGGTCGCCAGCCGTCGAGTCATGCCTGCGGGGGACTGGCGGACGGCAGGTTCCTGTTCCTGGTGCCATGGCGCGAGGTGTCGATCCTGGGCACCAGTCACGACGCGCACGACGGCAGGCCCGAAGCGCTGCACGTTGACGCGTCGGACGTGGACGCGTTCCTGGCCGATGCGAAGACGGCCTTTCCTCATGCGCAGCTCGCGCCGTCCAACGTGCGCCTCGTGCATCGGGGCCTGCTGCCGATGATGGCGGGCCATGGCACCCATGTGAGGCTGCTTCGCGAAAGCACCGTGGTGAACCATCGCCGCGATGGCGTCGGCGGTCTGATCTCCATGTTTGGCGTCCGCTACACGACGGCGCGCGCAACCGCGGCCCAAGCCATCGATGTGGTCTTCAGGGACCGCGGGTCGGACTCACCGCCCGTCAGCCGCACCTCGGATACCGCCGTCGAGGGCGGCGCGATCAGCGATAAGGAGGGGTTTCTGCGACAAGCGGTCCAGGACTGCACCTCTGGCCCGTCCGCCGAAACACGGCGCCGCCTGGCGTTGACGTACGGGACGCGATTCGAAGTACTGCTCGGACTGATGCAGGAGCACAATGAGTTGGCACAGCCGCTGAGCACCACGTGTGCCGTCACAGGGGCCGAAATCATTCATGCCGTCCGCTGCGAATCGGCGATGAGGCTGACCGATGCGCTCGTCCGAAGGACGGAAGCTGGCTCTGCGGGCCATCCGGGCGATGAGGCCATTCAACGAGCCGCCGGTCTCATGAGCTCTGAGCTTGGCTGGACCGCCGACAGGATCGCAGACGAGATTGCGACTACGCAGGCGTTCTATCGAATTCCGTGAGCGACATTCGCTCGTTGCCAGTTGCCAGTTTCCAGTTCAAAGGTTCTTGCTCGAATCGAGGCGTTCTGCCTTTGAACTGGCAACTGGTAACTGACAACTTTCAGCGAAGGTGCTCCGTGCACCACCGTTCGAAGACCATCAACGGGAACAGCGTGTGCGCGTGATTCTCACGACCCGCGACGTGAGCCTCGACGAGCCGCGAAACCTCGTCGGGATCGAAAAGTCCGCGGGCGGCCACGCGTTCTGGGGCGAGCAGGGACTGCATCAGCGGCTGGAGCTCCCGACGCAGCCAGTTCTTCATCGGAATGCTGAAGCCTTCTTTTCTGCGTGTCAGGATGCGATCCGGCAGGATATCGCGCATCGCACGTTTGAGAATCCACTTCCGGTCGGCGTTCCGGACCTTCAGGTGCCCGGGCATGGAAAACGCCAGCTCCATGACGTCTGCGTCGAGAAAGGGGGCACGCGTCTCGAGCGAGGTCGCCATACTCATCCGGTCAACCTTCACCAGAATGTCATCGGCGAGATAGAGCGATAGGTCGGTATACAGCTGACGGTTCAGCAGGTCATCCGAGCCATAGCGCTTGAGCGCTTGACGGACCGGCGAGTACACGTCGGACGCCGCAAGGGCGCTTCTCAGCGCGGGAGCGTAAAGCCGTCGTTTCGCTCGCGGGCTCAGGTACACCATCCAGCGATAGTGACCGAGATCTTCGGGGGCCTGAGTGGCGCCCAGGGTAAAGCGCTTGAATTTGTTGACCAGGCCCTTCTTCTTTTCGGTCGGTGGCAGTGCCGCCGCAACCGCGGCCAGTGTCGGGAGGAACGTCTCGCCCATCCGTGCGTAACGCATCGCCAGAGCCTGCGCCTGGTACGCGTCGTAGCCGCCGAACAATTCGTCACCGCCATCCCCGGAAAGTGCCACGGTGACATGCTCGCGCGCCAACTGCGAAACCAGGAAGGTCGGGAACAGCGAGACGTCCGCAAACGGCTCGTCGAGATGAATCACCAGTCGCTCGAAGAGCGCGCTCAGGTCTGGCGACACGGTCCGCTCGCGATGGTTGGTCTTGAACAACGCGGCAATCTCGCGTGCGTACGGCAGCTCGTTATAGGTGCCGTCGTCGAACCCGATGCTGAAGCTATTGACCGGCTGGAGCGAGGCCTCGCTCATGAAGGCGACGATGCTGCTCGAGTCGATGCCACCCGACAGAAAAGCTCCCAGCGGCACGTCGGCCATCATCTGGCTCACTGTCGCATGCCGCAACGCCTGTCGCAGCGCCTCACCCGCCTCGTCCTCCTTCCACTGGCGAACGCGGACAGCGGCGGCGTCCCAGTAGCGATGAATCTCCACCACTCCATCGCGATAGGTCAGGTAGTGACCGGCCGGAAGCTTGTGGACCCCCTTCAGAATGGTTCGCGGCGCGAGAACGTACTCGTAGGTGAGGAACTGATCGATGGCGTCAGGATCGAGCTCACGAGCCACTTCAGGTCGAACCAGCAGGGCTTTGACCTCGGACGCCAACAGGAGCCCGCGCGACGTTTGCGTCCAGTACAGCGGCTTTTCGCCCGCGCGATCGCGGGCAGCGAGCAGCGTTCGGGTCCGCGCGTCCCAGAGCGCGAGCGCGAACATTCCGCGGAGTCGCTCCAGGAAAGCGGCTCCCCACTCCTCATAGGCATGAACCAGAACCTCGATGTCGGAGCGGCTTCGGAACACATGGCCGCGCCCGGCAAGTTCATCGCGTAGGAGTGGAAAGTTGTAAATCTCGCCGTTGGCGACCAGCTGAATGTCCTCAGCCTCGTTGCTGAAGGGCTGCTGCCCGCCAACCAGGTCGACAATCGAGAGCCGACGCATCCCCAAGCCGACACCGCCCAGCGTAATGCTCCCCTCTTCGTCCGGACCGCGGTGGTGAAGCATTCGCACCATGCGGCCAAGTTCCTCAGGGAGGACCGGGCGATTCAGATCTGATTCAACGATGCCGACGATGCCACACATGGGGTAATAAAGATTACGTCAGTGGCCGTGGCCGGTGGCCCGGTGGCCAGTTGTCGGTTGCGAGCTTGCCTCGCCGTAGCTCGCCGCCAGTCCGTGAGCGACGCGGGTCATGCATTCGATCGTCGATCGCGCACGACCCGCGCCGGGATGCCAGTCGCAATCGCGAACGCCGGAATTTCGCCGACGACGACGGCGCCTGCACCGATGATGGCGTCCCGTCCGACGTGGGAGCCGTCGGTGATGACGACATGCGTCCCGAGCCAGACGTTATCGTCCACGTCGATGCCGCGCGCGGTGCGGCCCTGCTCCAATACCGGTATATCGATGCGATCGTAGAGATGATCGCCTCCGACCAGATAGGTGTAGGCAGCAATCAGGACGCTCTTGCCAACCCGGACGCGCGAGGCGGAGAACACCTCGCAGTTGAAACCCAGGTTCGCATGGTCGTCGATGACGATCTCGCCGTTCTTGCAACTGAGGATCGTATTCCGGCCGACGAAGACACCCTCGCCGATCGTGATGCCCTTGTTATCCGTGCCCTTCGCATCGAGGCAGCAGTTGTCGTCGACAACGACGTTGTCGGCAATGGTGATCTTGTGTGGATGGCGGATGGTGACGTTGGCGCCAAAGACAACGTTGCGCCCGACGCCACCGAGCACGATGGGGTAGAGCTTCGACCGCAGAAACAGGCCGAGGGCGCCAGGCACCCAGGAGCTGACGAGCATCACGAGCTCGAACAGGACGAGCGGCCCGAGCCCTGGACGACCGATGACCAGGTCGCGATACTTGTCGATCTTCGAGCGCCCCTCGTCGAACAACTCCCGCTGGATGACGGTGATACGCGGATCGTGCTCGCGGGCGTCTTTCTCTCGTCCGAGCGTTTGATCGTTGGTCATCGCTCGATCGGAGACAACTCCGGCGTCTGACGGATCTCACGGATGGCATAGACCGGCTTGTTCTGCGATTCGTAGTACGTCCGAGCCATCACTTCGGCGAGCAGGCCAAACGTGACCAGTTGAACGCCGATAAAGACCAGCAACACGCCCAGCAGCAACAGCGGCCGATCGGCGATGCCTTGCCGCTCGATCAAACGAACGTACGCGAGCCACCCCACGATGAGCCCTCCCAGGCTGCCAGCGAGCAGGCCGATGAGCCCGAAGATCTGCAAAGGCCGCGTCGAGTAGCTGAGGAGGAACTTGACGGTCAAGAGGTCGAGAATCACACGAACCGTTCGCGACAAGCCGTACTTGGAGACACCAGCGCTCCGTGGACGATGATTGACGACGACTTCTTTGATGCGAACGCCAAACTCGCTGGCGATGGCCGGCAGAAACCGGTGCATCTCGCCGTAGAGACGAAGCGGCTTGACCACTTCGGCCCGGAACACCTTGAGTGAGCACCCGTAGTCATGAAGGTCCACGCCGGTGGCCCACGAAATCAGCTTGTTGGCGACCATCGACGGCAAGCGTCGGGTAATGAGCGCGTCTTTTCGATTCTTGCGCCAGCCACACACGATGTCGTAACCCTGGTCGATCTCGGCAGCCATGCGTGGGATGTCGGCCGGATCGTTCTGGTTGTCGCCGTCGGCGGTCACGACCAGGCGTCCGCGGGCGAACGCAAAGCCCGCCGCGAAGGCGGCGGTCTGTCCGAAGTTGCGTCGCAATCGAATGACTCTCAGATGCGGATCGCGCGCTTGCAGCGCTTCGAGCTGGGCAAACGTATCATCGGTGCTGCCATCGTCGATCACGATCAGCTCGTACGAGCGATCCCCGCTCAGCAGCGTGGCCGTCAACTCGTCGTAGAGGCGCTTGATGTTGGGCGACTCGTTCCGGACCGGAATGACGATCGAAAGGTCGGGAGTCATCAAGCAGGAATCGAAGTCATTATATTACGTGCTCCTCCCCCCCCGCCGGCGCCTGTGGGACCCGGGCCCGGTGCCGACGTTGCTCGCGAGGCTCGCCGTCGTGCTTGGTCTGGTCGCGGTCGGTTGGTACGCCGTCATCGGCCTCACGCTCGCACACTACGACGCGAAAGCCCACCTGGTGGTCTCGCGACGAATCCTCGACAGCTTGACGCCCGGGTGGGAGCAGATCGGCGCCGTGTGGCTTCCGCTGCCGCATGTGATCAACATGGTGCCGATCCAGATCGATCACCTGTACCGCACCGGAGCGTTCGCGATCGCGATCTCTGTGATGGCCCACGCCGTGGCGACCGCATCGATTGCCGCGACAGTCCTCGCCCTCACCTCATCGCGTGCAGGCGCTGTGCTGGCTGCCGCGCTGTTCGCGACCAACCCCAACGTCCTCTACCTGCAGAGCACGCCGATGACCGAGCCGCTCCTGTTCGGTCTATCGACCTTGCAAGTCTTTCTCTTCACCACCTGGGTCCTTGCGGGGCAGCTCACCGTGCCAAGGGCGGCAGGTTGGGTGACCGTGCTCGCGTGTCTGACGCGGTATGAAGCCTGGCCGATCACGGCTGTCTGTTACGCCGCCTCGGCCGTCGCCTGGTGGCGCCGCGGCCGGGCAATCGGCGCCATCGCGCCCGTCTACGCCCGACTCGCGGTCTATCCGGTCGTGACGGTCGTCGCCTTCATGGCGTTCAGCCGCATCACCGTCGGCGAGTGGTTCGTGAGTGGGGGCTTCTTCGTTCCCGATGAGGCGTTGCGTGGACAGCCGATGACCGTGATCGAAAAGATCAACGAGGGCATCGGCCTACTCGGAGGCGGGTGGCTGGTGCTGCTGACGCAAATCGCGCTCGTGCTCGCCACGCTGGTCGGTCTGGCTTCAGCCGGTCGAGCACCGATGCTGGTGCCGTTGTCCTTGTTCGCCGCGGTCACGCTGCCGGTCGTGGCGTACCTGGCGGGTCATCCGTTTCGCCTGCGGTACGAAGTTCCGTTGATAGTCGCGGCGGCGCTCACCATCGGGCTGGTCGTTGGCTTGCTCCGTCGCTGGGCACCCGCGATTACCGCGGTCATTCTCGCGCTGGTGCTGTGGGAACGCCCACCGTTCGACGCGCGCGCGGCCATGGTCGCCGAGGCCATCCGCGATCGCAGCGCCGTGGGTCGCGACTACGTCACTGGATGCCTTAGGAACCGGCGCGAGCGAGGCACCATCCTGATGAGCATGGGCGCCCTCGGCCACTACATGTACGAGCTTTCGGCTGCTGGTTTCGAGATTCGCGACTTTCTGCACGAAGGCAATGGCCCGATCTGGGATAGTGCCTTTACAAGAGGACCGACGCCCCTGGTCGAATGGGTGATCGTCGAAGAGGTCGCCGAAGGCGGTGACGCCGTCATTCAGCGCCACCGCCAGTTTCCATCGATGCTGAAGGATTACGAGCGGATTTGCAGCGGAGGGGGGATCGCGCTGTATCGACGGCTGGAACGAGGCGGTTCTTGACGAAGGTTCTTGACGAAGGTTCTGCCCCGATCGTTCGGCCACAGGTGGTCCGTGAAGAACCGTCGTCCCAGAACCACCGTCGAACCCCTCGTCAAAGAACCTTTGTAAAGAACCTACGTTCAGAACCATTGGAGTCAGAATCTGACCCCAATCGTTGCGAGATAGTGAAATCCGCCGAGATCGATCTTGGGTCCGAAGAAATTGATCTCGTCCAGATCACCCTCGGCCTTCTGATACCTCACTTCGCCGCCGATGATCGCACTGTTGCCGATCAGGAACCGTGCACCGAACACAGCCACCGGACCAATCTCCGTGCCGCTGTCCACGTAGCTTTCGCGGAAGATGGGTCGTCCGGGCAAGGTGAAATCGATGAAGTCCCCGGTCTCGCTATAGCGCCAGTTGTAGATGCCAATGCCGCCACCGACATAGGGCTGGAACGGGCCCTGGCGACCGAGCGGCAGCACGCGAACAGTCCCCGTGATGGGGACTACTCGAAGCTTCAGCTCTTGCTCGATCTCAATGTCGCCTGGTCGGGTGAAGTCCTGGTAGATCGTGTCCACACCACGACTCGTGAACTCGATGCCGGCTCCCACCTCGAGGAAATCACCGAGGGGAGCAACCCACTCGGCGCCAAAGGAGCCGGTGTTGAAATCGCTGAAGTCGAAGAGGTACACGTCGCGATTCTCGACCAGCACGTCTCCATCGACGCGCGCGTCTTCGCCACGCACCGTGAAGTAGCCCACTGAGAAGTTGAGACTCTGCTGCGCCGACGCGACATCCGCGTGCAGCAATCCGACGGCCAGACAAGAGAGGACCGTCCGTGCGAACCGGGAAGGCATGAGACCTCCGAGGTGCTGCAGGCAAGCACAACCGCGGAGAAAGCAGGCCTCATGCCATCGTTTCTGTCCTGACTTAGTGACGTTAAACCGTGCGGACGATCGTCAGCATCTCCTCGTGAATGCGGCCATTCGAGGCCAGCACCCGTCCCCCGTGGGGGTCCCAGGGGCCGCCGTCGAGTGCGCTCACTCGACCACCGGCTTCCTGGACGATCAACGCGCCTGCCATCGTGTCCCAGGCCTGCAGCCCCTGCTCCCAGAACCCCTCCATGCGCCCGGCCGCAACCCAGCACAGATCGATGGCGGCCGACCCCAGACGACGAACCGCACGGGCCTCGCGCAGGAATCTCGCGAACAAGCTCAAGATCTCATCCATCCGATCGCGAATGTCGTACGGAAATCCGGTGACGAGCACCGAATCGACGAGTGATTGTGCCTCGGACACCCGGATCGGTTCGCCGTTCAGCCAGGCGCCAACGCCACGCTCGGCGGTGAAGAGCTCTCGCCGGTTCGGATCGAACACTGCCCCCACGACGGGCGCACCGTCGATCTCGAGCGCCACGGTCGAACTAAACAGCGGCACTCCGTGCGCATAGTTCGTCGTCCCGTCGAGGGGATCGAACACCCAGAGGTGCGTCGCGCCGGTCCGCCCGCCGCCCATTTCTTCGCCGAGCACATCGTGCTCGGGAAACCGCGCGCCAATGAGCGCGCGAAACATCCGCTCGACTTCGACATCGACTTCAGTGACCAGGTCGATGACGCCTTTTTTGTCGACGCGCAGGGTCGAGCCAAAGCGCGCCATCTGGAGCTCGCCCGCCCGTACAACCGCCTCGATGGCGGTCGCCAGAAAGATCGGGTCCGGAGCGGCAGAGGGGATCAAATTGTCGGCTTTAGGCGGTGGCCCCGTTGCGTGGCACTTTCTTCACCATTCGGATCTGCATGCCGCGAGTGGCTTTGCGCCGCACCTCGACTTCGTCCATGAAGCTGCGAATCAGAAAGATGCCGCGGCCGCTGGATTTGAGGATATTTTCCGGCGCCAGGGGATCGGCAAGGTTCTCGGGATCGAAGCCCTCGCCTTCGTCCTCGACCCGAATCACGAGTTCTTCAGGGTCGCGGGAGGGCACCGTGGTGAATTCCACCACCACGCGCTTGGACTCATCCCCCTGGTTTCCATGTTTGATGGCATTGACGACGGATTCGCGAACCGCGACGCCGACCCAGTGCAACTGGTCGTCATCGAGACCCGCCATCCGACCGATATGGTCGCTGACCACTTGGACGAAGTCCAGCATATCGAACGCGCTGGCAAACTCGAGTCTGATGGTGGGCGGATGCGTCATCAGGCCCTGGAGCGGGCTCCCGTCGGCGCGTTCATCATTGGCGCGTTAAGTAGCATAGCCGTTCCAAGCAGGTCAAGCGATCCTTGCCGGCGAATCGAAAGACGCTGTCGCGATATAGTGAGCGATTGTGCGCATCGGAGACCACGTCACCGTTCACCCTGCCGCGCGCGTGCGCGGCCGCATGCACGTTCCCGGCGACAAGTCGATTTCGCACCGTTATGCCCTGCTGGCCGCCCTCGCGGATGGTCGAACGACCCTGACCAACTACGCGCCTGGCCAGGACTGTGTCTCGACTTTGAATTGTCTTGAAGCGATGGGTGTTGCCATCGAGCGCGTCCCGTCCAACGACGAGGGCCCGCGGGTGGCGATCGAGGGCCGTGGCGCACGCGGACTCCGCGCGCCGGTGGATTCGCTGGATTGCGGGAATTCCGGCACGACGCTGCGGATGCTGGCCGGCGTAGTTGCCGCACACCCATTCGTCGCCACGCTGGTAGGCGACCGATCCCTGTCGCGGCGCCCGATGCGCCGTGTCATCGCGCCCCTGTCCAAGATGGGCGCTCACATCGAAGCCGCATCCGGCGACCGGCCGCCCTTGACGATTCATGGAGGCGATCTCGCGGGGATCGACTACCGGCCCGACGTGGCGAGCGCCCAAGTCAAGAGCGCGGTATTGCTGGCGGGTCTGCAGGCAGACGGACGAAGCCGGGTCACCGAACCGACATCCACACGAGATCATACGGAAAGGGCGCTCACGACGTTCGGTGCAGGGGTCGTGCGCGACGGCCTCAGCGTCAGCATCGAAGGCGGCCAGCGGCTTCACGGCGTCGACGCCCGGATTCCCGGAGACCTGTCGTCGGCCGCCTTTGCGGCGGCCGCCGCGGCGGCCCTGACCGGGTCGGACGTGACCATCGAAGGGGTCGGCTTGAACCCCACCCGAACCGCGATCCTGGACGTTCTCAGGCGCTTCGGCGCCCGCGTGGACGTCGAGCAGGCCGGGGAATGGCAGACCGAGCCCGTCGGCCGGATTCGGGTGATGGCGCAAACCCTCGGCTCGCTCGCCCTGGACGCCGAGATGGTGCCGGGGATCATCGACGAGCTTCCGGTCCTGGCGGTCCTGGCGACGGCCGGCGGCGAGTTGCGAGTCACGGGCGCTTCGGAGCTCCGGGTCAAGGAAAGCGACCGCATCACCGCCCTGGTGCAGGGGTTGCGGACCCTCGGCGCAGATGTCGACGAGCTCCCCGATGGTTTCCACGTGCGCGCCCGCCATCGCCTGACCGGCGGCGTCGTGCAGGCGCACGGCGACCATCGGCTCGCGATGGCCTTCGCAGTCGCCGGAATGACCGCGTCGGGGCCGGTCACGATTGAAGGGGCCGATGCCGCGGCGGTGTCGTATCCCTCGTTTTTCGAGGATCTCGACCGGCTGCGCGCGTGAAGGCCGACAAGATCTATCTGGTCGGGTTCATGGGTGCGGGCAAGACCACGGTTGCGCGCGCCCTGTCCAAGCGGCTCCACTGGAAACACGAGGACATCGACGAGCGGATTGTCGAGCGCGAGCGCCGCGACATCGCCACGATTTTCCGCCAGGAAGGTGAGCCTTACTTCCGGGGCATCGAGCGGCAAGAGCTCGTGGCGCTGCTCGGCGTGCGTGGCGTGGTGGTCGCCACCGGCGGGGGCACGATCGTCGATCCGGTGACGCGGGGGCTGATGTTGCGAGACGGCGCGGTGATTTGGCTCGACGCGCCGCTCACGACTATTCTCGAGCGCGTCCCGCTCGATGGGCGGCGGCCATTGGCAGCGGACCGGTTGGAGATGGAAAGACTCTATAATCAGCGCCTCATGGCGTACGGCGAGGCGCACCTCCGGCTCGATGCAAGCCGCAGCTCGGTCGAGGAGCTGGTGGATCAAATCATCGAGTGGCTGGGCTGACTGGACGCCCGCGGACCCGCCGATGCGCTACCTGATCCTGAGTGACATTCATGCCAACCTCGAGGCGTTCGACGCAGTGCTGGCCGCGGCGCGCACCATGGCGTACGACCGGGTGCTGGTCCTCGGCGATCTCGTGGGCTATGGGGCGGACCCGAATTCGGTGATCGACAGGGTGCGCGATCTCGATGCCCACACGCTTATCCGCGGCAATCATGACAAGGTGGGCTCGGGCCTCGAAAGCCCCGAAGGCTTCAACGCCATCGCCAAGAGCGCGATTCGCTGGACCTACGATGCGCTCACGCCCGACAATCGCGACTGGCTCGCGGCCCTGCCGGCCGGCCCGGTCGTCGTCGACGACCTGATCGAAATCTGCCACGGGACGCCGTTCGACGAAGACGCCTACGTCTTCGATGATCTCGACGCACTTCGCTCGCTTCACACATCCGAACGTCAGCTCTGCCTGTTCGGCCATACCCATGTGCAAGTTGGCTACGCGCTGAGCGGCGATCAGTTCACGCTCACGACCATGGACGATGCGCGACCATTGAACATCGTGTTGGAGGAGGGCTCGAAGCACTTGATCAACCCCGGCTCTGTGGGTCAGCCGCGTGACGGCGATCCGCGCGCCGGGTTTGCCATCGTCGACACCAATCAGCGGCAGGTACTGATCTACCGCACCCCCTATGACATCGAGCACGCGCGCGCACGGATTCTCGAAGAAGGATTACCGGAGATCCTCGCGCAGCGACTGGCACTCGGGCGCTGACTAGGGTTCCAAGGTTCCAAAGTTCCAAAGTTCAGTAGCGGCAACGTTGACCGAACCCTGGAACTCTGGAACCCTGGAACCTTGGAACCTTATCTGGTCTTCCTCTCGTCCCGCCGTCGTAATTCAGCCAAATAGGCATCACGGGCCGCACGGCCGCCGAGGATCCAGCCGAAGACAACGCCGATCAGAATGCACACCGGGATGTAAATGAAGTGGGCAGCGTTCATCTCGGTCATCTGTGCTGCTCCCGTTCCAGTCGCTGCAGCTCCCCTTCGACCTTGCGAACTCGACTGACGAGCGAAATCACGTAGACGAGGAAGGCGACCCAAATGAACCCGTACGCTGCAACGACCATCGGCGCCGCCGGGAGTTCGGCCTCTGGCGGCAGCTGGTCGAGCGGAACGAACTCTTCTTGTTGTGGAGAAGGCTGTGGCGGCGTCGTTTGCGCCCGGACTGGAGGACCGGCCGTGAGCGCAGCCACCAGGGCCAGGATGCGAACGAATGATTTCATTCCGCGTCGGCCGCGAGATACAGGGCATCGACCCGGCCTCGCTGCTCCTCCAGTTGGACCCGCAACATGAACAACACCATCGACAACAGGACGAACGCCGCCATGCAGTACCACATCGGCCCCGCCATCGGCGGTACCAGCGATGGAATCACGGTCGTCTTGGGATGAAGACTGCGCCAGTAGTTGACCGACACATAGACGAACGGCGCGTTCGCCAACCCCAGCAACGCGATGCCGGCTGCCAGTTTGTCTGACCCCGGGCCGCCGAACCGCCGCAGGAGCAGATAGGCCATAAAGATCATCCAGAGCATCAGGGCCGAGGTCGTCCGCGGATCCCAGTCCCACCACACCCCCCACGCCTTACGACCCCACAGCGGTCCAGTTGCGAACGTCATCGCCCCGAAGAGCACCACCTGCTCCGCTGCGGCCACGGCCCAACGGTCGGCCCAGGGCGATTTCTTGAACAGGTAGATGCCGGCCGAGACGCCGGACACCATGGCGAGCAGCAGCATCAAGATCGCGCCAGGCACGTGGTAGTAGAAAATCTTTTGCACGAGACCCATGGTCGACTCGTACGGCGCCCAGTGAATGAGCGCAGGTGCCGTCGCGAAGAGCACGAGCGCCAAGCCCAGCAAGGTGGTGGAGTGTTTACGCATCTCGGTGACTTCGTCGTTAGCAGCCGGCCGCCGGCAGCTGGCAGCTGTTTTCATTCTGTCATCAACGCTTCGAAGGTCCAGAGCGCCAGGGTCACGAAGATGACATCGAAAAACACCAGCAAGCCCAGCCAGAATCGGGCCGTGCCGTCGTCCGGTGTCGCCTGGAACAGCGCAGCCGTGCCGCGAACGCCTGCAATCATCACGGGAACCGTCATCGGATACAACAGGATCGGCAGCATCACATCCCGACTGCGGGCACGAACGAGCATCGCGGCGAACAGCGTGCCGACCGCTGCATAGCCAACCGTGCCAGCGACCAGCAGCGCACCAAACAAAAGGGGCCGGGAGGTGATCGGCGCCTGGAAGAAGAGCCCGACGAGAGGCACCAGCACCGCCTGGGTCAGGGCCATCAGGCACAGGATGCCGAGGAGCTTACCTACATAGAGTGCGGGTCGATCGGCGGGCGCCAGCAACAACGCTCGCAGGGTCTCGGTCTGTCTCTCGCGCTCGAAGGTTCGACCCAGGGCCAGCGTCCCCGAAAACGCGATCGCGATCCACAGGATGCCCGCCGCGACGTCGCTGACGGCCCGTCCTTCGACCACGAACGCGATCGCGAACACGAGCACGCATGACACGGCAAAGAACAGCGTCGTCAGCACGAGCTCCCAGCTGCGCACCTCGATCGCCAGGTCCTTTCGCAAGACGAGCCAGGCCACCCGAAGAAACGCGGTCATGAGGCGTTGATTGCGGCCCGGTACCGTTCCCGCAGCGCCCCGGAGCCCTCGTCTTGCGCGACAAGGCGACCGTTGCGCAGGTAGAGGGCCCTCGAGAGGAGACCATCCGCAACCTCGAGGTCGTGCGTGGCCAGGACAATCAGGCAGCCGCTGTTCCTGAGAGCTTGAAGGCGATCGACCAGCGCGGTCGCTGAGGCCTGATCCAGTCCCGTGAACGGCTCGTCGAGCAGAAGCAGCCGCGGCGAGTGAATCAGCGCACGCTCCAATGCCAGCCGTTGTCGCATGCCGCGCGAAAAGGCAAGGACCTGATCGTCTGCGCGATCGGTCAGGTTAGCGGCTTCCAAGCCTGCACTCGTGCGTTCGGCTGGATCTGGCAATCCGTAGAGCCGCGCGAAGAACATCAGATTTTCGCGGGCGGTCAGCTCAGGGTAGAGATACAGCTCGTGGCCGAGGAGACCCAGCTTCGATCGGAGGGCGGCGCCCGACTCGCTGATCGTTCGTCCACCGTAGGTCACCCGACCGGTGGACGGTGCCAGGAGCGTAGCCAGAATGGCGATGAGCGTCGATTTGCCAGCGCCGTTTGGCCCCAGCAGTCCCAGGACTTCGCCGGAACGGCACTCGAAGGTCACCTGAGACAACGCTTTGCGTCGCCCGAAGTGCCGTCCCAGGTCGGTTGCCGTGACCTCCGCAAAATCGAGGCTCACGCAGCGGCGCCCTCACCGCTGCCAGCGGGGCCGCCGTCGAGCTCGCCCAGGACCCGTTCGAGCTGCGAGACGAGCGATTGGCGGCGCGCTACGTAGCGGCGCTCGTCCACTCGCCCATGCTTTCGGTGGGTCTCGAGCGAGACCAGTTCGGCGTACAGCCGTTCACGACGTTTGGTCAACTCGGCTGTCTGATCACCGCGATCCGGACCTCGCCGGAAGCCGGCCCAGAGCCCCACGACAAGAAGCAATATCCCTGCGACCAGTCCCACGTCACGCATCAGCGTATTGCGGTGTGGCAGGCCGCTCAGCGTGATCGTCAGCGTGTCCCCGGCGTTCAGCCGTGGTCCTGTCGCCATCAGGAAAGGTGCTCCGCCCGCCGTGGCGTCCTGCTGCTGAGAGAACTGCGGCGACGCGATCCGCACGTCGCCCACTTTCTCGGCCGCGACGAAGAGTTGCTCGATGGCTGCCGGCCAGCGCTGGGTCAAGGTCGCTGACGACCCGCTATATGGGTATCGATAGCCGACCTGGACTTGGGTCGTGCCGGGCGGGAACGGACCATTGATGCGCAGTCTGTCGCCTTGAACCACCGCGAGCGGCGAGGATCCGTTCATGGCGCCGGCGCCCGTTGCGCCATCAGGAAAGTCGATGTACAACGGGCTGCCGATATCAATCGGCGAGCGCGCATTGTTCACGATGTCGAGCAGATAGAAGACCTGAAGGTTGTCGTCCTGAAACTCGAGGATGATGCGCGTCTCGCCGCCTAAGACGACCACGCCAGGCCGCGCCGGTTGACGCGCAGCCTCCTCCGCAGCGGCGCGTTCGCGGGCCGCAGCCGCCTCGAGCCCGGCGATCAGCGCCACCCGGACGCCGCCGCTCGCCGGCACCGCAAACTCCTGCGACCGCAATGTCTCGCCTTCGACGACGGCTTCGACGGTGATCTGGGTGCCTGGAGGCACATCGCCGAACTGGGCCCGACCCTGAGCGTCGGTCGTTGCATTCAGAGTGCGTTCGCCAGCGCGAAGGGTCACCGGATGATTGGCAATGTTGTTGCCCATGCGCTCACGTACAAGTCGCACAGACACCATCCCGGTCACCAACTCAGGGGCCGGCAGTGGCCGACCCGCCATTTGCGATGGATCGGGCATCCGCTGACCGTGGAGCACGCCGCTCGCGACGACGAGGACGCATGCGAGCGCGAGCGCTTTGGAAGGCGGGAGCGGACTACCGAAGCTTGTTGCCACAGTGTTTACAGAATCTCGCGTCGGGATCGTTCGAGCCACCACACGCACAGGCCGGCGCGGTGTCATCGAAACGGTCCTGCCCTGCCGACGATGCCGAAGCAGGAGCTTGCGACGACAACCTTGCCGCCACTTCGCGTTCGATCACGGCGCGATACCCGCCCCCGTCGTCGAGCTGACGGATGAGCCCAATCGCGCGCGCGCGAAGCCGGCCGCTCATGTCCTCGAAGTCAGACTTGCTGACTTTGCCCATGGCAAAGTCGAACTCCAACTCCTTGATGGAGCGGAGAACAAGTAACTTTTCACGTTCGATCACGGCGCGAGCCCGACCAACGACCTGCCCTGGCTCCTCGGTGGCTTCGGGCGACACCAACGGCAAGAGCGCACCGTACGCGGCCATCGCCACAAGACTGGCGGCAATGATGGTCAGGCTCAGAACGACGAGCGATGCGGGTGACTGGCCCGCGGCGGCGAACACGGCGGCCGTCGCGCCGAACATGCCGGCCAGGAGAAAGAACTGCCAGGGGCGCAGCGACGTGTCGGCGTGTGGAGGGGGTGGTGCGGCCGCGCCGGCGCCGATCTCGTCAGTCGAGGTCGCGGAGCTCATCGTCCAGCCTCGACCCCAGAACCGCATCCTCGGAACGCGTCGTCGCGGCGCTGTGCGCTGCGGCTCGTCGTGACCAACGCACCGCAACCAGGCCGGCAACCAACAGTCCGGTCATCCCAACCGCGTACGGCACCAGCCACGACAGTCGGCCGACGCCGTCATTCGGCGGCTCCGCCAAGACATGGGTTCCGCCTTGCTGGGCAATGTAGTGCTGCAGGATCTCGCCTTCGGATTTGCCCGTGGCGAGCATCGCCGTCACTTCATCGCGGACGTGCGCGCAGTGCCCGCAGGAACACGACCCGACGGGAAGCTTCGGGCAACCACCGCCCGGACCGAGGTCGCCGCACCAGCACGCCATCTTGTTTGTGATGGACTTTTCCGCGGGCGACCGTACCACCAGTCCCCCCTTCCGCGGGGCCTCGACGTGCTGCGCAAATAGCGACGTCGGCATCAGCAGCACGCCGAGCAGAAGCAGGGTCGCCGTCGCCGCTTCGGCAGGCAGACGCGCAAGCGCAAAGCTGAATGCGCTCTCCGGTAACAGCGCGATCAACGTTCCGATCGCGAGCACACCAAAGCCGAACCACAGCCAGTTCACGAGCGGATTGATATGGACTTCGACGCTTGCGGTCTGCTCCTTCAGCTCGAACCCCGGCATGACGATGTAAAGATCCTCTGCAAAGGTGCGACGAATCGCGACCTCAGTCGTCGGCTCGTCCTTCTTCTTCCAGAAGAACCACTTGGCCGGGTACATCTTGTCGATCACTTCGCCGGCCGCGTTCTTGACCGTGATGTGCGCCGTCACCATCTGTTTCTGGCTGTCCTCGGTGACGCGTATGGCATCCAGGTGGAGGGTGTAATCACCCACGGTGCCCTCTTCACCTGGCTTCAACAGGAGCTGCTCGTCGCGGCTCATGCCCTCTCCGGCAAAGCCCAGGAACATCAGCACGATGCCGACGTGGACGATGTAGCCGCCGTACCGTCGCTTGTTGCGGCCGATGAGCCCGACGAGCGCCGTCAGCAGATCGGCGCCGGACGTCGCCTTACGCACGGCTGCCCCATGCAGGTATTCCTGTGTGATCGTCCCCAGCACAAAGCCGCAGAGCGCGAAGCAAATTCCCGAGCTCCAAACCCGCACGCCGAGCGCCACGACGACAGCACCGGCGACGAGCGCCGACACGGTCGGCCACATGAATTGCTGCGCTATGTTGCTGGCCGACGTCTTGCGCCACGCGAGCAGCGGCCCCACGCCAGTGAGGAACAGCAGCATCAGGCCGATCGGCGTCATCCACTTGTTGAAGAACGGCGGCCCGACCGTCAGACGTTCACCCGAGATGGCCTCGGTGATGGTTGGAAACATCGTTGCAAAGAGAATGAAGAACGCGCTGAACAGCAGGATCCAGTTGTTGGCCAGGAACGCGCCCTCGCGCGACGCCCACGATTCGAGCTCGTTTCGCGCCTTCAGCATCGGCAGCCGATAGATCACCAGGCCGAAGCCCACCACGGCGATCGTCACCATGAAGATGATGAACATCCGCCCGAGCTCCGGGTCTTCGCCAAACGCATGCACCGACTGGACGATGCCCGAACGGGTCATGAAGGTCTGGAAGATCGTGAGGAGAAACGTGATGATGACGAGGGTCACGTTCCAGACGCGGAGCATCCCGCGCCGTTCCTGAACCATCACAGAGTGCAGAAACGCCGTCGCCGTGAACCACGGTAAGGCGCCGGCGTTTTCCACCGGATCCCAGCCCCAGAACCCGCCCCATCCCAACTCCTCGTACGCCCAAATCATCCCGAGCGTCAGGCCGAGCGACAGGAAGAACCACGAGAACATCGTCCAGCGTCGCACGGCACGAAGCCACGAGTCGTCGAGGTGCCCGGTGATGAGGGCCGCCATCCCGAATGCAAACGGGATCGTGAGGCCGACGAAGCCGAGATACATCGTCGGCGGATGAATCGCCATGTAGAAGTTCTGAAGCAGCGGGTTCAGGCCTGCGCCGTCGGTCGGCGATTCGGTCAGGTAGGTGCTGAACGGGTTGTTGTGCACGAGCATCAGGAAGAGGAAGAACATCTCTACGATGGCCGTCACCGCCACGACATAGGGGATCAGCTCACGATGGCGATCGCGATTGACCTTGACCGCGACCGTGCCGAACATCGAGAGCAGGAAGACCCAGAACATCACCGAGCCGTCGAGACCACCCCAGTACCGACGTGATCTTGTAAAAGAGCGGCTGCACGCTGTCCGAATAGCGCTGCACGTATTTGATTGAGTAGTCGCCCGACACGAAGGCGTAGATCATCAGACCCGACGCCACGGTCATCAGCGCGGCCACGGTATAGAACGCGCCGATGCCGCTCTCGACCAATCGGGAGTTCCGGCGACGCGCGCCGGCCAGACAGGCCGCTACGGCGTAAGCGGCGGTCACGAACGAAAGGACGAGGACGAACGTGCCGAGTGGAGCCATGAGGATGTGCCGAGGAAACCTGAACGGCAGGACGTCAGCCCGCCGGACGGCCGATCAATACGCGCCGGGCGCGCCGGTTTTTGATGGCTCGTATTTCGACGGGCACTTTGCCATCACGCCGTTCGGTACAACGGCGAAGCCCTCGGGCGACAAGGTCCCTTTGAGAACCACCTCGGCGTCGTTCTTGAACGTATCGGGAACCACGCCTTTGTAAGTCGCCGTCACGGTCTGACCATTGCTCTCAACTTGAAACCGATATTCGAGGCTGCTGGGCTTACGAGTGACCTCTTTGGCAAACCCGTGGAGCTGCAGCTTCTTACCGTACCACTGCTCCGGCTGACCCATGACTTCGTCGACGTGCTTGTAGTACTCGGTGGCTTCACCGAGCGTTGTGAATAGCAGGCCGCCAAAGGCAAGTGCCAGTACCAGGCTCGTCAGCCCGATCTTCGCCGCTTTGTGCTTCATAAGTAAGGACTTCCGAGTGGCCCGAATTACTTCTCAGGATAGCCCTTCAGCAGCCGGTACACAAGCGCGACCGGCAGCCCCACCACGTTCGAGTAGCTCCCCTGAATCCGGTCCACAAACCGCGAGCCCAGGCCCTGGATACCATACCCCCCCGCCTTGTCGAGGGGCTCCCCGCTCGCGACATACCAGGAGATCTCTTCCTCGGTCATCGGATTGAACCACACGCGCGTCCGCGTCACTTCGACGATGGTGCGCTTGGGCGAGACCAGAGCGAGCCCGGTCAACACCTCGTGCTCACGACCCGACAGCAGGTGCAGCATCCGCGTCGCCTCGTCTGCGGTGCGCGGCTTGCCCAGAATCTCGCTGCCGACCAGGACAATGGTGTCGGCGCCCACCACAACGGCGGCCGGAAAGAGCTCGAGCCCACGACGTGCCTTTTCGAGGGCAAGCCGTCGGACGTGTTCGCCCGGTGGTTCGAGCTTCAACACGGTTTCGTCGACATCGACCGCGACCGCTTCGAACGTGATGCCAGCCGCCGTCATCAATTCCCGACGGCGCGGCGAGGAGGACGCAAGGATTAGCATCGGTGGCTACGCGGGGGACCTGGTGATTGTAGATTGCGTTGCCGCGGGGCGCAGTAAGCTGTGATGTGGTTCGAGCCGACCGGCTCATCCCCTCGGTCGTGGCCGAGGTTGTTCGTCGGGCGCCTCTGTGTCCCGAGAAGGTGGACTTTGCGTGGCGGGCGGCCGTGGGGAGCGTCATGCAGCGGGCAACGACCGTCCGACTCGACGAGCACGGGGCACTGCACGTCACAGCGACCGATGCGCACTGGGCGCGCGAGGTCAAGCGCTCGTCGAAGCTGATCCTCGCCCGTCTCGAAACCATGCTCGGGCCCGGCACGGTCAAACGGCTGCGGTTTACGCAAGGTGCCTGAGGTGCCTCGGTGCCTCAGTGCGGTGCGGGTGCATCGAGTGCCAAGGTTCGGCCAGGGTTCCGTGACCGGGTCGCGGCACCGTGCAGAGCACCAGGCACTCAAGCACCGCACGTAGGCACCGCCGTAGAGACACGTACAGGCACCCTCCAGGCTACACGCGATAAGATCCTTCACATGCCCGACGCCGTCATCGTAAGCGCCGTTCGTCTGCCCACCGGCAAATTCCTGGGGTCACTCAAAGATATCCAGGCGCCCGAACTGGGCGCGCTCGTCGTTCGCGAAACCGTGCGACGTGCGGGTGTCGATCCCGCGTCGGTGGACGAGTGCATCATGGGCAATGTCGTCTCGGCGGGTGCCGGTCAGGCGCCTGCGCGGCAAGCGGCGCTCAAGGGCGGACTCGCCGATCATGTGGCCGCGCTCACCATCAACAAGGTGTGCGGATCGGGACTCAAGGCCGTGATGCTGGCGCACCAGGGGATTCAGACCGGGGACATCGAAATCGCGGTCGCCGGCGGCATGGAGTCGATGAGCAACTGCCCGTATCTACTCCCCCGCGTGCGCGAGGGTCTGCGTATGGGCAACGGTACGGTGGTCGATTCCATGATTCACGATGGTCTGTGGTGTCCGTTCGAAGGCTGGCATATGGGGAACGCGGGCGAGTGCGTGGCTGAGGCCTACAAGGTATCCCGCGACCAGCAAGACGCGTTTGCTGTAGAAAGCCACCAGCGCGCCGCAAATGCCCAGCGGACTGGCAAGTTCAAGGACGAGATACTGCCCGTGTCGATTCCACAGAAGAAGGGTGACGCGCTCGTCTTCGCGAATGACGAGACCGTCCGGGCAGAAACGACGGTGGAAACGCTGCGGGCATTGAAGCCAGCGTTCAAGAAGGACGGCACCGTCACGGCTGGCAATGCGCCGCCGGTGAACGACGGCGCTGCGGCCCTCGTCGTGATGAGCGCGGATCGCGCCCGCCAACTCAATCTCAGGCCAATCGCGCGCATCGTCGCGCAAGCGACCAGTGGGCTTCAGCCCAAGATGCTCCTGATGACTCCCGTCGAAGCTACGCGCAAGGTGCTGAAGAAGGCCTCGTGGAAGCTCGAAGACGTCGACCTGTTCGAGCTCAACGAAGCGTTTGCCGTTCAAGCTGTCGCGGTGGGCAACGAGCTGGGCCTCGATATGGCCAGAGTCAACGTCAACGGTGGCGCCGTCGCGCTGGGGCACCCCATCGGAGCGTCGGGTGCGCGCATTCTGACGACGTTGCTGTACGCGTTGAAGGATCGTGGCGGCAAGCGCGGGATCGCGACGTTGTGCCTCGGTGGTGGCAACGGGGTCGCGCTGGCCGTCGAAATGAACTGATGTTGGGGCCGGTGGGGCTGGTGCGTCTGGTAGGTCTGGTGGCCCTAGCCTACTCGCTCCGACCCACCCGGCCTACCCGCCCCACCAGCCCTACTGGCCTTTTCGTCCGTCGCAACCACCACAGCGCGGCCGTGACCGGCAGGAGAATCGCGACTTCTCGCACGACGGCAAGCACG
This sequence comes from uncultured Acidobacteriota bacterium, assembly GCA_963841905.1. GTDB lineage: Bacteria > Acidobacteriota > Vicinamibacteria > Vicinamibacterales > UBA2999 > JACCSI01. The sequence continues at coordinate 101,486 of CAWJEM010000010.1, forward strand.
TTGTGCATGACGAAGTCTGGCAGCCAATACCGGCGCGAAATGGCTTCGAAGACGAACGCGTCGGCAAAATAGAACTCGCCCGACAGCGGCCACAGCGCCATGATGCCAAGCGGTGAACTGTCGTCTGAGCCTAGCCAGTCAAAGAACACGTGCGATGCGACGCTCAACGCACCCGCGATCGCCAGCCTTCCCGACCGCTGCCATGCCAGGACCGCCATTCCGACAAGGATGGCAAAGCCTAGGCTATGCGTCTCCATGTTGTGCCGCCCCCAGAGGAAATCGAGATCTGGCAGACATGCCACAGCGGCGCATAGTAGAAGCCCGCGGTCTAACCTCCGCCTAGGCACCGCACCCGTCGCAAGCACCGCACCTGTCGCACCCGTCGCACGCACCGCACCCGCCGCACCTGTCGCACCCGTCGCACCCGTTAGCAACCCAACAATGACTCCCCCCAAAGCGTGACCGATCGGCGTTGGCATCGCTTCACCGTACGGAAAACCTGCGAGGTTGGTCAATCGCGAGGTCCGCAGCTTCTGCGATCTGCCCTAATCTGAGGCGAAAGTCTGGTTTCCCTGTAAGTCGTTGGAAATATGGCGTTGAGTGGCTGTCAGCCGCTTCTAATGGGGCTTGACTTTCGCCTGGAGCGTTTCTAGTATGAATCCCGGTCGGGGCACTTCCGCCCGCGCAAGGCGGCCACGCGCGAACGAACTCGACAAAGAGGACACTGTTCAGCAGGTCGCAAGAGAAGGGAAACCAGCACATGCCAGTGGATGAACGGCAAGAACGCATCAAGGCGCTCGACATCGCCGTCAGTCAAATCGAGAAGCAGTTCGGCAAGGGCGCGATCATGCGACTCGGCCAGCGGTTCGCCATCGCCCCGACCGAGGCGATCTCAACCGGCGCCATCAGCATCGATTACGCACTCGGCATCGGCGGGCTGCCGCGCGGGCGGGTCGTCGAGATCTTTGGCCCGGAGTCGTCGGGAAAGACGACGCTCGCTCTTCAAGTGATTGCAGAAGCCCAGCGCGCCGGCGGGATGGCCGCGTTCGTCGATGCGGAGCACGCGCTCGACGCGGAGTACGCCAAGAAGCTGGGCGTTGACATCGACAACCTCCTCGTCTCGCAACCCGACAACGGCGAGCAGGCGCTCGAGATCGTCGAAGTCCTGGTCCGCTCCGGCAGCGTGGATGTCGTCGTCGTCGACTCGGTCGCGGCCCTGGTGCCGCGCGCCGAAATCGAAGGCGAGATGGGCGAAGCGCAGATGGGCTTGCAGGCACGACTCATGTCGCAGGCGCTGCGGAAGCTCACGGGCAGCATTTCGAAGTCCAAGACGGTCCTGATCTTCATCAACCAGTTGCGCGAAAAAATCGGCGTGATGTTCGGCAATCCCGAAACCACGACCGGCGGACGCGCGCTGAAGTTCTACGCGTCGATTCGCATCGATATCCGGCGTATCGCCGCCATCAAGGATGGCGACGTCGCGGTGGGTGGTCGGACGCGAGTGAAGGTCGTCAAGAACAAGATGGCGCCGCCGTTCCGCGAGGCGGAGTTCGACATCATGTACGGTGAGGGCATTTCACGCGAGGGCGACCTTCTCGATCTTGCGGTCGAACGAAAAATTGTCGAAAAGAGCGGGGCCTGGTTCGCCTATGGCGGCGAGCGCCTCGGCCAGGGGCGCGAGAACGTCAAGAGCTTCTTGAAAGAGCATCCCGACATTCGATCGGCGATCGAGGATCGTCTCCGGCGTGAGCTCGGCTTGATCCGCGAAGCCGCTGAAGCAGTGTCGGTGTAGTGGTCAGTGGTCAGTGATCAGTGATCAGTGGTCAGTAATCAGATCGGTGGCAGGCAACCGAGGGGGAATCGAATACCAATTGACCACTGACCACTGGCACCGAACTAGTCGTGCGATGGGTCCCGGTGCCGCGTCTGAGTCACGCCCATTGCTACGCCCATCCCCAGAAGCACGAGGACTCCAACCGCTATCCACTGTGGGGACAGACCGGCGAGCGACGCGCCGTATGCCAAGCCAGCCACTAGAATCACGAATCCGATGATGAAGATGGACAGTGACGACACAGAGCCCTCCTCGAGTCGGCGATCGAAGCCCGGCCGTGTCGTGTCCGGTCGTCGCCGCCTCAGGTGAATCTTTGAGGCAAGGCGCCTGCCAGATGCACTGATGGAAACCCTGCAGTCGGTCGATCTCGCCCTGCTCCGCTGGCTGACGCCGTGGCATACGCCTGCGCTGGATAGCGTGATGAGTTGGATCAGCTCGGCAGGTGGCGCGGGGACGGTGTGGGTGCTCCTGGGGATCGCCGCGTTCGTCTCGCCGCGGCATCGCGCGGCTGCCTGGCGAGTGTTCCTGACCATCGCGTTGGCGTATGTCGTCAGTCGATGCCGTGATGAAGCCGCTCGTTGCGCGTGAGCGGCCGAGCATCAGAGCCTATGCACCACCGCGCGACCTCCCTCCACTACCCCGGTCTTTTTCGTTTCCGTCGGGTCACGCCGCCTCTACGTTCGGCGCCGCCGTCGCCGTCTCGCGAATGTGGCCACACACACGACTGGTGTGGTGGTCACTCGCGATCTTGATCGGGTACTCGCGGATTTACCTTGGCCATCACTACCCTCTCGACGTGCTGGGCGGTGCGCTGCTCGGCATCGGGTTGGCGTTGTGGGTGCTCGGCGGGCGTCATCGCGCAACGTACGCCAGCACGTTGCCGAAGCCATTGCCCGCCGGAGTTGTCGTGAGGCCTTGACGGCACATATACTCAACTATTCCCAGTGGGCCGGGTAGCTCAGTTGGTAGAGCATACGACTGAAAATCGTAGTGTCGACAGTTCGATTCTGTCCCCGGCCACCACTATAAAGTCCATAAACAGTAGTAGTTAGCGCGATGCTGCGATTTCGGTGTGTCCAGCCGTATTTGGGCATAGTCACGCCTTAGTCACAGCGCGACGTCGCACTGCTGTGCGCAACATGGTTCGCGCGGGAAATTCCCGAGCACTGACTGGACACAAGACGCGCTCGGTGATCGAGCGCTACAACATCGTGTCGCCGAGCGACCTGACCGACGCGGCGCGCAAGCTGAACGTGGGGTGAGGACGCGAGAGGTGAGCCCCACAGACGTCTCCGGGGGCTCACGATTCGCGGCTCTGGTTCGTCGCCATGCCATGCCAAGCCATGAACGCGCAATTGCTCAGGGGTTCTCGCGGACGAAGAAGGCAACCCGTGCGATGACGGGTTGTCGGCGGCGCGATTGCCAGCTCACCCCCATGCGCTGGAGAACACAGCCAAGCACGCCGGGTGCGTGCCCCAGAGCGAGCACCTCCCGACCAACCCACTCGCCATCATATGCCGAACGACGGTTTAGCCGGGGGTGAGTGAATGCACCGATATCATCACAAACGTTCCGATGAGCGGCAGTGTCCCGCACACCATCCACAACAGTTCGTCATCGTGGCCCTGCTGCTCTCGTCGCTTCAGTGCTGACCAGCACCGGTACCACACGACGCTCATCATGAACAGGACCAGCGTCAGCGTCAGGTACTTATACGGGGGGGTGATGCGCCACCCGGACCTGCTGCACGAACAAGGCCGCCGCGGCGCTGGAGCACACGACCTTGACCCCACAGGACATTCGCGGCGGTCAACCACGAGCGCGATGCGTCAGTCGTCGTGATGGGGCTTTCCTTCGTGGTGGTTACGCTCGTGAGCGGGGGCGTGGCCGGCTCCGCCAGGATTCGCTTTAAGGCTTCCCCCGCTCCAGCTCTGCCAGCCGGACCAACTCTCCGGCCGGGAGCTTGAGGAACGTCTCCATCCGGTCGTCGATGTCCGTGGCTCGGGCGCGGGCGGCCGTTTCTTTCCGGTGAGCAGCTGCGAAATGTAGGATTCGGTGACCTGTGCGGCGGCGGCCAGGTCTCTCTCTGCTCGGTTCCCAGTGCCTTGAGCCGATGGCGGAGGAGCAGCGGAAAACTCACGACTTCACCTCGAGTGATTAACTAAAATTGATTAATTAATGCGGTTGAACGCAAGTATTGCCGTTTGTGATTGACTTGTAAAGGTTAATGAACCAATATTGGTAAACCTGCTTGCGGCCCCGACCAAAGGCCCTGAACCGCTTCGGGTTATCCCGGTTCTCCCTCCGCAACCCGGCAAGAAAAGAGTTTGACCTCAATGTCCATGCAGATTACCTACGGCGACGCATCGCGTGAAGCGATCCTCAGCGGCATCAACAGCCTGGCGAACGCTGTCAGGGTCACGCTGGGTCCCAGGGGTCGCAACGTCATCCTGGGGAAGTCATTCGGGTCCCCAACAATTACCAAGGACGGCGTCACGGTAGCCAAGGAGATCAGCCTGAAGGACCCGCTGGAGAACTTGGGCGCGCAGATGGTGCGCGAGGTGGCCAGCAAGACGTCCGATGTGGCCGGCGATGGCACCACCACGGCCACCGTCCTGGCGCAGGCGATCTACCGCGAGGGCGTGAAGAACGTGGCCGCGGGCGCCAGTCCCGGGCAGATCAAGATCGGCATCGACCGAGCGGTTGACGCCATCGTCGTCGCGCTCGAGGCCCAGGCGCAGCCGGTCACCGGCGAGATGATCGCCCAGGTCGGCACGATCTCGGCCAACCACGACGAGACCATCGGCCGGATCATTGCCGAAGCGATGGACAAGGTCGGCAAGGACGGCGTCATCACCGTCGAGGAAGCTCGCACGATCGAGACGACGCTCGAAGTGGTGGAAGGCATGCAGTTCGATCGCGGGTACCTGTCGCCCTATTTCGTGACCGACCCGGAAAAAATGCAGGTCGTCCTCGAGAATCCGCTGATTCTGATCCACGAGGCCAAACTCCGGTCGCTCCCGGACCTATTGCCCTTGCTCGAGAAAGTCGCCCAGGCGGGCCAGCCGCTCCTGATCGTGGCGGAGGACGTCGAAGGCGAGGCGCTGGCCACGCTCGTGGTCAACCAGTTGCGCGGCACACTGAAGGTCGCGGCGGTGAAAGCCCCCGGGTACGGCGATCGCCGCAAGGCGATGCTCGAGGACATTGCCGTGCTGACCGGCGGGCGCACCATCGACGAGGACCTCGGTATCAAGTTGCAAAGCCTCGAGCTGAAAGACCTAGGCACGGCGAAGAAGGTGATCATCGACAAGGACACCACAACGATCATCGAAGGCGCCGGGTCGCGGCAGACCATCGAAGGCCGTGTCAAACAGTTGCGCGCCCAGGTCGAGGACACCAGCTCCGACTACGATCGCGAAAAACTGCAGGAACGGCTGGCGAAGCTGGTCGGCGGCGTAGCCGTGATCAAGGTGGGCGCGGCGACCGAGTCCGAGATGAAGGAAAAGAAGGCGCGTGTCGAAGACGCCATGCACGCCACGAAGGCGGCGGTCGAAGAGGGCATTGTCCCGGGTGGCGGTGTCGCGCTGCTGAGAGCGTCCAGCGTTCTGCAGACCTTGACGCTGCCCGGCGATCAGCAGGTCGGCGTGCGGATCATCGCCCGCGCCATCGAGGAGCCATTGCGCTGGATCGCCACCAATGCCGGTCAGGAAGGATTGATCGTAGTCCAGCGCGTGAAGGCCATGGTCGGCCACCAGGGCTTCAACGCACAGACCGAGACGTTCGAGGATCTCGTGCACGCGGGTGTGATTGACCCGGCCAAGGTCGTTCGCTCCGCGCTTCAAAACGCGGCATCGATCGCGTCTCTGCTCCTGACGGCGGAGGCGGTACCGTCCCGTCAACTCGAAGAAGAGGCCGCATGACCAAGAGGCTACCCACGACCTGCCGACTGATGTCGCTCTGCGCGTGCCTGGTGGTGTTCTCGATGCCATTGGTGTCTGCGCAAGACCGCTCGCAGTACCGGAATTTCCGGATCGGCGACGATCTGCGATCGATTGCGGAACAGAGCGGCGTGGCGCCGCCGATGGCCCGGGTCATTTCTCCCGAGCCTGCCGGGCTCCAGGAGCTGGCGTGGCGGCCGCACTACTTTCGCGGCGCGGCGCGACAGTCCGATGCCGTCGCGCGCGTCACGTTCGGGTTCTACAACGACCAGCTTTTCAGAATCGTCATCGACTACGACCGCCTGCGCACGGAAGGCATGACCGAGGCGGACATGGTCGGTGCGATTTCCAAGACCTACGGCCCGCCAACCCGACGAGTCGTGCCAAACCGTGCCATCGCGGAGCGCACCGGGCAGGACGCCGATTTGCTGGTCGCCAGTTGGGAAGACGCTGATTGCTCGATCACGCTGCTCAGAATGCCGGATTCCTCGGCGTTCAGAATGATCGTGGCGTCCAACCGGCTTGGGGCCTTGGCCCAGGCGGCGGGCGCCCTCAGAAGTACGGCTGGATTTGCGCGAAGCGCCTCAACGCGAGGTCCCTGCACGCGGCGACGACGTCGAGGACGGCCACTCCGTTCAAGAAGAAGTCGAGGCTTGCCAACAAGGCCGCCTTCAAGCCGTGACCGTTCATTTCATCCCCATCAGGAGCCTCCGTCTATGAATCTCCGACCGCTTCACGATCGAGTCGTCGTTCAACGAATCGACGATTCCGCACTGCCCCCTGGCGCGATCATCGTCCCGGATTCCGCCAAAGAAAAACCGCAGCGTGGCACCGTCATCGCCGCGGGCTCCGGCAAGGCCAACGCTGATGGCCGCCGCGTGCCGCTCGACGTCAAAGCTGGCGACACGATTCTGTTCGGCAAGTACGCTGGACAGGAGCTGAAGCTCGACGGCGTGGAGGACCCGATCCTGAAAGAAGAGGAAGTTCTGGGCGCGATCGATCTCCCGTCGTCGCCCGACGTGACCAGATGACACCGGACCAGACAACGAATCCAGTGCTCTCTGCCACGTGTCCGTTGTGCCACACGCTCGATCGCACGGTCACATCCGAATCCCTGCTGTCGGGAGCGGAGCTGCTGTGCGCGAGGTGCGGTCAGAAATTGACCGCCGCACGGCTGGAGACCGCCTCCGCCTATCAGCGCGACGTGGCTGCGCAGCGCTCCGCGTCGACGAGCTCGCGTGCCACTGGACAGCCGCCGCCGGCACTGTGCTGTTTGCGACAGCGGGCTTCCGGCGGAAGCCGCAGGGGCCTGAGGAAATGCGGATGTAGCTGTCCATCGGCGACCTTGTGGGCGGCGCCCGTGGTGCTCGCCGTCCCCATCGCCATCCTGGCCGTCGGCGTGCCTGTCGCCTTCGTCGTCCGCATCGTGTTTTTGCTCTCGGGCTGCTATAGATTGTTCGCTCATTTCCATGAAAGAAGTCTGTGTATTGATTCTTGAAATTGGGTTCGCGCTTCTCGTGCTGGCTGGTGTCGGGATTCTTCTCAAGCGACACTCCGGTCCCACACGTTCGGTCGCTCACGTCCTGGACAGACGGAGCATCCGACCCGCGACAGGTCCTCTATCCGAGCGACCATGGCCTCATCGCTGCCGATCACTGACGAGCCGACTCTCGAGCATCCCGTGACGCTGCCGCCGACACCGGGCCCGCTCCAGACTCCGACAATGCGCCTTTCGATGAGGAACGTTGGGACGCCTGGGTGGCCAAGGGACCCGCGCACGCCGAGGCCATCGAGCCTCTACAGAAAGGCACCCGCGACACAAATACCGTTCTCCACGTCAAGTGCTAATGCAGCGGGCGTGGCGGTCAGGCCACTCCGATACAGTGACGCTCAAAGCCATCGATGATAGTCGCGACTCGTGATTCCTCCGCGATATGCGAAAACCGGTCTTCCTGTGAGACCTTCCCACGAACTCGAAACGTGAAGCTCGCGCTCGCAGCGCATCTCCAATCGGAAGCTCCGCGCCGCATCGGCAAGCCCTAGTGGCGGCATCCATTAATTCAGGATTGCATCGCGTACTCCTCGCTTGAGGAGCCTCTGTATCGGCCCGACGCGACGCGAGACTAGCAGGTAATCAGCTATGGCATCTCGACCCTGCCGCGGAGGCCACCTCCATCAGCGATGGCGAGTCGGGGGAAGCAATATCACCAGTCACAGAGCCAGTGGCCTGAATCTCGACCTTCTCCCCAGCCGTCCACCTTTCCGGTCACCCTCCCCATGATCACCACGGCCTTAGCGGAGATATCCGCCTTGATGTCGGCCTGGGGGCCGATAGTGAGCGTATGATCGGGCAGCCTGATGCTGCGCCTTCCATCTGACCATAGAGAGTCAGGTCCTCGATCTGACTCAGCTCGCCTTTGATGACCACCGACTTGCCGAGATCCAAGACGAGCTTCTCCGTCGACTGGCTATCCGCGGGCGCACCCTCAGCGGACTGGTCCCGGCCCGCGTCGGGCGGTGTGACCGACTCGATCTCGCTTCCACATGTGAACGCTTCCTTCCTAACGTGAGCGAGGAGCCTGGAGGCAGCAATCAACGATTCTACCAGCGGAGCCGATACGGATAAGGGGTGGAAAGTTGATCCGTGAGCTTCTTGAAGAGATGGGCTTTTGAGTGTTCTGCACCCGCGCTACGCTCGCTGTGATTCTGCTCTGCGGCGTCGCGCGGGCACAAACGCCCTCGACTAGCCCCTCGGCTCGGCCCAAGGTCATAAAAGGCGGGTCAAGGCGACGTTACACGCCGGCGGCGAGGCCTCAAAGTTCTATCGCTTGTGGACCGCGTTTCGGCTATGAGACGCCTAGCAGGGTTGCGGTCTTCTTTACGTCTCTCGGCGCCACCCAGAAGATCGCACCGTAACGTCCCTCTGCGACGCAAGCGGCGTCGATCGCCGTCACATTTACCTTCGCTGCGGCCAGGCGTTTGAGCAGTTCGGCAATGGCGCCGACGCGATCGTCACCCTGCACGAGAAAGCCACGTTTGGGACCGACCACTTTCCACTTGGCCTGCTTGGCGGCCTGTTTGAACGCCGCGGATTCAGCGGGCATGAAGTCGCTTGCGCCCGCCGGCCTTGCGGAAACGCGGAAAACGCGACCAAGTTGACGCCCGCCTCCTTCAGCGTGTTGAGTGCGCGCGCACCCTCGCCGGGCTTGTCGGGCACTGTGATGTAGAAGTATTCGACGAGCCGAATCGTATCCGCCATGAGCCATCTCTCTCTGCTAGCAGGCCGTCCTCAGGGTCGCTTGATGACGGCCCCCTTTAGAAGGTGCTAGTGCGCTGTTGCTAGTCTTCGGATTCGCGCGGTCCCCCGACGGCCGCCGCATTGCGCTCGTCGCCCTCGACGCGCAAAGCGATCTGTGGATGCTGACGCCCTCGCCAATGTAGCTGCCGGTTGGCGACGGAGCAGCCGTTCTCCGAGTCACTCAGGCGGATGACAGGGGTCCTCATCGCTCAGGCTCCCAGCCGTATGCAGGCAGGGTGGTCAGGCGAACGTCCTCGACTGGGCCACCCACCGTGAAGTGGTAGAAGCTCTGCCACTCACGTGACGCGATCCCGAAGACCTCGTGGACCGGATCGTCGAAGTAACAGCCGATCCCGGTCGACCGAATGCCCGCCTCTTCGGCCTCGAGGTAGAGCACTTGCCCCACCATGCCGGCCTCCCAGAACAGGTTCCGGTAGAACCCTGCGCCGTACGTCGTCAGGCTGTCCATGTAGTCGGCGATCATGCCAAGGCTGAACGCTCCATCGCCGGCGATGTCCTGGCCGCAGGAGACCCTGGCCGCCAGCGCTCGACAGTCCCCTTCCTGAAGCAGGTACAGGGGGAGTCCGGGTGGACAGGTGGGCACGCGCTGCCAACGAAACTCCGGATGCATCACTTCCTTGAGGGCCGCCAGCTTGTCGGGATCTCGCGGTAGCGCGTAGAGGCCGGGAGGTAGGCCGTCGACGCGGTGGACGAACAGCCCGAGATGGATGCGCGGCCGCCAAGGGATCGCGTCCCACGGCATTGATCGCCGCCGCGTGTCGGAATCAACCGGGCGAGCATGCGGAAAAAGGCTGCCTGCGAGATCGCAGTCGAGCCATCCATGGCCACCGCGCTCCGGCGGCCAAGGATGGCTTTCTCGGCGCTGAGCAGACCCTGGCGGACGGGTGTCCCGAAGAGATCCTCCTCCGTGGGGAACCTGGACAAGTCTTCCGTGATCGACACGTTTCCGGAGCGTCGCGTAGCCCGCGCAACCTCATCGATCACAGGCCACTCGATGCGGTGTTCGGGACTCAGCGTGTTGGCCCTGCCCTGCCAGCGCACACCACCGCCGTCCGCCGTCACCTCGTTCAAGTCGCGTGGAACCGTCGACGAAAGCTCCGGTGCGATCAAGGCGAGAAGCTCAGGCTCCTCCCGCTCTGCCTCCCCGAAGTCTTCATGGCGGCCGAGCCCAAGGAGCCGGAGACGGTGCCATCGCCGACGCCGTCGAGGAGCACCAATCTCCAGCCGAGAGCTGCCGCCGCGATGCGCATGGTGGCAAGCGCGTGTCCGACATCGTGCTGGCAGTACCGGAACGCGCGCTCACCGTACTTCCAGGCTTCCCGCCAATGGACGGACGACAGACCCACGAGGAAGGATCCTTCAGGGAAGGGCGCGACGAGCTCGCTCCACGACTTCGCGTCGAGGACCGCTCGCCGTTCGAGAGCGTGCTCCCTCGGGGCGTAGTGGTACACGGCGGCCGTGTCGCCGAGCCCCTCGATCGCGGGTAGAACGGCATAGCCCTCGGTCGGATGGAGATTCCCGCTCGAGGGGTTCGCGCGCAGGGACCACGTCGTCTCATGGAATCGCTTCCACGCCGTCAGAGACAGTGCGTACCGGAAGAAGAGGGAGACCGACTCCAGGGACAGCGGCTCCGGTGGCACGGTCCCGATCGCGTAGAGCTGCCAGTAGGGAAGCGGGCGGCCCGCTTTGGGCAGCGGGAGACGAACGAGGTCCGCTCCCGCGTACCGCCGAAACGGATCGGGCTGCGTCGCCCAGTCCATGTAGCCGAGCGAGGCGGCGAACCGGTGGAAGTGGTGCTTTGTCCGCTCGTGGTAGGCGACGACCACCTCTTCGGGGGCATAAGATTCACGCCCGGAGGAGTCTTTAGCAGACATCGGAGTAGGCGCCGTGCTTAAACCGCGCGTTTCGGCTGCGCTCCAAACCCCCAGCCGTCCGTGGTCCGGGACCCTTCCCACCGTGCATCCGACACCGGCCGTTCCGCATGGCCGGCGACTGACACGGCGTCGCCGGTATGGTTTTGGCGCCGCAGCGGCGCGCCTTTGATAGCCGCCCATCCGTCACACGCAGCCGCGCCGCCGGGCAGGTACTTGACCTTTGGCCTCAAAACGCACGCTTTTGGCGAAGGGCCTCCGCTTGGTCAAGAAGGTCTTTCGTATGTTCCGCTTTTTCAGGCCCTAGGTCCGCACAAAATTTAAGGGTCGCGTCGTAAAGCTCCCGGTCACTCGCCGTTCTTATGAACTCAGAGAAGGCGCTCGCGAAGTTGCCCGAGAACTTCCCTGCCAGCCGCTCCAATCGCGCACGTACGGAGGTCAGTCGCATACTTCAGCTCACGGTCGAGACATATCCGGTTTCCAACGCTCGAGGTCCTCAATCCGCTTCAGCAGGGTCTCGGCGTCGTGACGATTCACCGCTATCTCCAAAACAGCGCGCGCGGCTCCGAGCCGCACCGACGGGTGCTTCTTCTCAGCGAGCAAGTCTGCGAGGGTTTCAACTGCCATCGCGGTAAGAGCTTGGACGCGTTGCACGCCTGCATCAAAGACGGCGCGCCGAGCGGCGGTAAGCTCCAACTCAAACGCCGCGTCCTCGGTGATCGAACGCCGCAGCGTCTGCTCGCCCATTCCGCACCGCTTTCGACGCAACACCGATTGTGGGCGCTGCAAGGAGCGCGAGAATGGCACGCTCGCGCTGAGCCTCAGTCTTGGCGCCGTGACCGCGTGCGCCATTCTGCCGGCCTTCTGTGAGGCCGTCTGCGGTCTGTTCTGTCGCCTTAACCTGCCTCATCGCCGAACTTTCAAATCGTCGTGTAACTCACGCCGAATGCCATCAGGTGCTGTCCTAAAGGCTCGTCTCCAAATCGTCTCCAAAACGGTGGTCGATTCGTGCCGACTGCCTGGTGAACAAAGTTAGATCAAATCGAGTGAGACAACGAGCGTCGAATCAAGGAGTTAGACCAGAACGCGTGCGCCATCAGCCAGTTAGAGAAAACGCACTTTGAGGTTTCAACTCCCGCCGCCTCCACCAATTCTCGCTTCGGTCTGGTGTCAGCCGAAGCGAGTATCGAGGCGTTCGCTGTCGAGAACGACGCGAAGTATCCGAAGCGGTCGCGTTGCTGCGTCGCGACCAGCCGCAGCTGCTCACGTTCTACGCTTTCCCCCGCGGCCGAAATCCCCGCCACCGGGCACTACTGCTTCGTCGGCCTGCTAAACCACGCGCAGGACCCGGCGCCGCCGCTTCCAGGTCCCACCGACTGGAACGGCTTCACGGCGCTACATCCGGAATCAGAACAACGTCACCTGGCGGAACTTCAACGTCGTGGACGAGCTCCCGGATCCCAGCGGAGATCCGTCGGTCCTGCCGTTCCTGATCGCGGGAGCGCCGGACGAGGCGCGCGTGTTCGATCTGCAGATCCTCCGGGCTCTCCGGCGCGCGGCGCGCGTGAGGCTGCAGGTACCGTTCGGTCTCGCCGCGAAACTGCGCCGGGGCCGCCTGTGGAAGATGGAAGGTAGACCGGAAACAGCGGTTCGCCGTCTTCGATCTGCCGCCGCTGCCCCGCATCGATCTCGGCGCGATACCGACTCGGCGCCGGCGCGCCGTAACCCCTCGCGTCTGATTGTGTATGGCGCGAAGGGGATGGAGCGCGGTGGGCATAGGCTTGCTATTCGGCAGGGTCTTCGAGAAAGCAGAAGTCGGGCGCGTCAGTTGGCAGTTCCACGTGCGCAAAGAGGAGGAACAGCGCCGGCGTAAGCGGCCGAGCGTGACTGGGTGCCAACAAACCTGTCATGAAGGACCCAAAAACCGCGTGTCAGCGCAGGCTATCTAAGTCTCGAGGATCTGACGCCGGGGCGCGCGACCTGTCGATCCAGGGGCGTGCCTCGGCGGTCGAGATCAGGCAGCACCGACTAATGTGGGCCGGCGACTCCTGAATCGCTCCTCGGGCTGGACTAGAACCGGCATTAAACAGAACTGCCTCTATCGGCCGGACCAGGTCGGGTCGCGCTTCACCGGGCGATTGCCGACCCAGTAAATAATTTAGGACGTCAACGATGAGCCGCCGCGGCTTACGCACACGTCGTTAGGTTGACGGCCAACCTCGCGAGAGGGTAATGGGACTCGAACTTCCACTTCGGGCCGGCTCGGAGCGGCGAAGTGACAGCGTACGGCGCGCGGGCGCCTGACGCGTCGCTGACCAGTATCTTTGAATGGGCGGACTTCATGCGTGCTCAAGGTATCACCCGAGTGTGTTGCCTCCTCGACGCCGGGCAGTTGGCCGGCTTTCCGGTGAATCTAGAGGCTGAGTATAAGAGGCGGTTCGGCTAAACCCGCGTTCTGATGGAGCCCATCGCTGACCACCATCTCAGCTCACCGCAAACGCTCAGAGGGAATATCTTGCCGTTCCTGAGAACCGCCGACACCGGCGGCGAACGGGCGGTGATCCATTGCTGGGGCGGCAATGGCCGAACTGGTCAATGTGCTCGCGGCCTGGCTCGTTGCTGCACGAAGTCTGTCTTCCATGGAGGCAATCGAGGCGGTGGAAGCAACGGAGCGACTACCGCGGGAGGCTGTGCTTGCAGGCAACGCAACTCTCGACGAACTGATCGAGCTGCTAGCGAGTTGCGACCCCGACCGCGCACCCTAACTCGCGAGTGAGCCGGCGGCGCATCGAGATCGTGAGCGCCGCAGCTGAAGCCATGTCGTTTACCCGCGAAAAACGCCGCAGGGGCGCAACAGTGCCCGGGCTTCCCATTGGTTGCCACTAGGCGACCAGTGAGGACGAATCCGAGCTGTTTCCGTTCGGGATGTCAGTTCTGCAGCAGGGTAATCGGCGCCGTCGTCGTCCAGTTCTGTGTTGATGAGGAACCAATCTCCACATCAGAGCAAAAGCCAAACGAACGGGGGCCAACGCGGCACATCAGCGCGTGGAAGCCTTTGCCGACGAACGAACCGAATGAGAAGCCGCGTCGTATCTTTGGATACCACATCATGGACATTGGCAAGATCACGCAACTCGCGAAGACTGAATTAGGCGAGCATGCGAAATGTGTTTACCATCAGGACCTTACGGGACCCGAGGGCCAGAATCATCTGAAGGTGGATGACATTGGGGCCGGTGATGTGATTTTCGTCGATACAAATGTGACGGATTACATCCGCAACACTCCTTTCAGCGCGACGGGCTACTGTTGTCGGTTGAACGGCCCGTCCCCACGGGGAACATCGGTTCGTGGGCCGCCGCGAACGTCCAGAACATCCAACTCCCAGCTCCCTTTCTGCTTGTCGCGGTCTTTGAGCGGCCGACCCAGATCCTCTCAATCCACAACACGTTCGCGGGAACCAGCGCCCCAACCTTTCTGATAAACGCCGGCGGCACGCTGACAGGAGCGGCCAGCCAGATTAGAACGGACAGTGTGCGCCTGAATGTGGTTCCCCTGGGTCTGAACCGGCCGTTCATCGATGCGGAACTCCGGGACAAGATGGTCGAGACGCAGCATCCGTCTGACTTCGCTCTCGCACTCAAGGTTGACCGGACTGCCGCGCCCGCTGCCGGGAGAGCCTGGCTTTTTGTCGGCAATACAAACGCAGATTTTGTCGCCTTTGATTTCCCGGCTCTTGACGCGTCAACCCCGATTATCGATTTGCGCGCCGGGATCGGCACCGCAAACGGAATCCATTACAGAGCGGCGGTCTCTTTGCTCAGGTTCCAGATCTGGACCCGGGTTTCTTAGACGTTGTTGTTGCGAGCGGTGTGAAGACGCCCAACACGGTTCTTCGCGTGCGGCACTTACCCGCGAGAAACCGCGTAGTGGCGAGCAGTGCCCGGGCTTCCCACCGGTTGCCACTAGGCGACTGATATGGAAAGACCGACTGTCAAAGAAAACTCCGGGGGCCCCGATGTCCGGAGTGCCCTCTGTTGTGCGCCATCATCTGATCGGCCTGAGCACCGCACGACGGTGATCACTCTGATATTCGCAGGTTTGGTACCGCATGACCGTGATACGTCGGGAGCGAGCCTGGCTCTTTATGACGCGAATTCTAACGTGTTCGTCTATCGCAAAGTCGCCTCCAGGATTCTCCGTTGTCAACTCGGCCGATCAGATTACGATGCCAGCGTAGCCCAGACGAATCCCGCGAGTTCTCGCGCGACGGCCGTCGTTGCCAGCTGCGGCGGGCGACCGCGACCGACCAAGCGCCGATAGGTGCGAAAGAGTCGATGTTGAGCCTGCCACGCGCGGGCCACGACATCGGGCGGTGCACCCTCCTGTCGAGTGCGAAGACTCAGACCAAGATGGGGGTGATGGCGATAGTGCCACGCGGCCTCGAGCAACACGCGCCGTAAGTGCGCGTTGCCGGTTTTTGTGATTGCCCCGCGGCCTCGTCGTGACCCGCTGGAGTGCTCCGACGGGACGAGACCGGCAAATCCCATCACGCGCGGCGCGCTCGGAAATCTGCGGGCGTCGCCGAGTTCTGCAGCGATCGTCAACGCGGTGAGTTCGCGGATTCCACGAAAACACCGAAGCCGGCGGACCGATTCGGCAAATGGTCCGGTCGCGAAGTAGGCCCGGATATTGTCGTCGACGAGCTTGAGTCGACCCTCGGCTTCGTTGACGGCATGCACGTAGCGACCGAAACGTCTGCTCCAATGCAGGCAGCGGCCACTCCAACGTTTGCAGCCACACCGTGTGCCGACGTGTCCACGCCGTTTTCGTCTGTGCGTACCGACGATTGTGTCGCAGGAGAAACTTCGATAACCGGTGCCGCGCCCGAAGTAAATCCGCTCGAATGTCTTCGCGACATCGCAGCAGATCACGGATCGCCTCTTCGTGTTCCGTTGGGATATGGATCGCGGTGAGGGCGCCCGCGAGGGACAACACAGCCAGCTGCCGGGCGTCACGGCGATCGGTTTTAATTTGATCGCCGGAGCGGCGCGGAATCAATGACGGCGCGATGATCTCACACGGGATGCCCGCAGTCGTCAGAAAACGATGCAGGCTGAATCCGCACGGCCCCGCCTCATAGCAACACCGCACGCCGGCGTGCTTGGCGATGCGCGCCACGAAACTGCCCGATGCTCGGTAGATCGGCGGCCAACGCCTGGACCGCCGGCTCGGACGCTCCCACCTCGAGCACCGCGGCCACGACCGACTGCGCGTGCTGATCGAATGCGATGATGGTTGTAGACTCCGTCACGACCGACCTCCTTTGTATGCGGCTCTGCTCTGAGCTGTCGCCGGTGAAGAGTAATCCGCGCACATCTGCAAAGCCAGGGTCAGGTTTTTCCACAAGGGTTTTTCGGGAGACCAGACAGGGCATCCGCCCGCAATCGCGGCGACGACCTGCGGGGGTGACGTCGGTTATCGAGGTCGGTCTAATCTGGCCACGGATGGTATCGGACACCTGCAACACCCACAGTTTCAAGACGATGCGAGCTTTCGCCATCGGTGCCGTTTGGCGTTATGCTGCGAGCTTCGCAAGATCGGCCGAGATAGCAGGTCGGTCTACAATCAGTTAGGCTGACGGCCAACTTCAGGAAAGGTAATGGACTCGAACTTCCACTTCGGGCCGGCCCGGAGCGGCGAGCGGACAGCGTACGGGGCGCGGACGCCTGACGCGTCGCTGACCAGTATCTTTGAATGGGCGGACTTCATGCGTGCTCAAGGTGTCACCCGAGTGTGTTGTCTCCTCGACGCCGGGCAGTTGGCGGGCTTTCCGGTCAATCTTGAGGCCGAGTACAAGAGGCTGTTCGGCGCAACCTGCGTTCTGATGGAGCCCATCGCTGACCACCACCTCTGCTCACGGCAAGCGCTCAGAGGAAATATTTTGCCGTTCCTGAGTACCGCCGACACCGGCGGCGAACGCGCGGTGATCCATTGCTGGGGCGGCAATGGCCGAACTGGTCACGTGCTCGCGGCCTGGCTCGTTGCCGCACGAGGCCTGTCCCCGATGGAGGCAATCGAGGCGGTGGAAGCAACTGGACGACTACCGCGGGAGGCTGTTCTTGCAGGCAACGCAACCCTCGACGAATTGATCGAGCTGCTAGCGAGTTGCGAACCTGACCGCGCAGCCTAACCCGCGATTGGAGGCGGCGCCGCATCGAGATCGTGAGCGCCGCGGCTCAATCGCCTGCCGTTAGCTTAGGCGGACGCGTCACGATTGAGGTGACCTCGCGATAAAGCCGACGGAACAGGTTACGCGCCGTGCCGCGGCCCATCGCGAACGTTACTCCCCATACACGCCGCAGGAATGAGGAGCTGACCAGGCTGTGGGCGACGGTGAAGGGGCGCCCGCTGGTCGCGTTGAGGGCGGACTGACATCACCGACCGGGCTCACCTCACCCGTCACCGAGGGTTCGCTGCTGGCCCGGCGCAGTCACTACGGATGCCGGCCCGCAACAGCGCTCCGCGCGTGCGGACTCAGCACGTCACGTGCAGGACGGCGTTGGTGCGCCGCGAAGACTTCTGCAGCGCGCTGATGGCCTTGGCGGTCGGCAGGATCACGAGCTCGAGCTTGCGCCGCGCGGCCTCGTGCTTCACATCGTCCATGACCGGCAGGTTGCCGTAGGCCCCGTAACCGATGACGAGTCGGCGGCACTTCCATGGGATCTCTTCTGCCGCCGACAGCGGCGTATGCGCGAAGGCTTCGCGTAGCTTCTTCGACGGCTTCTTGATTCGTTTCCGGATCTCACCGTGGTCGATGACGACATCGTGCTCGTAGGTGACGCCATCGATGGTGATTTGGCCGAACGAGAACTTCTCGAACCGCATAAGGCGCCTCTGTCTGGATCATACGCCCTGCCACAGATCAATAAGGATCGTGTCTCGACCCGGGTTCTTTACCTCCACGGGTCGGGCGCCCGGGATGGCGGATGGCCGCGATGGGGGCAGGCCCGGCCAGCTCGTCAAGAGGGGGCGCACGACGGTGAGTCTGTGCTCGAAGCGCGATACCCCTCGGCGATCATCTCAGCAAGAGCCAGACGGTCATGATCAGCACCAGCACTACGAAGACCATGGTCCAGGCCGGCCAGTTGGCGGTCGGGCGGAGCGAACGATGTTCTCTCTCGGCCATGTCGTCTCTCCTCGGCAAAGCGCGTATCTGCCCCCCAAATCATCGTCGACGCAGGTGACTGCTCGTCGGACCGCCAGCGAGCATTGAGTGCGGCGTTCGGGCAATAACATGACCTGGGCGCTGCATCGCAGGGCTGATCGCGTGTCGCACGGGCTATTATCGAACGTGCCATGGGTGACGTTACACAGCGACTTGCTGCACCGTCGCTCGCCTTCGACCTGCCGGCCGAGATCCACACCTTGCGGCGTGCCGCCGCCTCGCACAAAGGCAGCGTCGGACGGACGCTCATAAAAGAGCCCGATTTCCGGCTGGTGCTGACCGTGATCAAGGCCGGTTATCGTTGCGAGCGGCATCGCACGTCCGCGAACCTCTCAGTGCAGACGATCTCGGACGGATCCGCGTGCACACGCCTGGGAAGGTGTTCGATCTCGGCGCCGGGCATCTGCTGGCGTTGGAACGGGACATCCCGCACGACGTGGAGGGGGTCGAAGACAGCGCTTTCCTCCTGACGATCGCCTGGCCCCGGGCAACGTGAAGGTCGTGCAGGGCGCCGCGGAATGCCGTGGGTAGGATGCCGTGATCGACGTTGTCATTCGCTGCGAGGGAGTCGTCGCGGTCTATTCCGGTCCTAGGTAGGCGGGCAAGGAGGAAGCTAGTTGCCTGGTGCGTCACTTGAAGCTGTTACTGGTCGACTCGGTGTGGGAGCCATCGCTTTCCTGGGTCTCTTTCTTCTTGTTGATGGCGCGCAGATCGGTGCATTCGAAATGATCGAGACCTATGGCAAATCCGTGACCTGGGGCATCGTTGGCATAATTCCGACTGCAGTGGTCATTTACATCGTCGGAGTGTTCTGTCTCGGCATTGCTGAACTCGCCCTGACGCGTTTCGCCACATTTCGAAGCGTAGAACCGAAAGACATCCTTGCGATATCCCGTGCTGGAGGTCCGGTCCTCCAGCAGGCGTACGGAGAGCACATGCGCAACCACGAGCTCTTGAAGGGAGCGGCGGTGTCCTTCCTCATTCTCACCGTCGGATCGCTGTCGGAGTTCCGCAACGCACATGGCTACGATTCACTCGTCTGGCTTTGTGCGTTTGGCGCACTTGTGCTTTCGGCACTATCACTGGTCTTTTCGCATCGGGCGATTGTGCAAGCTAAATCTCTCGCTAAAATTGCTCGTGACGAAAGTGCCACCTAACAGTGGCTGGATCTGACGGCGGGTCACGGCCGGAGCGAGCCGACTCAAGGACCCGCCGCGGCCGCCGGTCAGCCACATTCCGTTCGTCACGATAAATGTATGGTCTGCCCCTCCGTTGCAAGGCGAAGCCCGAGGTGATGGCAAAAGCCGTTTGCGTCAATGTATCCGGCCTAGTGGTGGAGCCCGCGGCTCCTGGCCTTGATGGAATTCGCGCGCACCGATCCTCATAACGCCGGCGGTCACGCTCGACCTGTTTATCGCTCAGGCTGACGGTGCGCCGATCGACGGTTGGGCCATCACAGCTAGACATCCCTCGCAATCCGAAGACGGGTCTCGTTCTACGCGACGTGCGCCGGATACGGTTCGTATACCTGCTCGGTCGTCAATACTCTCCAGCAGATTCGGACCATTTTGTTCGCCAGTGCGACCACTGCGACCTGGCGGTGACGGCGTGCCTCGACCTGCCGTAGCCACGTCGCCGAGCGAGGACTGGTCTCGTTTGAGATACAGAAACGAGGACTGCGCGCCTTGGATAAAGAGCTGCGCGGAGATATGTATTCCCGCGCTTGCTGATCCGCCCCAGCGTGGGCTTGCCTCCCGTGGAGTACTGGCGTGGGACGAGGCCAAGCCATGCCGCCATGTCACGCCCACACGCAAACATGCGACCATTCCCGACCGCCGCGACGAGCGCCGTCGCAATCAAGGGGCCGATGCCAGGTACGGTCACGACCCGACGACATAGGTCCGATTGTTTAGCCCATGCGATCAAGGTCGCGCGTCGCCTGATCGATTTCGATATCGATGGCGAGCCATCGTCTGACGCAGCCGATGGAGAAGTCCGACTAGCCGTGGCGAAAGTCCATTCTCCGCGTCTTCAAAGATCGCTGGGAGCCGGCGGGCGAAGAGCTCGGCCCAACGGGAACCACGATCCCATGCTCGAGCAGCAGCGCCCGCATTTGGTTGATGACGGCCGTTTGCTGGAGCGCAGTACGCGCCACGCTGTCCCACTGCGCTCCGGGTTGAGCATCCAGTTGGTCTTGCCTTGCCAACGAACGCTGTTTAACGTGGATGAATCGATCACGATCCCGCCCAGCACCTGAGACTGGCCGCACACGCTGTGACCCTGACCCCGCATCGCAATCTTCAGGTGGTGTTTGTTGGCATAGGTGACGAGTCGAGCGATATCGGTTGCCGACGTGGGCTTCAGAACAGCGGTCGGTGGGCGATGGATCTCGCGTCCCCGATCGTTCGCCGCCGCCTGTCGGCTCGCGCTGTCGTAGGCGAGCTCGCCGTCGAAGGTCGGTAGGTCACGCAGAAACGGCGTCTGCGCTGACGCGCCACGAACGCACAGCATCGATGCAGCGAGCTTGAGAAATGTTCGGCGTCCAGTGCCCATAGCCCAGAGCCTAGACTAAAACTAAGACTGATATGGGATGACCGCTTGTCAATACCCAAAAGGGTGCCCTGCGGTAACTGTGGAAACGCTTTGTGTTTTCCAAGAAGCTGCCTACGAAGTCACGATGCGGTTGTGGGAGCAGAGCAAGGAACGGTAAGCCCGCCCGTGCGCGGCCGGGCCGCTGCCCACTCTTTCATCTGCGACCCGAAGGCGGAACGTGTTCGTGGTCACGTGAGTCTCTTTCGTCCGGCAGCGCGGGGATGTCTCGCCAGGGTTTTACAACGGCGTCCCGCTGACCGGTCGAGCCCATTATGTCCCTCAATTGTTCCGTGTTGCTGAGCGTCGGACAGACCTACGGTGTTTTGGCGGTGTTCCGGGCCTTGCGTGCGGCTGCCTTGCGCTTACGAGTCTTGGCTGACTTCCGGGCGCGTGTTTTCTTTGCGCGTGTTCGGTTGGCCTTGGTTGCGGCCTTGCTCCGAGCCCTTCCCGTTCGTGCTGCCATCGTTGGTTCTCCAGTTCTAGTTTTTCGGTGCGCCAGGTTCATCAGCCGACCATCTGTGTCCGCATGAGGGGCACCAAAACATCACGGTGCGGGGAGTCCGATTCTCAATCAACGCGACGGGCCGTTTGCAGGCGGGGCAGACCAGGCCGGTTGATTTCGGGTCCACTGAAACCACATCGTCGCACAACATCTTGGTGATGCCGTGAGCTTATGGCGACATCGCGTTCTTTCTCCAGTATTCGGAACCAGCGGCGTTCCACCGATCGTTCCGCCGGTGGACCGGTCGGACACCACAGGCGTTCAGAGAGGCCTGACCGCTCTCACCAAACCGCTCCGCCAGATTCCCCAGCGATACGCTCCGCGGCACTCCCAGTGACTCCGCGCGCCAGAACGAGTCGGATCTGGCCTCCCGGGTTAGCGTGAGATCGCGGAGAGTTCGCTACCCTTATCGGTGCCTCAATTTGTCAACGTGGGGCCGTCCCCGGGCTGCAGTTTTCTGCGGTGTATTTCGCTGCAGGTTTGTTACTGAAGTTTGTGAACCCCCAGATGGACAGGTGGGCGCTCGCCGGCAATGCCGGCTCGCGCTGACCAGGAAGAGCACAACGAACCGCTCGGTTTCGGCGCCCTCGACGGACCGACGGACAGATCGCAAACATAGAACTCACCCGAGGGTTAAAGCAATCGGAGATGTGAATGCTTCAACGCGTGTCGCGGCGACTAATTCTGGCCGCAGTTCTGTTCACAGTCGGCGTCAGTGCGGCGCTCGCGGATTGGGCAACGCCAATTGCGGCGCTTCAACCATCAGAACCATCGGCTGTCCAGATGGCAGCCACATCATTCTCCTCCGTCTATGCCGGCGGGGCTCATACCTGCGCCCTGACTGCGGCTGGCAACGCGTTTTGCTGGGGCCGAGGTGAGAGCGGGCAGCTGGGCGTGCCGGCTCCAACTACAACCTGCCAGATTGATGGTGGACCCTTCCCGTGCAGCATGATCCCGATCCCCGTGGGAACCGGACTCAGCTTCGTCCGGCTTGCCTTGGGCGGAGCGCACACCTGCGGCCTCCTGAGTGACGGGACGGCGTTTTGCTGGGGGAACAACGCGAGCGGCCAGCTCGGGGACGGGACGATCACGAACCGTGACCTGCCGGTTCCAGTCTTGACCGGGCTCAAATTCACCAGTATCGACGCAGGCGACGCGCATACCTGTGCGCTGACCAGCGCCGGGGAGGCGTACTGCTGGGGAAAGAACGATCGAGGCGAGCTTGGTGACGGAACCATCGTCGGCCGTCTTGCGCCCGCCCTGGTGTCCGGCTTCACCTTCCAGCAGATTGCGGCCGGCGGCTTTTCCATCGGCCACACCTGTGGCCTCGCCACCACCGGCCAGACCTACTGCTGGGGTGATAACCATTCCGGTCAGCTTGGCATCGGCAGCGCGGATATACTTCCCCACCCCCTGCCCCTGCCGGTCTCGACGGGAGTGACCTTTGCGTCGATCACCGCCGGACTGGGTCGGCACAGCTGCGGACGTACCGCCCTCGGGACAGCCTATTGCTGGGGGCAAAACACCTTCGGTGCGCTGGGAAACGGGACCCAAGAGGCCAGCGCGATTCCGGTGGAGGTCGACGGCGGGCACACCTTCTCCCAACTCATCGCCGGCGGGTTTATCGGGCATACGTGCGCGCTCACAGGTACCGGCGACGCCTACTGCTGGGGAGAGAACGAGGCGGGCCAGGTCGGTGATGGAACCACGATTGACCGGCTGGCGCCATCAGCCGTCGTTGGCGGACTGATCTTCACCAGCATCGATGCGGGCTTCCGCCACACCTGCGGCCGCGATAACACCGGCGCGCTTTACTGTTGGGGAGCCAACGGCGCCGGCCAGCTTGGCAACAACACGAATACCCAGAGCAGCGTGCCGTCGAAGGTGGTGTTCGGAAGCAGCGCCGTTCTCGGCCTCCAACTGAACCAGACCCACTTCCACCCGGGGGACACCATGGTCTTGACGGCGATGCTCACGCCCGGCACCGACCCCGCACTGGTGGATGCCTACGTCGTCATCCAGCTGCCGGATGGGACCCAACTGTCGCTGCAGCCAGTGGGTGCCGTTCCGGGCATCGCGCCTTTCGCTACCGGCTTTACCCCGCCTCCGTTCAGCGGAACGATCTTCAGCTACCAGTTCACCGGGGCGGAGCCACCAGGGCTTTACTCGTGGTTCGCCGCACTGACCCAGACGGGAACGCTGAATGTCGTTGGGAGCATCGACCAGGATTCGTTCACATTCAGCCCATAACACCAATGCAGCAAGACCGGTCCGACTCTTGTCACGAACCTCAAGACCGCGGCTCCCTGGCCCGGCGTAGAGTCGGCGCGCACGTTGCGCTAGACGCTGCGCACCTCCCGATTCAGTCGTTGGCACAGATCGAGGGACACCGCAGGATCCTGATCTACGTCAGCAACGGATACATCGACTTCGATCAAGTGCGCTTTCGGCGCGATCGACCGGAGTTGACCGATGACGCGACTCGCTCCGACGTCGTCATCTACGCACTTGATCCACGCGACTTCGCCGGCTCTACAGCGCGTGACCCCCAGCTTGACGACGCGGCCTGGCAAGCGCATCTCGTGGAGACTCGGAGCAGCCTCGGCGCCCTCGCGAGTGGCACCGGAGGATTCGCTCTGCTGGATTTGGATCTTCGGGAAAGTTGTACCTGATCGATCTCGCCGTGCGCCGCTGAGCGACCCTTACCCAAAGACTGACCGCTTCTTTACGGTTTGCTCATGATCGCCTGCGAGGCTGGCCGCTACCTTCGAGAGCATGAAATGTTCTCGAGCGGGCGCCGTGTCCACCTGCGCCCTGCTGCTGTCTTCCGTAGCTCTTGTCGCCGACCACTCGGCAGGGGGCGAGCGCCCTCCGCGAATTCATATCAATGACAACCGCACAGCCGCCGGCCAGTTGCACGACGGGGTGCTGACGCTCGCGTTGCGCGCGGGCGTCGGACAGTGGCGACCGGAGGGTCCGGGCGGCCCAGCGCTGACCGTCGAAGCCTTTGGCG
The DNA here is from genome assembly GCA_963841905.1 of uncultured Acidobacteriota bacterium. Lineage (GTDB taxonomy): Bacteria > Acidobacteriota > Vicinamibacteria > Vicinamibacterales > UBA2999 > JACCSI01. The sequence continues at coordinate 125,783 of CAWJEM010000010.1, forward strand.
AGGTCACTGGAGCCCTTCAGGTTCCTGCGCCGCTCGTCCGCGTCACCGAGGGCAGCAGGATCGTGGCCAGCGTGCGCAACGATCTCACCGAGCCGCTTCGCGTTCACGGATTCTGTGCGCGCGACGGCTCGGCCTGTCCGGCGCTGGATGTGCCGCCTGCAACCGCTCGCGAAATTCACTTCGTAGCCGCCCGCGCCGGCACCTACCACTATTGGGCGACGAGCACCGGAGCACCGCTGCCGTTCCGCGGCGGGCCAGATGCGCAGCTGTCGGGCGCCTTCATCGTGGATCCGGTTGGAACCACGATCGCAAACGATCGCGTGATGGTCCTGACCGAGTGGACGAGTCTCACGCGGCCCCAACTGAAGGACCTCACTCGCGCCACCGATATTGGCGCGGCGTTCCGGGCGCTCGACCCGCAGTTTACGCTCCTGGTCAATGGTCTCTCATGGCCCGCGACCGAGCGGCTCACATATAACCTTGGCGAGCGCATCCACTGGCGAGTCGTGAACCTCAGCTCACAGTTTCACCCGATGCACCTCCATGGTTTCTACTTCCAAGCCGAGTCGCTCGGCGATGGCGTTCGCGACACGGTCATCGCCGCCGAACAGCGGCAGCGCGTGGTGACGCAGTTGATGCCGCCCGGCGGGACAATGGCGATGACATGGCAGGCCGAGCGTGTCGGCAACTGGCTGTTTCATTGCCACATCGTCGATCACGTGTCGCCGAAGAGGCGACTGGCGGAAGGTTCGACTGAAGGTGATCACTCGTCGCCACATCGGGCGCACGCCGGACACAACGCGTCCGCCGGCATGGCGGCGATGGTGCTTGGCGTCACGGTCATTGATTCGAGCAGTACCGAAAGCCGCGAGCGCATCGACCCTCCGGCACGCGCCATCACGCTGGCCATGCGCGCCACACCGGGACCTTCCGGTGAGTTGACATACGGCTTTGCAATGCAGAACGACGATCACGAACGCACTCTAGAGCCTGTGTCGGTCCCCGGCCCGACCCTGGTGCTGCGGCGAGGCGAACCGGTCGAGATCGCACTTCTCAATCAGTTGCCAGAAGCAACCGCCGTGCATTGGCACGGCATCGAGCTCGACAGCTACTACGATGGCGTGCACGGATGGAGCGGCGTCGGCCCACGGGTCACCCCAATCATCCAGCCGGGGGCGTCGTTCCTCGCACGCATGACACCACCGCGCACCGGCACGTTCATCTATCACACCCACCTTCACGATGATCGGCAACTGGCGGCGGGACTCTACGGTGCACTGCTCGTGGTCGAGCCCGACGAGATCTTCGATCCGTCCACCGATCACGTGGTCGTGATCAGCCGTGGCGGCAACGGCGTGACCGATCCCGTTCTTCTGAATGGCGGGCAGATGCCGCAAATGGCCTGGAAGGCGGGCGTGCGTCACCGAATTCGCTTCGTCAACATCACGCCCGGCGACATCTTCGTAACCTCGCTATCAACGGCAGAGGCTCCGGTCAGTTGGCGGCCGCTTACCAAGGACGGCGCGCCGGTTCCAACCGACCTCCGAGCCCAACAGCCGGCAACCTTCACAATCGCCGTCGGCGAGACTTACGACTTCGAGTACGACGCCCCTGCGGGCCGACGCGGGCTCTGGATCAACGTCCGCACGCCGGGCGGCCGATGGGAGGCACAGGGGCGTGTCGTAATCAAGTAAGCGCAGGTGCGAGCAGCTGCTTGTAGTGCTGATACCACGTGCTCAGCAGTCGCTCCTCCGGGTCATGTCGACGCTTCAGGGCGAGGAACTGCCGCATCTGCGGATAGCAGTGTTCCACCTGGTCGCGTCGTGCCCAGCGGTAATACGTCAGGTAATAGCTGCCGCCATGCGCGATGCCAACGTCGATCAGCTCCCGGAACGCGTCCGCCGCGCGTCTTACACCGTCCTCCGTGTGTTCGACATGAAGATTGAAGACCACGCAGGCCCATGGCTCTCGAGCCCAGGCGAGAAAGCTCTCGTCGTCTCGCTCGATCAGACGTACCGTTCCGTAGATCACGTTCGCCTCAGTGCTGATCAAATGACCTCCGCGCGTCTTCCATGAACCACTCGAGACGCTCGCGGGGCACGTAGATCTCGGTGATCATCTCCGTCGCCCTCGGCCCACCGAGCGCGCGGTCGAGATCGGCGTGGTAGTTGTCGACGTAGGCCGCCGATAGCTGCCAGTCGGCCCAGTAGACCTGTCCGGAAGTCGCCACATAGCGCTTCGAATACACATTGAAGGCTCGCTGTTTGTAGCGATGCGAGTAGTACGTCAACCGTGCCCAGTCCTCGGGATTGAACCGCGTCGGGTTCTCTGTCAGCGGTGTCTCGACGGGCACAGGCCGGTAACAGGAGAACACGCCGCGACGCAGGAAGCTGTCGCGACGACTGTCGGTCGCAAACTGATAATCGCCGTACAGGTAGCCGTCGCGGATGCGTTCGCCAAACCGCGTCATGATGCCCTCGGTCTCGCCCAGCTCAACGATCCGCTGAACCTTGACGCGCGGACGCAGCCGAAGATCGATGCGGGTAATGACGCCAAACAGTCCGTATCCGCCAATCGCCAGGCGAAACAGTTCTGTGTTCTCGTCTCGCGAACAGTGGCAAAGCTCGCCGCTTGGGAGCAGGAGATCGAAGCACTCGACTTGCTGAATGATCGGCTTGAGCGTCAGTCCGCGACCGTGGGCGTTGCACGATCAGGGCGCCCCCGAGACTCAGACGGTCAGCGCCGGTCTGTTTTTGAAATATCCCCCACGGCCGCGTGGAACCACGCTGCGCCGATTCCAGGTACGCAGCCAGCGCCGGCCACTGAATGCCGCCCTCGACGCTCACTATGCCAGCTTCGTCGTCGAAGGCGATGACACGATCCAGGCCACGCGTATCGACCAGCAAGGCGTTCTCGGCGAACTGCTGACCTCCCATGGCATGTCGGCCGCCGGCGATGGCAATTCGCTGGCCGGTGGCCCGAGCTCGAATCAGCACGTCACGCAGCGCGTCGGCAGTTCGAGGCTTGACGATTTCCGAAACTCGCGTGGGGTTGAGCTGCGAATGAACGTCGTTGACCAGCGTTCGGCCTCGACGTCCGGGATAGCGGACACGTTCGGGAGGCCCATTTTCAAGGTCGGTGCAAGACACCCGGCGGTCGACAGCGCCAGCGGCGCCACGCCGGCGACCACAAACGCGCGTCGCGTGATTCGTGTATCGTCCATGTCTCCCATTTCAGCGGTCCAGCCCGAAAAAGTCCTGAGTCGAGGCCTGAGAAAGTGTGACATCTTGTCCAGGTGAGATCGCTCATTCGATCCTGGCTGCAGGCGCCGGACGATGAGGGCGGCGAGAACCAGCGCGCGCTTCGCGACCTGCTCGATGCGCTCGATCGGCAGGAGCCGGAACGGGCGAAGTATCTGGCGCGCTTTGCCTACCTCCTGGGACGCATTGCTCACGCAGACCAGCACATCAGCCCGGAAGAGACGCAGGTCATGGAGCAATTGCTCGAGCGGGAAGGCGGCCTCCCGCGTGAGCAAGCCATGCTGGTCGTTGGACTGGCCAAGACCAGCAACTTGCTGTTCGGTGGGACCGACAACTTTCTCGTCGCGCGCGAGTTTGCCGACGCGGCAACGCACGAACAGAAGCTGTCGTTGCTGCGTTGTCTGTTTGCGGTCTCGGCCGTCGAAGGCAACATCTCGATTGCGGAGGAGCGAGAAGTGCAGCGCATTGCTCGCGAACTACGCGTCGAGCATGCCGACGTGGTCAAGCTGCGGCTCGAATATCGCCATCAGTTGCCTGGCTTGACGAACCGCGCCAAGGGCTAGTCATCAATGTCGTGAACTGATAGCGAGGGCAATATGACACGCACGCAACGATCCGGCCTTCTGACGCGTGCGCTTCTCGTCGCTACTCTTCCGCTCGCGGCGCAACAGGCCACTGCACCCAATCTCAGCCCCTCGCAGCGCGCGTCGCTTCAGGCAGTCGTTGCGGCCGTCGACCGAGTGAACGCGGCGACCGACGCTGCTGGTGTCGATTGGCCGGTGCACGTCCTGCGTGCGTCCGATGGATCGCACTACGTCGCGTTCTCGCTAGCGGGAGTCTCGGGGCTCACGTCCGGGAGCCCCCTGGTCCTCTATGTCCGACTCGCGACCCGTCGCGACGAGCGAGCCGTAACGGCGCTCGTCGAGCGATCGGCCGTCGCCGAGTGGCTGGCTGGTCAACGCAGCGTCCTGCCGCGACCCGAGCGGGGCATCGCCTTCGGAGAGATGCCGACTTACGGCGCCGGCAGCGTGGCCTCGCGAGGTGTGACGACGCCAGGGCAAAACGTTGCCCTTTTGGAAATGGAGCGCGAGCGCGCCCGTGAACGGCGGGAGGAACGTGAGCGCGAACGTAAAGCGACCCTGGAAGGTGAAGGCGTCCGCACGGCGCGCCCCCTCCTACCCTTCGAGGATTTCGACCTCGAGGCCGTCGTCGACACCGACTCCAGCGGTGCAGCCGTCGTCCGCCGCAGTCTCACGGCTGGGCCCGGCGACTACGTCCTGACAGTGGCGTGGCACGACAACAGCATCAAGGACACGGACAAAGCCATCCGCGTGTTCCAGAAGAAGCTCGTTTTGCCGATTGCTTCGACTTCGGAATTCGACCTGAGCAACGTCATCGTGGCCGACTCGGTGAGCGTCCGGACCCTGGCGCTCACCTCCGAGCAGCAATCGCGACATCCTTATTCGATCGGCACGACCGAAATCATCCCGGCCCGCGACACGATATTGACCAACCAGGAGCCGCTTGCGCTCGTCGTTCAAGTCATCAATCCGCGGGCCGCGCCCAACGGCAAGCCCGATGTCGCTGTGGGTTTTCGGATCTCGCGAGCGACAGCGACCGGGCAGGAATACGTTGGCGTCCTCGCGCCGCAGATCTACAACGAGACGACGCTCCCGGTGGACTTCGACGTGCTGAAGGGCCATCCGATCTTTGCTGCCGTCGAAATCCCCATGAGCACTTTCAAACGCGGGAACTACCGGGTGCGGATCATGGCTGACGATCGGCTGGGCGGCGTCAGCGCGACCACCGAGGCCACGTTCTCGGTCGTCGGCACACCCGCAGTGCTCCTGCGCGACGCTCCATCCGTGGCTCTCCCCTTCCGTCGGGACGCCATCCTCGAACCAGCGCTGCTCACGGCAATCGTCAATTCGCTGCGCCCGCCACAGCCATCACCGGCGCTCACTGCCGCCCTGAATTCAGCGAGCGAGCGCCGGTTTGTAGACCTGCTACGCGGCGAGCCGGTGCGACCGGAGGAGGAAGCCACGCGATCCACGCTGCGCGGACTCGCCCTTTATGCCCTTGGGGACACGTCGACGGCTATCGCGCTGCCGCTGCGGCAGGCCGCGCAGTCCGCGAGTACATCGGCTGGGGCCCATGTGCTGCTGGGTGCAACGCACGCGCTCGAGGGCCGTGATCGGGACGCGTTGATCGCCTGGGACGCCGCGGTCGCCGCGGGACTCGACGCCGGAGTTTTGAGCGCGTTCGTGATCGACGCGGCATTGCGGCTGGGCGATGTGGACCGCGCAAGCCAGCTTGCAACCGCGGCACTCACGTCGCGCCCGTCGGATGGGGTTCTCACCCGGCGTGTTGCCGCATGCCATCTCGCCGGGAGTCGGCCGGCACCGGCGATCACGCTCCTGGACGCACATCTCGGACGCGAGCCGGGAGACCTCGACGCGCAGTGGCTGCGTCTGCACGCCCAATTCATGGATCTCGTGGCCACGGGAATGTCCAAGGCAGAGGCCAGCACGCGCGAGGCGTTCAAGCTGCATGCGGTTCGCTATGTCGAAGCGAAAGGGCGATACGCCACGCTGGCGACCGAATGGGCGAGCGTCGTGCCGTAGGCTGGGCCTGCGGTGGTCGGACTAGTGGCGTAATTAGCTGATTCGGTTTCGCGGCTCGGATCTTCCGGCTAAAGCCGGAAGCCACGAGTGTTTGAACAACGTGGCTATCCGTGGCTTCCGCCTTCAGGCGGAAGTCCGAAGCACACAGCTGTCCTATCGCTTGCGCGGGGGCACAGGCGTTCCCGGTGTCTTCAGCGAGTAGGCGCGGCGTGATGCCACCGTGATCGACGGCCGATTGACCTTGACCTCGATCGCGCGAACGCGTTTCGATGGATCGGGGTTGGACGAATAGTAGCCAAGCACGTAGTAGTCGCTGGTTTCCGCATCGATGCGCTTCATCGCGCCTTCGAAGTCGTTTTCGTTGACGACTGCCGCTCCGCCAGTCTCCTCCGCCAGATACCGCAACGAGCTCTGTGTCTTTTGAAGGTAGGTCCGCCACTGACTCTGATCGAGCTGTTGTCCGGCATCGACGATGCCAGCCACCCCGCGCGGATCGATGGTGAAGATCGAGGCGTTGGCGCGATTTGCTGACAGCGTCAGCTCGCGCATGTAGGAGTGCAGGTCGATATCGGCCGTAACTGCCGGTAAGCGGAAATACGGGTTTTCCTCGTCGATGACGGCGCGTGTCGGCTCCGCGAATCGGCCGCCCTGAATTCGATCGCGACCCTGGCGCGAATCAGCGAATGGATCGAAATCGTATCCGGTGCTGATGTAGAGAATCGCTTTACGCTTGTTGTGTACCTGCTCGAGCTCGCCGAGGACACCGTACACCGCGTGAAACGCCATTTGGGCGCGCCGCCGGACGTCACCCGGTCCCTGCGATGTCTCCAGCAACTGAAACATCTCGGCGGCGGTCATCGCCGACCCGCGAATCTTCGAGACGCTCGCCTCGATGAGCTTGTGATCGTAGGTCAATCCAATCTCGATGCTCGACGGCCCGCTGGAAAACATCGCGACCAGATCACCTTCATGAAGCACGGTTTTGGCGATCGTCGTGACGAGACGGCGGACGTGCGGCGAGTACTCCGCCTCGAAGTGCAGGTCGTCGACGAAGATCAGCAGGACACGGCCACTAGAATCCCCGACCTGACGTCGTGGCGCTGACGGCAACACGATGCCCTCCGGCGAAGGGGGCGGCGGCGCTTGAATGGTATTGAAGGTACGGCCACCGTGGATCAGAGCAAACGAGTCGATGGTTTGCGCCACGCCATCTTCGAGCACCGTGAAGTCGTTCTTCGTCAGATCCGGTACAAAGCGGCCCTTTTCATCTCGCGGAATGACGTCGGTCGTCACGTGGGTCACCGTCGCGCGAAATGTCGGGGTTTGCGGCTGCGCGGGCGGCGGGTTCTGCGCCAACGAACGCGAGTCCTGGGACACCAGGAGTAAGCCTGTCACGAGCGCGAGCGAGAAGATCGACCGGAGGCAGAGCATCCAGGAATTCAGACCAGTCTAAGGTTCCAGGAACCTTGGAACAGTCTACGCCGCGGGTAAGATGACGGAGTGATATTGCGGCCTCATCGGCGCGCGATTCTCCGCGGCGGCCTGTCGTGGGGCGCGGTGGTCTTCGTTGGCGGAACCGAGGCGCTCGTCGAGCACTTGTGTGCTCAGCCACTCTGCGACCCGGCGCCGCTCGGCGAGCTGGTCGCTCTCGTCCCGCTTCACGGGGATCGCGTGCAGCAAACCCCGCTCGGTCAGATGGTCGGCGGTCCTGGACTCGATGCGCGTCTCTTCACCGACCTGTCGACGCTTCAGCCGGGGAAGCTCCTCACACCCACCGCCGAGATGTTCGTGCGCACGGCCGTCCCCGCGGCGCTTCGCGCGATCCCCAACACCTGGTCGATCAGCGTCAGCGGGTTTGCGCGGTCAACCCTCGACATCGAACGACTCCGGCGCGATGCGCGGCCGATGGGTGCGCATCTCATCGAGTGTTCCGGAAATGCTGACCCGAACAACTTCGGATTGATGAGCGTCACGGACTGGACGGGCGTGCCGATCGCTCGGCTCGTTACTGAACTCGGCGTCAAAGCGGGCGCCAGCGGGCTGCTGATCAGCGGCATCGACGAGCTGCACCAGACCTCGCGCAGCTCGAACCCGGGCGCCAGTTGGATATTGCCCCTCGACAGCCTCGAACGTCTTGGCGCATTTCTGGCCGTGACGATGAACGGCGAGCCCTTGACAGCCGACCACGGCGCCCCGGTTCGTCTCGTCGTTCCCGGGTGGTACGGCTGTTCCTGGATCAAGTGGGTCAACGAACTGCGGCTGGTTGGCGCCGACGAAAGGCCGACATCGCAGATGATCGAGTTCTCCCTGCGGACACATCAACCGGATCGCGAAGCCCTCGCCCGCGATTACGAGCCGCCAGTCATCGACGTGGCCGCCACACCGATTCGCGTTGAAAAGCGTCGCGTGGAGGGTCGGCTCGAGTATCGAGTGGTGGGGATCGTCTGGGGCGGTGAGCGGCCGGTCGAGCAACTCGCCATTCGATTCAACGTCGGCGAAGCCCCGCGCGTGTTCTCGATCTGCCCGACGCCGACGACGCATCGTACGTGGTCGCTGTGGGACTACCGGTGGCGCCCGACGACTCCAGGCGTCTACAGCATCGCGCTGCGCGCCACCGACCCGTCAATCCGCACCCGTCGCCTCGATGTGTCGTACTACGTCAGACGCGTGGTGATCGACGAAATCTGAGAGCGGGTGCGCACCGCACCGCACCTGTCGCACCCCAGCACCTGTCGCACCCCAGCACCTGTCGCACCCGACGCACCTGTTCAGAGGCCCATCCGATGCGGCTGCCACTGCAGCCCCAACGCCATCAGGCGGTCGAGGAGGCGCGGATACGACAACCGGGCGAGCTTGACCGACTGCGCGAAGTCCTCTTCCTCGGCCAGCTGGGGATTGGCATTGGCTTCGATCACATACGCCTTCCCGCTGGCGTCCATCCGGAAGTCGATACGGGCGTAGCCGGAGAGGTCGAGCGCCCGGTAGGTGCGCTTGGCCAGATGCTGAATCTTTGGCGCGATCCCATTCGGCAGCTGCGCCTCCGCCGTGTCGATGCCGTGCCGCTTCTGGTACTTGACGCTCCACTTCACCCGTTCTGTGGCGATCCGCCAGTTGCTGTCGGGCATCTTGGCGAACGACATCTCCCACACCGGGAACACCCGGAGGCGATGATTGCCTGTCACGCCGACGTACAACTCGCGGCCGTCGATGAACTGCTCGATGATCGCCGGCGTGAGAATCGTGTCGTGGATGTACTTCACACGCTTGTTCAGTTGCTCTTCGTTGGCGACCACGGAGGCCTGCGAAATCCCGATCGATGACTCGTAAGTGAGCGATTTGACGATCATCGGATACGTCAGCTTCTTCGGCAGCACCGGCTTGCGATTGAGCGGCACGACCGTGAAGTCGGGCGACGGGATGCGGTGATAGGCCAGCAGCTTCCGGGCCAGTGCTTTGTCTCGCGACAGCATCAAGCCGCGGGGGTTGCAACCGGTGTACGGCACCCGTATCAGCTCGAGGTAGCTGACGACGTTCTGGTCGAAGACCCCGATGTCCGCGAACGCCTCCATGAGGTTGAAGGCGATCGTCGGCTTGAACTCGTCCACCGCCTGCCGAATCGGCGTCAGGTCGTCGTGAACCCCAATCACGAGAAGCTCATGCCCACGCTGGCGCAGCGTGGTGACGACATCCCATTCCATCCGCCACTCGGGACTGACCTCGGTCTTGCCGACGTCTTCCTTGGGGACGAGAGCTTTGTGGACGAGAACGAGGACCCGATACTTCTTCACAGCCGTTTCATAGGGGCTTTTTCATCGAGACGTCTTCACAGGCCTCATCACAGGGCCACCCGGTGCCGCCCGCTGTGCAGATAGTTCATCGTCTGCACGGTCAGCAAGACCGCGAACTCAGATCGCGCTTGCTCCTCAGGCACGGCGAGGCGAAGCTTCAGCTCCCGGCACCGCGTAATCATGTCTTCGAGCACTTTATCGATCGTGTATTGATAGATCCCGGTCCAGCTCGCAACCACACGGCGAACCGGCTGGCGCATCTTTCCGAGAAACTGTGCCGCGGTCATGTTGCCCGAAAACTCCGGCGCATCGGAGAACAATCGTCGCAGCTCCCGATCGTAGAACTTGGGATGGTCGATGCCATGATGGCGCCGCTTTCGTCGGTAGTGCTGCCGCAGGGTCCGTCGCAGTCGACGCAGCGGATCGACTTCGTCGGTGCTGTCGACGAGCGGCTTGCGACCGCGCAGCGATCGCATCAACGTCTCCATGTACTCCAGCTTGTTGACCGCGGGCCACCCTGAGTAGCGCTGTCTCCAGTTGGCATCCGGCGTCAGCCAGACCGCGAACGTTTCGGCGAAGTCCTCGTCGGGATGACTCTGCGCGTACCACGGGTCGATGTGCTGAACGAACGCCTTGCTGTACGGCTTGGGATCGTAGAACTCCGGATAGGGCTCGTTCGAGCGGCCGAAGAGGGCCCGGCGCTGTTGCCGCAGCCGCAGTTTGTAAGCGTTGTCGATGACGTGTCCCGCCTCGTGTCGAAGGATGCGCATGCACCAGTCGTGTTCGCCGCCCTCGACTTCCAGCATCTGCGCTTTCTCGAGCCGCTCGAGCCGCGGGTGCGTCATGTAGAACGGCACCGCCATGGTCGCCGTGCCGTCTGGCGTGAACCACTCGTCGGAGATATAGAAATGGAGCGGAAATTTGAGTTCTCGCGCCTCGAGCTCCGACCGGAGCTGTGCCAGCCGGCCCTCGATGACCGTGCCTTCGAGCTTCAATGGAAGATCGGCGAGTCGGAGGTCGAGCAGGTGCTCGTCAGGCAGTTCCGGCCAGTTGGCAGGGACGTTGGCGCGCGCCATCCACGGTCATGATAACTGCAGGGCGCAGGGCATAGGGCGCAGGGCGCCGGGGAGGGTGCCGGGCGTCAGAACGGGACCCAGGAATTCTTCGTGTCTTAGTGACTTCGTGGCTATCGTGGTTCCGCGGTTCCGTGTTGGGTGTGGCCGTCCCTTCCCTACCCGACGTGAATCCGCGGGCGCAGCTCGGAGTGTGGCTCGGCCTGTCGTAAGACTTCACGGGCGACGGGGGCGGTGTCGCCCTCGCCGAAGGCCAGGAATCTCAGGAGATAAGTAATCGGGTTCCCTTCCGTCCACCCGAAATAGGCGTGAGGCGTCGCCCCAGTGCGATCCCGCAGGTCGAGCAGGATCGCTGCGATCGCGTTGGGTATCGCCGGACTCCTCGTCGACAGAATCTCGTAGGGCCCGACATGTCTCGCGCTCAGGTGCAGCGCACCGGAGAACTCCGACGCGTCGCTCGGGTAGATTTCGAGAAACACCACGCGAGCCTCCGGCGGGAGGTGGTGCGCTTCGCTCGCTTCCTTGATCTTTGCGGCGTACTCCGCCTCGAGGCCCGTGTCAGGCCGGTTCGCAATGATCCGCAGCGGCGTGCCCACTGCCCTGGCGACCACCCGCGTTGCCGCCTCGTCGTAGGTCACACCGTGGGCGCGAAGCTCCGTGGATCGCATCACCCGCGATACCAGAGAGGTCGTGACCATCGTGACGATGAACCAGGTTGCGATGCGCAGACCTTCTGGTCGTTCGATGATGTTATCGACTGTCGCGTAGACGAACACGGCCGTCACCACGCCAAACCCCACGCGTCGCGACGGCGTGGAAATGGCTGACGCGAACGCGACCGACGTCATCAGGACCAGGACGCCGGTGGCGTAGGCACCGGCTTGCTTGTCGACGTCCGCGTCGAAGATCCACGTCACCAAGACGGCAATCCCCGTGATGATCAGCACAATCGGGCGGTGCGCCCTGGCCCACTCGGGCGCCATGCCGTAGCGAGGCAGGTAGCGAGGAATCAGGTTCAGGAGCCCGGCCATCGCCGATGCGCCGGCAAACCACAGGATCGTGATGGTAGACAGGTCATAGACCGAACCGAACGCTTCGCCAAAGTCACGATGGGCGATGTAGGCCAGCGCGCGACCGTTCGCGGCACCGCCGGCCTGGAATTCAGGCGGCGGAATGAGCACCGTAGTGACGATGCTGCTCCCGATGAGGAACACGCTCATGATTAGGGCTGCGGTAAGGAGCAGCTTTTTCGTGTTGCGAATTCGGCTGGCCAGACGTTCTTCCTCTGTCTCGCCCTCGCCCTTGACGAGCGGCATCACGGCGACACCGGTCTCGAACCCGGAAAGCCCGAGCGCAAGCCGCGGGAACGCCAGCACCGCCGCCACCATGACCCAGAAGTAGCTCGGCTCCTGCGTAAAGAGCCCGTTGCGCCAGTAGGTCAACGTTTCGGGATGGGTCGAAATGTGCCAGAGCCCGCGGCCGACGACTGCCGCGTTCAGAATCAGATACACCGCCACGATCAGCAGGGCGACCCACACTGCTTCCCGCATGCCTCTGACGAAGACTGCACCCAATGCGGCTATCAGTGCGAAGGTGACGGCCACTCGGTGCGGCGACCACGCCCGGGCAAAGGGGTTTTCCACGATGTGAGCCGTAGCGTCCGCCGCGGACAGCGTGATGGTGATCACGAACCCTGTGGCGGCAAATCCCAACAGGCACAGCACCAGCGCTTTGCCGCGCCAGCGCGGCAGCTTCTCTTCGAGAACGGCAATGCTCCCCTGCCCGTGCGGGCTGAGTTCCGCGATGCGCGCGTAGGCCGGTAGTGCGCCGAACAGCGTCACGATCACCAGGATCAGCGTGGCAATTGGAGACAGAAAGCCAGCGGCTAGGAACGCGATGCCGGGCTGGTAACCCAGCGTGGAAAAGTAATCGACCCCAGTGAGGCACATGACCTGCCACCACGGGGCCGTGTGGAGGGGCTTGCCAAGTGGTCCCGCAGGCTCCTCGAGGCCATGGAACAGCCAGGTCAGGACACGCCCGCGGGGGCGCGGTGAAGCCACGTGCGCCGATGATAACGCCTGGGGGCCTGCGTCGCCGAGACTGATAATGTGGACCGAACTCAAGGCCACGACCGCTATTTGAGCGCGGCGCGAGCCTCCTGGAGCTCCGGGAGCCCGGGATCGGCGAGCCGCCAGTTGTTCAGGAACTGCTGAAACGCGCGCCGGCTCTTCACGGTCTCCCCCGCCTTTGCCGCCGCACGAGCGAGCCCGAGCACGGCCCGACTCCGATTGGGGGTGCGTCCTAACGCACGCTCGAACCAGGTCACGGCATCCTTGGGACGTCCAGCCTGCAGCAGGATCTCCCCGAACAGCTCGTCGGCGCCCTTGACCGGATAGGGCCGTCCAATCGGCTTCGGCATTCGCGCCTGGAGCGCTGTGGCGCGCTCCATCGCCGCAATCGCGTCGATCGGACGCCCGCCCGCCATCGCGATGAGCGCCGCGCATTTCTTCGACCATGACGGCTGCCTGCTCCCGCAACCCGGGGTCCTGCCCTGCTGCATCCGCCTTCTGCAGGAGGTCGAGCGACGTGTTGGCTACGGCGAGGTCACCGAGCTTGGCGGCGCTCATGCCCAGCGCAAAGAGCTCGTCGATGTTGTCGAACGACTTGGAGTTCTTCATATCGATCCAACGCTCGCTTTCGATCACGTGTCGAGCGCGCATCGACCCGTTGTCGTTGCGCAGGGCCATCACACCGCTTCCACGCCCGATTTCGCTATCGCCGTAGTGGTGGCCGCCAACTTCTCCGCCGCCACCCACGACCTTCATCGCCTCCATGACCTGCCTCAGCGCGCCGATCGACTTGTCGAACCTCCCTTGCTGCGTCCACTCGTATTGAAGCCAGGACAGGCTGTGAAAGTCTCGCTGCGCGACTGACAAGCCTCTGCGCTTCGCCCAGGCAATCGACGCTTCCCATGACGCCTCGTCTGTCGCGGCGGCCTCATCCCAGAGGCCTAATTGAACGAACGCGTGGGCGGGCATGTGGAGCGCATGACTAGCGGCGGCCGCGATCTTCGCGTACACCCGGGCGGCCGGCAGCGCTCGTGCCGCGAGCTGCGGATGATCGTACGCGTGCAGGACGTAGTGCAGCGCTCCCGGGTGCCGCGGATTGCGTTTGGCGACGCCTTCGGCGATACCACCCGCACGCTCGCGCAGCGGCAATGCCTGGTCACCTCTCGGCAACGTCGCCAGCAGTGACAGCGCATGGAAAACCTGCGCCTCGTCGTCTTGCGGAAACTTCGCAGCCAGCGTCGCCATTGCACCGGCAAACGCCTGATCGCGCGCAGGCTTCGCTCCCGTGCCGTACAACGCTTCGACCGCGGCCAGATACATTTGTTCGCGTGGAGTCTTGGCCTTGGCCGCACGCGCCGCCGGCGTCGGACCAAGCTTGGCCAAGGCCGCCCGCGCTTTGTCGGGTTCTTCGCCGAACCAGAGCGGCTGATTGAAGCACATCGCCTCGCCCCAGTACGCCATGACGAACTCGGAGTCGATGGCCTGGGCAGCCCGGAACGCCTCGATGGCTTCTTCGTACGCGAAGCTGTGCAGCCACAACACACCTTGGAGGAACAACGCATGCGCCTTGGCGTCGCCGCTTGCCGGGAACGAGATGGCTCCTAACGGCGCGCGAGGTGATGCCGGAACCTGCCGGGGCCCCTGGCTGGAGACGGGCTGGATGCTGAGAATCGCCAGCAAGAGCCCGAAGGCCCGCGCGAACCGCATTCGATGAGTGTACAAAAAACGACCGGGCGGCTTTGATGGGCCGCCCGGTCCTTCCGTGTTTCCGTGCTTCCGTGTTTTCCGTGCTTCCGTGTCTAGAACGTAAACCGGAACATCAACTGCGTCAGCCGCATGAATCCGGACTGCACGCGAATCTGACCGAACGTCGTGCTCCCAAGCGTGGAGATCGGGCCGCGGACCTTCACGGTGTTGGTGACGTTCAGCACCTCGAGTTTGATCTGACCGCGCGCGCTACCGCCCAGTCGAATGTCCTTCGCCGCCACGAAGTCCCAGTTGTTGCGGTGCGGGGTGCGCACGTCGGGATCCGTTCTCGGCAGCGTGCCAAGAGTGAACAGTCCGGGGTTGGCGTAGGCGGTGTCGGTGATCCAGATGTCCTGGATGCGCTCGTCACGACTACCATCGGTTGCGGGGTCGCCGGTCCCCGGGTTGCCGCGCTGCATGCCGAAGAACGCGCTCGACAACCCGTTCGAATTCATCGAGATCGACGTCGGGAAACCGCTCTCGAACGACAGGATCGACGAGATCGTCCAATCGCCGAGGATTGCGGCCGCAACGCCGCTCTGGGCCCAGCGCTTGCCTTCGCCGAAGGGCAGCTCGACGATCGGCGACACGACGAGCTTGTGCGGCACGTCGAGAATGCTCACGGCGTACTCCGCATCGAGGTCGTAGACGTTTTGGGCGTTCCCATTGTTGCGGGAGAAGAAGTTCGCCTCGCCGAACTGGTTGTCCTCGAGCCGGCTGTAGGTGTAGTTGATGCGCCCGCCCCACCCGTTGCTCACGCGCTTCTCGAACTTGAAGATCCCCGCGTGGTACTGATTGCGGCCAAGCGTGGACCCGATCATGAAGACGTGATTGAACTGTGGGAACGGACGCAGCGACTGCGCACGCGAGATGGTGGGGCTGGTGACGTTGAAGCCCTGTCCCGCCGGCAGACCGAAGAACGGGTTCGGGACCTGGATCGTTCAATGCGGTTCCGAGCGCCAGGTGCTGTGGATCGAGCTGGTTGATGTTCAGCTGCGAGTTGACGCGTGCCGCCGAGCAGAAGGTCACGACCCGTTGCACCCGCGTACTCGAACCCAACGGCGATGCTGCCGCCGAGCTCGCGGGCGACATCCACCGAATACTGATGCACCTTCGGCGCGGTCCGATCCTGGTCGACGAAAATGACCTGTTGGCCGACGTTGGTCAGCGCGCCGTTCGCGTTGCCGACGGGCTGCAGCAACCCATTGGGATAGGGATTGGTGAGGCTGACCGTGGGACGGAACTGGCCCTGCTGGATGAGCGATTCCTGGTTGTAACCCACTTGGCCGTAGTTGGTCGTGTCCGGTGCCGGAGCGTTAAAGGGCGCCCAGTAGAGACCGTACCCGCCGCGGATCACTGTCCTTGTATTAATCGAGTAGACGGCGCCCACACGCGGTGAAACTTTGAGCGCCGGCGGATCGCCCTGGTAGGTGTTGGCGCCGTTCTGGCCGGCGTACACCAACCCGCCGCGGACCGGTTGGCCGTTCACGGTGATGTTGCCCAGCGGTCCGGGAGGCGTCAACGTGCGATCGAACGCCACCGTGATGCCGTCGTCACGCTCGCGCAACCCGTCCTCGTGCTCGAACCGCAGGCCGTAATTGAGGGTCAATTTCGGGATTCACACGAAAATCGTCCTGAGCGTAGAACCCGTAGTAGTTCGCGTACATCTTCAGGGGGTTCGACAGGCTCATCGTGCTTTCCTGACCCGGCTGGCCCGAGGGATAGCCCAGGAGCATCGACGCGAACGCGTTGCCCGACGTGGCCGTGCCGTTGGTCAGCGGATTCGACGAGGTGAAATAGCGATCGAACCGGAAATCACCGGCGGTGTCCTGGAACGACTGGAAGTCGAGCCCGACCAGGCGGAAATCGGCGCCGAACTTGAGCGTGTGACGCCCGTAGAGCCTGGTCAAGGCGCCGTTGAAACCCCAGGAATGCCAGTTGATTTCGGTCGGGTCGATGGCGCCGGCCATGCGGGTGAAATCCGGGCTGTCGTAGTCGGTGACCCGGATCTGCGGGAACTTGTCCACCTGAACCTGGTTGAGGAAGTTCTGCGAAAAATTGAGATCCGCGGGATCGAAACCAATCGACAGCGTGTTGTCGTCGATGAACTTCGTGTAGCCGTA
Source organism: uncultured Acidobacteriota bacterium (assembly GCA_963841905.1). Lineage (GTDB taxonomy): Bacteria > Acidobacteriota > Vicinamibacteria > Vicinamibacterales > UBA2999 > JACCSI01. Next base: position 142,466 of record CAWJEM010000010.1, read on the forward strand.
GCGCAACGTCACGACGGTGTTGTTGCTGGGTAGCCACGTGTTGTTCAAGGCCAGCACGTTCACCCGCCGCTTCAGGATGTAGTCGCCCGGATCGGCAAACCGGTTCGCGCCGGTCAGACCCGGCTCCCAGTAGTTGGCGCAGGGTTCGTTCTGTAAGGTTGTACAGATAGAAGCCCGAGAGCGAGACCTCGTCGCTGAAGCGATGGTCGACCTTGCCCGTGTACATCATCGCGCGATCGTGGATTTCGGCCGTTCGCGAGAAGTTGTTGTTGCCATCGCTCACGTCCTGATCGGGCAGCGGCAGGTAACTCGTAATGGCGCGCGCGACCGGGTTGATCATGCTGTCGGGAATGATGTTGTTCGCAAAGGGCTGCCGGCCGTTGCCGTTGGCATCGCCCGTCGTCGGGTCATAGATGACGACGAGCTGACCCTGGGCGTTGACGGTCTGCGAGAAGTCGCCTCGCCGCTCGCGGCTGGTCGGTAGACGGATGTTGCCGCTGCGCGTCGTGTTCGATCCATAGCCCTCGGCCGAGAACCAGAAGAACGTCCGGTTTTGAATGATCGGGCCCCCGAAGGAGCCGCCCCCGAGGTGAAAGTAGGTATCGGGCTTCGGTACGCCCGCCAGCTCCGAAAAGTAGCTGTTGGCGGCGCCCCATTTCGGACGGTTCTGGTAGAAGCCGCTCCCGCGCCATGCGTTCGAGCCAGACTTGGTCGCCACGTTGAACGTGCCGCCGCCAGTGCGTCCGGTCTCGGCATCGTACTGGTGGACCTGCACGGCAACGTCTTCAATCGCCTCGATCGATGGGTTCGCCGACGCGCGGTTGCGCATGTCGGTAATCGGCACCCCGTCAATCAGGTAGTTGTTGCCGCGCCGCGTCCCGCCCCCGAGCGACAGCAGCGATGCGTTGGTCTGGTCCTGCTGACGATTGAACTGCGCGTCGCCCGAAGCCACGACCGTCGGCACCGTCACGGCGAACAAGAACGCGGAGCGGCCGCCGCTCGGCAACGTCTCGAGCTGCCGTGAATCGATCACTGCGCCGGTCGACGCGTTGGACGTATCGATCAAGGGCGACTGTCCCGTCACCGTGATGGTTTCCTGGAGCTGGCCGACCTCCAGTTGAATGTCCATGGTGATGAACTGCTGGGCGCCGATACGGACCGCCTTGTTCTCGAAGGTTCGGAAGCCCGTGAGAGCTGGCCTTGACGGTGTAGGTCCCGGGGGGGACTGCTGCGAAGTTGTACTCGCCCTGTTCGTTCGAGATCGCCTCGCGGGTCTGGTTCGTGGCCTCATTGACTATTTGCACCGTGACGCCAGGGATGACGCCATTCGCGTCTCTGACGGCGCCGCGGAGACCACCGGTAAACGACTGTGCCGCTGCGCTTCCGGCTATCGACATCGCCAGGACCATGATGCCCAACGTCCTGACGACCTTCATGGACTTCAGACTCCTCATACTCGCTCCTCCACAAACAGGCCGGCTAAAAGCTCGGGCGCCTCGGACTTTTCCCTGCCGGAACCACTTCCGCCGCCCGTAGCCGCGGCTATCTGAGCGGACACACTTCAAAGCTGAAAAAAACGCAAAGGGTTTCGCGGAGTCTACGGCAGAGGCACTGTAAACACAAGGTGTCTGGGTGCCTTAAAGTGCCTGGAGTGCCTGGGTGCTGGTGCCTATGGTGCCGGCCTGCGTCAATATGCTGGGACGAAGTGACTCATCTGAATCCGGTCATCCACGCAGGCACGCTCAGGCACCCGCACTCAGGCACCCAGGCACCTGAGGCACTCTAGGCACCTTGCGCAGCTACTGCTAATATTCGCGAAATTCCAGGGGGTTCCATGGACGACCAGGGGATGGTTGAAGGCGGCCATTCGCGGCGCACCTTTATCAAAGGGGTGATCGCGGCCGGCGCCACAGTATCGACATCGGCTTACCTGTTTCGCACGACGATCCTCGGGCAGAACGAATCGTCGCTCCCAGGATCGGTTGAACGGCTCATCACGTTGGACGTCAACGGCCAGCAGCGCCGCGTCGATGTGCTCAAGCACGAAACGCTCGCGATGACGCTGCGGTACAAGCTCGGATTGACCGGCACGAAGTTGGGGTGCGATCGATCGGAGTGCGGCGCTTGCACCGTGCTCATCGACGATGTACCCCACTATTCGTGCTCGATTCTGACCCACGCCGTCCGCGGTCGAAAGGTCCAGACGGTCGAGGGCCTGGCGAGTCCGGACGGCAAACTGAGCCCGGTCCAGCAGGCCGTGGTCGACGGCCAGGGCTTCCAGTGCGCCTTCTGCATGACCGGTTTCATCATGGCGACAACCGGGTTCCTGAAGACCAATCCCAATCCAACGCGCGCGGAACTGGCACACGGCATTTCCGGCAATCTGTGCCGCTGCGCTGACTACAACAAGATCCTCGACTGCATGATGAACGCCGCAGAGCTGGCGAGGAGGGCGTGATGGCAGAACAGACACCGCAGCGCACCGCACCTGCCGCACCGAGCGCACCCGGCGCACCTGCCGCACCCGCGACAGGTCAGGCACCCGCGGCACAAGGGGCACCCGGGGCAAAACCTTCGTTTCCACCCGTTGACCCGAGCAAGTTCAAACTGATTGGTCACAACTACCAGACGCCGGATCTTGTCGCCAAGGTGACCGGCAAAGCCAAGTACGCCGAAGACTTCCGCGCCGACGGCATGCTGTTCGCCAAGCTGATGCTCAGTCCGCGGCCGCACGCACGAGTCGTCAACATCGATGCGAGTCGCGCGCTGGCGATGCCAGGTGTGCACGCGATTCTGACCGCGGATGATCTGCCGCCACCACCCGCGCCGCCAGGACAGGGTGCGCCAGCTGCGGCGGGCTGCTGGTGGGCGCGAGGCCGGCCGCTCCGGCTGGCGGGAATGCGCCTGCTGGTGCTCCAGCCGCGCCGCCAACGGGCCCCGGTGCAGCCGGCGCCCCGGGAACGCCGCCCACCGCCGCCGCCGTGCCACCCGCGCAGCAGCAGCCACAGACGCCGCCTATTCCAGCGGAGTTCTGTCTGGCGAAAGAGGCGCTCTATGAAGGCGAGCCGATCCTCGCGGTCGCCGCGGACAGCGAAGAACTGGCGGCCGCCGCCATCGAAGCGATTCGAGTCGACTTCGAACCACTGCCCTTTGTGATCGATCCGCTCGACGGCCTCAAGCCGGGCAGCCCGAATGGACGAACCGAAGGCAACGTGTTCGTGGGCGGCGAGGTCAAGACGATCAAGTGGACGCAGGCACACTTCGATCAACTCGCCGCCGGTAAATGGCCCACTGATGCGGAGGCTGGAGAAACCACGGTCTGGGGCGATGTCGACGCCGGCTTCAAGGAAGCGGACCTCATCGTCGAAGACGTTTCGTATCAGCAGGACACGGTCCATCAGCCGCTCGAATCGCGCACGGCGATGGCGTACTGGCAGAACGGCAAGCTGTATCTGCACGGCTCGACGCAGAGCCTGTCGCGAACCGTCGCGACGGTCGCCGGCTGGGTCGGCGTTCCGCAGCGCGGACGTGGTGATCATCAGCGAATACTGCGGCGGTGGTTTTGGCAGCAAGATTCCGGGCTCGCAGACGATGGCGATTCCGGCGCTGCTGTCGAAGAAGCTGAATGGCCGTCCGGTGATGATGCGCGTTTCGCGCGAAGAAGAAACCTACATCGGACGCAAGCGCCCCGGCTTCCAGGCGTGGGCGAAGATGGGGTTCAAGAAGGATGGTCGGGTCACGGCCATCGACTCGTTCATCATCGAGAGCAGCGGGCCGTACCGTCGTCAAGGCGACAACGGTCAGGCGGCGAACCTCGCGACCCTGCTCTACACAGCGCCGAACGCGCGCTTCCGAGGAATCTCGGTGGCGACCAACACGCCGCCCGGCGTCTCGCAGCGCGCACCTGGTGGACTTCAGAGCTCGATTCTCTTCGAGCCCCTTGTCGCACGCGCGGCCAAGGAGCTCGGAGTGGATCAGGTCGCGATTCGCAAGATCAACGCGCCCGTCAATGGCACGCAGTTCGGGCTGAACCCGCCGGCACAGGCGAATCGCCCGCGAGGCAAAATCACGAGCTCGTATGTCAAGGAGGCACTCGACCGCGGCGCCGAGCTGTTCAACTGGGAAGAGCGAAAGAAGCGCAGTGGCCAGCGACGCGGCACGAAGGTGACGGGCGTCGGCGTCAGCACGAGTACCTTCGTCGGGGGCTCAATCGGAGTCGATGGACTGCTCACGATTCGGCCCGACGGCAAGATGTACATCCATCAAGGCGTCGGCAATCTCGGCACCTTCTCGGTGGCCGACACCGCGCGTGTGTGTGCCGAGGTGCTCGACTTCCCTTGGGAGAACGTCGTGGTGGCCTGGGGTAACACCGGCAACCACGTGGCGTGGAGCTCTATTCAAGCGGGCAGTCAGACGACCCATGCACACACCCGGGCGAACTTCGCCTCGGGCTCTGACGCGAAGCGGAAACTCCAGGAGCTTGCCGCGCTCGAGCTCGGCGGGAATGCGGATGCTTATCGCGTCGGCGGCGCAGGAGTCGCCGGGCCGGGCGGTCGATTGACCTGGGCGCAAGCCGCCGAACGCGCGATCAAACGCGGCGGCAAGTTCGACGGACACGAGCTGCCCGGCGATATCAACGCGATGACGAAGACCTCGGGCGCGGCGCTGGCCGGCCTCGGGTTGATGGGGGTCGCACGCGACAACTATCCGCGCGATGGCTCGACCTATTCGTTTGTCGCCGGCTTTGCCGAAGTCGAAGTGGACGTCGAGACCGGCGTCTACACCATCGTGGACTACCTGGCGGTCGCGGATGTGGGCACGGTGCTGCACCCGCGCAGTCTGGGCGGGCAGATCCTCGGTGGCGCCATCCAGGGCATGTCGCACACGCGCAGCCAGAAGCTGATCTACGACACGCACTACGGCGTGGCCATCGGCAAGCGCATGTATCACAACAAACCTCCAACCATGCTCGACATTCCGATCAACGCGCGGTGGGAGGCGGTCAACATTCCGGATCCGGGAAACCCGGTCGTCGGCGCCAAGGGTGTCGGGGAACCCGCCGTCGGGAATGGCGGTGCCGCCGTGCTGTGCGCGCTGGCCGATGCGGTCGGCTACGACATCATCCGCCGCACGCCGGTGCAGCCGGAGCAGGTGATGGCAGTGGTAACCAAGGACCCGCGGTTCCGCGTCGAACCGTTAACGGCGTACATCTAGGAAAGGAACACACAATGCCTGTCATTCGCGACGTGATGCCGGCGTTCGAGTTGTTCCAGCCAACCTCGATCGCCGATACGGTCGGCCTCCTGACTCGCCACGACAACGCGTGGCTGATGGCTGGAGGGCTGGACAGCTTCGATTGGTGGAAGGATCGGATCAGGCGGCCCGCAGTGGTCATCGATCTCGGCACCGTCGCCGAGCTGCGCGGTATCAAGGAAGTCAACGGCGGGGTCGAGATCGCCGCGAATACCAGCCTGACTGAAATCTCCCGCCATCAGGTGGTGCGCGACAAGTTCGGCCTGCTCGCGCAGGCGGCGGGGCTCGTCGCCTCGCCGCAGATTCGCAACCAGGGCTCGATTGGCGGCAACGTGAGCCAGGACACGCGGTGTCACTATTACCGCGCCGGCTGGCCCTGTTACCGCGCCGGCGGCAACATCTGCTACGCCGACACGCCAACGGCAGTCAATCGCGAGCATGCGATTCTCGAAGCCGATCGCTGTGTGGCGGTGAGCCCGTCTGACACCGCGCCGGCGCTGATTGCGCTCGATGCCCAGATGGTCGTGCGCAACTCGAGCGGTGAGCGTCTGATCGCGGCGCAGGACTTTTTCATCGGCCCGTGGCGCGACATCACGCGGATGACCGCGCTCGGCCCACGCGACCTGCTGACCGCTATTCGCGTTCCCAGCACCTTCGCGGGCAAGACGTTCTATTTCGAGAAGGTCCGCGACCGCCAGGTGTGGGACTTCCCACTCGTCAACATCGCCTCGGCGTTGTCCACCAGCGGCACGACCATCAGCGACTCCCGACTGGTCGTTGGTGGCGTCTCGGCCAGACCGTTGCGCCTGGTCGATGTCGAGAACGCCATCCGTGGCCGCGCCCGCAACGAAGAGACGGCGCGCATGGCGGCCGAGATCGCTACGCGTGGATCCGTGACGCTGCGGCACAACGCCTACAAGGTCCCGCTCATGCAGAACCTCGTCAAGCGCGCCATCAGAGGAGAGGGTGAATGGACTTCGTAACCTGGGCACGGAGCCCGTGGGGTGAGGACGTGCTCACCCATATCTCGTGGAGCCTGTTCTGGGCCTCGCTGGTCGGCGGCTTCCTGTTCCTCATCGCCCACGGCGGTTACATGTTGTTCTCACGACATGTCAAGCGTCCCGCCTCGGAGGTGGACCGCATGGAGGCCGAACGGAAGGGCCTGCCGGCCCGGATTCCGCGGCACTCGTTCGTGGCGCGCTTCTTTCACTGGGTGATGGCGGCCTCGATGCTCGTCCTGGTGTTCACCGCGTTCCTGCCCGTGATCGGCGTGCGAATCGACTGGGTCGAGTGGCACTGGATCGCGGGCCTCGTGCTCACCGGATCCATTCTCTTCCACATCGTGCACGCCACGTTCTTCCTCGACTTCTGGTCGATTTGGGTCGGGCCGAAGGACATCCCGGAGTTCAAGGCCGAGATGATGCGGGATCTTCTCGACAAGGAACCGGGCGGCCCGATGCCGGGTAAGTACCCGTTGGGCAATCGCCTCTATCACCTGGTCGTGGTGATCGCCGGCCTCGCCGTGATCATCACGGGCATCCTGATGATGTACCGCGTTCGCAATCCCATTGTCGCCCGCGATCCATATGTGATGAGCGATCCGGCGTGGGGCCTCACCTACGTGCTTCACGGCCTCGGCGGCGTGGGATTCGTAGGGCTGATCATCGCCCACATCTACTTCGCGCTGCGGCCCGAAAAGCTGTGGATCACCAAGGCGATGGTCTTCGGCTACATCACGCGCCGGCAGTATCTCGAACACCACGATCCCGAACGCTGGAGATCCACCTCGCAGGCACAGTGAGCAGCGACCTGCGCGAAGACCTCGCGCGCCGCGTAGATGCCATCGAAGCCGGCTACGAGCTGATGTTGGCCTACGCGGCGCAGGGACTTCCCTCCGACACCATGGCCGCCAACAGCGGTCAACTTCGCGAGTACCTCCGCCGCTTCGACGAAGCCCTGACTGATCTCGCCGATCGCTATCGCGAGTTCGTCGTCAGTCAGGACCGGCTCGCGCCGGAGGCCGTCGAAGGGTTTCTCGACGTGCTGACCACCGACGCGCGCTCGGCGCAGGCCGGCTTGCGTCTGGTCATGGCGCAGCCCAGCATCAGCTCGCAGCTCGTGGACAATCTGAATGCGTCCATCCACGTGCGCGCACTGCTCACCGATATCTTTCTGATTGACGAGGCGCTGAAGTAGGCCTCACGAAGGACTGCTGACGCAGCAGTAGGACTGTTCACAGCAGCGGACTCGGCGCTTCGCGCCTCGTGAGGGGCTCGCCGTGCGGCTCGCCCTGTTCCCAACCGCCATCGTTTGTTGAAATCCGAGCAACCGTTCCAAATAGATTCGCAAGCCGAGCCGAACGGCGAGGCCCACACCGCGAGCGAGAGCGAGCGGTCCTACCGCTGCGTGAGCGGTCCCACTGCTGCGTCAGCAGTCCTTAAGCTCACTTCCCGGCACGGTTTGACGTCGACAATCAAGGCCCGCAACTCGGTGGTTCCGATGTTGTCGATGCGATGAGCCATCGGTTCGCGCCAGGCGGTGTCGCCCTGCTTCACGGTCTGCTCCGCGCTTTGCCCGCCAAGTGGTGTCGAACGAATGCGGCCGTCGCTGAGGAAATGTACGACGAATGTCTGGTGGCTGTGCAGGGGCTCGGTGCGGCCCGGCTTCAACGCGTACTCCAGCACTCGAACACGATCGTTCTCGAGCCTCGTCCGATAGAGATCCGGAGAGACTGTCACAGCGTCCGGCGGAGCTTGCGACGCGCGCGTTGCGATTGTCGATGCCGCGACACCAATAATGATCCCGAAAGCGAGGAGAAGCGTTGGTTTCATTTGGAGGCAAGTATAGGCCTGGTCGTCCTACCGGCCCCTTCGGCGAGCGTAAGCGAGCCGCCCACCGCGAGCGGAGCGAGCGGCCGGTTAGCAGGACACGCACTTATTGCTGTTCTTTGCGCCCAACTTGACGAGCAGATCACGGGCCTCCGGGAACGGCTCGACGCGCTGCACAGGGCCGTTGGCCATGTCGGCGGTGCTCTGCCCTTCGCGATTCACTTTCGCCGGGTCGGCGCCCTTCGAGACCAGGTAGAGAATCATCTCGACGTCACCACGGGCCGCCGCCTGGTGGAGCGCGGTACTGCCATCGTGATCGACGGCATTGACGTCGGCCCCGAGCTCTTCGACCAGATACTTCACCGCCGCCAACATACCGGAGGGCGCGAAGCGATGCGCGTTGCCGGCGAAGCCTTCGCCATACCCCGCGCCCGCAGCCGCCTGGAGCGGCGGCACGCCGGGACCGCCAATCGGAATCGGCGGTTTGCCTGATCGATCCTCGATGGGGGTGGCCTGCCCCGCGTCTCCTCTCGTCGTGCGACCCGCCGGTTTCGTCGTCGGCAGATGCGGATCGGCACCGCTCGCGACCAGAAGCCGCATCGCCTCGATGTCACTCGCATAGGCGGCGCGCCAGAATGGCGTTGCTCCGACCTCATCGACGCGCAGCACATCGAAGTTGTACGAGCTGAACCAGAGCTTTCGCTTGAGCCGCGCGTTTGGATCCGCGCCCTTGGCAAGCAGCGTCTTCATCAAGTCGAGGTATGACACCCGCTGCTGGAGATACGCTCTCGGCTGCGGATAGAACGCCTTGGGCGCCCACTGCACGTTGAGCGCCGCGTAGAGCGGGGTCGTTCCTGCTTCGCTTGCCAACGTGACCGATGCGCTCCGCTCGATCATGGTCATCGCGAGATCAAAGTGGCCGTTGATGACCGCGATCAGCAAGGGGCTGGTTCGGTCGCCCGGACTCACCTGGTTGATGTCGGCGCCGCCGTCGAGCAACGCGAGCACGGTATCCGTCGATCCCTGCCTCGCGGCCAGCAGCAGGGCCGTCAACCCGCCCTGCCGACCAATCAACTCGTTGTAGCGGAATGGCCTGCTAACGCCGGCGATGTCCACGCCACGAGAGGCCGGCGCAGCGGGCGTCGCAGATCCGCCCGCGCCACCAGACCCGCCCTGACCAGGCCGACGCTGCGCTTGCTGTAATGCCTCCTCGCCTGGCGCGGCCGTCAGCGCTTCGAGGTCGATCACCTTGGTCGCGGTCGCGACCGCCGCCCCGCGCGCGAGCAGTGACCTCACCACATCCGCGCGATCGAGTGCCGCTGCAAACATGAGCGCCGTCTGGCCCTGGGCCAACTCGGTCGCGTTGACGTCGGCGCCGGCATCGATCAGTCGGTTCGTCGCTGGCGCACTGCCGGACGCGGCCGCCAACATCAGCGGGGTGGCGCCGGTCGTCGTGGGTTGATTCACGGGAGCGCCGCGCGCGAGCAGTTGCTCGATGACGCCGGCGGAACCCGATTGCGCCGCCAGATGCAGCGGGACGTAGCCACCCAGTCGTGACTGCGCCCGAACGTTGCCCCCGGCCTGGAGCAGCATGGTCGTCATCTCGCTGTCGCCGTGCATTGCGGCCCAGTGAAGAGCCGTCATGCCGTCCCCCTGCGAGGCGTTGACGTCGGCACCGCTCTTCAGCAACGCGCGGACGGCCGAAAGATCACGCGCCTGGGCCGAGGTGGCCACCGGCGCGTCGCCAGGCGACGCGCCGACGATGGCGACCACCCCCCAACCGATGAACGCCGCGACGAGTCCGCCTCGAATGATGCTCTGCATTCCGAGATCCTCAGGCGGTCGCGCGAGCCTCGACCGCATTCAAGTCGAGCGCACGCGTGCTATCGCCAAATTGATCGATTTCAAGGCCGGTCATCTTGAGCACCGACAGCATCGCATTGGCCATTGGCGTGCCATCTGCGGTCTTGATGTGCATATGGCCCTTGAGCTTTCCGCCCGCGTGGCCCGCAAACAGCAGCGGGCAGCGCTTATGGTTGTGCACATTCGAATTGCCCATCGGCGATCCGTAAATCACCACCGAGTTTTCGAGCAGGTTGCGCTCGCCATCAGCCGTCGCTTTCAGGCGATCGAGGAGGTACGGCAGCAGCCCGACGTGGTAGCGATTGATCTTCGCGAATTCCAGAATGCGCTCGTCGCGGTCCTGGTGGTGCGAAGCGATGTGGAAGCCGGTCGTGACGCCCGCCTCGCGATACACACGGTTCGAGACATCACGGCTCATCTTGAACGCGAACACGCGCGTGATGTCCGACGCAAAGGCAAGCGCCTGCAGATCGAACATCAGCTTGACGTGCTCTTCGTAAGAGTCGGGAACGCCGGCCGGCGCGCCCGGCAGTTCACGCTCTTCACCGCTGCGATTGAACGTCTCGACTTTCTGAATGCGACGTTCCACCTCTCGAACGTCCTCGAGATAGTCGGATAACCGAGCGCGATCGGCGGCGCCCAACGTGTTGTTGAGCCGACCCACCGAATCGGCCACCCAGTCGAGGATGCTTTGGTCTTTGCGACGACGCGCCGCGCGCTGCTCGGGCGTCGCGCCCACTCCGAACAATTGATCGAAGACCAGGCGCGGATCGCGGATCATCGGCAGCGGCTCGCTGGGGGACGCCCAACTGATCGAATCGGTGTAGGCGCAGGAATAACCGTAGAAGCATCCGCCCGCCTGATCCACGTTCTCGATGCAGAGTTGCATCGACGGGATGGGCGTCTCGGCTCCGAAGGCTTGGGCCACGAGCTGATCGAGCGACGTGCCCGCATGGAGGTCGGAGCCTTGCGTCTGACGTGGATGCGACTGGGTCAGGAACACGGCGGCGGATCGGAAGTGGTCCCCGCCGATTTCGGGCGGCGTGAAGGCTTCCGCGTTCCTCACGTCGGTGTTGCTGACAATCGTGATGTGGCGTCGATACGCCTCCAGTGGACTCAACACGCTGGAAGACACATCGAACTCCGACCCGACTTCCGCCGGCGACCACAGATTCTTCTGCTGGCCGAACGCCGTCGCGCCCGCCGAGCCGTGGACCATCTCGATCGCAATCAGTCGTGGCCGCGCGGCCGGCGGCTGCGCCGCCAGACCACGCGCCGGCAGCATGGCTTCGAGCAGCGGAATCGAAACCGTGACGCCCATGCCCTTCAGCACCGTCCGGCGCGAAATCGGTTGTCGTCGAATCAGCATGTTCACTCCGTGGTCGGCGCGCCACTGGTGGACTGAAAAGCGGCGCTGGCGACGATACCCAGCACGAACGACGAGAGCCGGTTTCCATTCTGGCCCGCTCGTTTCACGATCGCCCGCACAGCGGGCATATCAGATGCTTCCAATCGGCGGCCGAGCGCGTAGGTCATCAGCCGTTCGGTGAAACTGAGGAGCACCGCGTCCTCGTGTTTGAGGAGCGCCTCGCGCAAGCCGGCGGGCCCGTTCATCTTGGTCCCGTCGTACAAGTCGCCGCTGGCATCAATCGGCACCTCATTGTCTTTGATCCGCCACTTCCCGGTGACGTCGAAATTGTCGAGGGCAAGGCCCAACGGATCGATCACTCGATGACACGACGTGCAGGCCGGATTCTTTCGATGCTCCTCCATCCGCTCACGCACGGACAGGAGCCTCCCGGCGACCGCCGCTTTGGTGGCCTCGAATGCCGGCACATCGGCTGGCGGTGGCGGTGGCGGCGAACCGAGCAGCACTTCCATCACCCACTTGCCGCGCATCACCGGTGACGTGCGATCGGCGACCGAGGTCAACGTCAGGATGCTGCCGTGACCAAGAATGCCGCGGCGATAGTCGGGAACCGTGACCCGCTGAAAGGCTGGACCACTGACATTCGGGATGCCGTAATGACGAGCGATGCGCTCGTTGACAAACGTGTAGTCGGCGGTGATCAGGTCGAGGACGCTGCGATCCTCACGCACGAGGCTGTCGAAGAAAAGCTCGGTTTCGCGTTTGAACGCCTGCCCCAAAGAGTGATCGAAATACGGATACAACAGGGCGTCCGGCAACATCTGATCGACGTCGTTGAGCCGCAGCCACTGCGAGGCAAAACGAGTGGCGAGCGCCTCGGACCTCGGATCCGCCAGCATGCGCCGCACTTGCCTCTCGACCGCTCCTGGCGCGGTCAGCCGGCCGTCAGCCGCCAGTTGGAGCAACTCGGCATCGGGAGCGGCGCCCCACAGGAAAAACGAGAGACGCGATGCCAGCTCACGGTCGCGCAGCCGATAGGCCCGTCCGGCGGTTGCCACGGCTGGCACCGGCTCGACGCGGAAGAGGAACTGCGGGCTCGCGAGCATCGCTTCGATCGCCGACCCGACACCAGACTCGAACCCCCGCTCGCGGCGACCGTCCTCGTAGAACTGCAACAAGCCGGCGAAGTCGCTTTCCGACACGGGACCGCGAAACGCCTGCGTCGCCAAACGCTGGATGATGCTACGCGCGCACGGCATTTCCTCGTCGGGACTCGTCGGGCGACAAGTGAAGACCTTGCGACGACTTGCCGTCTCTGAGACACCAGTGGGCCGATAAGGACCCACGATGCTCAAGTCCTTCAGATGCGGCAAGGTCGTGATTCCAAAGGCCACGCCGATCTGAGTATCGGCGAGCGTGTGCTCGATCGGCGCCAGCAGGTCGATCACAGGTCCCTCGAATTGCTGCAGGAACGCCGCCGAGACGCGCTTGGCCCCGGCCGTAATGTGAATCGGCGCCGTCTTGAGCGTGACGCCCGTCGTGGCCTCTGTCATCCGCGGATCGATATCGAGGAGCGCCGACCGTGCACCATCGATGGACAGCTCCAGCTTTTCTCCGGTCGTGGTTCCGCCAAACAAAACACCGCACGCGTTGCCATGCAGATCCATGCGGAAGACGTAATCGCCGTCGGCTGGAAACGTGTGCAGGACCGAGAGTCCCCCGCGCGTCCCGAGTGGGGCGCCCTCGGCACGACGCAGTTGCGAGGCGGTCTTGGCGACCTTGTAGTTAGCCTCGCTCGCCGAGGCCTCCGCGTCGCCGAGCGCCAGCATCGTGACCTTGCCGGCGGCGCGCAGATAACTCGACAGCAACGTCGGCGAGAACGTCTGGGAGTCGGCAATGTTGTCGAAACCGTCGCTGATCGTGTCGGCCGGCAAAAGTGCGGCGACGTCGATGTCGACATCGAGCAGGTCCTTGACCGCGCGCGCATACTCGGCGCGATTGAGCCGCTGGAAAGGCCGCCACCCCGGAGCGGGCTTGGCGGCTGCCGCCGCGTCGAGACGCCCCTCGAGCGCCGCCACCAGCGCGGTCAACGCTTCGGGTGCCGGGCGCTTGGCGCCCGGTGGCGGCATCATCCCAAGCCGTAGCTTTCGCACCATCTTCTCCGCGACGTCAGCGTGCTGCGCGGCCGTCGTCACGTCGAAAGAGGCCAGCGATACCCCCCCCGCGCGACCGCGCTCGCTGTGACAAACGGCGCAGGACCGTTTGACCGTGGCGGTTTGTGCCTCGGCCGCCGTTCGAGGCGATGGCGCGCTGGCCGCGGCAGCCAACGGGCGAACGTCTGACTGTCGATGTGAGACGGCGGGAGTCGGCTTTTGTGTGCCCGGCGCAGCTGGCGGTTGCGCGCGACCGCTGGTACCGGTCAACCCGAGCGCAATGAGTGTGGTGACGAGAATTCCAGCGCTGGCTCGTCTCATGGGCAAAGGCGGGCGCTTCGAACGCCACCCGTAAACCCGCCAAAAAACGGGCTGTAGAAGTATAGTCGGTGGCGCCGTCCGAGTCGTCACGCGATATCTCCGCGTCGGGGTTGCCGAACTGTTCCGGCGCGTAATGGCTCGGCTGGGAAGGAGCCGCCACGTCATGACCGTGAACCGTCGCCTGGCCACTGTTGTCGGGATGGCCTTCGCCCTGGCCGGGTCCGAGAGCCTGGCTCAAGTGACGCGCGCCGATTACGACCGCGCGCTGGGGTTGCGCGAAAAGTACGAAGCTCTGGCGACCGGGTTCCCGGAACCTGCCACCTGGGTGGCCGACACCCCGCGCTTCTGGTACCGCCGAACCGTGAGCGATGGCCACGAATTCATGGTGATGGACGCTTCAACGCAGGTGAAGGGCCCGGCGTTCGACCACGCCCGTCTTGCCAGCGCGCTGTCACGTTTGATGAACAACTCCTGGACCGCGCCGCGCCTGCCCTTCAACACGTTCCGCTTCGTCAGAAACGAACAAGCCATCGAAGTTCAACTCGACGCTGCCCGCGTGACCTGCGCACTGAGCGATTACACCTGCACCAAAGTCGATCGACCAATCCCGGAAGGCGCGCTCCGCGGTGTCAATGGTCCCGTCCGAGGGCCGCACGCACCACCTGTCGAAACGCCGAGGCTTTCGCCGGACGGCAAGCTCGAGGCCATTGTCCAGAACTTCAACCTCGCGATTCGAGATCTCAGCACGCAAAAGGTGTTGCCATTGAGCACCGACGGCACCGAGGGAAACTTCTATGAGCTCGGCTCGGTCGTGTGGTCGCCCGATTCGACCAAGCTCGCGGCCTATCGCGTGCGTCCGGGGTATCGCCGCACGGTGCACTACGTCGAGTCCTCGCCCGAGGATCAGTTGCAGCCTCGGCACTGGACCTTGCAATACGCCAAGCCCGGCGATCAGCTCGATCTGGAGCAGCCGGTGCTCTTTCACCTCGACCCCGCGAGACGGATCGAGATCACCAACGAGCTGTTTCCCAATCCATACGAGTTGTCCGATCTCACGTGGCGAAAAGATGGCCGGGCCCTGACCTTCGAATACAACCAGCGCGGTCATCAACTGTTCCGGGTCATCGAGGTCGACGCCGCTTCGGGAAAAACGCGATCGGTGATCTCTGAGGAGCCCAAGACGTTCTTCTACTACAACGGCGCCAACGATACGCGTTCGTCCGGCAAGCGGTACCGCCACGATCTGGCCGACGGCCGCGAGGTGATCTGGATGTCAGAGCGGGATGGCTGGAATCACTTGTATCTGATGGACGGCACGACTGGTCGCGTGATCAACCAGATCACGAAAGGTGCGTGGCCCGTTCGCGGCGTGCAGAAGGTGGACGAAGAGAAACGGCAGATCTGGTTCAGTGCCGGAGGCATGCACGACGATCAAGATCCTTACTTCCTGCATTTCTACCGCATTGGCTTCGACGGCAGCGGTTTGGCTCGCCTGACGACCGTGGCGGCCGATCATCAGGTGTCGTACTCAACCGACATGCAGTATTACGTCGATACCTACTCCCGCGTCGATCTCGCCCCGGTCTCGGAGCTTCGACGCACGTCGGATGGATCGCTCGTGACAGCAGTCGAACGAGCTGACTTGAGCGCTTTGACCAAGGAAGGGTGGAGGCCTCCAGAAGCCTTCATCGCCAAAGGCCGCGACGGCCAGACCGACATCTGGGGGTTGATCTTCCGACCGTCGAACTTCGACGCGTCGAAGAAGTATGCCGTGATCGAGAACATCTACGCCGGCCCTCACGGGTCCCACGTACCCAAGGGCTTCAGCGCCTTTCACGTCTCGCAGGCGCAAGCCGAGCTTGGTTTCATCGTCGTGCAGATCGACGGGATGGGTACCTCGAATCGGTCCAAGGCGTTCCACGACGTGGCCTGGCAGAACCTTGGAGACGCCGGGTTCCCCGATCGCATCCTCTGGCATCGTGCCGCCGCCGCGCGCTTCCCGTGGTACGACGTGTCCCGCGTCGGCATCCATGGCGGCTCGGCGGGCGGTCAGAACGCGATGGGTGCGCTGCTGTTCCATCCCGACTTCTACAAAGTTGCGGTCGCCTATGCCGGGTGCCATGACAATCGCATGGACAAGCTCTGGTGGAACGAGCAGTGGATGGGATGGCCGCTTGGCGAGCAGTACTCAAAGTCATCCAACGTCGATAACGCCGCGAAATTGCAGGGACGTCTGCTGCTCGTCGTCGGTGAACTCGATACGAACGTCGACCCTGCGTCCACGATGCAAGTCGTCCGCGCGCTCGTGAAAGCCGACAAAGTCTTTGATCTGCTGGTCGTGCCAGGCGAGAACCATGGCGCCGCCAGATCCGGCACGTACACCAAGTACGGTCAACGTCAGCAGTTCGACTTCTTCGTCCAACACTTACTGCAGATGACGCCACCGGACTGGAACGCGCCCGCTCGCAAGATCACGACGTCGCCGGCGCTCTGGGAGCCTTGACGGCCCGCATGCGTTTCCTCTCGGCGGTTTGAGGCGAAGCTTCACTAGCGGCCGAATCGGTCGCGATATGATCGCGGGGCACATGACTGCTGGACGAATTCTCCAAGCACTGCCCAAGGGCGATCGTGTGGGCATCGCGTTTTCGGGTGGACTCGATACGAGCGCAGCGTTGCACTGGATGCGACGCCGTGGCGCCGTGCCCTTTGCGTACACCGCGAACCTCGGCCAACCCGATGAACCCGACTACGACGCGATTCCGCGTAAGGCGCTCGAGTACGGTGCCGAGAAAGCCCGGTTGATCGACTGCCGCCGGCAGCTCGTGGCCGAAGGGCTCGCCGCCCTCCAGTGCGGAGCCTTTCACATCTCGACGGCTGGCGTCCCGTACTTCAACACCACGCCACTCGGACGCGCCGTCACCGGCACCATGCTCGTGGTCGCCATGAAGGAAGACAACGTGCACATCTGGGGGGATGGCAGCACGTTCAAGGGCAACGACATCGAGCGGTTCTACCGGTACGGCCTCCTGGCCAACCCTGATCTGCGGATCTACAAGCCATGGCTCGACCAGGCCTTCATCGACGAGCTCGGTGGCCGCAAAGAGATGTCGGAGTACATGCGCGAAGCTGGGCTGCCGTACAAGATGAGCGTGGAGAAGGCCTATTCCACCGATTCCAACCTGCTCGGCGCCACCCACGAAGCGAAGGATCTCGAGCACCTCAACTCGGGCATCAAGATCGTCGCGCCCATCATGGGCGTGGCGTTCTGGCGCGATGACGTCGCCATCGCGCCCGAGATCGTGTCGGTCCGGTTCGACGAAGGTCATCCCGTGGCGCTCAACGGGCGCTCATACGACCACGAGCTCGATCTGATGCTCGAGGCCAACGTGATTGGCGGCCGCCATGGCCTCGGCATGAGCGATCAGATCGAAAACCGTATCATCGAAGCGAAGAGTCGCGGTATCTACGAAGCGCCTGGGATGGCGCTGCTGTTCATTGCCTACGAGCGACTCATCACCGGCATCCACAACGAGGACACGATCGAGCAGTACCGCGACATGGGTCGCCGTCTCGGTCGGCTGCTGTACCAAGGGCGTTGGTTCGATCCGCAGGCGATCATGCTGCGCGAGATGGCGCAGCGCTGGGTTGCCCGGGCAATCACGGGCGAAGTCACGTTGGAGCTTCGACGCGGCAACGACTATTCGCTGATGGATACCACGAGCCCCCATCTGACGTACAAGCCGGAGCGGCTGACGATGGAAAAGGGCGAGTCCGCGTTTTCACCGCAGGACCGGATCGGCCAATTGACCATGCGCAACCTTGATATTGCCGACACGCGCGAGAAGCTGCTGATCTACGCCAGCAGTGGGCTGCTGGCCGACTCGGAAGCCTCGCCCATGCCCCTGCTCTCGGGGACGTCGGACCAGGACAAGGACTGAAAGGCCGCTTCGCGGGCGGCCTACTGCGGTTTCCACTTCGCTGTGACGCGGCCGACTTCTCCACCCGGCGCCCAAATCACGAGCACTTTCGCGCCCTTCGGGCCGGCTTTATGGCGAACTTGATCGGTCGATCGAATGCTGGCCACCGTCCCCGGCGTCAGCTTCACCGGGTTGCCGTTGATCACTTGCTCCATATCTCCCTCGAGGAGATAGAACGTCTCGGTCACAGCATGACGGTGTTCGCCCGAGTCGCTGTTCGGGGCCAGGGTCAATTCCGCCACCTCGACCTCGGTCCCACCAAGCGACGCAGCGTCTACGAGCACCTTCAATTGCGCGCCGCCGGGACTGACAAAGGTCTTCCCCACGTTGCCCTGCTCACGCGCGGCCAGCGTATGAACGAGTCGTCACTGCACCAACGAGCATAAGTCCACCAATCAGCCGTCCAACCATTGTGTTCCCCATATTCTGATCTGCTGATCCCTGATCCCTGATCCCTGATCCCTGATCACTGATCACTGATCTGTGACCGCTCCCAGGCTTGCACTCGTCACGAGACGAGCGTACTTGGCCAGCACCCCGCGCGTGTAGCGCGGCTTCGGGACCTTCCACTTCTTTTGACGAGCCTTGATCTCGCTGGCCGGCACGTCCAGCGTCAGCGTCCTCGCTCGAGCGTCGATCGCAATCGTGTCTCCGTTCTTGACGATTGCAAGCGTGCCGCCCGCAACGGCTTCGGGCGTGATGTGGCCGACGACAAAGCCGTGGGTGCCACCACTGAAGCGACCGTCCGTAATCAGCGCGACATCGTTACCCAGACCACGCCCCATGATCGCGCTCGTTGGCGAGAGCATCTCGCGCATCCCCGGTCCCCCGCGAGGTCCCTCGTAGCGGATGACGACGACGTGTCCTTTCTTCACGCGCCCACGAAGAATAGCGTCGAGCGCGGCCTCCTCGCGATCGAAGACGACCGCCTTGCCCGTAAATCGCTCACCCTCCTTCCCGCTGATTTTCGCCACCGCGCCTTCCGGCGCGAGATTGCCGTACAGAATGACAAGGTGACTGTCGCGCTTCACAGGAGACGAGAAGGGCCGGACAATGTCTTGACCGTTGGGGTACTGTGGCGTGTCTCGAAGGTTGGCGGCAAGCGATTCGCCCGTCACGGTCAGCGCATCCCCATGCAGCAACCCCTCCGCCAGCAACATCTTCATCAGCGGCGTGAGACCGCCGATCCTCACGAGTTCGGCCATCTGATACCGGCCACTAGGTCTGAGATCGGCCAGCACCGGGACACGACGACCCACTCGCGTAAAGTCGTCGATTGTCAGCTTGACGCCCGCGGCATGGGCAATCGCGACCAGATGCAACACCGCGTTCGTCGAACCGCCGAGGGCGATGACGGTCGTAATGGCATTCTCGAAGGCTTTCTTCGTCAGGATGTCGCGGGGACGGATGCCCGCGTCCAGCAGACGCATCACCGCCCCACCGGCGCGAACGCAGTCATCGCGCTTGTCCTTCGAGATTGCGGCTTGCGCCGAGCTGTTGGGCAGGCTCAGGCCGAGCGCCTCGATGGCGGAGGCCATCGTGTTCGCCGTGTACATTCCGCCGCATGACCCGGGTCCCGGACACGCGCGGGACTCGAGATCCGCGAGATCCCCGTCGCTAAGAGCGCCTGCCGCGTGCAGCCCCACCGCTTCGAACACCGAGACGATGTCGACTGGCTTTTCTCTCCACGTGCCAGGAAGAATCGTTCCGCCATAGACGAAGATTGCCGGGCGATTGAGGCGAGCCATCGCCATCACGCACGCGGGCATGTTCTTGTCGCAGCCGCCAATCGCCACCAGACCATCGAAGCCCTCGCCGCCCATGACCGTCTCGATCGAGTCGGCGATCACCTCGCGCGACACCAGCGAATACTTCATCCCTTCGGTGCCCATCGAGATTGCGTCGGACACCGTGATGGTGTTGAAAATCACGGCTTTGCCGCCCGCCGCATCGACGCCGCCGGACGCTTCTCGCGCCAGCTCATCGATATGCACGTTGCAGGGCGTGACCTCGCTCCAGGTCGAGCAAATTCCAACCTGAGGTTTGGCGAAGTCCTCGCGACGAAAGCCAACTGCGTGCAACATCGCACGGCCGGGGGCGCGCGCAGGACCGTCGAGGACCGTGGATGAGTGCGACCGCTTGTTGACCATAGCCTGACGCGGGAGTCTACACTTCTTCCATGGGCGACAGTGTCCGGCTCGACGTGTGGCTTGACGTCGCGTGTTTGTTCAAAACCCGGTCGGAGGCGCAGAAGGAGTGCAAGGTCGGCCGCGTCAGCGTGAACGGAGTGGTCGCCAAGCCTCATCGTGACCTGCGCATTGGCGACCAACTAATCATCTTGCGACCCGCGGGCCGTCGTCAGATCATCGTGGTGCGCGCCCTCGCCGACAGACATGTTGCAAAGGCTGAGGCGCGCGCGCTGTACGAGGATCGCACGCCGCCGGCAACGGCCGAGGAAGTCGAGATGCGGCGATTGGAGCGGGTGTTCAAGGCGACCACCGGGGGCACCCGACTGGATCGACGCGATCAACGTGACGTCGCCCGCCGGAAGTGGACGACCTAGCGCCGACACAATGGTGGCTTGCGTCTAAAATACGACAGTGGCTCGCCGAACCATCGTCTTAGTCGTCTTCGCTCTCCTCTTCTTCGTCCTTCCATCCACGACGACGTTTCTCGTGGATTGGCTGTGGTTCGGGGAGGTGGGGTATCGCCCGATATTCGTGAAGGCCCTGACGACGCGCGCGGCCATCGGCCTGGGTGTGTTCGCGCTCAGCTTCCTCTGGTTGGCGGCACACCTTCGACATGCGCTCAGTGCGTCCAGCGGCGCGCCCTCGTCATTCACGACGCGGGAAGGTTTCACGATTGTGCTGCCCACTCGCGATCAGTTGCGCCCCCTCGCGCTCCTGGCCGTCGCGGCCGCGTCACTGCTGCTCGCGCTGATCGCTTCGTCGGAGTGGCTGACACTCCTCCAGTGGTGGCATCAGACGCCATTTCCGGCTGCGGATCCCATCCTCGGGTACAACGCCGCGTTCTACATCTTCACCCTGCCGCTGCTGGAGATCGTGCGCGGCATGGGGTTAGCGCTGGTCGCGCTCGCCGCCATTGGTTCGGCGGCGGTGTACGGCCTGGCTGGCGAGTTGGCGCTGACGCCTTTCGGTCTGCGCATGGCGCCCAGCGTGCGACGGCATGGTGCGGTGCTCGCCGCCGCTTTGTTCGTGGTTCTCGCCTTGAGCGCGTGGCTCGACCAACCACGCGCCATGGTCACGGCGTCGGGCATCATTCAGGGGGCAAGCTACACCGACGTGCACGCGCGGATGCCGGCGGCCGTGGCCCTGGCGGCTGCGGCAGCGATCGGCGTGGTGCTCTCGTTGCTGCGGGCGATGGATCGCGTGCCGTGGGCGCTCGTCGCCGCCGCTGGGCTCTACGCGGTCGTGCTGCTCGGTGGCGGACTCTACGCGCAGTTCATTCAGCGGTTCGTCGTGTCCCCCAACGAACAGGCTCGCGAGGCGCCGTATATCACGCACAATATCGCCGCCACGCGCCAGGGGTTCGCGCTCGACCGCATCGAGGAACGGGAGTTGACCGGTGATGCCGAGCTCACTCGGGCCGACGTGGAAAAGAACCGCGAGACGCTCGATAACGTGCGCCTCTGGGATCATCAGCCGCTGCTCGAGACGTTCGGACAGATTCAGGAGATTCGGACGTACTACGACTTCGTCTCGGTCGACAACGACCGCTACGAACTGGATGGCCGAACGCGCCAGGTGATGCTCTCGGTGCGCGAGCTGAATCCAGCGTCACTGCCGAACCGGACCTGGATCAACGAACGGCTCGTGTTCACGCACGGTCACGGCTTGACCCTCGGACCGGTGAATCAAGTCACGCAGGAAGGCCTGCCGGTCCTGTTCATCCGCGACCTGCCACCCGTGTCATCAGTCAATCTCGAGGTGACGCAGCCCAGCATCTATTTCGGCGAGCTCTCGAACCAATACGTCATTACGCGCACTCGGGCGCGAGAGTTTCACTACCCGAAAGGCGAGGACAACGTCTATGCCGACTACGATGGCCAGGGCGGCATTCCAACGTCATCACTCCTCCGCAAGCTGCTGTTTGCCGCACACTTTCGGGCGTATCAGATTCTGCTGAGCGATGACATCACGACTGAGAGCCGACTGATGTTCGATCGGCAGATTCGACAGCGGGTCAGCAAGATCGCGCCGTTCCTGATCTTTGACCAGGATCCGTACGCGGTGGTCGACGAGGGCCGCATCTTCTGGATCCAGGACGCCTATACGGCCTCGAATCGGTACCCGTACTCGACGGCCGCCGCCGACAACATCAATTACGTCCGCAATGCGGTCAAGGTCGTGATCGATGCCTATCACGGCTCGGTGACCTTTTACGTGGCCGAACCGACGGATCCGATCGTCCAGACCATCACGAAGATGTTTCCGACCCTCTTCCGTCCGCTGACGGAAATGCCCGCCGGGCTCCGGCGCCATGTGCGCTATCCCGAAGGCATCTTCAACACGCAAGCGGCCGTGTACTCGACCTACCACATGACCAACCCAGCGGTCTTCTACAACAAGGAAGATCAGTGGGAGGTCCCGGCGATCGATCGTGGCGCCGAGAGACAACGCATGGAGCCGTACTACACCATCATGAGGTTGCCGGGCGAGCGAGCTGCGGAGTTCATCCAGATGCTCCCGTTCACGCCGCGAGGTCGCGACAACCTGGCGTCCTGGATGGTCGCCCGCAGTGACGGCGAGCACTATGGCCAGTTGCTGGTCTTTCAGTTTCCGAAGCAGAAGCTGGTGTTCGGCCCGCGACAGGTGGTGGGCCGAATCAATCAGGACCAGGTGATCGCCCCGCAAATCACCCTGTGGAATCAGCAGGGGTCCGAGGTGATTCAGGGCACGCTGATGGTGATTCCGGTCGAGGAATCGTTGGTCTACGTCCGGCCGTTGTATCTGCGTGCGCAGGCGGGCCGCATCCCCGAACTCACCCGAGTGATCGTCGCCTATCAAAATCAGATTGTGATGGAACGGACGCTCGAGGCAGGACTGGCGCGCATCTTCGGTGCGGCGAAGCCGCCCGGCGCGCAACCGGGCGCACCAGCGCCCGAGGCTCCGGTCGAACCTGAGGATCGCGCCGCACCGGCGGGAACAGCCGTGTCACCCGAACTCGCTGCCGAAGCGCGCGCCGTCTATGATCGCGCGATCGCCGCGCAGCGCGCCGGCGATTGGGCGAAATACGGCGACGAGATCCGTCGCCTCGGCGAGATCCTCGGCCGCATGAAGACACCGAAGTGATCCAGACTGCGGTCGTCGGAGCCGGTGTCTTCGGCACCTGGTGCGCCTGGCGGTTGGCGGAGCGTGGTCATCGCGTCACGCTGATCGATGCATACGGACCCGGCAACGGTCGCGCGAGCTCGACCGATCACTCGCGAGTCCTCCGAGCGGGCTACGGCCTCGACGCGGTTTATTCTCAATGGGCCAGCGATTCGCGACGTGATTGGGAGTGGCTCGCTACTGCGACGCAACGCGAGCTGCTGACCACGTGCGGAGCGTTGTTCCTGGGCGAGCCGGGCAACGAGTACATCGCTCACACCTGCAAAACGCTGGCAGGACTGGGACTCCGGACGGAGCGGCTCGACGCCCCGGATCTGGCTCATCGCTTCCCTCAGATCGCCGTCGACGGCCTCGGCGCTGCGCTGCTCGAACCAGAGGCGGGAGTCATCCGTGCGAAGGCGGCGGTGCAGGCCCTCGCGACGCTCGCGCAGACGCGAGCGAACGTCGACTATCGCAGGACGGCCGTCGCTCCACTGGATGAGTCGCGGGCGTCACCACGCGTTGTCGAATCGGCCGGCGGCGTCATCGAAGCCGACCTTTATGTGCTGGCCTGCGGTCCCTGGCTGCCACGGGTTCTTCCGCTCGCCGTCGGCAGTCGATTGCGGCCGACGCGGCAAGAGGTGCTGTACTTCGGCCTTCCGCCCGGCGATCGGCGCTACGCGATCCCGGACTTGCCGGTCTGGATCGATTTCGCCGCTGGCTTCTATGGCGTGCCCGATCTCGACGCGCAAGGGTTCAAGGTCGGCATCGATCGCCATGGGCCGCCAATCGATCCGGATCGAACCGACCGCGTCGTGGACCCGCAGGTCGTCCTCAATACAAGGGACTGGATGGCGCGGCGCTTCCCGGGGTTAGCCGACGCCCCACTCGTTGATGCGCGCGTCTGTCAGTATGAAAACACCTCGTCGGGAGACTTCATCATCGACCGTCATCCAGCCTGGTCGAACGTGTGGATCGTTGGCGGCGGCTCGGGCCACGGCTTCAAGCATGGTCCCGCCGTCGGCCGCTATGTCGCGGCGTTGATTGCCGGAGATGCAACGCCCCAGCCACGATTCGCGCTCGCCTCGAAGACCACGGAAGCGCAGCGATCGGTGTATTGAAGAAGGGCGCAGGGCACAGGGCGCAGGGCACAGGGGAGGGATCAGGGACCGCCCTTTGCCCTCCCCTGGCCCTTTGCCCTACGCCCTGTGCCCTTAGAAAGAAAATCGCCACCCCAGCTCGATCCGTCGTGCTGCTTGTGCGGACGTTGGGCGGCCAAAAAATGGCGAGGTGAGCACACCGACATACGAGCTGTAGTTCACGCGGTTGAAAGCGTTCTGGACGAACAGATACATCTCGAACCGGCGGCTCGGACCGCGATTGCCAGGGCCCCCGGGGCCGCCTGGGCCTCCCGGGCCGCGTTGCAGGAAGACCGCCGTGCCGTTCGGACGAAACTGGGGAATCGACCACGACAGCCTGAAATCCGTCTGGGTCGTGAGCAACCCGCGCAACGTGTTGCGCCCGACGCCGATCGGGCGATCGTTGAAGATCGCGTCGCCGTTGTTATCCAGGCCGGTCGTGATGTTGTAGGGCGAGCCCGTCTGCAGGCGGCCATTCATCGATGCCGTCACACCCCAGATGATGGGACCGCCAACGTTCCAGTTGAGACGATGACGGGAATCCCCTCGAGAGGGACCGTACTCGGTCTCGAATGTCCCTGTGGCGGGGGGCGTCAGCGCATCGTCGGCATCATTGAAGGTTCTCGAGTAGCCATAGCGGAGATTGCTGAACATGCCTGGCCGCGGCGAGAACGACAGGTCAACGTTGAACCCGGTGCGCGTCGATCGTCCGATCGACTGGACGAGCAGCATGCGGCCGGAGAGCGGGTCGGGGCGCGCGCCGTCAATCGGCGCATTCAGATCGAGCGATCGAAAGTCGTTCGAGGTCCGCTCGTAGAAGCCGTCCAGATTGAAGCGCAGGCCCTGCCGAATCTGGTGATCGAAACCAACCGATGTCCGCTGCCAACGTGGCAACTCCGCCGAACTCGCTAGATCGAGCCGCGTCGGGGGCTCTCGTTGTGACGTCTGCGTCCCCTGACCATACGGATCGGGATAGCCGGGATCGTAAATGATGACCTCTTCCTCGGACGATCCCTGCGCGAGGCGTCTGGTCTCTTCTTCGATGCGGGCCGGCATCCATCCGTAGAACCATCCGTAACCGGTGCGCAGGCTCGTCCGGCCATTCCGACCGAACTGCCGCGACACGCCAATCCGCGGGGCGATGGCAGTGCGATCGTCGATCCCAGACTGCCATTCGTAGCGCGCGCCCATCCCGATGTTCCACCGACGCCGAGTGAATTCGGCTTGGATGAAGGTGGCGCCTTGCGTGACCGAGAACGCCAGTGGAACTGCGCCCACGCGCTGCGTGAACGTCGCGGGACGGCCCGCCTCGTAGGCTGCAATGTGCGTGAACGTGAACGTGCCGAGCGTATTCCGCAACTGCCCGAGATCGTTCCGGTCCCAGGTGACCAGCGATCCAACTCGAAGGGTGTAGGGTCGCGCCTTCAGAGTGAACATCGTATCGGCGACCACACTGCGATTGCGGTCCTGGCCGTTGGTGGACGCGCCACCCGCACGAAAGGCGTTCTGGACGACGATTGTGGGCGCCACCGTTTCGGGGATCACCGCGCCAGTGGCGTGATCGAACTGAAGGCGGACATGATACGGGCGTCGCTGCCCGCCCTCGAGCGAGAAGCGCAGCTCGTGCTCGGAGTCTTTGCGCAGATAGCCGCGCATCGGGAGATCGAGCTCCGAGATGCCCTGATTGTCACGCTCCGAGCTGCTACGCGCATACGACGCGCGGAAGAGCGTCGTCTTGGTCAACAGTCCTTCGGTGCGCGCCGAGATTTCCCGGTTGTCGTACGGCTGAGCGAGCGCCGCCACGAAGGGGCCCTGTGGAGTGACAGCGGCGATGCCGCGCGTATCCTCGGACGAGGAGCTCTCGATATTCCCTGAGAAGGAGATGCGGTTTGGCACCAGCGGTCCAGCCGCGAAGGCGTTCACCCGCATCAACGTGCCCGCCTTGGCCGTGCGGGCGACCGCGTTGTGCGCAGACAAGCCGCTCGGCCGCAGCGTCAGCCCCGCATTGCCTCGCCAACGATCCACACCGGGTCGGGTCGCAATCTCCACACGGCCCTGCCCCACTTGATGGAACTCGGCCGAAAACGCGTCACGACGAACGACAATGCGAGCGATCTGATCGCGTGTGGGCAATCGCCCCCCGGTAAAGCCGTCGACCCGAATCGTGGCTCCCGGCCCCGCAATCTCTTCGAGCATGCGCTGCAGCTCCTCAGGATCGTCGGGGAGTTGATCGATCTCGGCTTGTGAAAGTGTTTCGGTGAGACCGCCCGCGGCGGAGTCTTCGGTCGCGGACACCGTGACGTCGGTCTCAATCGCGGCCAGCGCCATCGACACCGTCACTGGATGATTGGTCACCCGTGGCGGGATAGTGACTTCGACCTCGGTCGAGGCGAAGCCGGGCGCGGTCACCACCAGCTTCAGTTGTTGGGCCTGGCGAACGTTGATGGTTGCCAACCCACGCCCGTCGGCGTTCTGTTCGGCAATCACATCCGCCCCAGCCAGCACGATGATTTGAGCGTTAGGAATGGTCGCGCCGGAGGGGTCTTCCACCCGAACCGAAATCCGTCGATCCTGAGCGGCCGCATCGACAACCCCGACCAAAAGACACGCTACGACCCACACGACGCGCATTGCTGGAGTTACGACGGCAGGCTCGGCCGATTTACCTGAAGCCACGGAAAAGCCAGCCCGGGTACAATTGAAGGTGTGTCGAGCCTGAGCGAGCTGCTGAACCAGCGCACTCGTGAGGGCGAGGTGTACGATCGGCTCGATCGCGAGTGGGTCCGTTGCCACGCCTGTGGGCACGACTGCGCAATCCCGCCCGGAGCCCTTGGCGTCTGCAAGGTTCGTTACAACGATGGTGGACGCCTACGCGTGCCGTGGGGATACGTTGCCGGTCTCCAGTGCGATCCCATCGAGAAGAAGCCGTTTTTCCACGCCTGGCCGGGTGCGCTCGCCTACAGCTTCGGGATGCTCGGCTGCGATCTGCATTGCGCCTATTGTCAGAACTGGGTGACCTCCCAGGCGCTGCGCGATCCCGCGGCGACGGCGCCTCCGCGCGACGTCGATCCCGAATGGCTGGCAGCGGACGCCGTGCGACAAGGTGCGCGCGTCGTGGTCTCGACCTACAACGAACCGCTCATCACGGTCGAATGGGCGGTGGCCGTGTTTCAGGCGGCACGCGCTCGCGGATTGGCAACCGGCTTCGTGTCGAATGGCAATGGGACCCCGCAAGTGCTCGATTACCTCACGCCTTGGATCGATGTCTACAAGGTCGATCTCAAGAGCTTCAATGACCGTCAGTACCGAAAGCTCGGTGGTCGGCTCCAGCCAATCCTCGACACCATCCGATCGCTGCATCGCCGCGGGGTATGGGTCGAGATCGTCACATTGCTCGTGCCAGGATTCAACGACTCGGACGAAGAGCTGACGGCCCTCACCGAGTTTCTGGCGTCGGTCTCGCGCGACATTCCCTGGCACGTCACGGCTTTTCACCAGGACTATCGCATGCAAGACACGGCCGCGACCACGGCGGCCCAGTTGCGCCGAGCCGCGGCGCTGGGACAACGCGCGGGCCTGCATCACGTGTATGCGGGGAACCTGCCCGGCGCGGTCGGTGACCTCGAAGACACGCGCTGCCCAACATGTTCGCAACTACTCGTCGAGCGCTTCGGCTATCACATCCAGGGATATCACGTGAAATCGGATGGCACGTGCCCGTCCTGTCACACGCCCGTTCCGGGCCGGTGGGATGCTCGATTCGGCGGTCAAATCGCCGACCATCCGTTTCTGCCCCACGACCGCACACGCCGGCAGTCGCCCTTTCGTGTTCTTTCCTGACATAATCGAAACTGTTGATGCTGCGTGACACCCAGAACAGGCCGCTGGCCAACCTGCGCCTGTCGGTCACCGACCGGTGCAACTTGCGCTGCCAGTACTGCATGCCCGAGCAGGACTACATCTGGCTGCCGCGCGAGGACATTCTTCAGTTCGAAGAGATTGACCGGCTCGTCGACGTATTCCTCTCGCTGGGCGTACGCAAGGTGCGACTCACCGGCGGCGAGCCGCTCCTCCGGAAGGATCTTCCCGTTCTGATCGAACGCCTCGCAGCGAAGCCCGGGCTCGACGACCTGGCGATGACCACCAATGGCGTCCTGCTCGGGTCGATGGCGAAAGCCCTTCGACATGCGGGCCTTCATCGATTGACCATCAGCCTCGATACGCTCCGTCGCGACCGATTCGTGCAGCTCGCACGGTACGACGAACTCGATCGGGTGTTGGAGGGCATCGACGCTGCGACGCCGCTTTTCCCCGGCTTCAAGATCGATACCGTCGTCATTCGCAGCGTCAACGACGACGAGCTGATTGAGATGGTCGAGTTCGCAAAGGCTCGCGGCGCCGAGATTCGCTTCATCGAATACATGGACGTCGGGGGCGCCACCCGTTGGAGCGTCGAGCAGGTCGTCTCGCGCGACGAGATGCTGGCCAGGCTCGGCGAGCACTACGGCACCGTGGTGCCAATCCTGGAAGAGTCGTCTGCGCCCGCTGCGCGCTATCGTCTCGGCGACGGCACAACGATCGGAATCATCGCGTCAACCACCGCGCCGTTTTGCCAGGATTGCGACCGGAGTCGCCTGACGGCGGATGGCATGTGGTTCCTTTGCCTGTACGCGACACGCGGTCGCGATTTGCGTCGAGCGCTGCGAGCCGGCGCAACGAACGAAGAGCTTGCAGCACTCATTTCTGAGGATTGGCGCGGACGTAGCGATCGAGGCGCCGAACAGCGCCTGGCCGTCCGTGATCGCTCACCGATGATTCCGCTCAGTTCTCTGAAGCGTGATCCGCACCTCGAAATGCACACTCGCGGCGGCTAGCGCCGCGGTTCCAAGGTTCCAAGGTTCCAAGGTTCCGGGTTCGAAGGTTCCAGGTTCGTCTGTTGGCGATCGCAGGAAGTGAGACTGCACGCACGCCTGAATCGATCACAAATTTCCAACCAGAACGTGACGAAGCTTCGATATCGATGATCTTTCACGAGATTTATCGTGGCCGCCCGCTTGCACCCGAGTGTCTCATGGCTGGCCTTCGCGACTTTCGGGACTTCGCCGCCTGGCAGCGTGCCGAGGAACATCGCATGCTGGTTGAGGAGCTCTTGGCTCGGCCTGGCCTGAGGGTTCGCTTTCGCCGTGCAGAACAACTAAGCGACGCTGCGGCGTCCGCGCCGAGGAACATCGCCGAAGGTTTTGGTCGATTCAAACCGAAACAGCTCGCACAGTTCGTCAGAATTGCGAAGGGCTTAGAGACTGAAGTTCTCAATATCCTCATCGAAGCGCAAAAGGCCGGATTGCTTTCTAGTCCGGACTTCACACGCTACGAAATCTGTACCCGACGCGCTATTGGAACCGCGGTTGGCCTAATTCGCTACCTCGAAGACGCCGATGAACCCGGCCAGGAATGACACGAACAGCGGACGGAACCCCGGAACCTTGGAACTTTGGAACCTTGGAACCGTGAAACCGTGGAACTTTGGAACCTTGGAACTTTCTCGGGAGGCTAAGCGCAGTGCTCCGCAAAGGCGGCCTTGAGCTGGGCCGCAATGGCCTCGGCGCCGCTCATCTCGATGTCTCCCCGTTCCATCATGTAGACCAGCTTGCCGTCCTTGAGGATCGCAATTGACGGCGACGACGGCGGATAGGGCGCCATCAGCTCGCGCGCGCGACTGGTGGCCTCCACGTCACCCCCCGCGAAGACCGTCGTTAAATGGTCGGGCCGCAGATCGCCGCGTAGGGCCATGGCAATCGCGGGCCGGGCCTTGCCCGCCGCGCATCCACAAATCGAATTGACGACGATCATCGTCGTGCCTGGACGTTGGACCGCTTCGTCCACGGCGTCCGCTGTATTCAGCTGGGTAAAACCAATGCGGTCGAGTTCCTCCCGCATCGGCGCCAGGAAGTGTTCCGGATAACGATGAGCGATCATCCGTCGATCATATCGCAAGCCGTCCCGCTGGCCGTTAATTGCGTCGCTTCGTGCTAGCCTGTGCGGCATGTCACAGCCCCCTCCTGCCTGGACCCGAACCCTCCACTGCGCTGTCCTTGCCCTTACCGTGCTGGTCGCGCCAGGTGTCGTGTCGGGACAGACGGCAGCTCTTGTTGGGGCGCGTGTCATCGACGGTAAAGGCGGGATGATCGACCGTGCGACCATCATCGTTCGGGACGGCAAGATTGCGGCGATCGGTCAAGCAACGTCGGTCCAAGTCCCGGAAGGTTCGCAGCGCATCGACGTCGGCGGGGCCACGATCATTCCCGGACTCGTCAACGCTCACGGCCATCTGACGGCCGCCAACGGGATGCGGAATGACCCGGCTGGTTACACCCGTGACGGTCTGCTGCGGCAACTCAAGACCTACGCGCAGTACGGTGTGACCACGGTCTTCAGTCTTGGTGACGATCAGGAAGCGGCCTTTCAACTGCGCAACGAACAGTCGAGTGGTGCGCTCGATCGCGCGCGTGTTTTCCTGGCTGGCCCCGTGATCAACGGTGCCACTGCCGTCGATGCGCGATCGCTGACCGACAAAGTTGCGGCGATGAAGCCGGATCTCCTGAAGCTCCGGATCGATGACAACCTTGGAAGCTCGAAGAAAATGCCCGAGGAGGCATGGCGCGCGGCCATCACACGAGCCGAAGAGTTGAAGCTGCCCGTGGCCACTCACATTTTCTATCTTGCGGACGCCAAGGCAGCGCTAGTGGCTGGAGCGGACGTGATCGCCCACAGCGTGCGCGACGTGCCGGTGGACGCGGACTTCACGCGCGAGCTGAAGGCGCGAAACGGGTGCTACACACCGACGCTGATGCGCGAAGTCTCGACCTTCGTCTACGGATCGACGCCCCCGTGGGTGCGAGATCCTTTCTTCCTGAAAGGCGCTGGCTCCGCGATCGCGGACGAACTGTCGGACCCGTCCCGTCAGGCTCAGGTTCAGGCAAGCGGCGCCTACAAGCAAGGCCTCCGGTACAAAGACGCCCTCGAGGTTGCCAAGCGGAACTTGAAAACGTTATCCGACGCCGGCGTGCGAATCGCGATGGGCACGGACACGGGGCCGGCCGGACGCTGGCAGGGTTTCTTCGAGCATCTCGAGCTCGAGATGATGGTGGAAGCCGGCATGACGCCAATGCAGGTGCTGGTCGCATCGACAGGCGAGGCGGCTCGCTGTCATGGTCGCGCCGGTCAGTTCGGATCGATTGAGATGGGCGCGTCGGCGGATCTGCTCGTCTTGGACGCAAATCCTCTGGAGGATATTCGCAACACGCGCAGGATCCGGAGCGTGTGGATCACGGGTCGGCCGTTGCAGTAATCGCCCTGTCGACCCATTTCAAATGCCACTGACATTCGTGGCGCCGGATGGGCGCACGGCTCGGAATCTGTTTCGCGATGAAGACTTCGCAGAGCAGCGCGCGTTTTTTGCGGCGCGGCCGAACCTGCTGCCAACACCCCTGCATTTGTTCCCCGCTCAGGCGAAGCGCCTGGGCCTCGCCCAGCTCTCGATTAAGGATGAAACCCGTCGCTTCGGCCTGAACGCCTTCAAGGCGGTCGGCGCAACGTTTGCGATTGCCACGCTCAAGGCCCGTGGCTTGATTCGTCCTGGTGCCACTCTCGCCTGCGCGAGCGAGGGGAACCATGGACGCGCCGTCGCACGATCGGCACGACTGGAAGGATGTTCAGCGGTCGTTTACGTGGCCGATTCCGTCGCTCGAGCGCGCGTCGTGGCGATCGAACTCGAGGGCGCCACGGTCCAGCGGGTCGCCGGCACGTATGACGATGCCGTGCGATCGATGCTGAGTGACGCCGCTCGCGAGCGGTGGAC
This sequence comes from uncultured Acidobacteriota bacterium, assembly GCA_963841905.1. GTDB lineage: Bacteria > Acidobacteriota > Vicinamibacteria > Vicinamibacterales > UBA2999 > JACCSI01. Next base: position 174,557 of record CAWJEM010000010.1, read on the forward strand.
GATCATCTCGGACACCTCATGGGCGGGCTACGAGGAGATCCCGCGGCTGATCATGTTGGGGTACACCCGCCTGCTCGACGAAGTCGAGTCGCAATCATCTTCACCGGCGGACGTGATCTTCGTGCAGGCCGGTGTCGGTGGACTGCTGGCGGCCGCGGCATGCTGGGCCAACTGGCGATACGGGAATCAACGACCATCGATCGTCGCTGTCGAACCACTTTCTGCGGCGTGTGTTCAGGCCTCTGTCAGGGCAAACGCCCCAACAGTCGTCGGCGGCCCGCTTGAGACCATCATGGGTGGCCTGCGCTGCGGCGAGATGTCCCCGATCGCGTTCGAAGCCATTTCGGTCGATTGTGGACGGCTACATCGCAGTCGAGGACCAGTGGGCTCGCGAGGCCATGCGAAGGCTGGCCCTGCCGGCCGGCGGCGATCCTCAGATCGAAGCGGGCGCTTCGGGCGCAGCGTCGCTGGCCGGACTGCTCGCGACCCTCGGCGATCCGGCAGCTGACGAGCTGCGTGAGGCTCTGAAGCTCAGCGGCAACTCACGAGTCCTGGCGATCGCGACCGAAGGCGTGACAGATCCCGACGGCTTCGCGGGGGTTCTCAACGAGGGTTCTTGACGAGGGGTTCTTGACGGGGGTTCTTCACGGGGGTTCTTGGCGGGGGTTCTTCACGAGGGTTCTTGACGGGGGTTCTTCACGAGGGTTCTTGACGGTGGGTTCTTGACGGGGGTTCTTCACAGGGTTCTTGACGGGGGTTCCCTACGGTGGTTCATCCAGAACCATCGTCTAGAACCATCGTCCAGAACCATCGTCTAGACCATATGGAAAGACCGACCTCGGCTTTGCATCTGTCGCGGGTTACTTTGGACTTGCGACAGCTCAAAGCAGAGCCGCATACAACGGAGGTCGGTCACCATGAAGTCTACTCCTCTGATTGCATTTGATCAGCACGCGGCGACGACCGTGGCGGCGGTCTTGTGGCCGGGAGGGCAGACGCCCGCGTTCCATAGCCTGGCCTCGGAGACCCCGACGATTCTGCGGTTTGTAAAACGAATCGCCCGTCAGGGTGGGGTTCAGTGCTGCTACGAAGCGGGGCCGTGTGGCTTCGAGTTGCAGCGGGCGCTCACGCAGCAGGGGATCGCCTGCGACGTGATTGCCCCCGCGTTGATTCCTCGTCGGCCAGGCGATCGCGTCAAGACTGACCGCCGCGACGCCGGCCACTTGGCGATCCTCTATCGAGCCGGGGCGTTGACGGCGATCCACATTCCCACCGAGCAGGAGGAAGCTGCCCGCGATTTACTCCGCTGCCGCGAAGACATCCGAGCGGACCTCCTGCGGGCGCGCCATCGGTTGTCGAAGTTCCTCCTGCGGCATGGCCGCCGATTCACGGCCACAAAGAAGGCGTGGTCGAAGCGTCACGAGACGTGGCTGCGCGGGCAGACGTGGCCCCTTCCGGCGTTGGATCAGACCCATCGTGCGTCTTTGCGTGCCGTGGAAGAAACGGTCGCCCGCCTGCGCGCGGTCGAAGAGGATCTGCGCGCGTTGTTGACGCTCGAGCCGCTGCAGGCACGCGTGCAGCGACTGCGATGCTTCCGCGGCATCGACGACCTGACGGCGTTGACGATTGCCGCCGAACTCGGCGCCGCGCGCCGCTTTGGCACCGCGCCACGCACGATGGCGTTCGTCGGCTTAGTCCCCTCCGAACATTCCAGTGGCACCAAGCGCGCCCAAGGCGGGATCACCAAGACCGGGAACGCGCATCTGCGGCGCGTCCTCGTCGAATCCGCATGGCATTACCGCCATCATCCGTTCGTCGGTGACACGCTACGGGCGCGCCAACGTGGCGCCCCAGCGGCCATCATCGCCCAGGCCTGGACCGCACCACAGCGGCTGCATCGGCGCTATCAGCGCCTGGCCGCGCGCGGCAAGCCGAAGCAACACATCGTCACCGCCGTGGCCCGCGAGCTCACCGGCTTCGTGTGGGCCGCCTTGACCCAGTGATCTGATCGGGCCGATTGTCGAAAGGAGAATCTTCGAGCGGTCTATGCGATACAGACTCCGGTCTCGAACTCGCGTTTCTAGAGCGAAGCAGCTCCCGACGAATCATGGTCATGCGGTTCCGACCCGCGAATATCAGAGTGATTCATCGTCGTTGCCGCTCGGCCGATCAGATACCTGGGTACAGTCAACGCCCGCACCCGGATGGCTTGATAGGGTGCGGGCTGACTTTGCTAACGACCGATGGTACTTAACGATCTATTGACACCGGTCTTTCCATATCAGCCCCACACCCGTGCGCGGATCCGCTGCGCATGAAACATGGACGGCGTAGAGTACGCCTCGCGTGTCAGCACAGAGGTCGGTTTATCAGTGGTGCCCTGAGCCCGAATATCAGTCGGACCCGGAGCCCCGCGAGCACCCCAGACTGTTGCCACCGGTCGCAGACCGGAGAGCGCGCCTTCTAGACTTCGATGATGCGGGCTCCTCGCTGACACCATGAGGAGGTCACGATGGAGGTCCTGTATCCGCGGTGTGCCGGACTCGACGTGCATCAACAAACCGTCGTCGCCTGCGCACGTGTGGCGTCCGGTTCGACGGTCCAGCAGGAGGTGCGCACCTTCGGCACGGCGACTGCCGATCTGTTGGCGCTTGCTGACTGGCTCACGGCGCACGGGTGCACCCATGTGGCGATGGAGTCGACCGGCGTCTATTGGAAGCCCATCTGGCACGTGCTGGAGGGGCAGTTCGATCTCATCCTGGCGAACGCGCTGCAAATCCGTAGCGTGCCGGGTCGCAAGACCGACGTGAACGATGCCATGTGGATTGCCGACTTGCTGGCCCACGGCTTGATTCGGAGCAGCTTCGTCCCGCCCGCGGCGATACACGAGCTCCGGGATCTGACGCGCACGCGGAAGCAGTTGGTGCGTGAAGTCGCCCAGCACACGTTGCGCATCCAGAAGGTCCTCGAGGATGCCAATCTGAAGCTCACCAGCGTCATCAGCGACGTCATGGGAATGAGCGGACGCGCCATGATCGAGGCGATCATTCGCGGGGAGCAGGATGCCGAAAGACTCGCCGACCTCAGTCAAGGACGGCTGAAGGCATCCCGTCCCGCCGTCATCGCGGCGTTGCAGGGCCGGGTGACGCCGCATCACCGATTCCTCCTGCGCCTGCACCTCACACACATTGATGCGCTCGACGCCGCGGTGCGCGAGGTGGAGGCGCGCCTGGGTGAGGCCCTCGCGCCCTTTCAAGCCGCCGTCGACCGACTGATGACGATTCCCGCGGTCGGGCGTACGGTCGCGCGCGTCATCGTCGCAGAAATCGGATTCGACATGAGTCGGTTCCCCACGGCCGGACACCTGGTCTCGTGGGCCGGCCTCTGTCCTCGCCAACAGGAGAGTGCCGGCAAGCGGCTTTCGACGCGTACGCGGCCTGGCAACCCGTGGCTCAAGACCACGCTCGTCCAAGTCGCCTGGGTGGCGGCTCGTACGCGCGACACGTACCTCCGGGCGCAGTTTCTTCGCCTCAAGAGTCGGCGCGGACCCAAGAAGGCGATCCTGGCCGTGGCCGCGTCTATCCTGACAGCCGCGTACTACATTCTCAAAGACGATGTCACGTACCGCGAGCTGGGTGCCGACTACTTCGAACGCCGAACCAAAGCTCATCTCACCCGACGTCTCATTCGACGCCTCGAGGGACTCGGCTTCTCTGTGGAGGTCCGGCCTGCGGCCTAACATCGATCAGTTTCTTTCTAGAACCATCGTCGAACCATCGTCCAGAACCATCGTCCAGAACCATCGTCCAGAACCATCGTCCAGAACCATCGTCCAGAACCATCGTCCAGAACCATCGTCCAGAACCATCGTCCAGAACCATCGTCCAGAACCATCGTCCAGAACCATCGTCCAGAACCATCGTCCAGAACCATCGTCCAGAACCATCGTCCAGAACCATCGTCTAGAACCGTCGCTCAGAACCCCCGTCCAGAACCCTTGTCCGAAAGTATTGCCCGTCGTCCCGGAAACGGACACCTGAACAAAACCCAACGGGAACCTTCGCCGGGTAACTCTCGTTTCCTCAACATGTTGACCATTGACGGGCGGCTGGCACATCCTTTGACATGAGTTTTCCACACGGCTGTCATCTTTCTGGCCGTCAACTAACGTCTAACCCCATGCTCGGCAAACGACTTCTTGAGTACGCCGCTCCCGACCCTCGCAGGACACCTCCGCTGCCAGGGTTTTGGCGGGGCCGGCACCTCGAAGCACCGGAGCCGTGGAAGCTTTCGAAATGGACATTCAACGACCAGCGTCCGTAGCGCGCCAGAAGAAACTGCGCCGAATTTCCTTCGCCGTTGCCGGCGTCCTTGTCGTCGGCCTCGTGTCGGTGGTTCTGGCGCGGCTCAAACCAGCCGCACCGACGGTCGAGCGCGCAACCGTGTGGGTCGATACGGTGAAACGCGGCTCGATGCAGGTCAACGTGCGCGGGCTCGGCACCCTGGTGCCGGTCGACGAGGCGCGGCGAATCATCCCGGCCGTCACGCAGGGACGCGTCGAGCGCATCGTCCTGCGCCCCGGCGCCATCGTCGAGCCCGATACCATCGTTCTTGAAATGACGGAGCCGACGCTTCAGCAGTCGCTGAGCGAGGCCGAACAGCAACTCCGCGCAGCTGAGGCAGACTACAACAGTCTTGAGACGAAGCTCGCGACCGAACGCCTGAACCAGCGCGCTGCTGCAGCAACCGTCGAAGCTGACTATAAGTCGGCCGTCCTGCAAAAGCAGGTCGATGACAACCTTCACAAGGAAGGGCTGCTCGCAGAAATCCTGAAGAATCAATCGACGGTTCGGGCGGAGTCGCTAGGACAGCGCAACAAGATCGAGCAGGAACGCGTCCAGGTGACCGAGGCCAACGTCAAGGCCCAGCTCCAGGCGCAACAAGCGCGCATCGATCAGTTGCGATCGATGAGAACTCTACGACAACAGCAAGTGGATCAGCTCAAGGTGCGCGCCGGCATGAACGGCGTTCTGGAACAGGTCACCGTCAACGTCGGGCAACAGGTCACGCCAGGCCTCAACCTCGCGCGCGTGGCCGATCCGACGCGGCTCAAGGCCGAATTGCGCATTGCAGAGACCCAGGCACGGGACCTGGCCATGGGCCAGAAGGCCAAGGTCGATACCCGCAACGGGATCATCGAAGGCAAAGTCATTCGAATCGATCCCGCGGCCCAGCAGGGCACGGTCACGGTCGACGTGGAGCTCATCGGCGAGATGCCACGCGGCGCACGGCCCGACCTGAGCGTTGACGGCGAGATCGAGATCATTCGGCTCGACAACGTCCTGCACGTTGGCCGGCCAGCGTTCGGGCAGGAGCAAAGCACGGTAGGACTCTTCAAGGTCGATACGACCACGGGCGAAGCCTCGCGTGCGCAGGTGCAACTGGGCCGCAGCTCGGTCAACACGATCGAGATCCTCGGCGGGCTCGCCGAAGGTGATCAGGTTGTGCTCTCGGATATGTCGGCGTGGGATCAGTTCCCACGAATTCGGTTGCGGTAAGAGGCAGGGGTCTCGAACGTTCCCCTGGAACGTTCGCAGTAAAGGAGTCAGCATGAACGCTTCAGGGCAGCCGCTCATCAAGCTCGAGGGCATCAAGAAGGTCTTCTACACCGACGAGGTCGAGACGCACGCGCTCGCCGGCATCCACTTGGAGATCCAGCAGGGCGAGTACGTCGCCATCGCCGGCCCGTCGGGATGCGGTAAGTCGACGCTGTTGGCCATTCTGGGGCTGCTCGACACACCCACGGAAGGCCAGTACACGCTGAATGGCAACCAGGTGGCCAACCTTTCGCTGTCGGAGCGCGCGCGGGTCCGCAACCGCGAAATCGGGTTTATCTTCCAGAGTTTCAACCTGATTGGCGATTTGACGGTGTTCGAGAACGTCGAGCTGCCGCTCATCTATCGCGGGATGAAGTCGGCGGAGCGTCGTGAGCGTGCCAACGCGGCGCTCGAACGGGTGGGCATGGCGCACCGCTCCAAGCACCTGCCATCGCAGCTTTCCGGCGGTCAGCAGCAGCGCGTCGCGGTTGCGCGCGCCGTCGGTGGACAGCCGTCGATCCTGCTGGCGGACGAGCCCACGGGTAACCTCGACTCCAAGAACGGCGAAGCGGTGATGGATCTCCTGCGCGAGCTCCATCGCCAGGGCGCGACGATTTGCATGGTGACGCACGATCCCCGTTACGCCGCACATGCCGATCGCAGCGTGCATCTCTTCGACGGCCGCATCGTCGAGGAGAGCGTCGCGGTCGTCTAACGCGTGTGGTCCACGGTCCACGGCCCACGGCCCACGGTCTTCGGCCCACGGGCAGTTGCGAGTTAACAGTTGATCAGTCCCTTGAACTGACAACTGGAAACTGGAAACTGATTCCTCGCCGTGAACCGTGGACTGTAGACCGTAGGCCGTGGACCGTGGACCGCAGGCCGTGATTCTTCAAGATATCCGCTACGCGCTCCGGTCGCTGCGACGCACGCCGGGCTTCACACTCATCGCCCTCATCACGCTCGCGCTCGGCATCGGGGGCACGACCGCGATCTTCTCGGTCGTCGATGGCATCCTGTTGCGTCCCCTTCCCTTTCCCGACGCCACTGCGGTTGTCAATGTTGCGCGCACCACACCGAACGCTGAGGGAGGCGCGTTCTCGGCAGCGGACTATATCGACTACAAGAAGAGCAACCAGAGCCTGGCCGCCTTCGCGGGGTATCGCGAAGAAATCGTCGATCTGATCGGTGCTGGCGAACCGGTCCGACTGACGTCCCTGGAAACCACCGCAGGCTTCTTCGACGTGTTCGGTGTGCCGGCCCAACTGGGGCGCGTGTACAGCGAAGCGGCCGATTCGTCGCGTGGACCTCGTGTAGCGGTAGTGTCAACAAAGGTGTGGCGACAGCATCTGGGTGGCGATCCCAACATTGTCGGGCGCACCGTGCGCCTCAATGGTGTGCCGATGAGCCTCATCGGCGTGATGCCAGAGGGCTTCGTTCATCCCGCCGATGTCGACTTCTGGGTGCTCGCCCCGAATGAAGTGCCCACGTCGCCGATTCCCATTGAGGGCGACCTGATCGCCAACCGCGAGGTTCAATACTTTCAGGCTGTCGCTCGGCTCCGTCCGGACGTCTCACTCCAGCGCGCCAACCAGGATTTGAGGGCCATCGCGGAGCGAACCGCACGCGAGTTCCCGAATACGAACCAGGGCGAATCAGCGGTCGCAACCCCATTCCACGAGAGCCTCGTCGGCGACGTCCGTACGGCCCTGCTCGTTCTTCTTGGGGCCGTAGGCTTCGTGCTCCTGATCGCGTGCGCCAACGTGGCCAGCCTGCTCCTGGCGCGCGGTGCCGGTCGGCGGCGAGAGCTCGCCGTCCGAACCGCCCTTGGCGCTGGACGCGCCCGCTTGATCCGACAGCTACTCACCGAGAGCCTCGTTCTCGCCAGCGCTGGCGGCCTCCTCGGCCTGCTGGTGGCGTACTGGGGTGTTCAGGCGCTCGTCGCCATCGCCCCGCAGTCGATCCCGAGACTCGCGGACATTCAACTGGATCCGCGGGTTGCCGGCTTTGCGGTGGCTCTTTCGGCGGCCGTCGGGGTGTTGTTCGGCGTCTTCCCGGCGTTGCAGGGCGCGCGGATGGATCCGAGCCACGCGCTGAAGGACGGCGGTCGCACGGGAACCGCGCGCACCCGCACCCAGAAGCTGCTCGTCGTCGGCGAAGTCGCGCTGGCGCTGATGCTGCTCATCGGGGCTGGATTGATGCTCACGAGTTTTGCGCGACTGCGCGCGGTCGATCCAGGCTTTACGGTTACGAGCGTCGTCTCCGTCTTCGTGCCACTGCCTCAGGCGCGTTACGACAATCCGGCACAGACGCGTTTCTACACGCAGCTAGTCGAACGACTGCAATCGAATCCGATGACCGCACGCTCTGGGCTTGGCTTTCCACTTCCCTTTGGAGGCGCCAACGCGGCCGCCGGCTATACGGTGGAGGGGGCACCTCCCCAAACGCGACCCGAGCGCCCGATTGCGCAACTGACTTCCGTCACGCCTGGCTTTTTTCAAACGATGGGCATCGCGCTGCTGCGCGGACGAGACGTCCAGCTCACCGACACGCCAGACCGCCAGGGCGCCGCACTCGTCAACAAGACGCTTGCGGACAAGGAGTGGCCCGGGCAGGACGCCCTTGGCAAGCGACTCGCGATTGGCGGACATCTCGACGATCCGCAGTCATGGATGACGGTGGTGGGGGTCGTCAGCGACTCCAAGCGCGGGGACCTGCAATCCGCGACACAGCCGGCGATCTACCTGCCGCACAACACCTTCACGCTCCCCTTCATGAGCGTTGTCGTGCGAAGTGACGCGGGAGAGGCGGCGGTCGCGAACGCGGTTCGCGCTGCGGTCCGGTCGTTGGATCCCGAACTGCCGATCGGAGATGTTGAAGCGCTCGAACGCACCGTCGAGCGCGTCACGGGGCAACCGAGATTTCGAGCGCTCCTCATCGGTTCGTTCGCGTTGGCGGCGCTCTCGTTGGCCGCAATCGGCCTGTACGGCTTGATCAGCTACACCGTTGCGCAGCGGTCGCCGGAGATTGGGGTACGCCTCGCGCTCGGCGCCACGCCGTTGCAGGTCGGCCGTCTCATCCTCGGTCAGGGGCTGACGCTGGCAGCCGCCGGCATTGCGCTGGGCCTGGCGGGCGCCGTTGCTGCGACGCGCCTGCTCGAAGGCTTGTTGTTCTCGATCAGTACGACCGACCCCACGGTTTACGCGGCGCTCGCCGGCTTGCTGCTCGCGATTGCCGCTCTGGCGTGTTACGTCCCGGCGCGGCGCGCGATGCGCGTCGACCCCGTGGCGGCCTTACGTTCCGAGTGACAAGGTCCACGGTACAAGGCAGAATGCAGGAGCACCGAATCCACCAGAGACGCTTCGTCCCGCCGCGCGGGGCTTCTGCCTCCCGATCATGATCAAACTTCGAAGCATCGATAAGAGTTACCGACACGGCTTGTCTCAGACGTTCGTCCTCAGACGAATCACTGCCGACATCCAGCAAGGTGAGTTCGTGTCGATCATGGGACCGTCCGGCGCCGGCAAGAGCACGCTCCTCCACATCATGGGCATGCACGACAGCGCATGGACCGGCGAGTACTGGCTGTTCGAGGAGCCGGTGCACCAGTTGAGTGCGAAAGATCGCATGCGGCTGCAGAAGCAGCACGTCGGTTTCGTGTTTCAGAGCTACCATCTCCTCGATAACCTCACGGTTTACGAAAACATCGACCTTCCGCTCTCCTATCGCGACGTCAAGAAGTCCGAACGGCAGGGCATGGTCGCGGACATCCTGGACAGGTTCAACATCGTGGGTAAGAAGGACCTGTATCCCAATCAATTGTCGGGTGGCCAGCAACAGTTGGTCGCGATCGCTCGCGCCGTCGTCGCGAAACCTAATTTGATCCTGGCCGACGAGCCAACCGGCAACCTCCATTCCGACCAGGGTCGCGAAATCATGGAGCTGTTCAAGCGCTTGAACGATGCCGGCACCACGGTGATACAGGTGACCCACTCCGAGCTGAACGCCTCGTACGGACGACGAATCATCAAGCTGAAGGACGGGTGGGTGGTTGAGGAATAGGGCATAGGGCATAGGGCATAGGGCGCAGGGCATAGGGGAGGGACTAGAACCTCTTTGTCCTGCCCTTTTCCCTACCCTGTGCCCCAGGCCCTATGCCCTGCGCCCTTTTAGAGAGACCATGTTGACCGAGGCACCACAGACCAGACAGGGATCGTCGCGAGCCGAGCCCGCGCCGCGAATTCTCATCGGCGACGACCAGCCCGATGTCCTCGAGGCGCTGCGACTGCTCCTCAAACCCGAGGGCTATCTCATCGACACGGCTTCGTCTCCGCAACAAATGCTGCGGACGATGGAGCTCAAAGACTACGACGTCGTCCTGATGGATCTCAACTACACCCGGGACACGACGTCGGGCGATGAGGGGCTCGACCTGCTCCATCGAATTCACACCGCGGACGAGTCGCTTCCAGTCGTGGTGATGACCGCGTGGGGCACGGTGAACGTTGCGGTGGAAGCCATGCGCCGCGGCGCACGCGACTTCATCCAGAAGCCGTGGGACAACGAGCGCCTCCTGTCGATTGTCCGTACGCAGACGGAGCTGGGCCGGGCGATTCGACGTGGACGACAGCTGGAGGCCGCCAACCAGGCCTTGGTGGCCGATGGTCACTCGCCGCTGCTCGCCGAATCGGCCGCGATGCGTCCGGTGCTCGACATCATCGCGCGCGTCGGGCCGTCGGACGCCAACGTCCTGATCACGGGTGAAAACGGCACCGGGAAGAGTCTCGTGGCGCAAGCGCTGCACGCGGTGTCGCCGCGTGCGAATCGGGCCATGGTCACCGTCAACGCCGGCGGCATGGCGGAGGGCGTCTTCGAGTCCGAGTTGTTCGGCCACATGAAGGGGGCGTTCACAGACGCCAAGGTGGACCGGGTGGGTCGTTTCGAGTTGGCGGACGGCAGCACGCTTTTTCTCGATGAGATTGCCAACGTTCCAATGAGTCAGCAGGCAAAGCTGCTGCGCGTCATTGAAACCGGCGAGTTCGAGCGCCTGGGCTCGTCGAAGACGCGCAAGGTCAACGTCCGCCTGGTCTCGGCCACCAACGCGGACGTCAACGCCCAGGTCGCCGCCGGCGCGTTTCGACAGGATCTTCTGTTCCGGTTGAATACGATCGAGGTCAATCTTCCCCCGCTCCGCGATCGACGCGAAGACATCCCGTTGCTCGCCAGGCACTTCCTTCGGCTTCACGCGCAGCGTTACCGCAAGAACGTGTCGGGCTTTGATCCCGCGGCGATGCAGATCCTGCTCGATCATCGCTGGCCGGGGAACGTGCGAGAGATCGATCATGCGGTCGAGCGGGCCGTGTTGATGTCTCAAGCCAATGTCATCCGAGCCAGCGACCTTGGCCTGCGCAGCGAAGGCACGAGCCCGGCGCGCCTCGAGGACATGAGCCTGGAGGACGTCGAGGCGTTTCTGATCAAGAAGGCGATGGCGCGCTACGGGAACGTGAGTCAGGCCGCGCGGGCGCTGGGCCTGAGCCGGAGCGCCCTGTATCGTCGACTCGAGCGCTACAAGCTGTAAGCGCTCCCCAACGTATGCGCCGGCTGACTCACGACCAGCAGGTCCTGCTGCTCACACTGGCCGCGGCCCTGCCCGCCGTGTTGACCTCCCTCATCATCCTGTGGACCGGTGGCTACACCCCCAAGGTCCAGTGGACGTTGACGGTCGTGATCCTTGGCGTCCTGCTGGGCGTTTCGCTGTCCGTCCGCCAGCGCGTCGTTCAGCCCCTTCAGACGGTGGCCAACCTTCTGGCGGCCATGCGCGAGGACGACTTTTCGATTCGCGGTCGCACGCCCGACCCCGAAGACCCGCTGGGCGCGGTGCTCGTCGAGATCAACGAGCTCGCCGAAACGCTGCACGAGCAACGCCTTGGTGCCGTTGAAGCCACGGCACTCCTGCGCACGGTCATGGAGCAGGTCGATGTCGCGGTCTTCGCCTTTGACCCCGCCGAACGGCTGCGAATCGTCAATCGCACTGGCGAGCGGCTGATGGGTCGCAACATGGAGCAGATGCTCGGTCGCACCGCCGAGGAGCTGAGTGTCACGGCGTGGTTTGGCGACGCGCCTCGCGTGGTCGATCTCTCGCTGCCGGGCGGAAGTGTTGGACGCTGGGAGGTCCGACGCACGACGTTTCGGCTCGGGGGTCTGCCGCATGACCTTCTGGTGCTGTCGGACGTCAGCCGCCCACTCCGTGAACAGGAGCGCCACGCGTGGCAGCGGCTGATTCGCGTCATCGGCCACGAGCTTGGCAATTCGCTGGGCCCGATCAAGTCGATCGCGGGCAGCCTCGAAACCCTGCTGCAGCGGAACCCGCCACCTGAAGACTGGCGCGATGACATGACGCGCGGGCTGCAGGTCATCGCCTCGAGAACCGATTCGCTCAGCCGGTTTACCGCAGCCTATTCGCGGCTGGCGCGCCTGCCCTTGCCCAGACTGGCACCAGTGGTGCTCAAGCCGCTGCTGGTCAAGATTGCGGGTCTCGAAACCCGCGTCACCGTACACGTCAAGCCTGGTCCCGATGCGACGATCGTGGTTGACGGCGATCAGATCGAACAGTTGTTCATCAATCTCATTCGCAACGCCGCCGACGCGTGCCTGGAAGTTGGGACCGGCAGCGTGACCGTGGGCTGGCGTCGCACCCGACAGCGGATCGACATCTGGGTCGAGGACGAAGGCCCTGGTCTTTCAAACACCTCCAACCTGTTCGTTCCATTTTTCACGACCAAGCCCGGCGGCTCTGGCATCGGCCTGGTGCTCTGCCGCCAGATTGCTGAAGCCCACGACGGCTCGCTGAAGCTGGAAAACAAGGCCGAAGGCAGCGGCGCTCGTGCAACACTAACGCTGCCGACATGACCCAGGTAGATTCCTTCGGTGGATCGGTTCCCAACTTTTACGACCAGGGGCTGGGCCCGATGTTCTTCGAACCTGTACGCGCGAAATCTGGTCGGCCGTGCGCGGATGGGGAGGGGCGCCTCGGTGCTCGAGGTGTCAGCGGGTACGGGCATCGCGACGCGCGAGCTGCTGCGAGCGTTGCCGTCGGATGCACGACTGACCGTCACCGACCTCAACGAGGCGATGCTGGCGGTTGCAAAGCCCCGGCTGGCTGACGACTCCAGGGTCGACTGCCGACCGGCGGACGCCACCGCCCTGCCGTTCGGAGAGGCTGAATTCGATCTCGTGCTCAACCAGTTTGGCCTGATGTTCCCAGCCGACAAGGTCGCCGCCCTGCGCGAGGCGCGCCGGGTACTGAAGCCTGCGGGCACTTTCCTCTTCAACGTGTGGGGATCGCTTGCGGACAACCCGATTGGCAGGCTTGCCAACGAGGTCATCGAAAGCTTCTTCCCTCAGGATCCGCCCCAATTCTACGAGACGCCTTTCGGGTTGCACGACCGTGGCCTCGTTGAACGCATGGCTCGACAGGCCGGCTTCGAGAACGTCACGTGCGACGTCGTTGACCTGGTCGGCGAGAGCGAGTCGGCCGAATCGGCAGCCCGCGGGCTTGTATTTGGGAATCCCGTCTTCAACCAGATCCAGGAACGCCATGGTGATCCAGATGCGATCATGCGGGCCTTGACGGAGCGATTAGCGCAGGAGGGCGGTGCCCGTCCGATGCGGCTGCCAATGCGCGCGCTGGTCTTCGAAGCGAGCTAGCGAAGCTCCGCCTCGGACCGGCGAGGCAACGTAGCGGTTCGGCTCCGCCTCGCTGGATCACAGTGTTGGTTTTGCGCCGCTCCGCGGCGCGGCCCGGGCCATCGACTTACTCGACGGCCCCTCGTTCACGCAAAAGCGCCACGGTTCTGACCCTTCCAGAACGAAAAGGTTCATCCCGAATCCGTAATGCATACCCCAACGGCGTACACTCAACGACTTCATCGAGCTGGTCATAGTGCCCAGGGAGCGTCACACGAACGGAGAGGTCGGCGCCGTGCTCAACCAACAACTGCACCATGGGTAACCCGTCATCACCGAACTGTGTCACCGCATGGAAAATGGCCGTCTGCCCGCCGACCCCCGCATCGTTCACTGTCGCGCGCGCATTGACGCCTGCCCCGCGATCGAGCAGCAGCCTTGCTGCTTCAAGACTGCCGAACTCTGCGGCCACGTGCAGCAAGGTTGCTCCTTCGAGCAGAAGGCGCCGGCCGCCCGTGCTGCCGCAGTCCAGTTCAGGGAATCGCCGGTGCACCAGCGCGGGGTCTGCCTCCAGTTGATCAGCCAAGCGCTGGAACTGTTGGCGAAGCACTTCCAATACACCTGGGATGCCGAACTTCGTCGTGCCGCCGGCCTCGAGCAGGATCTCGATGCAAGCGCTCAATCGCTCTGGTGAACGCGCGTAGGTTCCGATCAGGTAATCGAGCGCCGTGTGTCGCCCGTAAGCGTTGCCGCAGTTCGGGTTCGCTCCGTGATCCAAAAGCCATTTCAGCGCCTTCGGATGAATGCCCTCGCACGGTGAAAAGATGATCGGAAAATCTCCATTCCCGTTGGCATTCACATCCGCGCCGTAGGACACGAGAAGCTCCATCATCGCGATGCGGCTGTCGTTGAGTGCCGCTCTCCCGAGCGGCCCTTCCCCGCCCTGGTGAATGTCCGAACCGTTTTCGATCATCCACTTCGCGATCGCCAATCTCGCGGCACTGGGCGGCTCCCACGGGACCCGGCATTCGGCGACCCACGTCAGCGGTCCAGCCTTGGCATAGCCAAGCGGGGCGCGGTGCAGCTTGGGGTTTCGGCTCATCAGGGTCTTGACGCGCTCGAGATCGTTCGTGTCGATGGCCTGCTTGAGCTGCCCGATCTCCTCGAGTGAGTCGACATGGGCCTTGAGTTTCGGCCAACTCGGGAACCCATACAGACGAGCGATCTGGAACTGGGCTTGCGTGATTGAATTTGCGTCGCCGGCCTTCAGAAGATCCTTGGCCTGGTCCTTGAGATGCCGGAGATTCGGGCGGTCAGGAAGGGGGCGTGGCGTCCCGGTGGGATCAGTCGACATGGGCGACCTCCTTTCATCGAAGCGCCCGCTGTCCGCACATCGGGCTGAAAGAAGGTTCGCAAGACGTAGTTGAAGACAGGTGGGCTTCTACCCTTTCCGCGGACCGGATGCGTCCTTGTACGCGACGCCAGCGTAGTCGGATCTGTCTGGCAAGTCAAAGCACGAAGCCCAACCCAGCGCCCTATGCCCTATGCCCTATGCCCTATGCCCTGTGCCCTAGAGATAAACCACCCGGCCTTCGCCCGCGCGAGTGAGCCGATCGATGACGGCTGTGCCGAGCCCTTCCGGCTCGGGAGCGATCGCCAGAATCACGTCGATGTCTTCGGCATCGAGCTCGCGCAGAGCACCGAACAGATCGCGCGCCGCCTCTGCGGGATCGACGCGCGCACCACAGCGACGAGTCACCACGCGCCCAGCAGCTGCGACTGCGGCCACGCGAGGCGCCAGCGCCAGCAAATCCTCCCGCGGCGCAAGCACGCCGACCTTCAGCCCCTGAGAAACCATCGATCGCGCATCATCGGCGACGCGTGCGACCACGCGATCGACCGGGCCGCGATACAGCGTCAGTCGATGCTGCGGCGCATAATGTCGGAGCAGTTGCCCGGGAGCGGGTTGCGGTGCGCTCTCCGCGTGCGTTTCCGACTCGCTCGACAACCGTCGGCACAACTTGTCTGAGACGTTCGAGCGTCACTCCTCCCGGCCGCCTCACGAGAGGTGGCGACACAGTAAGGTCCAGCACGGTCGACTCAACGCCGATCGGCGTCGGGCCAGCGTCCAGAATCAGATCGATCGCGCCATCAAGGTCCGTTAGCACGTGGCTCGCCGTCGTCGGACTGGGTCCCGAGAATCGATTCGCGCTCGGCGCCGCGACCGGGATCTTCGCTGCTTCAAGGAGCGCGAGCGCCACGGGGTGTGACGGCATGCGAACGCCGACGGTCAGCCCCCCTGCCGTCACCGCGTCTGGAACAACGTCGCGCTTGAAGAGGATGAGCGTGAGCGGGCCAGGCCAGAATGCCTCCGCTAAGTCGCGCGCACTGGGCGCGATCTCATGGACGATCTCTCCGAGCTGACCCACATTCGAGATGTGGACGATGACCGGATCGGTGGCGGGCCTCCCCTTCGCGCGAAACAGCCGCTCGACCGCGGCGGGATCGAGAGCGTGCACGCCGAGACCGTACACGGTCTCCGTTGGAAACGCGACCAATCGACCGCGACGGATTTCTTCAGCGGCGATGGCAATCGCCCTCGCATCTGGACGCTCTGGATCGACGACCAGGACCTGGGTCATTACCAGTCCACAGCGCCGGTGCCCAGAAACAGCCGCACGACCCGGCTATAGCTTGCGACGCCCTCGGACACCCCCTGCGTCTTCAGGTACTGGTCGTACGTGCGCCAGCTTGTCCGCGCGACCAGTTCCACGCGCTGCAGTTGGCGACGGCTGATATCGGACCGATCGCGTCGCGGACCCTCGGCCAACGCACCGAGTACGCGTTGCTGCTCGTCGCGCGCGAGCAGCGCCACAACTTCGTGCAACAGCGCCAGCCAGGCCGAGTACTGCGACGCCGGGTCGGCGCGCATCGCGGCAACGAGGCCCACGAAGCTCGCTTCGTCCTCCGGTGCATAGCCGGCGAGGTGGGCCCATTCGTGGGCCAGCACCGCTGGTCGTTCGGGTGCGGTCAAATCCGGATTGAGGAGCGTTTCGAGCAGGAAGGGCGCATGCATCCCATCCACGCCGGCCGCCCGAAAAAAGGTCGCGAACACGGTGCGTTTGGGACGACTAGGGACCGTGAGCATCGGCCGGCCGAGCCGTCGTTCGACCCCATGGAACGACTGTACCAACGCGGGCGGCATCTCTGCCGAGGCTGGAAACCCATGGGCGTGCCCGGATGCATAGAGTCGATTCACTTCATCGACTGCACGCTGCGCCAGCCTCCGAACCCCGTCCGGCGTGACGTTGGCCGGCTCATAGGGCAGCGTCGTTTCCAGAGCTGGCCGCGCGTAATTCAAACCCCAGGCGAGGAGGAACCAGAGATAGACAATCGCCCCGAGCCACACGACAACCCAACCCCCGCGAAACAGGGGTCGAACTGAGCGCGCTCGCATCGCGCCGCGAACAGCGTGGACGACGAGACCGAGACCGACGAGCGCAAGCGCGACCGTGATGAAGTCGAACAACGCGACGCCGGTTTGGTTGGACCACGACGTCAACCACTGCTGCAGCCGGGGGTACACTCCGCGAGCGAAATAACGCTCGACCAGCAAAGGAGACGGCGTCACGATGAGTGCCAGTAGCGCGAGGCCCGTGATCGCGACCTGCGCCAACCGAAACGCCATCATGGGTCGCAGTTCTATTGGGTGACGTCTGACAATCGAGCGTGCATCGCCCTACTGGACCGTGATCACCATCTCGGGTGAAGCGCCGCTCGTGCCGCACGCGTTGCGCGCGAACACATTGACGTAATAAACCGCCGGCGGGCCTTCCCGTCGAAAGCTTGTCGCGCTGCCTGGCGCCACGAACGTCGTGGGATTGACACCGCGAGTGGTCGTCGCCTCAATCAAGTACGTCGCGACCTGGTCGGTCGGCGGGGCCGGGGACCAGTGGACCGTCACGGCCTTGCCCTCCATCGTGTACGAAACGTTTTGTGGCACACCTGGCGGGGCCGAACAGTCCGCCCCCGCGAAACCTGGCTCACCGCGTCGCATGGCCCACAGGCCCAGGAGGACAATCGCAACAACGACAACGACCACGGCCATCACACCGTTTTTGTTCATAGTGAGTTTTGGAAGGAAAAGGTCAAGGGTCGGTGGGTCAATCGCAGAAAGTGGTCGGGATGCCGGGATTCGAACCCGGGACCTCCTGCACCCCAAGCAGGCGCGCTAGCCAGGCTGCGCTACATCCCGATTCTCTAGTTCGACATTACGATGCGCGTCGCCGTTTGCTCGACGCCGCCTTGGCCTTCGATGACCGTCGCGGCGGCGGAGCACTCTTCGACGCCACTCGCGACCGCGACCTCAATGGTACCGACGGCGGCACGAGCTGCAGTTCGGGCGTGTCCGACTGCCAGCCATCTCGACTCAACAGCCGCATGATCGCTTCAAGGCCGGTGCGCACCTGACGCAACCGGGATCGCGCCATATCGCCGAGCGCGTCGTCGACGGTCGCGCCCGGCACCGACGGGCCGCGAGGTTCCTCCTCGAGCCGTCGCCGGGCCCCAGCGAGGGTCAGCCCCTCGACGAACACCAGCTGCTTGATGCGGAGCACCATCTCCACATCTGCGCGTCGATATAGGCGCCCACCCGAGCTGACTGGCTGTCCGAGTCCAGGAAATTCCGCTTCCCACGACCGCAGCACATACGGCTGCAACTGCGCCATTTCGCAGACGTCCGGAGACTTGAACTGCTCTCGCTTGGCCGATGCCATCAGTTGACGACCTGATCGCTGGAGTATATCACGCCGATCCGCGGTGTTTTTGGTCGATCGACCGCCCCCGCGAGCGCTTTCGGACCGTCAGTCTGATCGGCGTGCCAATGAATCCGTACGTGTCGCGCAATCGGTTCTCGAGGAATCGTTCGTACGAGAAATGAAACCTGGTGGCCACGTTCGTAAACATGACGAAGGTCGGAGGTGACACACCCGTTTGCGCCGCGTAGAGCACCCGCACGTTGCGATGCCCAGGGCTTACCGGAGGATGTTGAGTGGTGACCCCATCGACGAAGCGATTGAGGGCGGGCGTGGGAACACGAATGCGACGGGCCGCCGCGACGGCGTCAACCACCTCCAGCAGTTTCGCTGTCCGCTCACCGCTCTTGGCCGAGAGGTGCACGATTGGGGCATAGTCGAGAAACTTGAGCTGCTGGCGAACTTGATCGTCGAACGTCTTGTAAGCATCGGGACCCTGCGACTTCATCAGATCCCATTTGTTAGCGGCGATAATCACACCTCGTCCAGCCTTGTCGGCCGCCCCGGCAATCGCGGCGTCCTGATCGGTTGCCCCGGCGGGCGAGTCGATGACAAGGATGACGACATCTGCTCGCTCAATCGCTCGACGCGCGAGCAGGACGCTGACCTCTTCGACTTGACCACCTTTGGCCACGCGACCTGGCCGTCGAATCCCGGCGGTATCGACGATTCGAAACTGCCGCCGATGCCATTTCAACATCGAGTCCACGGCATCGCGCGTCGTACCGGGAACCTCCGACACGATCATGCGCTCCTCGCGGAGGAGTCGATTCACCAAAGAGGACTTCCCGGCGTTCGGACGACCAACGATGGCCACGGCGATCTCCGACCCTCGTGCGACATCGTGGCTGTTGCTCGCGTGCGACTGAGCGTCGTCGGCGTCGGGGTCCCGACTTCGTTGCCGCACGGCCTTGGGCAAGCGCTTGCCGATTTCGTCGAGGAGCTCGCCCACGCCCAACCCATGTTCGGCGCTGACCTCGAGGATCGGATCGAACCCCAAGCGGTACAACTCGAGCGCGCCGCTGCGCGCGCGGCGGTCGTCGGTTTTGTTGACGGCCAGAAGCACCGGAACATTGACCGCTCGAACTACCGAGGCGATTTCCTCGTCGCCCGGGTACGAGCCCCTCCCGGCCGTCGACGACGAACACAATCAGGTCGGCCGCTTGAAGCGCGCGCCGACCGCGTTCGACTACGAGCTGCTGCAGGGGATCCTGCGACGCGCCGAACATGCCGCCGGTATCCGTGAGCTCGAGCCTGAGGTCCTGCCAGACCACGGGCTGAGTCAGCACGTCTCTGGTGGTGCCCGGAACGGGCGTGACAATGGCGCGCCGCGTGCCGGTCAACCGGTTGAACAACGTGGACTTGCCCACGTTGGGGCGTCCGACGAGCACGACGGATGGCAGGCGCTTGACAGGCACGGCAAGTGTGGCCCTATCTTACAGGCTCACAAGGGCTTGTGGCGCTGGGCGTGTATTGCCTCAACATGCTGGGGCCGATAACCCTCATGGATACATACACTTGCCGGTTTGACAGCGTAAGTGACACGAAATAAGATAGTTAAGCGCCCTGACGTCGTTCCCACGCCATGATCAAGGTCGACATCGTCAACGAAGTTTCGCGCCTGGCCGAAATCACGAAGGTCAAGGCCGAGCTTGCCGTCGATGCTGTGTTCGAGGCCATGCGTCACTCGATGCAGCGTGGCGAACGTATTGAGCTGCGAGGGTTTGGCGTTTTTCAGGTAAAGCCCCGAAAACGAGGCATCGGTCGCAATCCTCGCACCGGCAAAGAAGTTCGCATCCCGCCCGGCCGCACGATTCGGTTCAAGCCAGGCAAAGAGCTCCAAAACATCGGATAGCCTGTGAGTGACTGGCGTGAGAATGCGTTCTCATCACCGGTGATGAGCGAGCGCGAGCCGTTTTCCTTCCCCCCCGCCGTGCCCAGTCGCGATCGCGTCTGGCTACACCTCTCGTTGCTCGTCCTGACCGTGGTGACGACCACTTTCGTCGGTGCGCTGCACTACTTCGGCTTCACGCTAGGGTTCGGCGGCGACGCCGTCATCGCTCCGCCGCTGCGCGATCCCTCGTTCTACCTCAAGGGGCTGTGGTACAGCGGGACGGTCCTGGCCATCCTCGGATGTCATGAGATGGGACACTACCTTGCCTGTCGGGTACTACAAGGTGGATGCTTCGCTTCCCTACTTTCTGCCCGCGCCTTTACCGCTGACCGGGACACTCGGGGCGTTCATCAAGATTCGTGAGCGGATTCCGTCGAAGGTCGCGCTCTTCGACATCGGGATTGCGGGACCGATTGCCGGGTTTGTCATCGCGGTGCCAGCGCTTTTCTGGGGCTTGGCGCTGTCAACGGTCGAAACGCTGCCCGACGACTTTACCGGGATGGAGTTGGGCGAACCGCTCCTCTTTCGCGCCGCCGCCTGGTTGGTGTGGGGAGATGTGCCTGACGGGATGTCCATCAACATGCACCCGATGGGGTTTGCGGCCTGGTTTGGCTTGCTCGCGACCGCGCTCAACCTCTTTCCCATCGGACAACTGGACGGCGGTCACGTCGCCTATGCCGTGCTCGGGCGACGCTCGGTGTTCGTGACGATCGTGACGATCTGTCTCGCCCTTGGTCTGGTATTTGTTTCAATGAGTTGGCTGGTATGGTCCGTGCTGATGCTCGTGATGCTGTTCGTCATGGGACCGCATCACCCGCCAACGCTCAACGACGAGGTCCGTATCGATGCCAACCGGCTGGTAATCGCCGTGTTTGGTCTCATCATGCTGATCGTGTGCTTCACGCCGGCCCCGCTCGAGCCGTTCGTGATGGGACAGTAAGCACGGAAGCCGGAAGGCCGCACTTCGTGCGGTAGGCGGCGCTTGCGACGGCCGCTCTTCGAGCGGAGTGCGACACTGCGTGTCGAAGACACGGCGTGAGCGAGTGCCTTCCGGCGAGCGTCATGAGCCGGCCCTCCGCAAGCTACGGCAGTCCGCGCGCAGCGCGGCCCTCCGTGCCGCCGTGTCCGTCACTACAGGACATTCAGCGGATCCACATCCACCGACGCGCGGCGCGCCAGTTCTGGCAGGCTCGCGAGTGCTTCCCGCAACGCCACCCGCATCGCCGCACGTGATGTCCCTTTCAGAAAGAACTGCGCGCGATGTTCACCACGCAGCCGGGTAAGGGGTGCCGGCGCAGGGCCCAGCACGACGAATCCGCCCGTCGGTGGCGATAACTCGCTCGCCTTCCTGGCCAGGTCTCCCGCTCCGCTCATGGCAGCGTCGTAGCTCTTTCCTCGAACGACCACATTCACCATCGCAATCACAGGCGGGTAGCGCATCGCTCGGCGAAACTCGATTTCCTTGTCGAAGAAGGCGACGTAGTCTTGTGACGTCGCGAGCCGGATACTGTAGTGCCCGGGAAACAGCGTCTGGATCAGCGCCTCCCCCGCGTGTTCGCCACGGCCGGCGCGGCCGGCGACCTGCGTGAGGAGTTGGAACGTGCGCTCTGCCGCGCGGAAATCGGCCATCCCGAGCCCGACGTCGGCCGAGATCACTCCCACCAACGTGACATACGGGAAGTCGTGGCCCTTCGCGATCATCTGGGTTCCGACCAGGACGTCGAGGTCTCGCCTGGCGAAACGACCCAGGAGCGTGGTCAAACTGCCTCGCCGACGAATCGTGTCGCGATCGACGCGACCCACCCGTGCGTCGGGGAAGTGCTTGATGATCTCGGCTTCTACGCGCTCGGTGCCGAACCCGACGTGTTCGAGATACGGGGCGGCGCAATTGACACACTGCTTCGGAACCACGCGCGAGAAATTGCAATAGTGACAACGCGCACGCCAGGTCTGCCGGCCAGTATGCACGGTGAGCGAAACGCTGCAGTTGGGGCAGTCCATCGTGTGACCACACTGCCGGCAGAAGACCGAGGTGGCATAGCCGCGCCGGTTCAGCAGCACAACGACTTGCTCGCGCCGTTCGACTCGGTCGGCGATGGCCTGTCGGAGCGGACGCGAAAGCACGACGTCGGGCCCATCAACGGCGTACTCCTCGCGCATATTGACCACACGCACCGTCGCGAGGGCCCGATCGTGAACCCGCCGTGAAAGCGTTTCAACCGCATAGCGCTGCTGCCGCGTGTTGAAGAACGACTCGAGTGACGGCGTCGCGGAGCCCAACAAGACCAGGGCGTCGGCAAACTTGCCGCGCATGATGGCCACGTCTCGACCGTGATAGCGAGGCGTCTCCTCCTGTTTGTACGAGGTGTCGTGCTCCTCGTCGACGATGATGAGGCCGGGTCGGGCCAGCGGCGCGAACACTCCCGACCGCGTCCCGATGACGACTTCCACGTCGCCGCGTCGGATGCGATGCCACTGGTCGTGGCGCTCGCCGTCGGAGAGTCCACTGTGCTGGATCGCCACTCGATCCCCGAATCGCGCTCTGAAGGCGGCGGCCATTGCGGGTGTGAGTGCGATTTCGGGGACGAGCATGAGCACGCCGCGGCCTCCGCGCCGAACCCCATCAGCTAAGTGGAGGTAGATCTCGGTCTTGCCGCTGCTGGTGACACCGTGCAGCAATGCGACCTGAAACCTGCGCTGCTCCGCCAGCGATGTGAGCCGATCGACAGCATGTTGCTGCTCCGCCGTCAACCTCCGCGCGGGGGTGTCGAGCGATTCCGCCGCGACCGCCTGACCGGACGCGAACGGATCGCGTTCAACCCGCTCCCTGCGTGCAGTGACCAGGCCCATCGAACGAAGACGTGAAAGCACTGCGCTCGAGATGCCACGCTCGGCAAGCTCCGACACACTCAACCCGTCGGGCGCGCCCCTCAACACCAACAACACCTCGCTCTGTCGGCTACCCAGCGCCCGCGGCAGCTCGCCCGGCGAGCATCGCGGGCCGACGGCGATTCGGCCGGCGAGATCATGTCCCTCGGCGGTCAGACTCACCGTTCGTCTGGTGCGAAACGCATCGACACGGCTGGTCAGCGCGTGCGGCGGCATCGCCGCGGACAACGTCGCTCCCGGACCGGCCAGGTAGTAATCCGCGACCCACTCCGAGAGCTCCACCACATCAGGCGGAAGAAACGGCTGCTCGTCGAGCACCTCGATGACGTCGCGCAGCTCCACATCCGGCGCTGGCGGTTCTGCCTCGCCCATGGCCACGCCAGTCAGCGTTCGGCGTCCGAGCGGCACGACGACGCGGGCGCCTCGTGGCGGCAGGGTCAACCCGTCCGGAAGGCTGTAAGTGAGAAGGTCAAGTGCGGGCACCGGCACCGCTACGGACACCAGCCGCCGCGCCACCCTGGCTCCTAGTCGTCGCCGCGCAGAATGGCCCGCGCCTTCTTCATGTCTTCCCAGACCTCGCGCTTGGCAGCTGGGTTGCGCAAAAGAAAGGCGGGATGGAAGGTTGGAATCAGGGAGGCGCCGCGGTAGTTGAACACGCGTCCACGCAGCCGCGTGATCGGCTCGGTGGTCTTCAGGAGCGACTGCGCCGCAAACTTGCCCAAGGCCATGATGACTTTGGGCTTGATGGCGTCGATTTGGCGGAACAGGAAGGGCTCACATGTGTCTACTTCGTCTGGCTCAGGATTCCGGTTGCCGGGTGGCCGACACTTGATCACGTTCGCGATGTACACCTGATCGCGTTTCAGGTCGATCGCTTCGATGATCTTCGTCAGCAGTTGACCGGCTCGGCCCACGAACGGTTCGCCTTGCCGATCTTCGTCCGCGCCCGGCGCTTCTCCGACGAACATCAGATCGGCGTCTGGGTTGCCCACGCCGAAGACGACCTGCGTGCGACCGAGCGCGTGCAGCTTGCATCGCTGACAGGCCGGGCCGATCTCGTCCTCGAGCCGCGCGAGACTGTCCGTGGCATTCAGCGCGGTCGTGCTGGCTCGGGTGGCGGGCGCGCTGCGAGGTTGGCCCTCTGGCTCAGGGTCGGGTCGGCTCGGGGCGGTACGTGCCCGCCACGCCGGATCGCGACTGACGCCGGTAACACCCAACTCCGCGAAGAACCGGAGATGCGCGGCGAGGTCCTGCGACATCCTAGCTCCGCGGCTGAACGTGGGTCGCGGACACTTCGCGAGACGAACCGGTGGCTCGAGCCGTCAGCATCGCTTCGACCCGGTCGAGGATGCGCGCGGCAACCGCAGTCTTCTGTTGCAATGGCACCTCCTCGAGACCGTCGCGACTGACGAGCGTCACGGCGTTCGTCGCGACATCGAACCCCGCCCCTGGCGCAGAAACGTCGTTCGCGACAATCAGATCCACGCGCTTCCGCTCCAGCTTTTGGCGCGCGCGCGCCACGACCTCACGCGATTCGGCCGCAAAGCCGACCAGCAGTGGGGCACCGGACGAGCCTCGCGACGCCAATTGGCCGAGGTCGCCGAGAATGTCCTTCGTTCGGGTGAGCGTGAGGACGAGCGGCGCGTCCTGCTTGGCGATCTTCTGGGAGTCGGGTGCCGCGATCGTGTAATCCGCAACGGCGGCGGCCATCACGATGACGTCCATCCGTGGCGCGCGCGAGAGCACCGCCTGATGCATGTCGGCGGCGCTGCGGACGTCGACGGTTTCGTCGACGCGCGGGGCTGGCACGGCGGTCGGGCCCGATACGAGCGTCACGCGCGCCCCCCGACGCATCGCCTCCGCGGCAATGGCGTACCCCATTCGGCCGCTGGACCGATTGCCGACGAACCGAACCGGGTCGATGTCCTCGAGCGTGGGGCCAGCGGTGATCAAGATTTGCTTGCCAGCCAGCACACCCCTGGGGCGCAACACACGGATGGCGGCCTCAACGACGTCCGCCGGTTCGGCGAGACGCCCTTTGCCAATCCATCCGCACGCCAGGTAGCCCTCTCCCGGCTCGACGAACATCACGCCGCGGGCGGCGAGTATATCGAGATTTTGAGCCACCGCAGGATGCGCGAACATGTTCGAGTTCATGGCCGGGGCCATCAACACCGGGGCCGTCGTCGCGAGGTACAGCGACGACAGGAAGTCGTCGGCGATACCGTTCGCAAACTTGCCAATGACGTTGGCGGTGGCGGGCGCAATGACCAGCAGATCGATGGTCGAAGCGAGCGCGATGTGCTCAATCTCGGCATTGGAGCCGGGTTTCCACAGATCCGTGATCACCTCGCGACGCGTAATGGCCTCAAACGTCAACGGACCCACGAACCGTCTCGCCGAACGGGTCATGATCGCCGTAATGTCGTGGCCCTGCTTCTGAAGACCGCGAGCGATCTCCACCGCCTTATAGGCGCCGATGCCGCCGGTCACGCCGAGCGCGATGAGGGACATCGATTAGCGCTCCATCACACTTTTGAAGCTCTTGATGATTCGCTCGGCGATGGGCGTCATGCGATGGGTCCTCGATCGCTCGGCTGCGATGATTTCTTGCAGCCGGACGACCGTCGACTCGAGATCATCGTTCACGACGACGTAGTCGTAGTCGACGTAGCTGGACGCCTCACTACGAGCGGTCTCGAGTCGCCGCTGCATCTGCTCCTCGGAGTCCTTGCTGCGACCGCGCAGCCGCTGCTCCAACACGGGAAACGAGGGCGGCATCACGAAAATCGCGGTATGGTCGACACCGCGCGCCCTGACCTGCCTCGCACCCTGAACATCGATGACCAGCACCACATCCTGTCCGGCGATCACCATGTCCTCGACATCACTCGCTGAAGTGCCATACAGATTACCGAACACGTCCGCCCACTCCAGAAAATCGCATGCGTCGATACGCTGCTCGAACGCGTCTCGACTGATGAAATTATAGTCGACGCCGTCGCGCTCGCCGTCGCGCGACGCGCGTGAGGTGTAGGACCGGGACATCCGCAGGTTGGGAAGAATCTGAACCAGCCGCTCGACCAGCGTCGTCTTGCCGGCCCCGGACGGCGCGGAGACGATGAAGAGCAAGCCGCGACGCCTACTCGACATTCTGAACCTGTTCGCGCACGCGCTCGAGTTCGGCCTTGGTCTGAATGATCAGTTCGGTGACATGGACGCCATCCGCCTTGGATCCGATGGTGTTCACTTCGCGGTTCAGCTCCTGCAGCAGGAAATCCAGCTTGCGTCCGCAGGGCTCGGGTCCGGCGGTGAGCGCATCCCAGTGCGCGAGATGGGCTTTGAACCGCGTGACCTCTTCGCTGACGTCTGATCGCTGCGCTACGCGCACGATTTCCTGGGCGATCAACACGGGATCACCGGGGGCCCCCGTCTGAAGCTCTTTGACGCGTTCGCCGAGCCTCGCCTGCAGTGCCAGTTTCCCACTCTCCGACGCGTCGGCCACGGAATCGATCAGGCCAGCCAGTGCGCTGCGGCGCGCGCCCAAGTCACCTGCCAGGTGCTCGCCTTCGCGAGCACGCATCGCCTCGAGCTGCTCGATTGCCGCGTCCACCGCCCCCTCGACCAGCGGGCCCAGGAGGTCCCCCAACAGCTCGGTTTCGCCCATCCGCTCGCGAATGACGAAAGCCTGAGGCATGCGGAGCAGATCGCCGGGCATCAGGTCGCCTTTGACGAGTCCACGCTCGCGCGCGAGATCGATGGCCGCCGACACGGCACGGGCGAAGTCCTCCTGCAGCTCCACCTGCGCTGTCGGTCCCTGGCGCAACTGGAGCGAGACCGTCAGCTCGACGCGCCCACGGGCCAGTCGCTTCTGCACTCGCGCGCGCAGCCGGCTCTCGAGGTCCGCCAGCGAGGGCGGCAGCCGTAATTGAAGATCCAGGAAACGATGATTGACCGCTCGAACCGTGATACCAACGCTGGCGACCTCGTCCTCCTGGGTCAGCGATGCGAAGCCCGTCATGCTTTTGATCACTGGGTGCTCTCAGCCTTCTGCTTCCGGCCATCCGGTCTGGCTTCGATCAACTGCAGCTCGTGAAGGCGCGCGTACACGCCTCTGCGCGTCATCAGCTCGTCGTGCCGGCCGATCTCGGCGATGCGGCCGCGGTCGAGCACGATGATCTTGTCGGCCCGTCGCACCGTGGACAAGCGATGCGCAATCACGAACGCGGTCCGGTTCAGCATCAGGGTCGTCAACGCATCCTGCACCAGCCGCTCCGACTCGGTGTCGAGCGAAGAGGTGGCTTCGTCGAGAATCAGGATGGGCGAGTTCTTGAGCAGGGCTCGGGCAATCGCAATCCGCTGCCGCTGCCCTCCCGACAACCGCTGCCCGCGCTCGCCAATTTTCGTGTCATAACCCTCGGGCAGCGCGGCCACGAAGCCGTGGGCGTGTGCCGCCCGCGCCGCCGCTTCAACCTGCTGGCGGGTGGCTCCAGGAACGCCATAGGCGATGTTGCCGGCAATCGTGTCATCGAACAACACGGTATCCTGCGTCACCATCCCGATCTGGTCGCGCAACGATCGCAGGGTGACGTGTCGGATGTCGAGCCCATCGATCGTGATGGCGCCCGCTGTCACGTCATAGAACCGCGGCAGCAGGTTCATCAGGGTGGTCTTGCCGGCGCCGCTGCGGCCGACGACGGCCACCATTTGTCCTGCTTTCACTGGGAACGACACGCCCTTGAGCGTATTTCGTCCATGGCCGTCCTCATACCCGAACACCACGTCGCGGAATTCGATCGCGTCGCGAAATGCGGGGAGCACGGTCGCGTTCGGCGCTTCGTGCACCTCGGTATGGAGATCGAGCAATCCGAAAATCCGCTCGAGCGCGGCAACCGCTTGTTGCAAATTGGCGTTGACGCGGCTCAGTTTCTTGACCGGCCCGTACATCAGCAAGAGAGCCGCCACAAACGACGTGAATTCGCCCGCCGTCAATCGATTGGCGGCAATCTCTCGACTGCCGTACCAGAGCGCGCCCGCGATCGCGATGCCGCCGAGAAACTCCATCAGCGGCGGAAGCACCGACAGAATCCCCGTCACCTTCAGATTCGTGCGATACAGCTCCCGTGCCGCTCGCGCGAACTTCCCCGCCTCGCGGGCCTCGGCGCCAAACGCCTTGACGATGCGATGGCCGGTGAAGGCTTCGCCAGCGACATGCGACATGTGCTCGAGCCGCTCCTGACTGCGCCGGGTGACCAGGCGAAGGCGCTTGCCGAAGCGGACCAGCGGGTAGATCGCCAGCGGCGCGCCCGTGAGGCACAGCAAGGCGAGACCAGTATCGTAGTACACGAGCAGGGCGGCAAAGCCCACCAGCGCGAGCGATTCGCGCGCCAGGTCACCAAAGGTCTCGGCGACGGCACGATGGACCTGCCCGACGTCGTTGTTGATTCGCGATAGCAGCGCGCCCGTCGTCCACCGTGAAAAGAAGCCGGCCGACTGGTCCAGCAGGTGTCGGAACAAGTCGTTGCGCAGCCGCATCACCACTCGATGCCCGAGGTCGTCCATCAAGTAGCTGGAGAAGTATGCGCCGATGCCCTTGAAGAAGTAGGCGATGAGGATGACGACCGCAACGAACTGCAGCGACGACTGGTTGCGCAGGACATCGTCGATGATCGGCTTGATCAGCCAGGCCTGCGTCGCTGACGCGGCGCCATACACCAGCATCGCCAGCGTCGCGCCGGCGATCAGCATCCGGTGCGGAACCGCGTAGCGAAGCAGGCGGAAAAACGTGTCCATCAGGACGAAGGGTGCGAGGGCGGCCGCGTCTCCGACGCCGTTGCCGTCGTCGTACGGTATCCCTGCGGGTGTGTCCGATGCCACTCCCACGCGTGCTGCACGATCTGGCGGAGCGAGGGAAAGCGCGGCGTCCAGCCGAGCTCGCGCTGCAGGCGATCGCTGGCCGCAAACAGCGCAGCCGGATCGCCTGGCCGGCGCGGGGCGGACGTCCACTTGACCGGCTTGCCAACGACCTCACTGACGGTCTCAATCACTTGTCGCACCGACTGCGGCTGACCCGTCCCGGCATTGTAAGCGCTCGAGGGAGCACCCGACTCGAGCGCGCCAAGGGCCGCAACGTGCGCGTCGGCGAGGTCGCACACGTGAATGTAGTCTCGCAGGCACGTCCCATCAGGCGTCGGATAGTCCTCACCAAACACCTGCAGTGCCGCTCCTCCGGTGGCAGCCTCGATCGCCCGTGGAATCACGTGTATCTCCGGATCGTGATCCTCACCAATCGTACCGTCTGGATGGGCGCCCGCCGCGTTGAAGTAGCGCAGGGCGATCCAGCGCACGCCGTGCGCGCGATCGACGTGTTCGAGCGCGCGCTCGACCGTCAGTTTCGTTTCGCCGTACACATTGATGGGTCGCGTCGGTGCGCTTTCGGCGATTGGTGTCTCGCGAGGCTCACCGTAGACCGCGCAGGTCGATGAAAATACCAGCCGCTGGATCCCTGCGTCCTTCACGGCCTCCAGCAGCCTCAACGAACCAACGACGTTGTTCTCGTAGTACGCGAGAGGCTTGTGGACCGATTCGGAGACAGTCAACCAGGCGGCAAAGTGCATCACCGAGTCGATGTCGTGCTTCACAAGTGTCGCGAGGACTGCTTCCCGATCGTGGATCCGGGCAGTGACGAGTGGCACACCGGCTGGCACCGATTCGGCGTGCCCGGCCGACAGGTCATCGAGGACCACCACCGCGTGCCCGCTGGCGAGCAGGGCCCGCACCGCGTGACTGCCGATGTATCCCGCTCCACCTGTGACCAGGACGCGTGCCACGTCAACGCCCGATCGAGTTGTAGGTGAACCCGTTGGCCTTCATGTGTTGCGGCTGGTAGATGTTGCGCCCATCGAAGATGACGGGTGTCCGCATCAGCTTGCGCATCCTCTGAAAGTCGGGCTCGCGGAACTCGTGCCACTCCGTAAGGATGGCCAGGGCGTCTGCCCCCTTCAATGCGTCATAGCTCGACTGGGCATACTGCACCTTCGACCCGAACAGCGCCTTGGCCGTCTTCATGGCTTCTGGATCATATGCCTGCACCTTCGCCCCCTTCTCGACGAGCGCTTGGATGATCGGAACGGCCGGCGCCTCACGCATGTCATCGGTCTTAGGCTTGAAGGCCAGCCCCCAGATTCCGATGGTGCGACCCTTGAGCGATCCAAAGTGCTTTTCAAGCTTCTGGACCAGAACCCGCTTCTGCAGGTCGTTCACGGCCTCGACGGCCTTCAAGACCTTGAAGTCGTACTTGCGGTCCGCGGAGAATCGAATCAGTGCCTTGACATCCTTTGGGAAGCAACTCCCGCCGTACCCGATACCGGGGAAAAGAAACGATGGACCGATGCGACTATCCGAACCTACCGCCTGCCGCACTCGATCCACGTCCGCGCCAAACTTTTCGCAGACGTTGGCGATCTCATTCATGAACGAGATGCGGGAGGCAAGCAGCGCGTTCGCAGCGTACTTCGACAGCTCAGCGCTTGCGCAATCCATGACCATGATCGGCGCGCCGGTGCGTGTAAACGGCTGATAAAGCGTCACCATGAGCTCGGCCCCACGGGGATCTTCGGCGCCAATGACGACGCGATCCGGCTTCATGAAGTCGTCGACAGCGGCGCCTTGCTTGAGAAACTCTGGATTGCTGACGACACTGAATGGATGAGTTGTTTCGCGGCGGATGACCTCACGCACCTTCTCGGCGGTGCCGACCGGCACCGTACTCTTGTTCACGATCAGCTTATAGCCGTCCATCGTCCGACCAATCTCGCGAGCGACGGCCATCACGTGCTGAAGATCGGCGGACCCGTCCTCGCCCTGAGGCGTACCGACCGCAATGAACACGATTTGTGACGCTCTGACGGCGCGAGGCAGCTGCGGTGTGAACGTCAAGCGGCCCTCGGCCGCGTTCTTGCGGACCAGTTCCGTGAGTCCTGGCTCGTAGATGGGCACCTTCGCCCGTCGCAACATCCGGACCTTGGCCACGTCGTTGTCGACACAGATCACATCATTACCGGTCTCCGCAAGGCACGCCCCCAGCACCAGCCCGACATAGCCCGTTCCCACCACCGCGATTTTCATAACTGTGCCCGTCTCCCACGCCGGTTATATCGGCGGTATCCGAAACCTCGCAGCGTATCATCGGGCCCTAGGGCTGTCAACATACTGAACACAAAGGACTTGTCGCCTCTTGCGAGCGACCCCTTTGTGCTAACCTCGGGGCGGTGCGGATTGTGCTCGACTACCGTCCCGCCCTCCGCGAGCGCAGCGGCGTCGGCGAGTTCGTCCATGGTCTTGCCGGAGCCCTCGCTGCAACCGCAGCCGGGGATCAGCTCGTGGTCCTGTCGACTTCCTGGAAGGATCGGCCCGACCCCCACCTTGCGGCCGAGCTCCCGGGTGTTCAGATCATCGACCGACGCGTTCCGGTCCGGCCATTGACGTGGGCATGGAATCGGCTCGGATGGCCGCCGGTGGAGTGGCTGACGGGTGCGGCCGACGTCATCCACGCGCAAACACCGGTGTTGATTCCGGCGTCGAAGGCCGCTCAGGTGATCACAATTCACGATCTCGATTTCCTCGAGCGGCCGGAACGCAGCCAGGCCGAAATGCGACGTGACTTTCCGCGCCTCGTCGGGTCGCACGCCGCTCGTGCGGACCACATCATCGTGTCATCACAGTTACGCCGCGCGAGAAGTGGCGCGTCAGTTGGATATCAGTACCGACCGCATCACGGTGTGTTCACCTGGAGCACCGGGATGGACATGTCAGATTGCACGCGAACGCGGTGGTGAACCTGGTGGCGCCAGCCTTCTTTTCATCGGCACACTCGAGCCACGAAAGAACATTGGTGGCCTCCTCGACGCCTACGCTCGGCTTCGTGAGCGCCGACCCGACGCACCGCCCCTCGTCTTGGTCGGACGGATTGCGGACTCAGAGCGAGTCGTGCGTCAGCGCACATCGGAGGCGCCGCTTGCCGGGCACGTGACCGTCATGGGTTACGTCACCGAGGAAGAGCGCCGACGCGCGTATCGAACTGCGCGAGTGCTTGTGCTTCCGTCCCTCGAGGAAGGGTTCGGCTTGCCCGTTCTCGAAGCCATGGCGTGTGGGGTGCCCGTGGTCGTGTCGAATCGGGGCTCCCTGCCCGAGGTGGCCGGCAACGCCGCTCGCCCGATCGATCCGGAGGATACGGAGGCGCTTGCCACAGAGATCGCGCGTCTCCTCGATGCGGACGCCGCTCGCCGGGCCATCGCCGATGGCCTCGCGCAAGCGCGTCGCTATACGTGGGATGCGGCAGCGCGTGCGGCGCGCGACGCGTATGCTCGAGCAGTCGTCACGCGCGCGAGGCGCGCGACGTGAGAATTGCGGTCGATGCCCGGGAGCTCACCGCAAAGCCGACGGGCGTTGGCCGTTATTTGTCTGAATTGCTGACCTGCTGGAGCAGTGGTCCACCAGCAACGAGGCACGAGTGGCGCTTCTTCGCCCATCAGCGTCCCGCATTACCCGAGGCATTCGACCGATCGGTGGACATCCTGCCGGGCACGGGCGGCACGGCCTGGGAACAATGGCAACTGCCGCGTGCGTTGTCGCGGTGGCGACCCGACGTGCTGTTCGCTCCAGGCTATACGTTTCCGCTCACGGCGCCCACTCCGACCGTCGTGACCATTCACGATGTGTCGTTCTGCGCTCACCCTGAATGGTTCACCGCCCGCGAAGGGTTGAGACGACGAGTGCTCACTCGATGGTCCGCTCGGCGCGCCAAGGTGGTGCTGACCGTTTCGGAGTTCTCACGCGATGAGATCGTGCGCCACGTCGGTCTGCCGCGGCAGAAGGTTCGGGTGGTGCCACACGGAATGACTCGCCGGCCAGGGATGACTCGCGCGCCGATCACGCCGTGCCGCGAGCCTATGGTCCTATTCGTCGGGTCGATTTTTCGCCGACGGCACGTCGACACGCTATTGACCACGTTCATCGGGTCGGTGGCCGATCGCCTCCCCGACAGCCGACTGGAAATCGTCGGCGAGAATCGCACGCACCCTCCATACGATCTGACACAACTCATTCGGGCGAGTCCGGCCGCGGTCCAATCGCGGATCGCACTCCGGTCGTACGTCACTAATGACGCACTCGACGACCTGTATGCCCGCGCCTCGGTGTTTGCCTTTCTGTCGGAGTACGAAGGTTTTGGATTGACACCGCTGGAAGCGCTGGCCGCGGGCGTCCCTCCGCTCGGTACTGGACACGCCGGTCGCTCGAGAGGTCTATGGGCAGGCAGCGCGTTACGTGCAACTGACGGCCGATCAACCGTTGGCGCTTGCCGATGCGCTCGTTGATCTCCTGTCCAATGACACCGCGCGGCAAGCCGTTCTGAGCCACGCCGAATCGGTCCTGGCCCGCTACGACTGGCATCGCGCATCAGCCGCCACGCTCGCGGCTCTCGAGGACGCGGCTGGTGGCTAGCGAACCCGCGGGCGGCCCCGCCGTCGACATCGTCATCGTCACGCACAACTCACAAGCGGAGCTGTCGGCTTGCCTTCGATCGCTCACCGCATCGACCGGACTCGGTCGGATGACCATCATCGTCGTGGACAACTGCTCGAGCGACGGCACTCCGCAATTGGTCGCGCGAGACTGGCCCGCCGTCGCTCTGATTCAGCCCGGCTCGAACCTGGGCTTCGCGAGCGGTAACAACCTCGGTATTCGTGCGTCTACCAGCGAGCTGGTCCTGCTGCTGAATCCGGATACCGTCGTTGCCCCCAACGCCATCTCACGGCTGGTGCGCGAGTTGGCGGACCACACCGACGCCGCGGCGGCCGGTCCTCGACTCGTCGACGAACGGGGCGTCGCGGAGCTGTCGTTCGGATGGACCATCAGCCTGTTTGGCGAATTGCAGCAGAAAGTGATTGGCGCCCTCTACCGTCTTGGCGCACCGCTGGTCCGAGAACGCGTCAATCGCCGGCTCCGTACGCCAGGCGAAAGGGAATGGATCAGCGGCGCGTGTATGCTTGCACGCCGCGCTGACCTGGAGGCCGTTGGCCTGTTCGATGAGCGGTTTTTCATGTACACGGAGGACGTCGACTTGTGCGTTTCCCTTCGACGTCTGGGGCGAACGATTCGGTTCGTGCCCGAGGCCCACGTCGTGCACCATCGCGGCCGCTCTGCCAAGCGTAATCCTCACACGGAGTCGATGCGCCGGCGCAGCCAGTTGGCCTACTACCGCAAACACCACCCTCGATGGGCGCCGCTTCTGACCCTTTATCTCCGCCTGACGGGAAAGCATCCCTCCGAGGAAGCACCGGATAGCGTTCTGGGAGTGTGATCCACAGTATTCTGTGGCTGCTTTGCCAATCTCGAGGCATCCGCGTCCCCCGCGCGTTTCCTGATGCGAATAGCGATCGACGCGCGCAAGCTTCACGACTTTGGCATCGGCACGTACATCCGCAACGTGCTGCGCGGACTGGCGGCAGTGGATCGGACGACCGAGTATGTGGTCTTGTGCCGGCCCCCTGACGTGGAGGCGGTGGGACAGCTTGGAGCCAACTTTCGACCAGTACCGGAATCGGCGCGGCCTTATTCGATTAGCGAGCAGGTTCGCATTCCGGTCAGCCTGGTGCGGGAACGTGCGCACTTATTCCACGAACCCCACTACGTTCTGCCGTACGCCACCCGCTGTCGGACCGTCGTCACCATCCACGACTGCATACACCTGATGTTTCCGCAGTACCTCCCCGGGTCGATGGCGCATTTGTATGCTCGGGCGATGATGTGGTCGGCGGTCAACCGATCCGATCGCATCCTCACGGTTTCGGAGGCATCCAAACGGGACATCCTGCGCTTCTTCGATATCCCCCCGGAAAAAGTGGCGGTGATCTACAACGCGATTGACGAGCGCTTTCTCGGGCCGCCCGATCTGAAACGGATGGACCTGATTCGGCAGCGCTATCAACTCGATCACCCGTTTCTTCTGTACGTCGGAAATATCAAACCGCACAAGAACGTCGAACGACTGATCGACGCTTTCGGTGTCGTGCGAGCCAACGGGCACGAGGACCTGCGCCTGGTGATCATCGGCGATGATCTCTCGAGGTATCCGGCCCTGCGCCAGGCCGTTCATCGTCATCGCCTCGACAAGTTCGTGCGGTTTCTCGGGTTCCAGCCGCACGACACGCTCGCCGGGTTCTACCGGCTCGCTCGTGTGTTTGTGTTCCCCTCGTTGTACGAAGGGTTTGGCCTGCCGCCGCTCGAAGCGATGGCGTGCGGTACGCCGGTCGTCACCTCCAATGTCTCGTCGCTGCCGGAGGTGGCTGGCAACGCGGCGCTGCTCGTCGATCCGTACGATCGGCTCTCGATCGCGGAGGCAATTTGCCGCGCGGTGAGCGACGAACCGCTTCGGCTCGAGTTGTCGCGGCGAGGGCTCGCCCGGGCGCGCGAGTTCTCTTGGGCGCAATCGGTGGCGGCCATCCATCACATCTACATGGACGTACTCGAACGGTGAAGGTCGCGCTGATTCACGACTGGCTCACGGGCATGCGCGGCGGTGAGCGGGCGCTGCTTGCCTTCTGCGAGCTGTTCCCCGACGCGGATCTCTACACCCTGGTCCGGGTGCCGGGTGCGACGGATCCGATCATCGAGCGGCGCCTTGTCCGCACCTCGCTGGTTCAGTACCTGCCCTTGGCGGGCCGGCTCTACAGGCATTACCTCCCACTTTTCCCGATCGCCATCGAACTGTTCGATCTGGATGGCTACGACCTCGTTCTGAGTACGAGTCACTGCGCCGCTAAGTCGGTCGTGGTCCCGGGTCGCACGAGGCACCTGTGCTACTGCCTGACCCCGATGCGCTACGCCTGGGACCAGTTCGATGCCTACTTTGGTGCCGACCGGGTGGGGGCCGCGACGCGTCGGATCATCAGACCCATCATGGCCGCCATGGCCCGCTGGGACCAGGCGACCGAGGGTCGCGTGCACCGCTATCTTGCTATCTCTCAGTATGTTGCGCGAAGGATCGGGCTGTACTATAATCGCCAATCGACCATCGTGTACCCCCCGGTCGAGACCACGTTCTACACACCGGTCGACTCGCCTGACGTGTCCCCGCCACACGCCCGATCAAACGGGTTCCTGGTGGTTTCGGCGCTCGTTCCCTATAAGCGGGTGGAACTGGCGATCGACGCGGCGCGTCGGGCGCGAGTGCCGCTGACCGTCGTCGGCGACGGACCCGAGCGCGAGCGGCTCGAAAAGTTCGCCGATGCCGACGTGCAGTTTTTGGGCTGGCGAACCAACGAAGAGATTCGAGATCTCTATCGCGCAACGACGGCGACGATACTACCGGGCGAGGAAGACTTCGGCATCGTGCCACTCGAGGCGCAGGCGTGCGGACGTCCGGTGGTCGCGCTGGGTCAAGGCGGTGCCCGGGAAACCGTGGTCGATGGCCAGACCGGCGTGCTGGTCGGACCTGGCGTCGAGGCATTGGCTGAGGGACTGCAGCAGGCCGCGAGTCGCGAATGGGACGCCGTGGCGATTCGGCAACACGCCGAGCGCTTCAGCCGCGACCGGTTTGTGAAGGAAATCTGCGAGGTTATCGACGACACCATGTCCGCGCCTCCCGCACACCGATGGTAAAGCGCCACAACCGGCTGCTGGTCGCCTTCCACCTCGTCACCGATGCCCTGTTGGGCATGGTGGCGTTCGTCCTGGCCTACTTCTTCCGATTCGAAACCGGATTGATTCCCGCACCTAAAGGCCAGCCCCCGCTCGAGCAGTACCTCGACATTCTCCCGATCATCGCCGTCGTCGTTCCGCTCGCGTTCCACTTTCAGGGACTCTATCGACTGCGCCGGGGGCGATCGCGCGTCGACGACTTCTTCAACGTCTTCGTCGGTAGCGTGATCGCAGCCGTTTTCGGAATTGTCGTCACGCTCTACATCGGCACCTACTACGCCTCTGAGGCGCAGCGCGATGTAGGGGCCTACCAGGTCTCGCAGTGGGGTTGGGGCATCTTCCTCGTCTTCAACGTCGCGTTCGGCTATCTGTCGCGCAAGCTGGTGCGGGAAGCGCTGGAGCGGCGATGGATTGCAGGGGTCGGCCTTCGGCGAATCCTGATCGCCGGGGCAGGCGAGCTCGGTCGGATGGTGGCTGACAAGGTGCTCGAGCATCGCGAGCTGGGCTACCAGATTGTCGGTTTCATCGACGACCGGGCTGGCGGCGATCATCTCGGTTATCGAGGCCTGCCGCTGCTTGGCCGCCTCGAAGAAGCGGCCGAAATCGTGCGGCGTGAGCGCGTTGACCACCTGTACGTCGCGCTCCCGCTCGAGCAGCACATGAAGCTGCTGGATCTCGTCGAGTCGACGAGTCGTGAGGGCGTCGACGTGAAGGTGGTCCCCGACGTGCTGCAGTTCATTGCCCTTCGCGCCCGACTCGAAGATCTGGACGGCGTTCCCGTCATCAACCTCAATGACGTTCCACTGCAAGGGCTCAACGCCGTCGTCAAGCGAGCGCTCGACATCGCGATTTCGTCGGTCGCCTTGCTCGTCATGTCGCTGCCGATGACGGCGATTGCGTGGCTCATCAAGCGCGGCTCGCCGGGTCCCGCCTTCTATCAGCAGGAGCGCATGGGGCTCGACGGCAAGCAGTTCACCGTTTACAAGTTCCGCACCATGCCGGTGGATGCCGAGGCGCACACCGGGCCGATCTGGTCGGATCAGGACGACCCGCGGGCCACGCCGATCGGCAAGTGGCTGCGCAGGCGCGACCTCGACGAATGGCCACAGTTCTGGAACGTGTTGAAAGGGGAAATGTCGATCGTCGGGCCGCGCCCCGAACGGCCGTTCTTCGTCGAGCAGTTCAAACATCGAATTCCGCAGTACATGCTGCGTCACAAGGTCAAGGCCGGTATCACCGGTTGGGCGCAGGTCAACGGCTGGCGCGGGAACACGTCGCTCGAGAAGCGCATCGAGTACGACCTCTATTACATTGAGAACTGGTCGGTTTCACTCGATCTGAAAATCATGTGGTTGACGCTCGTGCGCGGCGTCTTCCCCACCCGCCACGCGATCTGATTCGCTCAATCATCAATCGCGCAACCACCAATCACCCAATCGTCATAAATCACCCACTCACCCAATCGCACGATACAATCACCCACTCACTCACTCGCCCACTCACGCAATGGCATCATCGGAGCGCGTCGTCATCACCGGAGCCGCCGGTTTCATCGG
Organism: uncultured Acidobacteriota bacterium; assembly: GCA_963841905.1. Lineage (GTDB taxonomy): Bacteria > Acidobacteriota > Vicinamibacteria > Vicinamibacterales > UBA2999 > JACCSI01. The sequence goes on from CAWJEM010000010.1 coordinate 212,694, forward strand.
GTCGCACCTGGCGGAGGCCCTTCTCGACCGCGGGTATTCCGTGGTCGGCATCGACAATCTGCTGACCGGCGATATCGCCAACATCGCCCATCTGCACGATCGTGACTTTGAATTCATCAAGCACGACGTCACCAACTACATCTATCTGGCCGGTCCGGTGCGCTATGTGCTGCACTGGGCCAGCCCGGCGAGCCCCATCGACTACCTGGAGTTGCCGATCCCGACGTTGAAGGTCGGCGCGCTCGGTACACACAAGGCGCTGGGCCTGGCCAAGGCCAAAGGGGCGACGTTCGTGCTCGCATCGACGTCCGAGGTCTACGGCGATCCGATCGAGCATCCGCAGAAGGAAACCTATTGGGGCAATGTCAACCCGGTGGGGCCGCGCGGCGTGTACGACGAGGCAAAGCGATTTGGCGAAGCCATGACGGTCGCCTACCATCGATATCACGGGCTGGATACGAAGATCGTGCGGATCTTCAACACCTACGGCCCCCGCATGCGAATCCATGATGGCCGTGCCGTGCCGGCGTTCATCTCGCAGGCACTGCGCAACGAGGATGTCACCGTCTTCGGAGACGGTCGTCAGACGCGGAGCTTCTGTTACATCAGCGATCTCGTGGACGGCATCATCCGGCTGATGCTTTCGGCTGAGAATGACCCGATCAACATTGGCAACCCGGCGGAGATGACGATCGAAGAGATTGCACGGGTCATCATCGAAATGACCGGGGCGAAGAGCCGCATTGTCTACGAACCGCTGCCCGTCGACGACCCCAAGGTGCGACGACCCGACATCACGCGCGCCCGCACCATTCTCGGATGGGAGCCCAAAGTCGAGTTGCGGCAAGGCCTCACAAGCACCATCGAATACTTCAAGACCAAGGTCTAGGCGGCGCCCTCGGCGCCGCCGGCTGCGCTTCGCGCGGAGGGCCGCACGGAAGGCCGGCTCACTTCGCTCGTGCGGAAGGCCGGCTCACTTCGTTCGCCGGATAGCCGCTCGCCTTCGGCTCGCGGAAGGGGCCGCGTTCGCTGCGCTCACGCGGAACGAGGATCCCTCCTTGCTCCAGGAGGAGGCCCTTATGTCACTTCCGCACGAGAACCTTGTGGCCTGGCAGCGCGCCGACGATCTGTTCGTCGACGTCCATCAACTGACGCATCAACGATTTCCGGCCTTCGAGCGCTACGAGCGGGTTCGCAGCTGCGCCGGGCGGCCTATTCTGTTCCTGCAAACATCGTTGAAGGAATTGCGCGCGGGAAAGGCAAGGACTCGATCAGATTCTTAAAGATCGCGCGTGGCTCGTTGAGCGAGCTCGGTTACGGACTCCATGCGTGCACGCGCCTCGGCTATCTCCGGGACCCAGAACTTGTCGAACTGAGACAGAAACTGCAAGCCGTCGGTGCCCCTCTTCAGGGATTGATCAACCAGCGGCGACGCACAATCGCGGCAGGGTTGCGCGAAAAGGGCCATTCGGCGTGAGCGAAGCGAACGCCGCCCTTCCGCCGAACGGAGTGAGGCGGCCTCCGCGAGCCGAAGGCGAGCGGCCCCCGCGCCGAAGGCGCGCCTTCCGCTCAAGCGACGCGAGGGCGGCCATCCGCACGAGCGACGCGAGGGCGGCCTTCCACCGCCGAAGGCGGCGGCCTACTGGTTGATAATCTTCGCCACTCTGAACACGTAATCGATACCAGACACCAGCGTGATAACGAGTGATGCCCAGATGAAGGCATCGACAATCCACGACGTCGTACCCAAGTAGTTGAAGTACATCACCACCACGCACGTCACGATGAAGAGCGCAGTGGCGCCTTTGCCAAGCAATGAAGGCACGAAGGTTCGCGGCCCGATCGCGAGGCTGACGATGGCAACCGTCAACACGATGCCAATATCGCGACTGATGATCAGAACGGTGAGCCAGACCGGAATCTTGTTGACCAGTCCGATGTTGGGAAGCGTCAGGACGATGAACGTCGTAACCAACAGGAGCTTGTCCGCCGCCGGGTCGAGCCACGCGCCCAGCGCGGTCTTCTGGCCCGTCCATCGGGCGATGAGACCGTCGAGCGCATCGGTCACCCCCGCGATCGTGAACACAATCAGCGCCCAGCCGAAATAGCCGTAGAGCACCAGCAGCACGAATGCCGGGATGAGCAGCATTCGCAGCACCGTGATCTGATTGGCCACCGTAAAAATAGGCGCCTCACCGCTCCGGTGCGAGCGCTTCGAGACGGGCCACGACCTCACCGATCTCCGCGCCAGTCACCGAACGCAGTAGCTGGAACGTGCCGTCCTGGGCCAGCGGCATGACACCCGAGGCCACCGCCTGCGAGACCGCCGGATAGCTCAGATGCGCGGGGCTGACGTCGGCGATCGGCACGGTGGCCCCCTGCCAGACCTTGGCGCTGTCGGGCTGACTTGCGGCGATCAGATCGAGGATGCGCGAAACCGTCTGCGCCAGATCGCCGCGCCGCACGGCGCTGTCAGGCTGAAACGTGTAGTTGGGTTGAGTATCCATCACACCACCGCGGACGACCGGCACGATCCACTGCTGCGCCCAATGACCACGCGCGTCGGTGACCACCGCCTGCCGCTGCGGTGAGCGCGACAGCAGGGCCCCGAGCCGCACGCCGATCAACGCCGCGACATCGGCGCGTGTCACCGATGGCGATTCCGGGATCGCGCGATACTCGGGAGGCAGCTTGGCCAGAGTCGCCGCGTCGCGCAGCCGATTGATGGCTTCGGTCAACGGCTCACTCGAATCGAGCTCTCGCGCCCGTTCGTACGCGGCTAACGCGCCCTCGGGATCCCCCTTCGCCTCCAGGACCGCCCCCATCGACGCCCACGATCGCGCGTCGGCGGGATCGATTTCGACGGCTTTGCGAAAGTGAGTCAAGGCGACGGCCGGCTGACCCGCCTTTTGCTCCACGAGACCCAGCTCGCGGTACAGAAATCCCGACTCGGGCGAGGCAGCAATCGCCTGTGTATACGCAGCGCGGGCCTCGTCCCATGCACCAGCATTGCTGGCGTCTTTTGCGCGGCCGAGGCTGTCCTGCAAGGCACGCACCCGGAGGACTTCGATGCGTCCCTTCAGATCGCCGAGTGAGGGGTCCGCGGCGAGCGCCGCTTCGAGGCTCGCCAGCGCGTCGGCGTCACGCCCAAGCTGCAAGAGCGCGTGTCCCCGTCCGACCAGCGCTGGCACGTAGGATTGCACGGCCTCGAGTGCCCGATCGAATCGAGGGACGGCATCCCTGGCGTCCCGACGCGCCAACTCGAGATAGCCGAGGGCCGCTTCCGCCGGATAGAACGACGGCTGCAGCTTCAAGGCGGCCTCGAATTCGCGCTCGGCATTCCGGAGGTTGTCGGACTGGAGATAGCGCCAGCCGCGTTCGATTCGCGTCGTCTGAATCGATTCGGTGCCTGGGGGCACGGTCGGATAGAGGAACTCGGAATGCGAGGGCGACGCCGGGGCGGGAGGCATCACCGGTGCGCGAGCGGCGCACGACGCTGACAGGACCGTGACCGCGACCAGGGTGCTCAGCCTAGCAGCTCGTGGTGAAGGTAGCGGCGAGCATCGAGGGCGCCGAGGCGCCCCGCGGGGAAGGCGCGACGACTGAGAATATCCCGCCATTTTCGAGGGCGGAGTAACGCGGCCCGCGGGCCGGGGCCCCCGCCGCGCGGACTTTGCGCGGTGGGGTGGGGCGATGCATCGGCGGCCGAACGGGGTCCCCAGCGTGTGGACTACACACGCTGGGGGCCCCGAATGCCGTCGCTACGTTCACCACGGGCTGCCTACGCACGGCGACCTCCGGCGACCCGGGGCTGAGCGATGGTTTGGATGCGGTCGAGCAGTCGGCGCGGCACGTCTGCCACGAGAGTGGCCTGGTCGCCCTGCGTGACCTGGCTATGAACACGCGCGTGGCGATAAAGCCACACCAGGCGAGCGCGGTCGTCAACCGACCGGAGGTCAAGCGACAGCGAGACGCGCTGCTGGTCGAGCGCCAGCCGCGCCGCGACCGTCTCCAACAGATCCTCGCAGCCAACCCCGCTCGCCGCGGAAATCAGCACCGCGGATGGGTCGGCCTCCGTCAGCCGGCGGCGTTCGTCGAGCGTCAACAAGTCGACCTTGTTGAAGACTTCGATCCGCTCGACCTCGGTGGCACCCACCTCCTCGAGAACTCGATTGACCGCCGCGATTTGGCGCTCACGTTCGGGGGAGGCCGCGTCGATCACGTGAAGCACCAGATCGGCTTCGGCCGTTTCTTCCAGCGTCGCCCGGAACGCCGCGATCAGCGCATGTGGCAGTCGATCGATGAACCCGACCGTGTCTGACAGGAGCAACTCGCGCTGGTCCGGCAGACGCACCCGGCGAACGAGGGGATCCAGTGTCACGAACAACGCATCTGATGCGACCGCGTCCGATCGCGTCAGCCGGTTGAACAGCGTGGTCTTGCCGGCGTTGGTGTAGCCGACCAGAGCGACGGTTGGCACGGCCGTCTTCTGTCGTCGTTCGCGGAGCTGGGCTCGACGCTGGCGCACGGCGTCGATTTCCTGTTGGAGAACGTGGAGTCGCGTTCTGATGCGTCGGCGATCGGTCTCCAACTTCGTCTCACCCGGACCGCGCGTGCCGATACCACCGCCGAGTCGCGACAGTTCGATTCCCGCGCCGACCAGCCGCGGCAACAAGTACTTCAACTGCGCCAACTCGACTTGAAGCTTGCCCTCGCGCGTCCTGGCGCGGCGCGCGAAGATGTCGAGGATCAACTGCGTGCGATCGACGACCTTGAGCGCCAGCCGATCCTGCAGGTCGCGCAGCTGCGCCGGCGAGAGCTCGTTGTCGAAGATCACGACGTCGACATCGGCCTCCGCGGCCGCGCGGGCGAGAAGCTCGACTTTTCCGCGGCCGAGGAACGTTCCGGGGTCCGGCTTGGGCCGCTCCTGCAGCACGCGCAGCGTGACGAGCCCACCCGCAGCCTCGGCCAGACCCGCGAGCTCTTCCAACGAGTGCTCCGCGTCGATCCGGCGGGCTTGACCGGTCACGAGGCCCACGAGCGCGGCGCGCTCAACGTGGGCTGTACCGTTTCGCTCGAGGCGGGCCCCGCCTCGAGAACGAGCTGAAACAGGCGAAAGCCGCCGAGCAGGCATGTGGACAGCAGAATTTTATCATGCAGGTCGCGATCGTTCTGCCGTGCGAGCCCGCGCCACACGACCGATTCGGACGCACGGAATGTCAGGCACTGCGTGGCTCGGCACATATAATCGTGCGCCGTGTTCGCTCAAGCACCCATTGTTCCGCCGCACTTCCCGACACCGCTGGACGCCTATCCGCCTGCGCGTCCCGATCTCCTGGCGACTCTGAGCGATCGGATCGCGGTCGATCCCTTCAATGCCGTGGCGAGCGCGATTTTCTTCTTTGCGATCCTGCACACGTTCGGCGCTGCTCGCATTGCGGCTTGGGCCCACCAGCTGCAGCAGCGTCATGACGAGCACTTGCGGGCGCAAGGCCGACTGCCGCAACCCCTGATCGCCGCGGAGGTGCTTCACTTCCTCGGAGAGGTCGAAGCCGTTTTTGGACTATGGGCCATCGCCCTGGTCGTGGCTCTCACGGCTTCGATCGGCTGGGACACCGCCACGCATTACCTGAACGACACGGTCGACTACACCGAAGCCATGTTCGTGGTGGTCATCATGGCGCTTGCGTCGACGAGGCCGATCATCGTGTTTGCGGAGAGCGCTATGCAGCGCGTGGCAAGTCTTGGCCAGGCGACCCCGGCGGCCTGGTGGTTCTCCATTCTGACGATTGCGCCACTTCTGGGTTCGCTCATTACGGAGCCGGCGGCCATGACAATCGGCGCCCTGCTCCTGGCGCGCCAGTTCTACGACTTGCAGCCGAGTCAGTGGCTGAAGTATGCGACCCTCGGGCTCCTGTTTGTGAACGTCTCGATCGGGGGGACCCTGACGCACTTTGCCGCGCCCCCCGTGCTCATGGTGGCCCGTCCGTGGGGCTGGGATACGCCGTTCATGATTGGGCACTTCGGCTGGCGGGCGACGGCGTCGATCTTGGTTGCCAACGCGCTGTATTTTCTCTGGTTCCGACGGGAGTTGGCCGCGCTCGCCACGCGACCGCCCGTTCGCGAAGTCGAGAAGCCGGAGGACGAGCTCGCGATCACACCACCGACATCGCTACTGCCAGTGCCGGCCTGGGTCGTCGTCGTCCACGGCATGTTCATAGCGTGGACGGTTCTCAATGCACACTATCCCGCGCTGTTCGTTAGCGGCTTCCTGATCTTTCTCGGCTTCGCCAAGGCCACATCGGTGTACCAGAGCCGCATCGATCTGAAAGGACCGCTCATGGTGGGTTTCTTTCTGGCGGGTCTCGTCATCCATGGCGGCCTGCAGAGGTGGTGGATCGCGCCCGTGCTCGCCAGCCTTTCGGAAGAGCCATTGTTCTTCGCGGCAACGTTCCTGACCGCCTTCAACGACAACGCGCTCATCACGTACTTGGCCACCCTGGTTCCTGACCTGAGCGAGAGTCTGAAGATTGCAATTGTCGAAGGCGCCGTGACAGGTGGCGGGCTGACCGTAATTGCCAACGCACCCAACCCGGCGGGCCAGTCGATTCTGGGCCGGTTCTTCGAGGGTGGCGTGTTGCCATGGCGGCTGGCGGTGAGCGCGCTGGTTCCGACGCTGACCGCGATCGTTGCGTTTCGAGTGATTTAAGAACTGTGGGCTTCTCTCGAGGGACCAGGCTTCAGCCTGGTCATCGGTTGTTGATCCAGACGGTGCCTTATGTCGGAGCGAAAAAAGAGGGCGCGCGGGAAGCCACGTTTACCCCGCGCGCCCTTGCCCAGACAAACCGGAGGTGTTCACGAGGACAAGTCGAAGCGCCCCTTCAGGAAGCAGAAGCATCGGAAGACGCCAACGGACGAGACGTGAGCAGGTCCGTGAGGTTTGGCGACAACGAGGGGCGCAGCGAGTCGACCGTCATCCCCACCGCAGATTCAGAGACGTGTTCGAGAATCCGCGCCGCCCATGTCTGGGCTGTCGCCCGTGCGACCGTGCTGCGCAGGCGGCGCATGCGCTCGCGTTGCTCGTGTGGTGCCATTGTCAGTGCCGTGGCAATCGCCGCGGCGCCCGCATCGAAGTCGTAGGGATTGATGATCAGCGCGTCGGTCAGCTCGTGCGACGCGCCTGCAAACGAGCTGAGGATCAGCACGCCGCGTTCGTCGTCTCGCGCGCACACGAACTCCTTGCTCACCAGGTTCATGCCGTCGTGGAGGCTCCCCACGTAGCAAAAGTCCGCTGCGCGGAAGAACCGTGCGACGGTTGGCGGTGCGTGCTGCGCTTCGAGCAGCCGGATGGGGCCCTCGTCTTGGCATGAGAAGCGGCGATTGATGCGCACGGCCGTCTCCAGCACACGAGCTCGCGTATGGCGATAGGGCGGGAGCGATTCTCGGCTGGGTTCGGCGAGCTGAACGAAGAAGAATCGACCCACGAGATCGGGACGCCGTTCCAGGAGCCATTCGACCGCCAGGAACTTCTGCTCGATGCCCTTGGTGTAGTCGAGTCGGTCAACGCCCACGCCGAGGAGCGCATTCCTCTCCAATCCGAGCTGTTCGCGCACACCGCTTCGGCAGGTGCTCACTGGCAACGATTCGGTGGCCCACTGACCGGGCCAGTCGATCGAGGCGGGAAACACCCCGACCGCCACGCGCCGTCCCTTGTAGGTCACGATGTCTTCGTCGTGGTCGACGTCGGCGTGCAGCAGTTGCTCGACGGAAGCCAGAAAGTGGTCGCGATCCACCGAAGTTTGTAGCCCGATGCTCGTGCTGCCCAGCAGTCCTTCGAGGAGCGTGCGGCTCCACGGGCACAGCGCAAACGTTTCAGGCCGCGGCCACGGAATATGCCAGAACGTCGCAATCCGGCTCTGGGGCAACTGACGGCGAATGAAGAGTGGCGCCAACGCAAAGTGATAGTCCTGCACCAGGACCACGGGCGCCGCGCCAATCGCTTCTTCGGCGACGGCATCCGCAAAACGACGATTGACGAGCTCGTAGGCGTGAAACTGCGTGGGGTAAAAGGCCGGTTCGACGGATGTGCGATGGCACAGCGGCCAGAGGGCTCCGTTGGAGAAGCCAGCATAGTAGCCGTGCTGCTCGACTTCCGAGAGCCACACGCGGCGCAAGCGATAGCGCGGGGCATCCGGCGGCACGCCGAGCCCTTCGCGGTCGGTCGCCCCGAGGCGATCCGCCTCGCCGACGCCCTCAGCCACCCAGACGCCGGAGTGCTTCATCAGGAGCGGCTCGACGGCGTTCACCACCCCGGAGGCCGATCGGTCGACCACAAGACGCCCGTCGCGTTCCTCGTGCCGGTACGGCTCGCGATTGGCCAGAACAATAAGCTCAGGTGGTGCGGCGCGCATGCTCCCCAGTAGACTGTCGAAGGGGCGACCTGAGAATCCGGTCGACGGGGGAGTCCAGACACTTTTCGACCGGAGAGCGCCGCCGAGGCTCGAACCTCGAGCATCGCTCCCCCCTTCACGGGATGTCACACGCAGGCTGGACCGTTTACCCTTGACGTAGGATGCGAGGAGACGCGAATCGATGAAGTTTCGCACGTGGCCGCTTGCCGCCGTCGGCCTGGCCGGGCTCCTGCTTCTGGTCGTGATCTCCGTCTCGACGGCGTCGCGACGGGCTCAGGAAATCTACACGCAGCTCGATCAGCTGAACACGCACCATCGCGCGGTCGAGACGAATCTTCGCCAACTCCGCGGCGACGTGCACTTGTCGGGCATCTACGTCCGCGATTATCTGCTCGACAATGACCGTGAGCGCGCGCCCGAATACCGTCAGCGGCTCTCGTCACTACGAGAAATGAACGGTGCCACGCTCGCCAAGCTGCTCGCGATCGCGCGGGCAGGCACCGAAGACGACAGCCGCATCTTGAGTCTCGAAGCGAATCTGCACGACTACTGGGAGGGGTTCGAGCCGCTCTTCGACTGGACCATCGTCGAGAAAATCAATCGCAGCGCCAGCTTCCTGCGCCAAGAGGTGTTGCCGCGCCGCGAAGCCGTGCTCGCGATCGCCCAGGAAATCGAAGAGCTCAACGACGCGAACCTATCCGCGCAGCGAGCCGAGGTCACGCGCCAGCAGGCGGCGTTCGGCACCGAGCTGTACACCCTGCTGTGGCGAAGCCTCCTGTTCGGGTTGTTGCTGGCGATTCCCGTGGTCGTGCGTCTGCGCATCCTCGAGAGGCGATCGGCCAAACAGACGGAACTCGCGCATGAAGCCGAGCACCAGATGCGCGAGCTTTCGCAGCAGCTCGTCGCTGCGCAGGAAGAGGAGCGGCGCAAGCTGTCGCGCGAATTGCACGATCACGTCGGGCAGACGCTCACGGCACTCCGCATGGAGCTCGGCCGGCTCGAGCGGAGTCACGCCGACCCAACCCTGCGCTTGCGCTCGACCGTCGGGGAGTGTCGCAACCTCGTGGACGACATGGTGCACACCGTGCGCGACCTGGCGCTCGGCCTGCGGCCGAGCATGCTCGATGACCTCGGCCTCGAGCCGGCCCTCGAATGGCTGGCGCGTGACTTTACCCGTCGGTCCAACGTACCGGTCGAACTGTCGATGACGGGCCCGCTCGAAGCACTGAGCGACCAGCATCGCACCTGCATCTATCGCGTGATTCAGGAATCGTTGACCAACTGTGTCCGCCATGCGCACGCTGGCCACATCAACGTCGGGGTCCATGCACAGGGCGATGCCATCGAAGTGTCCGTGCGCGACAACGGTATCGGATTGGATCCCAGCCGCCGTCGATCAGGCTTTGGGCTTCGTGGCATCGAGGAGCGCGTTCGTGAGCTGGGAGGCACCGTCACCCTGAACAGCGCGTCTGGCGAGGGAGCGACGCTTGCCATCTGGCTGCCTCTGACCCTGGAGCCCTCCCTTGCGCGTTCTGCTGGCTGACGATCACGCCATCGTCCGGCGCGGTCTTCGCAGTCTGATCGAATCGCAGCCCGGATTCAAGGTGGTGGCCGAAGCCGCGGATGGCCTCGAGGCGCTCCGACTCTCGGAGGAGCATAAGCCCGACGCGATCATTCTGGATGTCGGGATGCCGAAGTTGAACGGGATCGAGGTCGCCGAGCGAGTCCAGAAGCAGTCCCGCCCGCCGAGCGTGATCATCCTGAGCATGCACGCCGACGAGTCCTACATCATTCGTGCTCTGGCCGCCGGCGCACGTGCGTACTTGCTGAAGGATGCCACCGACGAAGATCTGCTGCCGGCGCTTCGCGCGGTCGCCAGCGGGAAACCCTTCTTCAGCCCGACCGTCACCGGCGTGCTCATCGAGGACTACGTGCGGCAGTTACAAGCGCGCGGGCTGACCGACTCCTATCACCTGCTGACCGATCGGGAAAAGGAAGTCCTGCAACTACTGGCGGAAGGTCGCTCGAACAAAGAAGTGGCCGCGCTCCTCGATGTCGGAGTCTCCACGATCGAGACCCATCGCGCGAATCTGATGCAGAAGCTCAATCTGCACAACACCGCCGAAATCGTGCTCTACGCCGTTAGGAAGCGAATCATTCTCTAGTTCCTCAGGTTCCACGGTTCCAGGGTTCCACGGTTCCAGGGTTCCAGGGTTCAGCCATCTTTCGTCTGCGGTTCGCGGTCTGAACCTGGGAACGGTGGAACCTTGGAACTCTGGAACTGTGGAACCCTGGAACCTAGAATCGCGATCCCAAGCGCCACCATGAGCACGACATCCACGACGAACACGACGCTGAGGCCCGAGTTGCCAAGGATGCCGGCTAGCACGGGGCTGAACGCCAGACCGACCAGCGACGCCGTAGTCAAAAGACCGAACCCCGTGACGTGTGCGTCGGCGGGCAAGAGCGCCCCTGCCAACGTGTAGGCGGCCGTCATGGCCACGCCAATCCCGAGGCTGGCCACGATCAAACCGAGCGTCAGGGTCCACAGCGCAGGCGCAGCCACGATGACCACGAGCGCAGTGGCCGTCGTTGCGGACACTGTGGTCATGATGGTGCGAGCCGAGTGGCGCGCGATCAAGGCGCCCGCCACGTGGTGACCGATCGCCGCGCAGACGGCGATCACCGAAAACAGGACACCTGCAAGCGTCGTGACCCGCTCGGGCGGCACACCGAGCTGCACGACGAACAGCGGCAAGATCGGACTGAAGCTCCGATCAACCGTCTGCAATCCGAAGATGACGGCGAGGATCAGGACGAAACCAGGCGTACGCGCGAGCTCGCGGATCACCGCCCCGAGACTGCGCACGGCCTGACGAGCGTCCCGGGTCCGGGGTTCGCGGTACAAAATCGCCATCATCAGGAGGGCGACAAGATAGAACCCCGCAGTGACCAGGAACGACCGGCGCAAACCGACGAGAGGCGCCACGACGCCGCCAACCAGTGGACCGATCGCGGGCCCGAGGCGCTGACCCATCTGGACGGTGCCAATCGCGCCCGCCATCCGGTCACGCGGCACCGATTCCGCTGCCATCGACATCGTCAGCGCGCCATACCCTGCGAACAGACCGAGCAGCCCACGAAGGGCAACGAGTTGCCACGGCGCGGTGACAAACGCCATCGCCGCTTTCGTGAGCGCAAAGGCGGCCAGCGAACGTATCACGAGCAGCTTGCTGCCGTAGCGATCACCGACTCGCCCCCAGAGCGGCGCGCTGATGGCGGTAATGGCTGGTGTGGCGCCGAGCGTGAGGCCGCTCCAGAGTGCGATCTCGCCGACGTCACGCACGCCGAGCTCGCGGATGTATAGCGGCAGGAAGGGCATCACGATCGTGAAGCCCGCAAATCCCATGAAGCCGGTCGCCGTCGCGACGAACACGTTGCGGCGCCGCTGTGCGTCGGTGAGCGAATGGGCGAGGCTGGTCGTCGCCCCGTCCGGCGATTGGTCGGGCTCGGTCAGCATCCCATCGTCGGCTCAGAAGCGAATCTTCACTGCCGGTCCCGGATACACCTGAATGCTATCGATGAATCGAATCCGGTGAGGCGTCGTCTGCATGATGAGCGAGCTGATTCGAATGCCATCACCAAAAAACCGTACGCCCTTCATCAGGGTGCCATCGGTCACGCCGGCGGCTGCAAAGATGACGTCTCGCCCCGACGCCAGGTCTTGCGACTTGAACACGCGCTTGACGTCGGTAATCCCCATCGCACGAGCGCGCTCTTCGTGCTCGGGCTTCGTGAGGACGAGTCGAGCGAAGATTTCGCCGTTCAAACATCGCATGGCGGCGGCCGTCAGCACGCCTTCGGGAGCGCCGCCCGTTCCCATGACCGCATGGACGCCGCTTCCCGAGACCGCCGCGGCGATGCCTGCCGACAGGTCGCCGTCGCCAATCAGTCGTATCCTCGCGCCGGTGACGCGGATGTCGGCGATCAGCTTCTCGTGCCGAGGACGATCCAGGACGACGACCGTGAGCTCGTCCACCTGACGTCCGAGGCTCCGCGCAATCGCCCGGAGGTTCTCGCGCACTGGCGCATCGAGATCCACCATGTGCTTGGAGCTGGGCCCCACCACGAGCTTCTCCATGTAGACGTCAGGCGCATGGAGCAGGCCGCCCTGCTCGGACGCGGCGAGGACGGCGACCGCATTGGGCTCACCGGTCGCACACAGATTCGTGCCCTCGAGCGGATCGACCGCGATATCGACGATGTCGAACTGGCGCGTCGTAGTCCCGTTGGGATGATGCGCCATGCCGACCTTCTCGCCGATAAAGAGCATCGGCGCTTCGTCCCGCTCACCCTCACCGATGACGATGGTGCCGTCGATGGGAACGGTGTCGAGTTCCTTGCGCATCGCCTCGACGGCGACCTGGTCCGAAAGGTGGCGATCCCCCTGGCCCATCGTGTGCGCGCACGCGACCGCCGCCTGTTCCACGACGCGCAGAAACTCGAGGGAGAGATCCGACTCCATCTTCTTTCGCAGTGGCTTGTTGAGGACGCTGGTTTCGGCTCGCATCGTCTCCTCTCAGTCTGGTAGGTCTGGTGGGGCTGGTAGGGCCAGTGGGGTTGGCGCGCAGCCTTACCAGACCCACACGCCCGTCGGCGCCCGACCTGCCCTACCCGCCCGACCTGCCCTACCCGCCTTCAGTTGCCGTACTTCGGCAGTTCGCACCGCAGCGGCTTGTCCTGCCGGAAACCGAGCACATAGTCGGCCTGCATGACCGTATGAATCTCGCGCGTACCTTCGTAAATGACGGCGCCCTTGCAGTTGCGATAGTAACGGCCCACGGGGTACTCGTCGGAGTATCCGTTGGCGCCATGGACTTGCACGGCGTTCCCGGCGGCGGTCTCCGACGCCACGGTGGCATACCACTTCGCCAAGCTCGTCTCGCGGGTGTTGCGCTGCCCTTCGTTCTTCAGCCAGCCTGATCGCAACCACAAGAGACGGGCCACCTGATAGTCGGCCTCCATGCGGGCAATCATCTCCTTCACGAGCTGGTGCTCGCCGATTCGCTGACCGAACGTCCTCCGCTCGAGGGCGTATTTCGCACTCGCATCGCGACACGCCCGAATCAGTCCGGTCGCCCCGGCGGCGACGGTGTAGCGACCCTGGTCGAGGGCAAACATCGCGATCTTAAAGCCCTCGCCCTCGCGCCCCAGAAGATTCTCGGCCGGCACCTCGACGTCGTCCATCTTGAAGAAGCCGGTGTTGCCGGCCAGAATGCCCCACTTCTCCTTTAGTGTTCCGCTCGAAAAGCCTTTGAACGGGCGCTCGAGGATGAAGCAGCTGATGCCCGACGGGTCGCGCTGCTTCTTCTTTTCGGCATCCGACCAGGCGAACACCAGAAAGTTGTCGGCCACGTCACCCAGCGAAATCCACATCTTTTCGCCGTTCAGGATCCAGCGGTCGCCTTTCTTCACCGCCGTGGTCTGGATGCCGCGCGCGTCGCTCCCGGCGGCCGGCTCGGTCAGGCCGTAGGTCGCCAGCTTGTCCCCCTGGGCCTGAGGCACGAGATACCGCTTCTTTTGGTCCTCGGTGCCCCACGTGAGAAGCGAAAGACAGTTGAGTCCCGCATGGACCGACATGATGACCCGCAGCGACGTGTCGACGTACTCGAGCTCCTCGCTGGCAAGGCCCAGCGAAATGTAGTCCATCCCCGCGCCACCGTACTGCGGCGGAACAGAGATGCCCAGGAGCCCGAGCTTCTTCATGCCGCCGATGATGAGACTCTTGTCGAACTTGTGCGCGCGGTCGAGCTCGCGAATCTTGGGGCTGACTTCGCGCGAGCCCCACTCTCGAATGCTCTGTTCGAGCAGGCGATGGTCCTCAGTGAGGTGAAAGTTAAGCATGGCGGCCGATGATCGTACTACAGGGTGCCTTGGGTGCCGGAGGTGCCTAGGGTGCCTGGGTGCTGGTGCGTAAGGTGCATAGGGTGCATAAGGGTGCCTGAAGTGCCGTATTGGGCTGCGTGCGAAAGGGCACCTTAAGCACGCCGCACCGCGCACCGTTGGCACCAGCACCGAGGCACCTTCGGCACCACACGGCACCACAGGCACCCTAGGCCCCTTGCGCCGCCGCCTCCTCCCTCCGTACAGACACCGGCGTACCTCGGCCCACGCCGAGACGCTCGGCGGCGTTCCCGCCATTGACGGCGATCTCCAGGTGATCGGTGCTGCCGAACAGGGCGCACAACGCGTCCGGCGGCGCCTCGGCATAGGTCGCGACGATTCGGACGACGTCGTGAACGCCGACGCGCACGGTAATGCCGCCGGCATTCGACAGCCGTTCGAACGTGGCGCGATCGATATTCGAGATGAGGTTGCCAAATCGATCGACGCTGAGAACCTCGCCTTTGATCTGCCCGTCGTCGACCACCGGCGTGGGAATGTCTAGCAGCTGATAGTCCGTAATCGACCGACCGAATGACGCGAGCGCGGTGCCTTTGGCCAGCCAACCGGCGGCGGGAGCAAAGCGGTCTCGACCTTCAAACGTGCGGCTTACAGTGGCCCGTGCGAACTTCCGTTGAGTCAGCTCGACCACGCGCTTCGGCGGCGTGGCTCGAAACACGCCCGTCAGCACGCCATTGTCGGGAGCAACGAAACGGTAGTCGCCGGTATCGGCCGCCAGCCCTCGGCGGCTCGAGCCCACACCGGGGTCGACGACAACCAGGAACACCGTGCCGACCGGAAAGAATCGATAGCAGGCCGCAAGCTCGAGTGCGCCCCCCAGCACATCGTGTGGAGCAATGTCGTGCCCGATGTCGACCAACGTCACCTCGGGACACACGCTGAGAACCACGGCCTTCATCGTGCCCGCGTAGTGATCTTGGGTACCGAAGTCCGACAGCAGCGCTACGACCGGCCTCATCGTCAGTGGTCAGTGATCAGTGATCAGGCGCAGCATACCTCCATGCAGCATCTCTGACTACTGAACAGCCATCGGACCAATGGCCACGGGCCACTGGCCACCGATCACTGATCACTGTCACTGATCACTGATTGGAGAGGTAGGCTGGCTTGCGGAACAGAATCTCTCGGAGGTTGTTCTTCATCAGGAAGGACTCGGTCACGCGCAGCCCTTCGAACATTCTGATGATGTCGCGATTGAGCAGGCTTCGCTGACGCGCTCGGGCGGCCGGATACGTTCGGTAGCGGAGGGTCGTGTCGTTGTGGACGATGTATTTCGTGTAGACGTGGTTGCGGCCTTCGGCGGTGCTGAAAAAACCCAGCAGCGCCCCATCCGGCCGAAGAATGTTCGTGAGCGACCGGGCCAACGCCATCGCGGCCGGCGGGTCGAGAAAATCCAGCACATCCCAGCAGAGGATGCCGTCAACGCTGTCCGGCACCTGTGAAAAACGGTTCGCAAAAAATTTCGGCAGCTCGTCGACCTTGCCATCCTTCACGTGGCGCTCGATATCGACCGCGAGATCCTCCACTCGGATGCGGCAGCCGAGCTGCTCCCCGAAAAAGGTGACATTGGCGCCCACGACGGGCCCGAGATCGATGAGGACGGGGTTCTCGCGCGCCTTCAGCAGCTTCAGAAACTTTGTGAGCGCTTTGGTGGGATAGGTCGGCTCGTGTGCCGACACGTCGGCCTCGGAGGCAGCGGCGTCTGAAGCCGACGCGCGCCGCCCGCCGAAGATCGAGAACAGATCCGTAAGTGAGCGCGTCGCTCCAGACATCGGTTCTGACTTATGCGCTCACCTTCTGCCCGGTCGGGGCAGCCTGAGGAGCGGGTGCGCCCTGAGCGGCCGGCTTGGGCGCCGACATCCCAGGCTTGCCGCCACGCTGCATGTCCACGCTGCCGCGGAAGTGCGCGCCCTCGGCGATGGCCACGCGCGGCGAGATGATGTCCCCATCCACCGACCCGTTGTCGCGGATGTCGACCTTCTCCGATGCCGTGACATTCCCGACGACCTCCCCGAGCACGATCACGGCCTTTGAGAATACCTCAGCCTTAATCTTGCCATTGGGCCCGATGGTCAGCACATTCTCACGCAGCTGAATCTTACCTTCAACGTGTCCTTCAATTGTCAGATCCTCGCTGCCACTCAACTCGCCCTTGATGACAACTGACTTGCCGATATTCACCTTGTCCCTCTCAATCTGCGGCGCACGCACGTCTGTCGTTGATCGCGGCGCCGGCGTATCCGACGGCGTCATGACCGGAGGCGCTGCCGAACCTGGAGCCGGTGGGGGTGTCGGCTTGACCGACTCATCACGCTTCCACATTGCTGAAAACCCTCCCCCTCTGCTGGATGAAGTCCGTCTGAGGGTTACTTAGGAGACCCGGGGAAGTGGATCTCGATTCTAAAGCGACGGCCAGTATACGGAGGCCCGCTGAACGTTGTCTACCCCTTAGATTGCTGGGGGTTAGCAGGAATGCTACGATCGACACACGGTGAGCCGTGTCTATCTCGATCACAACGCGACCACCCCGGTCCCCCCTGAGGTCGCCGACCGGATCGACCGGGCGGTTCGGGAGCTGTGGGGCAACGCGTCGAGCGTTCACCACTTCGGCCAGCAGGCCAAGGCGAGCGTCGATGACGCCCGGAGTCAGGTCGCCGCCCTGATCGGGGCCGACGCCTCGGAGATTGTGTTTACCGCCGGAGGCACCGAAGGCGACAACTTCGCTCTTCGCGGCGCAGCCGAAGCCATGGAGCCGACCGGTCGACGTCATCTGATTGCCTCCGCGATTGAGCACGAAGCCGTGCTCAATACGCTGAAGGCGCTGGCTCGCCGCGGATGGCACGTGACGCTCTTGCCTGTCGACCAGAGCGGCATCGTTCGTCCCGACAGCTTGCGCGAGGTGATCACTACTAGCACGGCTGTTGTATCGGTCATGCACGCCAATAACGAGATAGGGACCGTGCAGCCGGTCGCCGAACTCGCGAGTATCGCCAAGGCGCACGGGGCGCTGGTGCATACCGATGCGGTCCAAACGGCCGGCAAAATGCCCATCGACGTCCGGGCAATGGGCGTCGATCTCTTATCGGTCTCTGGGCACAAGTTCTATGGCCCCAAGGGGATCGGCGCCTTATGGGTGCGAAAATCGGTCCGGCTCCTGCCCTTCATCACGGGGGGCCGTCAGGAGCGGAATCGCCGCGCGGGCACCGAAAATGTCCCAGCAATCGTGGGTCTTGGGGCAGCCGCCGACCGGGCGACCCGCAAGATGGCTACTGAGGCCCTGCGACTGGGGGGGCTGCGAGACCGCCTCGAATCCGGGATCCTGGCGGCCGTGTCGGGGGCCGAACGGAATGGGGCCGCCGAGCCACGGGTGCCAAATACCACGAACATCAGCTTCGCGCGGATCGAGTCGGAGTCGCTGCTGATCGGCCTCGACCTCGAAGGAATCGCTGTCTCCTCGGGGTCCGCCTGCTCGTCGGGGACGCTGGAGCCGTCGCATGTGCTCAAGGCGATGGGACTCCCCCATGCCCGGACGTTGAACTCGATTCGATTCAGCCTGGGGGAGAGCAACACCGAGGCGGATATCGATCGCGTCATCCGGGTGCTGCCGCCGTTGGTAGAGAAACTCAGAAGTCTTTCGGCGGTCAGTAGCAGAAGGTAACGTGCAAGACACGGAAACACGGAAACACGGAAACAAAGATGGGCCACGAAGGGCACGAAGACACGAAGTTGGATCCAAAGACTTCTTCGTAACTTCGTGGTCTTGGTGTTCTTCGTGGCTATCGTTGCCGCTCCTGTCTGACTTCAGTGTCCGTGCTTCCGTGTTTCCGTGCATCGTCCCGTTGAACTGACAGACATCGAATGCGCATAGTGGTCGCAATGTCCGGCGGCGTGGATTCTTCCGTGGCCGCGGCGCTGCTCGTCGAGCAGGGTCATGACGTCATCGGTGTGTCCATGCAGCTCTACGATCAGAGCGAGGGGCAAACCGGATTCGGGACCTGCTGCACCATCGACGATCTCTACGACGCTCGGCGCGTCGCCTCGGCGCTCGGTATTCCCCACTACATCGTGAATTTCGAGAATCGATTCGACGAGCAGGTCGTGTCGAACTTTATTCGTGAGTACACCACCGGCCGAACTCCCATCCCGTGTGCCCACTGCAACGCCGAACTGAAGTTCTCGACGCTCCTCGAGCGCTCGCTGGGCTTCGGCGCCAATGGCCTGGCGACCGGGCACTACGCACGCGTGGACCTCGCGGCGGACGGGACCTTCGTGTTACGCCGCGGCGCAGACGAGGCGAAGGATCAGACTTACTTTCTCTTCTCGCTGACGCAGCAGCAACTCGCGCGAGCCTGGTTTCCGGTCGGGCATCTCGACAAGGCCGCCGTCCGCGAGCACGCAAGACGCCTTCAGCTCCGCGTCGCAGCGAAGCCGGATAGCCAGGAGATCTGTTTCATCCCTGATGGCGACTACGCCGCGTTCGTCGAGCGCGCAGCGCCTGAGCTCATGCGACCCGGTGCCCTCGTTGATCCATCAGGCGAGGTCGTCGGTTCGCACGCGGGCGTTCATCGGTACACGATTGGTCAGCGCAAGGGCCTCGGACTCTCCGCCAGTGAACCGCTCTATGTCCTGGCGATTCGACCAGAGACGGGGGAAGTTGTCGTGGGCCCGCGCGCCGCGCTCGGTCGAACGACGCTCACCGCTTCTCAGGTCAACTGGGTTTCGGGTCGACCCGCAACCGACTGGACGGCAGTTGACGCCCAGATCAGGCATCGCCACATCGCCGCGCCGGCGCAGGTCCGGGCAATTGATTCAGCGCGCGCCGAACTCGTGTTCGACGAGCCTCAGAGTGCGATCACTCCTGGACAGGCGGTCGTGTTCTATCGGGGGGATGTGGTCGTTGGGGGCGGGTGGATTGACTAGCCGCTGACGACGTACAGGGCACGGAAACACAGAAACACGGAATCAACCCAGATCAGTTTCAAAGCTTCCGTGGTTCCGTGTTTCCGGGCTTTGTCCGTCAAACGTCAAGCTCGGGCTGAAGCAACACCCTCAACCGTCGTTTCATGTGCAAGTCCTGAAAGGAACCGTTCCGCATCGATCGCCGCCATGCAGCCGGTCCCCGCGGCCGTAACGGCTTGGCGGTAGACGTGGTCCTGCACGTCGCCAGCGGCGAACACCCCGGGCACGCTCGTGCGGGTGCCGCCGTGCGTCACGACGTAGCCGCCCACGTTCAACTGCAGTTGACCTTCGACGAGCTTGGTGTTCGGCGTGTGCCCGATGGCAATGAAAACACCGTCGATGGGCAATTCGCTTCGTCCGCCGGTCAGAACGTTTTGCAGAACGAGGCTCGTCACCTCGCCTTTAACTGGATCCTTGATATCGACGACTTCGGTGTTCCAGATGAACTGAATGTTGGGGATGGAGAAGGCCTTGTCCTGCATCACCTTCGACGCGCGCAGCCCGTCGCGCCGATGAATCACGGTAACCGACGAGGCCAGCTTCGACAAGTAGATCGCTTCTTCCATGGCGGTGTCGCCGCCGCCGACGATGGCAACTGCCCTTCCCTTGAAAAAGAACCCATCGCAGGTGGCACAGGTCGAGACACCGCGTCCAGAGAGCTGCTTGTCGACACCAAGGTCGAGCCACTTCGCGGAAGCACCGGTCGCAAGGATCAGTGCGTCGGTCGAGTACTCGGTCTTCCCGACGGCAATGCGGAATGGGCGCCGCGACAAATCCAGCGTGGTCGCGTCGCCGGCAACGAACGTGGTGCCAAATCGTTCGGCCTGCAGCCGCATTTCTTCCATCAGATGCGGGCCCATGATGCCGTCGCGAAAGCCCGGATAGTTGTCGACGGCCGTCGTGAGCATCAACTGGCCCCCCTTCTCGACGCCTTCGATGACAAGCGGCTTGAGATTGGCGCGGCCAGCGTACAGAGCGGCCGTGAGTCCGGCAGGGCCGGTCCCGATGATTGTGACTTGATGATGAGACATCGCTCGCTCTAGGGCGTAGGGCATGGGGCGTTGGGCGTAGGGAAGGGGCCCTATGCCCTATGCCCTATGCCCTATGCCCTCTGCGTTCAGGTGCTTATCGATGACGCGCACGAGATCATCTTTTGCGGCAAGACCGACCACGGTTTCCTTCAACTCGCCGTTCTTGAACAACAGCAGCGTCGGGATTCCACGAATGAAGAACCGGTTGGGCGTCACTGGGTTTTCGTCAATGTTGACCTTCGCTACCGTCAGACGGCCGTTGTATTCATCGGCCAGCTGATCAACGGTTGGCGCCAGACGCCGGCACGGAGCGCACCACGGCGCCCAGAAATCCACCAACACCACGCCGACCTTCGTCGACACCTCGAAATCCGCGTCCGTAAACGTCTTGACCTTCTCAGAAGCCATATATGAGTGCCTCAACCGTTAGATGCCGGAGCCCGTGGATCGGGTAGCGCGGGAGACCCCCGAAGATCCGGTCTTCCGTCGAGCGGCGATCACTCTTTTATACACCTTTAGGTATTCAGCCGCCGAGCGGTCCCAGGAGAAGTCTTTCTTCATGCCATTCGATCTGCAAGCGCCTCCAGCTTCGCGGCTGATGATAGCCGGCGATCGCCCGAAGGATGGCGTCGCGAAGAGCGGCCGGCGAGTAATCGCTGAACAGAAAGCCGGTCCCCTGACCGTTCTTGGGATTGAAAGGACGCACCGAGTCGACCAACCCGCCGACCGCGCGCACGATGGGCACCGTCCCGTACCGCATGCTGTACATCTGGTTCAAGCCACAGGGCTCGAAGCGTGACGGCATGAGAAACATGTCGGCCCCGCCCTCGACGAGGTGCGCGCGCGCCTCGTTGAATCCGATGAAGGCGGAAATGCGATCCGGGAAGGCGGCCGAAAGCGAATGCCACATCGACTCGTAGCGCGGATCGCCCGAGCCGACAATCGTGAAGGCTGCGTCGAGCCGTGGCAGTTCCGCCGACAAAGCCTCGATCAGATCCAGCCCCTTCTGGTCGACCAGCCGCGACACCATTCCGATGACAGGTCGCTTCAGTGCGGCCGCATCCGACGGCAAACCGAATTGCTGCAGCAAGGCACGTTTGGAGTCGGTCTTGGCCTCCAGATTTTCTGCATCGAACGGTGTCGGCAGAAATCGGTCGCGCGCCGGGTCCCACTCGTCGACTTCGATCCCGTTGAGGATGCCGACCAGTGCGTCGGCCCGCAATCGCATCACGCCTTCGAAGCCATACCCGTACTCCGAGCGCTGAATCTCCTCGGCGTAGGTGGGGCTCACGGTCGTCAGCAGGTCGCTGAACATCACGCCCGCTTTCAGGAAGCTGAGGTGATCCCAGAACTCGAATCCCCCCACCGAGAAGTCCTGCCAGTTCAGTCCCAGTCGCGGCACCCACGACTTGTCGAACACGCCCTGGTACGCCAGGTTGTGAATGGTGAAGACGCTGGGGATGGCGCGACCGTACGCGGCGAGCAATCCTGCCTGCCAGTCGTGCCCGTGAAAGATGGACGGCGCCGCCCGTTGCGTGGCCGCCCACTCGAGCGCGGCAATCGACAGGAACGCGAAGCGCGTCGGGTTGTCCACGTAGTCCACGCCGTTCTCGTTGTAGATGCCGGCGCGGTCGTACAACGGCGGACAATCAACGAGCATCACGCGCGCGCCAGGCCCAATCGGCACCTCGTGCAGATGCGCCTCGAACCAGCGCTCGGAAACAAACCCACGAATGCGAAGCGGAGCGCCAGTGCCCCCTTCGACGCCGCGATACCGTGGTGTGAAGACCGTCACCTCCTGGCCGAGACGTCCCAGGGCCCGAGAGAGCGATGTCGTGACGTCGGCCAGCCCTCCGGTCTTGGAGAACGGCTGGGCTTCCGAAGCGACCATCACGATGCGAAGCGCGTCGGCGGTGCCGGGGGGCACCGCCGCCTTCGGGGGCATGTAATTACTCTACTGCCGACGCGCGTCGCGCTTGCACGCCCGCAATCACCAGCCTGATGGCGTGGATCTCACCAGCCCGGATTGTCGGGAGTCGTACACAGAAACGCCCCCGGGAGTCCCAGGGGCGTTTCATTCACAACGGAGTGAAGGCTAGAACGACCAGCGCGCGCCGAACGTGGCCTGGCGGGCCGCCGTGACGGCGGTAGCCGACCCGAAGAGCACGGTGTTCCCCGAAATCAGCCGCGCTCGGATAGCGATTTTGAGCGGTAATCGCCGTACCAACGTTGAAGAGGTTCTCGATGTCGGCATAGAGGCCAAACCGATTGAACCCGGCGCGGAATACCTTCTCGAGTCGCAAGTCGACGATGTGAAGGGGATCGACTCGATAGGTTCCTTGCGGCTCGATCTGGACGTCGACGCTGGAAGTCCAATCAATTGTTGCCGCGGTGAACCGCGTGAACGGCGTATACGTGACGCCGCTCGTTCCGCGATACACGGCGTTCAGCCCCACTTCGATCCAGGGAACCTGGTACCCCACGAACGCCTTGAACTCGTGGCGGCGATCGAGCGGAACGAGGCCGTCTCGGTTGATGAGAATCGTGTTCGGCGTTTCGAACTGGCCGCTGCTAACCCCCGCGGTTGCCCCACTGGTCACGCGGCCTTCGGTTTTCGACAACACGTACGAGAGCTGTGCCTGCCACCGGTTCTCGATCGGCCGCGTCAGGACCAACATGAGCCCGTTGTACTCGCGGGTCGCGTCAGCCGACCCTATCGGCTGCCCGTTGGCCCCGATGAACGACGACGTCGTCCACGTTGCCGATGGAGAAGCGTTGCGTCGCCCGCGATTAGCCCACTCGTAGATGGTCAGCGGCTGGCCCGTCTTGGCGTTCGTGACCGTCAGAGGGCCCCAATGCCCGTCGATCAGCACCGAGTTGATGAAGTTCTTCGAGTCTCGACGGATATAGGTCGCTGTCAGCTTTGTGCGTCCGAAGAGCTGCTGCTCGAAGGCGACGTTGAACTCATCGGTGCGCGGGTGGTCGATGTCCGGATGCACGGTGTACTTGTTCTCGGCAGGACTCCGGTCGATCTCGGTGAGCACTCCGGTCGGTGACACTTCGTAGGTGACGAAATCGGACGCGCCTGGAACCGCGCGGCTCCACGACGTGAAAACCGCGCCGCTGTACAGCTGCCCGTAAAAGGCGCGCAGGACCGATGTCCCGCGGCCAGTAAGGTCAATGGCGACGCCTAGGCGGGGCCCGATGCCGCTGGTGGAGTAGTACTCGACGCCGTTTGAGCCCTCGCCGCTATGGCCATCGAAGCGGACGCCAAGGTTGGCGGTGACGCGGCCAATGGTCCACTGATCCTGCGCGTAGAACGTGTTGCGCTTGTTGGTCCCCTCGACGTCGTAGCTGTAGCTGTAGGCAAGGTACGGCTCTCCGCCGATGTCGTAGTAGTAGACGTCGTTGGTGTAGGCGTAGCGGTTACGAGTCGTGCTGCGCTCGATCTCGACGCCAAACTTGAAGTTGTGCGTGCCCTTGGCTTCGACATATCGCGAGAACGAGGCGTTGAGCTGATTGCGCAGCCGATCGTACTTCGC
The DNA here is from genome assembly GCA_963841905.1 of uncultured Acidobacteriota bacterium. Taxonomy (GTDB): domain Bacteria; phylum Acidobacteriota; class Vicinamibacteria; order Vicinamibacterales; family UBA2999; genus JACCSI01. Next base: position 236,601 of record CAWJEM010000010.1, read on the forward strand.
GCTGTATCCCGCTCCGCCCGACCACGAGCCGTCGTCATTCAAGCGGGCCGATTCCTGAGACACCGGGTCGAGATCGAAGTATCCCCAATAGCCGGTGAACTTGGCCTCGAAGAAGCTGGACGATCCGAGCACCTTTCGGTACTGCCCGTTCCAGATGAACTCGGGCGAGTCCTGTTCGATGGTCAGCGTCGTCGGTCGTCAACGCGGCACCGGCGAGCCCGGTCCGACCGGTCTGGTTGTACTGGTCGTACTGGAAGGTTCCGATGATGCTGTCGGCCGCGGTTGGTTGGAACGTGACCTTGGTGTTGAACCGTGGGCTGACCTCGGTCCGGATGGTGCGTGGCCCGTCCGGATCCTGCCTCGATCGAGTAGCGCTGGATGCTGCCGAAGAAGAAGACCTTGTCGCGCCGGATGGGCCCACCCAGTTGCACGGTATAGTCATTGAGCTTGTCGACCCCTGAGGCAAGCAGCGTTGGATTCTGCGGTCTTGATCTCGTCGGTGATGTTGTCGCCCCGCAAGCCCTTTTCCGTGTAGCGATACTCGAAGAGGCTCGAGTAGCGATTGCCACCGGACTTGGTGATCGTGTTGACGACGGCGCCGGTGAAGCCTCCGTACTCGGCAGGCTGCCCGAGCGAGCCGACCTGGACCTCGTCGATGATGTTGTAGTTGAAGAACGTCCACGCCGTGCCGGCCTCGGGGTCACTCGTGTCCACTCCATCGAGCAGCAAGGCGTTGCCCGCATTCGCCGGCCCGCCGAACGCCGAGCCACTGTTCACGCCAGGCGCATTGTTCAGCATATTGACGGCGGCATTGGTCCGCGAGATCGGCATGCTGAACAGCAGGTCCTGTGAAATCGTGGTATCCGTGGCCGTGGTCGTCGTGTCCACGATGGGCGAGGTGGCGACGACCTCGACGGTCTCGGCGACCGCTCCCAACAGCAATCCCACACGAAGGGTAATCGTGCGACCGATACCGAGATCGAGGTTCTGTTCTTCGTAGGTCCGGAAACCGGAAAGTTCGGCGCGTATCGAATACGGACCCGGGTTGAGACCCACGAAGCGGAACACGCCGCTCTCATCGCTGACTGTTGCCTGGGACCCCGTGCGACCCGTCAGCGTAACGTTGACGCCTGGGAGAACGGCTCCCTGGGCATCGGTCACGGTCCCCGTGATAGTGCCGGACAGGGTTTGGGCGTTACTCGCCGCCGGCAAACAGGTGAGGATCAACGCAAGCAACGCGACTCGTTTGATCATCGTCTCCTCTCGCCTTTCAACGGCCTGACGACCGAATGCGGTCGTTGGAGGCCGAATACAACGCATAGCCAACACCGGCACCGAAAGCCGCCAGTACCGCGATCCCCACGGGGCTCTTGAAGAACGATCCGGACTGCAATGCCTGAGCGCCTTCCGCCGGCGTCTGCGACTGCGACGCCGCCGTCTGCGACGAACGGTCCTGCTTCTTCTGCTCGAGTCGATGGTGCTCCGCGGCTGCGCGCGTGACCGCCGCGTGGATCGATGTGGGTGGACTGGGCTGGGGCGTCGTGTCGGCCCACGCACGGGTGGGAATCGACACACTGCCTACGGCGAAGGCGCACAACATCGCAACCACACGACTGGCACCCAATCGTGATTTGCTCATCGAAGTCACTCCCCTCCCTGACAAGGCCAGCGGCCGCGGGCAGTATACAAATGTCACGGCGGCGTGACCATCGCTTTCTTTTCGGGTACAAATGGCCGTGATACAGGGTCGGTCGTTGTAACCAATCAATGAGGCGTTCTTTCGGGGTGACCGCGGTGATTGCGGCCTGCCTGCTGGGCGGTGCCGCCTGGTGGGCGTTTCGGGCCCGACCCGAGATGGCCGGTACGGTCGAGCTGGGTGCGTTGCCGCCTGGCGTCGCGCGGACCGAGTTGAACGTGGTGGTCGTGACCCTCGACACGACCCGAGCCGATCGAATCGGGGCGTACGGCCAGGCCGCCGCCGTCGAGACGCCCGTATTCGATCGGTTGGCACGCGAAGGCACGTTGTTCGAGCAGGCCATGGCCAGCGCGCCGCTGACCCTGCCTTCGCACGCGACCATGTTTACGGCACAATTCCCTCCCGCGCACGGTGTGCGCGACAACGGAGGATTTTTCCTCGGGCCCGATGCCGTCACCCTCGCTGAACACCTCCAGGACTCGGGCTTCCGAACCGGCGCGTTCGTCGGCGCGTTCGTGCTCGACTCCAAGTGGGGGCTGGATCAGGGTTTCGAGCGTTACGCGGACGACTTCGATCTCTCAAAGGTCCGCGGGATGTCCGTCGGAAGCGTTCAGCGTCCCGCGAACGAGGTCGTCGACCTCGCACTGCCGTGGCTCGAAACGGTCAAGAACGAGCGGTTCTTTGCGTGGCTCCACTTCTACGATCCGCACACACCGTACGCCCCGCCGCAACCGTTCGCGGCGCGATACGCCGGTCGGCCATATGAGGGAGAAATCGCGTTTACGGATGCGCAACTTGGAAGAGTCGTCGACTTCCTGCAGACGCGTGGATTGCTCGATCGCACGATCATCGCCGTGCTGGCCGATCACGGTGAAGGGCTCGGGGATCACGGCGAAGGCACTCACGGTTTCTTTATCTACGAGTCGGCGACGCGGACGCCGTTCGTGATCCGCGCGCCGTTCGAGCGCACGTCAGCCCGTCGCGTGTCGGACCCCGTGCGGACGGTCGATCTGACGCCGACGCTGCTCGAGCTCCTGGGACTTCCGGCCCTGCCGGGGAAGGTGGCCGGGACGAGCCTCGTGCCGCTGATGACCGGCGACCGCGTCGAATTGAATCTGGACGGGTATGCGGAGGCGATGTACCCGCTCCATCACTACGGGTGGAGTGCGCTGCGGGCGCTGAGAGCGGGCCGGTTCAAACTGATCGATGCGCCGCGGCCAGAACTCTACGACCTCGAACAAGACCCTGACGAGACACGAAATCTATTCGATGATCGGCTCGCACTCGGGCAGCGCCTGCAGACCCAGCTCCGGTCGCTGGAGGCCCTGTCGGCGGCTTCGTCGTCCGCGGACGCTCCTCCAGCGGATGTCGATCCAGAGGTTCGAGAGCGCCTGGCCGCGCTCGGCTATGTCGGCTCGTTCGTGGCCTCGACATCGAGCGATGACACCGGCCGCGCGGATCCGAAAGACAAGATCGAACTCTTCAACCTGATGAGCAGCGCGCGCAATCAATCGAGGGAGGATCCCGATGGCTCATTCAAGGAGGTCGTGGCGCTCCTCGAGCAGGTGGTGCGGGCCGACCCGCAGGTGATTGACGCCTGGTTCACGCTCGGCAACGAGTATTACAAGCAGGAGCGTTTCACCGACGCGATCCGATACTTCAAGCGCGCCCTCGAGTTGAAGCCGGACTACGACCTCGCCCTCATCAACATGGCGAACGCGTACCGCGCGTTGGGGCAAGACGAAGCGGCGCAAGCTGGTTACGAGCACTACCTGCGGGTGGACCCGAAGAATGCGTGGGTGCATTACCAGCTCGGAGAAATCTGTCTCGATCGCAACGATCTGTCCTGTGCCGACGCACGGTTTGCTCAAGCCCTCGCGATCGATCCGAAGGTCGCGCCTGCCCGCAACGCGCTCGGAGCGCTCGCCTTTCGACGAGGCGACGCAGTCGCCGCGGAGCGCCACATTCGCGCCGCGCTCGCCGACAAACCGGATGTGCGCCTCGCACACTTCAACCTCGCGCTCATCGCCGAAGCCGCCGGTGACACGGCTACCGCCAGCCGTGAGTACGCGCGCGAGCTCGAATTGCACGACACGGCCTTTCGCGCGGCATTCAACCTTGCGCGGCTGTACCAGCGCGAAGGACGACATGTCGAAGCCCTGACGCTCTTCGAACGAGCCGTGACCATCAATGGACGATTTGCGGAGGGCTTCTACTACCTCGCCAAGGCGCAGCTCGACGCCGGCCAGCCGGACGCGGCGTTGGCCTCCGCGCGGAAGGGGTTGGAGACCGATCCCCAGTCGACTGTCGCTGCGATGGGTTATTTCGTCATCGCCGACGTTTACGCTCGGCGAGGACGGATGGCCGAAGCAGAGAAGGCGTTTGCGCGGGGACGCGCCATTGAAGCCCGGCTGGGGGAGCGCTAGTTGCCGCCAGCGGGCAACCGGCCGCCGGTCACCGGCCACTGGCCACCGGCGAAGCCGACTCCTATACAATCTCATCCGTGACACGGCCACCCATTGGCGCACGACAAGACCCTCGTGAGGTGGCGGAGCTTCGGGCCTTAGCCGAACGGCAGCCCGAGCTCGAGCAAGCCGCGAGTCTCCAGATCGAGCTGGTCAACGCGCAGCGCCGGGTCCAAACGCGAACGGCAACGGGGTCCCTGGTCTTATCAGACGAGGAGCTGGCGGCACGTTTGACGAGCGGCCGACCGCTGCTCGACTTCGATCGGCTTCCGATCGATTGGAACGAGGCTCGCCTGCTCTTTCGACAAGTCACCGACGTCCTCCGGCGGCACGATGCACTCGAGGCGGCAGACGCGACACGGCTCAACGAGATCGGGCGATCGGCGACCCTGCCCGACCTTGCGAAGCGCTGGTTCACGAACGGCAACAGCGATCCGACCATCGAAATGCTCGATGACGTCCTCGCCTGGTCGCTGCGCCCATTTCTGATTCGCACGGCTGAGGTGCTGCAGCAGCGCGGAGCGTTTGGCGCGTGGACGCGCGGCATCTGTCCGGTGTGCGGCGGCGAACCCGACTTCGCGTGCATCACCACCGCCGCGGAGCGACTGCTCATCTGCGGCCGTTGTCAGACACGATGGCCGACGTCACAGTTCGCGTGCCCGTTCTGCGAAGAAGGCGACAAGCAGCGCATCACGAGCTTTGCCACTCCCGACGGTACCTATCGCGTCACCGCGTGTCAGACGTGCAAGCGCTACCTGAAAACGCTCGACGGGCGTGTCGCCGGCCGCACCGTGATGCCCTCGGTGGATTCAATCGCGACGCTGCCGCTGGATGCGGTTGTGATGCAGCGGGGCTTTAAGAACGGCTGAGACAATCGACGGTTTCCAGTTACCAGTTACCAGTTGCCAGTTCAAAGGCGAGCTTGGGCGTACCTCGAGTGACCCCGGACCGCTTTGAACTGGTAGCTGGTAACTTGAAACTGACGGGGGCTAAATGCTTCTTTCAACCACGTCCGTGATCGACGGCAAGCAGATTGTGAAGTACCACGGCCTGGTCACGGGCCAGGCGATCCTCGGTGCGAACATCTTCAAGGACGTCTTCGCCGGCATTCGCGACATCGTCGGTGGGCGATCGGCGGTGTACGAAAAGGAACTGAGGCAGGCCAAAGACCTTGCGGTCCAGGAGATGACCGAGGAGGCGCGGGCGCTCGGGGCCAATGGTGTGATCGGCATCGATCTCGACTACGAAACGATCGGCAAGGCCGGCTCGATGTTGATGGTCAGCGCGAGCGGAACGGCGGTCACGTACTCGTAAACGCGTCAGTTGCAAAGTTACGAGTTACAAGTTGGGTGCTGAGTGCGCGGGTGCGGCATACGTGGTACAGAGTTCTGTACGCAGAAGCGGCGCCGTGAGGCGCCGCTGTTTTGAACTTGTAACTTGTAACTTGTAACTATTCGTAAAGCTCCAGGCCCTCCGTCGGCGGCACCGGCGGCGGCGCGATCCCGAGCAGCTTCTGCGCGTGGGAGGTCATCCAGTTGAACAGGTGACGTGTTTCCCAGAAGCGGCCTTGATTGGACTTGGCGCCGAGCACGACGACCGCGACCTGCTGACCCGTCTGCGGCAGCCGAAGCAGGCTGGCCATGCAGTAGCCCGAACTGGTGATGAAGCCGGTCTTGCCCCCGAGGACGTCGAACTCGCCACTCCGGACGAGGTGATTGGTGCTGGCGACATTGATCGTCCGCTTCCCGGCCTGCACCGTGTGCGTGGCTTTTCGCATGATCGCGCCGATGCGCTCGTCGGTCGCGGCAAAAGCGATCAGCCGCGCCATGTCATACGCCGAGGAGACGTTGGCGGCGAGCAGGCCGGACGGATCCGCATAGTGCGTTTGCGCCAGCCCGAGATCGGTCGCTCTCTGATTCATCCGTTCGATGAAGCCGGCGGCGCCGTACGGAGAGATGCGCGCCAGGGCGCGAGCCGCGGCGTTGTCGGACCCGATCAGCAGCAGGTTCATCAGGTCGTCCGCTGAGACTTGATAGCCATTCCGAAGGTAGGTCGTCGAGGCCCGATACACATCGCTGCGAACGACGCTGACCGGGGTGGTCAAGGGCATGCCGGATTCGACGAACACGAGCGCCGTCATCACCTTCGTGATGCTCGCGATCGATCGCTGATCCTGGGCGTTCGACTCCCAAAGCACTTGATTGGTTTCGGGGTTGTAGATGATGGCGGCCTCGGCGCGAACGTCCGGGACCTCCTGGCCAAGATCGTCGATCCTGAACCGCGGTGTCTGTACCTCGCGCGCCTCGCGCGCTCGCGCGTCGGCTCGCGCGCGAGCGAGCCGCGCCCGGCGGGTGCGTGAAGCACTGGCAGAATAGGTTCGTTTGGCGCGCTTCGGCGTGCCCTTGACCGTCGTCTTTTTTTCAGTTGGCGCCGTGGTCTGCGTGACGGGCGGACGAGTCGAACGCGCACGCTGCGGTGCGGAGGCCGTCGTGGCCGCAATTAGGTTGGCAGGTAGACTGAGAGCCAGCACGACCATAAGGGACGCGCTAAGCCCAGCCACTCTGTGAACGGCGCCAGAATGCATCGGAAAATCAGCCCCTCAAGCGGAACGGAGGACCGTCGTTGGACGGAAACTCCTTCGATAATTCTTGAAATGGTCTTCGGCATTGTAACATGTTCACGATAGAGCGCAAGTCTATCCCCTAGAGAAACAGAGGTTTAGGGCGATTGCTCAAGATGCGTGTAAAAAATTCCCAATGACGAACCTCGCCCAGTGCGAATTCGAGGTGCTGCGGGCAACCATCCGCGCACGGGGACTCGCGCGTCCTCGGGCCTTTCTAGCCGGATTGTGCACGTGGGCCGTGACGCTCGTGGCGATCCTTGCGTGGGTCCCTAACCCCGTAACCGCCGTCATTCCGCTCCTGCTGCTGGTCGGCTCGTTCGAGGTTGTTCGCAATCTGCACTTGGGTGTCGAGCGCATCGGACGCTACGTCCAAGTGTTCTTCGAGGAGGCGGGCGACGAAGGAACAGCGATGACGCCTCCGGCCTGGGAACGAACGGCGATGGCCTTCGGGCCGGCGGTGCCTGGCGCCGGTGGCCATCCGTTGTACCTCCCCGTGTTTCTGCTCGCGACCGTCGTGAACCTGATGGCCGTCATGCTTCCAGGCCCAGTCCTGGTCGAAGTCGGCACGCTACTCGTTCCGCACATCGCGTTCCTGTTCTGGATGCTTCACTGCGATCGCGGAATGCGGAAGCAACGCAGCACGGAGCTCGCGCGGTTCCGGACAGATGAAGAAAGACTCGCTTCGCTCGTAGGACGCGCTCGCCTTCCGGCTTGGACTCGTTCGCTCGTGGCGGTTCTTCACGGCGGTTCTTCACGACGGTTCTTCACGGTTCATTCGGCACACCTCGTCGAACCCTTGTCAAGAACCCTCGTGACGAACCTTCGTGAAGAACCGCAGCGAACATCCGAGCCGAAGGCGAGGGAGTCTTACTGTTGCGCCAACGCCACCGCGAGCAACAACGCCCGCTGCGTGCCCTGCCACGAGTTGGTCGCATCAAACGCTTCATCGAGCGCGTGCGCACCGGTGCCTCGTCCACCGCCGTCAATCGTGATGGCCGGAATGCCGAGGCTCATGGGAATGTTCGCGTCGGTTGACCCTTCATCGAGCGTGACGGGGAATCCCAGCGCTTTGGTCACCGAGACCGCGGTGATGACGATTGCTGAATCGCCGGGCGTGCGACCGGCTGGTCGGTCGCCGACGAGCGCCTTGTCAACCGCCAACTGCCGACTGCCCCATCGCGTGTTCTCGTCCACGACCGCATCGTCCATCGCCTTGTGGAACTTCGCATCGAGCGATTGCAGGGCGGCCTTGTCGGCTGAGCGCATGTCGACTTCCGCCCAGGCCTCGAACGGAATCGCATTGACTGACGTGCCGCCGCCGATGCGGCCGACGTTGAAGGTCGTCTTCGGCTCGCGGGGCACGTCGAAGTCGGCGACGCGCGCCATCGCGCGGCCCAGCGCGTGAATGGGATTGACCAGACCGAACGCACCGTAGCTGTGCCCGCCGGGCCCTTTGAAGGTCACGCGATAGCGAAGGCTGCCGACCGCGATATGCGTGATCCCCAGGCCGGTGCCATCGATTGAAACGAAGCGATCGACCTGACCTTTCATCCCTTCGCGGAAGAGGTACTTGACGCCGCGGAGATCGCCCAGGCCTTCCTCGCCGACGGTCCCGACGAAGGTGATCGTTCCTGGTGTCTGGATGCTGTGCTTGACCATCGCACGTGCCACCGCCAGCACTACCGCCAGCCCGCGACAGTCATCGCCGATGCCAGGCGCACGAAGCAATGTGCCTTCGCGTTTGACCGTCACATTGGTGCCTTCGGGAAAGACGGTGTCGAGATGCGCGCTGAAGACGAGATGCGGGCGTGAACTGGTGCCGCGCTTCTCGCCGAGAACGTTGCCCTCCTTGTCGATGCGTACGTTCGTCAGCCCGGTCTCTTTGAACATTTGCGCGTAGAGCGCCGCACGCTTGGCTTCCTTGAATGGCGGCGCCTCGACTTCGCATAGCCGAACTTGATCGTCGATCGTTTGCGGCTCCGCCGCCCGGACACCATCGACGGCCCCTTTGATGGCGGCGTCCTGCAGCAACCGTGCGCCGAGCTGGACGGCATCCTGCTGAGCGACCGCCGGCAGCGACATCAGAACCACAACAGCCGCGTAAAGAGGCGCGTGACGTTTCATGCGCATCATCTTAGACTCGCTCGCCCTTCGGGCTCGCTCCCCCAATCCAATCCTTCGAATTCGACCGCACGGATCGCCGCACGTCGTCATCCTTCGCAGGGCCGAAGCACGTTGATCGCGCGACCGACGCACGTTGGGCAGGGACGAATAACTGCACACTCGTGGCACTTCGTTTGCTGCCCAGCTCGCGGGCGTTCCGTCATGCGCGCTTCAACGTGTGGGTGTCGTTCTCCAGCATGACGGTCCGGCGCGCGGAGCGCGCCAAGCCAACACTGGCTGACCAGCCGAGGGGCATCGGGTGCACAGCCCCTCGGATGGTCCTGGAGGGACCAATGAAGTTGAGGAAGATGTTGGCGCTGGGCCTGTGCGTCGTGGCCGTGGTCACGACCGCGGGTGTCAGTGCGGCGCAGGATTTTAGAGGCCGTATCAACGGCACCGTCTCCGACAACACGGGCGCAGTCTTGCCGGGCGTGACGGTGACCGCTACGAGCCCGGCGTTGATTCAGCCGCAAGTGCAGGTGTCGGGCGCAGAGGGCGACTTCCGCTTTCTCGCTTTGCCGCCGGGCGTCTACGAGGTGACCTTCGAGCTGTCCGGTTTCCAGACGGTCAAACGCGAAGGCATTCGCGTCGTGATCAATCAGACGTTGACCGTGGACCAACAACTTCAGGTGGCCACACTTCAGGAAACCGTCACGGTGACTGGCGATTCCCCAGTTGTCGACACGTCGACGACGCAGGTCGGAACCAACTTCACCAAGGAACTGCTGACCGAAATTCCGAATGCACGCGACATCTGGGCTGCCATGGCGCAGGCCCCCGGAATCCAGATGACGCAGTTCGATGTGGGCGGCTCGCGCACCGGCACCCAGACTGGTTTTCTCACCTACGGCTTTGGTGACCAGAACCAGACCAAGCTCGAGGGCATCGACACCACCGAGGGCACCAACGCCAACGCCGGCTATTTCGACTTTGGCAGCTTCGAGGAGTTCCAGGTGGGCGGCGCGGGCAGCGGCGCCGACAGTTTCGGCGGCGGCACCAACATGAGCATCACCATCAAGTCCGGTGGCGACCGTTTCACAGGCAACTTCTACAGCGACTGGGAAGGCGATTCGACGATCACCGACAACGTCCCCGATGCGTTCCGAACCGCCAACACGCCCGACGAGAATGGCTTCTTCGTGTCGCAGGCACTGGAACGCGGCAACCCGATCGATCGCCAATACGACATCAACTTCAATATCGGCGGTCCAATCTATCGCGGCCGCGCGTGGTTCTTCGCGAGCTATCGCCTGAACGATCAATACAAGTATTCGCTGGGCAGCGACGTCATCCAGCGCTCGAAACTCACCAACCCCTACACCCTCAAGGGCACTTTTCAACTGAATCGCAACAACCAGTTCATTGCGTTCATCAACAAGCGCGAGAAGCTGCAGGAGTTGCGCGACTTTGCCCCGCCGCTGGTACCGATCACCGCCGGCCGCTACCAGTCGTCACGGAACTATCCGTGGAAGGCCGAGTGGACGAGCGTGCTCGGCAGCCGCGCGTTCCTCGACGTGCTCGCGGGCAACTGGTACAACTTCTTCCCCCTGCGTCCGACCGACGACTACGGCTTCGCATCGGACGTCCCGGCCGGCCGCATCGACACCGGGACGAATCAGCGCACCGGCTACCACGACTCTTATCAAGACCAGAAGCGCTACAAGCCGCAGGTCTACGTGGCTTTGTCGTACTTCCGCGACGGGTGGATGGGCAGCCACGACTTCAAAGTCGGCTACGACTGGAAGCGTGAGCAGATCAAGTTCTTCCGGGATCAGCCAGGCGGCAATATCTTCTATCGCGATTTGAGCAGCGCGGTGAACGAGCTCGAGCTGTACAACTCGCCGAACGAGCCGATCAACGAGGTGCTGTACAACGCCGGTTTCATCAGCGACACCTGGAAGTTCAACGATCGGCTCACGTTCAATCTCGGCGTCCGCATGGAGCATTACGTCGATCGCTACCCCGATCAAAGCTTCACGCCCGCCGGACATGCGGCCCTGGCCAACTGGCCATCCGACCTCAATCCGACCGAACGCGAGCGCTATCAGGCGCTCATCGCTCCGGTCTCCGTGGCGGGACGCGAGGTGGCCAGCACCTTCGACGTGTCGCCCCGCGCCGGGTTCGCCTACGACCTGACCGGTGACAACCGTACGGTGCTGAAGGGCTATTACGGCCGCTTCTATTTCAACTCGGCTGACGAGGTCGCCAACCGCGAGAACCCGGTCGGATCCGTCCGCTTGCGCTATCAGTTCCTCGATCTGAACGGCAACCGGCTGCTCGACGGCCCGCAAGAATTGGGCGCCTTCCGCTCGACGCAGGGAACGGCGGCAATCGAAGTCGATGACAACATCAAGCGGCCGTACTCGCAGGAACTGTCCACACACCTCGAGCGCGAAATCATCAGCGGTCTATCGGGACGCGTCTCCTACGTCTACAAGAGCGTCCGCGACGAATGGGTCGAAATCGATCCCACGCGTCTCGCCGCGATGACGATTCCGTTCCCATTCACCGATGTGGGCGCCGATAACCAGCTCGGCACGAGCGACGATCAGCAGTTGAACCTGGTGGATCGTCCGGCTGCGACACCTCAGACGCGGTTGTACACGAATCCTACCGCTCCCGGCTTCTCGAGCGACTTCCAGACGGTGGAGTTCGCTGTGAATCGCCGCTTCGCTGGACGCTGGATGGTGCTGACGTCGTTCGGTTACACCTGGCTCGATCAGTTCAACAACACAGTGACGGCAACGGGTGCGTTGGACTCGGTGAATCATACGCGGCAATACAACTGGCGTCCGAGCCAGCGACTGTTCGGCGACGAAGGGAAAGAGCTCTCGACGCTGTGGAACTACAAGATCATCGGCCGCTACATCTTCCCCTGGGAGGTAGGCTTCTCGGGTTCCTGGAAAGTGCAGAGCGGCCGGCAGTGGGGACGCAACTCGAGCATCACGTTCCCTGGCGACGGCCAGCAGACGGTGCGGGTCGAGGAAGTCACCGCCAACCGTGCACCAACCGTGAGCATCCTCGACCTGCGGGCCGACAAGACCTTCCGCTTCGGCCGCTTCGGCCGTGTGACCGGGATGGTTGATGTCTTCAACGCCCTCAACTCGGCTACGGTGCTCAACTTCACCACCGTCACGGGCGCCAACTTCAAGCGGGTCATCGGCATTCTCGATCCGCGCATCGTCCGCTTCGGCGTGCGGTACGACTTCTAGTCGGCGGGCGCGTCGCGCCCCGAAGGCCGCTTCGCTTAAGGCCGAGCCCTGACGGGCTCGGATGGCCGGCTTCGCCGGCATGCCGTGGCCGGAGGCCGCGGAAGGCTAACAGGGCCGGGTAATCACGAGATTGCCCGGCCTTCGTCTTTTTACCTCCCAACCGCCGGCTGAGTTTGCAGCCCATCGTCAGGCCAACCGCGCGTTTTCGTCGGTCCCTCATCCCACTACGCTACCGGCCGTTTTTCCCGTTTTTCTTGCCATTTTTCGGCCGTGGGTCTACCATTCGCCTGATTTAGTACCTGTCCAGCGGGTCTTCATCCCGCGCGCGATTTTCGGTCTTGGTTTGAATTGGTGGTTCATTCGGTGGCGGTTGTTCGACCTTTGCTTTGGAGGAACTCCATGAGGCTGACCCGGATTAGTGTCTTTTTCCTGTGTCTGATGCTGCTGGCGGCAGCATTACCCACGGCGGCACAGGACTTCCGCGGCCGTATCAACGGCACGGTAAGCGATAACACGGGCGCCGTGTTACCCGGCGTGACTGTCACCGCAGCGAGCCCCGCGCTCATCCAGCCGCAGGTGCAGGTGACTGGAGCCGAGGGCGACTATCGCTTTCTTGCGTTCCTCCCGGCGTGTACGAGCTGACCTTCGAGCTCAGCGGGTTTCAGACGATCAAGCGGGAGGGCATCCGCGTCGTCATCAATCAAACCTTGACCGTCGACCAGCAGCTGCAAGTCGCGTCGCTGCAGGAGACGGTGACCGTCACTGGCGATTCGCCGGTTGTCGACACGTCCACCACGCAAGTAGGAACCAACTTCACGAAGGAAATGTTGACCGAGATTCCCAATGCCCGGGATATCTGGGCGGCGATGGCGCAGGCGCCGGGATTCAGATGACGGCTTACGACGTCGGTGGTTCGCGCACCGGCACGCAGACGGGATTCCTGACCTATGGCTTCGGCGATCAGAACCAGACCAAGCTCGAGGGCATCGATACGACTGAAGGCACCGATGCCAACGCCGGCTATTTCGACTTCGGATCGTTCGAGGAATTCCAGGTCGGGCGGCGCCGGGCAGCGATGCCGACCACGATACGGTGGCGGCGCGAACTGAGCATCACCATCAAGTCCGGGCGGCGATCGGTTCACCGGCGACTTTTACAGCGACTGGCGAAGGCGAAGCGACGATCAGCGACAACGTCCCCGACGCATTCCGTACCGGCCGAACAACCGCGACGAAGATGGATTTCTTCGCCGCGACCGCCCTCGAGCGTGGCAATCCGATCGACCGCCAGTACGACATCAACTTCAACGTCGGCGGCCCGCTCTGGAAGGGCAAGGCGTGGTTTTTCTACAGCTATCGGCTGAACGACCAGTACAAGTGCACGCTCGGCATCGACGAGCTCGGCGCGGTCGAAGCTGTCGCAACAACTACACGTTCAAGGGCACGTTCCAGCTCACGCGCAACAACCAGATCATTGGCTTCCTGAACAAGCGCAACAAGCTGCAGGAGCTGCGCGATCTCGGTCCACCTGTGCCGGTATCGGCGGCGCGGCTATCCAGGCGTCGCGCAACTACCCATGGAAGATCGAATGGACGAGCGTGCTTGGCGACCGCGCGTTCCTCGACGTGATCGTGCGGCAACTGGTACAACTTCTTCCCGCTCGACCCGACAGATCAATACGGCTTTGCGTCGAACGTGCATCCCTGGCCGTATCGAGACGGACCGAAGAATCGACACGGCGGAGCCACGATCGCCTACCAGGACCAGAAGCGCTACAAACCGCAGTTCTACGTCCACCTGTCGTACTTCCAGGATGGCTGGCATGGGACGCCACGACTTCAAGGTCGGCGTACGACTGGAGGCGCGAGCGCCGGTTCTTCGGTCGCGCGCAGCCGTTCGATAGTCTACTACACGCGACCGTGGCTGTCGGACGCTGAACGAAATGGAGCTCTACAACTCACCAAACACGTCCCAGAACGACGTCGTATACAACGCAGGGTTCATCAACGACACGTGGAAGTTCAACGACCGCTTGACGTTCAACCTCGGACTGCGCGTCGAGCACTACATGGACAGCTTCCCGGAGCAGGCGTGACGCCCAAGGGCCATCCCGGGACTGCAATTGGCCGGCGACGATCGACCGGCAGAGCGCGCGCGCTATGGAGTTCGTTCGCCGAGCCGCGTCACCGACTCGCGAAGCGTCGACGTTCAACGTGTCGCCGCGGGCCGGCTTCGCCTACGAACTGACGGCGACGACAATCGACGTCGTCGAAGGGCTTCTACGGGCGGTTCTACTTCAACTCGGCGCCCGACACGATTGCGGACGGCGAGAACCCGGTTGGCACGGCGCGGCTGCGCTATCAGTTCCTCGACCTGAATGGCAATCGCTGCTCGACGGACCCGAGCGAACTGGGCGCGTTCCGCTCGACCGCAGGGTGGCTGCGGGCTCTGTGGGCGTCAGGTGGATCGAACCTGAAGCGGCCGTACGGCGACGAGATGTCGACGCACTTCGAGCGCGAAATCGTCGACAGGGCTGTCAGGCCGAGTCGTCATACGTCTACAAGAACGTGCGCGACGAGTGGGAGATCGATCCGACGTCAACCGGCAGCAGTGCGTACACCACTCCGTTCGACGACCACGGACGTCGGTCCCGACAACACGCGGTAGCGCCGACGATCAGAGCTCGAATTTGCTCGACCGGACCGTCGGTCGCCGCAGAATCGCGTGTTTACCAATCCGACGGATCCGGCATCGACAGTCGAACTTCCACACCGTCGAGCTCGCGGTCAATCGCCGATTTCCGCGGCAAGTTGGATGTTGCTCACCTCGTTCGGCTACACCTGGTTGAATCAGTTCCATCAACCAGACCTCCCGACCGACGCCCTCGATGCGCTCGGCCAGCGGCACGAACCTACAACTGGCGTCCCAACTCAGCGACTCTTCGGTGACGTGGGAAAGGACAGTCCGACGCTGTGGAACTACAAGGTCCATCGGCCGCTACATGTTGCCGTGGGAGATCGGCGTCTAGCGGCTCATGGAAGCTGCAGAGCGGACGTCAGTGGGGCCGCAATCGGAGCGTTGCGTTGCCGTGCGACGGTGCACGAGACCATCCGGATGGAGCCGGTGACCGCGAACCGCGCACCCGCGGTCAGCATTCTCGACTTCCGGTTCGACAAGAGCTTCAGGTTCGGCCGGTTCGGCAGGCTCACGCGGAATGGTCGACATGTTCAACCTGATGAACGAGAGCACCGTCACAACGTTCCGACGGCGATGGGTGCGACGTTCAACGAGGTGATCGGCATCCTCGACCCGCGCATCGTCCGCTTCGGCGTGCGGTACGACTTCTAAACGCCGCGCCTTCGGCGCGGACGGCGACGAACGCCGCGTCGAACGATCGGCTTCGCCGTATGGCCGGCCACCTCCGGTGGCCGGAAAGGGGCCGGGTGATGACTCACCCGGCCCTTTCTCTTTGGGTGCGACAGGTGCGACGGGTGCTGGGATGCGACGGGTGCGGTGCGGTGCGCGAGCGCACGGGTCACCGCAGTTGTGCACATGAGCACGTAAGCACTTGAGCACCTCTACACCTGAGCACTCTACCCGAGCACCTGTGCACCTGTGCACCGCACCGCACCACAGCACCTGTCGCACCTGCCGCACCTGTCGCACCAGTCGTGTGATACATTCCGTTCCGCCAGCGCCATGCCACGACGCGTATCCCCCCGGATCGCCGTCGTCTTCGGTTACCTCTGTGTCGCCCTCGCCTTCACTTGGCCGTTGCCGCTCTATCTTGGAACGGCGTTGACGGGCGACCCGGCAGGCGATGCCGGTGTGTACATCTGGAATCAGTGGGTGTTCCAGCACGAGTTGCTGGTCGACCGGCACAACCCGCTGATGACCGATCAGGTCCTGTCACTGTCCGATCCTGTCGATCTCTCCCAGCATAACTACACCGCGTTCCTCAACCTGCTCGCGCTACCGCTGATTCCGTGGCTCGGTGTCGTTCGAACGTTCAATGTCGTGTTGTTGATCGCGAACGTCCTGACCGCGCTCGCGACCTACGCGCTGGCGCGGCGAGTGACGATGGCGTCACGATTCGAAGCATGGATCGTGGGGGTCGCGTTCGCCTGGTCCCCCATTCTCGTGGCGAGAACCACTGGGCATTTCAGCCTGGTCGCCGCGGCGCCGCTCGCGGCGTTCCTGCTCTGCCTGATCAACGCCGACCGATCCCGATCGACTCGAGACGCGGCGTTGGCCGGCCTGTGCATAGCCTGGGCCGGCTTTTGCGACGCGTACTACGCGGTCTTCTGCTTGATCATCGCGATCGGCTACCTCGCATCGCGACTGACCCGGGTGACATTCGCACAGGAGCCGGCATCAGCCCACTGGTATTGGATGCTCGACCTGCTGATTCTGATCGTCGGCGGTCTGGTCGCGGGGCTGCTGTTCGGACGCGGTGGACGATTCGAACTGTTTGAGGTCCCCATCAGCGTCACGGGGCTCTATACGCCAGTGTTGGTGCTGACCATGCTCGTGTTCGTGCGGGTCGTCCTGGCGGTGCGACCGCGGATCTCTGCGACATCATCGTGGTCGCCGGCGGCGGTTCGGGCCGTGGTCGTTGGCTTGGTCGCTTGTGTCGGGCCGCTCTCACCGGTCATCTACGGTCTTGGCGGGCGACTCGTCGACGGACAATTCGTCTCGCCGCCAACCTTCTGGCGCAGTAGTCCACGCGGCGTCGATCTGCTGGCGTTTGGCGAGTTCAATCCCAATCACCCACTGTACCGCCGGCTACACGATGGCCAGGCCATCTCAACCCATGACCTGGCCGAATACACCGCCACGCTCGGAATCGTTGCGCTGATCGTCATCGCCCTCGCGGCCTGGCGCGCAGGTTATCGACCGCGAGTGGGCTGGGTACTGCTCACCGTGAGCTTCGCCGCGTTGTCGCTCGGGCCGTTCGTCCACGTGGCGGGCTTCAACACGTTCGTGCCGGGTCCGTGGGCGGTCTTACGATACGTACCGCTCATCGGTGCAGCGCGCACACCGGCACGGTTCGCCGTCGTGGCCGCGCTCGGTGCTGCCATCCTGTTGGCGGGCGCGCTGGCGGCGCTTGGCCGACGCTATCCGCGACGTCGCGTATTGATCACGTCAACGATTGCCCTCGCGCTGTTCATCGAGCTGTGGCCGGCACCACGACCCTTGTACTCTGCAGCCATTCCGTCGATCTATCAAGTCATCGCCGCCGATCCACGGCCGGTTCGCGTCCTGCAGCTGCCGTTTGGCGTCCGTGACGGCGCATCCTCGGTTGGAAACTACAGCACGAGTTATCAGTACTATCAAACGCTGCACGGCAAGAAGCTGATCGGTGGCTACTTGTCGCGCATTTCCCGTCGTCGCGTGGGTGAGGTCCGGTCACAGCCGACGCTCGACGCGCTGCTGACGATGAGCGAGGGACGATTCATCAGCGATGAGCAGGCAGCGATCGTTCGTGCGCGAGGCCCCGGCTTCATCGATCGCGCCAAGGTCGGCTACGTCGTGATTCATCACACCTACGCGGCGCCGCACCTGATCGCGTTCGTCGTCGATGCCTGGGGGCTGAAAGAAGTCGCGCGTGAGGGACCCAAGGTTCTGTATGTGCCGACCGTAGAAAGCCAAGCCAGCCGGTAGGGTATTCTCGGGTGCGATGCGCTCGAGGTTTGCCTTAATCTTTGCCGCTTCCGGCGCGGCTGCTCTGATTTACGAAGTCGCGTGGACACGTCTGCTGACGCTCCGCCTGGGACATGGCGTCGCCGCCACCAGCACGGTGCTGGCAGCGTTCATGGGCGGCCTCGCCATCGGCTCAGCGATCGGCGGCCGTCGGGCCGCAACATTCCAACCGGCAGGTGCACTCCGTGGTTACGCGGGCCTCGAGTTGTTGATCGCACTGCTGGCCCTCCTCATTCCCTTCGGCCTGCTGGCGTTCGATCCGCTGCTTGCTGCCGCGTACGCGGATGGCGCCGGTGGCGCCGCCTTCGGTGCGCTGCGACTGGTCACCAGTTTGCTCCTTTTGTCCGTACCTGCGGCGGCCATGGGCGCGACGTTTCCAATCGCCTCGCGATGGTTCGTGCAGCAGGCGGGGCATGCAGCACGCGACGCAGGTGCGCTCTATGCCTCGAACACGGTTGGTGCGGCCATCGGTGCGCTGCTTGCCGGCTTCGTGTTGCTGCCATCGCTTGGTCTGGCGGGCACGACATGGGTAGGGGTTGCGCTGAACGTGATCGCGGCTTCCGGCGCATGGTGGATCGCCGGGCGCCTGCCTGAGGGCGCGGGCCTTACCCCGGGCAAGTCAAAACCAGTCAAACCCAAACGAGCCGCACGTCAAGGCCCGCAAGCAACCATCGCGCGCCCGATGCTCGCCGCCGCGGCGCTGGGCATATCGGGCTTCGCCTCCCTCACCCAGCAAGTCGTCTGGACGCGCGTGCTCGCGCTCATCCTCGGCCCGACCACGTATGCGTTCAGCATGATGGTGGCGGTGTTCATCGCGGGACTCGCGATCGGCGCGGCCATCGCCTCACGCCTGGTCGCGCGCGTGAGCAACCCGGTTGCGGCTCTGGCCACCTGCCTGGCCCTTGCAGTCGGCTTCGGTGCCTTGTCCGCGGCGTCCGTCGATCGCGGGCTCCTCGCCATCGCCGCTGTGGTCGCGCGCCCAGACGTCACGTTCGCGCAGGTCCTCACTCGCCAGGCGCTGCTCGCCATCGCCTTGCTGGCCCCGATGACGATTGCCTTTGGCGCTGCCTTTCCGTTTGCAGTCGCCGTCGGCACCCGCCGCGACGAAACCGTGACCACCGACCTTGGATTGATTTACGCCATCAACACGACGGGTGCGATCGCCGGCGCACTGTTGGCCGGATTCGTGCTCATTCCAATGGCCGGATTGCAGGGACGATTCGCATCATCACGGTTGTCGGAGCGGTCGGGGCACTCGCCTTGTGCTTCACCGGTCACGCACGCGGACGCAGTCGGGTGGTCGCCGGGGCACTCGCCGTCGCCGTGCTGTTTCTGGGTGTATTCCTCCCGCCGTGGAATCGTCTGCTGCTGTCGAGCGGAGGCTACAAGTATGCCTCCGTCATCGAAGCACCCAACCTGCAGACCGGGCTCACTGCCGGAGATTTGCTGTACTACGGCGAGGGGCCGAGCGGCACGGTCGCAGTTCGAAAGGTTGGAGGCACGACATCACTCGCCATCGACGGCAAAGTCGATGCCTCGAACGCCGGGGACATGCTCACGCAGCGGCTGCTGGCGCACGTGCCGCTCTTGTTGCATCCCGACCCTCGGGAGGTCGCCATTCTTGGCTTGGGAAGTGGCGTCACGCTTGGTTCGGCGCTGAAGCATCCCATCCGCCGCGCGGATGTACTCGAGATTTCTCCCGAGGTCGTCGAGGCCTCGCGCTACTTCGATCGCGAAAACCACGGGGCGCTGAAGGACGAACGGGCGCGTCTCATCGTCGGCGATGGACGGACACACTTGTTGTTCACGCGCCAGCAATACGACGTGATCGTGTCCGAACCGTCCAACCCCTGGATGGCGGGGATCGCATCGCTCTTCACCAAGGAGTTCTTCGAGGCTGCGCGCGCGCGGTTGAAGCCTGGCGGCGTGCTCTGTCAGTGGGCACACACCTATGACATCAGCACCGAGGACCTGCAGTCGATCGTCGCCACGTTCACGACCGTCTTTCCTGACGGGACGTTGTGGCTGATTGGCGACGGTGACGTACTGCTGATTGGGTCGAACGCACCGATCGAGCCGCGTCTCGCCGCCCTGGCCGCAGCGTGGCGGCGGCCGGGGGTCGCCGAGGATCTGGCGAGCGTGGGCGCGCTCGAACCCTTCCACCTGTTGTCGATGTTTGTGGCGGGAGGCCAGGCACTGACCGCCTGGGCCAGTGGGGCGGCCGTTCAATCGGACAATCGCGCCGGGCTCGAATTCTCCGGGCCGCAAAGCATCTTCGGCCGCACGTCGGTGGACAACGCGGCACTGCTGCGCGCGCTCTCCCAGGCTGCGGGGCCGCGGCCCGCGGCCGTGACAACCGCCGAAGCCGGCGCGACACCTGCTGCCCTACGTGATCGTGGCTGGATGCTGATGACGGCCGACGCGGCGCGGCCGGCCTACGACGATTTCGTCAAGGCCGCCGAATCCGACCCGAACGACGCGCGCACCTTGGAAGGCCTGATTCGCGCGTCGGCCCCGCTGCGGCGCGAGGCCAACACTCGAGCGGTGCTCGAGCGACTTGCTGCCGACCCGACGCACCAGCCCGCAAAGTTGGCGCTCAGCCGTCTCCTGGCATCGCAGGGCCAAGCCAACGAGGCCGTCCGCCTCATTTTCGGGATTCTTCAGGGAGAGCCGGGCAACGTGCCGGCGCTCGAGGCGATGGCCTCGGTGCTCTCCGACGTCGGCGATGTCGAGCGCATGCGGCCCGTGGTTGCCCGCCTGCGGGCGGAGGCACCGGCGAGCGAAGCCGCCCACTACTACAGCGCTGCGTTGTTGTTCCTGGAAAATCGGACCGATCTGGCGATGAGCGAAGCCCGTCGGGTCCTGGCGGCGAATCCACAGCATGCGAAGGCGCACAACCTGCTGGGCGCGTGTCTGGCCAGTCTGGGTCAACGCGACCAGGCGCGGGAGGCCTTCCAGGCATCCATTACGGCGAACCCGCGAGATCCCGCCACCTACGCCAATCTGGCGACGCTTGAACTCCAGTCAGGGAATCGTGACCGGGCTGCGAAGTACTTTGCGGAAGCGCTGACGATCGACCCACTCTTCGAGTCGGCGCAGCGAGGCCTCGCGGAGATCTCACAAAACTGAAAGTCTCCCGAGCACGCGTCTTACGGTCCTTTAGTCATCCAAGATGGCGGATTGTGATCCAAAACGTCCACAGTGTGACACCTGTGCTCGACGCTGATTGGGGGAAGCGTTCACAGTTGGGCACGGGACACTGCCCGGAATCGCGGAACAGTCGCGGAATCTCGACGGGACTTCCTCGAAACCTATTCGAACCTTCAAAAGCGTGCAGTTTCTGGGCCGGCGACGCTCCGCGTCGAACGATAGGCTTCGCCGAATGGCCGGCCACCTCCGGTGGCCGGAAAGGGGCCGGGTGATGACTCACCCGGCCCTTTCTCTTTGGGTGCGACAGGTGCGACGGGTGCTGGGATGCGACGGGTGCGGTGCGGTGCGCGAGCGCACGGGTCACCGCAGTTGTGCACATGAGCACGTAAGCACTTGAGCACCTCTACACCTGAGCATTTAACACCTGAGCACCTGTGCACCTGTGCACCGCACCGCACCACGCACCTGTCGCACCTGCTGCACCTGTCGCACCAGTCGTGTGATACAGTCCCGCTGCCAGCGCCATGCCACGACGCGTGTCCCCCCGGATCGCCGTCGTCTTCGGTTACGTCTGTGTCGCCCTCGCCTTCACTTGGCCGTTGCCACTCTATCTTGGAACGGCGTTGACCGGCGACCCGGCAGGCGATGCGGGTGTGTACATCTGGAATCAGTGGGTGTTCCAGCACGAGCTGCTGGTCGACCGGCACAACCCGCTGACGACCGATCAGGTTCTGTCACTGTCCGATCCTGTCGACCTCTCCCAGCACAACTACACCGCGTTCCTCAACCTGCTCGCGCTGCCGCTGATTCCGTGGCTCGGTGTCGTTCGAACGTTCAATATCGTGTTGTTGATCGCGAACGTCCTGACTGCGCTGACGACCTACGCCCTGGCGCGGCGAGTGACGATGGCGTCACGATTTGAAGCATGGATCGTGGGGGTCGCGTTCGCCTGGTCCCCGATTCTCGTGGCGAGAACCACGGGGCATTTCAGCCTGGTCGCCGCGGCGCCGCTCGCGGCGTTCCTGCTCTGCCTGATCAACGCCGACCGATCACGATCGACTCGACACGCGGCGTTGGCCGGCCTGTGCATAGCCTGGGCCGGCTTTTGCGACGCGTACTACGCGGTCTTCTGCTTGATCATCGCGATCGGCTACCTCGCATCGCGACTGACCCGGGTGACATTCGCACAGGAGCCGGCATCAGCCCACTGGTATTGGACGCTGGACGTGCTGATTTTGATCGTCGGCGGTCTGGTCGCGGGGCTGCTGTTCGGACGCGGTGGACGATTCGAGCTGCTTGGGGCTCCCATCAGCGTCACGGGGCTCTATACGCCAGTGTTCGTGCTGACCGTGCTCGTGTTCATGCGCGTCGTCCTGGCGGTGCGACCGCGGATCGCGGCGACATCATCGTGGTCGCCGGCGGCGCTGCGGGCCGTGGTGGTTGGCCTGGTCGCGTGTGTCGGGCCGCTCTCGCCGGTCATCTACGGCCTCGGCGAGCGACTCGTCGAAGGACAGTTCGTCTCGCCGCCAACGCTCTGGCGCAGCAGCCCACGTGGCGTCGATCTGCTGGCGTTTGTCGAGTTCAATCCCAATCACCCACTGTACCGCCGGCTCCACGATGGCCAGGCCATCTCAACCCATGAACTGGCCGAATTCACGGCCACGCTTGGCATCGTTGCGCTGATCGTCATCGCCCTCGCGGCCTGGCGCGCAGGTTATCGGCCGCGAGTGGGCTGGGTACTGCTCACCGTGAGCTTCGCCGCGTTGTCGCTCGGGCCGTTCGTCCACGTGGCGGGCTTCAACACGTTCGTGCCGGGCCCGTGGGCGGTCTTACGATACGTACCGCTCATCGGTGCAGCGCGCACGCCAGCACGCTTCGCCGTCGTGGCCGCGCTCGGTGCTGCCATCCTGTTGGCTGGCGCGCTGGCGGCGCTTGGCCGACGCTATCCGCAACGTCGCAAATTGATCACGTCAACGATTGCCCTCGCGCTGTTCATCGAGCTGTGGCCGGCACCACGACCCTTGTACTCCGCAGCCATTCCGTCGATTTATCAAATCATCGCCGCCGATCCACGGCCGGTTCGCGTGCTGCAGCTGCCGTTTGGCGTCCGTGACGGCGCATCCTCGGTTGGAAACTACAGCGCGAGTTATCAGTACTATCAAACGCTGCACGGCAAGAAGCTGATCGGTGGCTACTTGTCGCGTATCTCCCGTCGACGTGTGGGTGAGGTCCGGTCACAGCCGACGCTCGACGCGCTGCTGACGATGAGCGAGGGACGCTTCATCAGCGATGAGCAGGCGGCGATCGTTCGTGCGCGAGGCCCCGGCTTCATCGATCGCGCCAAGGTCGGCTACGTCGTGATTCATCACACCTACGCGGCGCCGCACCTCATCGCGTTCGTCGTCGACGCCTGGGGTCTGAAGGAAGTCGCGCGTGAGGGACCCAAGGTTCTGTATGTGCCGACCGTAGCCAGCGAAGCCAGCCGGTAGGATATTCTCGGGGGCGATGCGCTCGAGGTTTGCCTTAATCTTTGCCGCTTCCGGCGCGGCTGCTCTCATTTACGAAGTCGCGTGGACACGTCTGCTGACGCTCCGCCTTGGACATGGCGTCGCCGCCACCAGCACGGTGTTGGCAGCGTTCATGGGTGGCCTCGCCATCGGCTCAGCGATCGGCGGCCGTCGGGCCGCAACGTTCCAACCGGCAGGTGCACTCCGTGGTTACGCGGGCCTCGAATTGTTGATCGCACTGCTGGCCCTCCTCATTCCCTTCGGCCTGCTGGCGTTCGATCCGCTGCTTGCTGCCGCGTACGCGGATGGCGCCGGTGGCGCCGCCTTCGGTGCGCTGCGCCTGGTCACGAGTTTGCTCCTTGTGTCCATACCCGCGGCCGCCATGGGCGCGACGTTTCCAATCGCCTCGCGATGGTTCGTGCAGCAAGCGGGGCATGCAGCACGCGACGCGGGTGCGCTCTATGCCTCGAACACGGTTGGTGCGGCCATCGGTGCGCTGCTTGCTGGCTTCGTCTTGCTGCCATCGCTTGGTCTGGCGGGCACGACATGGGTGGGGGTCGCGCTGAATGTGATCGCGGCTTCGGGCGCATGGTGGATCGCCGGGCGCCTACCTGAGGGCGCGGGCCTTACCCCGGGCAAGTCAAAACCCGTCAAACCCAAACGAGCCGCACGCCAAGGCCCGCAAGCAACCATCGCGCGCCCGATGCTCGCCGCCGCGGCGCTGGGCATATCGGGCTTCGCCTCCCTCACCCACCAAGTCGTCTGGACGCGAGTGCTCGCGCTCATCCTCGGCCCGACGACGTACGCGTTCAGCATGATGGTGGCGGTGTTCATCGCGGGACTCGCGATCGGCGCGGCCATCGCCTCACGCCTGGTCGGGCGCGTGCGCAACCCGGTTGCGGCTCTGGCCACCTGCCTGGCACTTGCGGTCGGCTACGGTGCCTTGTCCGCGGCGTCCGTCGATCGTGGGCTCCTCGCTGTCGCCGCTGTGGTCGCTCGTCCAGACGTCACGTTCGCGCAGGTCCTCACTCGCCAGGCGCTGCTCGCCATCGCCTTGCTTGCCCCGATGACGATTGCCTTTGGCGCTGCCTTTCCATTTGCAGTCGCCGTCGGCACCCGCCGCGACGAAACCGTGACCACCGACCTTGGATTGATTTACGCCATCAACACGACGGGTGCGATCGCCGGCGCACTGCTGGCCGGATTCGTGCTCATTCCAATGGTCGGATTGCACGGGACGATTCGCATCATCACGGTTGTCGGAGCGGTCGGGGCACTCGCCTTGTGCTTCACCGGTCACGCACGCGGACGCAGTCGAGTGGTCGCCGGGGCACTCGCCGTCGCCGTGCTGTTTCTGGGTGCATTGCTCCCACCGTGGAATCGTCTGCTGCTGTCGAGCGGAGGCTACAAGTATGCCTCCGTCATCGAAGCACCCAACCTGCAGACCGGGCTCACTGCCGGAGATTTGCTGTACTACGGCGAGGGGCCGAGCGGCACGGTCGCAGTTCGCAAGGTTGGAGGCACGACATCACTCGCCATCGACGGCAAAGTTGATGCCTCGAACGCCGGGGACATGCTCACTCAGCGGCTGCTGGCGCACGTGCCGCTCTTGTTGCATCCCGACCCTCGGGAGGTCGCCATTCTTGGCTTGGGAAGTGGCGTCACGCTTGGATCGGCGCTGAAGCATCCCATCCGCCGCGCGGATGTGCTCGAGATTTCTCCCGAGGTCGTCGAGGCCTCGCGCTACTTCGATCGCGAAAACCACGGGGCGCTGAAGGACGAACGAGCGCGTCTCATCGTCGGCGATGGACGGACACACTTGTTGTTCACGCGCCAGCAATACGACGTGATCGTGTCCGAACCGTCCAACCCCTGGATGGCGGGGATCGCATCGCTCTTCACCAAGGAGTTCTTCGAGGCTGCGCGCGCGCGGTTGAAGCCTGGCGGCGTGCTCTGTCAGTGGGCACATACCTATGACATCAGCACCGAGGACCTGCAGTCGATCGTCGCCACGTTCACGACCGTCTTTCCTGACGGGACGTTGTGGCTCATTGGCGACGGTGACGTTCTGCTGATTGGGTCGAACGCACCGATCGAGCCGCGTCTCGCCGCCATGGCCGCAGCGTGGCGGCGGCCGGGGGTCGCCGAGGATCTGGCGAGCGTGGGCGCGCTCGAACCCTTCCACCTGTTGTCGATGTTTGTGGCGGGAGGCCAGGCATTGACCGCCTGGGCCAATCGGGCGGCCGTTCAGTCGGACAATCGCGCCGGGCTCGAATTCTCCGGGCCGCAAAGCATCTTCGGCCGCACGACGGCGGACAACGCGGCACTGCTGCGCGCGCTCTCCCAGGCTGCGGTGCCGCGGCCCGCGGCCGTGACAACCGCCGAAGCCGGCGCGACACCTGCTGCCCTACGTGATCGTGGCTGGATGCTGATGACGGCCGACGCAGCGCGGCCGGCCTACGACGATTTCGTCAAGGCCGCCGAATCCGACCCGAACGACCCGCGCACCTGGAAGGCCTGATTCGCGCGTCGGCCCCGCTGCGGCGCGAGGCCGACACTCGAGCGGTGCTCGAGCGACTTGCTGCCGACCCGACGCACCAGCCCGCAAAGTTGGCCCTCAGCCGTCTCCTGGCATCGCAGGGCCAAGCCAACGAGGCCGTCCGCCTCATTTTCGGGATTCTTCAGGGAGAGCCGGGCAACGTGCCGGCGCTCGAAGCGATGGCCTCAGTGCTCTCCGACGTCGGCGATGTCGAGCGCATGCGGCCCGTGGTTGCCCGCCTGCGGGCGGAGGCACCGGCGAGCGAAGCCGCCCACTACTACAGCGCCGCGTTGTTGTTCCTGGAGAATCGGACCGACCTGGCGATGATTGAAGCCCGTCGGGTCCTGGCGGCGAATCCACAGCATGCGAAGGCGCACAACCTGCTGGGCGCGTGTCTGGCCAGTCTGGGTCAACGCGACCAGGCGCGGGAGGCCTTCCAGGCATCCATTACGGCGAACCCGCGCGATCCCGCCACCTACGCCAATCTGGCGACGCTTGAACTCCAGTCAGGGAACCGTGACCGGGCTGCGAAGTACTTTGCGGAAGCGCTGACGATCGACCCTCTCTTCGAGTCGGCGCAGCGAGGCCTCGCGGAGATCTCACAAAATTGAAAGTCTCCTGAGCACGCGTCTTACGGTCCTTTAGTCATCCAAGATGGCGGATTGTGATCCAAAACGTCCACAGTGTGACACCTGTGCTCGACGCTGTTTGGGGGAAGCGTTCACAGTTGGGCACGAGACACTGCCCGGAATCGCAAAACAGTCGCGGAATCTCGGCGGACTTCTTCGAAACCTATTCGAGCCTTCCAAAGCGTGCAGTTTTTGGCCGCGCGGCATTGAAATTGCTATCAAGGCGGCGGGAGAGGTTCATGAGCGTAGTCCGGCTCCTCGGCTTCGCTACCCTGCCATGCGGCTGTGTCATCGGCCGCTATCGTGACGTTGGCAGTACGCGAGAAGTGGCTTACGTGGAAGAAAAGGGTCCCGGCTGCGACAGTCATGCGCATCGCCGGAACCATACCGTATCGGCCTATCGCGATCGCGAGGCCCGAGTGGCCGCGCTGACCATCCCGGCCTACGCCCCCGGCCTGTAGAACTCGGAATCCAGTGTGCTGGGGATCGCGCTCCCCCGCTATCCCCGGTACAGATCCGACTGGATTCTGATGGCAACCGCAAAGCGGGACTGATCCCGCCCTGATCCCTCGATCCCTGATCCCTGCGCCCTGATCCCTGTGCCCTGCGCCCTGTGCCCTGTGCCCTGTTCCAGTGGTATGCTCGCCCCCATGAAACGCGCGCTAGCTGTCCTGGGCGTGCTCGTTCTCGGCCTGATGCCGGCGGTTTCAGTCACCGCCGAGTCACCAGCGACTCAGCAGCCCGCGGCACAAGCTCCGCCACCCCCTCCACCACCATCGGTGAAGGTTGGCGAGCCGATGCCGGACTTCTCGTTGCCCTATCTCGAGCCCGCCCCCGATGGCGAACGCCCTCAGTCGAAGACCGCGAAACTCTCCGACTTCAAGGGCAAACAGGTGGTCGTGCTCGCTTTCTTCCCGGCGGCGTTCTCGCCGGGTTGAACGACTGAGATGTCCCGGTACCGGGACAACTACTCGCAGTTCAACGCCAACAACGCCGCGGTCTTTGGCGTGAGCGTGGACTCGACCTGGGCCAACCTGGCCTTCCGTCAGCAGATGAAGGTGGACTTTCCGCTCCTGAGCGATTCCCGTAAGGACTATTCCAAGACGCTCGGGATTCTGGACGAGAACTCCGGCTTCGCCCGTCGATTCACGTTCGTCATCGACGATCAGGGCATCCTCCGTCACATCGACTCGGGTCAGGCAGCACTCGATCCGGCCAGCGCGGTCGGGGCCTGCTCGTTGTTGAAGAAGAAGTAAGGGCATAGGGCACAGGGCGCAGGGCACAGGGAGAGGAAGAGCACGCATGTCTTTCCCTCCCTGACCCTTCCCTGATCCCTCCCTGTGCCCTGTGCCCTGCGCCCTGCATAATCTTTCCAACTGATTCCCCTTGATACCATCTGCGAAGGAAATGTAATCTGCCGTCTCCGTCCGGAGACGATTTGATGGACCTTCGTCAGCTCGAAATCATCCGCGCCATCGCGGAGACCGGTTCGTTCACTGCCGCCGGCAACAAGTTGCACGTCTCACAGTCGGCGATCAGCCGCCAGATTCTGCTACTCGAGGACGAGCTCAAAGAGCCCGTATTCCTGCGCGTCGGCCGCCGCATTCGCATCACACCTGCGGGCGATTCGTTACTGCAGCTCTCCCACCGGGTCTTCCAGGACCTGAAGGACACCATCGCTGGGATTACCGACAGCCAGGAGTCACTGCGTGGCCAGATTCGACTGCTGGGCGGAATGACGGTGTGTCTCTACGTGTTTCCGGCGTTGCTGACCGAGCTCAAACGGCAGCATCCGGCGATCGAGCTCAAGCTCGTGACGGGGAGCTCGGAACGGTGCCTGGCGCACTTGCGAGCGGGAACCGGCGACCTGGCGCTGCTGACGCTGCCGATCGAACAGCCCGATTTGGTAACCGTTCCGGTGATGCAAGAGGAACTGCTCCTGGTGACGGCCGCCAAGCATCCGCTGTCGCGCAAGCGCAAGATCCTGCCCCAGGACCTGGTTCGTCAGCCGTTCGTGTTGTTCGAGTCCGGTTCGAACTCGCGACGAGTGGTCAACGAGTTTTTCATGGCCTCCCGCATCGAGCCGCAGATCGTCATGGAGACCGAAAACGTCGAGATCATCAAAGCCATGGTCCGCAACGGCATCGGCCACTCCATCATTCCCTTTCAAGCGGTTTCGCGCGACGTGTCGAGCGGTCAGCTGTTCTGCGCCCGCATCGAAGGGCGGTCGCTCGTGCGTGAGACGGGCTGGGTCTACCCGAAGATGAGTCGCACCCCGCGCACGGTGCAGGAGGTGATTCGCGCCTTCGAGCGCGTGCGACCGAAGCTGCGGCTGTCACCGTAATCAGTGGCCAGTGGCCAGTGGCCGGTGGCCAGGACCGGCAACCGGCAACCGGCAACCGATCATGATCCATCCTCATTGATCCAATTCGATCATTCTATTTTTCGATTGACGGCCGGGAAGTATCCTTCGGTATTGGCAACCGGAGACCCGGCTCTATGCCCGGGCGAGAACAGAAAGGCCGCGCCATGCACGCCGATCGCGAACATGTCCTCTCCGTGGTCCTGACCCATCAGGATTGGGAAGAATTCGTCAAGTTACAGCCGCAGCCGTCGATGTGGCTTCGGGAGCGAATTCAGGAGGCGATTGCCGAGGCTCGCAAGCAGGAGGCGCCTTCACCGACGCCGGCATGCGTCGCGTAGGAGCGTTACTTCTTCGGCGCCGGGTTCGGCCGGAGCGAGTAGGACGTCCGGCTGATCACGCGCATCTCCGGCCGTTTCACCTTCACCTCAATCTTCCGCGTCCGCTTGAGTGGATCCGGGTTGGTCGACGAGTAGCCGAGCACGTAGTAGTCGCTCGTCTCGGCATCGATCCGCTTCAGCGCCTTGTCGAAGTCGTTCTGGTTGACGACCGCGATGCCGCCGGTTTCGTCGGCCAGCACGCGCAGGCTGTCCTGCGTCTTTCTTACGTGCTCGCTATACTCGTTCGGATCGAGCTGCTCATCGAGATCGGCGCCAGCCACGAGCCCGCGCGGGTCAATCGTGTAGATGGTGGCGTTGGCGCGATTGGCCGTCCGGGTCAATTCGCCCAGCTCGCGAGCCAGGTCTGCATCGGCGAACACATGACCCCGGTTGAACTGATCGCGCTGTTCACGCCCTTCTTCGCGCGTCTGCCCGAACCGTCCACCGAACGTCGGGTCCTCGCCCAAGCGTGAATCCGCGAATGGATCGAAGTCGAAGCCGTTGCTGACCCACACGACCGCCTTCCGGCGGTTCGTCACGCGTTCGAGTTGCCGCAGGACGTCGTTAGCCGTCGAAAACGCCACGTGCGCCCGGTAGCGCACTTCTGATGGCCCTTCCGCCCCTTCCGCGCCCTGAATCACGTCCTGAGGCTTCAGTCCGTTGCCGGTAATCTTCTTGATGGCGTCGTCCAGGATCTTGCGGTCGTAGGTGAGGTCGATTGCGAGCGACGAGGGACCGGTGGAGACAATGCCGAACATGTCTCCTTCGTGGACGAGCGTGCGCGACACGCGCTTGAACAAATCCCGGATGCGGCCGGTATTGCGGAAGTCCAGGTGCAGGTCGTCGACGATGATCAGGAAGATGCGGCCGGCCGCGTCATTCCGTGGGCGCGACGGCGGCAGGATGATCCCTTCTTGAGTCGGGGGCGGCGGCGCCGCCTGCAGATTGTGAACGCGTCCGCCATGGACGAGTGTGAGGGAGGCGATGTCCTGCTTGACACCGTCTTCGAAGACCTCGAAGTCGTCCTTGGTGAGATCGGCCACGAACTGGTCACGACTGTTGCGGACGATCGCGTCCATCGTGACGAAGTCCACACCCGAGCGGAAGTCAGGCTGGCCGGGCTGTGCTTCGACGGTGCCGAAGGTGCCTGGGGTGCCGCAGGTGCCTTGCGGTGCTGGTGCTTGGGGTGCAGTTGGTGCTGCAGGTGCCTGGGGTGCTTGCGCCGACAGGCCCACCGCCCCGGCCGCCAAAGCCACTGCGAAGCCTGCCGCCAGACGGGACGCATTGAACTTCATGACGACAGTATAAGACGGCTCGCGGGCCGTGTGACGGCCTTCGCCGTCACCGAAAAGAACGTCACGGTGCGCCCTTCCAGGCACCTGGCCCTCCGAGCGCAAGCCGAGGCCCCCGTCGAGATAGCCAACGGCCATCCCGGTGAGCGGAGCGAACCGGGCCCTGATAGCATCTCCCCATGCGGATTGCGGTCGGCGCCGACCATGCGGGCTACGAATTGAAACGAGATTTGGCAGGGGTGCTAGCCCAGCAGGGCCACGAGATTCTCGACCTCGGCACCCATTCCAACGCCGCCGTTGATTATCCGGACATCGCGGAAGCGGTCGCGATGGCCATCCGCAACGGTCAGGTCGATCGCGGCGTGATTGTCTGCGGCAGCGGCGCGGGGGTCGCGGTTGCGGCGAGCAAGTTCCCGGGCGTCCGCGCCGCCGTTTGCCACGACTGTTATACGGCACAGCAGGCGGTCGAGCATGACGATGTGAACGTCATGTGCCTGGGGTCGCGGGTGGTCGGCGCGGCGCTTGCGCGCACGCTCGTCGAAGCCTTCCTCAAAGCGAGCTTCAGCGCCGACGAACGGCACTTGCGTCGCCTCGCCAAGATCGACGCCATCGAGTCGCGTTTCATGCGCGAATGAGCTGTTGCTGCCGAAACTAATCGCGGCGATCGCGTTTCTCGTCGCACTGCTCC
The DNA here is from genome assembly GCA_963841905.1 of uncultured Acidobacteriota bacterium. GTDB lineage: Bacteria > Acidobacteriota > Vicinamibacteria > Vicinamibacterales > UBA2999 > JACCSI01. Next base: position 268,009 of record CAWJEM010000010.1, read on the forward strand.
TGTTCGGCCGCGAGGCGGCGATCGCACCTGCCGACATTCGCCGCATGGGTGCAGTCGCTTGGCGTCTGGGGACCGCTCGCCTTCATCCTGGGGTACGGCCTTGCAGCCATTCTGCTCGTGCCGGCATTTCTCCTGACGCTCTCGGCCGGCGCGCTCTGGGGGTTTCGTCTGGGGATGGTCTACGTGTCGCTTGGCGCCAGCTTCGGCGCCGCGCTCGCCTTCCTGGCCGCTCGCTACGTTGTCCGGCGATTTGTCGAAGCCTATGTCGACCGCCATCCCAGACTCGCCGCCATCGACCGAGCCGTGGAGGCCGAGGGCGCGCGGCTCGTGCTTCTCTTGCGGCTCTCACCGCTGGTGCCGTACGTGCTTCTCAACTACATCCTCGGCATCAGCCGCGTCCGCTTTCGCGACTACATGCTGGGGCTCGCCGGGATGTTGCCGATTGTGGCGGTCTATGTGTATGCCGGGAAGGTCGCTGGCGATCTCGCAACGCTCGCGGCCGGCGCGTCCGCGCCGCGTGGCGCCACGTACTATTGGCTGCTCGCGCTGGGGCTCGCGTCGACTGCGCTCGCGACCGTTCTCGTCACGCGCGCCGCTGCACGAGCGGTGGAAAGTCGCGAGTTGGTCAACGCTGCGATCGAGAACGATTCCTCGCCGATGGCCGAGACACGGAAACACTGAAGCACGGACACGACAGAGCCACGAAGATCACGAAGGCACGAAGCAGGCATTCGCTCACGAAGGCCACAGAGGTCCGACACGTGCTCGGAAACGCGATTGCTATCTTCGTGCTTCGTGCTTCCGTGCTTCCGCGTATCCGTGCCCGTGTCTCCGTGCCTACAACACCACCACCACGATCTCATTCGACGAACCACTCGACCCGCACGCGTTGTGACTCCGCATCCGGATGTAATAGGTCCCTGGCGGCCCGCCGCCGGTGAGCGATCGCTGCGTGTAGTTGAAGACCGGAAGGAACAACAAATTCGAAAGGCCCGGGCCACTGCCAACTTCAATCGAGAATGCGGTGGGACCATCCGACGTGGTTGGCAGGCCCCACTGAACCGTGACCTGCCCACCTGCGACGGTCGCTCGAACGTCGGTCGGGGCGGGCGGTGGCGCCGTGCAGTTTCCTTTGACCACGGCTGCAACTTCGTTCGACGCTGCGCTGACGCCGCCCGAGGTCACACTTCGCACCCTGAGGTAGTACGTGCCGGTTGGAGCCCCAAACGCGAAGAACCCTGCCTGATTACCAGGCGTGTAATAGCTGCCAAAGTTACTGGCGCCAGGCGTGGACCCGGCGTCGAGGCGGTACTGCTCCGGTATCGCGCCGCCGTTCGGCGGCGTCCAGGTGATGAGAGCGTTCTGGCCCGTTATGACGGCCTGAAGATTCGACGGCGAAACGGGACCGGGAGGCGGTGGTGGCGCTTGGTCTGAAACGAGGCGCAAGATATTCCCGGTAAACGTCGCCAGATACAGCTCACCCTGCAAGTCGCGACCAAACGACACGATGCTGCCAAGCGCCGCTGCGCCGCCCAACTCGTCGGTGTGGTCCACGATGACGTTGGTCCCGTCGCCTCGCCGGTGGGGCCGATCGACAGCCCCATCGACCACACGCGCGACGTCACGGAGTCGGCGAAGAAATAGCGGCCTCGATACTGCGCGGGCAACTTGAGTACCGCGATACACATAGCCGCCCGTCACGGCCTGCCCATCGTCGCGCGCGGGTAGTCGTAAATCGGCCCGGTGAGCGGCGGGTACGCTGGCGTCGTCGTGTGGAACGCCTGGCGTCGCGATCGTCCCCTCGCGCATGCGCCAGCCGTAGTTGCGGCCGCCCGCACCGAACGGCTCGTAGTCGATCTCTTCGCGAGCACCCTGGCCCACGTCGCCAACGATGAGCGCCCCAGTTGCACCCGGCTCCGAAGTCGTCGAAGCTGTAGCGCCACGGATTACGCCAGCCGAAGGACCAGATTTCGTGCCGTGCCGCGATCGGCAGGCCATCGACAAACGGATTGTCAGGCGGTACCTGGAACCCGTTCGTGTTGCTATCAGGGACGTTCACGTCGATCCGCAGGAATTTCCCGAGCAGGCTACTGGGCGTCTGCGCATGGTTGTGGGGAAGTCGTTGAAATTCCCGCCGTCGCCGAGGCCGATATAGAGATAGCCATCGGGACCAAACACGAGATTTCCGCCGTTGTGGTTGGCGAATGGCTGCGCGATGAACTGCGCTCGCCAGTTGACCATCGCAGATCGAAACGGCTCGTCGGTACGGCGACCAAGGGATCCGCGGCGGTGCGAACGAATCGCGCCACGACCGTATGGCCAGGGCCAGCGGTGCTGCTGGTGAAGTTGAAGAACACACGACTCGCATCGTGTCGGCGAGAACGCCATCCCGAGCAGGCCTCGTTCGCCGCCAGCAATGACGGCGCTCCTCAGATCGATGAAGGGCGTCGCGAGCACCTGGCCGTTCTGGATGACCTTGACGAGGCCGCCCTGCTCCACCACATACAGCACGTTGGGGATCGCTGGATCCGGAACCACGGCGACCGGGTGGTCGAATCCCGACGCGACGATCTGGGTCCTGATCTGCGCCCACGCGCTTGTAGGCAGACCGATTGCAGTCACGAGACAGATCATTCGCAGACACTTCACCATTAGCGACTCCAATTGGGGGTGAACTCGGCGGCGGGCACTGACCCTGCCGAAGGGCGCAGGATAGTTTAACGCGGAAATCGCGGAGGATCAGCGCAAGTAAAGTACGCCGTAAATCGTCAAAAAGCTCGTCCGCGCGACTGACCCCCGCGAGAATCTCGTCCGGCGTAATCCACGAGTCAGGATTCAACGGTTCTGCACGCGTTTGCCACGCCGCACGGGTCGCATCGTCGGCGCCCATCTGATGGATCCGCGCGGTGATTTCGGCGTAGCGCGCTCGAAGGCGTGTCGCGATATCCCGACCGACGAGCTCGGCCAGCAGATCGGGAGCATGCGCTGGCGCTTCGGGCATCTCCAACGACGGCTCACCGTTGGCTGGCAGTGACTCGACGACCTCATCCGGCGCAACCGGCTCGATCTCGCGTGCACCTCTCGGGCGACGCTCAGAATCGCCGCGGACGCGCGGCCCGCGCTCCGGACGCCGTTCGACTTCGATTGGCATCGCCGCGCCAACCTCGAGGATGTGCGGCCAGTCGAACTCGATCTCCGGATGTTGTTCTTCGATGGTACGGATGGCATCCTCGTCGAGCGCTGGACGTCCAACGCGAATGCCGGGCGCGCTTCGATACCAATACAGTACTCGTGGGCGCTGGTGCCCGTGCGGCACATGTAACAACATCGTCGTTTCGTAGCCGCGCTCGTCGCGTGCCAGCCGGAGAAACGGCACGCGATCCTCTAGCGAAGCTCCGCAGCAAACCGCCGAGCAGAGATGTGTCGGCTTCGCTTCGCTAGGGCTATGTAGTTCTGCCCCGCTCCACGGGGCGAGACATCTGCTAAGGCCCGCAGAACACTTGCTTCAATCGTCATGATGATGGCCTTAGCAGATGTCTATCGCCGCTTCGCCGGCTTGGTGGGCTTGGTCGTCTTGGTCGCTTTCGCCTTCGGCGATGCTTTCTTGGCGGCCCGCGTGGTTTTTGGCGGTTGCCGGCGGCCGGTGGCCGGTCGCCGGTTGTTTGGCGAGGTCTTGGCAGCCTTCAACGAATTAGCGGCGACCTTCTTGACCGGCTTCGCAGCCCTCGCCGGCGCTTTCTCGGTCGTGGCGGTTGCCGGTTGCCGGTTGCCGGTCGCCGGTTGTTTGGCGACCTTCGTCCCGGTTGTCTCGCTCTTCGGTGGACTGGTGCGTACCGGTTCGGCAGGTGCTTCGTGGGAGCGATGCACCATCGTGAATCGCACCTGATCGGCCGCCATGTGATAGGTCCAGATTTCGGCCGCGACGACGTGATGTTCGGTGCACAACCGTCGAACGGCGTCGATCGAATTGGGGGGGACGTAGAGATAGAACGGGGCCCGCAGGCGGCTGAACTGCGCCCATTGGGCCAACGCTTCGAGCGTGTTGACTGACTCGGTGGTCTCGACTTCGATCGTGCCTTGCAGCTTGCGGCCGCGCTCTTGGCTGAAGAGCACGAGATCGGGAAACATGGCAATCGACCCGACGTCGACCGACGCATTCTGCTCTGCGCCCGGATTGATCACGACCTCATATTTGCGCCGGTAACGGCCCTGCAAAACTCGAATGACGCGATCGTGCTCGAACTGCTCGCGAACCGGCCTCACGAGTATCGGGCTCACTGGACCTCCGGGTTCGAAACAAACTCGATAATATAGCACGCATGATCCCGCAAGCTGATGTCTCCCACTGATTTGCACGGTTTGCACAACCTCCGATTCCTCCGTGCGTGCCGGCGTGAAACGGTCGACCGGACGCCCGTCTGGTTCATGCGACAGGCCGGCCGCTACATGGCTGAATACCGCGACCTCCGGCAAAACTATTCGCTTCTCGACTTGTGCCGCACGCCGGAACTCGCGACGGAGGTCACGCTGCAGCCGTTACGGCGCATCGACGTGGATGCGGCGATTCTGTTCTCGGACTTGCTCCTTCCGCTCGATCCGATGGGCATCCCGTTCGACTTCGTGAAAGGCGAAGGCCCAGCGATCGAGCGTCCCATCCGGACGGGCGCAGATATCGACCGAGTCCAGGTGATCGACCCGCGCGACGCGCTGCCATTCACCTTCGACGCCATTCGTTCCATCAAGCGGGAACTCGCGGGACGCGTGCCCTTGATTGGTTTCGCCGGGGCTCCGTTCACGTTGGCTTCATACGCCATCGAGGGCGGGCACTCGACCAATTTCGCGCTCACCAAAAGCCTGATGTACGGCGACCCGGCGGCGTGGCATCGGCTCGCCGGCAAACTCGCTGACGTGGTCGCCGACTACCTCGTCGCACAGATTGACGCCGGCGTTGACGCCGTGCAGGTGTTCGACTCCTGGGTCGGGGCGCTGCATGCCGATGACTATCGCGAGTTTGCGCTTCCACACACGCGACGGATTTTCGACACCATCTCGGGGCGCGGCGTACCGACCATCCACTTCGGGGTTGCGACTGCATCGATCCTCCACGTGATGCGCGAAGCGGGCGGCGACGTGTTGGGGGCGGACTGGAGGATCCCGCTCGACGAGGCATGGGAGCGAATCGGCGCGGATCGCGGGATCCAGGGCAATCTCGACCCGACACTGCTGCTCGGTCCTCGCGACCGGCTCCTGGCGGGCGCCGCCGAGGTGCTGACGCGCGCCAATCGCCGGCCCGGCCACATCTTCAACCTGGGCCACGGCATCCTGCCATCGACGCCGATCGAGAACGTCCAGGCGCTCGCCCGGTTCGTGCACCAGCACAGCGCCCACCATGCCTGAGGTCGTGGTCGTCGGGGCTGGCATTGCCGGTCTGACCGCTGCATGGGCGCTGGCGCGTGCCGGCGTCGACGTCCTGGTCCTCGAGCAGCGCCCTCGCGCAGGAGGCGTCATCGTCACCGAGACCGTCGATGGGTTTGTGATCGACGGCGGACCTGACGCACTGCTGGTGCAGAAGCCTGCGGCCGTGGACTTGTGCCGTGAGCTCGGAATCGCGGACCGCCTCGTGCCCACCATGCCGCCGCGGACGGCGTTCGTCGTCCGCAATCGGCGCTTGATGGCGCTACCCGAAGCGTCCTATCTGGGCTTGCCCACTCGCGTGCGCCCCTTCGTGACCACGCCACTGTTCTCGTGGTCAGGAAAAGCGCGGATGGCCGTGGAGCCCTTGGTCAGCGTGAAACAGACCGACGAGGATGAGTCGATCGGCAGCTTCATGACAAGACGCTTCGGAAACGAAGCGTGCGAGTATCTCGCCGAGCCACTGCTCGCAGGGATCCACGCCGGCGACGTCGATCGCTTGTCCGTCAACGAGCTGTTTCCTCGGCTCGTGCAAGCCGAGCATTCTGGGAGCGTGCTGCGGGCGCTCACGCGGCTGAAAGCGTCTTCGCCGTCCACCAGCGCGTTCGTGTCGTTCCCGACTGGGATGGGCGAGCTGACGGTCGCCCTCGAATCGGCGCTGGGCCCCACTTGCATTCGGTGCAACTCGGCGGTTGCAGCGATCGCCGGGCGTGGACCATTTCGGGTCACGCTCGCCAGCGGTGGCGCGTTCGACGCGCACGCCATTGTCGTCGCCACGCCGGCCTGGTCGGCGGCATCCATGCTGGCGAGAATCGACCAGGAGCTCGCGAGACTGTGCGCATCAATCGAGTACGCCTCCTCAGCCACGGCCGTGTATGCCCTGCGACGTGACCAGGTGCGCAACCCGCTCAATGGCACGGGATACGTCGTCCCATATCGCGAGCGGCGAGCTCTGATGGCGGCGACCTGGGTGTCGTCGAAGTGGCCTCACCGCGCGCCAGCCAATCAGGTGCTGCTTCGAGGGTTCGTGGGGGGCGTTCGAGATCCCGGCATTCTCGAGCAGCCGGACGAGGCGCTCGCAGCCTCCGCCTTCTCGGATTTGGCTGACCTGCTTGGCATTTCGGGGGAGCCGACAATGACGCGCGTGTATCGATGGCCGCGCGCGAGTGCCCAGTACAACGTCGGTCACCTCGCCACAGTGCGCGCCATCGACAGCCGGCTCGAGGAGCTCCCTGGGGTCTTTCTGACCGGCAGCGGTTATCGTGGGACGGGCATCCCGGATTGCGTTGCTGACGCCCGAGCTATCGCTGGTCGCGCCACAGCTTTCCTCTGCGAAAAACTGCCGAATCGCCCGGAACGGCTGGAGGGATAAGATCGTCCGATGCGAAATGTTGTCCTGCTGGCCCTGCTGGCGCTCGCCGTCATCCCGCTGCAGGCGACAAATGATCTGCCGCCGGCAATCGACCGGGTCCTCCAGGGCATTCGTGCCGCCGATGGGGGCCAGCTGGCCGTGTCAGAGGAGGATGGGCGATTCCTCCGCGTTCTCATTGCCTCGACCGGCGCAAAGCGCGTGCTCGAAATCGGCGCCGCCAGCGGCTACAGCGCCATCTGGATGGGGCTCGGGCTGCGACAGACGGGTGGGCAGCTCGTCACGATCGAGTACGACCCCGTCCGCGCCAATGAAGCGGCCGAGAATATTCGGCGAGCCGGACTCGGTGATGTCGTCCGCGTGATCTCCGGCGACGCGTTCAACGAGATTCCCAAACTCCAGGGAGATTTCGACCTCGTGTTCCTCGACGCGTGGAAGCCCGACTACAAGAAGTTCTTCAACATTGTCTTTCCGCGCGTCGCGCCGGGAGGGTTGTTCCTCGCCCACAACGTGATCAACAAAAGGAACGAGATGCGCGACTTTCTCTCGGCCATCGCATCGCATCCTCAGGCCTTGAACACCACCGTCTCGCCGGGCCACGAGGGGATTTCGATGACCTACAAACTCAAACATTGATCGATTGGGTGATTGGTTGAACGGGTGATTGCACTTGCTGATTGAGCGAATGGGTGATTGCCGATTGAGTGATTGCCGATTGGGCGATTGGGCGATTGGGCGGATTGGCGATTGGCGATTGGCGATTCCAGCAACCTGCCCCAATCACCCAATCACCCAATCACCCAATCACCCAATCACCCAATCACCCAATCACTCAATCACCCAATCACCCACTGCAATCACTCAATCACCCAATCGCCCAATCACCCAATGAAGCCCGTCCACCTAATCGGCGTGCCCCTGGACCTCGGCGGCAATCGACGAGGGACCGATATGGGCCCGTCGGCGTTCCGCATTGCTGGCATTCGTGAACAGTTGGTGGGACTGGGACGCACCGTCGTCGACAAGGGCGACATCCCCTCCCCGATTCCAGAAGCCAAAGGCTCCGGCGACGAGCGGAAGAAATATGTGAAGGACATCGCGCGAGTGTGTCAGAGGTTGTTTCAGATGACCCTCGCCTCGCTTGACGATGGAGCGCTGCCGATCGCATTGGGCGGCGATCACAGCCTTGGCTGCGGATCGGTCGCGGCCGCTTCGGCATTTCAACGCGCACGTGGGAAGAAGCTGGGGCTGATTTGGGTGGATGCGCATGGCGACATGAACACGCCGGAGACCAGCGGCTCCGGAAATGTGCACGGGATGCCGCTCGCGGCCTTGCTCGGAGCCGAACCCATCGAGCTCGCGCGCATTGGCGGCGACAGTCCCGCGGTGCTGCCGGCCACTACCGTGCTCGTGGGGATTCGCAACCTCGACGAGATCGAAAAGAAGAACGTGCGAGCATCGAAAATCCACGTCTTCACGATGAAAGACGTCGACCGGCTCGGCATCGCGCAAGTCATGGAGCGCGCGCTGGCCATCGCCTCCCGTGCGACCGGCGGAGTGCACGTCTCGTTTGATCTCGACGTCTGCGATCCCTCGATCGCGCCTGGTGTCGGAACGGTCGTCAAAGGTGGCCTCGACTATCGCGAGGCGCACGTGGTGATGGAGATGGCGGCCGAATCCGGACGGCTGACCTCGCTCGACCTGGTCGAGGTCAATCCAACGCTGGACTTGCGGAACACGACCGCCGAACTCGGCACCGAGCTCGCACTTTCTGCGATGGGCAAGCAAATCCTGTGATCAGTGGCCAGTGGCCTGTGGTCGGCGGGCTGGACCGTGGACTTTGGACCGTAGGCCGTGGGCCGTGGACCGTAGGCTGTGGACCGGTCAGCCCGTCAAGACAGCTCGCCTGACTCGTTGCGTGCCTGCTCGAGCATGTCCTCAAGGGCGTCCATCAGCATAATCAGCGAGTAAGGCTTTTCGATGAGCCGCGTTTGTGGGCGGGTGACCTCGAGGTTGCCAGAGTCTGACCGCAGGCCCGAGAAGATGATCACAGGGACGCCCGGCGGCATCTCCACGACGACCTCTCGCCCTGACCCTTGCTTGAGCTTGAGATCGATGATGGCCGCCTGCGGGTGGTACTGGTGGATGGCGTCGACGCCCTCCTCAGCCGTTTCGGCCGTGACCACGGCGAATTGCCGCATCTCGAGAAAGCGCACCAACGGGTGGCGGACCGCCGAATCGTCCTCGACCACGAGAACCACGCGAGGGGACTCGCGAACCACCTCAGAGTTATCGGCCAATGGGGCGAGGAGGCATATGGCGTCCGGGCCTCAGACGCCGTCTCGACGGCTCCAGGTCGGGCCAGAGCGATCGGGGACGTCGATGCCAGTAAAGATCCCCAGAGGCAGAATCGACTCGCACAGCAGGTTGCGCTGCTCTTCAAGAGCCTTCAAATCGTTGACGAAGCTGGCGAGATGCTTCTCGTAGACGAGCATCTCGCTCCAGTATTCAATCAGGAGATAGTGCGATTCATGCGACTGATCGCGCAGGAAGGAGCTCCCCAAAAATGATCGACTCCGCCGGCCAAGGGCGCTCCAGTCGCCGTCGGCGCCGTAAATCCGCTCGAACTCCTCCTGTACCCCGGGCTTGACGTGAAACTGCCAGACGACCGCAATCAACTGTGCCTCCGGCGGAGGATCATACCTTGGACTGGTCGGCAAGCCCTGAGCGCGCGTATAGAATGCGGCGAGGGCCGCTAGCTCAGTGGTCGAGCATGACCATCGCCACCCGTCTGATCATCCTGCTTGCGGTGCCGCTCGTGGCGCTTCTGGGGCTGGGCGTCTTCACTCGGCTGCAACTCGCGAAGATCGAGGCGCAAGGCCGGTTCGTGGCCGAATCGCGGATCGAGGCCCTCGCCACCCTGGGGAATCTCTCCCGCAGTTTTTCCGAACTGCGCGTGAACCTGCGCAGCCATCTGCTGGGCGCGAACGACGCAGAGCGCGCGGCGGCCCGCGCGCTTTTCAACGAGGACGAAGCGGATGTGAACCGTCTGTTGCAGGAGTACGCGGACGACCTGGTCCTCGGTGACAAGGGTCGGCGGCTCCTCGATGAGTACCAGACGTTGAGCCGCGAGTGGATTGCCGGCGCGAAGCACGTCATGTCGCTGGCGGACGAAGGGCGTCGGGCGGAAGCACTCGCATTCTTCAACGGCAACGTCGCGGAGCTTGGTGTGCGTCTCAGCGAGGTGTCCAACGAATGGATCTCGTATGACGAGGACGCGGCAGCGGCGGCCGGGAAGGAATCCATCGCGGTCATCGAGCGATTTCAGCGGGAAATGCTCGTCGCCAACTCGATTGCCCTTCTCCTGACCGGCCTGCTCGGCTTTCTAACCCTCCGCCGGATCGTCAAACCCGTACAGGCACTGGAAGCGTCGGTCAAGACAATCGCCGCCGGTGACTACGGGAAGGCAGTCCCCTTTGTCAGTTCGACTGACGAGACCGGCAGTCTGGCGCGCTCGATTGACGTCCTGAAGCAGGGCGCCGCTGCGATGGACGAACAACGCTGGGTCAAGTCCAACGTCTCCGGCCTCACGGGAGAGTTGCAGGGGGCGGCCTCGCTTCCGGAGTTCGGCCAACGCCTGCTGTCGGGCCTCGTGCCGATGCTCGGCGGCGGCGCCGCGTGCTTCTACGTCTTCGATGAGAAGCTCGGGCATCTGCAGCGCGTGGCCGCGTACGGCCTTGCCGAACCGTCCGGCGCCCGCTCGATCCGGCTCGGCGAGGGCCTGGTCGGCCAGTGTGCGCAGGAGCGAAGGGCCGTCACGCTCACGAGCCTCCCTCCGGACTACCTCCGCATCGCCTCCGGCCTCGGCCATGCTGCCCCGCTCCACGCGACGGCGCTGCCGTCGGTCTCCAAGGACGCGCTGCTCGGCGTCCTGGAAGTTGCGTCCTTTCGCCCGTTCAACACGCAGGAGAAGTCACTGCTCGACGAATTGCTCCCGGTGGTGGCCATGAGCCTGGAGATTCTGCAGCGCAACTTGCGCACGCAAGAGTTGCTCGGCCAGACGCAGGAACAGGCGCACCAGCTCGAGGAACAGGCGAAGGAATTGGTCACCGCCAAGCACAAGGCGGAGGAAGCCACCGAGATGAAATCCATGTTCCTGGCGAACATGAGCCACGAAATCCGCACGCCGATGAACGCCATCATCGGGCTCTCGCATCTCGCCCTGAAAACGCAGCTCTCCCCCAAGCAGCGCGATTACGTGGGCAAGATCCACAATGCGGGCACGTCGCTCCTGGCCGTGATCAACGACATCCTCGACTTCTCCAAGATCGAGGCCGGCAGGCTCGACATCGAGGCAACCGATTTCAAACTCGATGAAGTCATCAGCTCCGTCACGACGCTGACCGCGCAGAAGGCCCACGACAAGGGGCTCGAGTTCCTGGCGCACGTCGCGCCAGGCATTCCAGAGCAGCTCGTCGGCGACCCGCTGCGCCTTGGCCAGATTCTGACCAACTGTGTCAACAACGCGGTGAAGTTCACCGAACACGGCGAAATCCGGCTCAACATCGAAGAGCTCGAACGCACGGGCGAGAAAGTGCAGCTGAAGTTCTCCGTGCGTGACACCGGGATCGGCATGTCGCGTGAGCAGGCGGCGAAGTTGTTCCAGCCATTCACGCAGGCCGACATGTCCACGACGCGCAAGCACGGCGGCACGGGCCTCGGTCTCACCATCTGTCGGCGGCTGGTCGGGCTGATGGGCGGGCGCATGTGGCTCGAAAGCGAACCTGGCGTGGGAACCACGTTCTACTTCACCGTCTGGCTCGGCGTCGGCGACGCGAAGGGGTCGGGCAGGATCGTTCCTGAGAGGCTTGCCCACCTCCGCGTCCTCGTCGTTGATGACAACGCTGCCGCGCGCGAAATCCTGCAGGAGCCCTTGAGCGCCGTCGCCAGACGCGTGGATGTCGTCGCGTCCGGAAAGGAAGCCCTGACTGCGATTCAGCAACATGATGCTGACGAGCCGTACGACATCGTGTTCATGGATTGGCGCATGCCCGGCATGGACGGTCTGCAGGCGAGTCGCCACATCAAGAGCGACGAGACCTTGCGCCATCAGCCCGCCATCGTGCTCGTCACCGCGTTCGGACGCGAAGAAGTTCGCGAGGAAGCCGAGCGGCTGCACCTCGACGGCTTTCTCCTCAAGCCGGTCACCAAGTCGATGATCGTGGACACGCTGGTAAACGTCTTCGCCGACACCCGCGAAGCAACACACAAGGCGACCGAGGACGATCAGGCGACGCTGCTCCGCGGCGCCAGGATTCTTGTCACTGAGGACAACGAGATCAACCAGCAGATCGCCGTCGAGCTCCTCGAGGGCGCCGGCGCCAGCGTCAGGGTCGCGAACAACGGACTCGAGGCGGTTGAGATCCTATCGAGCGCTCCACACCCGCTACCTTTCGACGTCGTGTTGATGGACCTCCAGATGCCGGAGATGGACGGCTTCCAGGCCACCGCCAGGCTCCGCTCCGACCTGCGCTTTGCCACCCTCCCGATCATCGCGATGACAGCGCACGCCACTCTCGAAGAGCGCCAGCGCTGTCTCGCCGCCGGCATGAACGACCACGTCGCCAAGCCGATCGATCCGGGCAGCCTGTTCGAGACAGTGGCGCGATTCTACACGTCGGCGGCGGCGCCCACCGAAGCGGGTGCGGGCGTCGTGCCACTCGGGCGTCAACGGGAGGAGGACTCCCACCACCTGCCGTCGATTGCCGGTCTGGACACGAAGGACGGATTATCCCGTGTCAGCGGGAATCACAAGCTCTACGTCAAGCTGCTTCGCCAGTTCGTCGAACAGCAGGGCCCGGCAGTCGACGAGATCACCGGCGCGCTGGCCAAGGGTGATGCCGCGCTTGCTGAACGGCTTGCCCACTCACTCAAGGGTGTGGCGGGTAACATCGGAGCCACACACGTGCAATCCGCCGCCGGCCTGCTGGAGAAATCGATTCGCGACCGGGCCACTCCCAAGGATGTGGAGTCTGCCAAAGAACACGTCGCCGCAGCGCTGGATCCTTTGACAACGCATCTGCGATCCGTGCTGGATCGAACCGCCCCGGAGTCTCCGCGACCATCCACGACGACAACGCCGGCAAACCCTGCCCGATCGCTGGAGGCCGCGGCGCGATTGACCACACTGCTGTCGGAGCTCGATCCCGGAGCGACTGATTTCGTCGAGGCGAATCACGCAGCGCTGCGTCCGTTGTTCGGCGACGGAATGTGGCCTGAGTTCGAAAAGCTCGTGCAGAACTACGGCTTCGCCGACGCGCAGGCCCAGTTGGACCAGGCAGTCCGACGTTTTCCCGCAGGGGGCCACTGACGTGAAGGATCTTTCCGAGAGTCGCATTCTCATCGTCGACGACGTCAAGGCCAATGTTGACGTCCTGGTCGAGGCCCTGCGCGGCGAGTACAAGCTCGGCGTCGCCCTCGACGGAGCGGCCGCACTTCGCAGTGTCGAGAAGAGCCCACCAGACCTCGTGCTGCTCGACATCATGATGCCCGGTCTCGATGGCTACGAGGTGTGCCGGCAGCTGCGCGCACACGAGCCGACGCGCGAGATGCCGGTGATGTTCCTCAGCGCGCTCGAGGAGGTCAAGAACAAGGCGCACGGCTTCGAAGTGGGCGGCAACGACTACCTGACGAAACCGTTCGAGGTGCTCGAGGTCAAGGCACGCGTCCGATCGCTGCTCAAGGCCAAGGCATACGCAGATGCCGTTCGCGAAGCGTTGGCCCGGGACCTGCGGATTGCCCGCGAGATCCAGATGGGCTTCCTGCCCGCAGACCTCGCGGCCGCCACGAAAGGGACCGACCTTGACGTTCACGCCGTCATCGAACCGGCCCGTGAGGTCGGCGGCGATCTCTACGAGGTGCTGCGCGCCTCCGACCAGCGCGTCGTCGTGGCCCTGGGCGATGTGTCGGGAAAGGGGATTCCGGCTGCGCTCTTCATGGCCGTTGCCGTGACCGTGCTCCGCACGCTGGCCAGGCAGATCGCAGAGCCAGACGAGATTCTGCGCCGTCTCAACGACGAGCTGGCCGAACAGAATCCTCGCGGCATGTTCGTCACCCTCCAGTGCCTCGTCTTCGACCTCGAGCAGCGGCGCGTGTTTTTTGCGGGTGCCGGACATCATCAGCTTGCGATCGTCTCGCCGGGCCGTCCGGCGCGGTTGGCCTTTCCCTCCTCCGGGCGGCCGGCCGGGCTCATGCCGTTCAATCCGATCGAGCGTGAGACGCTTTCGCTCGAGGCCGGCGACACCTTCGTGCTGTTCTCGGACGGCGTATCCGAAGCGATGAACCCCGATGACGACTTCTACGGCGAAGAACGGCTGCTCGCCGCGCTGGCCACGACGGCTGGGACGACGACTGCTGAAACGGTGGCGCGCGTGCTCGCCGACGTTCGTCGGTTCACCGCCGGGGCCAAGCAGTCGGACGACATCACCGTCCTCGCGGCCCGGTATGCGCCATCGTCTACAGCTTGATCTCGATGGGCCTGCCGGTGAACGTCGCGCGCCGGACCTCCTTCTCACCGGCCACGCGCACCTCGATCGCCCGGCTCAGAGGCGGCAGCATCCGCGAATTGGCGCCCAGTCGCACCGACAGCACACGCGCGCGGTCGTCCCACGCCAACTCGGTGCGCATCCACCCACCGTTGCGGTAGTCGAACGACTTGCCGTCGTCTTCGTACATCGAGAACATCCCGTTCGCGCCAGGAAAGACAACGACGCTCAGCGGTGCATCGACTGGTTCGTCGACGTACTGCTTAATCGGGCCAAATGGAATCACTGCGCCCGCGCGCACGTGGAGCGGCATGGTCGCGAGATCGACGGCGCGATCGATCTCGCGTCCGCCGTCGAGCCGCTCTTCCGTCCAGAAATCGAACCAGGTTCCGCGCGGGAGATAGAGTCTTCGCGACGTCGCACCTTTCTCGACGACCGGCGAGACGAGCATGTCGCGGCCCCAGAGGAACTGATCGCCGCGCGCAACGGCCTGCGGATCGTCGTGATGGTGCAGCCACAGCGCGCGCATGAGCGGGAGCCCCGTCTCGGTGCACTCGCGCGCGAGCGTGTAGGTGTAGGGCAGCAGCCGGTAGCGCAGCTCGAGGTACTGGCGGACGATCGGCTCGACACGCGGGTTGTTGAGCTCGGCGGGATCGGGATCCGCGGCGCCGCCGGTGTAGCCGCGAAGCTCAGAGGGTGGAATCTTGCCCAGATTCCAGCCCCACGGCAGCCGCAGGTGCCAGTTCCGGCCATGCGCGCGGAACGACGGGCAGAACGCCCCGAATTGAACCCAGCGCACGTGCAGCTCGCCGGTGTAGTCGGCCGTCGGTACGAAGCCGCCGATGTCGGTGCCCCAGAAAGGAATGCCCGAGAGCCCGGTGTTGACGGCCACCGGCACGTGCGTCTTGAGCGTCTCCCACGTCGTATACACATCGCCCGACCAGAGAAACGCACCGTAGCGCTGCATGCCGACATAGCCGTTGCGGTGCAGCGCAAACGGCCGCTCGTTGGGACGATAGAGCTGGGGTCCTTCCCAATACATGCGGATGCGCGCGAGCCGGGACGCCGCATCGAGCCCGTCGCCCTGATCGGGCCACCAGCCGTCGACGCCCAGATCGAAGAGCGGCTTGTGATACGGCCAGTAACAGGGCACGGCGCGATCCTCCGGCCAACGATCGTCAGCCGTCCGCCCGCTCGGCACCGCCTTGTCGGGCGTGCACGGCTCGTCGACCGCACCACCCATGCGTCGGCCTTCGATGACGATGTGCAGCACGACTTTGTAGTGGCGGGCGTGCGCACTGTCGATGAACGCCCTGGGATCGGGAAAGTTCTCGGCCTTCCATCCGAACTCGCCGTTGCGCGTGTTCCATCCCGATGGCGTGAACTCGGTGCCCAGGTAGATCAGCGCGTCGCACGGCAGCTTCTTCTCGCGGAAGGTGCGCGCCACCCACTCGATTTCATCCGGCCCGGCGAGCGTGCGGTGCGATTGCATGTAGCCGAACGCCCACCGCGGCGGAAGCTCCGCGAATCCGGTCACGCGCGCGTATTCCGCGAGCAGCGCCTTCGGATCGGGTGAGGCGCTGACGAACAGATCGATGGGCAGCGCGTCGGTGGACGGCGTCAGCATTCCGGTGGCGCCCGTGAGATCGAACTCGCCGAGCGGATGATGGATGAACAGTCCCCATCCGTCGGTGCTGACCAGCCATTGGATCGGCACCCGCCCGCCGTGCGTCCGCAGTTGATATCCGCCTTGACCGTTGCGGTTCGTGTAGGTCGAGCCCTTGCGATCGAACTGCGGGCCGCCTTCGCCAAAGCCGAGGAGCGGACCCTTGCCCAGCGAGAATCGCACCGTCGGCGTGGCGGCGTCGAAGGTGATCTGCTGAATGCTCTGTCCCTGCGCCGTTTCGACGGTGAGTGCCGGCGGACTCTCGGAGAGGCGGACCGTCAGGTTGCCCGCCTTGATCGGACCGAACGCCTCGCGGCGCCTCGTTTGTGCGGGGACCGCCGCCGCGCGCACCAGCGCGCCGTCGTCTTTGACGCTGGTGCCGGCCATTGCGCCGGTGATCGTGATCCTGACCGTCGCGGGGCTGATCGACGCGACGGCGATCTCGACCGGCTGTCCGGCGATGGTGATCGGTGTGCGCTGCCCGCGCAGCACGATCGGCGCCGCCGCCATCCCGACGCCCGCGGCGAGGATTTGTTTCAGCGCGTCGCGCCGCGTCGCTCGTGAACGCATGGCGTGGATGCTAGCGTACCGTGCGCGCTGGAGCGCTGGTTCACCGACTCCCGAGTAAGCGATCGAACGCATCATCGCTCAACTCGGCGAGCGACGAGATGACGAGATCGGCCTCGCTCAACCTGATGTGGCGGCTGACCCCGACCGATCGCATGCCGGCAGCTTTTGCGGCCGCGATGCCCGGTATGGCGTCTTCGACCACGATCGCACGTTCCGGCGGCAGGCCAAGCCGGTGCGCCGCTTCCAGGAAGACGTCCGGCGCCGGCTTGCCTCGGGTGACGTCCTCGGCGGCGACGGTAGCGTCGATGTAGCGCTCGAACCCCAGCACCTCCATCACCACTTCGATGTTGGCGCGTGGGGCGGACGATGCCACCGCCTGCTTCCAGCCCGAGGCGTGGAGTCGCGCCACCCATTCCGCGGCGCCCGGCAGCGGCTTCAATCCCTCGCTCCGAGCCAGGCGCCGGTACTCGATCTCTTTGGCGTCGCCGACACGCTGAATCCGCTCGGCGCTCGCGTCAGCGCCCAGCCATCCGCGCAGGATGAGGTCGTTCTTCTTGCCGAACGAGTCGAGGAACTGCGCATACGTGAGGATCACGCCCTCGGCCGCGGCCGTGTCGCGCCAGCTTCGCCAGTGGTACTCCTCGGAGTCGACCAGCGTCCCGTCGAGATCCCACAGCACCGCGCCGATCATCGTTGTCCGTAGGTTGCGCCGGGCCCGTGCTTGCGCAGGAAGTGCTTGTCGACGAGAAACGCATCCGGCCGCGAGCCAGGCGTGTCCGGCGCCATGACCCGTGCCCGCCACTCCATGCGCGCGACGAGCTCGAGGACCTGCGCATGCTCGATCGCCTGCGCGCAGTCGGCGCCCCAGGCAAACGACGCGTGATTCGCGACGAGCACGGCGGGAACCTCCTCCGGCGAGACGCCGCGCGCGCGGAACGTCTCGACGATGACCAGGCCGGTATTGCGCTCGTAGTCGCGTTCGACTTCCGCCTGCGTGAGCGGCCGCGTCACCGGGACATCGCCGCGAAAGTAGTCCGCATGCGTCGTGCCCATGCAGCGGATCGGCAGGTTCGCGCCTGCGCGAACATCGTCGCGAACTCGGAATGCGTGTGCACGATCGCTCCGCAGGAGAACGCGCGATAAAGCTCGAGATGCGTCGGCGTGTCGGAGGACGGGCGCAGCGTCCCGTCGACCACTTGTCCCGTCTCGAGCGACACCATGACGATGTGCGATGGCGTCAGCTCCGGGTAAGGCACGCCGCTCGGCTTGATCGCGAACACGCCAGCCTGGCGATCGACCACCGACAGATTGCCGAACGTGCCGAAGACAAGTCCACTGGCCGCCAGCTCGAGGTTGGCGCGGCACACGGTGTCGCGGAGCCGATCGATCGTCATCACTCTTCACCCGTCATCACGAGCCTCCGGGGCCGGCGACAGCTACCTCGCGGATCGCCAGGAGCCGTTTCATCACGCCGTCGAGCCCTGCCGGCTGCGTGGTGACGCCGCCAAACGCGTCGTGGAGCGCGCGATACTCGCGTAGAGCGCGATTGTAGATGTCATGCGCGCCAGCGGCCGGGTCGAAGCGTGTGGCCTTGACCGTGGTCATCGCGTGCTGAGCGCGGCCCCAGTCGTCATAACCGCCGGCGCCGGAGCCAGCCGTGACCGCGGCGGAGATCGCCGCCCCGAGCGCCGGCGTCTGCGCCGAGCCGGCAATCAGCATCGGCTGGCCGAGCACGTCGGCGTAGATCTGCATGAAGAGGTCGTTCTTCTCGGCGATGCCGCCGCAGCAGACGACCCGATCGATCGGCCACGCCGTACTCGCGGATCCGATCGATGATCGCGCGTGCCCCGAAAGCCGTGGCCTCGATCAGCGCGCGGTAGATCTCGGCGCGGGTCGTGTGCAGCGTCTGCCCGACGATGAGCCCTGTCAGTCGCGCGATCGACGAGGATCGTGCGGTTGCCGTTGTTCCAGTCGAGCGCGAGCAGCCCCGATTCGCCCGCGCGCAGCGCCGCGGCTTCCGCTGACAGGCGCGTCATGGAGCGCGCTGTCGCCCTCGCAGACCGCGTCGACCCACCAGTTCAGGAGTCGCCGACGGCCGACTGACCCGCTTCGATCCCGAAAAAGCCCGGCATGATCGATCCGGGCACGATGCCGCAGATCCCCGGAATGCGTGGAACGTCGTCACGTTCGTTGCCGCTCATCGGCAGCACCGCGCAGTCGCAGGTCGACGTGCCGATGATCTTGACGAGCGTGCCGGGCCGGATGCCGGCGCCGACGGCCCGTAGTGCGCGTCGAACGCCGCCCATCGCAATCGGCGATGCCTTCCGGCAGACCGAGCGTCGCCGCCCACTCGCGGCAGAGGTGTCCCGCGGGGGTGCCAGGCGGCAGCGCGCGATCGTACAGGCGATCGCGGAACGTCGCGAGCTTGGGATCGAGGCGCGCGAGGAACTCCTTCGGCGGCAGGCCGCCCCACGCGTCGCCGTACAGCGCCTTGTGGCCCGCCGCGCAGATGCAGCGCACGATTTGCGCGAGGCTCGGTGGCGCCGGCGAGAACGGCGGGCACGAAGTCGGCGAGCTCCACCCAGCTGGCGGCGGCATCGAAGACGTCTGGCGCGACCTTCAGGCAGTGCCAGATCTTCGACCACCACCACTCCGACGAGTAGGTGCCGCCGATCGGCGCGAGGTAGTTGCGGCGCGTGCGTGCTGCGCGATCGTCGGTGATCGCCGCCGCCTCGGCCGCGCCCGTGTGGTCCTTCCACAGCCACGCGTGCGCGGCGAGGTTCTCGCGCCAGCGCGCGATCGATCGCGAGCGGCCGCGCCGCGGCGTCGATCGGCAGCGGCGTCGATCCCGTCGTGTCGACGCCGATGCCGATCACCCGGTCGCGCGCGAACTCTCGGTGGCGCGATGCCTCGGCGAGCGCACCGATGACGCGAGGCGCGCAGCCCCTCGATGTAGTCAGCGGGGTTCTGGCGCGCCAGGTGCGGATCCGTCGGGTGCAGCAGCACGCCGTGGTCGCCGCTCGGATAGTTGAAGACGGCTTCTCCCACCTCGCGGCCGTCCTCGCACGACACGACGATGGCGCGGACGGAGTTGGTGCCGAAATCGATGCCGACGACGAAGGCGGGACGCACGGCTCGCCTTATCCCACGAGCACCGGCGACACCACGTCGAGCACGTCGGGCCCGGAGCCCGCGGCGCGCGCCTGGTCGAGCCGGACCTGATCCGCGAGCACGCGCACCGCCTTCAGCGAGAGGTTGGCGAAGTTGATCATGCTGCGCTCGATGGCGCGCGTCGGATCCTCGCGGTAGGTGAACTGATCCTGGCTGTAGTAGCCGCGGTAGTCGCGCACGAAGGTCGTGTAGAGATACTCGACCGACTCGGGAATCGAGAGCGTGCCGAACATCAGGTCCTGATCGTTTCTTCCCTGCCGCGCGTCGTTGATGTCGAACTTGTGCACCGGCACGCCGGCATATGCCGCGAGATCGCAGGACGTCGACGCGGTCGTCGCCTCCATCTTCTGGTGGCCGTAGTCGATCGTCAGCCCGCAGTTGTTGCCGCCGCAGGCCTTGTTGACCTGCTGCGCGACGAGGATCGCCGACGCCGCGGTCGGGATGATCATGTAGAGCTCGCGCGGCTCGTACGGCTTCGGACTCGATCGCCAGCTTGATGCCGTGCTTGATGCACTCCTTGTTGACGGCGATCAGCGCCTCGGTGAACCACTCGATCGACTGCTTGTAGTCGATCTGGAAGTGGTAATCGGCGCCGTCGGATCCCGGCCACACGCTCAGCACCGGAATCTTCATCAGCTTGCAGATCTCGACGCCCTTCAGCACCTCGTCGAGCGCGGCCTGGCGCAGCGCCGGATCCGGGTTGCACGGGCCGCCGAGGCGGAACTTCGGATTGGTCCACGTGTTGATGTTGCACGCCGGTGATGCGCATGCCGAGCTCGGCGAGAAAGCCGTTCTGCGCGCGCTCGATGGCGGCGTGGTCGAGGTCGCCGTTCAGCGTCTTCTCGAACACGCTCTGGTGGATCTCGATCGCGTCGACGCCGCGCCGCCTTGGTGCGCCGGCACTGCCCCTCGAAGTCGTTGCGGAACGCGGGATCGTCGGAGTGATATCCCGGCGGCGCGAAGCGATCGCAGAAGTCGCCGGCCGACCAGTGGCCGACGCTCATGCGGATGTCCATGGTCTTCAGGAACTCGAGCGAGGCCGGGCGGTCGAGATAGCCGCTCCGGCTCTGCGGCGTACGCGAGTCTGTGCGGATGAGAAACGGGGCATAGGGGGACATCAGTAGTGCCGCTGGCATAGCGCGCGGGAAGGCCGAAGGCCGCCATTCGCCGCGCACGAAGGGCGCGGGCCATTCGTTACTATTCGCCCCGATGCGGACGCGACAGTGGGCGGCACTCGCCGGTGTGAGCGTTGCGCTGAGCCTCACGACTGCTTCAGTCGCAGAGCGGCACGTCGCAGGCCAAGCCCGACTATCCGATCAAGCCGGTGCCGTTCACCGCCGTGCACCTGACCGACGTCTTCTGGGCGCCGCGCATCGAGATCAATCGCACCGCCAGCATCCCGTCGGCGTTCGAGCAGTGCGAGCTGACCGGCCGCGTCAAGCTGTTCGAACGCGCCGCCGCGGTGCTGCGCGGCGAAGCAACTCGACGACAAGCGGCCGCCCGGCTATCCGTTCGACGAAACCGATCTCTACAAGGTGATCGAAGGCGCGTCGTACTCGCTGAGCGTCGTCGCCCGATCCGAAGCTCGACGCGTATGTCGACGGCCTGATCGCGAAGATCGCCGCGGCGCAGGAGCCCGACGGCTACCTCTACACGACGCGCACGATCGATCCGAAGAACCCGCATCGCTGGGCCGGCCCCGAGCGCTGGGTGTTCGAGCGCGACGACAGCCACGAGCTCTACGACCTCGGCCACCTGTTCGAGGCGGCGGTCGCGCATCACCTCGCCACCGGCAAGCGCACGCTGCTCGAACGTCGCGATCAAGGCGGCGGATCTCCTGGTCGCCACCTTCGGTCCCGGCAAGCGGACGATCGTGGCCGGGTCATCAGATCACCGAGATGGCGCTCGTCAAGCTGTATCGCGTCACCGGCAAGGAGGCGTATCTCGACGCTCGCGAAGTTCCTCCTCGACGAGCGCGGCCCCGGCCCGTTTCCCGCACGGCGAGCAGCGCCAACCCGCGCGGCCTCAACTACAACCAGGCGCAGCATGAAGGTCGATCGAGCAGAGCGAGCCGGTCGGGCACGCGGTGCGCGCCGTCTACATGTACTCGGGCATGGCCGACGTCGCCGCGGTCACCGGCGACGAGGCGATGCGCGCCGCCGGCAAGCGCATCTGGGATTACCTCATCACGAGCAAGCTCTATCTCACCGGCGGCATCGGCGCGTCGGGCAGCGGCGAGGCGTTCGGCCAGCCGTACGAGCTGCCGAACATGACCGCCTACAACGAGACCTGCGCGTCGGTCGGCATGGACTTCTGGAACCATCGCCTGTTCCTGCTGGAAGGCGATGCGAAGTACATGGACGTGATGGAGCGCACGCTCTTCAACGGGCTGGTCTCCGGCGTGTCGCTCGACGGCAAGACGTTCTTCTATCCCAATCCGCTCGAGTCGAACGGCCAGCACGCGCGCCAGGAATGGTTCGGCGTCGCCTGCTGCCCGGGCAACATCACGCGCTTCATGCCGTCGGTGCCCGGCTATCTCTACGCGACGCGCGGCGACGCGGTGTACGTCAACCTGTTCGCGCAGGGCACGGCCGACGTCGATCTGCCCGGCGGCGCGGTCACGATCGACGCAGGAGACGCGCTACCCGTGGGACGGCGCGTGAAGATGCACGATCGCGCCGCCGCAGGCGCGACGGTTCGCGGTGCAACGTCCGCATCCCGGGCTGGGCGCGCAACGAACCGGTGCCGAGCGATCTCTATCGCGTTCCTCGACAAGGCGCCGCGGCGCGACGCTGTCCGTCAACGGCAGCAGCGTTCCGATGACGCTCGACAAAGGCTACGTGACGATCGATCGCACGTGGACGCCAGGCGACATCGATCGTGCTCGACGCTGCCGATGCCGGTCCGCCGCGTCGTCTCGAACGATCAGGTGATCGCCAATCGCGATCGCGTGGCGCTGCAGCGCGGCCCGATCGTCTACGCCGCCGAGTGGCCGGACAACCCGAACGGCAAGGTCCGGAACATCGTGCTGCCCGATCGGCAACGCGCTGACCTCCGAGTTCCGCGGCGATCTGCTGAACGGCGTGCAGGTGATCCGCGGCCGCGCCGATGGGGCTCGCCTTCGACGAGAAGGGCGGCGTGCAGCGGGCCGAGCAGCCGTTCATGGCGATTCCGTACGCCACGTGGGCGAATCGCGGCCGCGGTCAGATGGCGGTGTGGCTCGCGCGCGTCGATGCCGCCGCGCGGCCGACGCCGTTCCCGACGGTCGCGACGACCGAGCACGATCGCCGCGTCGCCGCTGCCGAACGGCCGCGGCAAGAACCCGCGCAACATCATCGACGGCGACGAGCCGGCGAACTCGGCGGATCCGTCGGCGTACTTCGACTGGTGGCCGGTGCAGGGCAGCAAGAGCGAGTGGATCGAGATCACCTTCGCGCAAGCCGTCGGCGGTGTCCGACAACGAGGTGTACTGGTTCGACGACACCGGTCGCGGCGGCGTGCGCGTGCCCGCCTCGTGGCGGCTCCTCTACAAGACCGGCGACCAGTGGCGCCGGTCCAGGCGATGCAGGCGTATGGCGTCGAACGCGAACGCCTGGAATGCGGTCCCGTTCACGCCGGTCACCACCAGCGGCGCTCCGAATCGAGATCGTGATGCAGGAGAGGTTTTCCGCCGGCGTCCAGGAACTGAAGATCAAGTGAAGTGTTTTACCTCGGCTTTGATTCCAGCACGCAGGGCCTGACCGCGATCGTTCTCGAAATCGATCGCGCACACCCGGCGCGATCGTCTTTCAGCACACGCTGAACTTCGATCGCGACTTTCCGGAGTACGGGACCACCGCCGGCGTCGTCCACGGCGACGATCCACGCGAAGTGTGGTCGTCCCCTCTCCTGTGGGCCGATGCGCTCGATCGCATGGTCGGGGTGATCGCCGGCGCGCTCGGCGACGAGGTCACGCGGATCGAGGCGATTTCCGGTTCGGCGCAGCAGCACGGCAGCGTGTATCTCAATCGGACGGCGGCGGACGTGTGGCGCACGCTCGATCCGCACCGCGCGCTCGCGCCGCAACTGGCGCGAACGTTCTCGCGCGACCGCTCGCCGGTGTGGCTGGACGCGAGCACGACCGATCAGTGCCGTGAGATCGAGCGGTTCCTCGGAGGGGCCGAGGCCACGGCGCGCCTCACCGGATCGCGCGCCTACGAGCGCTTCACCGGCCCGCAGATCCGCAAGTTCGCCCAACGCGACCCGGCGGCGTACGCCGAGACGAGCCGGGTGCATCTCGTCAGCTCGTATCTGGCCTCGCTGCTGGCCGGGTGCGACGCGCCCATCGATCCCGGAGACGGCGCCGGGATGAACCTGATGGACATCAGCGTCGCTGCACTGGTCTGCCCGCGGCTCTCGACGCAACCGCGCCCGGACTGGCGGCGAGGCTGCCCCGGCCTCGCGCCGTCCTGCGACGAACGTCGGACCGCTCTCGAGCTATTGGCAGCGGCGGTACGGTCTGCCTGCGGCGTCGGTCATCGCGTGGTCCGGCGACAACCCGTGCAGTCTCGTCGGGACGGGCATTGTCGACGAAACCCGGCGTTGCGGTGTCGCTGGGCACGAGCGACACGGTCTTTGCGTTCA
This sequence comes from uncultured Acidobacteriota bacterium, assembly GCA_963841905.1. Lineage (GTDB taxonomy): Bacteria > Acidobacteriota > Vicinamibacteria > Vicinamibacterales > UBA2999 > JACCSI01. The sequence continues at coordinate 292,364 of CAWJEM010000010.1, forward strand.
CGCCAACGCCCGGCGTCAATGCGTCGCACGTGTTTGGCTCGCCGACCGGCGGCTATCATGAGCCTCGTCTGCTTCCGCAACGGTTCGCTGGCACGGGAGCGGATCCGCGACGAGCACCGCCTCGACTGGCCGGGGTTCGCGCGCGCGCTTGCCGAGACGCCGCCGGGCAACGACGGCGCGATGATGCTGCCGTGGTTCGAGCCGGAGATCACGCCGCACGTAGCCGCCGCCGGCGTCCGCCGTTTCGATCTCGATCCAGCGGATGCCGCGCGCAACGTCCGCGCGGTGGTGGAAGCACAGATGATGGCGATGGCCAATCACGCGGACGACGCGGCTGTGGGCCAATTCCAGATGATCATCGCTACCGGCGGCGCCGCCACGAACCGCGCGATCCTGCAGGTCATGGCCGATGTCTTCGGAGTTGATGTGTACCCGCTCGAGAGCTCGAACTCGGCGTGCCTCGGCGCGGCGCTGCGCGCGTATCACGCGGAGCGGCTGTCCGACGGCGAGTCGATTCCGTGGTCCGAGGTTGTGCGCGGCTTCACCGAGCCACGCGTCGCCGATCGCGTGTCTCCCGTGTCAGCGAACGTCGAGCTCTACGCGCGACTTAAGCGCGTCTATGCGCAGCGGGAGGCCGAAGCGCTCGACGCCTTGCGCTGACGGAGCGGCGCTCGGGACGGCCGTGCGTGTTGAGCGGGAAAGGCGGCCTTACGGCCAGAGTGGCACGCTTCGCGCGGAATGGTCGCGGTCTGCCCGCGCCACCTTCGACTACTCTCGTAGATCGCATCTTTGATCCCGTTCGCAGGCGCCTCCACAGACTCTGTTTCATCACGACCAAAAACCTTGCGACGGCACACACGCGGGGCGCTGGCCGCGACCCTCGAGGTCCGCGGCACCGTCGTCCATGTGCTCGCCGCCCATCTCGGCCTGCGGGTCCATGAACGGCGTTTCCAGGTGCGCCAGATCCTGAAGTATCTCGAATCGGTCCGCCGATCGCTGGTGGTGGTGCTCGGTGATTTCAACGATTGGCTGCCCGGCCGATCCATCGTGCATGTCCTCGACGATCATCTCGGACGGCCGCCTCGTCCGGCGTCATTTCCGGTGTTCTGGCCGATCGTGGCGCTCGATCGCATCTGGGTGAATCCCATCCATGCGCTACGAGGCCTCTTCACCCACACCACCTAGGCGGCACGACTGGCCTCGGATCACTTTCCGGTGGTCGCCGACATCGGCGTCAGCGTCAATCAATCCTGAAGTGGAGCGTAGGCTCGTCAACCGAAGCTTGATGCGGTGATCGGTTCGCTCAGCGCTTCTTCCACCGCCGTGACGCCACCTTTCCGGCGAGGCTGCACCTCCTGGCGGTTCAGGTAGCGGAAGAAGTCGAAACCGGCGGGAGCCGCCGCATGCGTCTCATGCCGCGATCCTATTGCAGCCCCCGTTTACTTGGGAGCCACTTTGCAGTACGCTCCGCCCACTCACCTGGGGTCGCCAACGCTGTCCGCCATCGTCTTTCCGTGGCAAAGGAGCCCTGAGATGCGTGTTCGGCTACTTGCAAGCTTGATGCTGGGCGCCTGCCTGGCACTGTCGGCGTCGTCGGCCTTCGCACAGTCCGGCGGTGGAAGCCTCCGCGGATATATCAAGGACGAGTCTGGCGCGGTGTTGCCAGGCGTCACCGTGACCGCCACCAGCACCGAGTTGCTGAGACCTGCGGTCAACGTCACCGACGAAACCGGCCTGTATCGCCTCAACGAGCTGCCGCCCGGCACGTATGCGCTCTCCGCGGAGCTTGCGGGCTTCGCGACCACCAGGCGCGAGAACATCCTCGTCCGCGCCGGCGCGACGTTCACCATCGACATCCAGCTGGGCTTGAGCACGCTGCAGGAAACCATCACGGTCGCGGGCGACTCGCCGATGATCGAGACGAACAAGGCGACCACGTCGATCACGCTCGACCGCGAGCTGATTCGCGCGGCGCCGATTTCGTCGCGGCGCGTGTTCAGCGACGCGCTCGACCTCGCTCCCGGGGTCTCGTCGCGCAACGTCGACGACGGCGTCGGACGGCGGTCCTACTACTTCAAGGGCGCGGTGATCTTCTCGCACATCTTCACGCTCGAAGGCGCGCCCGCCGGGTCGTTCCTCGACTCCTCGGCGCACTCGATCGGCTTCGGCGGCGACACGATCCAGGACACGGAGCTGAAACTGAGCGGCGTGGACGCAGCAGCCCCGACCGGAACCGGTGTGGTGATGAACATCCTGGCGCCGCAGGGCGGCAACCAGTTCAAGGGGTCGGCGATCTACGACTATCAGAACGTCAAGTGGAACAGCGACAATACCAAGAGCGGCGCCGCGCCGGGCGGGTTGCCGACGGCCCAGTCGGTGAAGCAGTTCGACCTGTCCCTGGGTGGTCCGCTCCTCAGAGACCGCATCTGGTTCTTTGCCTCGTTCCGCCGGGCCGACCTCACCAACGGCATCAGCCGATCGGACTTCAACTACCAGAACGTGCTCGCGAACGACCCCGATTTCCAGTCGTTCGACAACACCCAGAAGAGCAACCAGCCGTTCGTGAAGATCACGGCACAGGTCAGTCCTAAGCACAACGTCACGGCCTTCTACCAGAACGATCGCTCGCGCCACACGAGCAACCGCGAGCTCGACAACACGCGCTTCGCCTTCAATTCCGCCGGCGGCGGACTGATCCACGGACGCGTCAATTCGGTGTGGTCGAACGAGCTCACCACGACCATCGCCGTCAACTACAACGACAAGCGCGGCAACGACGCCGACACCTACGCGGATTTCACCGTGACCGGGCCGCAGCGCATCATCCACGAGAACTCCTTCCTGAACGCTGGCACGCAGGTGGGCACCGGTGGACTCGCCCAATTGGACAACCCGCAGACGATCGCGCTGTCGGACTCCCGCATGACCGTGATTCGCGGCGACCTCACGTACTTCAAGACCGGCTGGTTTGGCGGTCATGAGTTCAGGGCGGGCATCTGGGCCGCACCCAGCCTGGTGCGCGAGACCAGCACTGAGTACGTCAACGGCGGGTTCTTCCTGCAGGAAGATCGGTATATCAACGGCGTGGATCCGTCGGCGGGCTACTTCCCGTTCCATCTGCGCTCCCGTTCGCCGGCCAACGTGCCGAGCATCAGCGAGCACGACAAGGTGACGGCCTTCTACGCGCAGGACGCCTGGTCGCCGAGTCCACGCCTGACTGTCAACGGCGGCGTGCGCATCGACATCAACCGCCGCTTCGACAAGCTGCTCAACATTCACCGGATGAAGGACACGGCCGTGCAGCCGCGCGTCGGTGCCTCGTACCTGCTGACCTCCGACGCACGCAACGTCATCCGCGCCAGTTACGGCAAGCTCTACGAGCAGGTCAACGGCCGCGACTACATCGTGCAGTTCGGCAATCTCGGTGCAGTCGAGACGACCGACGTCTACATCAACCCGGATGGCACGCGCAGCACCGTGATCACGCCGCCGACCCGCGGCATCGATCCGAACCTGCTGTTCGACAAGAGTCTGCATCAGCCCTACATCCACGAGTACTCCGTGGGCTACAGCCGCCAGTTGAAGGGGCAGATGAGCATCGGCACGGCGTTCACGCACCGCCGCTTCCACGACAACTTCGCCGAGGTCGATATCAACGGCATCTATCCGTCGGCGCCGTTCCAACCGTTCGTCGGCTTCGGCGGTATCGATCCCAACCAGGGCATCATCACGCAGGAGACCAACGCCACGTGGACCCAGGTCATCGTCAATGCGTGGGAAGTGACGTTTGCGAAGAACATGTCGAACAACTTCCAGGTGATTGCGAGCTTCACGCGCCAGTGGCAGCACCTCAACGGCACGTGGAACCCCACCGATCCAGCCCGGTTCGTGCAGCCAGACGCCTTCGAGAACAACCGCGATCTGTCCCAGCAGCTGTTCGGCAACGGCGACGACAACACGCTGAACGGCGGTGGACGCGAATCCGGTGCGGCGTACCGTCCGTTCTCGCTGCGCATCGGCGGCCAGTGGTCGGCACCGTGGCGCATCAGCGTGGGCGGCAGCTACGTCATCCAGGCGGGCGGCTACGTGGGCCCGCTGCTGATCCAGCTACCGGCGAACGACCCGCAGGTCACGCAGTTCGGCCCGTCGACGGTCCGGCTGGCGAACGGCACGACGCAGCCGAACCCGCTCGCGACCCGCATCCGGTTCCAGGGACCCACGCGCAGCGACGGCCAGATCCGCAACGAAGATGTGAAGTACTTGCAGTTGAAGATCGGCCGCGTCTTCAGGTTTGGCAACCAGTCGATCGAGCCGGCGGCGAACATCTTCAACATGTTCAACACCGGGGCGAACTCACAGTGGAACACCGGCGCGAACCAGTTGTACAGCCCGAACTACCTGGCGCGGTTCAACCGGCATCCGCCGCGTTCGCTGCAGCTCTCGCTCGCGTACAAGTTCTAACTGGGGCGGGTAGGGCAGGTCGGGCAAGTAGGGCGGGTAAAAGCTTTAGCCTGCCTCACCAGCCCCACCTGCCCAACTAGCTGACTGTCCATGCCCCACGCGAAGCGACCCAAGCCGCCGCTTCCGCCCCCCCGCGCGCGCACCGGACCTCCCCGAACAGTGATCGCCGCCCTCGCGGTCGTCGCGCTCGTCGGAGCGGGCGTGTTATGGCTGCGCCGTCCCGCCCCGGCGCCGATCGCGCCGATCGCGCCGGCCGCGAGGCCGAACGTCTTGCTGATCACGCTCGACACGACGCGCGCAGACCGCATCGGCAGCTACGGCTACGCCGCGGCGGCGACACCGAATCTCGATCGCCTCGCGGCGGCAGGCGTCCGCTTCGAGCAGGCGCTCGCGTCGGCGCCGTTGACGTTGCCGTCGCACGCCAGCCTGATGACCGGGCGGCAGCCGTACACGCACGGCGTCCGCAACAACGGCCACTTCACGCTCGCCGATGACATCCCGACCATCGCCGCGTCGTTCGCCGACGTCGGGTACGACACGGCGGCGTTCGTCAGCTCGTTCGTGCTCGACGCGCAGTTCGGGCTCGCGCGCGGGTTCGCGCACTACGACGCGTCGCTCGATGCGCCGCCGGCGGATGCGCCCTCCTCGCTCGAGTCCGAGCGCCGCGGCGATCGTACAGTGGCCGCGGCCACCGGCTGGCTGCGCGCGCGACCGGCGGGCAAGCCCTTCTTCCTCTGGGTCCACCTCTACGATCCGCATGATCCGTACTCACCGCCTTCACCGTTCCGCGAGCGGTTCGCCGCTCGTCCGTACGACGGCGAGATCGCATTCGTCGACCAGCTAATCGGCACGCTGCTCCAGGAGACGGGGTATCCCGGTTCGCCGACGCTGGTCATGACCGCCGGCGATCACGGCGAGAGCCTCGGCGAGCACGGCGAGAGCACGCACGGGCTGTTCGTGTACGAGAGCGCGCTGCGCGTGCCGCTCGTGATCGCCGGCGCGGGGATCGCGCCGGCCGTGGTGAAGGCGCCCGTGAGCCTGATCGATCTGGCGCCGACGCTGGTCGAACTTGCCGCGCTGCCGGCCATCGCCGGCGTCGAGGGCCGCAGCCTGCGGCCGCTGATGAGCGGTCGTGCTGACGACGACGAGCCCCCGGCCGTGTACGCGGAAACGTATTTTCCACAGTTCTTCATGGGTTGGGCGCCGCTGCGATCGCTGCGCGACGGGCGCTGGAAGTACATCGACGCGCCGGAGCCGGAGCTCTACGACCTGTCAACCGACGCCGCCGAGCGCACGAACATCATCGCGAGCAAGCCTGCCGCCGCGATGTCCCTTGCGCGGGCTGTACGATCGATGACCGCTGCCGGCGCGGGACGCATGGCGCCAACGCCGCTCACGGACGAGGCGCGAGAGCGGCTCGCGTCGCTCGGGTACGTGAGCGCGATCACGCCGCCGCATGACGACAAAGCTGCTGCGGCCCCCGATCCGAAAAACATGGTGGCGACTTTCGAGCAGCTGCTCGAGGGAAACCGCGCGCTGGCTGGCGGACGCCCGGACGTGGCGGCGCGCGCGGCAGCAGACGTCGTTCGCAAGGAGCCGGGCAATGCGTTCGCGCTCCTGCTAAAGGGCCGTGCCGCGCTGGCGCAGGGGCAGAACCACGAGGCAATCGCCGCGTTCAAGGCGTACCTCACCCTGGTGCCGCGAAGCGCCGACGCGCATCACTGGACCGCGCTCGCCGCGCTGCGCCTCGGCGATCGCGCGCGCGCGCTCGCGGAAGAGGAAGTGGCAATCGCGCTCGACCCGCGTCACGCGAGCGCCATCGCACTCAGAGCCGGACTGCTGTTCTCGATGGGCCGCGCAGACGAGGGGATTGCGGCGCTGCGGGAGGCACTGCGGCAGGATCCCGCGAGTCAGACGCTCGGGCTCGATCTCGCTGATCTGCTGGCGGACGCGAAGCGCTTTCCCGAGGCCGAGACGGAATATCATCGTGTCCTCGAGCGTCGGCCGGGCGACGGACGCGCGCTGACCGGACTGGCGGTCGTGCTGGGCGCACCAACCGGCTCGATCTCGCCCTCGAACAATTGACCCGCGCGCTGGAGATCGATCAGCGCAACGAAGAGGCACGCCTGGAGCGTTCGCAGGTCTACGCGCGCCTCGGCCGCATGAACGACGCGCGCGCCGACCTCGAGCGCCTCGCCCGCGAGGGGACGCGGCCCGACATCCGCGAGGCCGCGCGCCGCGCGCTGAAGTAGTCTCTCGCAAGGCGAAAGGAACGCTTTTCGCTCGTTGAGCGTCTCGCGGAGTGAGTCGAGCGGCGTTCGATTGAGCGAGACATTTGCCCGGCCGAAACGGCCGATGCCGGCAGACTGCGAAGCGCGCGAACCTGCGGCGCGCGAAGCGTCCGAACCTTCGAACCCGACCTTACTTCGCTTCCGCGTTCGCCGCACGTGCGATGACGGCCGGCCTCACTCCGAATACGTCGGCGCAGTCTCGGCGACGACCGGCGCGGCCGCCTCCTCTGATTCTCCTTCTTTAGGGCACCGACGTTACCCTGGACGCCTGAAGAAACTCACAATCGGGCGCGACGAGCGTCGTGTCCCCGATCACACCGTGGCTCGGCGCCATCTTCGCCGGCTTCAGCGCCGCCAGCTCGCCGAGCGTGGTTACCCAGCTGGCGATGCTCGGCGGTGTTCTGCGCCGCCAGGAAATCGCTGCCTCATCACCACGTGCCAGTGAAGAGCACGCGAACTTCCTACCCGCGAGCAACGCGAGCGGCCTTTGCGCGAAGCGCGCCTTCCGGCCGCAGGCCGCCGTTCCGCGCGCAAGGCGCGCGGCCTAGCGTGCAACGCCGAACGCGAACACCGTCTTCGACCGATACTCCTGCCCCGGCCTCAGAATCGTCGACGGAAACTCCGGCTTGTTCGGGGAGTCCGGAAAGTGCTGCGTCTCCAGACAGAAGCCCGCGCGGCGACCGTAGACGTGGCCGCTCTTGCCCTTGATCGTGCCATCGAGGAAGTTGCCCGAATAGAACTGCAGCCCCGGCTCCGTCGTCGTGACCTCGAGCGTGCGGCCCGACGTCGGCTCGACGACGCGAGCGGCGAGTTGGAGTCCGTCACCGGTACGATTGAGGACCCAGTTGTGGTCGTAGCCCTGGCCGTTCTTGAGCTGTGCGTGTGCCTCGTTGATGCGCGCGCCGATCGCGGTGGGCTGACGGAAGTCGAACGGCGCGCCCTGAACCGGCGCCAGTTCGCCGGTCGGAATCAGCGTTTCGTCGACGGGCGTGTAGCGGTCGGCGTTGATCGTCAGCTGATGGCCGAGGATGTCGCCGCTGCCCTCGCCGGCGAGGTTGAAGTAGGTGTGCTGCGTCAGGTTGACCGGCGTCGCCTTGTCCGTCGTCGCGAAGTAGTCGACGATCAGCTCGTTCTTGTCCGTGAGCTCGTAGGTGACGCGGACGGAGAGACTGCCCGGGAACCCCTCCTCACCGTTGACGCTCGTGCGGGTGAACTCGATGGCGTTGCGCCCGGGCACGGCCTGAGCGTTCCAGACCTGCTTGTCGAAGCCCTTCTCGCCGCCGTGCAGGTTGTTCGGGCCGTTGTTCTTCGCCAGCGTGTACCGGGCGCCGTCGAGCGTGAACGTCGCGGCGCCGATGCGGTTGCCGTAGCGGCCAACGATGGCGCCGAAGAACGGATGCGCCGTCAGGTAGCCGGCGAGCGAATCGAAGCCGAGTGCGACGTCACCGGGCCGGCCCGCGCGGTCGGGCACTTCGATCGACGTGACGATGCCGCCGTACGTGATCGCGCGGATAGTAACGCCGTTCGCGTTCCGCAGCGTCAGGATGTCGATCTGCGCGCCGTCTGGCATCGCGCCGTATCTCTCGCGCATCACAGTCGGCCCTCCGGGCGCGGCGGCGGCGGGCCGCGGCGCCTCGCGCGGCGGCGGCTGACAGCCAGCCACCGCAGCCAGCACGAACAACCATCGAAACATGCGCATTGTGGTGAAAGCCTAATCCAGATCGCCGGATCGCCAGATCGCCAGATCACTGATCATCAGATCAGCACATCACCGGATATAAGATTCGCCCCGTGCTCTCGTTCCGCGACATCCGTAGATCGTTCGGCGCGGTAAAGGCGCTTGACGGCGTGAGCTTCGATGTCAACGCCGGTAGCGCGCACGCGATCGTCGGCGAGAACGGCGCCGGCAAGTCGACGCTCCTCAAGATCCTCGCAGGGCTGGTGCGTCCCGATGCCGGCTCTATCTACTGGGACGACGAGCGGCTGGAGATCCACTCGCCGCATGACGCGATCGGGCGCGGCATCGGCATGGTCTATCAGGAGATACTGAGTTTCCCGAATCTCAGCGTCAGCGCCAACATCTTCGCGGGGCGCGAGCTGCGCGCGTTCGGCCGGCTGCGCGAGCGCGAGATGCACGCGCGCACCCGCGAGCTTCTCGATCGCCTGCACCTCGCGATCGAGCCGGCCGCGCTCGCCGAATCACTGCCGGCGGCGCATCGCCAGCTCCTGCAGGTCGCCCGCGCGCTGGCGTTCAAATGTCGCATCCTGATTCTCGACGAGCCGACGACGGCGTTGACCGACGCCGAATCCGATCACCTGTTCGAGGTGTTGCGCGCCCTGCAGCGTGACGGCACCACGCTGCTCTATGTGTCGCACCGGCTGCCCGAAGTGTTCCGGCTCTGCGATCGCATCACGGTCCTGCGCGACGGCCGGCTCGTCACGACTGTCGACCGCGAGGCCGTGCAGCCGGAGGCCATCGTGCGGGCCATGGTCGGTCGAGATCTACCGTCTCGATCGGCCAGGCCGGCCGCCGCGGCACAGACCGCACCGCCTCGCCTCGAGCTGCGAGCGCTGACGCGTCCGCCGTGCTTCGAGGCCGTCTCGGTGCATGTCGGTGCCGGTGAGATCGTGGGGCTGTTCGGGTTGGTGGGCTCGGGGCGGTCAGAGCTTCTGGAAACGATCTTTGGCCTGTATCGGCCCGCCGCCGGCGCGATCGTGATTGACGGCGTGGCGATCGCGCCGCGATCCGCCAGCGAGGCCGCCCGCGCCGGCGTCGCGCTCGTGCCCGAAGAGCGCCATCGGCAGGGACTCTTCTTCAACCTCGATCTGCGCAGCAATCTGGTGCAGCCGCGCCAGACCATTCGGCGGCACGTGCTGATCCGGCGCCGCGAGGAGCGGACGGAAGCCGAACGGCTCCGCGCCGAGTGGCGGATCAAGGCGCCGGGTATCGACGCATTCCCGGACAGCCTGAGCGGTGGCAATCAGCAGAAGGTGGTCGCGGCGAAGTGGCTGGCCACCTCGCCGCGCGTGCTGCTGCTCGACGAGCCGACCAAGGGTGTCGATGTCGGCGCCAAGTTCGAGATTCACGAGATGGTGCGCCGGCAGGCGGCGAGCGGTCTCGCCGTGCTCGTCGTGTCGAGCGATCTGCCCGAGGTGCTCGCGCTCGCCGATCGGATCGTGGTCATGCGCGAGGGGCGCGTCCAGGGCCAGATCGACGGCACGGTCGCGACCGAGGAATCGGTGATGCGGTTGGCGACGTCAGAGGCGGCGCGGGCGTCGTGAAGCGCTTCTGGCGGCTGCGCGAGCTGAGCACGGTCGCCATCCTCCTGCTCGAGGTGTTGTTCTTCGCGTGGTACCTGGCGCCGGATGACGGCCGCGCGCACCCGTTTCTCAGCACCGACAACGCGCTCCTGATCCTCAAGTACTCGTCCATCTATGGCATCGCGGCGGTCGGCGCGGCCCTCGTGATCATCTCGGGCGGCATCGATCTGTCGCCCGGCGCCGTCATCGCGCTCTCGAGTGTGGTCACGGGCCATCTGTTCGTCGCATCGGGTGCGCCGCTCGGCCCTAGTGTCGCCGCCGGCCTGCTGGTCGGCCTCGTGTCGGGGCTGCTGTCGTCGCTGCTGATCGTGGTCGTGCGGCTGCCGCCGTTCATCGCCACGCTTGGCATGATGGGCATCGTGCGCGGGGCGGCATTCATCATCACCGAGGGGAAGTATTACGACGTGTCGAGCCGCCTGCCGCAGGGCTTCGCGCCGCTCGGCTTGCCGGCCGACTGGCTGGCGCCGGTCGTGATGTTCACGATGGCGGTGGTCTTCCAGGTGCTGATGACCCAGTTCCAGTGGGGCCGCGCCGTCTTTTCGATCGGCGGCAACGAGACGGCGGCGCTCTTTTCGGGCATCGCGATCGGGCGGATCAAGACATCGGTGTACGTCCTCGGCGGCCTGCTGGCGTCGGTTGCCGGTGTGGTGCTGGTGATCGTGCAGGGCCAGGGCAAGGCTGACCTTGCGACGGGGTACGAGTTGGATATCATCGCCTCGGCCGTCGTGGGCGGGGCGAGCCTGGCGGGCGGACGGGGATCGGTGCTGGGCGCGGTGCTCGGCACGCTGATTTTCGGCGTCCTCCGAAACGCACTGCCGCAGATTCAAGGCGCGACCTTCTACGATCGCCTCATCGTCGGACTCGTGGTGATTGTGATCGTCGTGATGGATCAGGTGCTGTTGCGCCGGTCCCACAAATAGACGCGGGCCGGGCCCGCGACGACAGGATTCAGGATGACCCGAGCGATTGCCGCGTGCCTGCTCTCCGTTCTCGTCTTCGTCGGCTGCAGCGGTGGTTCAGCGCCGCCTGCAACCAGCGGCACGGCCGGGAAGCCGGCGCTGCGCTTTGCCGTGATCCCGAAGGCGCTCGACATCCCGGTCTTCAACTACGCGCGCATCGGCGCCGAGCGCGCCGCCAAGGAGCTTGGCAACGTTCAGATTCTCTGGAATGCGCCGGCCAGCGCGGATCAGCTGAAGCAGAAGGAGATTCTCGAGTCGTACATCACGCAGCGCGTCGACGGCATCGCCATCTCGTCGCTCAACGGCGAATTCCTCGCCGACACGATCAACCGCGCGATCGACGCGGGCATCCCGGTCGTCACCTGGGATTCGGACGCGCCAACGTCGCGGCGCCTCGCCTTCTACGGCGTCGACGATCTCGCGTCGGGCCGCATCATGGGCGAGGAGACCATTCGCCTGCTGAACGGCAAGGGCAGGGTCGCGATCATCAGCAGCCTCGGCGCCACCAATCTGCAGAACCGCCTGGCCGGGGTGAAGGAAGCGCTGGCCAAGGCGCCGGGCATCGAGATCGTCGAGGTCTACGACATCCAGGAGGATGTGATCCGCTGTGCCGAGATCATCGCCACGGGATCGCGGCGCTATCCCGACCTGGCGGCGTGGATCTCGGTCGGCGGCTGGCCGGTCTTCACGAGAAACGCGCTCGCCGCCGTCGATTCGTCGAAGACCAAGGTCATCTCCTTCGACACCATCGATCCGGCGCTCGACCTGCTCCGCGAGGGCAAGGTGCAGGTGCTCCTCGGGCAGAAGTACTTCGGCTGGGGCAGCGAGTCGGTGAAACTGCTGCACGACATCAAGAACGGCAAGAACCCGGCGGCGCCGATCATCGATTCCGGCGTCGACGTGGTCACGAAGGACAACGTCGAACAGTACGCGGAGCAGTGGAAGCGTATGCAGGCGGGAAGCTGAGACGAACGAAGAATGAGAATCACACGATCCGAATTTTTTCAGCTCATCACCGGCGGATCGGCGTGGCTGTTCACGTCCGGCTTCGCGCGGCAGATCCGTCCTGTCGTTCCCGACATGGCGCGACCGCTGCCGCTCACCGCGGTGCGGTTGACCGGCGGCCCGCTGAAGAAGGCGCAGGATCTCAACGCCGCCTACCTGCTCTCGCTCGAGCCCGATCGCATGCTCGCGTTCTATCGCACGCGCGCGGGCCTGACGCCGAAGGCGCAGGGCTACACCGGCTGGGACGCCGACGGACGCCAGCTCACGGGCCACATCGCCGGCCACCATCTCTCGGCCGTGAGCCTGATGTGGGCCGCGTCGGGCGATCCGCGCTTCAAGCAGCGTGCCGACTACATCGTCTCCGAGCTGAAGGTGGTGCAGGACGCGCACGGCGACGGCTTCGCCGGCGCGCTGCAAGGTGTGCGCGAAGCGTTCGCGGACGTCTCGAAAGGCAACATCAAGGCCGCAAACTTCGATCTGAACGGCCTCTGGTCGCCGTGGTACACGCTCCACAAGACGTTTGCGGGCCTGCGCGACGCGCATCGCTACACGGGTAACCCGACCGCGCTCGAGATCGAAGTGAAGTTCGCGCAGTGGGCCGAGCGCTATCTTGCGCCGATGAACGACGAGCTGATTCAGCGCATGCTCGCCACGGAGTTCGGCGGCATGAACGAGATGATGGCCGACCTCTACACCGACACCGGCGACAGTCGCTGGCTGCAGCTGTCGTATCGCTTCGAGCACAAGGCGGTGCTCGATCCGCTCAAGCGCGGCGAGGATCCGCTCAACGGCCTGCACGGCAACACGCAGGTGCCGAAGCTGCTTGGCTCGGCTGCGCGCTACGGCGCGGCCGGCGAGAAGAGCGATCTGGCGGCCGCCACGACCTTCTGGGATCGCGTCGTCTATCACCACACGTTCGCGACCGGGGGCCACGGCAAGGACGAATACTTCCGCGAGCCCGATCGGCTGGCGTCGATTGCCGAAGGACGAACGGCGGAGACGTGCAACGTCTACAACATGCTCAAGCTGACCCGGAAGCTGTTCGCCCTGCAGCCCGACGTCAAATACGCCGAGTTCCACGAGCAGGCGCTCTTCAATCACATCCTCGGATCGATGGACCCGAACGACGGCGCGACGTGTTACATGGTGCCGGTCGGCAGAGGCGTGCGTCGCGAGTACGCCGACATGAACCGCAGCTTCACGTGCTGCGTCGGGACTGGGATGGAGAGCCACGCGCTGCACGGGCTCGGGCTCTATTACGAGGCAGGCTCGCGTCTGTGGGTCAATCTCTACGCGCCGTCGACGGCGCAGTGGGATAGCGCGGGCGCGACGCTCGAGATGGACTCGTCGTTTCCGGAAGGCGAAGCCGCGACGCTCACGCTCGACGTCAAGGCGCCGAAGGAGCTCACGCTGTCGCTGCGACGGCCGTCGTGGGCCGGCGACGGCTTCGCGATTCGCATCAACGGGCAAGCCATCGCCGTGGCGTCGAAACCAGGCTCGTATGTCGACGTAACGCGCACGTGGAAGGCAGGTGACACCGTCGCGTTGACGCTGCCCAAGATGCTGCGGCTCGATCGGCTGCGCGACAACCCGAAGCGCGCCGCAGTTGTCTGGGGACCGCTGGTGCTGGCCGGCGATCTCGGACCGCAGCCGCGGCGCGATGCCGATGGCGACGGCGATGGTCCGCAGACGGCGACTGTGGAGTCACCCGTCCTGGTCACTGATCGCGCGGTCAGCGAGTGGCTCCGGCCGGTCGCCGGCCAGCCCGGGTACTTCCGCACGACGGGCCTGGGCGTCGACGTGACGCTGGCGCCGTTCTATCGCACGCATCGCCGCATCTATACCGGCTACTGGGATCTGCTGACGCCGGCGGAGAACACCGAGCGGCTCAAGGAATTGGAGGTTGAGCGCGAACGCGTGCGCCGTCTCGAGGCGGCGACGATCGTCGCGCTGTCGCCGACCGATCCGGCGATCGAGAAAGCGCACAACCAGCAAGGCGATGCCTCATCGATCGTGCGGACTGACGGTCGTCCCGGTCGGCGAGCCGCGAAGTGGTTTTCCTACGATCTGCCGCTGACCGGAACGACGCCGGCGGCACTCGTCGTCACCTACAACCGTGACAACCGCCGCGCGCGAGACTTCGCCGTGCTGGTCGATGGGCAGCGTCTCGGTGAAGAGCACTTCGCCTTCGACAGCGAATCACGTTTCTTCGACCGCGAGTACGCGTTGCCGGCGACGCTGGTGCAGGGCAAAGCGAAGCTGACGATTCGCTTCGAGGCGACAGGCACCACCGAGGTGGCGCCGGTCTATACGCTGCGACTCATTCACAGATGAGTCCTGAGATAGCCGGCGGCTTCTGTGGTGCGCCGCGAATCGTGCGATTCCCGAATACAATTGAAAATCAGGGCCGCTAGCTCAGTGGTAGAGCATCTGACTTTTAATCAGAGGGTCGTTGGTTCGATCCCAACGCGGCCCACCAAATAAACTCAATAGACAGTGGCAATTACGCGGCGCAGCATGACAGGCGCGTCAGCGGTACCGGCAGTAGTCACACGGTAGTCACACGAGGACGGCTGGTGCCCCGGCCTGAGGGACATTCCTGGCGTTTGGGCAGGGGTGATGGCTGGTGAAGTGACACGCCGGAGGTAAATCAAACTGAAGATGAGGGTGGCTGGACCTTATTTGATGAGTGGAAGGCACTCTGATGGCGTCGGCACGATGTATCGGCCTTTGCAAAAAGGCGAGACAATCGAGAGCATTACGACGACCTCCGCATGGACGCTCGAAGGACCGGGAGCTGTGGTCGACCTTCGTCGAGCCACCTTGAGGGGTCAAGACTCGCCTTCATCTCGACGCCATGGGGACAAATCGGATGTTAAACTCAGCAGGGGCCCGACTGGGAGCTGGAAAATGGTCGTGCCGCCGACGATCGCCTTCCTCGGTTCGCCAGGCGGGTGCTCGCCGCTGAACGACACGACGTTAGACGGCGTCAATCGACTGAGGAATCAGCGAGTTTTCTGGCGCGGTTTTCCGGGCTGGCGAGATGGTCGGTCTCGATGTTCGTTGCGCTCCTCCTCACCGAACTCTGGCGTCGAGGGAGCCCCTTTTCTGACAATGGTACTATAAGCGCATGGCTGGCCGAATTCCTCGCACTTGTCGTGGCGGCCTGGTTCGTGTGGTCTACTGCGGAACCGCTTCGAGAACGCCCAGCGACGATCGTAATCGACAGGAGACCGGACAGGAGATAGCGCTCAAGGACAAGCATGATCTGTTCTTCGGTCCCATTGCGATATTGGCCAGCGATTCTCTCATTGTTGCGGTTTCGGTTGATGATTTTCGGGTGACGCCGTAAAAAGCATGGGTGAGTAGGAGGGGCGGTCGGGGTCGACCGCCACGCTTCCCGCGAGGCACGCATGGAGCTGTGGTTCTCAGAATTCCAGCGGAGCACTTGGCGAAGACGATAAGTCGCAACCCCTCGACCCCTCAGTCCCCATTCGATTTGGCGGCCAGCCAGCCACGCGTCGAGTCGTGACTCGCGTTTTTTGAGTGAATTTGGAGGGCTGCCCCGGATTTGAACGGGGATGGGGGCTTGACAGACTGTCCAGGGTCGCGGAGTGCATGTGAGCAAACCTGCGCTGTTTTCTTCAATGATACCCCCACGAATCGAGTGGGGCCGAGGTCGCCGAGATTGTGAGAATATACCCTCGAAGCTATAGATCACTCAGCCACTCGCGGTAGCTCTCTCTGAAGCCCCGCCCTTCCTACCCAGCCCACGCGCCTACGAGGCGTCTAGCGAGCGGAGGTCGAGCGCACTGAAGGTCTTGGTAGGTAAACCCACCCGTGGCCCGATCGCTATATCCAGCTACAACCGCGATTGAAGGTGGCATCCGCCGTTCCGTATAAGTCCAAGATCCTGGCGGTGATTGCACACCATGTGCTCCAGGCTCAGAGCCAGGTTCCAGGGGTGTGACCGAAAGGGTACTGTCTACAGCACGAATCGCGCGCACATGGAGACCGCTACTCGTCGGGCCATAAGCTCAGATTTGGCCTCCACGGTTATGCCAGATCGGACAGAGTCGCTACCATTTCCGTGCCGCTAATTGACAGCATCGTGGTCCGCGAGCAAGTACAGCCAGCCGCATCAGGGACTTAATGGACACGACTTCAGAACGGCGCAGTAATCTCAGTGGGCTAGCGATACAACGGGCGAACGGACGCGGTGACGTAGGTCTACGACACAGAGTGTCGAGACAGTTGCCGAGTACTACATTGAGCAGATGGACTTATCACGTATCAAATTTTTTTCCTCGGGCGCACTCTTTAAGGGAGCCAAGATGACGACCAATGGTTCGTCAAGAAACTCAACGCCTTGGGCGCGGAGGGTGGGGAGATGGCTGAGTGTTCTCCAGTGTGATGGGACAAGGTGCGACGAACGAAGTCGCGGTGATGATGAAGAGACCGGCTTTGTGATGTCTCGGAGAGCGAGCATGTCCAAGTCGTCAAATTACGTGTAGGTCCGCCTCCCACTCCCAGCGCGTCACCAGCAAAGGCTATCGGAGGTCTCCTTCTGTTCGCCGGCCATTTCTACTGCTCATGGGCTTCAGCGAGTATTACGGTGGATCAAGCGCTCGGGAAATGTACCGAGGACATCTTCTGGAAGGCGATCGCGACGTCGACGCCTCATGACCAACACGATCGATGGCGGCGCGGCCAAGATGGGATTGGGGTGTTGCCGACCTCGTGGCGCCGTCATCGCAGCCGCCGACCGGGACCACCAGAAGAAGGACGACAACGCCACTTGATTGGTGGCCGTTAGGGCACCAGAAGACCCCGAGTTCGTCTAATCCAGTGCTGCTGGGCTCGACTTCAACGCGCGACTTGTCATTTGTAAATGATTGATTGCATGGTTTACGGCATTGGCTCGTCAGCCTGGATTCGAACTCGGCAGCCGCTGGAAGTCTCTGGGTTTGCCCGCATCCAGCTGGTCAGTCGGTTCCATCTGGGAAAATGTGGGCCACGAAACCTTGATTTCCGGTCTTGATTTCCCGCAAGTAGCTGAAGGCCGGTGCCCTTGCGGCGGTCGACAAAGCCGTCCGTCGAACGCGATTCCGTCCGGAAAGAACAGTTTTGGAACCGCTGGCGCTGGTCAGCGACGCTTGTTCCCACAAGTCCGCGGCGCGCGGCAGGACGCGCTCAGCGAACGCCCGGTGGCATCCGATGCGGCTCAGTCGTGCGAACTGAAGGTGTCATGTCCCGTCCGGGCGATAGCGGGCCCTCCCAGGAAGATGGCGCCAGGGATGACGACGCTCCCCAGCACGGCGTAGACGGATAGATACGACCCGGTAGTGATATGCCGGAAATTCACATCGCTGGTCTTCGGTGGAAAGCACGGTGTCTCCCCCACTATGGGGCCGAACGGCCCCGGGGCGGCATTGGTGTCCTCCTGGCCTCTGCTGGTGCTAGGCCGCGTGGTTGGGCTCCAGAATTGGCTTGTTCACCAAAACAAATGGATGATGGGAGCGGCAGACACAAACGTGATTTGCACTTCTCCATCCACTTGCCCAAGGCGGAAAAGTCTGCCAACTCGCTGTGGCTTGCTCCGAATGATAAGCTACGCCAGTGGGCTTTCATCAGATCTCTAGTAAGATGAAACACGTGTTTCCCGTGGGGGGAGAGTTGAGATCCCACGGGTTCGAGAGTTCTGGCACCTTGGACACGTTGTAGCTCAGAAGAGCTTGGGACCGGCGCGATGGTGCGAGACTCCATCCAGGCGCGTGGCTCCGAAAGATGCGCTACCTCCTCCGCCTGGTCAGCAGGGGCGATGATGATGGCCGTCAGCTGAGTCTGTCGTCGAACGACATCGGGGCACTCCTCGGATCCATCAAGCGGTCGCGTCGAAGTATTAGCGGTCTCCGTCTCAGTGGACCTGCTGGCAAGCTTACCTTCCGCAAGCGGCCAACATACCGGCCAACTGCGAGGCCCAAGGCGTAGCGCACAACCGGCTAGTCCCATAGGAAACGAAATGGCTCCGGAGAATTAGTGAGAGTGTGATCTAAAAGGGGCATGCCAAAAATTGGACGCCCGCCGCATAGTGGACTGTAAACGTACATCTAAACCTGGCGAGCGAGCTCGCTGTAGGCGCCGGAACATACAAGGTGTACCTCAAAATGAACGACGTGATCGCCATGGACCTGCCGTGTTCGATCAAAAGTAACGCCCTCGCTCATGGGTATGGAGGGGATCGGTGGAGCCGCCCCCCCCTTGCCCGCGAGTATTCCCGCCTCGCTCGGCCCCGCGAAAAACCATGGGCGTGTGCCCGCGTCGAGCGGTCCGTAGACATCGTTGCGGGCTGGCTGCTTCGGCCGCGCGGCACTCTCAGCGATTCCCGCGCCAAAGTGAGCCGATTGTCTGGCCTCCCAGTTGTTAGCGTGAGAATCGCGGGGAGTTCGCTACCTTTATCGGTGTGCGCGCCAATTGTCAGAGCCTGGGGAGGCGGAGAGCCTCTCGGATTGCTGGTCCGCTATAAAACAAAAGCTCGCGAATTAACGTGAGGGATCTCCGGTTGGGTTGACTTCGTCGGGTCTTGAGGGAATGAGGAGACGTTAGGTAAACATTGTCTCGGCCCTGCTGGCGATATCTCGCGTTCGCGGCAGCATTCTTCGCGTCCGCGACACTGTTGGCATCTTAGCTGGGAATCGCGGTGCCTTAAATCTCTTGGTTCACGACCCGCACGCGGAGCGTGCCGCCGTTTCCCTGCGCCTCGCTAGCGTAGTCGGCCGTCGAGCGTTGCTTGTGTATTTCACGCCACGCTTGCCACCACGCGGTGCGGGCGGACTACAGGCACGTAAAACAACAGCTCAGGAGCTACAAGCGCGCGAACAGCGCCGAGCCGAGGAAAAGCACGACGACAGGCCAGAAGCAGGCAGCATCCCAACGGCGACAGGCCGAGGAGCAGGCAGCATCCCAACGGCGACAGGCCGAGAGCAACGGCAGCATACGAATACAAGGCCGTTGCTGAGACTGTCAGTCTTAAGTCGCTCTTGTCATCTTATGAAAACAACGAGATTGCCGCGGACGAAACGTTCAAGGGAAAAGCGATTCGGGTGACTGGTATCGTGGACGATGTCAAGAAGGACATTCTGAGCCGCCCTTATGTAACTCTCGGCACTGGCTAATCGATATTTCCATTGTTCAGTGCTCGTTATCGCGCAAAGCAGTGGATTGAGCTGCCGCTCTGCACAAGGGCGAGACCGTCACCGTGCGCGGAACGGTGAGGGGTTTGATGTTGAACGTTCACTTGAAGGATTGCGAAATTATCTAACGGGCCGGAAAGCGTCGCTGGCGAATGCTGTAAGAAGTGGGCGCGTGCCAGCGTCGAGTAGTCCATAAACTGCTGCGGAAGGCGCGACAGCAATCGGCCGGTACAGCTGTTGGGTGTCTCATCGCAGTCGTGCCTTATACCTTCGCTCGCAGCCTCGATCAATTTATGAGATAGGCAATGAAAAACTGTCCATTTTGCGCGGAAGAGATTCAAGACGAGGCCATCAAGTGCCGGTACTGCGGAAGCCTTCTCGATCAAGCGTCGGCCGTCAGGGAAGTGACAGCGACGCCAGTTTCAGTTGCGAACACAACGACTGCGAACGAGGAGCTGCTCCGCGGTGCCCTAGACGCCCTATCTGGTCTAGTCGGACTAGGCACCACGAAATCTCGTCGAGCCGCCGACGAGAAGCAGATAGTGCAGAAATGGGGCAAGGTCAATCCGGCAATCATTTGTTCTCAGTGTCAAACGACAGGTCAGGTTAGAACCTTGTCTGTGAAACGCAAGAAAGGGATCAGTGGCGGCAAGGTCATGGGTGCGCGACTCACGGGCAATCTTTCCCTCCTCGTCACGGGACTTTCTCGGAAAGAGCAGGCGACCCAAGCGCACTGTGAGCTACTAAATTTTGACGTGGGACTTCTGATGTCTCGCTACCTCGCACATTGAGCGCGCGATGTCACTACGTTGTGCCACGATGTGGCTTCAGTGGAACCGAGACCTGCAATGAGATGACCCGTTCCTCATTCGAACGACTCGCCTGGGCGATTGAAGCGCGCAACCGCAGCCAGAAACTGCTATTGGCCCTCTATGCGTTCGGGCAGCAGAACAGTTATGGATTGCCCGAAAGCGCCGAAGCGAAAGAGTTCTCGGTCCTCGTCGCCGTCGCGTTCTCATTGTGGCGTGCGGCATTCCTCGCGGACGCGCCCACGCGAACATGGCCGGATGCGCTTCACGATGCGCAAGTGCTCGTAGAGAAAGTGCTCTCGACTAACACCATCGCATTCAGCACCGAGCACGGCTTACAAGGCTGGACGGCTGGTTACTACCTGAAGAACGCGCAATTGCGGCTGCTACAAGCTCACAAGGACTTGGGCAAATCCGAAGACGTCGCGCGCGTCGAGGGAATCTCTCTCATGGGGTCTGACCCGCACGATACATGGGCGCTCTTTTGTAGAGAGGCTGAACAGCTCGCGCGGCAGCTTGGTTGCCAGCTCTCTGATTGAGGAACGCGGGTGCCCGACCTGGTTTTCCCCTCAACTGCCCGAAGTGCGGCGATCGAAGCTTGAACGTACGCCCATAGCCAGGACGACACGCACTTCTATCGGTGCGCGCATCACGGCCTCGTGATCCTGCCGCCGCATGGACGTGTGCATCTGGACGATCTCAACAACCCGGCGACGGTCCACTAACGGCGATTGAGGAAAGTAACCGTGAAATTTACGTTTCAGTGGTTTCTATCACTCATCTTGGGAGTCGCGACCATCGACGATAGGATGGTACGCATGCCCTACGCGCGCCCCGCGCAAGTCGGCGACTTCATCCACATGCCCTGATTTTGCTCGTAATTGGGTGGGCACGTCGGCTAGTGTGCTCGAAAATGATTCAACTGGAGGATGTTTCAAGTGAGCAAGCAAGAACGTATTGATCGTTTTCTGCAACCCGTCGAAGACATTGTGATTGTGCATCGTTCCGGCAGCGGCACGCTGCTCACGCCGGAAAAGCTTGATGAGGGGGATGTTGTCGTATTGCAGCAGGAGAAGACGCGGACAAGGTCATTACCGAGCTGGCGCAATACGAAGTTGGACTGATTGAGGAGATCGAGGGGAAAACAGCAACAGGGCTGAAACTCGGGGGTGGGACGTGACCGGCTACGTCGTTCCGAGCCCGCGCATCGCGGCGACGTAACTTCTGACCGCGTCAAGCCGCCTTTTCAAAGTGCTCCGCGGAGACCGGTCGCGAGCCGTTGGAACGTGGAGGATTCGTCCCTAGCAAGCGAGCACATTACCCTTGACCTGAGTTCAGAATCTCTGGAAGGCCAAACCGCTCTCGAGGTCTCTACGGGTGCACGCCCATTTGGGGTCGCGAGGACGCGCGACGGTGTTCTGATTGCCGAAGAGCCCCTTTTCCTTTATTGCCTTGTTCTTTGACACAGACGCAACCCAGCGGACGCCCACGAGATGCTCAGGCACTTCGGCTGTCTTCACGCTCTCAATGATTCCTTGGCCCACCAGTGGCACTTGAGAAATCGGAGTCTCTCGTCCATCAGGCCCTTTAACGAGGAACTCATCGACGCGAACAACGGGACTCGTCACCTCGCCGACACCCACATAGCCTTCACCCGGAACATTGACCCAGACACGATCACCCAGGCCGACAACATCGCCAGCGTCTTGACGTAGAAGTCGCCGCCACCGGCGCTGATGAAGCCGTACTTGAGGGCGTCCTCCCAGCGCCGACCAGAGCCGCCACATTTCCTAACGACACGTAGTACTCCCCGTTCCAGTCCGCCTTGAGGGACGTTCCAACACGCGCCCACGGGGACCCACGGAGGACGAGGATGATTCCGGCTCCCTAAGCCAAGCTCTGGTGAGGTACTCGCGCTCCCCGTCCCGGAATACGCGAAAGAACACAGCGTTGATGTTGATTCCATGTGTCTCGGACAGGTACGTCACCATGCGTTCGGTGTCGGCATCGAATGCCGAGCCGACAATCACCAGCTCGTGGCGTTCGTTTAACTCCTCCGGCATAGACTTGAGCAAAAAGTGTCGGCAGAAGGCGGCATCAATCGACAGTCCGGGCTCACCGGGGAACCGTTTCTTTCTGTACTCGTTGAAAATCGGCGCGATGTCCTCAGCCCGCAGGGTGCTGACCCAGGAGCCATAGTCCAGAACTTGGGTGACGATGTCCCGTGGCATCTGGTGACGCTTCAATTCCACGATCACCAGATTGCCGTCCCGGTCCATAGCGAGCAGGTCCACTCGGCCGCCGTGAGGTGTGATGACCTGGCGACCAACAACCATCCAGTCTGGACTAGCAATGGCTATGTCTTGATTGAGGATGTCCTCTAGCCGGGACTCCAAATCCAGGGGCACGACAGAGACGCGTGTCAGCCCACTGTCGATCCGCCAGACGCCAAGTTCCATGGGCATGGGCAGAGCTTACCAGCGGGTCTTCCGGACGTCCAAAGCCTACGCAAAACAGATGTGAATTTGTTGGCGGTTTGCGTGTGATGGCGCACGTCGCTCCTGGAGCGCGCGATCTAGGCTCACGCCCACCACAAATGTTGTGCGACGATGTGGTTTCCAGTGGAGCCAACACCAACGGGCCTGGCTTAGTCCGCCTTGCAAACGGCCCGTGCGCAGCACGAAAAACATGAACGGCATTGGAACAACCGCGTGGCGATTACCAAACGGTAAGGTGCTCATCCCCGGTCGTGCGGAGGGTGATGATGGTGTGATCGGTGACGGCTATGTCGAAGTCGAGGCGGATAGTGACTATGTAGTGGGCACCATGGACGGAAGATGCGCCACCAGAGCCGAAGGAACCACCATCACTACAATGATTACTTTGCACTGGTGATCTTTGCGGTGGCGGGCTGCACCGTCCGCGAGGCCGGTGTGGAATCGTCGTCGCGTTGACGCCGTGATGTTCTGGTGCCCCTCATGCGGACACAGATGGTCGGCAGAAGAACCCGCAACCCAGAAACATTAGGATGGATGAGCTGTGGAGAGCGGACCGGTCGCTGCGGCCACAAGTTCAGGGTCAACCCCAAAACAAATTGCTTCCAGAAAATCGGGTAGCAACGCGGCGTTAGCCCATTACCCGCAGATCGCCTCATTTGACACCTACGCGCCACTGCAGATACCCTTTCTTTGGGTAGGTTTCCCGGTTACAACAAGTAGCGCCGCGATGCGGCACAGTATGAAACCTACCATCAGCACTCCTCATCGGCGATCCTGTATCTGGCCACGGAGGGCGCGATTTCTGTGTACGTGGTGCGCGGATCCTAGCTTTTTGGGGCCTGATTCTCGCCAATTTCCATGTCGACCAACGCCAGATGATTTCTTCGGTCGTGACCGAGTCGATGGCGGCCGTACTCGAGTGAAGCATCTGGTCGGAGCTGTGTTCGGCGGCAAAACGGCAGTGGGATGGTCGAAGCCGATCTCGGAGGCGGATCTTTACCCGGGCCCGAATCCGTGGCAACAGACGCTCCAGCAAAAGTTCGCCTTGAGCGACGAGATGCGGCGCTATGGAACGAGACCCTAACGCGGTCGGATTCGACGCGCCGTTCTTCACCGAGTTCGAGCGTACGTTCGCATCGTTCCGCAGATCGATCCTCGATCGGAGCTCACCTCGCGGAGACAACAAGGTTGCGGTTCGTTCATATCGGAGGTGATCGAGATCCTGAGCGTCGGCTGCGAAACCCGCTTCGTGGAATCGTGGCGGATTGGACCCGTTCGCGACGGAGCACCCTCGCTCACCCGAGGCGACGCTCGACGAAGCGACGGATCCAAGGTACGGGCGGCTGCCGACGCCGTTCGCGCCTACGCGTCCCGCATCGAGTGCGTCTTCGGATTTCACTTGCCGCCACTCTTGCCCGCCAGGACCGACCGAAACCGCGGCCAGGCACTCGTCGACTCGATCCTCGCCGGTCAGAACCACCTATCGTCGGGCCGAGTGGGTCGGCCAAGACCTTTCAGGCTACGCCACGCGGCGATCGCCGTGACTCGGAAAGGTGATGAAATGCCCGTCCTCGTGAACCGAAGACGTACCCGAGGTGGTGATTTTTTGCGACATGGTGCGGCGCGGAACCGCGCCAATGTTCAAGGCGGAAGCAGGGAGTTCTGGACGCCGTCGGCGCGTGGCCTCCGCCCGCTCCTGCTCGTCGATGCGCTCAATGAGTGCCCGGCCGAGCACCTCGGAGACTCCTGCGCGGCGTGCAGGCGTTCGCGTAGCATTTCGACGCCCGCGTCGTGTTCACGTCCCAGGCGGCGGTCGATCTTCCCGACGACTTAACCTCGATCGTCACGCAACTCAGACGCCGCGGCTCGAGGAGAAGCGGAACATCTACTGCTGCCACGCCCGGGTTGAGACCTCGCCGGCCGTGGACTACTTCTGCGAAGGCCTTCACGAACGCGTATGGACCTACCGTTGCCGGTCGGTGTCATCGCGTCTCGGACGCCGCGGACCTCGCGCGCCGATTGTTCGATCGCTACGTGCAGACCTGCTTCCTCGAGCATTACCACATGCGAACCGCCCTGACTGCGGGCAATCGCCTTCGAGATGGCGACGAACCGTGTCGAGCAGCTGGGAGCTGCGCGGATTACGAATGCTTCGCGGCGAGGTTCTTCGCGGAGCAAGGCGGGCCGTTCGCCATCCTCGATCAGTTGCGGCGCCCGGCCCTAATCCGCTTGACCGAGGGTTTCTTTTCATTCGAGCATGAGCTCCTCGCCGACGATTTCAATGCGATGAAGATTCATCGACCTCATATGGCTTTTCTGAGTTCGCGGTGGAACTGCGGAGGCCGCGAAATCAACGATTGATCGAGCTCATCCTTCCGCGGCTCTCCAACGATAATGAGATCAGTTCGGCATTAGGCGCCGCCATTGATTCAGCAATCCTCTCACGCGTGCTCGCCGGCCGGTGCGGCGCGCGCGCGAAAGCGGTCTTATTGGGCGATATTCGGGGCGCTGTTCAAGCTCGCGGCTTAAGACGTCGCCAACATCACATGCAAGTGTTATATAGCCGAGCTCGAGGATGGCCGTCGGCAGTTGGGTGTCGTTTCGGTGGAAGGCAACCGCTAATGGACTCCGCAACGGGTATTTGACTGTGCGAATTGGTGGCCCACCAGTTGGATGATGATGCAATCGCCAACGGACCGCAAATTATGAGATGTGACGGAATGGGGTCTTCGACGAGCTGCAGAGCACGTTGCGGCAGTGGAACGAATAAAACCACGGCGCGTCTGGGGAAGAAACCGTTCGGAGGTATGCCGGTCACGTCCGATTGAGCGGGATTGAACTCCCGTGCAGCATTATTCTTGCGGAGCTTCGAACGGCAGTCATGGGCCGGAGGGACCCCAGCGGCTCGCCGCTGTGGCAGCCGCTTCTCCAGCGAGCCACCGCGACGCCAGAGAGCCATTTCGCTCTCCTTGCTCTCTTCCAGCACAGGCGGGACATCACTCAGGATAATCTCGAGACTATGCTCGACCTGGTCCGACGCGGGTGGGAATCAGGCATCCCCATCCTCAAACTCGACGCGCTCCATTTCCTACGGTGGACCGGGCATGACCTTCCGGACGTGGCGGTTGCGCAGATCTGCGAAATGCTCAACGGTTTCGAAACCGACAACATCTTCGAGAACACCTTTCTGACCGAGACGCTGTGTCACTTCGGCGCAGTCGAATCACCCGTGACCATCGAGGACGCGCTTCAAGAAATGCGGTCGACGATCGCGTCCGGCTCGGGCAGCGATCCTGACGTAATCGAGGCCGCGAAGATCCTCAACACCCGAGCCGGCCGCCCTACTCGCCGCTCGTGCGAACGGTTGCCTAAGCAAGATCTTCGAGGATGTTTTCGGGGGAGCCTACTCCGGGGGTGTACTTTGAGCTGTCACGCGAAGAGAAATCCGCAATCCTGTGTCTCGCGGCGGAGTGTCCAAACGTCCGATATCATTCCGACTGGTTGCTGCGAGAACTCCTTGAGCACGGCGAACGCAACGCGCTTGCTGTCTACGTCCGGTTCGCGTCCAGCATCGACGGCGAGTCCGGGTGCCCTCAAGACGCGACGGCCACATTTCTGCTCGCAATCGAAGGGTGCGCGCGGCTCATGGACACGCCACCTCGCTACACGGGAGGCGACACCGCCGCGCATCGTGCCTGGGCGATAATCGGTGAAATCCATTTTGGACCCACGGAAAAAGTGAGGTTGGGAGGACGATTCGGCTCTCATTCGAAGGCCCGACGCGACTGGCTGCGGCCGACGTGCTCTACAATCTCGCACACTGCGGTTGGAAACTCAGCCGCGACGCCGGTTCGAAACGCGACCCGCTTGCGAAAGAGAAGGATGAAAATCGCATCTATAGTCGAGGATTGCCTGCGTAACCACGAGTCGCTTCCAACAGTTTTCAACTACGGCGGCAGTCGGGACCGCAGTGTCGTTTCGCACTTGATCAATGTCCTGGGCAGAATCGGCGATCACAAGAGTGCTCGGCTCCTCCAGGAGTTCGTCGATGATTTGGAATTTGGAACGCACGCGATCCGCGCAATTGAATCGATCCGCAAACCGATCACTCATTGACGGGATGCCCCATTGTCTTGATGTTTGGCGAATGGAGCTGTCAACCTGCTATCGTCAAAAGGCATCCAAAACGGCGCGCACGGAACCCGCGTTACCCGGACTTCATAAGCCATGAACGTCTTGATGGTTGTCTTGGTACTCGCAGGGCTTTGGGTGGCCATCGAGTTTCTAGGACTGGCGTTGACCCCGATCGAAAAAGGCACCGGCTGGCTAAAACGGTGGCTTGCCAGACGCCAAAACCTTTTCGGGAGAGTTCTGCTTTATCCAGTCGACGGATTACTTCAGAAAGGCTTGGCTAGTCGCGATGGCGGCGCTTCTCATGGCTATGTGTGGCTGGGTAGTCGCCTTCGTCGTGTGGGTGTTCAGAGAAGGTCGATACGGCTGGTGGCTGCTCCTGTTGTTCGTAGTCGGTTGGTTGCCTCTCTGGTTCTTGTTCATGTCCACATTGAGCCTGTTGGCTGAGATCTGGCGCTGGATTTGGCAACCGGCGCAAACCAGACGGTAGCGCAGCCAAACACTTGCGACGATTACAGGCCGGCAGTCCACTTGCGAACCTTGAGGAACTTGAACGTCGGGGGGCCTCGGTCTGCTGATAGCCGCGACGGCAGCTTGGGAGTCAACATCTGGCGATAAGTATGGCCGAGCGCAGCCAGAAGCTTACGAGGAGCAAGGGTCTTGCCCTTACTGCTGCCTCTTTTGCTTCGCCCAGCGCGCTCGTTGGGCGGCGGCAATTTTCTCGCGGGCGGCCCTTGACATCTTTCGGCGCTTGCGCTTTCGACCGCCAGCCCCAGTTAGCATCGAAATCACGCGCCGCGGGCCAATGGTCTGGTCTTTTGATCGCCTACTTTGTCGTCCAGCGTTCCCAACCGCGCCACCCAGGTCCGCGAGCATCGCCTGAGCGCGCCTTATTACCACCGTAAGCTCGTTCGCGATTTCCTGGCGCTGCATCAACCAAACATCGAGCTTTCTGGCTGACGGAACCCAACGCGGTGCCGATGCTCTCCGGCATACCCTTGAGTCGAGTCTTTAATTCCACGAGGACGCCCTCGTCTTTTTGCCATCTAATGTTCCCTTCAATGAAAGATAAACGACGGGGAGTATAGCTGGTTTGTGCATAACAACGCGCTGGCCGCGAGACGTGTGGGCGCTGCGGTAGGTAAACGCGGGGTTACCTTCAGCATTCAGCCGGAGTGCAGAGCGCTTTCAGTTCGCAGAGATGCGTCTCGCTGCCGATCTGGACTCGGAAGTCCACTCTGCGGGAACCCTGACGGGACCTTTGCTTCACGCTCGAACTTCGTGATCACTCCAGACTGCTGCAATTGCGTGGACAGCACCAAGAGCTCGCCCTTGAACCGACCTTCGAGTCTACAATCCGAGCTTTCGAAGATAGATAAGTGCTCCTGCTTCTCCGCAAACCACTTCTGAATTTCAGGCAGGAGGGCCTCCACGTCGGACCTCAGGATTATCCTCACGAGCTTCCCCGAACCCGGAAGATCGCAAGATTGACCACAGTTTTGTAGCGGATTCAGGCCGTTTTGGCTTGACTCCAAGTTCACCGGCCGATACGATTCGACGCTCTCATACGGCTGAGGTTCGCGAATTCCGAGGAGGACTCCCCCAATGTCCCGCATTGCCCCGGCTCCCGTCCGTCGTCTGGTCTCGTACGACGCCACTGCCGCGCTCTTCACAGCCTAGGACTTCCGCAACGGAGAGCTCGTTGCCTGCTCTCCGCGCCTGAGTCTCTGTTCCGTCTAGATGAACTAACGACAACGGCAAATTGCGACATCGGTTCATGTGTCGGGATTCTCCAGTCGGCCGAAGCGGCGGTCGAGGAGCATCGTTTGTCGGTGAACGTCGCGGCGCCATACAAAAGATGTGTCTCCGAAAATGGACGCGGCAGGCATCGTGACCGTCGCCGTCAGCGTCGTCGCGGCCACCGTGACTTGGCTAGTCCTGTCCAACCGTCTCGACTCGCGACGTCGCCACCGACATCCACCACTGGGAAGCGCGGGCTTTCGTGGTCGCTGTCCGGCCTGTGGAGCCGCAGTCGTCGAGGACGAGGGGCAGCTCATGTCCGACCTGTGGAGCCAGATTGCCGAAGCGGAAGGCGTAATTGCACCTCACGGTTGTCCACATCTCCCAAATGGCCGGTTTCGTTCAAATCCGTAAGTGAAGGTATGACTACCTCCGATTCAGGTTCGCCATTACAAGGCACATCGGGATTCTGGTTCGAAGAAGGCGTCACCCCGAGGCGCCGGATTGCGGCGTCTATCGTCTTTAGTCTGCATTCGGCCTCTGGGCGTGGGTCGCCTATCCCCGCAATTCTGTTCCTTGCTTGACCGCCGTGTTGTTTGGAGCATGAAATGCCCTTCCCATCTCGGGCATGTGCCATCAAGTGTTTGGCTGGTTGAATCCTCCGTCCTCTTTGCCGTCATCTTCCTATCGGCCATCGCCGCCCAGGTTCAACAGGAGGTTTCAGTCGAGGTCGTGCATCGATTCGCTGTCGGAGAGGGGCCGATGCCATCCACGATTGTCCGCGGCCAGGATGGAACTCTCTATGGCGCAACTTCCGGAGGGGGAAGTTTCGGCTGCGTAACGGGTACCTTTTACAAGATTGACAGTTCCGGGGCGCTCACCACGCTCCATCACTTTATTCCGACTGTTTTGGGCTGCGCTGCACCTAGGGCTCTGGTCCAAGCCAGCGATGGATTCTTCTACGGCCCAACCATTGTCGATACCATTGTCAGGCTCGATTCCAGCCGGGCAACCCCACAACCATCAAGTCGTTTGTTATCGACCGGGTCGCCGCCGAGCCATCCAAACTGATTCAGGCAAACGATGGCAACTTCTACGGGACTGTCAGAACGGTTGGCTCGACGTTTGGTAGCTTTCCTGTCATGTTCTACCGCCTCACGACCACAGGCGACGTCACACCTCTCTTCATCTTCCCCGATGCCATTTCGCCAACACGAGACGGAGTGATTCAAGCGTCAGATGGTCTCTTTTATGGAATGACGGACGCTGCATTGGACTCCACGATTTACAGGATTGACAACGCGGGCGCTTTCAGTCTCATCCACTCCTTTGGTGCGCGCGTTTTTCCCAATGGGCTTATGCAGGCGAGTGACGGCAATTTCTACGGCACGACAGGCGGCGGCGGAGTCTTTTGCTGCCAGTTCGGCGGTGGAACACTCTTCAAGATGAGTCCTACGGGCAATGTCACGACTCTTCACTCCTTCAGTGGTGTAATCGCGATTCCCAGCTCGCCTTACGGTGACGGGGCCGGGCTGACAGGACCGCCCGTTGAATCCAGCGATAGCTATCTCTACGGCAGCACAACGCAGGGGGCTGCTCCTGGGAATTCCTTAGGGCTTCTGACCATTTTTAGAGTCGATGCCAGTGGCAATGTGACTACCGTCCACTTTTTCTATGAATCGTTCGACGACCTGCGCCTCTTCCAGGCACTGCCGCTGGTCCTCTCTTCCAAGTCTTGCAGACGGCCTATTCTATGGCCTCGCGCGCCATGTCGACCTCGCCGGCATCCAAACCGCAGGGTTATATCCGGCAGGATCCTCGGCCGGACCGGCCCCGGCGCCCACGGTCGCGACAATTGCCCCGCTATCCGGGCCGGTCACAGGCGGCACACCGGTGACCATCACCGGCACAGGTTTCGTTGATGGCGCGAGCGTCACCGTTGGTGGTGCTCAGGTAACGAACGTAGTCGTTGCGAATCCGACGACCATCACGGCAAACACGCCCGCGCATGCGCCCGGCACTGTCGATGTGGTTGTGACGAATCCGGATGGGCAATCTTCAAACAGCAAGCCTTTTATATACTGCAGCTACACGATCGCAGAGATAAACACCTCGTTCGAAGAACACGGTGGCACGGACGGCGAGATCTCGGTGACGACGACAAGTGTGTGTTCGTGGACTGCTGCCACATCCACACCCTGGATTCACAGTATCGAGGCAACTCCACCTAGCACCCTCGGTAGCGGCACCGTTAAATTCTCCGTTCGTGAGAACCCGAGCGCAGAGACGCGCGAACTGGGGTCATCACAGTTGCCGGTCAGACGATTGACGTCCAACAGACGGGGTGTACCGCCAGTGAACTGTGGAGCGGACTATAACGACCGGAACGTTGCCGTGATGTTCATACCAGATACCTTTTTAGAGGATCCCGATGGACGAAGAGATCTGCTACTCCACAGGGTGGCCAGGCAATTTTATTGCAGTCATCCTGATGAATATCATTCCCTGGTCTTCTTCACAACATTTGCACAGGAAGCGAGTGACCTAGCCTTCTTCCAACACGTTCGGACAAACAATGTCACGGGTCTTGGTGTCGGTCCCCGACGGTATGTTCGATGCCTCGGCGTCGTACGGAATAACCAGTCGTGGTGCGGCAGTTGGCGGGAACCTTGAAGGCATCGTCAATATGAGATCAATACAAGATCGGCCATCCAATCCTACTTGGAACGTCCAGTTGTTGACAAATCGAATACAGGTACGCTTGATGTCCTTGGTCACGAGTTCGCGCATCGCTGGGCAGCCTATACTCCTTTCTTAAAGAAGCCAGACCTCGTCATCAGTGGAGAGCTTCGCGACCATGTAAACTTCAAGCACTGGAGTTTCGGGTTGACTCGGACGCTTCTGTGCTTTTTGGCAACGATTGGAAACGCAGACCAGACGGGTCTTACAAGGCGACGGGCGTCACCGAGGGTTACAGTCCGCTCGACCTTTATTTGATGGGCCTTTTTGCGCCGTCAGAGGTTCCGAATTTCTTTTACATCACTCCTGACCCCTCTGACCCATCAGGATTTCAGCGCGATTCGCGGCCTTACAAAGACGCAGTGATACGAAGTACCAGTATTAACGTCTCTCTCAAGGACATAACAGATGTTGTTGGCAATCGTGAGCCTGCGTTTGACCCGGCGCAGCCGCAGACACTCTTCCGTCAGGCCTTCGTGTTGATAGGTCGCGGTGATCCAGGAATTGCGCGAAGTTTTATACGTAAAGAGATAGACAAGGTGGAGAAGATTAGATCAGCCTGGGAGAAATGGTTTAGCGAAAAGACTTATGGCCGGGGTCGCATTGACTCCACCCTGCGCTAAGCGGTGCGGTCAATTGGCTTAAGAGGTGGAAGAGAGGACGCGGAACAGACACGGACAAGCTCCTCTTTCTGTGGCAAGCCATCATCCTGACATGTCACGTGACCAGCAACGTCGGCCGACTTTCAATCAGAAGGCAGAACACGCCTCGGAGATCGACGAGCTCGTCGTCAACCATCAGTCCATCGGAGTTATCGAACCCGCAGCGGGAACGTCTTGATTACGCCGTCTGGCCTCTAAAGAGGGCTGGCGTCAGTTCACCAAGTAAGACCCAGTAGGCCTGACTTTCACTTGGTAGTGTTACAGTTCCGTTCAAGCTCTTAAGCTCTTGGTGACACCCGCGGGTTCGGGGCTCGGGGATCGCGACCGAGGCTGTGGACATCCATGACCATCACTTTGAAAATCGGGCTGTTCATTGGAACCTGCATCTTGTAAATGTGCTCACAGCACGGCTCATGCGTTCACTCATGCCGACGTGGCCTGCGGGTGGTCAACTCATCGCTTTGGGTCTTGGCGCGTTGATTACCACGCTCTGGATCGAATACTGATGGCAATCCCACGCAAGCGTTGGATCATCACATGGAGCACGGTCATTCCCGTGACGTTGGTATTGGCGTGGGTGTATCGCACATGAAGTTCACCGCCCAGTGGATTTTCACGGCGGTCCTCGGAGTTATCACCATCTACGTGCTGGTGCAGAACGTGTACGAGCCCGGAGCCACCACCGCTGCCACTGCCCTGGCGTTTGGATTCGCTCCGCTGGTCGCCGGGGTGGTCCTCTTTAATCTGTGGGACTGGCAGGCAGAAGATTTATTGGGCCACGCTGATGCTCTGTCTGTTCGAGATGTTCCTGACGACTCTTCTGCACTGAAGTAATGGTCTGTCGCGCGTCTGGGTACCTGATGGCTTTGCAACGGACCACGGGCTTCCAGTTGGCCGATGGCGGTGTCCCACCATGCGTGACAGCTCGGCCTCACTCTCTCATAGTGTTCCCGACATCCGACTGCATTTATGAAGGTCTCGCCATCGATCCGATAGGTGAAGCTCTGGCGCACTGGCACGTTCTGGGTGTCCGGCGCACGTGCCAACAACGCTGACCCCGGGTACCGCGTTTAGGCGATCCATCTGCGCATAGTCCAGATCGCGGTCGATTAGCCAGCGGCGATAGGGCTTCACATACGGGATGAAGCCGCCGCGTGGCCCGCAGGTTCCGCTAGGTTCGCCCGGCCT
>CAWJEM010000011.1:0-693795 GCA_963841905.1 uncultured Acidobacteriota bacterium
TCGAATTCGGCCATCACGCCGTAGGTCGCGTTGGTTGGTTCAGCTCTCTGCATGACGCCTCAGTGCCCCTCCAGACGCGGGCGATCCGGCACCGAGCGAGCCTGTCGTCGAGGCCGCGTGAGCGCCGCCGGGCGGGTGGTGGTGATCGACTTTCGCCTGTGGCAGCAAGGTTCGGACTTCGAAGATGGAAATCATCGGCACGAACCGGATGAAGAGGAAGAACAGCGTGAGGAAGAGGCCGATCGTCCCGAAGTAGGTCATGACGTCCCATTGCGTTGGGTAGTACATGCCCCAGGACGATGGCACGAACTCGCGGTTGAGCGTCGTCACGATAATCACGAAACGCTCGAGCCACATACCGAAGTTGACAAACAGGGACAGGACGAAGAGAAGCGTCAGGTTCTGACGTACGCGCTTGAACCAGAGCAACTGAACCAGTCCGATATTGACCGTAATGAGCGACCAGTACGCCCATCCGTACGGTCCGAACATGCGGTTCCACATCATCGCTTTCTCGTAGAAGCTCGCGCTGTACCACGAGAAGAACGCTTCCATCGTGTAGCCATACCCGACCATCAGACCGGTGGCCAACATGACCTTGGCCATGTTGTCGATGTGGCGCATGGTGATGAAGTCTTCGAGCTTGTAGGCGGCGCG
This sequence comes from uncultured Acidobacteriota bacterium, assembly GCA_963841905.1. Classification (GTDB taxonomy): domain Bacteria; phylum Acidobacteriota; class Vicinamibacteria; order Vicinamibacterales; family UBA2999; genus JACCSI01. Next base: position 658 of record CAWJEM010000011.1, read on the forward strand.
AATCGGAATCGCCAGCGAGAGCACCATCGCGAAGCCGGAATAGATGGCGCCAGCGACGAAGTAGGGCGGGAAATCGTCGCGTGCCACCCGGGCATCACCGAAACCGCGAAGTCGAAGCTGACCACGGTGTGCACCGAGAGGACCAGCGGCGTGGAGAGGCCGGCAAGAATGAGCGACGCGACCTCATACCGATGCCAGTGACGCGCTGACCCGCGCCAGCCCAGCGAAAATATCCCGAAGACGACCCGCTTGGCCCTCGACACCGCCCGATCGCGCATCGTCGCGAGGTCGGGAATCAAGCCGACGTACCAGAACACGACCGACACCGTGGCATATGTCGTGACCGCGAACACGTCCCAGATAAGAGGGCTGCGGAACTGTGGCCACAATCCCATCGTGTTCGGGTAGGGGAACAACCAGTACGCCGCCACCCACGGCCGACCGGTGTGGAAGATCGGGAAGATCGCCGCGCACATGACGGCGAAGATCGTCATCGCTTCAGCGAAGCGGCTGATCGACATGCGCCACTGCTGTTTGAAGAGCAGCAGAATCGCGGAAATCAACGTCCCGGCATGGCCGATACCGATCCACCAGACGAAGTTGATGATGTCGAAGGCCCACGCCACCGGGACGTTGTTGCCCCAGATGCCGACGCCGCGAAGCACCAGCCAGGAAAGCGCCGTGGTCAACCCCATGAGGAGCGTGAAGCCGATGAGGAAGCCGAATACCCATCCAAGGGGTGTGCGCTTGGACAGCGGAATCTGCGCGACCGTTTCGGTGACCGACTCCAGGTCGTGTCCCGGCGCGATGACCGGAACGTCGAGGACGCTCGCCGAACCACTCTGCGCGTGAACGTTGTTCGCCATCAGTGCTGCTCGACCTCTAATGCCTCGGGGCCGACCCCGAGCCTCTCGAAGGGTCGCCCGACGTGCTGTGCGTGTCCCCGGCGTGGCCTCCAACGCTCACGTTCGTCGGCAGGGACGGATGTGGATTCCTCACCGCGGCGAGGTAGGTCGTCCGCGGGCGGGTATTCAGTTCCTCGAGCGTCGAGTAGTTGCGCGGGCTCGCTTTCAGCTGGGCCACCCGGCTGTTGGGATTGTTGATATTGCCAAACACAATCGAATCGGTCGGACACGCTGACTGACAGGCGGTCAGGATCTCGCCGTCACGAATCTCGCGTTCTTCGCGTTTGGCCTGAATGCGCGCGGTGTTGATGCGCTGCACGCAGTAGGTGCACTTCTCCATCACACCGCGGCTTCGCACGGTGACGTCGGGATTTCGCTGCAGCTTGAGCGTTTCGGTGTTCCAGTCCTGGTAGAGCAGGAAGTTGAACCGCCGCACCTTCCAAGGACAGTTGTTCGAGCAGTAGCGCGTACCGACGCAGCGGTTGTAGACCATGTCGTTCAGGCCTTCGGGGCTGTGAACGGTGGCGGCGACTGGGCACACCGTCTCGCACGGCGCGTTCTCGCACTGCTGACACGGCATCGGCTGCATGAACGTGTCGGGGTTGTCGAGCGGGCCCGTGTAGTACCGGTCCACTCGCAGCCAGTGCATCTCACGATTCCGCTCGACCTGTTCTTTGCCGACGACCGGAATGTTGTTCTCCGCCTGACAGGCGATGACGCACGTTCCACACCCGGTACAGGTGTTGAGGTCGATCGCCATGCCCCACTGATTGCCGGTGAACTCGTGAGCCGGGTACAGCGAGATGCGCTTGTCGAGCTTCAGGTGCTCCATCTCTTTGGCAAACGTTGGCGTCTTCTTGAACTCGTCGAGCGGCGCTGATCGCACGATATTCCGGCCCTCGATGGCCCAGTGGTCCTGTGTAGAGACCAGGTCGTAATGGTCGCCGGTGGGAGAGATCTCCGCGGCGCCGAACCAGGGCGACGTGCTGCCACGCAACACGTAGGCGTTGAAGCCCGTGCCGTTGCCCACACGGCCCGCGCGTGTGCGGCCATAGCCGACGTGAATCGTGATGGCGTCGGTCGCGTGACCCGGGTTGATCCAAATCGGTATTCGGAGCTCGCGACCCTCGTGGGTCACTCTGATGAGATCGCCGTTGTGAAGGTTCAGTCGCGCGGCGGTTGCCGGGGCGATCAACGCCGCGTTGTCCCACGTCAGCTTGGTGATCGGTTTCGGCAGCTCCTGCAGCCACCCGTTGTTCGCAAACCGGCCGTCGTAGATGGTGGGATCGCGGCGGAAGTTGACTTCAAAAGCAGGTGCGACAGGTGCGCTGGGTGCGATAGGTGCGACGGGTTCGGTGCGTGCACCAGGTGCGGGAGGTGCGCCGGGTGCGATGTCAGCCGTGGAGAAGGCCGTGCCCGGAATGAATCCGTCGTGCAACCAGCGGCGCCAGTTCTTCTCGAACGTCGCCGCTGCGATCTGCTCAGGCGTTGGCGGCGGGGGTGGAGGCACGGCAGGAGCTGCCGGTGCCGCCTGCGCACCTGGTGCTCGCGCCGCACCTGACGCACCCGTCGCACCCACCGCACCCACCGCACCCGTCGCACTCGTCGCACCTGTCGCACCCGTCGCACCCGCTTGCGGCTGCGCCATCCAATACTCGCGAACGACGTCGTAGCCGGCGCGCTCTGGACGATCCGAGAGGGTGGCGACGATCTCGTGCGCTGACTTGCCGCCATACATCGGCTGGATCAGCGGCTGGACGATCGACGTGGTTCCATCGACGGTACGGGCATCGCTCCAGGCTTCCAGATAGTGCGCGGCCGGCACGTGCCAGTGACACAGCGTGGCCGTCTCGTCGAGGAAGAGTCCCGAGTGAAAGCGCGTCTGCACCTTGCTGACCGCGTCCGCAAACCTGAGGTCGGCTGGCGCCGTCTGCACGGGGTTCGATTCGCCGACGATCAGCAGCATCTGCACGCGGCCGGCGTTCATGTCCGACACCAGTTCACGCATCGCGGCATGTTGATCGGTCGGCACAATCTCCGGCGTCGGCTGATACGTGACGGTTGCATCCACGTTTCCCAACGCCTGATTCATCGCGTGCGCCAGCGCATGCACGGCTGGTGGCTGCGCTTCGCCGGCGACGACCAGCGAGGTGCCGCGATGCGCCGACAAATCCTGCGCGATCGCTTCGACATAGGGCTCGGTGCCGGCCGGGGCCGCACCGGTGACACCCGCGACGCCAATTCGAGCCGCAATCGCGCGCGCCAGGCCGTCGATGGCGCTCGCTTTGAGTGGAATCCGGTGATCGGCATTGCTGCCCGTCACCGACGGCGTCGGTTCCGCAACATAGAGGCGATTCAAGCGATCCGGTTGCGCGTCGAGTCGTCGGCGCGACGAGAACTGCCGCGCATAGCGCAGATTGGCCGCACCCTCGGACGACAGGAAGTCGGCATCGAGCGACAGCACGATGTCGGCGCGCGTGAAGTCGTACACCGGCTGCACATACTGACCGAATGCCGCGCGCGCACCAGCTCGCGCGTTGTCTGCGGCAGGCACGGGCTCCCACTGAATCCATTTGGCCGCGGGGTACGCCTTGAGAACCGCCTGCAGTTGCCGACCAAGCGTCGGCGACACCACGGTTTCGGTGAGAACTCGAAGCCCCGATCCCTGGGTCGCGGATTGCGCCGACAAGCTGGCGCGAACCGCCGCGATGAACGCGCTCCACGGTCGAATCTCACCGAGCTGGACAATCGACTGCGAGCGATCGGGGTCGTAAAGCGTCAGGAGCGAGGCCTGCGCGTAGAGATCGGTTGCGCCAAGGCTTCCCGGATGATCGGGGTTGCCCTCGGCCTTCGTGGGGCGTCCCTCATGGCTTTCGACCAAGAGGCCCGTCGCGATGCCGCCGAGAGTCATGGCGGTCGCGAAGAACAGTGGACGGCCGGGGATTACCTCCTCGGGTTGGCGAACGTACGGAACGATCAGCTCCTCGGGTTGAACCGTGCAGGCCGCACTCACGCCTGCAAGCGCGAGCGAGGCACTCATCAACTTGAGGAAGGAACGACGGCCAACCGGATCGATCCACTCGGTGGCGTTCTCGGGGAACTCGCGGTGGAGGTACTGCTGGAACTCCGGCGTGTCGGCGAGCGACTCGAGGCTGCGCCAGGTACTGCTTGCCCCCGGCGCCTCGCACGCGTGCGCGAATGTCGGCCAGATCCGGTGTCCCCGCCTTCTCCATGTGTCCCCTAAAACCTTCGCCTTCCGCTTTCGCCCGGCAACGGGCCAAGCGTGCCGGCCTGGCTAGCTACCGGTGGCAGACCGAGCAGCTCGTCAGCTCTTTCACGCCGGCAATGTTGTAGTCGCGAACCAGCTGTTCGCCAATCTCACGCTGGTCGCCCGCCGGCCGATACCCCATCGTGACGATCTCTTCGCGCGGCCGCACGAACCGCGCCGGATCGCGATGGCAGTCCAGGCACCACTCCATCTGCAGCGACGATTCCTGCAGCATCAGCGGCATCCGGTCGACGCGACCATGACAGGTTTCGCAACCCACCCCCTTCTTCACGTGGATGCTGTGGTTGAAATAGACAAAGTCCGGCAGATCGTGCACCCGAATCCAGCGTAGCGGTCGGTCCTCACGAAAGCTTGCGCGCACGGGCTCGAGATAGGGGCTGGTCGACCAGATCTGTGAATGACAGTTGATGCACGTCTTGGTCGGGGGAATGCCCGCCGAGGACGCCACTTCAACGGACGTATGGCAGTACCGACAATCGATGCCGATCCCGCCGACGTGGTGCTGATGCGAAAACTGAACGGGCTGCTCGCGGAACGTATTGGCCGAGGTCACAAAGTCTGACCGCTGCAGCATCACGATGAGCCACCCGAGTCCCAGGATCAGGAACAACACACCGACCAGACCTGCGCGGGACCACTGATTGGCGCTCTTCGGGAAAACCTGCGGCATGGATCCGAACACTCCGAGTGGATAAACCGAGGACTCTACCCCGGTTTTGGCCACGCAGGGGACGTTGTGAAAAATTTCTCAAGCTCGGTTATATCAGATCGACCACCCGGCTTCAATGAACAGGGCGAAGGGCACTGGGCATAGGGCGTAGGGAGGGCTAAGGCCAGAGGGACCACCTCATCTTGATGAAGGCAACCACTTGTCGCGGGAAGGGTGAGGTTCCGGACGGCCAGCGGTGGAGGGCCAGCGACCAACCGAACTGCAGGTCCACGCTGTTCGAAGGATCGGCCGGGGCCACCAGGGCCCCGGCCGCGACTTCTCTATCCGAGCACGCTAACGAGATCTAGAATCGGCTAACAACCGTCAACTGGAACGCCCGGGCCGGCTGCTGATTGACCATCAGCAGGAAGTTCGAGCTCCAGCTCTGGTACGCGCTGTTGTAGCTGTATTGGGTGTAGTTACCAGCGTTGAGCAGGTTGAAGAAGTTCCCCGCCACCTCCACCTGGTAGCGCTGATACCGCAGGGTCTTGCCGACCTTCAGGCCGATCGTCGTGATCAACGGTGACTGAACCTGACCTTCCCCGCGGTTGCTGAACACATAGCGATTGCGGGTCGCCAGCGGATTCGGTTGCGAGGACCCGTTAGCTAGTCGGACCGAGGGTGGCCCGTACCTGAGCACGTCTGGATCGTTGGCGGCCAGCTGATACAACGGCGATCCCGACCAGGGCCCGGCCTGGAACGTGGCGCTGGCGGCCACGTTGATGTCCCAGGGAGCCTGCCAGACGCCGCCGAGGTTGCCGCGATACTTCATCCATGTCGGGCCGTAGCTCAGGGCATTGCCCGTGTCAGGGAGCGAGTTCTCGTCGTTGTTGCCGCGCGGCATGTAGAGATTGGCGTCGTTGGCGAAGTGGTTCGGCTGCACGAAGCGGGCCGGGTCGGTCGGGTTCCACGTGCCGTCGATCTTGTGCCACTGCCGGGTGAAGCCGGCAATCAATTGGAAGCCCCGCGACATGTTCTTTGTCATGGTCAGCTCCAGCGCTTGGTACTTGAGCTGACTCCACGTGTTGTTCGTCTGCTGGAAGACGATCCCCTGGTTCGGGTCGACCCGTCCAAAACCCCCGAACGGCTGGCCCGGTCCATCGGGATAGAAGCCGTTGATGTCGATTCTCGCCCACGTGTCCTTGTACGCGCGGTTGATGTACGCCACATCCAGACCGATTTGCCACCCGAACTGCCGCCGGTATCCCACGATGAACTCGTCGACGTACGGCTGATGCAGGTCGGGCGCGATCTGCTGCGCGGCCACGGCAGTCGATGTCGCCGGCAGGAGTTGGATCTCACCTGCCTCCCCAAACACTCCGTCGAGGTCGTTGTCGTACTCTCGTCGGAACGAAACCGTGTCGTCCGCGCCGAAGATGGTGACCCCGTCTCGTCCCATGACCTGTTCGCCCATTCGCGCGTAGCTGGCGCGCAGAACGTTCGTGGCATCCTGCGTCAGGAGATAGGTCGCTCCCACTCGCGGCTGCACCGCCCAGGATTTCTGGCGCGTGATGCCCTTGACCTCGTCAACACGCTTCACGTAGTCGAAGCGCATGCCGAAATTGGCGGTCAGGCGGGCGTCCGGCTTCCAGCTGTCCTGCAGGTAGAACGCGTAGTTGCTGTCGCGCGCCTGCCGAGTCTGCAGGCTAACGGGATCGGCGTAGTCACGCCGATACGGCACGGTGCCGAGCGAGGGATTGTTGACATCGACGACCGTCTGGTATTCGCGGAAGAACCCGTTGTTGACGTACTCCCTCCGCTGGTCGTAGATGTTCTGCGGTTCGAGGAAGAACCCTGTGGCGAACTCGTGCGATCCGATCCAGCCTGCCTTGTAGTACGTCGCATCGCCGCGAATCAGAGACAGCGACGCCGGCACGAAGGTTCGCGTCGGTCAGGTTCCCGCCCTCGAGGATGAGCGAGTTGCCCGTGATGAAACCGCTCGAGATGAGCGTGCCGTCGTAGATAACGATGTTCGGTCCCTGGGCGTCGAACCCGAACGCGTCGTAGGTGTCGTTGTCGTTGCCGCTCTTGTTGTTGTAGCCGGCCGAGAACGTCGTCGTCATTCTGTCGCCCCACGTCGACGTGATCTTGGCGCTGTAGACGTTGCCGCCATTCGAGTACACGTTGATGGGATCGAAGTAGTACTGCCAGTTGCTCTGGCCGTGCGTGCGGTCGCGCTGGAAGAACCCCGACAACTCGTGGGTGGCTCCGAGACGCGAGGTGACCTTCACATATGGCTGGTATCCCTTGATCTGCTGGGGGAACAAGTCTGTGCCGGGATAGTAACTCTGGATGTCGTTGACGTTTTTCGAGTTCCGGCTGATCTGAGTCTCGACGGCTGACTTGCGGAACGAGGCGAAGAACCAGACCTTGTCCTTCATGATCGGCCCGCCGAACGAGCCGTCGAACTGACCGATGTCGGCCTGCACGGGCGTGCCGCCGGTTGTCGTGCATTCCAGGTTCGGGCAGGTTGAATGCTGGGCGAGCGGCGTCCCCGAGAGGTCGTAAACGGTCTTGTGGTGGGTGTTGTCGTGGTCCCAGCGGAGCGGCTGGTATGCGTACCCGGCGGTCCCTCTGAACGACGTTGCCGCCGCTCTTGGTGATCACGTTGATCCCCAGACCGGTGCCCATCGGCGTGGACGCGTCGGACCCGCCCGTCTTGACGTGAATGTCCTGAATCATGTCCGACCCCATCTGCACGTAGGTGAGCTGGAAGTCGTTGTAGTTGCCCGCCTGCATGCCTTCGAGCTGCACGACGTGGGCGAAGTGTTCCGTGGCGTGCCCGAAGTACACCGATCGCCCGCTGCCGTCGTCGAAGGGTCTCGAGTGGACGCCAGGCGTCTGCTCGAGGAAGTCAGTCCAGTTCTTCCGGGCGGCAAGCGGCATCTGCTTCTGGAACTCGCCGTCGATGTTCAGTACGTTGCCGGGCTTGCTGACCTCCAGCATGGGCGAATCGCCCGAGACCGTGATGGTCTCGGCCAGTGTGCCGATCGCCATGACGATGTCGACCTGAAAGTTCACGGCCGCGCGCAGCAGAATCCCCTTGCGTTCGTATGCCGAGAACCCCGGGAGCTCTGCGCTGACGGTGTACTCACCCGGGGGCAAGTTGATCAGACGGTAGTAGCCCGTCTCATCGGTGACGCCAGTTGCCGGCGTGATCATGTCGGGGCTTGTCGCGGTGACCGTGACACCCGGCAGCACTCCACCCTGTGCATCTTTGACGAAGCCTCGCAGGCTGCTGCCTGTGCTCTGCGCCTCTGCAAAGAACACGCTCGCATTCAATACAACGAGCAGGCAAATCCCGAATCGCGTAACACCTCTCATGGCGATTCCTCCTGCCGACAAGACAGCAATCGGCCCGTGGGGGCCGCGGTTGACGAACTGACACCTCGGACTCGGACGACGAAGCGAGATGCTAGTTTTCGCGGATGATAAGCGATCACTCGCACCGAATAAAGCTACTTCGGGAGGGCTTTGAGGAGACCCGCTGCGCGCGGCTCGGCGGGATCGAGCCGAAGCGCTTCCATCGCCTGAGTCCTGGCCTCAGGAAACCTGCCGAGTTCGGCGTACACCGCGGCGAGGTTGAGGTGGGCGCTGGCGCTCCCCGGGTCGAGGTGGCAGGCACGCTCGAGATAGGGACGAGCGGTGTGAGGATCGCCGTTCAAGAAGATCGCCAGACCCAGCTTCTCGTGCGCTTCGGCCCGGTCAGGCGCCAGCTTAACCGCGATCTGCAGCCATCGGATCGCTTCCAGCATGGCGTTTTGCTCGAGTGCCAGCGTCCCGAAGTCGAGCGCAGACTCCTCAGAAGTTTCTGCCACCGAGTCCGCCATTCCCGATAGTCGCCGGACGGCTTCGTCGGGGCGGCCGGCAAGGACGAGCGCGCGCACGAGCAGCGGGCCGGTGACATTGATGTCGTACCGACTGTCGTATGCGGCTTCAAGATGTCCTACGGCTTCAGTGGCGCGCCCGGTCCTGAGCAGCGCTTCTCCGAGCCCGAGCCGGATGGCAGGTCGCGGGCCGTCAATCGCGATCGCCTCGACCAGGAGGGCGGCCGCTTCATCCGAGCGCCCCGCATCGAGTAGCGCCTGCGCAACGCTGAACCGCAGAACCCCAGGGTGAAGATGATCGTGAGACACCTGTTCGACGTATCGGAGCGCATCGTCGAACGACCCTTGCTCGACGAGCCACACGGCCTTGCGCGTTTGTTCGCCTCCAATCCCATTGTCGAGTCCGAGATTTGAGAACACCACCAGCGAGGCCATCGCAAGGGCACCGGTTGGACGCAGCAGCGCGTTGAACTGGCGAGCGCGCACCAGGTCGAAACACCGAACGAGCGCGGCGCCAGCCGCGGCGCAGAGCGGCACGAATAGAGGCATCCGGTAGCGATCCGTCACAAAGAAGAGGACCACCGCTGCTCCGTACACCGGGACGAACATCGCCCAGACCCAATACCCGTGGCGGTTCTTGCGCAGCGCCGGCCAGAACAGGCCGAGCAGGCCAAGCGGCAGAAGTAGCCACGGACCGATTGCCAGGACGCGAAGGAAAGAGAATGGCTCGCGCGCGTAGAACGCGTAACTGTAGTTGAGTGGAACGTCCACGCGGTTGAGCAGAATCCTGATCTTGCGTATCCACAACCTCAGTGCATCGGCGGGATGTCCCGTCACCCAGTCGAATGCCCGCCACGCAAAGTAGCTGGAGACCTCTCCGGGAGAAAGGCTGCGACCCGTACTCGACTCCGCGACGCGAGTCGAATCGTTGGCCTGTCCGGCGATCGATGGAGTGATGCCCGGCACTGGTGTGTAAGTCCCGTCAGCGCGATCATGGTTGCCGATGTAGAGATTGAGCCCGCCGTGCGAGGCAATCACGACGGCGTCTCCCGACACCGCGTAGTTGCGTGCCGCGTTGGCTGCGAGGACGGCGAGCAGGGATGCCACCAGCACCGCACCGCGGTTGACCCGAGCCTGCCGCCCCGCCTTCGCCAAGGCTTCCGCCTTCGCCAACGCTACGGCGGACAAGACGGCGGGCAAGCACTGGTGGACAAATACAACAGCGGCTGCCGCCACAGCAAACACCAGCGCATTGGGTCGATTGAGCGCGAGCAACCCCAGTGACGCGCCAGCGACGGCAAAGGCGCCCGTCCCACCACCCGCCATCGACCGCGTGAGAGCGTAGAGAGCACACGACACGAGGAACGGATCCAATGCAGACTGGAGGATCAGGACTTCGTTGAACGCGAAGATGCCTGTCAGAATCGCGAGTCCGGCAGCGACAAGAGCCGCCCGTTCGCCAAACCAATGCCGAGCGGTGGCGAAGAGTAATCCCACCGCCGCGGCCCCGAGAGCGATCTGGACCAGTTGCGCCGCAAGCAACGATCCCCCGACCGCAAACACGGCCGCGAGGAAGTAGACATACAACGGCGACACGAAGAACGCGCCAATGGGCGCAAACACGCCCTCCGCGGCGACTCGCTGACTGAGGGTGACGTAGTACGCGGTGTCGAGTTCGCCGTGCGGCTGCAGCAATGGGTGGTTCCAAAGCTGCATGAGCACGACCACCTTGACGACGAAGGCCGCTGCCACGATCAACGCGACCCTTCGCCAAGGGAGGTCCGTGATCGCATGAGCGCCATCGCCCGCGTCAACAACGTCGCGTCGTTCTGCTTGGTGTCGCGCCAACGGCAAGGTTTCCGGGGTTCCAGGGTTCCAGGGTTCCAGAGTTCCAGAGTTCCAAGGTTCAATCAAGGTTCATGGTTGCCATTCAGTATCTAGGAACCCTGGAACTTTGGAACTTTGGAACCTTGGAACTTTCGAAGTAAAGTCCCGCCAGGGGACCGTCATGAAACTCCGTTCCTGGCTCTGGTCGGTGCTCGTCGCCTGCCTGCTGGCGCCGGTTGCGGCCCAGCCGTCCGCAGAGATCTCATTCGCGCTGACCGGCGACTCCATCATCACCCGGCGCCTCGCGGTGTACGCCGAACCGGCCTTCACGCGCATCATCGACGTCATCCGGAATGCCGACGTCGCCTTCACGAACCTCGAAATGCTCTTCCACGACTACGAGCCGTATGCGATGAGCGCGAGCGGCGGCACGTACATGCGCGCCGAGCCCGCGCTCGTGAAGGAGCTCGTGTGGGCGGGGTTCGATCTGGTGTCGCGAGCGAACAATCACTCCGGCGACTACGGCGTTCTCGGGATGAACTTGACGACCAAGTACGTGGCCGAAGCCGGCCTCGTACAGGCGGGCGTCGGTCAGAGTCTGGCAGAAGCTCGTGAGGCCAAATTTCTGGAGACACCCAAAGGTCGCGTCGCGCTCATCTCGATCGCGTCAACCTTCCCCGACCATTCGCGAGCGGGCCGTACGCGCGGCGACATGCCCGCGCGACCGGGTTTGAACCCACTCCGTTTCGAAACCATCACGACGGTGACGGCGGAGCGGCTCGAAACGCTGAAGCAGATCGCCGGCGAGATCAACGGCCGTCCGGTCACTGCGACCGGCGACTCCTACACATTCTTCGGCCGCCGCTTTACCGTCGGCGCACAACCCGGAATTCGCACCGAGCCCAACAAGGAAGACCTCACCGAGATCGCCGCGGTCGTCAGGAGCGCTTCCGGCCTCGCGGACTACACGATCGTGACGATTCACGCCCACGAGGGCGGGCGCGATCGTCTGCTTCCGGCCGACTTTCTCGTCACGTTTGCTCGTGCGATGGTCGACGCGGGCGCTGACATGTTCGTTGGCCACGGTCCACACGTCTTGCGCGGAGTCGAGATCTACAAGGGCAAGCCGATACTCTATAGCCTCGGCGACTTCGTCTTCCAGAACGAGACGCTCCTGCGGCTGCCCAGTGAGAATTACGAGCCGTACGAACTCGGCGCGGCCTCACACGTCAACGACTTCAACGACGCACGCTACAACTTCGACAAGACCGGCTTCCCTGCCGATCGGATGATCTGGGAAGCCGTGGTCGCGGTCCCGAAGTTTCGCGGTGAGCAGCTGATGGAGCTCGCGTTTCATCCCATCACCCTGGGCTTCGGCCAATCGCGCAGCGTGCGCGGCCGGCCGATGTTCGCCGAGGGCGAGCTCGGTCAGAAGATTCTCGGTGACTTGGTGAAGTTGTCTGCCGCGATGGGTACGAAGATCACCATTCGCAACGGCATCGGCTACGTCGAGCTCCGCGCCGCTGATCAGAGTTCCAGGGTTCCCAACTAAGGTTCCAGAAGTTCCAAGGTTCCAAAGTTCCAAGGGCAGCGTTCAAGTTTGAACTCTGGAACCCTGGAACCCTGGAACCTTGGAACTCTAACTCACCAATCGAACTTCGCGCCGAACCGAACGATCCGCGGCGGCACGATGTTGGACGGCCGCAGGAAGTTGCTCCCCGAGGCCAAAGTGATGTTCTGCTCCCCGTTGTTGTTGAACATGTTGAACACGTCGAAGAATCCCGCCAGGGTGCGGCTGCCACCCAGACGAATCATTTTCTCGACGCGGAGATCGAGGAGCGTGATGTTGTCCTGACGTATCGTCCCGAGTGGCTCGGCCAGGATGCGCTGCGTGCCAAAGGGCGGGCCGAAGTTGAACTGGAACGTCCGGCCCTGCGGCTGGCCGGACTGGTGCCGCAGGATGGGCGTCATCTTGATGTTCCACCACGGCGTGTCCCACGTGCCGTGCAGCTTGGCCTGCCACGTCGTGAAATGGTGCCGGCCGTCGATGGTATTGATTTCGTCGTTCGGCGTGACCCGAAGATCGTTCTGCTTCACCGTGTTGCCGAAGTAGGCGTTCTCGAACTCCCTCACCCAGGTGTGCGCGAAACTCGCCAGCAACGACCAGCGATTGCTGAAGCGCTTGGTGCCAGTGATTTCCCACGTGTAGAAGTCACTGTCGGAATCCGGAATGTTTTTCTGCACGTTGGCCGCCGGAAGGTTGAACCCTGCCGGCAGGTTGTACCCCTGAATCGGCGCGCCATCGTCAGCATTCCCGCGGGTGTTGTCAGGTCCGAGATCGGGAATCGTCACGGGGACCGTGTACGCGCTGTACGGACGGTTGACGTCGACGCGCTCGTAGCGCTGCCGCTGACCGCGCCACACCAAGCCGGTCCGTACGCCGAAGTTCGTCACCAGCTCGCGCTCGAACCACACGGCTGCTTCTCTGGTAAAGGTGTCTTCGAGATCCGGGTCCAGCGATTCGCTCGCCGCGCCGCCGGAGCGCTCGATAATCGTCGATCCCTCCTCGCCCGGATCCCAGATGCCGTTGCCGTTCGGGTCGGTCCACGCATATCGCTTGAACCAGCCGCCATTGCGATTCGGGCTGACGTTGAACCCAAAGTCGGCTCCCGGGTTCCACCAATACTGTCCGTAATTGAGTTTGACGATCGTCTTGCCGTTGCCCGTGATGTCGTAGGTGAACCCGGCGCGCGGTGAGACGAGGTTCCAGTTGATCACTTCGTCGACGGCAGCGAAGGTCTGCGGCGTCGGATTGAACCGGCTGACCGGATGCTCCTGTTCGGGGAGGTAGCCGACGTACTTATCGAAGCGAAGTCCAACGTTGACGGTGAGCCGATTGTTCATCCGCCACGTGTCGTTGACGAACCCCGCGTAGGTCCACAAACCGGTGATCCCTTCCCCCGGTTCGAAGAGATACACGTCAGTTGGCCTGCCGTTGTCCAGGCGATGCACCACGTCGTTCGGATAACCGTCAATCCAGGTGTCGACCGTTGTCTCGCGGAACATCTCGCCGCCGACTTTGAAGTTGTGGTTGCCGCCCCAGCCGTCTTTGAAGTAGCTCAACGTGCCGAGTACTTGATTGCGGCGCCGATCGCGATTCCAGTCGCGATTGCCGCCGGTGATGATGTTGTTCCCGGTGTCCTCGAACCGCGGACCGGTGCCATTGGGATGATTCGGCCAGTTGTAGCCAAACTGCCCGGCGCGAACTTCGAAGAACGTCTTATCGTTGATGACCGAATTCCATTCGCCCTTCCAGACCCAGCCCCAATACAACTGCTCCCACGTCGAGTCCTCGTTGACGTTGATGCCGGTCGTGTTGCCGAGCAGGAACGAGTCTTGTCGCAGCGGCTGATGCTTCCGGCCGGCCTGGGCATAACCGATCAGCTTGTTGTTTTCGCTGAGATTGTAGGTTCCCTTGCCACCGTAGTTGGTCAGCTGTGTCGGGTGAGGCTTGACCGGAAAGTTGGGGATTCTCGCGGCGACATACTGGTCGCGGAACGATCCGTACCACCACAGGCGATCCCGTATCACGCGGCCGCCGGCGCCCACGTTGACGTCGTGGTACTTGTGCAGCCGATTCAGGTCGCTTGGCTCCAGGCCGCCAGATGCCGTCAAACCGCGATTGATTTGATCCTGGTCGGTGTTACGCGACTGAATGCTCTCGTTCTCGTAGTCGCCGTAGAACGTCCCGTGGAAGTCGTTGCCCCCAGACTTGCTGATGAAGTTGGATTGAACGCCCGGCCATGGCATCTCGGCGCTGTGCGCCGCCGCATTGACCGCCACTTCATCAAACGACCCGTAGTCGTAGTAAAAACCCGCGGCATCGGTGCCCTCTGTCGCGACGATTCCCTCGACCGTGGGCCGGTTCTGACCAGACGTGCCATACGTGACGTACCCCGTCTGTGTGCCAGCCGCGCTGCCACCGACGTCGATACGGTTCATCTGGACGCCAGGCGATTCAGCCAGGATGGCCCACAGGTCGCGCGCGCTCGGCAGGTTCGCCAGCTGCTTGGCGTCGAAGTTGGTGGTGATGGTGGTCGATTGAGTGTCAACCACCGGTGACTCGCCCGTGACCGTGACGCTTTCCTGCAGCGTCGCGACACCAAGCTCGACGTTCACGGTGGCCGTGAAGCCGAGGGTGACGCGGATTTCGTCACGCCGGACCGTGCCGAATCCAGAGAGCTCGTAGGTCAGCTGATAGACCCCTGGGGGAATTGCGGGAAAGCGATACTGTCCGTCGCCGGTCGTGACGGCGGTGCGAGTGCCCATCATCGATGGACTCGCAAGCGTGACGGTCACGCCGGGCAGGATCGCACCCGTGTTATCGGTCACACGACCATTGATTGCGCCGGTCGTTGCACTCACGGCTTGCGCCGCCGCAACAGACGTGGACAGAAGAAGGAGCGAAAGTGGTAGCGCGAGGAACCGAACCGAGGACATGCCGCCTCCCTTCATCCGTTAGGACCCTCGCTGTTCGAGGGTCGAAGAAAGAACCGGATGTGAACCGCAACACGAACGCCGAACGCCGAAAGTAACAGGGCTCGCCGCGCGGTACGAAGACGAAATGGAAGGCGTGATTATAATCCCGAACCTCGGGGGTCATCATGAGAAGAATTACGCGTGGCGAGTTTCTTGGCTTCGGTGCGGCGCTGGCTGGAGGCATTGGCGCAGCGGCCACCCGAACCGAGACGTTTGGTGCCAACGTCGCAGCTCAGTCTCCACCTGGCGGCCCGGCCGCTGAGCCGGACCTGGTCGTAATCAATGCCCGGGTCTACACAGTCGACCAAGCTCTGCCCCGCGCCGAGGCGTTTGCTGTACGGAACGGCCGGTTCGCCGCCGTTGGCTCAACGGCCGACGTCCGAAATCTGGCAAGTGCGCGCACGCGCGTCATCGATGCTCAACAGGCTACGGTCACTCCCGGATTCATCGATACGCACTGTCATGTGAGCGGTGTCAACGAGCTTTACAGTGTCAATGCCAACGTCCGGCGAGTGCGCGAGCTGCTGGGCAACCTTCGGCAGAAAGCGGACAAGACACCTTCCGGCCAGTGGGTGAGCGCGGTCATGTTCGACGACACCAAGCTCGATGTTCCCCTCACACGCCAGCATCTAGACGAGGTTTCACGGGAGCATCCGATCGTCGTTGGTCATCGGGGCGGACACACCAGCTGGTACAACTCGAAGGCGTTCGAACTGGCGGGCATCTCGAAGAGCACGCCCGATCCCGATCACGGCCGCTTCTTTCGCGATTCACAAGGCGAGCTGACCGGACGCGTCGCCGAGCTGGCCCGCAACGTCTTCAGCAAGGTCGGAACCCGCGAAACCTTCACGCCCGAACAAGAACGCGAACGCGCACGAAACGGGATGCGTCACATCTCGGAGCTCCTCACCGCCGCCGGTCTGACCTCGGTCCACGATGCCGGCGCCGATCGGGATCGGATCGTGGCGTACGAGGACGCGCGGACGAACGGCGAGCTGCGTCATCGCGCCTGTTTTCTCGTTCGCGGAAACTCGACATTTTCGGGATTCAAGGCCGCTGGTATTCACTACGGCTTCGGTGACGAGTGGATTCGCGTCGGCGGCGTCAAGTACGGCGCCGACGGCTCGGCGTCGGAGCGCACGATGCGAATGAGCACTCCCTACGTCGGCACCAACGACTACGGCATCCTGACGATGACGCAGGCGGAGATTGACGAGGCCGTCGAGGACGCGCATCGGCACAACTTCAGGGTCGCCATTCACGCCAACGGCGACGTCACGATCGACATGGTCCTCCAGGCCTACGAGCGGGTTTTGGCAAAGTTCCCGCGACCAGACACGCGCCACCGTATTGAACACTGCTCGCTGGTCAATCCCGACCTGCTTCGCCGCATCAATGCGCTTGGCGCCATTCCAACACCCTTCTGGACCTACGCGCACTATCACGGGGAGAAGTGGAAGGAATACGGGCCCGAGAAGATGCAGTGGATGTTCGCCCACAAGTCGTTTCTCGAGACGGGCATCCCCGTTCCCGGGGCCTCCGACTACGGCCCGGGTCCCTTCGAACCGTTGATGGCTATCCAGAGCATGGTCACGCGCAAGGACTACAACGGCAACGTCTGGGGGGCCCGACAGCGCGTGACCGTCGACGAAGCGTTGACCATCGCAACCAGACACGGCGCGTTTGCCTCACATGAGGAGCACGTGAAAGGATCGATCACGGCCGGAAAACTCGCCGATTTCGTGATGCTTGAACGCGACCCCCACGACGTCGACCCCGATACGATCAAGGACATCAAGGTCGTCCGAACAGTGGTGGGAGGCCGGACGGTTTTCCCCAAGTCGGAATCCTGATCAAAGTTCCGGTTCACGGTTCCAAGGTTCCAAGGTTCCAACGTTCAATGGTGCTCGGCCAAGATTCGGAACCCTGGAACTTGAACTTTGGAACTCTGGAACCGTGGAACTTTGGAACCCACTTGCGTTTCACCGTAGTCCAGCCTAGGCTTGTGCCGCTACCGGCCGTGACCTGCGAGCAGAGTGACGGCCCGCCCACATGAGCGATCGCAAGTACAAGCAGCGCGGTTATCAGGACGATGACCGCGATCGTCGGCCACCGCGGCAAGACGGTCAAGCGGGTGGACAGACGCAGGCTCGCCCCGAGCGTCTGCCGGGTGCACCCGCTGGCGCGCGGCGGATTTCGTCCGAAGGGGCCAAGAACCCCAACATGCCAGGCTTTCGCGAGGTGGCTCGCTGCTCGCGCTGCGGTGCGTTGGTCGACGCGCAGATCTTCTCGCGGAGCAAGTGCGCCAAGTGCGCTCAGGACTTGCGTTCTTGCGCACAGTGCGTGCATTTCGATCCGGGGGCGCGACTGGAATGCACGCAGCCCATTGTGGCGCGAGTTTCGCCCAAGGATGCGGCCAACGAATGCACGTTTTTTTCGCCACGCACCTCGTGGGAGCGCGAGACCTCATCCGCCGTCAGCAGCAAGCCGTCTGAGCCATCCGGCGCGAAGAAGGCGTTCGACGACCTCTTCAAGTTCTAGCGTCCCGCCGGTCATACAATCAATGTATGGCTCTGTTGTCGGCACACGACGAGCAAACCCTCACACAGCACCTGGCGACAATCGACACGCCGGTCACGCTGCTCCTGTTCACGCAAGCGATCGGCGGATCGGAGACCGGACCGGTCGCCAAGCAGATTCTGACCGAGGTTGCGCGCCTCAACGACAAGATCACGGTTGAGGAAAAGAGCTTCGTGCTCGACCTCGAGGAACGCTCCAAATACGGCGTGGACAAGGCGCCTGCAATCGTCATCCTCCGCGACGGTCAAGACACGCGCATGCGAATGTACGGAGCCCCCACGGGATACGAGTTCGTGGGTCTGATCGAAGCCGTTCACATGGCCGGTAGCGGCAAGGTCGATCTCGCGCCGACCACACTCGCACTCGTCGCCAAGGTTGACACGCCGACCAATATTCAGGTCTTCAGCACCCCCACCTGACCTCATTGTCCCAGGGCGGTCGTCCTGGCGCATCAGATGGCATTCTCGAACCCGGTGATCACATCGGCCGCGATCGAAGCTACCGAGTTCATGGATCTCACACGCAGGTATCGAGTGTCTGGCGTCCCCAAGACGATCGTCAACGACACCGTGGAGATCATGGGTGCGCTTCCTGAAGAAATGTTCGTGCGCGCAGTGCTGCAATTGCCGGATGAAGACGAACCCGCCCCAGCCTGAGGAGGCGCGCGTGAGATCGACCATAGCGGCCCGTTCGATCGTCTGCCTGTTCGGCATCGTCGTCACCGGCCTGGCCATGCCGGAGGCGCGCCAAGGCAAGAAGGTCTACATCTCGGTGGACATGGAGGGGATCAGCGGCGTCAACGGTGACGATCAAACCGCGGCGGGCCAGCCGGAATACGGCCGGGCGCGCAAACTGATGGCCGAGGACGCCAATGCCGCGATTCGTGGTGCTTTCGACGGCGGTGCAACTGATGTCCTGGTGAACGATTCCCACGGCAGCCAGCGGAACCTCTTGCCGGAAGATCTCGACCCTCGGGCGCGTCTCATCAGTCACAGCTTCAAGCGCCACGGCATGATGGAGGGGCTCGACGAGACGTTCGATGCCGTGATCTTTGTCGGCTATCACGCGAAAGCGGATGCCCCGCGAGGGCTCTTCGCCCACACCGGTTCGGGCGTCGTCCGTGACCTTCAGATCAATGGGCGCTCGGTTGGCGAGGGAGGGATGAACGCGGCTTTCGCCGCATGGTACGGCGTGCCGGTCGTCGTCGTCAGCGGCGACGACGTCGCCGTTGCGGAGGTCAAGGAATCGGTGCCGAACGTGCGCACTGTGACGGTCAAGCGCGCGATCAACATCCGGGCCGTCGAGCTGAAGCCGCTCCCGACGGCGCGGCGCGAGATCCAGGACGCCGCACGTGATGGCGTTGCAGGCGCAAAGAAAACGCCTCCCGAGCGCCAGGGGCCGTTCAAGGTCGTTCTGCGGTATCGAAACTTCACGTTCCCGGAAGTCGCGACAGCGTTTCGCGAAATCGAGCGCGTGGGACCCGATACTATCGCCTTCACCCGCGAAACGATGCCCGAGGCGTATCGACTGATTCGGGTGCTCTATCGCTTCATCAATCCTGACTAGGCTGTCCTTCTTGGAGCGCTGCTAAAACACTAGGGGCGGCGGACGACTACACGGCCGAAGTCGCGCCAGGATCCGTCCTTGCCCTGGACGCGGTCGATGATCTCCATCGAATCATCGGGCATCAGTCGATACGTCGTCTCGCCAAGCTCGGTTTCGGGAGTTCCCCACTTCGCGACAACGCTCTCATCCACCCGACGTGCATCGATGGGCCGGATCATCCCGCTGTTGTCGAACCATGTACCTCGATAGCGGCCGTCGCCGAGCGCGCGGTAGTACGCGTGGCCCTCGAAACGGCGCGTTGGGCCCATCTGATTGACGAATGTGAGGCGCAGAAACTGCCCGCCGAGCGTCCACTCCCACGTCAGCTTGACGCTGGCTGGCATCTCGAGGACCGTACCTTCACCCGACCATTGCCCCGCGAACCTGGCAAGTAGTGGATCCGGCACCGGTTGCAGAACGGCGGCGACGAACAGAGCGAGGAGCTTGCCCATAGTGAATCCATGACGATCGGAGGGTTCAGAAATCGACTGGCCGCCGGGCTTTCACATGCCTTCTACGGTCGGAGGCGCGCGTGCTGGAGCCGTGCGACTGTCTCGGGGTCAATCACCGCATCGATCTGGGTCACCGTCGTACCCTTGAAACGAACCGTGAAGTCGACCAGGACTTCAGCACGCTCGCCAAGCCCGCGCAGATGACCGGACATCCAGCACTTTCCTGTCACCAGTTGGTGCTGGTTGGTCGCGGCTTCCTCGAGTTCCCCGCGCTGCAGGTCAGCGTCGGGCATGGCGTGTTGAATCGCTTTGGCGGTGAATCGCACGCCGGCGACTCCGCGGGTGAGCATCAGTACCAGCGGGTCGTCCGGCGCTCGTCCATGCATTTGTTCGAATGGCACGCCGTTCAGCGACAACTGGGTGTGCCGAGTGAACACGCCGTCGGGCAAGTCAAGGCTCCTTCGATTGAACCGCTCGATCAACTCGTCGATGAGCGCGGTCACGCGCGGACTGGCAGCCATCGTCCTTCCCTGAGAAGAAATCGCGTGTCTTCGGGAACTTCCCAGCCCTCCAATGGCGGATGACTTGGATCGCCCGGCAGCGTCAGCATGGTGCGCTGCTCGTCGCGAAGAAAGGCCGGCTGGACGCGCACGATGCGGAGCGAGTGAGCCCATGCTAGCGCCGTCGTCAGCGAGCTGAAGCGAGCGAATTGCTTCAGGGTCGTCCAGGTTGGCGGCGGCAGCATGATCTCGTGCGCCAGGCACCTGGCAATCGCGTCGTGCGGGGACATCCACAGCAGATCGGTCGTTTCATCCTGGTCGTGCCGCGCCTCCTGGCCGACCGGCACCTCGACCAGAAAGAATCGCGTATCGTAGCGGCGCGTCTCGACCTCCGGCGTCACCCAGTGCGCAAACGGCACGAGTGCGTCCGGGTTCACGACGACGCTGGCTTCCTCACGCAGTTCGCGAACGGCTGCCTGCCGAAACACCTGCTCACGCAGCGGTGTCAGGTCGACGAAACGGGTTGAAACTGGTGACGGAGTCGCGGCGGCGGATGCCTCGTCGGTCTCGTCCACGCGGCCGCCGGGAAACACGTATGCTCCACCCATGAAAGCGGCCTTCTCATTCCTTCGAACCATCAGAATCTCGAATGGTTCGCGAGACGACGGTCGCGCCACGACGACCGTGGCCGCCGGCCGCGGGATGGAAACAGGCACCGGATAAGGATATCGTCTACCCATGATCGTCCGCGAGGATTCTGACTCGATTGCCGTCTTACGGATGGCGCATGGGAAGGTCAGCGCGCTGGACGTGGAGTTTTGCGATGCGCTGGTCGGATCGATCGACGATATCGCACGCGGCCCCAGGCGCGCGTTGGTGATGACGGGAACGGGGTCGACGTTTTCCGCTGGCGTCGATCTCTTTCGTGTGCTCAATGAGGGGGCGGATTACCTCAGACGTTTTCTCCCAGCGCTCGAACAGTACTTGCGAACGCTCCTGACATTTCCTAAGCCTGCGATTGCCGCCGTCAATGGTCACGCGATTGCGGGCGGATGCATAGCCGCCGCCGCCTGCGATCATCGGCTGATGGCGGCTGGACAGGCCCGGATTGGCGTTGCGGAGCTTGCGGTCGGCGTTCCGTTTCCCATGCTGCCTTTCGAGATCGTCAGGGCTCGCGTGGACCACACCAGGTTTCGGGACCTGGTGTACACCGGCCGTGTCGTGGAACCGGCGGAAGCTGCCCGCGTGGGGTTCGTCGACGAGGTCGTCGAAGCCACCGCCCTCCTGCCGCGGGCCATCTCGGTCGCCGAGCGCTTGGCGTCCGTACCGCCCAAGACCTTTGAATTGACCAAGCGAACGTTTACGGCACCGGTTCTCGCCCGGGTGCAGGCGTCGATTGAGCTCAACGCCGAGGTCCTCACCGCGTGGGAAAGTCCAATCGTCCAGTATCGCGTCCGCGAATATCTCGAGCAGACGCTCGGGAAGTCGCGGTGACGTCGAATGTCATCGCTTAGCCGAGAACGTTCGTGCGGGCAAGCCTACTTTGCGTCGCCATGCCTCTGTCGTTGGGGTTTTGACCAGACGAAGAGATAGTCGCGAAAGTCCGGTGCCGGTCGTTCAGGTCGGTCAAACAGATAGCGTACGAGGGCACAGCTGTGACCGGCGAGGGTCACCAGCCAAGCCGGCAGCTTGTGATAGCTACGCCATTCCAGTGCGCGCTCCATCCAGCCTCGATACCGCCTCAGCACGGCTACGCGCTTGGTCACGAATTGCGCCTCCTCGAAATCGCGGGTGAAAACCGCCGGCTCGGAATTCACCCACATTTCGACATTGGCCACGATCCCACCGGGTTTGAGAACGCGGTACATCTCACGCGCGATGTCCGCATAGACAGGAACAAAGGACTCGATCGCCGCGGCGTCGGGCAAGACTCCGGCTGCCACGCGGCACGGTGAGCCTGGTTTGAACAAGCTGTACTTGAGAACACCGCAGACCCAGATCAGGTCCACGGATTCATTGCCGAGTGGAAGGGAAACGCCATCGACTTGCGCGAGAGCCGACTTTGGAGGCAGACCGAAACGCCGGGCTGCGACGAGCATTTCGGGAGTGACGTCGACGCCGATGACCTTCAGGCCTTTACTGCCAAAGAACCTCACGATACGCCCAGTTCCACAGCCGAAGTCGAGCACGACTCCCGTGTGTTGGTTGAGACCACTGCGGGCGAGCGCAACTTTCGCCCCGAACGACGTCTGAGCGTGCATCAGCAGGTTGATGCGCTCGGATCCCCGACGGTACAGGACGGCATCGAGCTCGCCCTTGTCGAGGACGTCCGACCATGGCATGCCGCTGTGATCGAACTCAGCGCGGGGTGTAGACATCGATCCTTCTCCGAATTCCTGCCTTCCACTCGCCCACGCGACGCCAGAACGGGTTCGTCCAGTCGAATTTCCAGTTCAACTCCCGATGGGCGCCCCACGACGCCTTGAATTCGGCGAGCCGAGTGTTGTTGCCCGAGCCCCCGAGGTTGACGTAGGTGGCGCCGGCCTCGCAGGCGAAACGCACCGCGTGATCATAAAGAGCGCAGACGGGGTACACGTTCGCGAAGTCATGATCGAGTGCTGAGTGCATTAGATACACTCCCACGCCATCTCGCAGAAACATTGCCCCACCGACGAGTTTGCCCTCGAGCTCGGCAACGAAAAACTGCGTGACCGAACGCAGCTTGACGAGCTCGTAAGAGAGCTCGAGGGGGTACACGTAGATCCACCCCTTCTGCGTCACGCGCTCCATGTAGAGCGCGTAGTAGCTCGCGACGTCGCGAGGGTCGTAGGTCTCACGGATTGTGACGCCGCGGCGTACGGATTTGCGGACATGATTGCGGAGAGTCGCACTGTAGCCAGAGAACACGCGCTCGTAGCCGCCATCGAGCGGAACGATGCTCGTTTCGCTCCGCGCGAAGCCGACGCCCAGGGACGCCAGCCGATCGGCGAGCGGGCCGTGGTCGAAGCGCACGAACCACGTGAAGTGACGGGTGCGCAGCGTGGTGAGCTGCCGGAGGAGGCCGCGAACCGTTTCCACATCGAGTTCGCCCTGCCAGGTAGGACTTGCGCAGAAGTCGATACGCGTCACGGGAATCGTGCGACCCCACCGGCCCTCGCCAGCCTGAACCATCGCCATCGTTCGGGGCCGTCCTGAGCCGCGCACCTCCAGGAGGAGTGGGCATTGGCCGTTGTCAGCCGATCGACACCAGGCATCGACGAATTCCGGAGTTGAAAAGACACTCTCACCGGCCAAGGGAGCGATGGGTAAACGGTCCGGGCCGGGCGGCCCGGCAGCGAGCGCCGTGGGGCCGGCGTGCACTGATTTTCCGATCATCGCTACAGGTCTACGAAACGGCTACAAACATGGACATCACCGGGAGTGACCGATTGCCTCCCACGCTGACGGAACCCAATACTTGCCCCACCTTGGATCGAGCCGGAGATCGCCGAACGGCCCCGGCGTCGGGATGACTTCGATGGCGCTGCACAACCGCACGATGTCGGTAGGCCGGCCCACCGCGTCGGTGATCCAGGGCGTGAGAAAGTATCGTCCCGGGTAAAGGCCGAGGTTCTCGATCGTGCCTTTGATCCGGAAGCGTCCCTCGACCCTGCCCAATCGCAGGCCGTTGTGTATCGACTCGGGATCCAGCAGCGGCTCTCCGCTCGAGCTGTGGATCACGACCCCGAAATTCGGGTCGACCAGCGGCTTGTGAAACTCGGTTTCGAGCTCGAAGCAGATGCTGTCGCCCAAGCGGAATGTAGTCGAGAGCGTGCCCTCTCGATCGGTCACGGTGAGATGGACGACCCGCGCCTCTCCGGACCCTGTGCGGTCGGTCCACTCGGTGAGGTCGTGGGTACTCTGCGGGCGCGAATCCGACAGATAATCAGCGACGATCGCCGTCGAGGGACCTTCCCTCTGGATGCGCCCGTCCTTCAAAAGCATGGCCCTGGTGCAGAGCTGCTGTATCGACGCCATGTTGTGGCTCACAAACAGGATCGTTCGCCCCTCACCGGCCACTCCTTGCATCTTGCCCAAGCACTTTTCCTGGAACTGAGCATCGCCCACAGCGAGCACCTCATCAACGATGAGGATCTCGGGCTCCAGATGGGCGGCGACGGCAAAGGCCAGGCGCACATACATGCCGCTGGAATAGCGCTTCACGGGCGTGTCGACGAAGGCCTCGATCTCCGAGAAGGCGATGATTTCATCCAGCTTGCGCCAGATTTCAGCTTTGGTCATTCCGAGAATGGCGCCGTTCAGAAAGATGTTCTCGCGACCGGTCAGATCGGCATGAAACCCGGTGCCGACTTCCAGCAGACTGGCGATTCGTCCTCGGACCTTGATGGTCCCGGTGGTTGGCCCCGTGATTTGCGAGAGGATCTTCAACAGGGTGCTTTTGCCGGCGCCGTTCCTCCCGACGATTCCGAGCACATCGCCCTGCTGAAGCTTGAAGCTCACGTCATTCAACGCCCAGATGGTCTCAGCGCTGCGCTGCGTTCGATGCTCCTGATCGACTTTTGAGAGTGGGTCTGGACGCCCCCGCAGCTTGGCCCACAGACGTTGTAGGTCGTATTCAAGAGTCGTCCCGCCGATCATGCCCAAGCGGTATCTCTTCGTGAGGTTCTCGACGGAAACGACGGTCATCGCCTCAAACCGTATCCATAAAGTCACGCTCGATGTGCGTGAACAACATCATCCCAATTACGAGCCACGCGACCATGGCGATCGCGCTGACGGCGAGAAGTACCGGATCGACGATTCCCGTCCCAAACACACCGAGTCTGAAGCCTTCAATCAGCGGTGTTAAAGGATTGAGCGTCGCCGCCCACCGGTACTGCGGAGGCACGAGGGAGAGTGGATAAAGCACGGGCGTCGCAAACATCAGCAACTGGACACCGAACGTGACCAGTCTTGCCAGATCGCGATACCGCGTGGTGAGCGCAGAAACGATGATGCCACTGGCCACTGCATAGCCAGCCAGTATCAGTAGCAGTACCGGTGCAAGACCCAACCAGGCAGTGAATTCGACGTCGGTGCCCGTGATCCGATAGTAGGCCAGGACGACAGCAAAGATCCCCAGTTGGATGACGAGCGAGATGAGGTTCGAAATTGCGATCGAGAGTGGGATCGTGAGGCGGTGAAAATAGACCTTCCCGAGCAGGCTGGCATTTCCGACGAACGTATTCGACGTCGCCGTCAGCGTGTTGGCAAAATAGTTCCAGAACACGATGCCCGACAGATAGAACAGGAACGGTGGAACACCGTTGGTCGGGAGCCGCGCCACCATCCCGAAGATCAAGGTGTAAGTCAGTGTCGTCAGCAACGGTTGCACGACGTGCCACGCCGGGCCGAGGATGGTCTGTTTGTAGGCGGACGTAAAGTCCCGCCACACAAACAGCATGGTCAGATCGCGATATCGCCACAGCTGTCGCAGTCGCCAATCGAGCCAACCCCGGTGGGCCGTAATGATCGTTGTCCAGCCGTCATCATCCTCGCGAGATTCGCCGTTGACCACCGACGGCCTCGGCCGGACGTTTTCAGTTGCGGAAGTCAATTGGTCCTGGAGTTTGCTCTTCAGCACAACGGAGGAGTCGATCTTAGGCTGGGGGGGCGTGGATCTGCCAGCACCCTGCAAGCACTCACCTCCCAAATAGCCATTATCTGTGCATTACGGGCCGAGCGAAAGGGTGTACGACGGCTGCTGGGTTCACGTGGTTGCATCGTTCATCGTTGCAAAGCGCCCCTTCGTTCCGGGCTCGGGCCGCGTCGAGTGCAGAACATCGTTGGCCATCGCGGTCGCTCAGTGACGGAAAGCTCGACGGCTCGATCGCCCAAATGCTCCGTCCTTGCCAGCTTAGCGAACGCCACCGCCGCTGACTGAACCTCACGTCGCCTGTCGATGCAGCACGACGACGGTTTCGAGGTGGGTCGTGTGCGGAAACATGTCGACTGGCTGCACGCGTGAGATGCGATAGCCGTGTTTCAGAATCGCGGGCAGCTCGGCCACCAGCGCTTCCGGATTGCAGGAGACATACAGCGCACGCGGCGGGCGGATCTCGCCGAACAGCGTGCGGACGACGACCGGCGGGCATCCGGAACGGGGCGGGTCGAGAATCGCCGCGTCAAACAGTTCGTCTCGAAGTCGTGGCAGCGCGGCTTCGACCGTCGTGGCGTGGAGCCGCACGTTTGCCGTCGACAGCCGATTCAGCCTGAGGTTTGCTTCGGCGTCGCGCACGGCAACTGTATTCTCTTCAACCGACGTGACCGCGTGCCCGCGTCTCGCGAGCAGTACGGTGAACAGCCCGCTCCCAGCATAGAGGTCCAGGATCCGCGACGTCGCGAGAGGTATCTCCTCCAGCACGAGACCGGCGAGGCGCTCCGCAGCCTCGGCATTGGTCTGGAAGAATGTCGTCGGCGACACGAGGAACGAGACGCCGGCAATCGATTCGCGCACGTGACTGCGTCCACCAAGCCTGATCGTCTCGCGGCCGACCATGTAAGGACCCGGCCGATCGTGGATGTTCAGATAGAAGCCGTCCGCAGCGTCTTCGGCTCCAAGAAAGGCACGAATCGGCGTTCGCAGCGACTTGTCGTTGCGAGTGACGACGAGCATGGCGACCGCCTCACGATTGTCGCGGGTGGTTCGGACGATGAGGTGACGAAGAACGCCGCGCAGCGCCGGCCCGGCCGCCGGCACGTGGGCTCGGGCGAGGTGGTCGTGCAGCGCAAACGCCAGCCGGTTGGCCCGGTCGGCATGCACTGGACACTCGACGATTGGGACGACGCGGCGCGAGTGTGCGGCGTAGTGACCAATGGTCGAACCGCGACGATCTGGAGCCTCGCCAAAGACGAACGCCGCCTTGTGTCGAAAGCCCCACGGCGCGCCGCTGGCGTCGACCCGCATGCCAATAGCGGCCTCGGCTGCCGGCGAACGCGAGCCGAGCGCGGATTGAAGGAGGCCAGCAAGCCGCGCGTGCTTGCGCGCAAGCTGCTCCTGATACGAAAGGTTCTGCCAATCACACCCGCCGCAAATCCCAAAGTGCTGGCACCTTTTCACAGTGTGGGGTCGCGGCTATTCAACGTTGCTGCCGACCGCAAGTCGTGCCGCTTATCGAACGTCCAACAACTCGACCTCGAACAGCAGCGTGGCGTTCGGCGGAATAACGCCGCCCGCGCCCTGCGATCCGTAACCCATGCCCGGAGGAATCGTCAGCATGCGGGTGCCGCCGACTTTCATCCCGGCGACGCCCTCGTCCCAACCCTGAATGACCTCACCGGCGCCCAGTCGAAACTCGAACGGGTCGCTTCGATCCTTCGAGCTGTCGAACTTTTGCCCTTTGTGATCCGCAGCGCCCGTGTTGTACAGCCACCCGGTGTAGTGGACACGGACCGTCTGTCCGGCACTTGCTTCGGCACCGGTTCCTGACGTGACGTCATTCTTCTGCAGCGCGGTGATTCCTGAATCGGCCATTGGCTCCTCGCCAGCTCCCCTGCAAGCCGGTAGAACACCCAGCGAAGCAGTCAGCACGATGATCGCAAGTCTCTGAATCTTCACGGCCTAAAAGCTAGCATGAACCGGTCGGATGAATGAGCGCACGCTACGGACCGTCGTGCAGCACGCAGCCGAATCCATCGACTACGAATTTTCGTAACCATGAACGGAACGGATAGCGTGCCTGATTACGAAATTTCGTTGCCTTGGCCAGTAAACCTGGGGCTTCTTCCTGGCGAATATTCACGAAATTTCGTAGCATGCGGCGTGCGTCATACACAGTCCGCTATCCTTCGCGCCGCCGCCGCCCAGACGGAGTCTCAGGTAGCCCAGGCAATCGTCTCAGGCCTGCTGACGCCGACCGTGGTCCTGGCGCGTCTGTGGCTGACGGACCCTCTCGGCGACCTTTATCTTGTTGGGAGTGCCGGCACACCGGCCGGCGGTGGCGCTTACAAGGACCTCGACGGACCGTTTGCTCGCATTACTCGGGGTGCCGGAAAGATTGGCCGCGTCGCATCCAGTCGCGAGGCCGTCATCGTCACGTCTGTCCGCGGCGACGAGGACTGGATCAGCAATCCGGGTTGGATCGCACGTCAGGGTGTTCGGGCCTTCTTCGGCTTTCCGCTGGTCGATGCCGGCAAGGTCCTGGGCGTGCTGGCCATCTTCGAGCGCTCCTCGCCCACTCCCGATCACATCGAGGAGTTGCGGTTTCTCGCCGACTATTCGGCGGCGCGGCTGGGGGACGTGCGTGAACGCGGTCCGGTCCCAGCGACTGTCGCCCAGATCAACGACACGGTTACTCGCACGACCGAAACGACTGCGACCTCTCGAGCGCTGATCGTGACACGTGAGCAGCTCCGCGCCCTCGAGCGCGAGACAATCGCCAACGCGCTTGGTCAAACGGGCGGGCGCGTCTTCGGTCCACACGGCGCCGCGCGCCTGCTGGGAATGAAACCGACGACGCTTGCGTCGAGGATCAAGGTGCTCCAGCTGCGGGTGCGATAATGGAGGTTGGCGTCACCGACGCCGGGGCCGGAGGGATGGCCGAGTGGTTGATGGCGGCGGTCTTGAAAACCGTTGTACCCGAAAGGGTATCGGGGGTTCGAATCCCTCTCCCTCCGCCAACCTTTCGCTGGCGCTTGCCAAACGAGAGCACGAGCTACGGTTGGCAAGCCACTCGAAGGTTGTCCACCGAGATCATGTCTCCCGCTGTTCAGATCTACACGCGAGTGCAATTTTGACCCACCAGCTCGCGTGCCCGTGATCGTTTGCGTGCAAAAACGCGCGTTTAGCCACGCGGGAGCGTTTCGTCGATGACGGCACGCGCGTTGCTGTCAGCCAGCCGGTTCGGCGTGCGTGTCGGTTGTTGATCACGCTGTAGTCCGCCTGCCTTCCAACAACCAATTCTGAGCGTGAAGTGATCGATCGATCCGCACTTGACAGTGCTTGTACGTCCAACGACTGGCCGGACCTCCCCGCGTCACGTTGCGTTCCGCATTGCCTCGGCATCTTCGCTCCATGACTCAGCGCACTGCGTCGCCGTATCCCCCAAGGACGCGGGGAGTCCTTGATGATTCGTCGGTTTCTGTTCTGGTCCCTCTGCCTCGCGTGTGTCGTCAGCATCCCGTCGGCGGCCGCGGGGCAATCCGGCGTCCCAGTCACCATCGCGTGGGACCCAAACAATGACAACTCCGAAGGGTACGCGGTCTTTATCGGCACCCAACCGGGCGTGTACACCGAAGCGGTTGACGTCGGCCCAAGCACCTCCTTCACCTATTTCAATGGCGCGGTGGGGCGGCGCTATTACTTCACCGTTGCCGCATACAAACCCAAGCCGCATCTCGGAGCAAAGGCGCCCCCGGTTTCGGCGGTGATCGAAGCGGCCTCTGGAGTCACTCTCGACCCGCCAATCGTCAGCGGTTCGACCGTCACGCTGCGATGGCACGCCAGGAGCAGCTCGGAGATCGTCGACTATGTCATTGAAGCGGGCCGCGCCAGCGGACTGAGCAACGTCTTCCGCGGATCAGTGGGCGTGGTCAACGAGCTCACAGCAACGGTTGGACCTGGCACGTTCTTCGTTCGCGTCATCCCCCGTACGACCACACACGTTGGCGTCCCGTCGAACGAGGTCAGCTTTTCCACGGATGGCGATCGTGGTGGGGCCGGGTGCAGTGCGCCGCCCCCAGCACCCACTGGTGTCTCGGGTTCCGTGCGTAACGGCCTGGTGTCGATCGCGTGGACGCCGACGCCTGGCGCAATCGTGTACGGCGTGCAGGCAGGTACTAGCCCCGGCGGGAACAATGTCTTCGAAGGCGTCGTCGGCCACACGCCGTCGCTGAACGCGCCGGTGGCGCCTGGCTTTGGCGCCTACGTACGCGCGTGTACGCCATCAATTGGTGCGGGGCCAGTCCACCGTCCCAGGAAGTCGTCGTTCGCTGACGATCGGGCCCGGACGCGCGCCATTTTCGTGCCGGTTTGTCGCGGAGTTCACTCGACTCGCTCGATTTTCTGGCGGCCGCCCATGAACGGCCGCAGCGCTTCGGGAATCACGATCGACCCGTCAGCCTGCTGATAGTTCTCGACGATCGCGATCCACGTACGGCCAACCGCCAGCCCCGATCCGTTGAGTGTGTGAACGAATTCGGCCTTGCCCGATCCCTCCGGGCGATACCGAATCGCCGCGCGCCGGGCTTGAAACGCCTCGCAGTTCGAGCAGGACGAGATCTCGCGGTACAGCTTCTGGCTCGGGAGCCAGACTTCGATGTCATAGGTCTTGGCCGCCTGGAACCCCATGTCGCCCGTGCAGAGAAGAACCGTGCGATACGGTAAGCCGAGCACCTGCAACACCCGTTCAGCGTCGGCCGTCAACCGCTCGAGTTCGTCATAGGACGTCTCGGGCGCGCTGAACTTCACGAGCTCGACTTTGTCGAACTGGTGCTGACGGATCAGCCCGCGCACGTCGGCGCCGTAGGACCCGGCCTCGCTCCTGAAACAGGGCGTGTAGGCCGTGTACTTGAGCGGCAACTTGCGGCCGTCGAGAATCTCGCCGCGATACAGGTTCGTCACTGGCACTTCGGCAGTGGGGATCAAATAGAGATCCCAGTCGCCTGCGATCTTGAAAAGATCCTGCTCGAACTTCGGCAACTGCCCCGTCCCGTACAGCGTCGCGCTCGATACCAGGAATGGTGGCTCGATTTCGGTGTAGCCATGCGACTCTGAATGCAGGCTCAGCATGAAGTTGATCAACGCGCGTTCGAGCTGAGCGCCCGCACCGGTCAGAATGGCAAACCTCGCGCCCGAGATCTTCGTCGCCCGCTCGAAGTCGAGTATCCCGAGCGCCGGGCCGAGGTCGTAATGAGCCTTCGGTTCGAAGTCAAAGGCCGGCGGCTCGCCCCAGGTTCTTACGACGACGTTGTCGGCTGCGCGCGCGCCAACCGGCACCGATTCGTGGGGGATGTTCGGGAGGGTGGCAAGGAGGCTCGCGCGTTGCTGTTCGACCGATGACAGCTCAGTCTCCAGTTGCTTGATCTTCTGCGCGCGCTGCTTGTTGGCATCGACGATCGGCGTTGCATCCAGGCCTTGCCGTTTGGCGCGCGCCACTTCGTCGGCAGCCGCGTTCTGTTCCCGCTTCAGGTTTTCGAGGATGGGGATCTTTTGGCGGCGCTGCGCCTCGAGCGTCGCCAACTGCTCGAGCTCCGCGCTCAGGTCGACCCCACGTGCGCTGAGACGCTGGCGCACAGTATCAACTTCGTCACGAATGAATGCAGGGTCCAACATGTCGAGAGTTATCCTATAGCGAATGCCGCAGCCCATCAGAAAGGCCGTCTTCCCCGCCGCTGGTCTCGGAACGCGATTCCTCCCCGCAACGAAAGCCCAACCAAAGGAGATGCTGCCGCTCGTCGACAAGCCCACCATTCAATACGGTGTCGAGGAGGCGGTGGCTTCGGGTGTCTCCAATCTGATTCTGGTGACCGGCCGCGGCAAGAACGCGATTGAAGATCACTTCGACGTCTCGTCCGAGCTCGAAGCGCTGCTCGAGCGTCGTGGCAAGACCGATCTCCTCAATGAGATTCGACAGATCTCCAACCTCATCAACGTCGGCTACGTGCGACAGGGCGAGCCACTGGGACTGGGACACGCCGTACTGGTGACCAAGGCGTTGGTTGGCAATGAGCCGTTTGCCGTCGTCCTGGGGGATGATGTGATCGACGCGAGTCCGCCGGCACTGCAGCAGATGATCGAGGTCTACAACCGATTGGACGCCCCGGTGCTCGCGGTCGAGCGCGTCCCTGAATCCGACGTGTCAAACTACGGGATCGTCGACGTCGATCCCGCCGAGTCGCTGGGACCCACTGTTCATCGCGTGCGCGACCTGGTTGAGAAGCCGCCGCGCTCGGAGGCGCCATCCAACCTCGCGATCATTGGCCGCTACCTGTTGACACCCGACATTTATCCCGCGCTCGAGGCGACATCTGAAGATCGGACCGGCGAGATTCAGCTGACCAACGGGCTTCGCCGCCTGCTGAAGTCGAGACCGATCTACACCTGCGAAATCTCAGGCGTCAGGCACGACACCGGCAACAAGCTGGGCTACCTGAAAGCGATGGTTTACTTCGCGCTGCGACGACCTGACCTCGCCGAGCCCTTCCGAGAGTACCTGGAAAGCCTCGATCTCGGGACGCCAGTCAAACGATAGAAGACAGAAACACGGACGATAGCCACGAAGAACACGAAGCCACGAAGATGACTCACGACGTCGCTGGCGGTTTGGATTCCGGCCTCGACTCACTCTTCGACTCGCTCTTCGAGTCGCTCTTTGTGACAGCTTTGGTCTCGCCCTTGCCTTCGCTCGACGACTCGCTCGTGGAGGCGGTCTTCGATTCGCCGCTGGCAGCGTCGCCTGATTTATCGGACTTGTCGCCCGTGCCGGCACCGTCGCTCTTGCCCGCACGTGCATAGTCGGTGATGTACCATCCCGAACCCTTGAACTGGATCGCCGGCGATGAGATCAGCTTCTGAACCGGCCCCGCACCGCACTTCACGCACGTGGCAATCGGGGCATCCGAAAACTTCTGAATCAGCTCGAAACGATGGCCGCACGCGTCGCACTGATATTCGTAGATTGGCAACGCCGTTACTCGAGCACGGCGTCGGCCGCGCGAGCGCTCTGGCCGTCGCCCGTTCCGCCTAGCATCAAGCGCCGCAGCGCCCAGAGCGGCGCGGATCCGTGCGACAACAGCGTGTCATGAAAGGCGCGCAGTGACGGCTTGCCGCCTTGCTGCTCCTGCCAGTCGCGGCGCAGCTTGAGGAGCCCCAATTTTCCGGCGCTGTACACCAGATAAGTGGGGTCGAAGGTGCCGCGCTCGGCTTCGCGACGCGCGCTCGACTCCTCGAGAAACGCTTCGTCGCGGAAGAACCGCATCCCCTGCTCGACCGACCAATCATCCGTATGCAACCGAATCCCGACCACGAACCGCGCGAGCCGGACGAGCGACTCGGCCAGTTGTCCCAGCTTCATGGTGTAGTCGCGACCACCAAACCCCGCTTCGAGCATCATCTGTTCGCAGTAATGCGCCCACCCCTCGAGATACGACGAAGGCGCAAACAGCGTCGAGCGGCGCACTTTCGATTCCACGTTGCGGAGGTGCTGGAAATGCAGGAAGTGACCGGGAAATACCTCGTGGATCGAGATTGTCCACAGCGTCGGGATATTGAAGTCGCGCAGATGCTCCAGTTGACGGTCGCGCGGCCACGACGGATCGGCGTCCGTGAGGTAATACATGGCCCGCGACGCGCGCGTCTCGAACGGACCCGGCGTCCACATGCTGGCAAACGACCATCGGAAGAACTCGGGGGTCGCGGCGACTTCGACCGTCGCGTCGGATGGCAGCGAGACGATGGCGTTGCGCTGCAGAAAGGTCTGGAGCTCACCGAGTTGCTCGCGCGCAGTCGCGAGCAGCTGGCCCGGTTCCGGCTGCGTCTGCTGCTTGGCTTTGCGCCACGATTCGACGGGGTCGCCGCCGTTCAGGCGACCCGCGAGCGTTCGGAATTCCTCCTGCGTCGCATGAAGCTCGCGTTCAGCGATCGCGAGCAGCCGATCGATGGGGGCCGAAATGCCCTCCTCCAGGCGCAGCTTCTGTTCGAAGTTGTCGCGTCCGAGACGAAACGAGGCCTTGGCCCTCGGACGCACATCGTTCTCGAGATAGTCGACGTACTCACCAATGGATTCGACCGCCTCCGTTGAAGCGTCGGCGAGATCAGCGAGGAGGTGGAGGTCGTCCAGGCTGTGAAACGCGCGCGGCAGATCGGTATTGATGAACGACATCACGCCGCGCAGGGTGTCGAGTCCGACCTTAACGAAAATCGCCGGCGGCTCCTTGACGTTGTCCCGAGCGGCCTGAATGAGTCGGGGTGTTTGTCGCAGCTTGGACAGGATGCGGCGGGCACGTTCCTGCTCAGGGGCGTAATCGAAAATGGCCTGCGCGGCGAGGCTCGACGCGATGACGTCCCCGTACACCTGGGGATTGCGTTCCCACGATCGCGTCCCTTCAAGATCGAACTGTCGGGCGCGAATGTTCGACGCCACGATGGCGTGTTCCACTTGCTCGGTCTCTGGTAGCGGCGCGACCGGAATGGCATCGAGTCGGCGGGCAAACCCTGCCAGTGCACTCAGATGCGAGTCGATCGCCGGGCGGCGGAAGTCCTCGAGCAGGTCGTCGTGAAGATGAACACCGTCCAGCGTCGCGCTGGTCGGATGGGCCTCATAGAGGTAGTTCAGGTAGTCGTCGACAAAGTGCGGGAAGGGTTCGGCAGCGTGCATGTGTCTTCGAGCAAGCCAGATCCTCGGTCCAAGCCGGCTCAGCCGGCATTGGGTGAACTACCAATCGTACAATAAAATCCGCCCATGAAGGGCCCCGAGTCGGGGACGCTCTTCGTCGTCGCCACCCCGATCGGCAACCTCGAGGACATCACGCTTCGCGCCTTGCGGGTGTTCCGAGAAGTGGCGGTGGTGGCGGCGGAGGATACCCGTCGCAGCGGTAACCTGCTGCGACACTATGACATACGGACGCCTCTCGTCAGCCTTCACGAGCACAACGAGCATCGGCGACGCGTTCAACTGGTCGCTCGTCTCAAGGCGGGGGAGTCTATAGCCCTCGTTACTGACGCCGGAACACCGGGCATTTCCGATCCGGGCGCGAGCTTCGTGCGGGCTGCGCGGGATGCGGGCATCAGGGTCGAACCGGTGCCTGGGCCAAGTGCTGTCACCGCAACGATGAGCGTAGCCGGCGTCGAGTCCCAAGGATTTGTGTTCCTTGGATTTCTCCCGACTAGGTCAAAAGCCCGTAAGCCCGTGCTTGCTCGTCTGGTTGAGTTCCCAACGCTCTCGTACATTTGCTTCGAGGCTCCTCATCGCCTCCGGAAGACTCTTCGTGAGCTGCATTCTATTTTGGGCAATCGCCAGATTTTTATGGCTCGTGAACTCACCAAGGTTCACGAACAGTGGATGGAGGGCCCGCTGGAGAGACTCGAAGCCGAAATTGGCGACCCAAGAGGCGAATTCGTCATAGTCATTCCCCCGAGGTCTGTCGATTCGACCCCCGCTGGCGACCTGACTGATAACGAAGTCAATGCGTTATTTGGTCAAATAACAGAAACTAACAGCAGGTGGACGACGGGCCAGCATCAGAGAATTGGCTCGTCGGACTGGACGATCGCAGAGGGACGTTTACGCGGCCCTGGAGAGAGCCAAATTATATGGCAAATAACCTAGAGCACGTTTGATCTGACCGCCGTCTTGACCAGAGAAAATCTGCTTCCGACAGCTCTCACCGCTCACGCCAAAACCCCACGGACAATCGCGAACGCTTGTATGCCGCCACGTTGGCACTGAATGCCGGCGACCTGGAAGAGGCAGTAACCCTGAACTCGCGATACGCTATCTGGCACAGGCGATCGAGGCCAACCCGGAGAACGTTCGCTCGCACGGGTCGATTCCGATCTCGACGCTCTCCGCGGCGGCTGGTTTCACCACGCTGCTCTCGTAAGACCACTCGGGTTTGGAACGCCCGATCTCCAGCACATGGCCGACCTTCACGTCGTCATTCTGGCTGCCGGCAGAGGCACTCGCATGAAGTCCGAGTTGCCGAAGGTGCTGCATCGAGTCGCGGGCCGCGCGTTGATCGATCGCGTCGTCGATACCGCCGGTTCGCTGGCGCCTCACTCGACGACTGTCGTCGTAGGTCATGGTGCCGACCTCGTGCGATCTCACCTCGCAGGAAGGGCCAATACCCACTTCGTGGTGCAAGAACCCCAGTTGGGGACGGGGCATGCGCTCCTTCAAACCGCGCCGCTGCTTTCGGGCAAGAGTGGGACCGTCGTCCTCCTCTCGGGGGATGTTCCGCTTCTTTCACGGCAGGCCCTACGCGGGCTGGTCGACACTCATCACGAGGCAAACGCCGCCGCGACGGTTCTGACGGCGGTTGCCCCGCGTCCGTTCGGGTACGGTCGCATCGTCCGGTCGCAGGGTCGAATCGTACGCATCGTCGAGGAGCAGGACGCCTCCCCCGTACAGCGAAAGATCACCGAGATCAATTCGGGCATCTACGCCTTCGCGCTGGAGTCTTTGTTCGGGGCCCTCGACAAGGTGGCCTCTCACAATGCGCAGGGAGAGTACTACCTGCCGGACCTGGTCGCGATTTACCGACGGCGGCGGCGCGTCGTCACCACGTTCAGCGTGGCGGATCCGGTTGAGATTCGTGGAATCAACAGTCGAACAGAACTTGCTGAGGTAAGCCTGATGGTGCGACAGCAGAAGAACGAAGAGCTCATGGCGGCCGGCGTCACGTTGATCGATCCGGCGACCACCTACATCGACTCCGATGTGGTCATCGGGCCCGATACGGTCGTCTATCCGTGCGTGTTCATCGAAGGCACGACACAAATTGGAGCCGCCTGCGAGATTCACTCGGGAAGCCGGATCGTCAACTCGACCATTGGAGATCGCGCCATCATTCGCAACCACACGGTGATCTCGGATGCGATCGTCTCCGAAGGCGCGTCGGTCGGCCCGTTTGCGCACCTCCGACCCGGCGCCAATCTGGGCGAGAAGGCGCGGGTGGGTAACTTCGTGGAGCTGAAGAAGACGACCATGGGCGCTGGCAGCAAGGCAAATCACCTGGCGTATCTCGGGGACACCACCATTGGCGCCGAAGTCAACGTCGGCGCTGGGACGATCACCTGCAACTACGACGGCGCCGCCAAGCACCAGACGGTCATTGGAGACGGCGCTTTTATCGGCAGCAACTCGACGTTGGTCGCCCCGGTTACGATTGGTCGGGAAGCTTATGTGGCGGCCGGCTCCGCCATCACGACCGATGTCCCCCCGGGCTCGCTCGGAATCGGACGCGCAAGACAGGAAAACAAAGAGGGGTGGGTCGAGGCGCGACGGGATAAAGTAACAAGTTCAAAGTCCAAAGTGCAAAGTCCCGATACATCGGCAGAGTAGTGTTCATCCATTTCATGGCTTCATTCCGGACGCTTCACTTTGAACTTGTAACTTGTAACTTGTAACTCACCAAAACCATGTGCGGCATCATCGGTTACATCGGGCCCAAGCCGGTCGTTCCTGTGCTGATCGAAGGACTGCGCCGGCTCGAATACCGCGGCTACGACTCCGCCGGGCTGGCGGTAGTCAATGGCCACGGCATCGATGTCCGTCGGAGCGCGGGCAAGCTGCACAAGCTCGAAGAGGTCCTTGCAACCGATCCGCTGTCTGGTGTGTACGGGCTCGGCCACACACGATGGGCCACACATGGACGGCCCACTGAGGAGAACGCTCACCCGCATCGCGACTGCACCGGCAAGATCGTGGTCGTTCACAACGGCATCATCGAGAACTATCTCGAGCTGAAGCGCGCGCTGCAGGCCCGGGGCCACCGCTTCGTGACCGAAACCGACACCGAGGTTGTGGCGCACCTGGTCGAGGCCGAGTGGCGAAGTGACGGGCTCGAAAGCGCCGTCCGTCGGGCGTTGAAGCAGTTGCGTGGACTGTTTGCGATTGTCCTGCTGTCGTCTGATGATCCGGAAAAGATCGTCGCCGTCCGTAATGGGCCGCCGGTCGTCGTGGGACACGGCGACAAAGAGTGGTTCGTTGCCTCCGATATTCCCGCGATCCTTCAGCACACGCGGGACGTGAGCTTTCTCGACGATCGAGAGATGGCCGTCGTCACGCGGGCAGGCGTGACGTTCACCAACCTCGACGGACAAGTCATCGACAAGCGGGCCCACCGCATCACATGGGATCCGGTACAGGCGGAAAAGGCTGGCTACAAGCACTTCATGCTCAAAGAGATCTTCGAGCAGCCGACCGCCGTGCGCGAAACCATCCTCGGCCGAGTCTCGCAGGACACGGGCCTCGTCTTCCTCGATGAAATCTCGCTGACCGATGACGACCTGCGGTCGATCGACAAGGTCCAGCTGCTCGCGTGCGGCACATCGTGGCACGCAGGCCTCGTCGGCAAGTTTTTGATCGAGCAGCTGGCAGGCATCCCGACGGAAGTGGACTACGGGTCAGAGTTTCGGTATCGACGCCCCATCGTCAATGAACGAACGCTAACGGTGGTGATTACCCAGTCAGGCGAGACCGCCGACACACTGGCCGCGCTTCGCGAAGCAAAGACCAAGGGCGCCCGCAGCCTCGCGATCTGCAACGTTGTTGGCAGCATGGCGACGCGCGAAGCCGAAGGGACGCTGTACACGCACGCCGGACCCGAGATCGGCGTGGCCTCAACCAAGGCGTTCACCTGCCAACTTGTCGCCTTGCACCTGCTGGCGATGTACCTGGGCCAGGTTCGCGGCACACTCGACGAGGCTCGGCGCCGCGCACTCATCGCCGAGCTCCTGGCGTTGCCGCACCTTCTCGA
Source organism: uncultured Acidobacteriota bacterium (assembly GCA_963841905.1). Classification (GTDB taxonomy): domain Bacteria; phylum Acidobacteriota; class Vicinamibacteria; order Vicinamibacterales; family UBA2999; genus JACCSI01. Next base: position 39,347 of record CAWJEM010000011.1, read on the forward strand.
CGAGGTCCTCCAAACGAGCAGGCAGGTGGAGGAGATTGCGGGGCGGTTCTACAACCGGAGTGATTTCCTGTTTCTGGGACGGGGGATCAACTACCCGATTGCGCTCGAAGGTGCGCTCAAGCTCAAGGAGATCTCCTACATCCACGCAGAAGGCTACCCGGCCGGCGAGATGAAGCACGGCCCAATCGCTCTCATCGACGAGCAGATGCCGGTGGTAGCGATTGCGACCGCCGATCACGTCTACGAGAAAATGCTGGGAAACATCCAGGAAGCCAAGGCGCGCGGCGGTTCGGTGATCGCAATTGCCTCCTTGGGCGATACCACGCTCGACAGCGTGCTGGATCGCAATACTGACTCGATCATTTCACTTCCTGCGATGCCTCCGGAGCTAGCTCCCATTGCAATCGTGATCCCACTCCAGCTGATTGCCTATCACATCGCGGTGAGGCGCGGGTGTGACGTGGATCAACCGAGGAATCTCGCCAAGAGCGTCACGGTAGAATAGTCGGTGGCCAGTGGGCCAGTGGCCAGTGATCGGAGCCGCACCGACCACTGACCACCGACCACTGATCACTGGCGAAATGGACTTCCTCTCCAGCCTTAATCCCGAACAGCAAGCTGCCGTTCAACACACGACAGGACCGCTGCTCATCCTCGCGGGCGCGGGGTCGGGCAAGACACGCGTCATCGCGCATCGAATCGCGTACCTGGTCGCTGAGCGCCTGGCGCCCACCGGCGGCGTGCTCGCCGTGACCTTCACCAACAAGGCGGCCGCGGAAATGCGTCACCGTGTGGAGAGCCTCCTTGGAACCAACTGCCAGACGATGTGGATTTCCACGTTTCATGCCTTATGCGCTCGGCTGCTGCGTCGCGAGGCGCCCAATATCGGCCTGTCGCGCGACTTCGTCATCTACGATTCGAGCGATCAGCAATCGGTGATCAAGCAACTGGTCAAGGAGTACGGCCTCGACGACAGCTCCTATCAACCGCGCGCCGTCCTGGGCCGTATCAGCCACGCCAAAAATCGGATGGAAGGTCCCGAAGTGTTCGAGAAGAGTTGGAATCCCCGCGATCGTGAAGTGGCGCGCCTCTTCTCGGGATACCTGCGTGCCCTCAAGGATGCCAGTGCACTCGACTTCGACGATCTGTTGCTCAAGACAGTCGACCTCTTCGAGCGCGTGCCCACGATCCGCGAGAAGTATGCGCAGCGATTCCGGTTCGTGATGGTTGACGAATATCAGGACACCAATCGACCGCAGTATCTGTTGATCAAGCAGCTCGCCAGCAGCCATCGCAACCTTGCCGTGGTTGGCGATCCGGATCAGTCGATCTACAAGTGGCGCGGTGCCGATCTTCGCAACATCCTGGATTTCGAAACCGACTTTCCCGAAGCCGTCGTCGTTCGCCTCGAACGCAACTACCGTTCGACCCAGGTCATTCTGGACGCCGCTTCGGCGGTGATCGCCAACAATCGGAACCGTAAGGACAAGACGCTGTGGACCGACCGGAAGGGCGGGGCAAAGATCGTCTACTTCCGCGCCGCTGACGAGCTCGAAGAGGCCGACTACATCACGCGCGTGGCCCGCCAGGCGCTGGCCGACGACGTTGAGCACACGATGGCGGTGCTGTACCGGACCAATGCGCAGTCCCGCTCGGTCGAGGATGGTCTCCGGCAGGCCAACATCGCCTACGTCGTGCTCGGTGGCGTCGGGTTCTACGAACGCAAGGAAATCAAGGACGCGCTGTCCTACCTCAAGCTGATTCAGAATCCGTACGACGACCTGGCCTTGCGGCGCATCATCAACGTTCCAGCCCGAGGCATCGGCAAGGGGGTCATGGAGGCGCTCGAACGGGTGGATGTGGGGCAGCCCGACGGCACACTCCCGCCACTGCTCGCCGGGTTGCAGGCTGAGGTCGTCTCGAACTCCTTGTGGACCCGCCTCGTCACGGCCGTTGACGGGCGGCTCCTGAATCCACGACAGGTAGCGGCTCTCGCCGCGTTTCGGGATCTGATCGTCTCGCTTGCCGAGATGGCACGCCACGAGTCGGTCTCGATTGCTCTCGGCAAAGTGCTCGATCAGTCAGGGTATCTGCGGGATCTTCGGGAGGATCGGAGCGAAGAAGCCGAGGCACGAATTGAAAACCTGATGGAGCTCGTGTCCGCGGCGCGAGAGTACGAGACTCGCGAGGCCGAGCCCGCCCTGGCCGGGTTCGTCGATCGACTCGCGCTTTTGTCCGACGTCGACAAGGAGCAGGGCAATCGCGAGGCGCGGGTCCTGCTGATGACATTGCACTCCGCCAAAGGCCTGGAGTTTCCAGTCGTGGTGATGGCCGGCCTCGAAGAAGGTCTGTTCCCGCACTCGCGCTCGGCCGAGGACGAGTCGGAGCTGGAGGAGGAGCGACGACTGTGCTACGTCGGTATCACTCGGGCGAGGTCCAGGCTCGTGTTGACCAGCGCCGCCCGGCGTCGCGTGTTTGGCGACTACCAGGCCACGCAGCCCTCGCGTTTTCTCGATGAGATTCCAGCCGACCTTGTGGAGCAGGAGTTTTCGACCTACACCTCACCCTACGCCAGCACGAGAGGCGGGTGGGAGTATCGCGCCAATCCGTACGGTCGTCGAGGGCGTCCGCCCCGCGCCCGCGACGAGTCCGCGACGTTCGACTACGCGCAAGAAAACCAGGCCGTGCCTGGAGGGTTGGCGGCAGGAAAGAAAGTGCGCCACGGTCAGTTCGGCGTCGGTACGGTCCTCAGCGTCGAGGAGCTGGACGACGATATGAAACTGGTGGTGCGGTTTGGATCGGTGGGAACGAAGACGTTGCGCGCTCGTTACGCCAAATTGGAGCTGGCATAGAACGCAGCCACAAAGGCACGAAGGAAAGGAACTCTCTCACTTTCGTGACTTCGTGACTTCGTCGCTACGTCGTGGCTACGTCGTGGCTACGTCGTTTCAGGCTCCCTGAATCCGCGTGATGATCGGCCGGCCGCTCCGCTGCGCCCCGTCCATCGTGCCCGAGACCCGCTGGATCGTGACGACCAAGGTCTTCTGTGAGGTCTGGCCGCCGGGCGCGCGAACTTCGGCGTTGAGCGTCACGTCCTTGCTCAGCAACTCGCCCTGAAACTTCTCAGGCGCCAGCGGCGGCTGGCCAGGCTGCGACAGGGAGGCTTCGGCCGGACCCGTCGCCGCGGCGAGGGCGGCCTTGGCCGCGGACGTGGCCTTCTGCATGGTCGCGGCTTCGCCCCGCCACTTCGTCCACTCGGCCTGCATCGTCTGCTGAGCCGCGGAAAGCTTCGCCTTGGGGTCCCGCTCCATCTTGGCGATGGCTTCGAGCGCTTGGCGATTGTTTGACTCCCATTCGAGCCGTTTCTTGCGATATTCGAGTTCCGCGGCGGTGGCATTCCGCTCGGCATCGATTAGCGTCTTGAATTCCAGCGGGCTGCGGCGCTCCTCCGATACATTCGTAATTTCGAAGTCAACGACCTCGCCCTGCTGGCGTGGGTCGAATGTGACGGCTGACATACGCGCCAGCGTCTCGTTGTCGCGCGTGCGCGCGGCCCGGAAGAACTGATTCAGCGTCTGCTGCTCGGGCGGGGCCGAGCACGCGGCGGTAAGCAACGCGAGCGGTGCAATTGCCAGAGCAATGGCGATCGTCGCGCGGACCTTCGATACTGACATCTAGCCCTCCTCTGGCGGAGAAGCTACTACTTCTTCATCACGTTCCACAAGGGCGACCGACACGACGCTGTCGTCCTCCCCGAGATCCATCACGCGAACGCCTTGCGTAGCGCGACCGATGGTGCGGATATCGGCGGCCGGCGTCCGGAGAATCTTGCCCTGTTGGGTGATGACCAGCAGCTCGTTGTTCTCGTGCACCTGGGCGATGCCGACCACGGGGCCGTTTTTCTCGGTAATCTCCAGGTTCTTCAGGCCGAGGCCGCCGCGGCTCTGGACGCGATACTCCTCGAGATCGGTCCGCTTGGCATACCCCTTCTGCGTCACCGTCAACAGGGTGCCGCCCGGTTTGACGACCTCCATGGCCACGACCTGGTCGCCCTCCCGCAACTGAATGCCCCGGACGCCGTACGCCGTTCGTCCCATGCTCCGGACATCATCTTCGCTGAAGCGGATCGCCATCCCCATTCGTGTGCCGATGAAGATCTGGCTTTCGCCGTCGGACAGTCGGACGGCCATCACCTCGTCGTCTTCTTCAATGCCCATCGCGATGATGCCGCCCGCCCGCGGGTTGCTGAACGATGCCAGCTCGGTCTTCTTGATCGAGCCCTTGCGCGTCCCCATGACGATGAAGTGCTTCTCGTCGAAGTCCAGAACGGGCAACATCGCCGCTGTTTTCTCCCCTGGCTGCATCTGCACGAGGTTGGCGATGGCTTTGCCCTTGCCGTCCGGGCCGACATCCGGGATCTCGTGAACCTTGAGCCAATACGCCCGGCCGCGATCCGAGAACACCATCATGTAGGCATGTGTCGAGGCCACGAACAGGTGATTGACGACATCTTCTTCGCGCGTTCGCATGCCGATGCGGCCTTTGCCGCCTCGCTTTTGATTGCGGTAGGTCGAAATGGGTGTCCGTTTGATGTAGCCGGTATCGGTGACGGTGATCGCCACGTCCTCGTCCGCGATGAGATCCTCGATGCTCAGCTCGCCTTCCTGGTCCAGGATGGTCGTGCGCCGGTCGTCGCCGAACTTGCTCTGCACCCCGCGCAGCTCGTCGATGATGATCTCGAGCAGCAATCGATCGCTGGCAAGGATTTCGCGCAAGCTTCCGATGAGCGCGACGAGCTCGCCCAGTTCATCGAGGATCTTCTGGCGTTCCAAGCCGGTCAGCCGTTGGAGCTGCATGTCGAGGATGGCCTGGGCCTGCAGCTCACTCAACCCGAATTCGGAGACCAGTCCGGCCTTTGCCTCCAGTGGATTCTTCGACGCTCGAATCAGCGCGATCACGGCGTCGAGCTTGTCGAGGGCAATCCGCAGGCCCTCGAGGATGTGCGCCCGCGCCTCGGCCTTGCGAAGCTCGAACTCGATGCGCCGGCGGACGACCTCGCGCCGGAACTGAACGAACTCCTCGATGACCTCTAGCAGCGTCAGCACTCGCGGCCGGCCGGCAACGATGGCGAGCATGATGATGCCGAACGTCTGCTGCAGCTGCGTGTGTTTGTAGAGGTTGTTGAGGATGACCTCGCCCACTTCGCCGCGCTTCAACTCGATCACGACGCGCATGCCGTCGCGATCCGACTCATCACGAATGTCAGAGATGCCTTCGATGGTCTTGTCGCGAACCAGGTCGGCAACGCGTTCGAGCAGCCTCGCTTTGTTGACCTGATAAGGAATTTCGGTGATGACGATCTGCGATCGATCGCCCTTCTTCATGGGCTCGATCTCCGCCTTGGCGCGCATCTGCACGCCACCGCGGCCGGTCAGATACGCCTCGCGGATCCCCGAGCGCCCCACGATGAGCCCGCCGGTGGGGAAGTCGGGACCGGGAATACGCTCGATGAGCCCCTTGAGCTTCTGCTCCCGCGTCAAGGTCGTCCGCGGCGCCGGTCCGGGCGCCGGAGGCATCAGCGTCTGCTCGATGAGCCACACCGCGCCTTCGATGACCTCGCGAAGGTTGTGGGGTGGGACGTTGGTCGCCATGCCGACTGCGATACCAGCCGACCCGTTGACCAAAAGACTCGGAAACGGCGTGGGCAGGACCGTCGGTTCGTGCGTCGTTTCGTCGAAGTTGGGAACGTAGTCGACGGTGTCCCGGTCGAGGTCGGACATCATCGATTCCGACAACGCCTCGAGGCGGGCTTCGGTGTACCGATAGGCCGCCGGCGGATCCCCATCGACGGACCCAAAGTTGCCCTGGCCGTCGACCAGCGTGTAGCGCATGTTGAAGTCCTGCGCCAAACGGACGAGCGTATCGTAAGCCGGCGCATCGCCGTGCGGGTGATAGTTGCCGATCACCTCGCCGACGATCTTCGCGCACTTGCGATGCGCACGATTCGAGGCCAGGCCCATCTGCCGCATGGCGTACAGCACGCGCCGATGCGCCGGTTTCAACCCGTCGCGAACGTCAGGCAGCGCCCGCCCGATGATCACGCTCATCGCGTAATCGAGGTACGAGCGGCGCATTTCGTCTTCGATGTTTACGGGAATACGTTGTTCGGTGGTCATTTCAGAAGGGCGTAGGGCATGGGGCTTAGGGCAAAGGGCAGGGTTGAGGGTTTAGGGAAATGCATCTCTGTTCCCGCTAAGCCCTATGCCCTGTGCCCTACGCCCTGCTATATGTCCAGATTCCGCACATCGAGTGCGTGTTCTTCGATGAATTTCCGGCGCGGTTCGACCTGGTCGCCCATCAGCGTGGTGAACATCTGGTCGGCTTCGGTATGGTCCTCGGCCTTGACCTCCAGCAACGTGCGCGTCTCCGGGTTCATCGTCGTCGCCCACAGCGTCTCGGGGTTCATCTCACCCAACCCCTTGTAGCGGTTGACCGCGATGCCTTTCCGACCGAGCCCGATGAAGTGTTCGACGAATTCGTCGAGCGACCGGATCTGCAGGGTGCCGCTGTCTTTCCGCACCGGCTTGCCCATGCTCGCCGACGCCGCACCTTGATCGGGTTCCCTCGGCGCGACACCGAGCTCTTCGAGCGCGCTTTGTTCCGCGGCCGTGCGCTCCACGGTCGCACTTTCCACGGACTCGTCCGCGGGCTCCTCTTCGCGGGCGCCGGCAACGGTTCGAATCTCTACCGGGCCCTTGCGCATCGCTCGAACCAGATCGCGGATGTCCGCATAGCTGGCGGCAAGTGTGCGGTACTCGCCCGTGGTCACGAACTCCGGGCCGAGCTGATCGACACGTGGATAGCCGTTCGATCGATCGTCGATCCGCAGCTGCCAGGCGTTGTGCTCTTCGTCCCGCACGACCGTCACCTCGCGGACGGGGGTTGTCAGCTGAAGCGCGAGGTTCTCCAAGGCCAGCTGATTCTCGAACAGTGCACGATCGCGCACGTCGCGGTCGAGGAGCGCCTCCACGACGTCGCGTGGGTGTCCGCGACGCTCGACGCCTTGCATCACGCGACGATAGCCAATCACGCCGTGCAGCAGCTTCTCGAGCGTTTCACCGAACAGTTCGGAGTTGTCCGCGAGCCGCACGTGCCGCGATTCCACGGCGCGATGCACGAGGAAGTTCTCGAGCGCACGTTCGTCCTTGATGAACGTCTCCTGACGGCCACGCTTGGCGCGGAACAGCGGTGGCTGAGCGATGAACACGTGACCGTTCTCGATCAGCGCGGTCATCTGGCGGTAGAAGAACGTCAGCAGCAGGGTGCGAATGTGCGAGCCATCCACGTCCGCGTCGGTCATGACGATGATGCGGTGATATCTCAGCTTGCTCAGATCGAAATCTTCGGTGCCGATGCCGCAGCCGAGCGCCGCGATAATCGTCTTGATTTCGTCTGAGCTGAGCATCTTGTCGAGGCGCGCCTTTTCGACGTTGAGAATCTTGCCCTTGATGGGGAGGATGGCCTGGAAGCGGCGGTCGCGCCCCTGCTTGGCCGACCCTCCGGCCGACTCGCCTTCGACGATGTAGATCTCGGCCTGCGCGGGATCGCGTTCCTGGCAGTCCGCGAGCTTGCCTGGGAGCGAGCTGCCGTCGAGCGCACCCTTGCGCCGCACGAGGTCGCGAGCCTTGCGGGCCGCCTCGCGCGCCCGCGCAGCGTCGATGGCCTTCATCAGAACCCGCTTGGCGACCGAAGGGTTCTCCTCCAGGTAGGCTCCCAACCGATCATTGACGATCGATTCGACTATGCCCTTGACCTCGGTGTTGCCCAGTTTCGTTTTTGTCTGACCTTCGAACTGCGGCCGCGGAATCTTCACGCTGATGACCGCTGTCATCCCTTCGCGGATGTCATCGCCGCTGATGGTCGCATCCTTCAAGTCCTTCGTCAGATTGTTGTGCTGCGCGTAGGAGTTGACGGTTCGGGTCAGCGCGGACCGGAAGCCCGACAGGTGCGTACCGCCTTCGTGCGTGTTGATGTTGTTCGCGAACGAGAACTCCTGCGGATTGTAGCCGTCGTTCCACTGAAGAGCGATCTCGGCCTCAATCCCCTCCCGCTCGCCGCGCATGTAAATCGCCTTCTCGTTGACGAGCCCCTTGTTCTTATTGAGATGCTCGACGAACGAGACGATGCCACCGTCATAGTGGAACTTGTGGTTCTTCTCATCGCGCTCATCGTCGAGCGTGATGGTGACCCCGGCATTGAGGAAGGCGAGCTCGCGCAGCCGTTGCGCCAGCGTGTCGAAGCTGAACTCGATCGTCTCGAAAACCCTGCTGTCTGGCTTGAACGTGACCTTCGTCCCGCGCTTCTTCGTGGTTCCGGTCACGACCAGATCGGCCTGCGGCGCGCCACGCTCATAGACCTGCTGGTAAACCTGCTCGTTGCGCCAGATCTCGAGGTCCAGACGCTCGGACAGTGCATTGACGACAGAGACCCCGACGCCATGCAGTCCGCCCGACACCTTGTAGCTGTTGTTGTCGAACTTGCCGCCGGCGTGTAACACGGTCAGCACGACCTCGGCGGCCGACCGACCGCTTTCGTGCAAGTCGGTCGGGATTCCACGGCCGTTATCGACCACGGTCACCGAGTTGTCGATGTGAATGGTGACGTTGACTTCGGTCGCAAACCCGGCCAGCGCCTCGTCGATTGAGTTGTCCACGACCTCGTAGACGAGGTGATGGAGCCCGGAGGGTCCTGTCGACCCGATGTACATCGCCGGACGCTTCCGCACGGCTTCGAGGCCCTCGAGGACCTTGATGCTCTCCGCGCCGTATTGGTCCGCCGCGCCGTTGGTGATCTGTTCTTCAGTCTGGGACACTTGGTTCCAAATCAGCGGCGATATCACGCGCCGCGACCGTGATCACAAACAAGCCTCAGAGGCACAGAGACTCAGAAACTCGTAATGGCTCCCTGTCTCTGAGACTCTGCGTCTCGGGGGCTTTCCCGTTTATCGGCCTGTCTGTGCCTCTCTCACACCCGCATCGGCATAATCACGTAGGTGTAGTCGTAACCCTCGACGCCGACCGGTCTCATAACCGCCTGACTTACCTCGTCTTTCAACTCGAGCGCGACCACATCGCTTTCGACAACGTTCAGGAAATCCTGAACATACTGCGCGTTGAAACAAATCGTCAGCGCCGGGCCGCTGTAGTCCACGCTGAGCGGCTCGCGCGCCTCGCCGAACTCCGGGCTGCTGGAGGTGACCTCGACCCTCCCCTTGTCAATCAGGAACTTCACAGCTCGAGAACGTTCATTCGACAGAATCGACACGCGACGGACGGCGCTCGTCAAGCGATCGCGCTCGAACTCGATGCGCTTGTCATTCGCTTTTGGAATGACCTTCTCGTAAGCCGGAAACTGTCCATCAATCATTCGCGAGATCAACAGGCGCGGCCCGATCTCGAAAAACAGGTGGTTCTCGCCCCGCTCATAGTGGACGTCGCTGTCGTCCACGACCAGGCGCGAGAGCTCGGCCAGCGTCTTCCGCGGAAGAATGGCCTTGATCTCGTCACCCGCCGGGCCCGCCGGGTCGCGGCGCGCATTGACCAGCGCGAGACGATGGCCATCAGTCGCGACCAGCGTCATCGCGTCGGGACGGAGCAGAAACAACGCGCCATTCAAATAAAACCGCGTGTCTTCGCCCGTAATCGCAAATTGCGTCTTCGCCACCATCTCGCGGAGCGCGTTTCCCTTGATCGTCGATCGCACACCTGCGCCTGCTTCGGGAAGGCTCGGAAAGTCCTCGCGCGGCAGCGTGGGCATTCGCGACTCAAACTTCTCGGCCGACACCTTCACGCCAGTCCCGCCTTTTTCGGTGGCAAGTTTGACGTCCGACTCGGGCAACGCCCTCACGATCTCGTACAACTTCTTCGCGGGTAGTGTTACGGCACCCGCCTGGTCGACGGCAGCTTCGCAACGGCTGCGCAAGGCCACTTCGAGATCGGTGGCGAGAAGCGTCAGCTCACTACCGTTCGATTCGAGCAGCACGTTCGCCAGGATGGGAATCGTGTTCTTGCGCTCAACGATCTGCTGGAAGAATTGCAGTTCCCGCACAAGATCGGCTTTCCTGGCGACCAGTTCCATGAAATTGTCCCCGGATGGACGGGTCCTTTGGACCCCTGTGTACGACTCAATCTTGAGGTAATGAGAGTAGACAAGAAATTATACAGGAAATAGGTGCTGTTGACGAAATTAGCCGTGCTTGTAACCCCAAATCTATCAACAATTTAAACTGTGGATTTTTCTGTGGTACCGGCGTGGACAACCGGAGCCTTTCCGGGCTCGTTTGGGGTCGGTTGGAGCCATCAACAAGACGTCAACAGATGGGGTTGTGGAAATCTACTTAAACGACTCCAAGAGGCTGTTGATCAGGTTGTTGAACGCCCCGTCTTTGGTCCGCAAGTCTACGACTTTTTTGATCGAATGAATCACCGTCGAGTGGTGCTTGCCGCCAAAGCTGCGGCCGATCTCGGGCAGGGACGCATGGGTCAGTGACTTGCACAGATACATGGCGACCTGTCGAGGCATGGCGATCGACTTCGAGTTGTTCCGCGACTTCAGGTCGGCCAGCTTCAATTGGTAGTAATCAGCGACGAACTTCTGAATCTGCTCAATCGTGATCGCCTTCTCGTCCAAATCCTTTACGTTTCGCAGCACCTCCTGCGCGAGCTCCAGCGTCAGCGCCTGCCCTCTCAACGACGCGTAAGCGATCAGCCGAATAAGTGACCCTTCGAGCTCGCGAATGTTCGACTTGAAGCGGCTGGCCATGTACAGCGCCACGCCGTCCGGCAAAGGAACCCCTTCAGTTTCCGCCTTTTTCTTGAGAATTGCGACTTTCGTTTCGATGTCGGGCGGTTGAATATCGGCAATCAGACCCCACTCGAATCGTGATCGCAACCGCTCCTCGAGCGCCGGGATTTCGTGCGGCGGTCGATCGCTGCTGATGACGATTTGCTTCTGCGCGTCGTGCAGTGCGTTGAACGTGTGGAAGAACTCGTTCTGCGTGCCTTCCTTTCCCGAGACGAACTGGATGTCGTCAACCAGCAGCAGATCGACGCTGCGATAGCGCTCGCGAAAGTCGAGGATGCGGTCAAAACGTAGCGCGTTGATCATCTCGTTCATGAAGCGTTCGGACGAGATGTAGGTGAGCCTCATGCCGCGGCTGTGCCGAAGGACGTAGTGCCCAATGGCGTGCATCAGATGCGTCTTGCCCAGGCCGACGCCGCCGTAGATGAACAGCGGGTTGTACGAACGTGACGGCGCTTCGGCGACCGCGCGACAGGCCGCATCGGCAAACTGATTCGAGGGCCCGACGATGAAAGTATCGAATGTGTAGCGTGGGTTGAGGCCCGCCTGGCTGACGACGGGATGAGTAGGGTCTGCTTCGAGCAGGGGCGGCTCAGCCACGAGGTCGGGCGACTCCGTCGGGCTTCCATCGTCTGGGATGAAGACCAGTTCCGTGTTGGGCCTGCCCACGTCCTTGAGCGCTTCGGCCAGCACGACCGAATAGTGCTTGGGAAGCCATTCGGTGAACAGTACGGTTGGGACCTTCACGGCAACCTTGGCACCGTGGTCGACCAGCATGGACGTAGGTTTGAACCAGGTCGAAAAGCTGTGCCGGCCGACTTTTGATTCGATGCGGCTCAGGACCTGTTCCCAAATCGAGTTGGCGGACATGCTCGTAGACGCCCTGAAACTCGGTGCTTTCGGACTTTCGCCTCGCGCCGAGCGCGGTGTTACACGGTCTTTGCAACCGTCACTGCAACGAAACAACCGTTTGGAGCCGTTTCTGGCCCTTCGCATCGCGGAAACGCCCGAAAAACGGCGATCCGCCGCTGCCCCGGCCGTGTTTGCTCAGGTTTTTCCACAACCTTTTCCACAGTTGTGGAAAACTTCCGCAAGGCGAAACTGCGATCCTAGCATGCCCGTTCCACCGTGACGGAGCTCTTTGACTGTTTGAGCCCGGCGTTGACACCCGGCTGGTGTAGAATCAGAAGTTTCCTGAGGACTCATCGATGGCGAAGGGTAAGCGTACATTTCAACCAAACAACCGTCATCGCAAACGGACCCACGGTTTTTTGGTCCGGATGGCGACCAAGGATGGTCAACAGGTCCTGAAACGCCGCCGGGCGAAGGGACGAAAGCGGTTGACGGTCTCTGACGAGCGATAGCTCCGTGGTCGGCACGCTGTGCCCTTATGCCGGCGTGACAGCGCGTCATGCCTCGATTCAGGCCGGCAGAACACATTCGACGTCGTGCGGATTTCGAGCGCGCCTACGAGACCGGCGCCCGGCTCAGTGGCCAACTCATGACGCTCTTCGTCATAGCCAATGATGGTGACCATGCCCGGCTCGGTATTGCGGCAACACGCAAGATTGGTGGAGCGGTCGTCCGGAATCGAGCCAAGCGCCTCGCACGCGAACTATTCCGCCACCTGAAGCCTGATACGCACCTCGACATCATCGTTGTCCCGCGCCGCCAATTCGCCGATGCACCCTACCTCGACCTCGAGCGCGAACTCAGTGAACTCCTCGATCGGGCCCTTCGTCGCCACCCGTCAGCCCCTGCCGGGGCCCGCCGCAAGCGCGGCGCTCGCCCTTATACGAGCGTATAAGTATCTGTTTTCTCCGTGGCTTACAGGCGCTTGCCGGTTCGTCCCGACTTGCGCCGATTACGCCGCCGAGGCAATCGCTCGCCATGGCCTGGTCCGAGGCGGGTGGCTTGGAATGGTCCGGCTGTGCCGATGCCACCCGTTCGGTGGGTCGGGATTCGATCCCGTCCCCCACCCGACTGAACATTCATCCCACTCACATCCGACCCGCTGATGGAACGTCGCGTTCTGCTCGCTATTACGCTCTCCTTCGTGGTGCTAGTCGCGTTTCAGGCACTGTTCGTCCCGCCGCCTGCGCCGCCTGCCAATACCACGCCGGCAACCGCCGCGACGGTCGCGGCGCCGGAGCCCGTCGTGCCGGCCCCCCCCGTGACGGCGGCTCCGATCTTGCCTGCTGCCACACCTTCGCTGCTGGTCGGCGACACGGCTGAACGCGAAATCACGGTTGAGACGCAAAAGGTCCGGGCAGTCTTTAGCAACCGGGGCGGCCGCCTGCGGCATTGGGTCCTCAAGGAGTACAAAAACGATGCGGGACAGCCGCTGGATCTGATTCCCGAATCCATCCCGACCGATCTGCCGTGGCCATTCTCGCTGCGCGTCGACGACGCCGCAGCCACCACGCGGCTGAACGACGCCCTGTATCGGGTATCTGGAGCCGAGGGCGCATCCGTTGACGCGACGGCCACGCCGACCACACTCGCCTTCGAACTGGAAACGGCTGAGGGGCTCCGGGCCCGCAAGGTGTTTTCCTTTGAGCCCGCCTCGTTCGTCGTGTCCTTTACCGCGCAGGTGCAGCAGGGGAACGAGGTGTTGAACCCGACGGTGGAGTGGGGCCCTGGGCTGGGCGACGGCATCGCTCGCACACAACCCGGATCCTTCCTGTCACCGGCCTACACGTATCTCGCGCAAGCGATCTACCACCAGGACGGAGAGGTCGTGCGCGCGCCCGCCACGTCGATGGGCAGCGGCATCGTCCGGGAAGGCCAGCTCCGCTGGGCAGGGGTGGATGATCATTACTTCATCAGCGCAGTGCTGCAGCCCGCGTCGCCGGCGCGTCTCGAGTATCGACCGGTGTCGATACCAGCGCCCTCGGGGCCACAGATGATTGGCCAGTACGTGGCCTACGCGGTGCAATTTCCCGCCGCTCCTGAGAACGCCCGCTTTTTCGTCGGTCCCAAGCAGCTCGATGTGATGCGAAGCATCGATCCGGAGTTCACGCGCGCCATCTACTTTGGAATGTTCGCCTGGCTGGCCGCGCCACTGCTCGACGCGCTGCGATGGGTCCACGGATTCGTCGGCGATTGGGGTTGGGCGATTATCGTTCTAACGATCCTCATCAATCTCGCGATGGCGCCGCTCCGTCACAAGAGCGTTGTTTCGATGCGGAAGATGCAGGAACTGCAGCCGCACATGAAGGCCATTCAGGAACGATACGCCAAGTACAAGATCACCGATCCTGAACGGCAGAAGATGAACACGGAGGTCATGGAGCTCTATAAGAGCCGGGGCGTGAATCCAGCCAGTGGCTGCGTGCCAACGCTCCTGACCATGCCCTTCTTGTTTGCCTTTTACGCCATGCTCGGGCAGGCCATTGAAATTCGCGGGCACGATTTTCTGTGGGTTCCAGACCTGTCGGGCGCCGACACCTACTACATCCTTCCGGTGTTGATGGGGGCCTCGATGTTCTTGCAGATGCGGATGACACCCGCGTCCGCCGACCCGACGCAACAGCGAATCATGATGTTCATGCCCATCATGATCACGGTGACGATGCTCTTTGCGCCGGCAGGCTTGGTGATCTACTGGTTTGTCAGCAACCTGTGGACGATTGGCCAGCAGTACTTCACGAACTCAGTGCTCGGGCATCCGAAGGTGCCGGCGCGCGCCGGCTCGAAGCCGTGAACGGTCGTGTGGACGCACGCTGTCGCCCGCACGCGCTCGCGACAAACGCGCACGTGCTCCCGACACTTACGCACTCGCCCAATCCGATCGCCCAATCGCCCAATACAATCACTCAATCGCGGAATCACCCATTGCAACCACCCAATCACCCACTCACTCATTCACTAGATCCCAATGGCTACACCTGTTGAAATCGGCACGTTCGTTGAGAAGGTCGTCTCCGCGATGGGGCTCACGCTGAAGGCAGAGACCGAGGAGATGGAGGACGGCTTGCGCATCAATCTGACGGGTGAGGATGGGTCATTGCTCATTCGACGGCAGGGCGAAGCGCTGGCGGCGCTGCAGCATGTTGTTGCCGCCGTCTTTCGACAGGAAGTGGACGAGCGCCGGCGACTGGTCGTCGACTGCCTGGGCTATCGTCGTGGCAAGGACGCCGAGTTGAAACAGATGGCGACGTTTCTCGCCCAGAAGGCGCGTGACACCGGTCTCGCCCAGGAGATTGGCCCACTCAACCCCTACGAACGGCGAATCGTGCACCTGGCCGTTGGCGAGGTCGAATCGGTCTCTTCGGAGAGCATTGGCGACGCCTTCGAGAAAACCGTGATCATTTCGGTGAAATAGCAGGGCACGGAAACACGCGCTTCCGTGCCTTGTCTTTCATCGTTTAACCACTGACGGCTACGCCGGCGGCTGAGACTCCGTCGGACCCGCGATGTTTGACACCGATGACACGATTGTCGCAATCGCGACGCCGATCGGACGCTCCGGGCTGGGTGTCGTCCGGCTCAGTGGTCCCGCATCGGCGACGATCGCGCGCGATCTGGTTCATCGCACCCCGCCGTTCGTCGCTCGACATGCGACGCTAGCCCGCCTGCGCACGCTGGGCGTGAGTGACGAAGTGATCGTCACGGTCTTCGTCGCGCCTCACTCGTATACCGGCCAGGAGGTCGCTGAGATCAGCGTGCACGGCAGCCCAATGGTCTTGCAGGGCGTGCTGCGTGAGGCGATCGCGAACGGGGCGCGTTTGGCAGAGCCCGGTGAGTTCACGCTGCGCGCGTTTTTGAACGGCAAACTCGATCTCGTGCAGGCCGAAGCCGTCGGAGACTTGATCGAAGCGGTCACGCCGCTCCAGGCTCGGGCGGCGTTCGATCAACTTCAAGGCACGCTGACCGTCCGGATTGCCGGGCTCGAGCAACGCCTCTTTGATTTGACGGCGCGTCTCGAGGCTTCCCTCGATTTTCCGGACGAAGGCTATCACTTTGTGCAGCGCCAGGCGGCCGGCAACGAGATCAGCGCGTTGACCGAGCAAGTCGCAACAATCCTGGCGCAAGCTGGTCGCGGGCGATTGATACGAGAAGGCGCGAGTGTTGCGATTGTCGGGACGCCCAACGTCGGCAAGTCGAGCTTGTTCAACGCGCTGCTCAACGCCGAGCGCGCCATTGTCACGCCGATTCCGGGCACGACGCGCGATCTGCTCACCGAACGCGCCGACATTCGTGGCCTGTCGGTCGGCCTGGTTGATACCGCCGGTCTCCGCGATTCGAATGACCTCGTCGAACAGGAAGGCATCGCTCGCGCGCACCGAGCGGCCGACACGGCCGACCTCAGGCTCGTCGTTCTTGATCGATCGCGGGCGCTTTCTGCGGCCGATCGGGCCCTGATTGCCTCGTTGTCACCAGATGCGCGAGTGCTCGTCGTCAACAAAACGGATCTGCCGGCTGTATGGACGGTCGATCAGGAAGCCCTCGCGGACGCGGTTGCGGTCTCCACGAAGACGGGCGAGGGACTGCCGCAATTGATGGACCGAATGGCACAGGCACTGGGGGAGCAAAGCGAGACCCATGACGATCCGCTCGTCACGAACGTGCGCCACATCGCCTTGCTGGAATCGACTCGAGCTGCTCTGAGTCGCGCGCTTGACGCGCTGTCGCCAACGTCGTCACCCTCCGAAGAGTTCATTCTTGCGGACCTGCAGGAGGCGGCGTCCCACCTTCAAGAAATCACGGGCAAGCGAACCACCGACGATCTGCTGCGTCACATCTTCGAGCGTTTTTGCATTGGTAAATGAATCGGGGAGGGACGGTCCCTTTGACAAAGACCCCGGTCATCCGGCGCCAGCCGTATGATCAAGAGAGAGCCTAGAATAAGTAAATCAGATAGACAGAGCATTATAGATGCCTAAATTCGATGTGGTTGTGGTCGGCGCAGGCCATGCGGGCGTGGAAGCGGCCTGGGCGGCGGCGCGACTTGGCTGCACGGTGGCCCTTTGTACGCTTTCCAAGCAGACAGTGGCCCTGATGCCCTGCAACCCTGCCATCGGCGGAACCGCTAAAGGCCATCTAGTCAGAGAGATAGACGCTCTTGGCGGGCTGATGGCCCGCGCCATCGACGCCACCGGACTGCAGTTCAAGATGCTCAACCGCAGCCGTGGCCCCGCGGTGTGGTCACCTCGCGCCCAAGCCGACAAGCTGGGCTATAGCGAGTGGGTTCGTCGCGCCTTGGAGGGTCAGTCCATCATTGAATGGAAACTCGGTCGTGTCGGTCGGGTTCTCCTCGACGCAGGTCGGGTGACTGGTCTCGCCTTTGAGGATGGGTCCGAGATGCAGTGCGCGTCGCTCGTTATCACGACCGGGACTTTCCTCAACGGTCTCGTTCATGTCGGGAGGGAGCAGCGGCCAGCGGGTCGCGCCGACGAACCGCCATCGCGCGACCTCGCAGAATCGGTCAAGGCGCTGGGTTTTAGGTGGGGCCGCCTCAAGACCGGAACGCCGCCACGCCTTTCGCGGCGCTCGATCGATTGGTCGGCTGCAGTCGGCCAGGGAGTGTTCCACGTGGAACGGGGCGATGACCCAGCGGCTCCATTCTCATTCATCACAACCGACACGCCTGTAAACCGCATCGTCTGTCACCTTGTCCACACGACGGACGAGGTCCACGGTCTCGTCCGAGCCCACATCCACGAATCGCCTTTGTTCAATGGCCAGATCGCCGGAATCGGCCCGAGGTACTGTCCGTCACTCGAGGACAAGGTCATGCGGTTTCCAGAACGGGACCGCCATCAGATCTTCCTGGAGCCCGAAGGTATCGACGTGGACGAGATCTACGTCAACGGTTTTTCGATGTGCCTGCCCGGCCCGATTCAGCAGCGTTTGGTGCGCGCCCTGCCCGGCCTCGAGTCAGCTGAGATGCTGCGACCAGGCTACGCGGTCGAGTACGACTTCATCCAGCCAACCGAGTTGCGAGCGACACTCGAAACCCACAGGGTCGAGGGGTTGTTTCTAGCGGGCCAGATCAACGGGACGTCTGGCTACGAGGAGGCGGCGGGGCAGGGGATTGTCGCCGGCATTAACGCCGCGAAGCGCGCGCGGCGCGAATCGCCGCTGATTCTCAGACGAGACCAGGCCTATATCGGCATCATGATCGATGACCTGGTGACCAAGGGGTGTCTCGAGCCCTATCGGATGTTCACGTCACGGGCCGAGCATCGACTCTTGCTTCGGGTCGATAACGCGGATCTGCGGCTGACGCCGATCGCCCGAGACGCCGGCTTGGTCGACAACGACCGCTGGGAGCGCTTTGCGTCACGGCGAGAGCGCTTCGAGTGCAACGTCGAGACGCTTCAACGGGTGACCATTCAGTTCACCGGCTCCAGGACCCCGGTCGCACAAGTCCTGAAACGGTCGGACGTTACACTGGCAGGACTGATCGAGTCGGGTGCCACCTCGATCGAACCCGGCCCCCCAGAGGACCGCGACCTGGACCTGATCTCGGCAGAAACCGCCATCAAGTACGAGGGTTATCTCCGGCGGCAGGTGGCAGCTGTCGAGCGGAGTCAACGCCAGGAGCACGTTGGAATTCCGGCGTCGTTTCCGTTCGATCGGGTTCCGGGTCTTTCTCGCGAGCTCGTTCAGCGCTTCTCGGAAACGCGCCCCGAAACTCTTGGTCAAGCGCTTCGGATTCCGGGAGCGACGCCAGCCGCGGTCGCCGTGCTGTCCGCCTATCTCCGACGGTGGACCGCTGAGCCCATTAGCTCGGAGGCTCTCGGATGACCGCTCGCGAGTTTCGCGAGCGGTTACACCGCCGCGCGCGACGCGCTGGCGTCCCGATTGACGCAGACTTGACGCTGGCTTTTGAGCGCTACTACGACCTTCTCACGCGGTGGAACGCCAAGATCAACTTGACGTCGCGTCTGGAACCGGCCGGCCAGGATGAGAGCATCGACCGCCTCCTGATTGAACCGCTGGTGGCCGCGCGACACATTCAACCGCAGAGCCGAACGTTGATCGATATCGGTTCCGGGGGCGGATCACCAGCGATCCCTCTCGTGCTTTCGACGCCGCGTCTCCACCTGCGAATGGTTGAGGCCAAGACGCGGAAGGCGGTGTTCCTGCGCGAGGCGATTCGAGAGCTTCGAATCGGACGCGCCGAGGTTGAGATGTCTCGCTTCGAGGAGTTGCTCACGCGTCCCGAGCTGCATGAGGCACTGGATGTGGTAACGGTTCGCGCTGTGCGAATGGAGCCGCGCACGCTTCTGAGTCTGCAAGCGTTTCTCAAGCCCGGTGGCCAGGTGTTTCTCTTTCGTGGGCCTGGCGGCGGCGATGGCGCGGGGACCATTACGCCGCCGCTGTCTTGGACGGCTACCTATCCGCTCGTCGAATCACTCCGCTCGCGCCTGGTCGTTTTGGAAAAGAAGCCGATCGGAAGGGGCTAACGTTCCACGTGGAACACTGGGCGGGGAACAGGGCACAGGGCAAGGGCACAACGAACGGCACAACGAAACGGCACAACGAAAAGGGCGGAGCTTGTGGCATCCTGCGCCCTGCGCCCTGCGCCCTGCGCCCTGCGCCCTGCGCCCTGCGCCCTGAGAACGCTTGCGCGCTGCGATTCCCAGGCGTAAGCTGTGACCCGGCAGGTCTCCCGCAAACGCCTCTAATTCGATGAATTAGGTCAAAAACCAGAAAAAATGATGCCTCCGGAATTTGGCGCGCCCACCCCTCACCCCGCTCATCACCCTAAACAGCTGACTGCAAAGGTGATAGCTGTGACGAATCAGAAAGGAGGCGTCGGCAAGACCACCACCGCCATCAACCTCGCCGCCGCACTCGCCCTCAACGGCCACTCGACCCTGGTCATCGACGTCGACCCACAAAGCAATGCCACGAGCGGCCTGGGGCTCAAGGGACAGACCGCGACCGGCGGCACGATCTATCAGGCGCTCATGACCGGGACGCTATCAGTAGACGATTTCATCCTTCCCACAACAGTCGAGCGCCTGAGCATCGTTCCCGCGACCCGCGATCTGGCAGGTGCGGAGATCGAGCTCATTCCGCTCGAGCAGCGCGAACGACGTCTCCGCGCTTTCGCCGAGCCACTTCGATCACGCTTCGAATTCATCATCATCGACTCGCCGCCGTCGCTGGGCTTACTGACCCTCAACGCGCTGGTCGCGGCCGACACCGTGCTGATCCCTCTCCACTGCGAGTACTTTGCCCTCGAGGGCTTGGCGGATCTCGTGGCAACACTCCGCCGCGTCCGCGCCGCCCTCAACCCCGGCCTCGACATCGAAGGCGTCCTCCTGACGATGAACGACGAACGGACGAATCTTGGCCAACAAGTTGCGCGTGACGTGCGGGAGTTCTTCAAGGAGAAGGTCTACACCACGGTGATCCCGCGCAACGTCCGGCTTGCCGAGGCGCCGAGTCACGGCCAGTCGGTGATGACCTACGACCCGCGCTCGCGTGGCGCTGAAGCGTACGCCGCGTTGGCGAGAGAAGTCTGCACGCGCAACCCGCGCGTGGCCCTCAATCAGACCGCCGGCGCGATGGAGGCCAGTGTTTAGTTGAAAGGTTCCAGGGTTCCAAGGTTCTGGTCGAGGCTCACGCGCGAACAGAACTATGGAACCGTGGAACTTTTGGAACCCTGGAACCCTGGAACATTGGAACCCTGGAACATTGGAACCTTGGAACCGTGGAACCTTGGAACCTTGAAAAGGTGAACGATGCCTGATCGCAAACCCGCCCTCGGCAAAGGCCTGAGCGCACTGATTCCCGATCTGCCGGACCCGGCGCCGTCGCCCCGCTCCTCACTCGACGTCGACGTCGATCTGTTGGAGCCGAACGATTACCAGCCGCGGGGCGCGATGCACGACGAGCGGCTCGAGGAGCTGGCGCGATCGATCAAAGCGAACGGCGTGATTCAGCCGATCATCGTGCGGCCGCTCGCCACTCCACCGGGTGCCTCTCCGCGCTTTCAGATCATCGCCGGTGAGCGACGGTGGCGTGCCGCCCAGCGCGCGGGTCTGACCAGCGTGCCGGTGGTGCTCAAAGACATTGGAGGAGATGAACGGAAGCGCCGGCTGGAGATCGCGCTCATCGAGAATGTTCAGCGCGAGGACCTCAATCCCATCGAGGAAGCCCACGCATACCAGCGACTCGTCAACGAGTTCGAGATGCGCCATGAGGACGTCGCGACCGCAGTCGGCAAGGATCGATCGACAATCGCCAACACGCTTCGGCTGCTGAAACTCCCCGCCGAGGTCAGAGAGGAAGTCGCGTCTGGACAACTATCGATGGGTCACGCGCGCGCCATCGTGTCTCTCGCCGGCGAAGCCGATCAACGGCGCGTTGCTCGTGAGGTGCTGTCACGCGGTCTCTCCGTTCGCGAGACCGAGGCCATCGTCAAGAAGACGGCCGCGCCGGGTGTCGCCAAGAACACTCCCAGAGCAGAGACCAAGGACGTGCACACGCGCGCAGCCGAGGAGCAGCTGCGTCTCGCGCTTGGCACGACCGTCACGATCAAGCGCCGTGGCAAGGGCGGCGCCATCGAGATCGCATACCGCAACGACGACGAACTACAGCGGCTGTACGAACACCTCACCGATTCGCGACGCTGATATCGCCGGCGCGGCCGCAGTAAGATCAGTGCATGTCACGGGCCCACAGGAAGCGACTGACCGAGATGGTCAGTTGCGCTGGTTGAGCGAGCAAACTCGCGCCCAGCGAGCTCGCTCAGGTTCTGAGCCATCTACCGGCGTCGAATGATCCCCGAGTCCTGGTCGACTTCAGGACTCATGACGATGCGGGTGTGTACCTGTGGGAGGGCGGCCCGGCGCTGGTGCAGACGGTTGACTTCTTTACACCCATCGTCGACGACCCGTACATCTACGGCCAGATCGCCGCCGCCAACGCTTTGAGCGATGTCTATGCGATGGGCGGCCGGCCATTGACGGCACTGGCGATCGCAGGCTTTCCGAAGAGTGGTCTCGAGCCAGAAGTCATCGCGGCAGTGTTTCAAGGAGGCTTTGACAAGCTGCGTGAAGCCGGCGTCGCCCTGCTTGGCGGACACACCGTGCAAGACGACGAGATCAAGTTCGGCTACGCCGTAACGGGGGCCGTCGATGCTGCGCGGGTGCTGACGAACGGGGGCGCAAGACCTGGTGACGCGCTCCTTCTGACCAAACCGCTGGGAACCGGCGTCGTCGGCACCGCAATCAAATTCGATCGCGCGTCCCCGGCACTCGTCGATCAAGCGGTCGAGTCCATGCGCCGGCTGAATCGCGCAGCGGCCGAAGCCCTCGCGACGATCGACGGCGTGCACGCTTGCACCGACGTGACTGGCTTTGGACTGATCGGACACGGTTCTGAAATGGCCGTGGCCAGCCGAGTCACCTTCAACATCCGGGCTGCAGACGTCCCGCTATTCGACCACGTGCTCGAGATCGCCCGTCAGAACCGCTCTGGAGGGTTGGCGGCCAACCGCGAGCACTTCGAAGCTATCGCGCAGATCGACACCAAAGTGCCGGAAGCGCTTCAGGATCTCCTCTTCGACCCTCAAACGTCCGGCGGGCTCTTGGTGGCCGTCGACCAGCTGCAGGCCGACTTGGCGCTGCAAGCCCTTCTCAGCGCTGGGGTTCAGGCCGTCCGTATTGGAAACGTCGGACCCCGTTCGCAGACCGCAGCCCTGGTTATTAGGTGATTTGCCATAATAGGGCCTAACGGGTCACACGCCAGGTCTGCTCTAGGGGGACGGCCGTTTGCGGGCGGGCGGCTGCCGTATGATATAAACAACTGTTTGGATTTCGGCCGTTGTTCCCTGCAATCGGACATGCACCGGAAACAGAAGACCGTTGAGGGTTTAGCGCGGTGATCCCGGACATCACATCCCTGTGGGTGATCGGGTTTCTGCTGACGTGTACGTTCCTCCTCAACACGCTCATCTTTCAACCGATCCTTCGTGTGATCGAAGCGCGCGGCAAGGCTGTGGCCGATGCACGGCAAATGGCGGAGACAGCGGCCGATCGCGCGAACGTCGCCACAACCGAGTACACCCAGAAGCTCAACGCTGCGCGCAGCGACGTGTATCGAGCGATGGACGAGAACCGCCGCGCGGCGCTCGACTCTCGCGCCGCCCTGCTCAGCGAGACCCGCGCGATCGTCGAGCGCGAGTTGGGGGACGCCTCGCGTCGCTTGACGCAGGAAACCGACCAAGCCCGGGCCACTCTCGACCGTGAAGCGGACGCGCTTGCCGGTGCCATCGTCTCGCGCGTCCTCGGGCGCGCATCCTAGCGGGGGTCGAACGTGCAGTTGTCGTCGTCGCGCCGCATCGCTTGTGAATTAATGAACAAGGTTTCGCGAAACCTCGTAATTCTCACGGTTCTCGCGAGTCCTGGTCTCGTCGGGGAGGCGGCCGCGCGTGCGACATCGAGCACGAGGCTGTCTGACCAGGCGGTGCACCAGCCCGCTCCGGCCACCGCCGACCACACCGCGCCGACACAACCGCCCGCGGAGCACGCCCAACCCGCCGGCGAGCATGCGGCTGACGAGCACGCCGGCGAGGAGCATAGCGTCTGGGCCGGCCTGCTGTGGCCGACGGTCAACTTTCTAATCCTGGTCGGCGGGCTCTGGTGGTTCCTCAAAGAGCCGTTTGTGAGCTACCTGCGCGAGCGGCACAGCACGATTCGCAAGGAATTGGTCGAGGCCGCCAACGTCAAAGCTGGGGCCGCCGCACAGCTCGCCGAGATCGATGCCAAACTCCGCGCGTTGCCTGGAGAGATTGCGGCCTTGCGAACCCGCGGCGCGGAAGAGATCGCTGCCGAGGAACAGCGGATCGCGGCGATGGCCGTCGCCGAGCGCGAGCGTCTTCTCGAGCAAACGCGTCGCGAGATCGAACTTCAACTCCGGTTGGCGAAACGCGAGCTGGTCGAGCACACCGCAGACTTGGCCGTGAAGCTGGCCTCCGATCAATTACCGCAGCAGATTTCTCCTGAAGATCACGAACGTCTGGTCCGTCGCTACCTCGATCAGGCGAAGATCAACCCCGGCGAAACGGCGCACTGAAATGTCATTGAGAACATCGGCGACGCGGTACGCGAAAGCCCTGCTCGCGGTTGCCATCCAGGAATCCGATCCGGCTCGAATCGAAGCCGACCTCAGCGAGATTGTCGGCGCCATGACGTCGTCATCCGAGCTGCGTCGCGCCATGCTCAATCCTGCTGTGCCGCAGAGTGCGCGCGTCAGCCTCGTGCGAGCTCTCAGCGATCGAGCTGGGGTTCAAGCGCCGGTCGCCAAGCTCCTGGTCATGCTCGCGGAACGAGGGCGCCTCGAGCTGCTACCCGACCTGCTCGATGTCTACCGCGAGCGGTTGTTGGCGCATTCGAACATCGTCCGCGGCCGCGTTACCTCCGCTGTGCCGCTCGCGCCTGAGCGTGTGCATGCGTTGGAGGAGAGCCTGGGAGCGCGAACGGGCAAGCACGTGCAGCTCGACCCGGCCGTCGACCCGGCGCTCATCGGCGGGGTCGTCGCAAGGATCGGGAGCACGGTGTATGACGGCAGCATTCGGATGCAGCTTCAGAAGATGCGGCAGCAGATGGTCAGTGATCAGTGATCAGTGATCAGGGCGCAGGGCGCAGGGCGCAGAACGGGCAGCGACCGGTAGCCGGCAACCACAGAGGTTTTGGCAAGGAATCAGGGAACTGCAAACATGAATCTCAAAGCTGACGAGATTTCCAAAATCATCCGCGAGCAGATCGGAAGCTTCGCGGTTGACGTCGATGTGGCCGAGGTCGGCACCGTCACGTCGCTGGGCGACGGCATTGCGCGCCTCCATGGCTGCGAGCGAGCCATGGCGGGCGAAATGCTGGAGTTCCCGCACGGGGTGTTCGGCATCGCGCTGAATCTCGAGGAAGACAGCGTCGGCTGCGTGTTGCTCGGCGAGTATCGCGAGATCAAGGAGGGCGACCCGGTCAAGCGAACGGGGCGCATCATTTCGGTTCCGGTTGGCGAAGAAATGCTCGGCCGCGTGGTCAATGCGCTTGGTCGGCCGATCGACGGCAAGGGTCCGGTCCTCACCAAACAGTTTGCTCCGATCGAGCGTCTGGCTCCCGGCGTCGTCGATCGTCAGCCGGTGCGCGAGCCGCTCCAGACCGGTCTCAAGGCCATCGACGGGATGGTGCCGATCGGTCGCGGCCAGCGCGAGCTCATCATCGGGGATCGACAGACGGGAAAAACGGCGCTCGCGCTCGACACCATTCTCAATCAGAAGGAAACCGGCGTCATCTGCATCTACAACGCGATCGGTCAGAAGCAGTCAACGATCGCGCAGTTGGTGCGAACGCTTGAAGAGAGCGACGCGTTGCGTTACAGCATCGTCGTCGCCGCGGCGGCGTCCGATCCGGCGCCGATGCTGTACATCAGCCCGTATTCCGCGACGGCGATGGGCGAGTTCTTCCGCGACAGCGGGCGCCACGCCTTGCTGGTCTACGACGACCTCTCGAAGCACGCCCAGGCCTATCGCGAAATCTCGCTGCTGCTTCGTCGTCCGCCCGGCCGCGAGGCGTATCCCGGTGACGTTTTCTATCTGCACTCGCGTTTGCTGGAACGGGCCGCGAAGCTGAACGACGCCAACGGCGGAGGCTCGCTGACGTCGCTTCCGATCATCGAAACGCAGGCCGGCGACCTCTCGGCGTACATCCCGACGAACGTGATCTCGATCACCGACGGGCAGATCTTCCTGGAGTCCGACTTGTTCAACCAGGGCGTGCGGCCGGCCATCAACGTTGGCAACTCGGTGTCGCGCGTCGGCGGTTCGGCTCAGATCAAGGCGATGCGTCAGGTGGCCGGCACGCTGCGGCTCGACCTCGCACAGTATCGCGAGCTGGCGGCATTCGCGCAGTTCGGTTCGAGCGACCTGGACAAAGCGACCCAGCAGCAGTTGAATCGCGGCGCCCGGCTGGTGGAATTGCTCAAGCAGCCTCAGTACCAGCCCCTGCCGGTCGAAAAGCAGGTGGCGATTGTCTACGCCGGCACGCAGGGCTTGCTCGACGAGGTCGCGGTGCCTGACGTTCGCGCCTACGAAACCGAGTTTCATCGCTTCATGGAGTCGCGCTTCGGCAACGTGCTGCAGACGATTCGCGACAAGAAGAATCTGGACGACGAGATCAAGAAGGCATTGGGGGCGGCGATCAAGGAGTTCAATGAGCAGTTCATCGCCGCGCGCGCGGCGGGAGCGAGGGGCTGACGACGTACAAGCCACCGAGACACAGAGACTCAGAGATACCCATGGTTAAGGGTTCTGAGTCTCTGAGCTCTAGCTGAGGCCCATATGTGGGCGTAACGACATGCCATCTCTTATCGATATCCGCCGCCGCGTTCGCGCCGTGAAGTCGACGCAGCAGATTACGAAGGCCATGAAGATGGTCTCGTCATCGAAGCTGCGCCGTGCCCAGGAGCGCATTCTGCGAAGCCGTCCCTACGCGCAGGAGATGCTGCGAGTGTTCAACAGCCTGGCCACGCGCACCGAAGCGGCCAGGCACGTCTTGCTGCAGGAACAGCCCGGGCAGCGTCCGCTGCTGATCGTCATCACGGCGGATCGGGGCCTGGCCGGCAGCTTCAACGCGAACGTGATCAAGGGCGCGGCGGAGTTCATTACGGGACACCGGGGTGACGCGAACCACCAGGTGGCGCTGGCGCTCGTCGGCCGGAAGGGACGGGACTTCTTCCTGCGCCGAGGATTCGACGTCCGGTACGAAGAGATCGGCCTGTTCCAGAACGTCAAGTGGTCGCACGCGCAGGCGATAGCGAGCACCGCCATCAAGGAGTTTCTCGCGCCCGACATCGGGTCGGTGTATCTCGTCTACAACCAGTTCAAGTCCATCATGTCGCAGCAGGTCGTCCTCGAGCGGCTCCTGCCGATCGCGAAGCTCGAACAGGAGCCGTCAGCCGCGACGATCGATTATCTCTTCGAGCCGTCGCCGGAGCAGCTGCTCGACACGCTGCTCCCGTTCCACGTCGCGGTACAGGTCAATCGCGCCCTGCTCGAGTCTTCGGCGGCCGAGCATGCGGCGCGCATGACGGCCATGGACAGCGCGACGCGCAACGCGCGGGAGATGGTGGACCGACTCACGCTTTACATGAACAAGGTTCGACAGGCAGCGATCACCCGCGAGATCATCGAGATCGTCGCGGGAGCACAGTCCGTGTAGACCGTCATGCGGGCCGAAGCGAAAGCTTCGGACTCGCGCGTGTTAGTTCGAGAGTTTGATATGGCGACAGCAACAGCAACCGATCCAAAAGTCGGCCGGGTGATTCAGATCATCGGCCCGGTGGTGGACGTCGAGTACCAGGGCGGCTATCTACCGAACATTTACAACGCCATTCGCATCACGGGCAACGTCGCCGGCGCGACCGTCGACATCGTGTGCGAGGTCCAGCAGCACCTCGGAGAGGGGCGCGTTCGGGCGGTGGCCATGAAACCGACCGACGGGCTGCAGCGCGGGATGAGCGCAACCGATACCGGCGCGCCCATCTCCGTGCCGGTTGGCTCGGCGACGCTCGGGCGTGTGCTCAACGTGCTCGGCGAGCCGGTCGATTTTCCGGATCGGCCGGTCAACGCGACCGAGCGCTGGCCTATCCACCGCGCCGCGCCGACCCTGGAACAGCAGTCCACCGAGCTCAAGATGTTCGAGACCGGCATCAAGGTCATCGACCTGCTCGAGCCGTACCTCACCGGCGGCAAGATTGGCCTCTTTGGCGGCGCCGGCGTCGGCAAGACGGTCATCATCATGGAGTTGATCCACAACATCGCTCTGAAGCACGGCGGGGTGTCGGTATTCGGCGGTGTCGGCGAACGCACGCGCGAAGGCAACGACCTGTGGCTCGAGTTCCAGGAGTCGGGCGTGATCGACATCAAGGACCCGTCGAAGTCGCGCGCAGCGCTCGTGTACGGACAGATGACGGAACCGCCTGGCGCCCGCCAGCGTGTTGGTTTGTCGGCGCTGACGGTCGCCGAGTACTTCCGCGATGCCGAAGGCAAGGACGTCCTGCTGTTCATCGACAACATCTTTCGCTTCACGCAGGCGGGCTCTGAGGTGTCAGCGCTGCTTGGTCGCATGCCGAGCGCGGTCGGCTATCAGCCGACGCTGCTGACCGAGATGGGCGAGCTGCAGGAGCGCATCACGTCGACCAAGAAGGGCTCGATCACGTCGGTGCAGGCGATTTATGTGCCTGCCGATGACTACACCGATCCGGCGCCGGCGACAACCTTTGCACACCTCGACGCGACGACGAACCTGTCGCGGCAGATCGCCGAGCTGGGGATCTACCCAGCCGTTGATCCGCTGGCGTCGACCTCACGCATTCTCGATCCGCGCGTGCTGGGCGATGAGCACTACAACGTCGCGCGTCAGGTGAAGCAGATTCTGCAGCGCTACAAGGACCTCCAGGACATCATCGCGATTCTGGGCATCGACGAGCTCTCCGAAGAAGACAAGCTCACGGTTTCGCGGGCGCGCAAGATTCAGCGCTTTCTATCGCAGCCCTTCTTCGTGGCCTCGCAATTCACCGGCCGCGAAGGCAAGTACGTGTCGATTGCCGATACCATCAAGGGTTTCAAGGAAATCGCGGAAGGCAAGCACGACGGCATTCCCGAGCAGGCGTTCTACCTGCAGGGCACGATCGAGGAAGCGTTGGAAAACGCGAAAACATTAAAGCAGTAGTAACGGACAGGCCTCAGAGACACAGAGTCTCAGAGAACAGGAAATGAAGAGAAGCTCGGAGATTCTGAGCCTCTGAGGCCCGAACGTTGGTGTGAACAGTGGCGCTACCAACCAAACTCACCCTCAACATCGTCACCCCCGACCAGTCCCTGTCCTTTGAGGTCGACGAAGTGGCGTTGCCGGGACAGGAGGGCGATTTCGGGGTGTTGCCCAGGCACACGCCCCTGTTTGCCGGACTACGGACGGGGACGATGTGGTACCGTCAGGGCGCCGAGAAGCATTTTTTGGCGGTGTCCGTGGGATTTGTCGAAGTGCTGCCGGATCGCGTGACGGTTCTGGCGCAGGTCGCCGAGCGTGCCGAAGATCTCGACGAGGCGCGTGCCCAAGCGGGCATGGCACGAGCCGAGGAGATGCTGCAGCACATGCCGATCGAGATCGATTTCGAACGTGCCCGTATCTCGCTACTCAGGACGCTGCAACAGCTCCAGGCCGAGACGCGGCGCGGCGCCCGCCACTAGCGGCCCCGGCTGCCAGGCCCTGGGCCTTTGATGCTTGCGAACCTTCGTGCGCTGTTCCGCTATCGCGGGCTGATTCAGACGCTCGTCGCGCGCGACCTCAAGGCTCGGTATCGGGGGTCGGTGCTGGGGTTTTTCTGGTCGTTCATCAACCCGCTGCTGCTCCTGCTGATCTATTCGTTCGTCTTTTCAACGGTGATGTACGGCGCACGCGATCAGGATCTCGAACCGTACGCGTTGTTCATGTTTTGCGGGATTCTGCCGTGGACCTGGTTCTCCGCCTCGATCCTCGAGGCGTCGAACGTCCTCATCAGTGGCGGCAATCTGATCAAGAAGGTGCTCTTTCCAGCCGAGATCTTGCCGATTGTGACCGTGCTGGCCAACATGGTGCACTTCTTTCTCGGTCTGCCGATCCTGGTCGCGTTCCTCGTTTACTACCAGCGCCCGCTCGATGTGCTCGAGCTGATGTGGTTTCCAGTGATCGTATTCGTGCAGTTGTTCCTGCTGCTCGGTCTCTCGCTGCTCGTGTCGGCGCTCACCGTTCACTTTCGCGATCTGAAGGACATACTCGGTAATCTCATGACCCTGTGGTTTTTCACGACGCCGATCATCTACCCGATGTCGCAGGCGCCCGAGAGGTACCGCTGGTTGCTGAACCTCAACCCGATGACGCACCTCGCCATTTCGTATCAAGAGGTCCTCTTCTATATCGGGCCGCACGGTCATTGGAAGTGGCTGATGGCGCTCCTGATCGGATCGGTGGGCGTGTTCTTCGCGGGATACTTCGTCTTCGACCGGTTGCGGGATTCGTTTGCTGAAGAGGTGTGACGACGAAGCCTCAGAGGCACAGAGGCACAGAGTTATTAGGGAAGCGCCTGAACGTGATGCGTACAAGAACTTCGTTCTCTGGGCCTCTGAGTCTCTGAGGCCTGATTGCTGACGGCATGATTGCGATCGAAGCCATCAACGTCTCCAAGGTGTACCGCCGGTACGCCCGCAAGAAGCAGTTCGCGACCCTCAAGTCGGCCTTGCTGAAGGGGAGCCTGATCCGCGACCTGCAGCCGGATGAGACGTTCCCGGCCCTGCGCGGCGTGTCGTTCACCGTGCCCAAGGGCTGCACCTACGGCATCATTGGTCGGAATGGATCGGGCAAATCGACGCTGCTCAAGTGTGTGGCCGGCATCACGCGACCCAACGAGGGCACCATCAAGGTCGACGGCCGCATCTCGGCCTTGATCGAGCTGGGCGCGGGATTTCATCCCGAGATCTCTGGCCGCGAGAACGTCTTCATCAACGGCATCATGCTCGGTCTGTCGAAGCGCGAGATCCAGCGGCGGTTCGATGAAATCGTCGAGTTCGCCGAGCTGACGGACTTCATCGATGCCCCGGTCAAGACCTACTCGTCGGGAATGTACATGCGGCTGGGTTTCGCGGTCGCGATTCACGTCGATCCCGATGTGCTCCTCATCGACGAAGTGCTCGCGGTCGGCGACCAGTCGTTCACGGTCAAGTGCCTCGATAAGTTCTCGGAGTTCCGCCGCCGCAACAAGACCATCCTGCTCGTCACGCACTCCCTCGATTTGGTCGAAAAGTTTTGCGATCGCGCCTTATGGCTCGACAAGGGGAAGACGCTCGCCGAGGGAGAGCCGAAGCGCGTGGTAGCGGCTTACCTGATCGACGTCGAGAAGGCAGAAGAACAGCAGCTCGCGAAGGACGAAGCCGCGACGGTGGCCGACGTCACGTCATCGTCTCATGCAAGGCCCACGAGTCAGCCCTCGGATATCGTCAATTCTCCGGCCGACATGTTCCAGGCGACCGAGGGGCGATGGGGCTCGCGTGAGGTCGAGATCACGGACGTCACGCTCGTGGGCCAGGATGGCACGCCGGGGCACGTGTTCCAATCCGGCGAACCGCTCGAGGTTCGTGTCAAGACACGCGCTCACCAGCCCACGAACGATTTCGTCTTCGGCATCGGGCTCTTCAACGCTGAGGGAATCTGCTGCTACGGGACCAATACCCACATCGAGGAGCTCGAACCCGCAGCGATGGAAGGCACCGGGGAGATCAAGTTCCACATCGCGAGCCTCGAGCTGGTGGAAGGCACCTACAAGATCGATGTCGCGGTCCACAAGCTCGACGGCTATCCGTACGACTACCATCGGCTGCTCTATACGTTTCGTGTGAAGTCGCGGACCAAGGACGTGGGGATCTATCGGCCGCAGCACGGTTGGGAGTTCACACCCAACATCCGGTTCAAGTGACCGTACAATAGAGCGTGAACAAGAGGCCTGGGCCCGCTGTGGGTTCCGGGCTACCTGTCTGTACGGATGTCCACTGCTACATCGCTTTCCGTTCGTTCCCTGCTGAGCGGCGCACTCGCCAAGAGCGGCTTGTCGGCCCGCCCTCGGGCAGTTACGGGTCTGACCGCCGCGGCGAAGGCGTTCGCGGTGGCTGGGCTGGCCCACGAGGTCAGAGATTCGATTGTCCTTTGGATCCTGCCCTCCGATCACGATCTCGAGGATGCGACGTCGGACACGCGCTTCTTCCTGAGCGCACTCGAAGCGCTGCCGGAAGCAGTGGCCGAGCGCCTGGTTCTGCCTTTACCGTCGCATCAGGTCGATCCGTATCGCGGCCTGTCGCCACACTTTCGGGTGACGTCGGCACGCGCGCGCGCCCTCCACGCCTCGGCCCTCGGATCGGCACGAGTGATTGTCGCGTCGGCTCAAGGCCTTCTGCCGCGGCTCGCGTCCCCCGAAAACGTGCTCGCCACATCGTTCGACTTGAAGCCCGGGACAGAAATCGATCCGCTTGCGCTGTCGGCGATCTTGGTAGATGGCGGCTATGAACGCCAGGATCCGGTCGACGAACACGGTGAGTACTGCCTGCGTGGCGGGATTCTCGATGTCTACCCGGCCGGAGAGCCGACGCCGATTCGCGTCGAATTCATCGGCGATTCCGTCGAGTCGATCCGTCGCTTCGATCCCGGCACGCAGCGATCGATCGAGACGCTCGACCAGTTTCAGGTCGTCCCCGTTCGCGAACCCGGGGGCGTGGGCGGCACTGCCACGATCTTCGACTACCTTCGGGCGTCGCGCGCGGTGCGGGTGGTGTGCGCCGAGCCCGAAGATGCTCGCGCGCAGATTGAACGATGGGGTGCGCAGCTGCAGTCGTCGTTCGAGGAACGGACCAGCGACAAGGACGCGTCAGCCGGCGAACGTCGTCCACCGCACGAGCTCTTCGCACCGGCGGAGGAGATCGAGCCTTTTCTCGCTAACGCGATCACCCTCGAAGAGCTGGCCGTCGGCGATGACCGGGAGTCGGCGTCGCATCAGCCGGCGTCCACTCACGTCGCCTCGCAGCCGGCGCAGGAGTTTCGGGGCCGGATCGGCGATTGGGTGGCCGATGTTCGGCAGGCGCGTGAGCGTGGCGAGACCGTGCTGTTTGTGGCGAGCACACACGGGCGAGCGGAACGAACCGTCGAATTGCTTCGCGACTATGACGTGCGCGCCCTGCCGGCGGGGCAGGCCGACGAACGCGTCGAGGGGGCGGTGCTCGTTGCCGAGGGCTTGCTGTCGCGTGGGTTTCGGGTTCCCGCGGCGGCGCTCCAGATCTATGCCGAAGCCGATGTCTTCGAGGAAGATCGCCGACGGACGAGCGCGAGTCGAAAGCGATCCCTCGCCGCAACGTTTCTCTCCGATCTCCGCGACCTGAAGGTCGGCGACCACATCGTTCATGTCGACAATGGCATCGGACAGTTCGTCGGGCTCAAGCAACTTGCGGTTGGGCACGGCGACATCGTGCAAGAGTTTCTCGAGCTTCGATATCACGGCGATGACAAGCTGTTCGTCCCGGTCGAGCGTCTCGACCTCGTCCAGAAGTACACCGGCGCCGGCAGCCCGTCGCTCGATCGCCTGGGTGGGACCTCCTGGGACAAGGCGAAGAAGAAGGTCAAGAAGGCCATGCGCGACATGGCCGAGGAGCTGCTCAAGCTCTACGCCGCTCGCCGCGCGATGCCAGGGCATGCTTTTGCGCCGGACACACACTGGCAGGAGGAGTTTGAAGACGCGTTCGAGTGGGATTTGACCCCCGATCAGGCGACCGCCATCGCAGACATCAAGCGAGACATGGAGGCGCCAAATGCCCATGGACCGCCTGCTATGCGGAGATGTCGGCTATGGCAAAACCGAGGTGGCCATGCGGGCGGCCTTCAAATCGGTGATGGACGGCAAGCAGGTGGCCCTCCTGGCACCCACGACCGTGCTCGCTTTTCAGCACGTCGAAACGCTGAAGCGTCGCTTTGCGGCCTTCCCGGTCCGCGTGGATGTCGTCAATCGCTTCCGCAGCGCGCAGGAAACGAAGACGATCCTCGACCGCCTCAAGGATGGGCACTTGGATATCCTAGTCGGCACCCATCGGCTGCTGTCCAAGGACGTTCAGTTCAAGGACCTTGGCCTCCTGATCGTCGACGAAGAACAGCGATTTGGCGTCGCCCACAAGGAGCGCATCAAGCAGCTCCGAAAGAAAGTCGACGTCCTGACGATGACCGCAACCCCGATTCCGCGGACCTTGAACATGTCGCTGGTCGGCATCCGGGACATGTCGATCATCGAGACACCGCCGAAGGACCGCCTGGCGATTCAGACCAATGTCGTCAAGTTCGACGCGCAGGTCATCGCGCGCGCAATTCGCACCGAGCTGGCCCGGGGTGGTCAGGTGTTCTTCGTCCACAATCGCGTCGAATCCATCTACTCGATGGGCAATCTCATCCAGCGCCTGGTACCAGAAGCCCGACTGGTCGTAGGGCACGGTCAAATGGGAGAGCATACGCTCGAGAAGGCGATGCTCGACTTCATGGCGCATAAAGCCGACGTGCTGCTATCGACGACGATCATCGAGAACGGGATCGACATTCCCAACGCGAACAGCATGATTGTGAATCGCGCCGATCGGTATGGCTTGTCTCAGCTCTACCAGTTGCGGGGACGCGTGGGTCGAAGCGATCGCCCAGCCTTTGCGTATCTCTTGATTCCGCCCGAAGAGGCGTTGTCACCCGTCGCGCGCAAACGGCTCGCTGCCATCAAGGAATTCAGCGACCTGGGGAGTGGGTTCCGAATCGCGGCGCTCGACCTCGAAATTCGCGGAGCAGGAAACCTTCTTGGTGGCGAACAGAGCGGGCAGATCGACGCGGTCGGCTTCGAGATGTACATGAAGCTGCTCGAAGAGACCATTCGCGAGCTGAAGGGCGAAGATCTCGAAGACGATGTGCGGTCGACCGTGAACCTGCGAATCGACTTCCGCATTGCCGAGCAGTTCGTGCCCGACATGAACCAGCGACTGATGATCTATCGTCGCATCGCGGCGGCTCGCGGTGAGGACGAGTTGACGAAGGTCATGGAGGAGATTCGCGATCGATATGGGCCACCCCCCGTGCCAGTGCTCAACCTCGCGGACTATGGCCGGATTCGTATCTTGGCCGACCAGTTGGGTATCGAGAGCATCGAGCGTGAGGGGGCCATCATCGCGATTCGATTCCGTGAGAAGGCGAAGGTGGATCCCATTCGGGTGGTCAATCTGGTGCGGGAACGTGAGGATCTGCGGCTGATTCCGCCAGTGACGTTGAAGGTCGACCTCAAGACGCCGTCGACGCTGCCGCCTTCCGGCAGTGCTGCCGCGATCAAAGAGGCACACGAAGCCGGTGGTCGCGGCGCCGGCCGAGGGTCGATCGGTCGGCGTCCGCGGGCGGAACCGGCCTGGTGGACGGCGCGCGCGACGGCGGGGGCGGTGACGGCCGGCTTCTCCAAGGCGGAGATTCTCAGGCCGAAAGAGGAAGATCCCCGCGCTCCCGGCGGTATCCTGCTGCGTGTCGAGGAGCTCTTGGAAGACTTGCGCGGGTGAAGCAGAAACGGACCGACCCCATTTCTTGGGAGGTGTGTCATGCGTCGAGTCGTGCTTATCGTCGTGCTGTCAATCGCGGCCTTCGCGGGCGCTGGTGGCGCACAGACGAAGCGACCGATCGAACTCGCGGACTACTACCGCCTCGAGACGGTCAGCGACCCGCAGATCTCACCGGACGGCACGCGAGTCGCGTTCGTGCGCAACGTGATCATCGAAGCGACGAACACACGGCAATCCGAGATCTGGATTGCGAAGACCGACGGCTCATCCCCGCCGACCCGGCTATCAGCGCCAAGCTTTAGTGCCTCGGCGCCGCGCTGGAGCCCGACGGCACTCTCCTGGCCTTCACTTCTCGACGAAGGGTCCCCGGCGAGACCGCGCCTCGTCGATTTGGTTTCTGAGAATGGACCGGCCGTACGGCGAGGCGTTTCAGATTCCAGGGTGTTGATGGCACCCCGGCTTTCAGTCCGGACAACCAGTGGATTGCGTTCACCAAGCAGTGGCAGAACCAACCAGCGAGCCCAAGCCATACCCTACGGTTCGAACGCAACATCCATGATCGCTTCAAGGGCCGAATCATCGACTGGATGAACTACCGCTTCGACGGCCGCGGCTACCTTCCCGATCCGCGCGACGCTGCGGCGACGCCGTCACGTGAGATCTACATCGTGCCGCGCGAGGGAGGAACCGCGAAGCGGTTGACGTCAATGGGCGTTGACGTTCAGGAATTCGCGTGGCGGCCTGACAGCAGGGCGATCGCGTTCATCGCCAACGCGCATCAGCGCGACGAGTATGTCTATGACCGCGCGGATGTTTGGATGAATTGGATCGCGACGACATGGCGTCCGCGCCGACTCACCGACGATGGCTTATGATCACGATGCGCTGGCGTGGTCACCAGACGGATCGGCGCTTTATTTCCGGCGGCAATTGGGACTCACTCAGGTCATTGAATCGAAACAGCAGCACGGCGCACTGGTGGACCTTTACCGAGCGTCTGTGGAATTAGACATCGCTCGACGCAACGAGAAGGGCGCGACGCATATGTGGCCAGAGTCCACGGATGCAGAACCTCACGGCGGATTGGGACCTGCTGCCCGGTCGCCCGATGGTCAGCGCCGACGGCCGCTCGGTCTATTTCGCCGCTGGCATCGCCGGCAACGAGCATTTGTTCAGCGTGCCGGCGACAGGCGGCGCCGTGCGGCAGGTGACGCAAGGCGATCGTCAACTGGATCGTTC
Organism: uncultured Acidobacteriota bacterium; assembly: GCA_963841905.1. Classification (GTDB taxonomy): domain Bacteria; phylum Acidobacteriota; class Vicinamibacteria; order Vicinamibacterales; family UBA2999; genus JACCSI01. The sequence goes on from CAWJEM010000011.1 coordinate 75,552, forward strand.
TCCGCATCGCGCGCGTTCGATCGCTGGGTCTTTACCGCGACCAACGTGCAGCAGCCAGCCGAAATCTACAAACGGCCTCGTCGGTGTTGACCGACGAGCAAGCCGGCTCACTGACCTTCAACGATGCATTGGCTTGGCGAGTGTCAGGTCGCATCAGCGGAGCGCGATCCTCGCCAAGAGCAAGGACGGCACGGAAGTCGAAGGGTGGCTGCTCAAACCTGCCGTCACAGCGCCGGGCGCCAAACTGCCCATGATTCTCGCGATGCATGGCGGCCCGCACGGCGCTTACGGCAACAGCTTCGCGTTTCAGTTTCAGCTCTGGGCCGCAAACGGCTACGCCGTTCTTTACGCGAATCCGCGAGGGTCGACCGGTTACGGCGAAAAATTCTTGTGGGGGACCTGGGGCGGTTGGGGGAATCGCGATTTCGAGGATGTGATGGCGGTCGTGGACGAAGCGATCAGGAGGCATCCGATCGACGAGCGGCGACTGGGGGCAACGGGATACTCGTACGGCGGTTTTCTGACGAACTGGGTCATCACTCAGACCCCACGATTTGCCGCGGCGGTCGTGGGCGCCGGAATATCGAACTGGATCAGCGACTACGGGACTGCCGATATCCCGCGAACGAAGGAAAGCGAGTTCAACGGGACGCCGTGGGAGCCCGCGAGCCTCGAGCTGCTATTGAAGCAGTCGCCAGTCATTCATGCGGGGAACGTGAAAACCCCCACGCTCTTCATTCACGGAGAGGCAGACCTCCGCGTGCCAATCGAACAGGCCGAGCAGATGTATGTGGCGCTGAAGAAGCGTCGTGTGCCGGCCCAGTTCATCCGCTATCCCGACATGTATCACGGTGGCTGGACGCCCTGGAACACGGTTCACAGGTACCACCACGAGCTTCTTTGGTGGGCCAGGTACCTGGGCTCGCGGCCGGCCCCAACGCAGTAGCGTCTTTATCAGTGGTCAGTGACCGGTGGTCAGTGGTCAGTTCAGTGATCAGTGGCCGTGCGGTGGTCAGCCAAACTGCTCTCGGGCGGGTTTCCGGGCCACTGGCCACCGATCACTGGCCACCGATAACGGGCCACTGGTAAACTATTGGATTGCAGGTATTTGCCCTATGAAGCTCTACATGTTCGCCCTCGCCTTCGTTCTCGCCGGACCGTCCTGGGTCGCTGCACAAGGCGAGATTCTCGAACAGATTCTGGTCAAGGTGAACGGCGACATCATTACCAAGACCGATCTCGAACAACGGCAGATCGCCGCGCTCCGGCAGGCGGACCCCAACTTTCGCCCCGCCAACGATGCCGAGCTCAAAAAGGCACTGGCCGAGGTCACACCGCAGGTCATCGTGAACGCGGTTGACGAGCTATTGCTGGTTCAGCGCGGCAAGGAAATGGGCTACGCCCTTGGGGCGGAGCAGTTTCGCAAGATCGTCGACCAGATCAAGACCGAGAACAAGCTCGAGACCGAGGAAGCCTTTCAGGCGGCTCTCAAGCAGGAAGGTCTCACCATGGACGACCTGCGCCGGCAGCTGGAACGGCAGATGCTCGTCAGCCGCGTTCAGCAGGACGAAGTGATGGGGAAGATCAGCATTTCCGAAGACGAGGTCAAGCAGTTCTACGAGACCTCGAAGGAGGTCTTCACGACCCAGCCGCAGATCACGCTTCGAGAGATTCTGATCGTCGTGCCGACGAGCGATAAAGGCGTCAACGTCGCCGAGGATGACGCGGCTAAGGCAAAGGCGGAGGACATCCGCAAGCGCCTGCAAGCCGGCGAGCCGTTTGCGCAACTGGCGTCCGATCTGTCGGAAGCGCCGTCGAAGGCCAACGGCGGGTTGATCGGCCCCATCAACCGCTCCGATCTCTCCGACGATCTGCTCAAGGAAATCGATACGCTCAAGCCGGGGCAGATCACTCGCGCGATTCGCACCACCCGCGGCTATCAGATCATCAAGCTCGAAACGGCCACGGCGACCAAAGTGAAGACCGTCGACGAGGCACGCCCTGAGATTGCCGACAAAATCGCCGCGCAGAAGCAACGCGGGCAGATGCACCAGTATCTGCAGCAACTCCGGGCGCGTGCGATCATCGATTGGAAGAACGAGGAAGTGAAGAAGGCGTTTGAAGTCGGCGTGAAAGCGCAGGCCGACGCTGCTCCCACGCAGTAGACGCCGACGTCCAAAGAATATTTGGTCCGCCCACCTTCACCAATGCGAATTGGAACCGTCCCACTCAGCTCGCCGCTCGTCGTTGCCCCGATGGCGGGGATGACCGACACGGCCTTTCGTCGCCTCGTCAAGCGGCACGGCGGCTGCGGCCTCGTCGTCACCGAGATGGTGAGCAGCGAGGGGCTCGTTCGCGGGATCGACCGCACGCTCGAGTACGCCGAGTACACGGAAGAGGAGCGTCCGGTCTCCATCCAGATCTTCGGAGGCGATCCTGGCAAGATGGCAGACGCGGCGCAGATCATCGAAGGGATGGGCGCCAACATCGTGGACGTCAACATGGGGTGCCCGGTGCCGAAGATTGCCAAACACAGCGCGGGCTGCAGCCTCATGCGGGAACCTGGGCATGCCGCCACCATCATTTCGGCGATGGTGAAGGCCGTGAACATTCCAGTGACGGTCAAGATGCGCAAGGGCTGGGACGATGACGAGACCAACGCGCCGGAAGTTGCCCGGCGCGTCGCGGATGCGGGGGCGGCTGCCATCACCGTCCACGGACGCACGGCGAAACAGTCGTACACCGGCGCAGCCGACTGGGAGTTCGTCGCGCGCATTGCCGAGATGCTGTCCGTGCCGGTTTTCGGATCGGGAGACTGCGTAGAGCCGGAACAGATCGTCGATCGGCTCCGTCGAGGTGTCAGCGGTGTCTTCGTGGGCAGAGGCGTGTTGCGCAACCCATGGATCCTGGCTCAGGCTCAGGACTTGCTCGAAGGTCGATCTGCGCGTTCCGTGTCGCTTGAGGAACGGGGTCAATTCTTGCTCGATTACATCGGGTTGCTCGTGAACGAGCGCGTCCACGAGGAGAAGGGCTTTCGCCACGTGGCGCCCGGTGCGGACGCCAGCCGGCCGGTCGAAGCCGCATCACGTCACGATCGCTGGGTGATCAACAAGCTTCGGGCGCTGTGTTCGTGGTATACGAAGGGACTTGACGGTGGTTCGGCGTTGCGTGTGCTCGTGAACCAGGCGTCATCCCTGCCAGAGCTACGCGCGATCATCGAGGACTTCTTCTTGCTCAAACGTGCCGCCACGCTGGGCATCGAGGTTCTGGCCTGACGTCTAGTTCCCGAACCCTCGTGCTTGGAATGGCGCGTGCGAGAATCGGGCCGGCCGCTGCGTTTATCGACGCTGGTCGTGGGCTGGCCGCCGCGTGCGAAGAGAATCGCCTCACGCGCGCGCGCAATTCGCCACCGCCCGGCCCGCCGGCTCTCGCCCGAGCCGAGCTTTTGAGCTTTCTCGAACGCCCGCCGACCGACGTGTCCGCCGTTGGCGTCGTCGAGGACGACGGCCAGATTGGGTGGGCGGACGGCGGCGCCGCGGCTCTGGGAATCGATGCCCATCAGGCGCACGCTGCGTACGCGTTTCATGCCTCAGGGTTCCGTAGTGGTCTGGTGGTGGTCAGCGAAGTTCACAAGCCGCGCGGTTGGACCGCTTGGCGATTCGATGGCTCTGATCGATCGCCGCGCGAAGTCGGCGAATCTCTTGGAGACTTTCCGCTCGCCACGATCTATGGACAGCTCACCCAGGCCATGGGCTTGCAGCCCATGCGTGACGAGCACCTCGTCGAGGCCATGGCTCGATCGGGTTCGGTCGCGCCTACCGAAGCCTCTGAGCTGATCACTCTCACCGAGACTGGCGTCGCCGTCGACCCAAGGTTTAGCGACGTCGTGCGTCGAGCGATGACAGCGGCGGATCCCGATCGCTCGAGTCGAGACGTTGCGGCTTCGGTTCAGAGGCGTTTGGGTGAGTGTCTCGTCGAGCTGCTGAACCGCATCGCCGCGCTCGAATCAAACCCTGGAGGTGGAGAAAACCTCTGCCTCTCGGGGGGCCTCTTCTTCAACACGTTTTTCACGACCGCCGCAGCGACGTCCGGAATCTTCTCGCAGGTGTACGTACCGCCCCATCCCGGTCGAAACGGCACCGCGCTCGGCGCTGCCGTACTGGCTGGCGGTTCGTCGTTGGTCACGGCGAGAGCCACTGGTTCGCCGTACCTGGGTCCTGGCTATTCCGATGGCCAAATCAAGGAGGCGCTCGACAATTGCAAGCTGTCCTACGACTTCATCCAGGGCGAGCGGCTCAACGAAGCCGTTATTCATGCGTTGGGCCGCGGGCGGCTGATTGGGTGGTTTCATGGCCGGCTGGAATGGGGTCCGCGCGCGCTCGGTCATCGATCGGTGCTCGCCAACCCTTTCGCGCCCCACGTCCTGGAGAACCTCAACGGCTTTCTCAAACGTCGGCCTTTGTATCGCAGCTACGGGGTCAGCGTCCCTCGATCGCAGGTCGATACGTTGTTCGAGGCGTCCGACACGAAGGCCTCGCCGTTCATGCAGTTCGAGTATCGTCCGCGAGATCCGGACAAGTTTCGGACCATCTTGCCCAAGGGTGTCGAGACGCTGCGCGTGCACACCGTGGACGATGACGAGCCGCGCTTCTTGCGGTTGCTGGAAATGTGGGGCCAGAAGACGGGTGCGCCTGTGCTCGTCAACACCTCGTTCAACGGTTTTCACGAGCCGCTCGTCTGCTCACCTCGCGATGCAATCCGCGTGTTCTACGGCACGGGGCTCGACATGCTCGCCCTCGGAGACTTCTTCCTACGCAAGTAGCTCGCGTGCACGGTCGGGACCGAGCAGCTCGAAGTCGAACACCAATGCGCTTTCTGATGTGAAGTAGAACTGCTCGCCCAAGCTCTCATGGGCGGGGTGATCGAGATACGCGCGCAAGTCGTGCTCGCTCTCGAACTCCAGAATCGCGGCGTAAGGGAACTGAAGCGTGTTGAAGCCATCGTACTGACGCCCGAGGATCTTGCGCCGGCCGATTAGCGCCCGCCCGATCAGCGGGATGTTCTCGAGGGCATGGGCGAGCGCGCCGATCAGTGCTTGGCGCTCGTCGTCGGTGAGGTTGGCCTTCGGACGAAACAAGACGACGTGGGCGATCACGGACTACTCGTCGTCGCGCCGCTTGCGCGGCCCACGTGGACCACTCTTCGGACGTCGCGGGCCGCCCGGCTTGCCGCTGCCGAACGGCTTCGGGCCTTTAGGCCGTGAACGAGCTCCTGACTTCGCTCCCCATGGCTTGCGCGCCTCGTTTGGGCGGCGATTGTCGTCTCGTGCCTTGGGAGGGCGCCGCCCATTCGGCGGGCGATCTTGCCACTCGCCCTTTGGGCGATCTCTCCACTCGCCCTTCGGGCGATCGCGCCAGTCGCCCTTCGGGCGATCGCGCCAGTCGCCCTTCGGGCGATCTTGCCACTGGCCTTTCGGGCGAGTCCGCCAGTCTCCTTGTGGTCGATCACGCTGGTCCGTTTTCGGGCGATCGCGCCAGTCCTTCTGCGGTCGATCGCCTCTGTCGCCTGGCGGCCGATCACGAAAATCACGTTTCGGCGGCCGATCGCGCCAGGTCCCATGCGGACGACCTTCACCCGGCGGTCGATCTCGCCGGTCCGATTGAGGGCGGTCACGCCAGTCGCCCTGCGGACGGCTCCGGCGATCGGGAGGCCGGTCCCTCCAGTCGCCTTTGGGCGGCCGCTCACGCCACTCCGGTCGAGGGCGATCACGGTCCCGCCGATCGTTCGATTTCCAGTCAGGCCGACGGTCGTCGGTGCTCCGGGGCCGGGCCGATCGACGGTCGCGATCGCCCGCGGGCCGCCAAGGCTCTTTGCGTGTCGTGTCGTCGATGCGATCGCGAAGCGGATCGCCGTGGGGTGGCGTCACCTGTTTCGGATCGGCGTCAGAAGTACCCGGTTCGCGCTTCTTGTCCCCCCGCTCCCGGACGTTCTTCTTGAAGCGATCCCACTTCGCTTTCTTGGCGTCCTTGTATTTCTGGCGGGGGTCACGATGTTCGCCGCCCGGTCGCCACTTCTGATCGCGGGGCTTTTCTTCTTCACCGTGACGGCGGCTCTCAGGTGCGGCGTCCCGAGCAGGTGAGTGCGGACGGTCCGGTCTGGGACCTTCCCACCGCCGCTCCCCGCGTCCGAATCCCTCCGCACGCGCGGCGTCTCGCGACTCCCACAGCTTGCCTCGCTCGAACCACCGCATAACGGCCGACGGGTGCTTCTCCTTCAGCCTGTTGAGCGTCGGTTCGAGTTCCTCCGCATCGTGCGCACGGAATGCGGTCGGCTGATCGTCGACGATGATGGTCCAGTACGCGTGGCGCGGGGGCATAGCGTTATGTTACGAGAGCGTGCGAATCACAGAAACACAAAACGCGGAGGACCTTCGTGGCTGCGTTTAGCTTCCGTGCCTCCGTGATTCGATGCACCATACTCTAGCCGTATGGACCTGATCGTCGCGCCCATCGCTGAGCTGCGCTCTCGCCTCACGCATCGCTTCGAGGAGACTGTCGCTTCGGTCGTCGAGCAGGGTACCGGCGCCAGCATCCAGCCCCATACCTTCACTTGTGGGTTGACGGGCGGGGCCACGGCTCTCATCTTTCTAGGCGCGCTGCGGGAGGCAGCCGTCGACTGGTCGCGCCTGACGTTGTATTGGGGCGACGAACGCGCAGTTCCGCCCGACCACGTCGACTCGAATTTCGCCCTGGCCGAGCGATTGCTCCTTTCACCGCTGGGCGCTCGCGCTCCGTACGCCGTTCGTATGCCGGCCGACGACACATACTTGACGCCCGCGGCGCGCCGCTATGCCGAGCAACTCCCCCCGGCCCTCGACCTGCTGATTCTCGGCGTTGGCGAGGACGGGCATGTCTGTTCGCTATTTCCTGGACATCCGGCACTAGCGGTCACCGACGAGCGCGTGACGATTGTCGAGGACGCCCCGAAACCACCGCCCCGACGGATGACTCTCACCATGCCATACGTGTTGGCAGCCAGGCAGTCGTGGGTGGTGGCCGTCGGCCCGCGCAAGGCCCCAGTCCTGAGGCAAGCGCTCGAGCGGGCGCCAGCCAGCACTCCACTCGACCTCGTCGTCGCTCAATCATTGGCGGTGACAGTGTTCACGGATCAGGCGCTTGACCGTTACAAGGAAGGTCTCCAGTCCCCGGTCTCAGACCGCCGGTAATGGCCAGTTGACCGGCAACAAACCGGCAACCGGCAACTGGAGACTGGAGACTGGCGACGTTAGTGAGCGATGTTTGGCAGTCGCCGAAGCTTTTCAACCAGCGTCGTTCGTTTCAAATTCAGCAGGCCCGCGGCGGCCGCCTTGTTCCCACCGGTTCGTGTGAGCGCGCGCCCGATGAGGTCACGCTCCATCTGTTCGACGAGCGTAGGCAAATCGACACCGCCATCCGGAAAATCCACTGCCGGGGTCATCGAGACTTGCGCTGTCTGAATCTCGGTGGGTAGATCAGCCACGTCAATCGTCGTGCGGCCGCCGAGGAGTGCAATGGCGCGCTCGATGACATTCTCCAACTGTCGAACGTTGCCTGGCCACTGGAACGCCATCAGTCGGCGCATCGCTTCCTGAGACACCATGTCCAGCCTGACGCTGGACGAGCTCGAGGGTTCAGGAGTCTCGTCTCCTGACGTGCCTTTCTGACCATACTTCTGCACGAAATGCTGAACGAGCAGCGGGATGTCGTCCCTGCGATCGCGAAGCGGCGGCAGCTCGATGTGGATGACATTCAGCCGATAGTAGAGGTCCTCACGAAAGCTGCCGTCCTTGACCATTTTCGCCAGGTCGGCGTTGGTCGCGGCCACCACTCGCACGTCCACTTTGATTGGCTTGCTGTCACCGACGCGCTCGAACTCGCGCTCCTGGAGCACCCGCAGCAACTTCATCTGCAGCGCCATTGCCATCGTCCCCACTTCATCGAGGAACAGCGTGCCCTTATGCGCTTGTTCGAGCCGACCCTGACGCGAGCCGACGGCGCCGGTGAAGGCGCCGCGCACGTGGCCGAAGACCTCGGCTTCGAGCAGACCTTCGGGTATCGCGCTGCAGTTGAGCGCCACGAATCGCTGCGGCCGACGCGGGCTGGCTTGATGGATCGCGCGGGCGACCATCTCCTTACCGGTCCCGGTTTCGCCCGTGAGCAAAATGGTCGTTGTCGTTGGCGCAACGGTCTCGATGGTCTGGAACAATGACCGCATGCGGGAACTGCGGCCACGTATTGCGCCCAGTCCGAACCGCTCATCCAATTGCTTGCGTAGATACGCGTTCTCGTTCCGCAGGCGTCGTTGCTCGAGCGCCGTGCGCACCGCGTGCAGCAGTTCATCGAACTGAAAGGGCTTGTTGACGAAGTCTGCGGCGCCGTGCTTGATAGCCTCGACCGCGTCCTTCACCGTGCCGTAACCCGTGACGACGATCGCCACGATTCCGGGATACCTCTGAAGGGCTTCTTCGATGACCCGATGACCGTCGACACCAGGGAGACGGAGATCGGAGATGACGACGTCGAACGCGAATTCGCTCAATAGCTCGATTGCGCGCTCGCCGGATTCGGCTTCGGTGACCTCGAACGCCTCTTCACGGAGTCGTTCTGCCACCACGGTTCGAAGCGCCAGTTCATCGTCTACGAGCAGTAAATGAGTTTGGGGGTCAGCCATTTAGGAGGGTGCCAGAATTTTGGCGCTCATCAGTTGCCCGGTCAAGCGCAAAACATTGATTACAAGATTGGTTGTGCAGGTCCGACCCGCAGAAGTTCGTGGGACTGCATCGAATGGCCTAATCTGAGGGCGGGAGGGTCCGATACCTCTGCTTGGAGGCATACGAACACGAATGGAGCGCCAGACGGTTAGCATCATGAAGGCGTGCGAAATGGTTGGCGTCAGTCGTCGCACGATCTATAACTGGATTGCGGCCGGGAAGGTCGAGTATGTTCGGACTGCGGGCGGCAGCATCCGAATCTTCACCGATTCCCTGTGGCGGCAGCCGGACGGCCTGCGAACGTCGGCTCCGACGTCGGCCGCCTAGCCTTGGCAATGATCGAAGATCGCCCGGACACCTCCAGCATCGGCGATCTTCGTGCCCTGTTTCACCGGCTGAACAATCAGCTTGGGGTGATCCTGGCGCACGCAGAATTGCTGGAAGCCAAGGCACACGACGAGGCCAACCGGGCCCGCGCGGCCCATGTGGTCGGCGCGACGCTCGAAGCCATGACCGTGACGCGTGTCCTCCGCGATCAGATCTCGTCCAGCCTCGAACGCCAATCCGCCTGATTCGTCAGCCCAATCCGAAAAATCCACCGTCGTGCTCTCGCGCCCGACCCCTGTCCGCCGGGCAGGTGTGAGGCGATGACAGAACTGTTGGTTCCTAACAAAATTTGTAACGGTCTCGTCAAAGTCTTGGCGTGGACTGCGGCACATTAGTCAAGACCTTGGCGTTTTCGCCTCAACTCGGAATTTCTGTGCTGCACGGTCCTGCTCATGCAGGAACGCGTAAATTGCTGACTTAATAACCACTTAGCGAAGCTCATCGACGGACTTGCACGTCCCACCACGCCCTTGCACCAGCTTGGCATTAGCGTTGCCACTAGGCAGGCCGCCGCCCCGGATGTGGTGGCGGCAGGAGACCAAGACCGATGAGCGCCCAAACGACCGCAGCACCGACCCACCCCCGCGTCGAAGCCGGCCTTCCGTTCGTGGAAGCGTTGGCCCGCCGGATGGCAGCGACGATGCCGCACTCGATTGATTTGAGTGACCTGGTTCAGGATGGCGTCATAGGCTTGATCGATGCCGCGGAGCGCTTCGACGAGAAGCGGGGCATCAAGTTCGAGACTTTCGCCGAGCGCCGCGTCCGCGGCGCGATGATCGATGCGCTTCGCAAGGATGCGTGGCCGCGTGGCGTGCGTCGCGTACGCCGCGAGCTCGAAGCCGCGCGCGAGAAGCTGCGGCTGACGCTTGGCCACGAGCCGTCGCTGGCCGACTTGGCCGCCGCCGTCGGATCTGACGAAAAGCGCCTGGGCAAGACGATCGTTCGCATCAACACGATCGAATCGACATCGCCGTTGTCCTGTGGGGATAACGTCGACGAGGCGCAGCTGCCCGCGGTCTTTGTGCCGGCGGAGCCGGAGCGTCCTGACCATGCGTACGAGCGGGGCGAGGTTCGCAATCGCGTGCGCACGGCCATCGAGACGCTGCCTGTGCGTGAGCGTCGCGTGATCTGTCTCTACTACTACGAAGAAGTCACCATGAAGGAAATCGGCGCGGAGCTTGGCGTCAACGAGTCGCGCGTGTCGCAGCTGCACGCTCGCGCCCTGCGCCGACTCCGCGAGGCGCTTGGATCCGAGATGGCCCCGGGTGCTGCCGCAGCGACTTTGCGCAGTGCGATCCTCGCGTTCGCTGCCAGGCCCAAAATGGCGAAAGCGGACATTCGACCGAAAGGGCCCGTCGTCCGGCCCGAGCCGGTCCCGGCCGTTGCTGCCGCGTCTACGCGTCGCGCTGTGGTCGTCGACTACGCGAGCGCGTCGCGCGCGGCCCGCAACAAGTCGCCGAGGCGAAACGGTTTGGCGAGCCAGCGGCAGCCGGTTTCTTCGAGGAATCGTTCCGCGTCCGTGCCGGCAACCGCACCGGTGACGAAGATGACGCGTCGCGCCAACGCGGGTGTTGCCGCTGCCATCGCGCGGTAGAACTGCATGCCGTCGATCCGGGGCATTTTCAGATCGCACACGATGAGATCGTAGCTGCCCTGAGCGAGGCGGGTCAGCCCCTCCTCGCCATCGCCGGCGCGATCGACTGCGAATCCGGCATCGACCAGCGCTTCAGAGACTGCCGCCGCGAGTGCCGGCTCGTCTTCGACCACCAACACCTTCAAACCCTTGAAGGCCTCGAGCGAAATCGGGGCCGGGGCCGGGGTGGGTTTGGTTTGCTGCAGCGTCTGGCCAGCGACCGGTAACTCGACGAAAAACGACGCGCCCGCACCCTTGCGGGAAGACAGCCAGATACGGCCACCGTGCTCCTGGACGATGGCGTAGGCGACGCTGAGCCCGAGTCCGGTCCCCTTGCCGACCTCTTTGGTCGTAAAGAACGGGTCGAAGACTTTGCCTTGGGACTCCTCAGCGATCCCGGGTCCATCGTCGTTCACCTCGAGCATGATCGAATCGCGTTCGGCATCTTGCCAGGTGCGCACGACCAGCGTGCCGCGTCCGTTAGCCGCCAGCATCGCCTGCTCGGCGTTGATGATCAGGTTGAGCACCACCTGTTTGACCTGGTGCGCATCGGCGAAGACTTCGGGCAGACCAGCGGCGAGCGCCTGGATCACTTGAATGTTGGAGACGCGCTGCTCGTATGAGCGAATGCTGAGCGTTTCGCGAAGCACTTCGTTGACGTCCACCATCATCCGCGTGCTCTGCCGCTTGCGAGCAAACGTCAGGAGGTTGCGCACGATCCGCGCCGCCCGTTCGGCTTCGCCAAGAATGACTTCGAGGCCTCGCTTGGCGCGTTCGTCCACGGGCGCTTCGGCAAGCCGTTCGGCCCAGGACAGGATGGTCGCGAGCGGGTTGTTCAACTCGTGTGCGACGCCGGAGATGGTCTGGCCGAGAGCCGCCATGCGTTCGGCCTGGAGCAACTGGTGATAGAGGTCGCGGGACTGGTCCTCGAGCTTCTTGCGGTCGCTCACGTCACGAATGAGCGCGTCGATCCGCAGGCCGTCGCCCATGGGCTCGGCGCGTGCCGTCACCTCGATCCAGACGAGCCCGCCGTCGCTCTTGTGCAGCCGCAGCAGGTAATCGCTGACCGCGCCTTCCGTCCGTAAACGATCGACAAACGCCGTGCGTGCGGCGTCGTCGCCGAAGCACTCCGGGTCGAACGGACGAACCGATTCGTCCGGGACCTCCGGCGAGAGGCCGAAAATCAGCTTGAGAAAGGGGTTGGCAGCGATCGTCTGGGTGCCATCGGGCGTGAGGGCCCCGATGTAGACGCCCTGATGGACCGCCTCGAACAGCCTGCCGAGCGCGGTCGCCCGCGCGGCTAGCGCTTCTTGGCTGGCGGCGGATTCGGCGTTGGTGTCTTGGTTCGGAACTTGGGTGTCCACTTCTTCTCGATTGAAGAGCGGATGGCAACGGGATCGGCGCCGGAACGGTACATCAGCATTGCATCCCGCGCAACGTCGATGCAGATCTGACAACCGAAGCCATGCGGATCCCACTCGGCAACGTTGCCTTTGGCGTCGCGACGCTTGACGAAGCACGATTCGTTGTGGGGATGCCCATTGGCCTCGCAGCCGCAGTAGCACGGAACGAACTTCAACACCTCGGGATGCTGGCCGGCGAACTCATACACCGAACGGACGACGTCGACTGGGCGGCTTGGCACGAACCCCGGGTTTGGGATTGGCGGCGTGCTTAGTTTCGTGGCCGTCGAGGACTGGCCCAGCAGCAATCCGCCGCCGGCGACGAGCCACGCGGTCACTAAGAGTGCCAACAAGCGACGCATCTCGCGCATTTTATCAGGATGGCCGACCCGCATTGGCGGCAGGGACATCATCACCCATGAAGCGGCCGTTGTCCTTGTGCCAAATCAAAGGTGTGGCGCGGTTCTGAAATGAGGGTGAATTTTTAGGCAGGATTGGCTGAGACGCGCTCAAGGCAGGCCATAAACGATTCACTTTGAGCCCGTAACTTTGCTACTGTAGAGCTTCCCCTCGTTTAGGCAGGGATGCGCCTCTTCAAACGTCAGGACGCGCTGCTGCTGATCGGGCTGACCGTCGCCCTCATCATCATTTTCTCTCCCGCGATTTCGCAGGTGCTGGACTTCACTCGCGAAATCGAGCGCGAGCGTGGCGTCACGCTTGTGCCTGCTCTGATTGTGCTCGCTGGAGTGTTAACCGTTCATCAGTTGCGCAAACGATTCGAAGAACAGGCCGGCGAGGCCGCAGCACAGGCGACTCGTGCCGAAGCGCAACTCCGGGTTCAGGATTTTGAGCGGCTGATCGCGCTTGGTCATGCGCTGGCCCGTTCGCTTGACCATGAGGCGATCCGATCTGCGATCAATCAGCACTTGCCCAGGCTTGCCGGAACCGACCATGTGTGGGTAATGCTTCGTCAAGCCGGCTCGTGGGAGGCGCTCGCCGGTGACACCCGAGGAGCGGAGGAGGTCATTGAGCGTTCGATCTTCGCTGACCGAGTCCTCGGCGGCGAGAAGCTGACGGAAGGTGGTGAGACAGTTGGGTTTCCGCTCGTCGTGGGTGGCACGGCCATCGGCGTGATGGGTGTCAAGCCTACGGCGCACTCGCTTGAACCCGCGCGTCATCGTGCCGTCGAGGCAGCAGCGGCGCTCGTTGCGATGTCGCTCAAGACCGCGCAGCTGTTCAAAGAAGTGCGGGAGAACAGCATGCGCGATCCGCTGACCGGGTGCGTGATGCGGACCCATGCCTCGGAAGTGATCGACGCCGAGCTTCGACGTGCACGCCGCAGTCAGCTGCCGGTCTCGATGATTCTGTTCGATCTCGACCACTTCAAGCAGATCAACGACAAGTTTGGACATCTTTGCGGCGACGCGGTGCTTGCCGCCGTCGGCCGATGCATGCGCGACGTCCTGCGCGGGTCGGACTTGAAATGCCGGTTTGGTGGGGAGGAATTTCTGGTCTTGCTTCCCGAGACTCCGCTGCACGGTGCGCGCCGAGTCGCCGAAACACTGCGGCGCGAGATTGCCGATCGCCCGATTCTGTGGGCCGGTCAAACGCTCGGCGTGACCGCCAGCTTTGGGCTGACCCAGGCGGTTCCAGGCGAGATGAGCACTCGCGCGATGATCGACCGTGCCGATGCGGCCATGTGCCGCGCCAAGGAAGAGGGCCGCAATTGCGTTCGAATCGCGTCGGAAGGGCTCGTCGCCGGCCCGGAAGGACGCAATCCCGGAGTGACGCAGGCCCAAGCGTAGACTCGCGTCGCTCATGGGACTCGCGCCTGCGTCGCTCGTAGGGGCTCGGCCTACGCGAGCTCCCGGCCTTTCGTCTCAGGAATGAACAACCACAATATCGCCGCGACGAGGAACGCTGCGGCGGTCATCGAGAACGCCGCTCCGAAACCACGCTGCTGCGCCATGGTGCCGACCACGAACGGTGCTGCTGCGCTTGCCAGTCGCCCGATGTTGTACGTGAAGCCCTGTGCGGTTGCTCGAATGGCCGTCGGATACAGCTCCGCGGTGACTGCGCCAAAACCACTGAAATACCCGGTGCCGAAAAATGCGACGAACGGTCCGAGAAGTAGCAGCGCCATCGGCGTGGTCACCCGACTGTAAAGAAAGACGAGCACCGAAGCCGCGACGAGGTAGACAACGTAGGTGGGCCGGCGCCCGAGCCGATCACTCACGAAGCCGAATGTCACGTAGCCAAACCACATGCCGACCTGCATGTAGGCCACAAACCCCGACATGCTGTTGGTGGACAGACCAACGCCCCCGTCGCTCACCGGAAGCGACAGATACGACGGAATCCACAGGTTCAGCCCCCACCACGCGAACATCGTCGCCGCATTCATGAGTGTCAGCGCAATCGTGAGCGAGAGCATCGGGCCTCGAAGCGCTTGGCCAAGCAGCTGGCGGCTGGGTACGGCAGCCGCCCGCGTTTGCTGCCACAGAGCAGGCTCACGAACGTGACGACGAATCCAGAGTGTGAAAAGCGCCGGGAGGATCCCGACGAAAAAGACAGCGCGCCACCCGTAGCGCGGCAGCACGAGCCAGTTGACCAACGCCGCCGCCCCATAGCCGATCGCCCAGCATGATTGCATGAGCCCCAGCGCCTTGCCGCGATGCTCGGCGGGCCACGTTTCGGACACGAGCGCCGCGCCGCTGGCCCACTCGCCACCCATTCCCAAACCAAGGAACAGGCGAAACACGGCGAGTTGGACGACGTCCTGTGCCAGGCCGCAGGCCGCGGTAAAGACGGAGTAGATCAGGATGCTGAGCGAAAGCGCCCGCGTCCGCCCCCAGCGGTCAGCGATAAGGCCGAAGAGGATGCCACCGGCTGCGGAGGCGGCGAGGGTGAGAGAGCCGAGAAGACCACCGGTCGCGCGGTCCATGCCCAGGTCTGCCATCAGCGAGGCAAGGACCAGGGCGTACAGCATTACGTCGAAGGCATCGAGGAGCCAACCAAGTGAGGCGGCAATCAGCGCCCGACGGGCGTCAGGCGACGCCGCGTGCCAGAACCCGAGCATGGTCCTCAGGTTGTAACACGCGGCCGAGGCAGCAAGGGCAAAGCCCTTGGTCGGTTAGAACTTCGGCGTGCGACGGCCCAGACGAACGCGGCGTCTCATGATGTACAGCGTCATCAAGATGCCGGCAAGCGCCAGGGCGAGGAACGCGACTCCGGACGAATTCATCAAATACATAGCGACTCCACTGTGTCTGACGATGCTCCGATTAAAACCTTGGCGTGCGCAGCCCCTGACGAGACCGACGCCGCATGATGTACAGCGTGAAAAGAATCAGCGCGACCACAAGCAGCAACCCGGACACTCCGGTTTGGCTGATGTACATGCCTATCTCATCGGTGTAACAGTGCCGGTCCTTTAGAGTCGCTCGATGTCTGTTGTTGTCCAGAATTGCACTAGCTCAACAATAAACGAGCAATGATTCTGACTCATGCCTCGATGACAGAATTTTCATGGAAGGATGGTCGTATGCGGAGAATATAATTCTGAAATACTGGCAATGGACAGAACGCTCGACCACATCGATGCTGCTATTCTGAATGTCCTTCAGGACAACGCGCGCACCACCCAAGCCGACGTCGCCAAGGCCGTCGGGCTCGCCCCCTCAGCCGTGCTCGAACGAATGCGGAAGCTCGAAGCCCGGGGCGTCATCCGCGAATACGTCGCAGCCGTGGACCCTCATGCCGCGAATCGCGCGCTCTTAGCGTTTGTTGCAGTCCGAACCAACGAGTTCGGTCCGGAGCAGCCTGCCGCCAGGGCGCTGGCCTCAATCCCCGAGGTGCTCGAGATTCATCACGTGGCCGGAGAGGACTGCTACCTGCTCAAGGTCAGGGCGAAGGACGCCGAACATCTTGGCCATTTGCTTCGGTTGCAAATTGGCGTCGTGCCCGGGGTGACGTCGACGCGCACGACAATCGTCCTCGAGACCGTGAAGGAGACCTCGCGCATTCCGATCGTTCCGGGACGCCCCAAGGAACGGCTTCAGGAGGCGTCATGAGCCGCCACGAGCGCAAGCTCGCGTACGCGGCCTGGATCGTCGTCTGTTTCGTCTGGGGGACGACGTATCTCGCGATTCGTGTTGCGCTCGAGTCCGTACCGGTCGCGCTGCTGGCCGGGCTTCGCTGGGCCGCCGCAGGCGCGCTGCTCGCCGCCGTTTTGCCCCTGTTCGGCGAGCGGCTGCCGCATCCAAGATCATGGGGCTCGATTGCGCTGGCGGGATTCCTGATGGCGGTCGTTGGCAACGGCGGCGTGGTCTGGGCCGAGCAGTACGTGGCGAGCGGTCTCGCAGCGGTCGTCGTGGCCATGGTGCCGTTCTGGACCGTGCTGATCGAAGCCGCGTTGCCGCGCGGAGAGCGACTGACGAGTCGCACGCTCATGGGTCTCGGCATTGGATTCCTCGGCATCGTCGTGCTCGTGTGGCCCGAACTGACGATGGGCGGCGACGAAGGGCGGATGTTCTTCGCCGGCGTCGTCGCGCTGCAGATTGCATGTCTTGGCTGGGCGCTCGGCACCTCCTATACGAAGCGCAACGCGATCAACGGGAGCCCCCTCGGCGCGTCGGCCATGCAGATGCTGTTGAGCGGGGTCATGTTGATTGCCATCGGCACGGCCACTGGCGAGTGGAGCCACCTGACGTTTACCGGTCGAACCGCCGGCGCGATGATTTATCTGGTGCTGTGCGGATCGATCGTCGGCTATTCGGCTTACGTCTACGCGCTGAAGTATCTGCCGATTTCGACCGTATCGCTTTACGCGTACGTCAACCCGATCATCGCGGTGATCCTGGGCACGTTGTTGCTGTCGGAAGCCTTCTCGCAGCGGATTGTGCTGGCCTCAGCGCTGGTCTTCGCCGGCATTACCGTGGTGCGTTGGACGCCCAAGGCGGCCGCGGCGGCCGCGAAGGCCCCGATCAGAGAATCGGAACGCCAAGCCGTTGCGTGAAAGGACTGTTGACGAGTCCTTCGTCACCGCGTTCCCTTGTACAGGACCCGTCCCAGCCGTTTATGCCATCCCGTAAATTCGTCGGAACCGGGGTCTTCGTTGATGGCTCGTCGCACCTGGTGAATGCGAGTGTCGAGCTCGTCAACCATGGCGAGGATGAATGCTTCGACCGTTCGAGGCTCGACTGGCGAGCCATGGTCGCGCGTTCCATGATGCGAGACGATGAGATGCTCGACCTGCGAGCGGAGGTCGTCAGGGAATCCCGAGATGCCGTTGATGGTGTCACGCACGAGGATGAGCCCGAGTCCGATATGACCAATCAGATTGCCGTCGCGAGTGTAGGTCGCACCTCCGGGCTCGTACTGCAACTCCTGAAGCTTCCCGATGTCGTGCAGCAACACCCCGGCGAGCACGAGGTCTTCGTTGGCGTGGTACGCGCGCGCGACTGGAACGGCCACATCCGCCATCTTGAGCGTGTGCTCGAGCAGCCCGCCGCGGTACGCGTGATGAATGGTCTGTGCCGCCGGCCATTCGCGAAGCTGCGACTCGTGATCGCTGGTGATTCGATTGAGCAGCACACGCAGGTGAGGATCTCGCACGCGCTCCAGATGGGCCCGTAGCTCACCCCACATCTCATCGATTGACCGGGGCGCCGACAGGACACAGTCCTCTTCCCGAAATCCCTGCAACCGATCCTGTGGAGGGTTGACGCGACGGATGTGCGTCACCAGGAACTGCGGCTGTCCCTGGAACAACACGGATCGCCCTTCGATGCGGACGAACTCGCCTGGTTCGAATTCGTCCCTGAACCGCTCGATGTCGTCGGCCAGCTTGGCGCCAATTTGCCCGGTGGCGTCCTGGAGGGACATCAGGAGAATCTCGCCACTCCGCGTGGGCCGAGGTTCCTTGCCCACGCACAGGAAGTACCCCCAGCCTTCGGTGTCCGGTGTGAAGTCGTCGATCCGTGGGAGTCGCCTCATTCGCCTCCGGATCTCGGGCCGAGCGCGAACGTCATGGTCCCGTGCGCGATGACCCTGCCGCCGACGCGAGCGTGACCGCTGAGCACCCCCATTCGACTGCGCATTCGACGCACGAGCGCCTCGATCTCGACAACGTCGCCGGGGTGGACGGCGCCTCGATATCGCACGCGCTCGATTCCCATGAAGTAGATCAGTCGCTCACGATTCTCGGGCTTCGAAAGAATCAGGATGGCGCCCACCTGCGCGATGGCTTCAGTCAGGATGGTCAGCGGCAGGACCGGGCGCTCGCCGCGCCTCGCGGGCGAAAGGTACCGTTCGTTCACGGAAACGTTCTTGATGCCCACGATCCGCTTGTCCGGCTCGAATGCCACGACGCGATCCACCAGCAGAAACGGATAGCGGTGAGGCAGAATCCGCTCGATGGCCGCGTAATCCAGCGGCAGGGAGAGACCATCGGTCATGAGGCGAAAGGTCAGTATACTGCGCGCATGAAAGAGATCCTGGCGGTCATGGTGGTGGTTCTGTGGGCTGCGCCTGGCGCCTTCGCACAGACGCGACCCGTCAGCATCGACGACATCCTCGACCTGAAGGCCGTCGGTGCTCCGACCGTGTCGCCTGACGGCACGCAAGTGCTCTACACCGTGCGGCAATGGGAGTCGGAGCGAGACCGTACGGAATCGCGAACGCGGATCTGGAAAGTCGCCGTCGCCGGCGGGCCTGCCCGGCAGATCACGTTCGGCGAACGTGGCGACAGCCAGCCGCAATGGTCGCCCGATGGACGCTACATCAGCTTTGTCTCAGCACGAGGCACGGGCACCGAGGACGAAGCGCCTCGGGCTCAAATCCACATCATGCGCACCGACGGCGGCGAGGCGTGGAAGTTGACTGACGCGAAAGAAGCCGTCACGTCATACTCCTGGTCTCCCGACAGTACGCGCATCGCGTACGTGACGATGGATCCGCGATCGAGCGACGAAGAAGCCACGGTTCGCAAGCGTGACGACGAGCGCGTGTTCGAGGGCGATTTCCGGTATTCCCACCTTTGGACGATTGACGTCGCGGCCAAGGCAACCACTCGGATCACGAGCGGAACGTCATATACCGTGTTATCGAGCGGTTCATGGTCGCCGGACTCGAAGCGGCTGGCCTTTGGCGCGAAGCCGACGACGATGATCCGCGATTCACGTTCGGACGTTTACATCGCCGATTTGACCAGTGGCTCGATCGAGAAGATCAGCACTAATCCGGGAGCCGACGGGTTCCCGGCATGGTCTCCGGACGGCCGCTTCATCTCGTGGAGCGCCGACCCGAATGCTGCGAAAGCGATCGGCGACGGCACGTTGCCTTCCTACATCGGACACGCCCATCTGATTCTTTACGATGTCAACGCCAGGACGACACAGGATCGGTGGAGCCGGGACTTCGACGGCGATGTCGGCGCAGGGCATTGGAGCGCAGATTCGCGGCAGATGTTCTTCGTTTCCGGCAAGGGTGCTTACAACGAGGCATTCAGCTTCGACGTCGCAACCGGAAAGTACACGCAGCTCTCGCGGCAAAAGACGCTGCAGTACGGCTCGCGCAGCAAAGACGGCAAGGTCATCGTCGTCACGATGGACTCACCCGAGATTCCGAGTGAGGTCTATGCCACCGACAGCGCGCTTCGCCACGTTTCGCAAATTGACGGACACGAATCCTCAGGCTGCTCAGTTCGAGCTAGGACAAACGGAGGTCGTCACCTGGAAGAGCACTGATGGATTCAGAAGTCGAAGGCGTCCTGCTCAAGCCCGTCGGCTTCGATCCCGCCAAACGCTATCCGCTGCTCGTCGTAGCGCACGGCGGTCCGGCAGGGGCGTTCGTGAACAACTACCGGGTTGGCGGCCTCGAGGGTGGTCAGCTGTGGGCTGGCCGCGGCTGGGCCGTGCTGTATCCCAATCCGCGCGGCAGCACGAACTACGGCGAGAGGTTTCTCCGCGCCAATGTCAACGACTGGGGCGGCGGCGACTATCGCGACATCATGACCGGTGTCGACGCGATGATTGCGCGTGGCATCGCCGATTCCGAACGCATGGCGCATATCGGGTGGAGCTACGGCGGCTATATGACGGCATGGGTGATTTCACAGACCGGTCGCTTCAAGGCGGCAATGGTCGGGGCTGGACTGACGAACATGGCGAGCATGTACGGAACGAACGATATTCCCAACGTGCTCGTCACCTACTTTGGTGGGATTCCCGGCAAGGAGACGATGCCGCTCTACGCGGGCCGATCGGCGATGTCGTTTATCGACAACGTGACGACCCCGACGCTGATTCTGCACGGCGCCAACGACGAGCGCGTGCCGACGGGTCAGGCGTACGAGCTCTTCCGCGGCCTCAAAGACCGCGGTAAGACCACCGAGCTCGTCTTCTACCCGCGCGAGGGCCACGGGATCTCGGAGTATTACCATCAGAAGGATCGATTGACGCGCATCTCCGATTGGGTCATGCGGCACACACTCGGTCCGACGAAGACCACGACTCAATGACCACGCCATCGGCTCCATCCGATTCGACCTCGGACCTGAAGTCCAGCAGCTCGGACAACGAGCTGTTAGCCACACTCTTCGATCTTGGCCGCGAAGTCACATCCGTCCTTCACCTGCACGAGCTGCTCGAGAAGATCCCACAGCTGATTGCGCGGGTGACGCCGTTTACGGTCTTCGCCGTCTATCTGGTGGACGAGCGCCACGGCGACCTGCGGATTGCCTACGCGGTCGGCTATCCGGAGGAGGTGGTGCGGACTTTTCGATTGCGCGTCGGCCAGGGCGTCGTCGGCACTGCCGTGGCCGAGCAGCGCCCAATCCGGGTCGGGGATGTGACCACCGACCCCCGTTACATGGGCGTCGTCCAGAACATTCAATCTGGTCTGGCGGTCCCGCTGCAGCACATGGGCAAGGTCATCGGCGCACTCAACCTGCTGTCGGATCGACGAGAGGCGTTCAGCGAGCGCGATGAAGTGATGCTTCGCCTGTTCGGCGCACACGTCGCCCAGGCCATCGTCAACGCGCGATTGTTCGAGTCGGAGCTCGAGTACGCGGCGACGCTCACGACGTTGGCCGAGATCGGCCGTGAGATGAGCGCCATTCTCGATCTCGAAGAGCTCCTCACGCGGGTTGCGCATCTGGTCAAGCGGGTGGTCGCGTATCGGACCTTCGGCATCGCGCTGCTCGATCAGGAGAGCGGTACGCTCGAGATGAAAATCGCCATCAGTTACGGCGATGCCAAGGCGGTGACATCGGTCAAGCTCGGCGAGGGCCTGATGGGCCATGCGGCGCTTCACAAGGAGCCCGTGCTCGTTCCCGACGTGTCGAAGGATTCGCGCTACATCAATGCCGTCAGCGATGTCCGTTCGGAGCTGGTGATCCCTTTGCTCCTCAAGGATCGGTGCCTTGGCGTCTTCGATCTCGAAAGCCCGGAGCTGAACGCGTTTTCGACCAAGCACCTCGAACTCTTGACCCTGCTGGCATCGCAAGCGGCGGTCGCGATCGAAAACGCGCGCTTGTACGAGGACATCCGACACACCGAGGTTCGGCTCGAGAAGGAAGTGCGATTCGCGCAACGCGTGCAGATGGCGCTCTTGCCCCAGGATCTGCCCAAAAAGCTCAAAGGCATCGACGTGGCCTGGCACTTCGACCCGGCCCGTGAGTTGGGGGGTGACATCTACGAGTTCCTGTCACCCGAACCCAACAGCCTGGTTGTCGCCGTCGGCGACGTGTCAGGCAAGGGCGTGCCGGCGGCGCTCTACAGCTCTTTCGTCGGGGAAGTGGTACGTGGTCGAACCTACCGTCGCCGTTTCACTCCCGAGCTCCGCAGCCCGGCCGCTGTGCTGATGTCGCTCGATCGCATCCTGCACGAGCGTGGGCTCGAGGAGTACTACTGCACCCTGTGCTACGCCGTGTTCGATCTCAAGCAGCGAGTCGTGACGCTCGCAAACTCCGGTCTTCCGTACCCCGTCCACGTGTCGGGTAACAAAGCGGGACAAATCGAGCTGCCGGGCGTGCCGATCGGATCCTTTGGCATGTCCACGTACGACGAGATCAGCATCGACCTGAAGCCGGGTGACGTCATCGCGTTCTGTTCTGACGGGATCTCGGAGACCTTCAATCCCGCGGGCGAGGAATTCGGCTCAGCGCGAGTGGTCGAAACCGTGCGCGAGCACAAGGACAAGGCCGCGAAGGAGATCGTCGAAGCGGTGTTCGGGGCGATGCGGGAATTTCGAGGTGAAGCCGAACAGACCGACGACCAGACGGTGGTGGTGGTGAAACTAACGCATTAGAACAGCGCGGTTTTCAACGAGGGTCCTTTACAGAGGTTCTCCACGAGGGTTCTTTACAGGGGTTCTCCACGATGGTTCGTGCAGAACCAACGTGACAGAACCGTCGTCAAGAACCAACGTTGAGCACCAGCGTTAAGAACCAGCGTTGAGAACCACCGTCAGTGATGCTCGTCGACCGCGACAGCTGCGCTGAGATAGATCGCCGTCAGGGCCATGAAGATGAACGCCTGCAGCGGGCCCACAATCAACCCCAGCATCTGAATCGGCAGTGGCGCGATGAGCGGGACGATGCTCGCGATGATGAGCACGACGAGATGCTCGCCGAAGATGTTGCCGAAGAGCCGCAGCGTCAGCGAGAGCACGCGGGAGAAGTGGCTGATCAACTCGATCGGCAGCATCAGCGGGGCCATCGCCTTGGGCACTCCGGGTGGGAACGCGAAGTGGAGCAGATACTTTCCAAGACCCTGCGCGCGTATCCCCTGCCAGTGATAGTAGAGCCACACGGTAATCGCACAACCAAACGGAACGTTCACGTTGCTGGTGGGCGCGCCGAGGCCGGGCACCTGGCCCATCAGGTTTCCGAGGAGGATGAAAACGAAAACCCCACCGCATATGGCGAGATACTTGCGGCCTTTGCCGGGGCCGATGGCATTGTCGAGCTGTGAAAGGACGAACGTCGTGATGTCCTCGAGAATGATCTGGAGCCGGCTGGGGTTGTCGACGCTCAACTTCGCACGAATCATCAGTCCGACGACCAGGACGATGAGGAGGATCAGCGCGCAGAAGACGAGGTAATCCGGCACGTGCAAGCCGAACGGCGCGAGCAGTGCATTGATGCCCTCGACGAGCGGCGAGGGGTGTTCCAGAGCTTCCACGGCTGGAGATTGTACCTCTTTTCACAAGGGTCGGGAAGGAGGCCTGGCGGTCGCAGCCTCTCGCCGCGAGGCCCTGAGAGTGGGTTTTCCGCCCCCCGGTTCCGCGGATGGGGGAGGGATGAATGCAACGATGGGACTAAAAAAAAGCCGCGGAGGCAAAGCCGCGGCTAAGGGCCCGCCCGCGCCGCATTCGCGACGCCGGGCGGCTTGTCGGACGGAGGAAACTACTCTCGATAGTCGAGATCGCGTTCGCGAAGGTGCAGACCGATCGAGCGGCCGCCCAGCACCGCAAACTCACCGACCTTGCCGGTAACCCTCACGCGTGCGCCTCGTGACGGCGTACGATCGTCGTCGCTCACCACCAGGATTTCGCCCGTGCCGTCGTCCACTTGGTACATCTTGAAGGGGACGAGCGGAACGCCCCACGACGAGGTGACGGTGCCTTGCACGGTCACGCTTCGGTCCACGTACCGGCCCGGATTGGTCTTGAGCTGACCAATCGACGCGCCGGAGGCGCATGCCGCGGCAAACGCTGCGATGGCGGCTACGGCGAGAACGCGCGATACGCGAATCATGAGTATCATCTCCTTAACGCTCATCGCCGGCGAAGCTTCGCCTCAGATCCCTGAGACAGGTCGCGCAAGCTCCGCTTCGCCAGGGCAGTGTTTCTTGCCACGCTCCGCGGGGTTTGTTGCAAGTCGGCGACTGCGTGAGCGGCCGCGACGGAATCGTGAACCTTGCAGCCGGGATGCGGCGATGCCAGCGCCTGCCTGAAGTTTGCGCATCCCAGTGATCCGTCGCGGCCGACCACTCTGACTTCAACAGGCGTGCCAGCGTCGAGATCGGTAAGATCAGGCGGGAAATCGCAAATCGCTGCGAAAGGCGTTCGGTGGGTTCGTCCGCCACGGTGGACGGCCACTGTCCTACTGCTGTGAACAGTCCTGCTGCTGTGAGCGAAGCGATCAGTCCTTCTCCGTCCGCGAGCGCGCCGTCCTTAATACACGCGAAGATACCGGTCGGTCTCCCACGACGAGACGTGCCGCACGTAGTTGCCCCACTCTTCGCGCTTGGCTTCGATGAAGTGCTGAAAAATGTGTTCACCGAGCGTCTCTCGAATCAGGTCGTCCTTCTCGAGCTCGTCGAGCGCCTCATTCAGGCTCGCCGGGAGATCGTCAATCCGGAGGTGGCGTCGCTCGCGATGGCTCATCTTGTAGATGTTCTTGTTGATGGGTGGCCCGGGATCGAGCGCTTGCGCTATGCCATCCAGACCGGCGCGAAGCATCACCGCGAGGGCGAGGTAGGGATTGCACGAAGGATCAGGCATACGCAGCTCGATGCGTGTGGCCATCCCTCGCGTCGCCGGCACGCGGACGAGCGGGCTGCGATTCTTCTCGGACCACGCGATGGCGGTCGGCGCCTCGTATCCGGGCACGAGCCGCTTGTAGGAATTCACCAGGGGATTCGTAACCGCGCAGAAACCCTTCGCGTGCCGCAACAACCCGCCAATGTAGTGCAGACACGTTTCGCTCAGCTGCCACTGGCCGGCGTCATCGTGAAAGGCGTTGGCCTTGCCGCGAAACAGTGATTGATGCGTATGCATGCCGGATCCGGCAAGCCCGAAGACCGGCTTCGGCATGAACGTCGCGTGGAGGTCGTACCTGAGCGCGACATTCTTGACCACGAACCGGAACGTGCTGACGTTGTCGGCCGTGGCCAGCACATCGTCGTAGCGAAAATCGATCTCGTGTTGTCCCGGCGCAACCTCGTGATGGGCGGCTTCGATGTGGAACCCCATTTGCTCGAGCGTCAGGACAATCTCGCGGCGCACATCTTCGCCAAGATCAACAGGCGCGAGATCGAAGTAGCCGGCCGCGTCATGGGTTTCCGTGGTTGGGTTTCCGTCGCGGCGTTGAAACAGGAAGAACTCGGCCTCGGGGCCGGCCTTCATGGTGAAGCCGCGCTCGGCCGCGATCGCGATGACCCGCTTCAACGTCGTCCGTGGGCAGCCGGCAAACGGAGTACCGTCAGGATTGGCGACGTCGCAAATGAGCCGCCCGACGCGAGCGGCGCCAACGCCCGAGCTGCCCACCGGGTCCGTCCACGGAAAAACCTGGAAGGTCGAGAGGTCCGGTTTGAGGTACATGTCGGACTCTTCGATCCGGACGAAGCCTTCGATCGACGACCCATCGAACATGATGTGACCGTCGAACGCCTCCTCGAATTGCCCGTCCGGCACCTCGACATTCTTGATGACGCCCAGGATGTCGGTGAATTGCAAGCGCAGGAACTTCACGCGCTCACGTTCGGCGCGCTGCAAGATCTCTTTGCGAAGGTCGGCCACGCTCCAATTCTAGGTTCCAAGGTTCCAAGGTTCCAAGGTTCCAAGTTCCAGGGTTCCAGGGTTCTGACGTTCCAACGTTCTGAATCTTGATTGAACCCTGGAACCCTGGAACCCTGGAACCTTGGAACCCTTGATTAAACCGGACGAACTCGACACGGTGAATCCATATGGGTCATGGGCCAGCCGAGGATGCGACGTATGGGACGCAATCAACGCCGCGCGTCAAGGTGACATCCCGGCGTTGCGGCAGCTGCTCGAACGTGACCCGAAGCTGGCCCGCTATTCCGAGCCCGTTCACTTTGCAGCGCGTGAGGGTCACCTGGAGGCAGTTCGGCTGCTGCTCGATTCAGGTGCGGATCCGGATGCAAGGGGTGTGGGCGGCGAGAGCCTGATTACCGGCGCACGCGATCGTGGACACGAGATGGTCGCCGATCTGCTCGAAGCCGTTCGCGGTCGGAGTGCGCGAACATCCCCTTCTGCAGCCGCAGAGGCCGTCCATACCATTCACCTCGCCGCGGACGCGAACGATGCTGAGGCGGTTCGACGCATGCTCGATGCTGAACCGCAACTCGTGCATCGCAGCGACCGAAAGGGAGGGACACCGCTCCACCGCGCCGTGGTTGCGTCGGCGCTTGATGTGATCACCCTGCTGCTCGATCGCGGCGCCGACGTTCACGCGTTACACGGCTCGGGCCTGGCGATGCGTCAGGGTACGCTGCGATCGATTTCGAACCGATCGATCTGGCGCTCTTCTGGCACGGCCGCCGCGATGTCGAAATCGCCGACTGCTGCTTCAGCGAGGCGCGACATACGATCTGTCCGTTGCCGCAGCCTTCGGAGATCTTCGACGGATCACCGCGCAACTGAACGAGGATCCAGGCCGCATTCGTCAGTCGAGGCCGTGGGGTAAGCGTCCCCTGTCAGCGGCCATCGATTTTGATCACCCAGCGATCGCTCGACTGCTACTGAATCGTGGCGCTGACCCGAACTGGCCAGAAGGTGCCGATGCGCTTCGCGGGTTTGCACTCCACTCCGCGGCACGGCTAGGAAACCACGAGATGGTCGAGTTGCTGCTCGACCATGGCGCCGATCCCAACGCGCATGTTGATTCATCCGGCAGCGCGACGTGGGCGGCCAAGACATCCGAGTTGCGCAAGCTGCTGCTCTCGCGTGGGGACCGTCTCGACTGCTACGACCTGATTTGGCTCGGTGAAGACGATGAAGTCGTGCGGCGAGTGACGGCAGATCCAGCCGAGGCGAATGCCGGATGTGGCGGAGTGTTTACCGCTGCCGCAACGCTGGGCAAACGCGATCTCGTGGTGCGGCTATTGAACGCCGGCGCACGTGTTCCTCCAGTCGTCACCAACTGTCGTTCGTACTTGCTGGAAAACCCCGAGATCCTCCGCCTGCTGTTGGCGAGCGGGATGAACCCTGACCTGCCGAACTGGCAACGGGCGACACCGTTGCACGACCTGTGCGGCTGTGACGGGCGGGGTCGACCACGGCCGACGCGCGTTGAATGCGCGAAGATTCTGCTGGAGGCTGGAGCCACGATTTCGGCCAAGGACGAGGAGTATCGCTCAACGCCGCTGGGGTGGGCGGCTCGCAACGATCTGCCGGACATGGTCGAATTCCTACTCGCCCTCGGCGCCCCGACCAACCTTCCTGACGACGAGCCGTGGGCCACGCCGCTGGCTTGGGCGGTGAGGCGGCGCTATGACCAGATTGCCGAGATGCTGAGAGCGGCCGGGGCCTTCTAAGGGTTCCAAGGTTCCAAGGTTCCAAGGTTCGAAAGTTCCACGGTCCAATCCACATTTTGAACGTTGGAACGCGAGAACCCTGGAACCCTGGAACCCTAGAACTTGGAACTTGGAACTTTGGAAGCCTGGAACTCTAGGGGGGCGGACCAACCGTTGCCTCCGATCAGGCGTCTGAGACGTAAGAGAAGCGAGGTTGGACATGGAGAGAAAACTAGCGGTATTTGGCGTCGTTCTAGCTGCCGGCGTGGCAGCCGCGGTGTCGAGCCTGGTGGCGCAGGCGCCTGCGCCACAAGTCGAGAAGCCGGCGCGCCCACGAGTCATGATGCTCGACGGACGCGGAGCGCAGCTTGGGGTCATGGTGGACGATCTCAACGCCGACGAGCTCAAGACGCTGGGTAGCGCACCGGGCGGCGTACGGATCGAGGAGGTCGATCAGGAGAGCCCCGCGGCCAAGGCGGGCTTGCGCGAAGGCGACATCGTGATCGATGTGGACGGCGACCGGGTTCGCAGCGCGCGCCAGTTCTCCAGGTTGATTCAGGAAACCCCTGCAGGCCGCAGCGTTGCGCTCGGGATCGTCAGGGACGGCCAACGACAGAGCGTCTCGGTGACCCCTGAAGCTCGTGCCTTCGGGTTGGGGTGGGACAGCGATCGAATCGAGCGCGATTTCGGTCGGAGCTTACGCGAGCTGGAGCCTCGGCTGCGTGAGATCGAGCCGAGGCTTCGCGAACTCGAGCCGCGCCTGCGCGAGTTTCGCTACAACGGGCCGATGGATTTCAACTTCGACCTCGTCCCCGGCTGGTCGAGTCCGCGTAGCCGGCTTGGCGTTCAGGTCGAGGAGCTGACCCCGCAACTGGCGGAGTACTTCGGGGCAAAGAATGGCGGCGTCCTGGTGTCGAGCATCAATTCAGGTTCGCCCGCAGAAAAGGCAGGGCTGAAGGCGGGCGACGTGATCACGTCGATCAACGGTGATGCAGTGCGCGATTCGGAAGACGTGATTGATGAGCTCCGCGCGGTCGAGGGGCAGGACGTGACGATAGGAATTCTGCGCGAAAAGAAAGAGTCGAGCGTGAAAGCCACGCTCGAGGCGCGTCCGAGAACAGGCTGGCGCCGACCGGCTTGATCTATGCCTGAGCCTGGGCTTGCTCGGACCGGGGCGCAATTTCGCTGACGACGGACATCGAGCCCAGCAAGCCTGCCAACTGCGCGGCGAAGATCGCCGCGAGTGCCAGGCGGTCGGCGTCGACTTCGGCGATTTCTCGAAGCTCGGCCGAAAAGACTCCCACCGGACCCAGCGGACCGAGAAGCGGTACCGCAAGCGCCGCTGCGGTGCCGGTCCCGCGAGTGCGCGTTTGAGCCTTGCCGTCACGGAACGCGGCGGCGGTCAGGTTCGAGGCATCGCGATCGATCGAACCGAGACGCGTGAACAGCCGCTCGTCATAGCCCGATGCGGCGGCCGCCATCAACTCGGTTCCCTGCTCGGATGTCACCCACACGATCAATCCCGACGCTGACAGCACACTGGCGGCGCGAGCGAGCAGGTTCGAGATCTCAGCGCTTTCGGAAACTCGACCGAAGGCCGTGCAGACGGCCGCGGCGTCAGGGAGGCTAATCGCAGGCGTCGGCTGGCTCTCAGTCGTCGCTGCGATGGCTGGTGGTTCGACGGCTGGTGGCGGTGGCGCGACGTTTACTGGCGCCGCGACCGCGGTCGCAGGCTCGATCGAACCCACACGAACTTTGGGCTGTCGGTCGGAGGGGACCGTGCGCGCGGCCGCTGGCCGTTCGGCCTGGTTTGCGCCGCTCGAGGCCCTGAGGCTCGCGGAAGCTTCTGCTTTTGGTGGCACCGAAACCGGCAACGCCGCTGGCGGAGCGAGGTGAGCGCTGCGACCCGGAGGAGCCAGCACCAGAATGGCCAGGGCCATGACGCCCGCTGCAGCGGCCACGAGAAGGGCCTGTTCACGCCGGGCGGACGTGGTCTCGCTGCTCGCTCGTTGGGCAACCTCGTCGTGAATACTGGCGGCTTGCTGGCGCATGGAATCAAGCAGATCGCGGGCTTCGGTGAAGATCACTTCGCCGGCGAGGAGGCTCTGACCGTTGCCCACATGCCCTCGCGCACGCTGCTCGGCGGCGGCCACGCGATCCGAGAGGTCGAGTTCGTCGGTGAGCGACACCTTCAGGGTGGTGGCAGCGCTCTCGAGGTCCAAGAGCGAACCGCGGAGCTTTTCGAGGAGCATCGCGGACCGCGCCGTCCAGAAATCGTGGCCCTGGCCCGGCGCGACGTACGCATGCAAGGCAGCCTTGAGCTCCGACACGGTCGCCATCGCCGACTCGGCCGCATCGTTGGCGCGTTGCGACGCGTCGGCGACGGTTGCAAGCTGTCGTTCGTGTTGGATGATTCGATAGGCCGCACCGCCCGCCAAACCGATTGCAAGCAGAGCGATTACGAACCGGAACCAACGGTTCGACACGCGCACAGGATAACAGAAGTGCACTGCAGAGTGCGGTTTTGAGTGCGGACTCGCACGTGACCGACCCGACGGACCAGACGTGTTTGACCTAGAAAACCGGCAAGTACGGAGTCAACCACTGCGCGATGATCGTGAAGCGGTTGGTGAAGATCAGGATGCCGATGATCACCATCAGCACACCCGAGATGATTTCGATCGCGTGGTAGTAGCGGCGAATCTTCGCGAACGCGGTGAAGAAACTGTTGATGGCGAGCGAAGTCATCAGAAACGGGATGGCGAGCCCGGCCGAATAGACGGCCAGCAGGCGAATGCCTTCGCCCACGGTTTCTTGCCCCGCGGCAACGGTGAGAATCGCGGCCAGAATCGGGCCGATGCACGGCGTCCAGCCGAACGCGAACGCGATGCCGACCAGCGTCGCTCCCAGCATGCTGGTCGGGCGATTGGTTGATTGAAATCGTTTCTCGCGATACAGCCAGCCAATCCGCAGCACTCCCATCGTGTGCAGACCGAAAATGATGATCACGACGCCGGCGATTTTCCCGAGCACGGTGAGCCGTTCCATGAGGAACGTCCCAAGAACCGTCGCCGACGCGCCGAGCGAGACGAACACGAGCGAGAAGCCGAGAATGAAAAACAGCGACGTGACGATCACGCGACGCTGAACCGCTGGCGCGATACTCGGCGCGACCGCGACAGTTCCGCCTCCGGCGACGGCGGCCGCCGGCGTCCCGCGCATTTCGTCGAGCGACACGCCCGAAATGAACGACAGATAGCCAGGGATGAGCGGCAGTACACAGGGTGAGATGAAACTCAGGACCCCGGCGATAAACGCAGCGAAAAGGGAAACGCTCTCCATTTAAGGTTCCAAGGTTTAAGGTTCCAAGGTTCCAAGGTTCAAAAGTTCCAAATGCCAAAGTGCCAAGGTTCCAACGTTCCAGCGTTCCACCACCGACCCTTCGAACCTTGGAACCCTGGAACCCTGGAACCCTCTCTATTCTGACGCTCGAGCGATCTCGTCGGTTACAAGCTTCAGCGGGATGACGGCGGGCGCGGGCGCCGTCTCCATTTGCACGTTGTGTCCCTTGACCGGCGGCAGGTCCTGGAACATGGCGTTCCACTTCCATCGCTCCATCGGGTTGCTGGCCTGCAGCCAATGCTGCATCGGCAGCGGACGCTTGAAGACCTGACCGCCAATGCCCTCGAAGCCCGCCACTGTGCCCATGGCGGCCGCCAGGGCTGACCGCACTTCGTTCGAGCTCTTGTAGGTGAACGGCAGGCCGAAAGACGCCCCGACGCTGGTCAGAATCTGCCAATCTTCGACGGCCTCGCCAGGGGGACTCATGACCCGCGAGGCTGCCTGGAGCCGCCCCTGATCGTTGGAGTAAGTCGCGTCCTTCTCGACCCACGCCGCGCCGGGCAGGACGACGTCGGCCGCCCGTGCCAGATCCGTTGACTGGACTCCCTGGTAGATCAACGCGCGCAAATGCCCGGTTCTCCGGGCCTCCACGACCCAGCTCACCTCTCCAAGCGATCCATCCGGCCCGGGATCCAGCACGTACAGCAACTGGATCTCCCCCCGCTCGATAGCGGGCCGAAGGTCACCGAGCGTCGGCTCGCCTTGCGCCAGGTCAAGCGCCTGGGCGCCGTGCACATTGGGTGCGTCGACAGACGGCACACGAAACTTCGTGCCCGTCGGTTGGCGTTTCTCAGAGCGGCGCCAGATGACGTGCACGTGACGGCCGCCGCTTTCCCCCTTCATCTCGACCGCGAGCCGTTTGAGAAGGAACAGTTCTTCATGAGAGGCATGGGCCGACGTCAGGAAGCGGATGGTTGCCGGATCCCGACGGCCGGCCTCGTCCGCGAGATCGCGCACCCGCATGAGGGCATCCTTCCAGGGCACAGCCTGCTGCACGCCGTCTTTCGACATGCGGAGCGGCCGGCGCAAGCGGCTGTCTCCCTCGACCCAGGTGTATTGGAATCGACCGATGTCGCACATCCAGAAGTCGTTGACCTCAGGGTTGTAGCGCGGGGTGATGCGAATCAGCTGCGATCCCTTCGCCCATTCCGGCTTGGCCTTGATCCAGGCCGTCGTGTTGCAGCCCTTGGAGCACAGCGTGCAGACGGTGTCGACAGCGTGAGGGTTGTCCCACGGTCTCGATCGGAACCGGTATTGACGGGTGGTGATCGCCCCGACCGGGCAGACATCCATCAAGTTGCCAGAGAGGAGCGAGTGGACCCCTTGCTCATTGAATGTCGCAATCTCGCTGCCGCTTCCACGATCGACGATACCGATCTGCGCGTCGCCATCGACTTCGCGCATGAACCGCGTGCAGCGCGTGCACAAGATGCAGCGGTTACGGTTGAGCATGAGCGTCGGGCCGAAATCAACGTCGGCGCGCACGCCCTCGCCGTCGAACACGCGCCGCGGAAAGTCCATGCGGCTTTGCGCATTGCCAAACTGATAGGAAAAATCCTGAAGTGGGCATTCCCCACCTTTGTCGCAAACCGGACAATCGAGCGGGTGATTGATGAGCAAGAACTCGAAAACACCAGCACGGCCCTCAACCGATTCAGCATCCGTCGTATGAACAACCATCCCCTCGGCGACAGGGGTCGAACACGACGTCTGCAGCTTCGGCATCTTCTCGATCTTCACGAGGCAGACGCGGCACGAGGCGTCGATCCCCAAGCCTGGGTGGTAGCAGTAGTACGGGACCTGAATCCCGGCCTCGATGGCGGCCTGCAGGATAGTTGTGCCCTTGGGCACCACGATCTGGCGGCCGTCGATAGTGAGGGTAACCGTCTCCATAGCGCAAGCGCGATCATATCAAACCGGTTACACTTGGCCGGTGGAGGAGCGCCCACTCCGCATCGCTTCGTTCTTCGAGTGGCTCGCCGCCGCGGCTGGCGTCGCGGCTCTAATCTGGCTGCTGTCCGTTCCGGTGCAGAGAGTGATTGGCCCTCGCGTGGACGCGGCGCTCGTCGACGTTCCCGCCAGCCTGCCACCGGGCGTACCCGCCGGCGCGATGAACGTGCCGGGGATCATGTTGGTCGACGGTCGCCAGATTCGTATCGGCGATCCGCAGTCGCGAATCACGTCCATCCTGCCCGAGAGCGCGGCTCGAGGCCCGATCGTTGTCAGGTACTGGCGAGTTCGGAGAACGCCGCACCAGGACCTATATCGTCGACGGGACCAAATTCTTCGTGGTGTGCGAGCGTCTCGAACGCGGTGGTCCGATGCGGGTGGTCGGGGTTTATTTGCCTTGAAGGGCGTGGGGCATAGGGCATAGGGCATAGCAGGGCATAGGGCCCTAATCCCTTCCTATGCCCTAAGCCCTATGCCCTATGCCCTTCGCGATCATCGCCGTTCAAACACCCCGAGCGCTCCGTTGTCGCCGTTGACCTCAATGCTCCGTAAAGAACCAGCAAAGGGGATGCGCTTCTCGACCGTCGTGTCGGTGACGGCGACGACCTCGTCGACGCTCTTGTCGCCGAGATTGAGCGTGACGGTAACCGGTACGTCGTAGACCTCACCGATCTGTTCGAAGCGAACCACGACCTCCTGCCCTTCGGTCGTTGCCGAGTAACGGATGCGGGGAAGCGCCGACTGATAGATCCAGCGTTCGAAGAAGCGATCGAGCTTGCGTCCCGATTCGGCTTCCATCGCACGCTGCAAGTCTTCGGTGCCGGCCTTCTTGTAGCGATTCTCCGCATAGTAGCGTCGCAAGCCTTTGAAGAATGCCTCGTCTCCCAGCAAGCGTCTCAGCATGTGCAGGACCAAGGCGCCCTTGTTATAGACCAGTGCGCGGAACACGCGGCTGTCGCCTTTGATGTGCCCGAGACGGTAGCCGAGGTATACCGCCCCTTGATCGGACTGGTCCATCGCCCAGCGACGGAACTGTCGAAGCACGTCGCCGAAGATGTCCTTACCTCGCCGCTCGTGCGCATACAGGGCGGCGAAATACTGCGCGAAGCTCTCGCTGAGCCACTGCTCGTGATAGTTCTTCCACCCGACCGCCTGGCCCCACCACTGGTGGGCGAGCTCGTGCGCGACGTAGAACTCCGGAAAGTTGGTGAACGAGGCTGGATCATTTCTGGACACGAACGGCGCGGCCGGCATCGGATTGTTGATGACTGCGAAATAGCCCGGCGAATGGCCGCCTGGCCGCTCGTGTTCGACCATCGCGAGCGTCATCGATTCGTACGGCACGTCTCCCACCGTGGCTGCGTAAAGACGCAGGATGTCGGCCGCCGTATTGACGATTTCACGTCCACGATCCTGCTGACGCCGATTGGCCTCGACGGCCAGATCGATCGTGTTGCGCGCGCCGATGGCCGAAGCGCTCGGGCGTGGGGCCGTGACCGGTGCTGCGGGCTTTGGCGGGACGATCTCGAGCGCCACGGTTGCGCCATCCACCCGCGTGAAACGACTGACGACCACGCCGAGATATCGAAGCGGTTGCGTCGCGACGTAGGTGTAGGTCGCTCGCGTGGGCAGCCCAGGCCCCGCCGCCGCGGCCGCGGTTGGCGATCCCGCCGCGTGCACGCCGCTGGCAACCACCATGTGGTCGGCCGGCACTGTGAAGCGGATGGTCGAGGTCGCGTAGTCGGAGACTTGGTTTTGCGGATACCACTGGCTCCGATTGCTGAACAACCAGTTCGGCTCTGGAGGCACGAACGGTACGTCTTCCGATCGTTGTTGTCGGCCGCCCCCGCCCTGCACATCGAGGGATTCCTCTTCAATTGGCTGCGTGCGGCAGCGTCCGGCGTATGCGACGTTCAGGGTCAGCTCGAAATCGCGAGACACCGGCGACGGCAGGTTGACCACGACGCTGTTCTGGTTGCGGACCCGTAGAAACATCAGGCGCCCGAGCTCGGCGCTGGTAATCGAACTGACATTGAGCTCCTCCGCCAACCGGAGCGTCAGCGCCGCGAGCGCATACGACTTGACGCGAACCTTCAGACGAGCGTGTCCTTCGAGCCATTCGCGCTCGGGCGAGAACGTTGCATCCACGGCGTAGTCGAGGACGTCGTACTCGACCAGGTCGTCCTCATTGAAGAACCGCCCTCGACTGCTCAGCTTCATCTCCGAGGCGTAAGCGGCGATGTTGCGCTTTCGCTCGCGGTGAAACAACGTGACGTCCTCGGCTTCGCCAGTCGAGCGCGCAAAGGTCAGCGTGTTGAAACGGCGTGTCCGCACCTCGGCGAGAAAGTCGCCGACCTGTGGAAGCAGCGACCAGTTGTCTCGGCTGAGGTCGTGCAAATCGAGGCTGAACGACTTGCTGATCTCTTCTTCGAAGATCGTCTGCGCTCGCCGGAACGCCCGATTGTCAACCGGCGCCTCGCTGACCGACTGGCCCTTGAACTGTTGCTCCAGTTCGAAAGGGTTGATTCGGATGAACGCGGACGTGAACGGCGTCTCGATCGTGTCAGTACCGGCAAACAGCCGTACTTGCCCGCGCTCCTCGGCCGGTCCGGGCTTGAAGAGCATCGTGCCGTCACCGATCATGACCAGCGCCGTGACGCCTTCGGACGTTTCCGCGACGAACACATCCCCGGTCGGCAATCGCAGCTCGAAGTCCACGGACTTGATCACCAGATCCCGCGCCGCAAACTGTTTCTGAGGGTGCAGCGAGAGCCGATGGAGACCTTCGATGACCGCAAGGCGTTCTTGACCGACGATCCGCCACGGCTGTCGCTCGGTCGCATCACGTGGACGCCGCACATCGAGCCGCCAAGTGTGGATGCGCCCGCGCGCGCCCGTCTCCGTGAAGACATCCGCGAGCAGTTGATAGCCATCGCCCGGCAGCGTGCCGAGCAGCGGCGCTCGGTCGCGCTCGTGCACGACGACGCGCGTCACGCCCTGGGGGACCATCGAGTCGAAGAACTCGATCGCCGCGTCACGATCGGCGTTTGGCGACAGCAACTCGCGCCAACGAGCGCCGTCAGTGGTGGAAATGGTCGTCTCGATCGCCTGAAGGAAGGCTTGGATCGACAGATCTTCGTCGCTCTGGCCGGCTGCCGGCTGTCGAGCGTCGATGGAAGACGCGCCGAGGAGAATCAAGCAAAGCAACAGGACGCGGTTCAACTCGATCGTCCTTACAAAAGATCCCGACACGCCTACCGGTGATTCCCCTGCGGAACCTCGACAGATTAGACGCCAGGTGAAGGCGAACGGGCTATCAGATTTTGAGCCGACTCAGCACCAGCACCGACAAGTCATCGCCGAGCCGTGAATCCCGCCGGTGCCGCTCGACTGCATCAAAGATAGCCTGTCCGACGCTCGCGGCAGTGGCCTCTGGAAACGTCCCGGGGTATAGGGCCAATGTGCGTTCGAGGCCGGCCTCGTCGAATGGTTCTCCACTAGGATCTTCGGCTTCTGTGATGCCGTCGCTATAGGCCACGAGGGCATCGCCGGGCTCGAGGTGAGCGGTGCCAGCTTCGTAGGTCGCGCCCGCGAACATGCCCAGCGCGATGCCGCCGGTCATCAGCCGCTCGATGGCGCCATTCTGTCGCCGCAACAAAGGCGGAGTCTGGCCGGCATTGACGAATTGCATGTCGCCGGTGCGCGGGTCGTACGACGCGACAAAAAGTGTGATGAAGCGTGAAGGCGGGGCATGTCGCGTCACCTGCACATTGAGTCGCTCGACCAGCGCTGCGATCTCGAGGCTCTCTTCGACGAGCGTCCGCAGCATGGCGAGCAGAAGGGCCATCAGCAAGGCTGCCGGGCTGGCTTTGCCGGCAACATCGCCGAGAGCGACGATCACCCGCCCATCCGGCTGCGGCAGGATGTCGTAGAAGTCGCCGCCGACCGTGTTGGCCGGTCTGGTCAGTCCAAACGCCTCGACTCCAGGGTTCGACCACAGACCCTCTGGAAGCATGGCCTGTTGAATCTCGCGTGCCACCTCGAGGTCGCGCTTGAGCGACAACCGATCGGCGACTTCAAGCAGCACGAGAAGATTCATCAGCAGGAACCCGACCGACAGCCACAGCGTGCCGTGGGCGAAGACTGGTCCCGGCACCCGGATGCCGATGAAGTTGAGGGGAAACATGGCACGGACGGAAATCAGCCCAAACCCGTCGAACAACTGAATCAATCCGATCGCTGCGGCGAGCAGCGACAAGCCATAAATCACTCGGCGCGCCGGCGAGAGGCGCATCGTAAACGCGAGAAAGAACCCCTCGAGATACCGCGCCGCGCGCCGGTGCCACGGGAGCCCCTCGAGCTCCGCCGTATTGATCCCGCGCGCGAAAAAACGATACGCCTCAGGCGTTTCGTACGTGAAAAGCTTGCCCAGGTCTTCTTTGGTGAGGTCCTTCGTGTAGGTCTCGAAGAAGGCGCGGGGGGAGGAAGGCATTGGGGAAGTTACAAGTTACAAGTTACAGGTTCAAAACGCAGTTCACCAGCTGGGCGCTTGGGAACTTGTAACTGGGGAACTTGTAACTTGTAACTGACGTATTCAGATGACCCCCAGTTCCTTCCCGACCTTCCCGAAGGCGTCGAGCGCGTATTGCAGGTCCTCTCGGGTGTGGGTGGCGGTCACGATAGTGCGAAGCCGCGCCTGACCGCGCGCGACGGTCGGGAAGCCAATTCCCTGAGCGAATACGCCGGCTCGAAAGAGCGCGTCTGACATCTGCATCGCCTGATGCGCCTCCCCGACGATGACGGGAGTGATCGGGCTTTCGCTTCGCCCCGTGTTGAAGCCCAGGGTCCGAAGGCCCGCCTTGAAGAACTTCGTATTCTCCCAGAGCCGTTCCATCCATTGCGGCTCCTGTTCGAGGACGTCGAGTGCAGCGATGCATGCCGCCGCGACCGCTGGTGGATGCGAAGTGGAAAAGAGAAACGGCCGGGCGCGATGGTGGAGGAATTCAATGAAGGCCTTCGTGCCGGCGACATATCCCCCGAGCACCCCCATGGCCTTTGACAGGGTGCCGACCTGGATGTCGACGCGGCCATGACAGTTGAAATGATCGATCGTGCCACGGCCTTGACGCCCGAACACACCGCTCGCGTGCGCGTCGTCCACCATCATGATTGCGCCGAACTCCTCGGCGACATCGCAAAGTGCGGGAAGCGCGCCGAGGTCGCCGTCCATCGAGAACACGCCGTCGGTAATGAGCAGCTTGCGCTGGGTGGCCGGAAGGTCGCGCAGGATCGCACGTGCGGCCTCGACGTCCTTGTGAGGAAAGACCTTGATGGCCGCGCGACTGAGTCGACATCCATCGATGATGCTCGCGTGGTTGAGCTCGTCGGAGACGACCACATCCTCTTTGGAGAGAATCGCCGACACGGTGCCCGCGTTGGCGGTGAAGCCGCTTTGAAAGACGACGACCGCCTCGACGTTCTTGAATGTGGCGAGGCGATGCTCGAGTTCCATGTGGACGGCCATCGTCCCCGCGATCGTGCGAACGGATCCCGACCCGGCACCGTAGTCGCGTACCGCTTGCAGCGCGGCTTCACGGAGCCGTGGATGGGTGGTGAGGCCGAGATAGTTGTTCGACGACAGATTGACGACCGATTTTCGATCGAACGTGGCGTGCGATGCCTGCTCGCCGTCGAGGATGCGGAGATGACGATAAAGCCCTTGCTGCTTGAGTGAATCGAGCTCGTCGGACAGGAATTTCAGAGGATCGAGACGCACCGCAAGAGTATAAGGCTGGACAGATCGATCGCTCATCGTGGCTGGCCGATCTCCCAGAGTGTCGAATCGTCGAAGCGACCTTTGAGAGCAGCTCCCCGCTGCGACAGCCACAGTTCGATCGCCAGCGCGCCTCCTGGTTGAAATGCGTCGTGGTGGACGATTACATGCGTGGTCCCGGTGTCTCGAAGCACCTGCCACGCCTCGTTTGGATTCTCTGCCAGGCGTTGCAGGCGTGCCGCGCGCACATGGTAGCCGCGTGGAAATGCACCGCTATAGCCGTTCACCAGTCGCTTCCAGTGAACGGTTGAATAGTAGACGTACCGAAGCTCCCAGGCGGGATCGCCGAACGGGAACTCCGTGATCACCAGTGATTCGGGCATCGCGGCCAGTGCTCTGTACACGGAAGGAGCCTTGGCTGCTGGCTCGACTCGTGCCGGCGGCATCACGAGTCCGTCACCCCAGGTGTGATTGAGCGGCATCGGGACGAACGCAGCCTCGATCAAGAACAGGACAGCGATCGAGGTCGAGATCAGCGCGGGTCGCCCAACACGTTGGAGAATCGCCGCAGCGCCGTAGGCCGCCACAATCGACAGGAACACCGCGCCCACCATCGCGTAACGGGCCGGCACCCGAAGACCGTCAAAGCCGGGTACGTGTTCGTAGAACCACCCATACAGACCGAGAGCCGGCAGCGTCTGCCCCTTGACCTGTGGCAGGGGCCCCAACGACATCCACATGGCAAACAGCGTGAGAACCAGAGCCATCATCAGCGGCGATCGCGCCGCTTCACGAGCGACCTTGCGGAGGTCGGCCGAGAGCCCGAGCAGGACGACACAGCCGAGCGCAACCCCCATGAGCAGTCGGGCGGGATTGTTGGCACGAACAGTCAGGCCGAGGACCGACGTGATGAATCCCCCGGTCAACAGGATGGCGACGAACCCGACCAATTGGACGGTGATGAAGGCTCCAATGAGCCACGCGAGGAGGCGTCGAGCCGTGGTCTCGAAGCGAATCGTGCCGATTGCGGCGGCGCTTTCCAGCACGGCGACGGCAGCGAGGGCGATGGGAACGACACCGAAGAACAGCTCACCTTCGGGCTTTGGGTACGTTTGCAGCCAGCGCCCCCAAAGAATCAGCGCCTCGGGTGCCGTGAAGTAGCTGAAGACGTCGGCTGAGAACTTCACGACTTCGCCAAACGGCCGCTCGATGCTGTGAACGCGCAGTCCCTCGAGATACAGCAGAACCAGAAACGGAAGCGTCCCGAGACCGACCAAAAGAGCAGCGACGCCAAAGCTCGCCCAGACACGCCATTCGCGAACGAGCCGATTCGACACGATCTGGTGGACAACAAACGCAACCGCGACCGGCGCGAAGAAGATCAGGTAGTAGCCGCACGACCAGTTCTGCATCAGCAGCGCAGCTGTTCCACCAGCGAGCGGCTTCAACCGTGTGAGGCTCCACGCAGGCCCCGGCGCCACGAGAAACCGACGAAAGCCGTACAAGGCGAACGGCATCCACTGCGAGCTGACCGATTGGATGTGAGCGACTTGTGCGATGCGCATCGGGACGAATGCGTAGAGCAGCCCGGCGACGAAGGCTGCGCGTCGTGCGTTTGGCGTGTCGCCCAGCAGATCGGCCGCGAGCAAGTACATGCCGAGTGCCGACAGAAAGATGGACGACAAAAACAGAAGGTTGTACGAGAGGATCAGGTTCCCCGTGAGGTGATAGATCGGGAGAATCTGCAGCACCTGACCGAACAAGTGCTCTGAGAAGGAAAGCGCCAGCGGCTCGGGATGGAAGATGTTGGCGTTCCAGAAATCTGCGAGCGGCAGCTGGCCGGTCGCGACTCGTGGGACGTGCTCGGCGCCCCAGCCAAGAATCCACATGTTGAGGAGCGAGTCACCGAGGTCGCCCGGCACATCCCTCGCGATGCCTGGCAGCAGTGGCCAGGTCATCACGAGCGTGATCACGGCATAGCTACTCGTCGCGCGCGACGAGCTCGTCAAAGAGCACCTGCACGATGGCCCGCCAACCACGCTGCGTATCGCGCCTGGCTCTCAGCCTCAGGAGATGTCCAGATACTCGCGCGTGAACGCTGCGATATCGTCGTAGATGCCATCAAGCTCGCTCAACGACGCGAGGAATACCACCCGGAAGAACCCTGCGGCGGGCTCTGTGCCAAACCCCGAACCATAAACGCAAAGAATCCCGGTCTTGCGGAGCAACGCGAGGACGTAATCTTCGTCGGTTCGCCCCGCAGGCAGCTCCACTCGCGGCATGGCATAGAACGCCCCGTGCGGGGCAACGCACGAAATGCCATCGATCCCGTTGAGCCGCGTGGTCGTCAGCTCGGCGCGCGACCGGAGCTCCTGACGAAAGGTCGCCTGGTGCGAGCGGTCGCCGGTCAGCGCGGCGACCACGCCATACTGCATCGGCCCGGGGCTGCAAAGACGCCCATCCGCCAGCTTCTTGATCGCCGCAAGTGCACCGTCTAGGCGCGGCGTTTCGCCAACGGCCATCCAGCCGGCACGCCATCCCGGTGCCAGATACGCTTTCGACAAGCTCGAATACGAAATGATCGCTGCGTCCAGATCGAGCGTCGCCAAGGGGCGCATCGAGCCGCTGTACGCAAGATCGCCGTAGACCTCGTCGGCCAGGATCATCAAGCCGTGCTCCTCGCCGAGCGCAATCAGCGCTCGTCGCACATGCTCTGGATAAACGGCACCGGTCGGGTTGTTTGGATCGATCACGACCAATGCGCGGGTCGTGTGCGTGATCAGCGAGCGCATGTGGTCGACGTCGGGCAGCCAGTGATTGGACGGATCGGTGCGGTAGTACAACGGTTCGGCACCGATTTTCGCGAGCACTGCGGTGTAGAGCGGATACGTCGGCGAGGGGACGAGAACCGATTCGCCCTCGTTCACGATGGCCGTGAGCGCCAGTTCCAGACCCTCGGAGGTACCCGACGTGATCAGCACGCGATCGGGCCGGACGGGTACGCCGCGGCCGGTGAAGTCCGCTGCCACCGCCTCTCGGGCCTCGAGGATGCCCGTGGACGCCGTGTAGTTATTGTGGCCGTCGCGCATCGCACGAGCCACTGCCTCAATCAGGTGCGGGGGGGTCGCGAACCCGAATTGAATCGGGTCGCCGATATTGAGATACCGGACCTTTGTGCCAGCCCGCTCCACCTTCTGGGCTTCGATGACGATATTTCGAATGGCGTAAGTAAACCGATCCACGCGACGGGCGGTGCGTATCGGAGTGGCGGTGGCGGGCATCCGGGGAATCTTACCGGAGGTCCTGGCCCCTTCACAGGATTGCCAGCCCGTCCAATCAGACGTGTAAGACTTACACGTTTCCCAACATTTACAACTGCGGCTTTCCTCGCGGGGAAGTGGAAATAGCCTTTAATTCAATAACTTAACGGTTTGGCAAGCACCTTGGAAGAGCGACGGGCATGGGTCGGGGTTTCCTCCTCCTCCTCGTCTCGGTGGCGATGGCACCTTCCGTGGCTTTTGGTCAACAGCCCGAGGTTCCTACGGCGCCTACGTTTCGGTCGGGTGTGGATCTCGTCACCGTGACGGCCACCGTGCGGGATCGAAGGGGTCGGCTCGTGAGAGGCCTCGCCAGAGCAGATTTCGAAGTATTGGACAGCGGTCAGCGTCGTACGATTACCGAGTTCCGCGACGATCCTTCTCCAGTCAGTCTCGCAATTTTGTTCGACATCAGCGGTAGCATGCGGGTAGCAGACCGCATGACCGCCGCACGGTTTGCGGCCCGCCACGTGCTGACGTGGTTGGAGCAGGGTCGCGACGAAGCCGCGCTGTTCACGTTTGACAGCCGGTTGCACGAAGTGGCCCCGTTTACGGTCGATACGCGTGCCCTACAGGGTGCGCTGGGGGAGGTCGATCCGTTCGGGGCCACTTCTCTGCATGATGCAATCGCCGAAGCCGCCAAGCGCGCGGCGACTCGTACCGGTCGTCGGCGAGCCGTGGTGGTGATTACCGACGGCATCGATACGTCCAGCGAACTGACGCCCGGCGAAGTGTCGGCCATCGCGAGTTCGATCGACGTCCCCGTCTATGTGATTGCGACCGTTCTCCCAATTGATCATCCGGGCCGAGAGGGGTCGCGTCCGGAGCCGGAGACGATTGACGTCGACGGTAGTGTGTCCAATCTCGCGACCTGGACAGGCGGCGCGTCTTTTTACGCGAGCACACCTGCTGATACCAGTCATGCCGCCCGGCAGGTGCTCGATGAACTCAGGCAGCAGTACGTTCTCGCGTTCGAGCCGGCCCTTGCAACCGGATGGCGGCCGCTCGAGATTCGGACTCGGGACAAGGACTACATCGTGCGTGCGCGGAGTGGCTATCTGGCCGGAGGCCCGCGCGGCCAAGTGGATGGCGGGATTGTGGTCCGGCCAGTTTTCTAGGAGGAGCTATGCGGAAGTCAGTATTCGTCGTCAGTATGTTCGCTCTAACACTCGCGGTCGCGCCCGCGTGCGCGACCAAGAAGTTCGTGCGCACGGAAGTGGGCCAGGTCAATGACAAGGTCACCACTCTGAGCGGCTCGCTCGAGCAGACGCAGGAGCGCGTCCGCCAGAACGAGGCGCAAATCAAGGACGTCGACACGCGCGCGCAGGCCGCCGCGTCGAAGGCGGAGAGCGCGGCCAGCACCGCGCAGCAGACCGCGGTCAGCGCCAATGACGGCGTCACCAAGGTCAACACGCGCGCCGATTCCATCGAAGCTGCCAGCCGGAAGATCCTCTTCGAGGTCGTGTTGAGCGAGGATCAGGGCAAGTTCAAGTTCGGCGCTGCCGAGCTGCCGGACGAAGCCAAGTCGGCGATCGACTCGATGGTCAACAACATCAAGTCGCAGAAGAGCGCGGTGTGGATCGAGATCGAGGGTCACACCGACAACGTCGGCGACAAGATGTACAACGAGCAGCTCGGTCTCGAGCGCGCCGAAGCCGTGAAGCGGTATCTCTACGAGCAGCACCAGGTGCCGCTCCACAAGATAAACGCGATCAGCTACGGCGAAGACAAGCCGGCCACCGACAACAAGACTCGCGACGGCCGCTCACAGAACCGCCGCGTCGTCATCAAGGTCCTCGCGTAAGACGAAGGGCGCAGGGCTCAGGGCATCGGAGGGCTCAGGGGGATGTCCCTGGGCCCTGTGCTCTGGGCCCTGTGCCCTTTTGCTTTTCAGCCAGTTCCTCCCTGAGCGCCAGCTCGTAGAGCAGCGCGCCGTCGTGCTCGGCAATCACACGGGCACCCAACGCCTCCAGCCACGCGCCAATCACAAGCCCGGAGTTGTCGGGCCATGCCGCTCGATGCACTACCGCGTGCGTGGCCCCACGAATGACTCGCGCCGCGGCCGCCGGGTCGAGCGCTGGTCGCGCCAACACCCGCTGACGTTCGACGAATGACGGTGGAAACACGCCGCTGTACCCATTCAACAGCCGGCGCCGATGACCCGCCGCGAAGTATATGTATCGCAGGTCGTACCCTGCATCGCCGAACGGAAACTCCACGAGAATCGCGCTCGCTGCCAGCGAGTTGACGGTCTGATAGATCGGCGGAGCGGTCGGTGCCGGCGTCAGGTACGGCGGCGGAATCGCGAGCCCTGCGGAGCCGATCGGCTGGTTCAGCGGCAAGAGATACGGCTTTGTCCAGACGACCAGGACGACGACCACGGGAACCACTGTCGCCCGCACAACCCGAGGCCAGCGGCGCTCGAGCAGCGTAACGCCAGCACCGCCGAGGATTCCAAGAAAGATCAGAAACGCGGCGGCAAAACGCGCCGGAACGCGAAGGCCTTTGTAGCCAGGCAGCAACTCGTACAGCCACTGATACAACGATGGCACCGGCAGGGCCTCGCCTCGGAACTGGATGCTTGGACCGAGCGAGAGCCAGAACGATACGACGACGAGCACCAAGGACAGGGTGATGACCCACCGCAAGTGAACCTGGACACCAGATGCGGCGCCCACCAGGCTGACGACAGCGAGAGCGAGCGCTGGCGACAAGCCACCGAGCGCGTGCCAGTACTGATCCACGGTGGCGGAGTACTGCATGACTTCTGCGGTCGAGCGTGTAATCCCCAGTCGTTGGTACACCTCGAGGTAGGGCAGTACCACGGGCAGCGTCGCGACGACGACCACGGCAGCGGTGGCCCAAAGCTCGAGCCAGACGCGAGGGTTTCGCCAGCGCCCTCTGGCACTCAGCTCGAAGGCGATGAAGATGACGATGAGCGGCGCCGAGTACGCCACGTAGTAAATCGATGAAAAGGTCAGCGCGACGAGCGCCGCGCCGGCACCCACGAGATAGCGTCGCGCATCGGTCTCGAAGTAGCGATGCAGCCCGAGGAGCGCGAACGGGAGCCAGTAAATCGAGAGGACAT
Source organism: uncultured Acidobacteriota bacterium (assembly GCA_963841905.1). GTDB lineage: Bacteria > Acidobacteriota > Vicinamibacteria > Vicinamibacterales > UBA2999 > JACCSI01. Next base: position 120,520 of record CAWJEM010000011.1, read on the forward strand.
GGAGGTGTGAGAGCTCCCACACGAGCCGGTACTCGTTGAAGGTGGCAATCACGGCCGCCACGAGCGATCCGGCCGCGCTGGCGATCAGCGCCCGGGTCAAGAGGAACGTTCCCAGTCCGGTGAGAAGAAAGCTGGCGAGGAACGCAACGTTGTACGCGAGGAGCAGATTGCCGCTCGCCCAGTAAAACGGCAGAGCGATCAGCGCCTGGCCGATGAAGTGCTCGGAGAAGGCCAACGTCTGCCGCTCGGGGAAGAAGATGTTGGCGTCCCACAATCGGCCGAGCGCGGTTGGTTGAGCGAGGGCGTCGGTCAGAGTGCCGCTCACCCAGCCGATGGCCCACGACACGAAGACGGGGTCGCCATAATCGCCCGGCAGGCTATCCGTGAGTCGCAGCGCGAGCGGCCAGGTCGCGATCAGCGTCAATACGGCGATCACCGCCGCGGCCGTCGGCGGGGTCAGGTCACGAGAAACGAATTTTGGCGACAAATTTTCGTGACCTGACCCCGCAATCAGGCCTTGCGGGCGAGCACCAGGAGCGACAGTCCAAAGCCCGGCTCGCGGTTCTCTTCGAGACGCAGCAGCGGCATGGCCCACTTGAAGGCCCTGAGCTGACCCTTGGGCATCACGCGGCTCTTCAACACCCGCGAGCTGAGCCACCAGCCGAACACGGCCGGTCGATTGAGAAACCGCAAGGTATCGATCTCGAACCCGGCTGCGGTGACCGCGCCGCGGAGCTCGTCGATCGAGTAGCGCCGAAAGTGACTCAGGTGCTGGTCGAGCGTGCCGTACAGTGCCTTCATCGATGGAACGAGCAGGACGAGATGCCCGCCAGCTGGCAGAACGCGAGCGAAATCGGCGAGTGTCGTGTGGTCGTCTTCGATGTGCTCGAGCACGTTCAAGCACACGATCGTGTTGATGTTCGACGACAACAACTCATCCGCATCGTTCCCGCTCAACGGAAATCCGTAGGACGCGATGCGAACGTTCTTGCGCTCGCCGAACCGGCCGACCAGCTCGCGAATATAGTGTGGTTCGATGTCAGACGCGATGACCTGTTCGCGGTCGTCAACGAAAAAGCGCGTCTGATTCCCCACGCCCGACCCGACCTCGAGAATGCGGCTGCCCAGATAGTGCGCGAATCGTTCGTGCAGCCACCGGTTGTACGGCGAGAGTGACGCCATTCGTCGCAGGGTGATCGCCCCGACATCGTCTGCCGGCGCCTCCCACCGACAGTACTTGATGAGCACCCAGATGGCTTTGAAGGCGTCCTTCAAGCCAATCTTTTTCCCCTCCTCGTACGTGCGACCGTTGTACGAGATGGGCACTTCGTAGACTCGCGCACGCATGCGCGCGATCTTGCAGGTGATTTCAGGCTCGATCCCAAAGTCCTTCGATTGCAGGTCGAGGCGATTGGCGACGTCCTTGACCAACATCTTGTAGCAGGTCTCCATATCCGTCAGGTTCAGGTCGGTGAACGCGTTGGACAGGAGCGTCAGCAGTCGGTTGCCGATCGAGTGCCAGAAGTAGAGGACGCGGTGGCCGCGCGGCGAGCCGAGGAATCGCGAGCCGTAGACGACATCGGCCCGGCCCTCGAGAATGGGCTGCAGCAGGAGCGGGTATTCGCGAGGGTCGTATTCGAGGTCGGCGTCCTGGATGATAACGAAGTCCCCCGTGGACTCACGAATACCGCGAGCCACCGCGGCGCCCTTGCCCTGATTTTGGCTTTGCAAGAACACCCGGATGCCGTCTCGGCCGTCCAACGAGGCGAGGATGTCGCGCGTGCCATCGCGCGAGCCGTCGTCTACGATTACGAGTTCTTTTTCGATGCCGGGGAGATCGGCCGCGAGAACTCGAGAAACGATCTCGCGAATGGTGGCCCGCTCGTTGTAGCAGGGCATCACGACGGACAGCCGCACGGGCTTCGATTTTACAGGACTCGACAGCGCTACTGCCGAGTCGGCGACGGACATCCCTGCATGTATCGTCGCAGAACGGCCAGCTCGATAGCCCGCGCCCCTGCGGCCGAACACGAGGCTGCGGGGTCAGAAAAAGGGCCCGACGCCGCGGGGACATGCGGCGCCGGGCCTTCAGAGTGATATGCGCCTACACCACTCCGAATTCGAAGCTGTCAACGCTCAGGGCACGCGATTGACCTGTCCGCGAATCTCACCGCCTGCGTTCACCGCACTGTGGACGTTCAAGTACATCTGGCCACCCATCAGCGACTGCATGAAATCGTCCCAGGACCGGATCCCCTGGTCCGGGCGCAGCGTGAAGCCTGCGAAGGACTGCGTTGGCCGAGCCCGAGAGATTGAAATCGTTGGAGATGTTCGCAGGGAACGCAATGTTGACGACCGTTGGACCCGGGACGCCCGGTCCACCCACGTGGAAGTGCGCGTTGTTGGTCCCGCTTGGCATATTGAACACATCGATGCTCCACGTCACGGTCCGCGACCCCAGGTCGAGCGTGACCGTGGCAGTCCCAAATGCCCCGGTTAGTTACGCCCGGAGCGGGCGTTTCCTGGTCGCCCGAAAGATTGGCGGTAAACCGCACAATCTGCGCCTGGGCGGTCCCAGCCACTCCGAAGATGAACACTGCCGCAATCACTACGCGCATGACACGTCGCATCACAGACTCCTTCTCGCCGGTGGGAACTGCAAGAACGGCGCGGAAACCGGTTAGCAGAAAACGGGCCACGCGCGGGTCGACGGGCGCCCTGTCGGCCGACCTTCGAAGGAACGCAAGAAATCATGCGGAAAGGTCGAGAAGAAGTTGACCGCGGAGCTTTGCGCCGCACATCGACCGCGGCGTGAAGTTACGACCGGTGAAAGGACTTACGGCAGGCGTAAGGTTGGCCGTGGCTTCCGCCTCTAGGCGGAAGGTGCACCCCGAGCTAGCTCGGCTGCCGGAGCCCCGAAAACCGTCAATCCGGGCCCACGAGGGGTAGCCGGGTGTATTCTCGTGATTTGCACGAGGAGAACGGGCCGGATGGCGCGAAAACCACGAGAGGGTCGCCTACAACCACGCCGCGCGACAGACGTATCCCGCCGCGACTTTTTCAAGACAGTCAGTGCGGGTTCCGTTGCCGCCGCGGTGGTTCAGGTTGGCACCGAGGTGGACGCGCAGGCCCCGACGGCGATCGGCCCGGGCGAGGTGGCGATTACGCTGACGATCAATGGCCAACGCCACCAGCTGAAGGTAGAACCACGCGTGACGTTACTGGATGCGATGCGGACGCGTCTCGACATCACGGGGATGAAGCGTGTTTGCGATCGCGGGTCGTGCGGCGCGTGTACCGTCATCATCGAAGGGCGAACCTATTACTCGTGTTCGCTGCTCGCGATTGAGTCGCAGGGGCGAAATATTCGAACCGTCGAAGGCCTTGCGCAAGGCAACACGCTGCACCCGGTCCAGCAAGCCTTCTGCGACAACGATGCCTTGATGTGCGGCTTCTGCACGCCAGGCTTCGTGATGGCAACGGTCGCGTTGTTGGAGAAGACGCCAACGCCCACGGTTGAGCAAGCCAGACGTGCCCTGGACGGCAACATCTGCCGTTGTGGCACCAACATCGGCGTCATCGCGGCGGCCCTGAAGACGAAAGGGGTGTCGCGTGGCTGACCGCACCACACCCGCCGCACCCGCCGCACCTGTCGCACCTGTCGCACCTGTCGCACCTGTCGCACCCGCCCAAGTCCCCGAAGTACAGGCACCCGCAAGACCGGCGGGCCACGAGAAGTACCCATGGCCTGAGAAGGGTCGCGTGCTCGGGACACGCATCAATCGCGTGGACGGACCGGCCAAGACCACGGGCCGCGCCAAGTACTCGTACGACATTTCACGACCGGGGATGATCTACGGCAAGATCCTGCGTTCCCCCTACGCGCACGCGCGAGTGCGAAGCATCGACATCACCGCCGCACAGAAAGCGCCAGGCGTCAAGGCAGCCATGGCCACCATTCAGCCTGGTCAGAAGGTGATGTATGCCGGTGAGGAGGTCGCCGCGGTCGCCGCCACGACCGAGCAACTAGCCGAGGATGCAGTCCGCTTGATCAAAGTCGACTGGGAAGTGCTTCCGCACCTCGCAAATGTCGAGCAGGCGATGCGTCCGGAAGCTCCCAAGGTCTTCGAACCAGGCAACACGCGTCGTGGCAACGTCGAAGAGACCGGAGATCTGGAGGCTGGCCTGAAGGCGGCGACCCACTTTGTTGAGGGCACCTACTCGACGCAGGTCCAGACGCACGTCTCGCTCGAAACCCACGGCTGCATCTGCGAGTGGAAAGGCGACAATCTGACCGCGTGGGTGTCGACCCAAGCCGTACACGGGACACGCGAAGGCTTTGCGAGCGGCCTCAAGATTCCGCAGGCCAACGTGCGCGTGATCACCGAATTCATGGGCGGTGGCTTCGGCAGCAAGTTCGGGCCCGATGCCCAGGGACTGATGTGCGCGCGCCTGGCAAAGGCTGCCGGTGTGCCGGTAAAGCTGATGCTCGATCGCAAGGAAGAGCACCTGGCGACTGGCAATCGGCCATCCGCCTTCGCGTCTGTCAAAGCCGGTGTGGCCGACGACGGCACACTGACCCTGTTCGATGCGCAAAGCTGGGGCACGGGCGGCGCCGGCGCCGGTTCAGGCTACCCGCTTCCGTATATCTACGTGTTTCCAAACCGCCGCCGGGTTCACACCGACGTTTACATCAATGCCGGTCTTCAGCGAGCGATGCGCGCGCCCGGCCATCCGCAGGGCTGCTTCGTTACCGAAGTGGTCATGGACGAATTGGCCGACGCGGTTCGCATGGACCCGGTGGAGTTCCGCATCAAGAACCTGCCGGCGCTGGCGCCAAATGCCATGTGGCGTCGCTACTTCCCGATGGGCGCTGAGCGCATCGGATGGAGCAAACGTCATCCGACTGGCGATCCCACACCAGGTCCAGTCAAGCGTGGTCTCGGTTGCTCGGCAAACCGCTGGGGAGGGGCCGGTCAAGGCACGCGCGCACATTGCGAGATTCACCCCGACGGCAGCGTACTGATCCGATCCGGTACCCAGGACATTGGCACCGCCACGAAGACGTTGATGGCCATCGTCACCGCGGAAACGTTGGGACTGACCGTCGATCAGGTTCGAGTCGAGCTCGGCGACAGCAATCATCCGTTCAGCGGCGGAAGCGGCGGTTCGACCACCGCCGCCTCCGTCTCGCCGGCGATTCGCGTGACCGCAGGAATGGCTCGCGATCAGTTGTTCGAGCGTATAGCACCCGCGCTGAAGACAACGCCGGATCAACTGGAGCTGAGCGTCGGGCGAATCAGCGTGACCAATGGACGCAGCCTCGCGTGGCGTGACGCCTGCAAGCTGCTTGGCACGCAGCCGGTCGCGGTAGAAGGTCAGTGGGAGCGAGGGCTCTCGGCCAGCGGGACCACAGGTGTTCAGTTTGCCGAGGTCGAAGTCGACATCGAAACCGGTGTGACGCGTGTTCACAGGATCGTTTGCGTGCAGGATTGCGGGTTGATCGTCGATCTCAAGACGGCAGAAACGCAGTGCTACGGGGGCATCATCAGCGGCGTCAACTACGCGGTGCTCGAAGAGCGGATTCTCGATCGCAACACGGCCAACATGGTGAACCCCAACATGGAGTTCTACCTGATTGCCGGACAGTCCGACATCCCTGAGATCGACGTCGTCCTCGTCGACCAGCCCGAGCGAGGAGTGATCGGCATCGGCGAGCCGCCGGCGGTGGCCACGGCGGCAGCCATTGCCAACGCTGTGCGGAACGCGACCGGGGTCACCATCCGTAGCATTCCGATCACCCCGGACAAACTACTCACTGAGCTCCAGCGCGCGGGAGGGACGAATTGAAGGCCTTCGCGTACGTGAACGCCGCGAACGAGAAAGAAGCGGTCGCCGCACTCGGTACCGAGCGCGGACGATTCCTGCCGATGGCCGGCGGCATGGATCTGCTCGGCTTGATGAAAGACTTCGTGGTCTCACCCGATCGATTGGTCAACGTCAAGAACCTCGATGCGACGATCGTTGCGGCCGAAGGTGGCCTGCGAATCGGCGCCGCGGTGAAGCTCGCGGATCTCGTCGATCACGCCGGTGCGCGCAAGCTCTATCCTGCGCTCGTGACCGCCGCGGAAGAGGTGGGGACGCCGCAAATTCGCAATATGGGCACGGTGGGCGGCAACATCATGCAGCGTCCCCGATGCTGGTACTTCAGGAACGAGGAGTTTCACTGTCTCAAGAAGGGCGGCTCACGTTGTTATGCCGTCGACGGCGAGAATCAGTACCACGCCATCTTCGGCGATGGTCCGTGCCACATCGTCCACCCCTCGAGTCTGGCCGTGCCAGTGACCGCCTACGGCGGACGATTCAGGGTCGTCGGACCGTCAGGCGCGCGTGAAGTCGACGCCGGCGAGTTCTTCCAGCTGCCGAATGTGAATCTGTACGGCGAGACCGTGCTGCAGCCGAACGAGATCGTGACGCACATCATCCTGCCACCGCCGGGTCAGCGCAGCGCAACCTATGAGGTTCGATTCAAACAGTCACACGACTGGCCGCTGGCGCTGGCGTCGGTCAACCTCGTGATGGATGGCGCTGCGGTGAAGGGGGCTCGAGTCGTCTTGGGCGCCGTGGCGCCGATTCCATGGCGTGCCCAGGCCGCCGAGCGCGTGCTCGTGGGGAAGACCATTGCGGAAGCGGTCGCGACGGAGGCATCCGTGGCCGCGGTTGCAGGAGCCAAGGGTCTCAGTGGCAACACCTACAAGATTCAGGTCGCCCGGACGGCCGTCAAGCGCGCCGTCCTGAAGGCGGCGGGGCTTCCGGTGGTGTGACATGGATCACCCGAAACCATCATCACCGCTCGTGACCGAGCAGCATTGCGGCAATCTGCGGCACAAGGGCATGTACGTGCTGTCGGTTGCAGACCCGGACGAGTTCGCGTTCTACGACCGATTCGACGCGACGGCCTATTGGTGCGCATGCACGCAATCAGGGCTGGGTCCGGATCGCCAGGCCGTGACTGCGCACGATTGCCGGCACGGTGCAGGGCGCGGCTGCTGCGAGACGGTTGATCCGAAATAGTTACAAGTTCCAAGTTCCAAGTTACAAACAGGAGCCCAGTTTTGAACTTGTAACTTGTAACTTGTAACTTCCTGATCGACCTGTTCCCAGCCATCTGCGCGCGCCTGCGATCCTCCTGCGCTCGCATCTCGGGCGTGAACTGCTACGTTTGCACCACCTGACGGCCTCGTCCTTGGAATCCACCTTGATGAGCGCGAACCCCGCAATGAGTTCCTTGGTTTCGGTGAATGGGCCGCGGTGACCGAGAACTTGCCGTCGGCCAGCCGGACGCGGGCGCCCTTTGCGCTGGCCTGACAGCCTTCGGTGGCGAGCAGCACGCCGGCGTTGGTCATTTCTTCGATGAGTTTGCCCATCCGACTTCGAAACACCTTCTTCTACTATGGACGTCGAACGAGACGGCCGCGAATCGACACGGGAAAGGAGAGTTACAAGTTACAAGTTACAAGTTCAAAATTGAGTGCGGAGTTCACGCTGCAGTTTGTAACTTGCAACTTGCAACTTGTAACTTGTAACTTCCATCGAGGACGACATGCCTGCGAAGTCCCCCTACAGCGTTCACCCATCGATTGCTTATGTGCAGAGCGTCATCGCGAAGTTCAAAACCAAGACCGGTCGCACGATTGATGAGTGGGTCGAGTTCGTCAAGAAGGACGGGCCGAAATCCGAACGCGACCGGCGCACCTGGCTGAAAGAGCGACACCAACTCGGCACCAATTACGCGTGGTGGATTGCCGAGCGATCAGTAGGTAAGGGTGAAGACGACAGCGATCCGGCGGCCTATCTCCGAAAGGCGCCGGAGTACGTCGCCGAGATGTTTGCCGGCAAGCGCGCCGGCCTCAAACCGATCTATGACAAGCTCCTCGGCCTGGGCCTGCGCGTCGGTCAGGAGGCAAAGGCCTGTCCGTGCAAGACGATTGTCCCGCTCTACCGCGAGCACGTCTTCGCAGAAATCAAGCCAGCGACGAACGGCCGCATCGATCTCGGTTTGGCACTTGGCAAACTGAAGGCGAACGTTCCGAAACGGATCCAACTGGTGAAGAACGCCAAGGGTAATCGCATTACCCACCGCATCTCGATTGAATCGGTTGAGCAGGTTGATGAGTTCGTGGAGAAGTGGCTGCGGAAGGCGTACGAAGCAGATAACGGCGAGTAGTTACAAGTTACAAGTGACAAGTTACAAACGTCGGGACAGTCAAAGTGCTGGTCAAAGCGTCCGGGCGTCCTGCAGTGGCCTGATGCCGTCCAAGAACTTTGAACTTTGATTGAACTTGTAACTTGTAACTATCGTGCTATCCCCTCTTCCCGCCCCCTGGACAGCGCGGATAGATGCTCATGCCTTTCAGCACGACCGGCGCGGCTGCGCGCCCGGGACGGCACGAGAGCGCGGTCTCGGCCGTTGGGCCGTTTTGCGTCATGGCGACTGCGCCCCCCAAGACGACAAGCGAGAACAACAGGCTCAGGATGTACTCGATCCGCATGGTCGGTCTCCGGCGATTGGTCCCCGTCGGTCGGCGCCCACGTCAGTTGATGTGACGGAGTCCGGGGCCGGATGGTTGGGAGCTCACGGCCGGCAACCATTCTCAGAGCAAGCGTCATTCCCCCGTAACCACTCAGTAAACTGCTCAAAACAGGCCTGTTGCGGCACCATTCGTCCCGCATCCTGTTCGGATCTGGGACGAATGGGTCCATGCGAGGACACAAGTGGTACCAGCGTCCACGGCCGAGCTCGTCACCGAGTGACGATTTGATCACATCCGCCATCGACGTTATCCTGCGACATCATGATCAGGACCCTCAGCGTCACAGTGGCCGCCGTGTTCGTGACGTCAGCTGCGTTGGCTGGCGATCATGGTCGAGTCGTTGGCGAGTACGTCGAAGCGCGGACCGCCGAGGTCTTTGCCGGCGGCTGCATCATGAACAGCGAAGCCGAGACCGCCGGGCGTCAGGCCGTGATGGCATGGCGCATCACGCGCGGAACCTACAAAGGCGTCGCACTCGATGGACTGACGATGACCGCAGCAGTCGCGGGCGATCGCAATCTTGGAATGCGCGAGATGGGTGGCGAGGCCCCGAAAGCCGTGCGCGCGATTCTGACCGTGGACCAGCGAGCCACAGCCTCGCAGCGCGATGCGCTCGTGCAGCTAGCACGCGAGCTTGTTGGTGGGCTCATCACCGACGTCGTGCGGGTGGATAGCGCGCCGGTGCGATTCGAGAGTACCGACACTCATATCGAGGTCAGCGCCAACGACGCGTTGACGTTGAGCGTCAACAAGGAAATCAAGCACGACCCGAGCTGTGGCGCCATGCAGTGGTTCAAGCCGTTTTCGCCGCAGCTGACATCCTCGGCAATGGGCACCGCGGAGACTCACGAGTTTTCTGGCGCCGGCCTTGGCAGCAAGTGGAGCGCGCCGCACAAGCGTTCGGCGTTCTGGGGAACGTTTTCGTATTGATCGCTAACGAAGCTCCGCCCGCCCAAAAAACACGTCGGCTGCGCTTCGCCAGGGCAGCGTTTTCTAGCCCCGCTCCGCGGGGCGAGATATCTTCTGAGGCCTCCGAAACACGTGCCTCAATGTTCACGAGAGGGCCTCAGAAGATATCTAAGGCGTTCGTTCTCGCCTGGCTGCTCGCCGCAGCGCCGGCGGCCTTGCAGCTCGCGGTGGCACCACTCACGTCACCCGCCCCCGACACACTCGCTGCGCCCATTCGCCAACAACTTGTCGCAGAAGGTCACAGGGTCTCGCTCGGCGCCACGACGCTCGAGTTCTGGTGGGTGAGCGCGCTGCCAATTGCAGGCGGCGGGTCGCCCGAATGGAGCAAGGTCGCCGAGGGCGCGCTCGTGGGGGTCATTCGCGTCAGTGGGTCGTTCAAGGAGATTCGCGGCAAGACAGTCAGCCCTGGCGTGTACACGTTGCGGTTTGGCCTCCAGCCACAGAACGGCGATCACCTTGGGGTGTCACCGTTCCGCGAGTACCTCCTCTTGAGCCCGGCGTCAGCAGATCAGGATCCAAAGCCTCTCGGGTTTGACGCGAGCGTCGCGCTGTCGAAGCTGACAGTCGGCACGTCACACCCCGCCGCGCTGAGCCTCGATCCGCCGCTCTCGACAGCAGCGGCGCTGTCGGCGTACAAGACCGAGCTCGATCATCAGGGTGTGACCTTTCAAGTCAAGACGTCGCCGTCTGGCTCGCTGACGTTTGGACTGGTCCTCGTCGGCCTCATCGAGCACTAGCTAGCAGGTGCGACGGGTGCGACGGGTGCGACAGGTGCGACAGGTGCGGTGCGGTGCGGTGCAGTGCATGAGTGCACAGGTGTGCAGTTGCACTACGCCGTAGCTGCACAGGTGCGCATCATGCCAGGGTGCAGTGCGCCTGCACCGGCACCGCACCCGTCGCACCAGCGCACCCGGGCACCGCTCCGCACCCGTCGCACTCATTGCACCCGTCGCACCTGAGCACCCGCTACACTAGGCCGTGCTTCGCGGCCGAGAGGTCTCGCGCATCGAAGGATTCAGCGACGCCGTCTTCGGCTTCGCGTTGACACTCCTCGTCGTCTCGCTCGAAGTCCCAGAACAATTCGCCGACCTTCAGCGCATCCTCATCGGCTTTCCGGCATTCGCCGTCACCTTTGCGGTCATCTGTTGGGTCTGGTACGAGCACTATCTTCTGTTTCGTCGCTACGATCTCGAGGATGGGTTCACTGTGTTCCTGAACTGCGTGCTCCTCTTTATCGTGGTCTTCTATGCCTACCCGATGAAGTTCTTGTTCACGCGGTTGGTGACCGGCACGCTCCTGGGTATTGGCCCCGGAATCGATGAGGGGATGTCGTCAGCGAACGGCCGGCTCCTGATGGCGGTCTATAGCGGCGGGTTTGTCGCACTGTTCGCGACCGTCATGTTGCTGCATTGGAACGCACTGCGCCAACGCCGAGCGCTCGAGTTGGATACCCTGGCGACCTACGACGCTCGCGCGAGTGTGAGGCGTCACGCGATCAGCGTGACACTGGGCTTGGTGTCGATTGGCATTGCCATGCTGCTGCCGATCGGTTACCTGCCGTTCTCCGGCCTGATCTTCTTTTTGATGGGCCCGGCGCACGGCGTCTACGGCTACGTGAACGGCCGCAATCGGGAGCGACTCGAGAAGTCGCTGAGGGAAGAAAACTGACGTCCGTTACCGTCCCGTCTTCAGCGGGTCGCCCGCGAGCACGTTCTTCATCGACGCGAGCGCACCCGCCAACTCGTGCCGCTCGCGACCGAAGCAGAATCGAATGTAGCCCTCGGAGTTGGGCCCGAAGTCGACGCCGGGGACACAGCCGATCCGGCCATGCTTGATGAGCAACTCGGCGGTCGCCCACGAGAGCGATGGCCCACCAAGGCCGGCGTCCCGCGCCCACTCAGGGTTGATCTTCACAAACGCGTAGAAGGTGCCTTCTGGCGGCGCCCCGCTGAGGATTCCGGAGGCGGCATCCGCGAGACCTCCATAGAACAAGTCCCGACGCGCCTTGAGCTCGGTCTGGAATGCCGCGATGCAGTCCTGCGATCCCTCGAGTGCTCCGATACCGCCGTATTGGACGACCGAGCTCACGTTGTTCGTGGTGTAGGCGATGACCTTGGTCGCGCGTGCCCTCAGGGTGGCGTCCTGGATGGCGAAGTATCCCAGGCGCAGCCCAGTCATCGCGTACGACTTGCTGAAGGTGTAGATCGGAATCGTCCGCTGGTACATCCCCGGAAGCGAAGCGATGCTGAGGTGCGTGCCGCGAAACAGCACGTGTTCGTACGCTTCGTCCGACAGCACCCACAGATCTCGTTCCTGCGCGATCGCGGCAATGCGCTCCAGATCGGACTTCAACATGACGCCGCCGCTGGGGTTGTTGGGCGAGTTCACGTAGATCGCGCGGGTCTTCGGCGTGATCGCTCGTTCGACCTCGTCGAGATTCCACCGCCATCCAAGCTCCTCGTGCAAAGGCACCATCACCGGTTTGGCTTTCGCCGCAATCCCAATGGCCATCGTTGCCGGCCATTCCGGATCCGAAACGATGACTTCGTCGCCCGGTTCGAACAACGCGTGAAAGATGGCCCAGATCCCGTGAGTGCCGCCGTTGCTCGGCACGATCTCGTCGTCGCTGCCGATCGGAATGCCGTTGTCCCGCCGCATCTTCTCCGCCAGCAACTGGCGCAGCCGGGGCACCCCCGTGGTCGGCAAGTAGTGCGTGCGGTTGTCGGTGATGGCTTTGGCCATCGCCTGCTTCACGGTATCCGGCGCGTCGAACGATACGTCGCCCTGATCCAAACGAAACGGATCCTTGACGGTGTGCATCAGGTCACGAATCTTGATGATGGCGGAGACGGGGACTTGGTCGAGGAAGGAGGCCATGGCTTCTATAGTGCCTCAAAAGACGAGCGTGCGAAATACAACACGAAGATCACGAAGGCCACGAAGCATTTCTATGGTTTCTTCGTGTTTTCGTGTCCTTCGCGTTGTTTTTGTGATCGCGGATTATTAGCGGACTGTCGACGTCGTCGTGACGCCGGCCTTCTCCAGAATCTCATTGAGGATCTGCGCCGTGCGGCGGAGCGGCAGGTTACTGACATAGAAGTGCCGCGCCCCGAGATCCAGCAGCGCCCGAATCGTGCGCGCGCAGACGTCGACGGGCGTCGCGCCCGCGGCGAATTCGGCCGCCAGAGGTTCGACCGGCACCGGCAGAAACTGTTGCAGAGTCTTGAGCGTCGCGGGATTGGCACTCCGGTAATAGAACACGCCGAATACCGCCGGCAGTGTCAAAGCGCGTCGTCGCGCCTCGTCCAGAAAGGCTTCAACCTGGTGCGCCTGGTGGTGGGACACAATCTGCGTCAGGTAGAAATCAGCGTGTGCGCCGGCATCGAGCAGAAAGCCGACTTGCTGTTCGGGTGAGTTGGCGGGGTTGGCCCATCCGCCGAGTTCGAGATCCGGATGCCGCCGACGCAGGTGCTGCCGCAGCTGCCAGGCATGTTCGACACACCGTGGCCGTCCAACGTGTTTGTCCCCACCAAGAACGACCACGGAGCTGAAGCCGTGATGCGCCGTTTGGTCGGCGTAGCCCAGACAGAACTCCAGCGAATGCTTGCTCGTGAGAAACGGGACGACATGCTCGCGCGCCAGGTCGGGCCCGAGATTCGCCACGAGATGGCGAAGATTGTTCTCTTCCTGGGCCCCCACCGCGCTGTCGGTGATCATCACGCGCACGTTCTGCCGGGCGAGCGAGTGAACCGCATGATAGGTGTCGATCCAGGCGTCGATCCCTTCGGCGGATTGCAATTCGGCGCGTGGCGGGCGGAGCTCGACGGCAACGACCGGCGACTCGGATGTGCGAAGGAGCGAGAGATAAGAAGTCAACTGATTATTGAAGCAAAGGCCGAGCTAAAGCCCGGCCCCTCACTGCAGCCCTTGGAGGTTCCGAAGGCCCGGGCTTTAGCCCGGGCAACGCACTACTTCTTCTGATTCAGCTTATACCCTGCCGGCGGCGCGAAGAGATCATCCGACAAGGGACTCGTTTGCACGTCTTGGACCACGGTCGTCATCTGAATGTTCCCCAGTCGCGCGAGCATGCCGCCGAGCGGATTGCCGCCGCCTCCGCCCATCTTCATCTGCATGTCCATCTCGTAGGCGATGCCGCCGATCTCCGCGAACTGCCGATACATTTCGGCCATGGCCTTTGCTTGACCCGGCTGGCCCTTGGCCGCCCGCGGATCTCCGAAGATCCAGCCTTTTTCCGCCGCCGCTTTGTAGAAGCGGTTGTAGTCAGCGGCACCTGGCGCGTTCTTGACCATCCAGACCGGGCCGGTCATGGTGATCGTCATCGTCATGTCCTTGTTGCCGCCCAGCTGCGCCGGAACCGAGATTTCCATGTCGTAGCCATCGGCGCTGTGCGCGCCGAATTCCTTCTTCTGCCCGTTTGGCTTGATGGACGCTTTCATGCCGGACACGTCGACGCTCTTCGACATTTCGGCGCTGAAGGCCGCCATGTCCCACACGTCTGCTTCCTTCTTCTTGGAGTCGAACATGTACATCTTCTGAGCATCGACATCGAAGATGGTTGACTGGATCTTGTCCCCCATCTGGACGTCCGATCGCATCCGGGTGCCCTTGATGTAGGTAGTGCCCGTCGTCGTACCGGAGATGCCCATGCCCTTCCCGCCGGTCGTCTGCTTGATGGCCACATCGGCCGACACAGGAAAAGCAAGCCCAGTGGCAAGCAGGATGGCGAGAAACGTGCGCTTCATATCGAATGACCTCCTGGGGGGAACCCAGTGGTTGAATCCTTGAAAGTATATCTGATGCGTCACTGCTGCTGAGACGTCGTCGTTGCTCGCGGCTTCGCGTTCTTGGCAAACTCGTCAGCCCAATTCACCATCTCGGCGACGGTATGCAGCACCGACTCGCGTGCGGCATAGCCATGAGCCTCGAACGGCAGTGTGACGTATCGCACCATTGCGCCATGGCCCTTGAGCGCCATGTAAAAACGCTCCGACTGAATCGGAAACGTTCCACTGTTGTCGTCGGCTTCGCCGTGGATCAACAGAATCGGCTCGTTCACCTTGTGCGCGTAGTAGAAGGGCGACATGTTGCCGTAGATCTGCGGCACCTCCCAGAACGTCCGCTGTTCGTTCTGGAATCCGAAGGGTGTGAGCGTTCGGTTGTAGGCACCGCTTCGCGCGATGCCGGCGCGGAAGATGTCGGAATGCGCCAACAGATTCGCTGTCATGAATCCGCCATAGCTGTGGCCGCCGGCGACAACGCGATTGCGATCCGTGACCCCCATGGCAACGGCCTTGTCGACCGCGGCTTGGGCACTCGCGACGAGCTGTTGCACGTAGGTATCGTTGGCCGTTTCACCAGGCCCGACGATCGGCATGGTCGGATCGTCGATGATGGCGTAGCCCTGCGTGAGAAACAGGAGGTGCGAAGCACCGGCGACGGTCGTGAACCGATCGGCGGACGTTGTCACCTGTCCGGCCGCCGTGGGGTCCGTGAATTCGCGCGGGTAGGCCCAGAGCAGCGTCGGCAGCGGCCCCTTGGCTGGCGTCCAGCCCGGTGGAGTGATGAGAGTGGCCGAAAGCTCGACGCCGTCGCTGCGCTTGTAGGTGACCAGCTGTTTCTGAATGCCCCGAAGCTGAGGCCACGGATCGGGATACGACGTGAGCGCACGCCGGCCGTTCGACTTGAGATCGCGCACATATAGGTTCGGCGGATCGTTGCGCGTCTCGTAACGGGTCAGGATGGTGGTCCCGTCGTCCGATAACACGCTGATGACGGTCTCGTAGCTGCGGCCGCTGGTCTGGAACAGCCTCTCGCTCTGCAGCGTCGTGAGATTGAGCCGGTCGAGGAACGGCCGCGCGCCCTCTGGCGCCGCGCCTTGTCCCGCGAGGAAGATGCTGTTGCCAGCCTGATGGATCGTCGACGTGCCGGACGAGCCCCCGCGGCGTAGCGGCGCGCCGGGGTTCTTGTAGGAATCCTCGGCGCTGCGGTCGAACAGCTTGCGGGGCGCCGCCCCGGGAGAATCAATCAGCCAGGCCCTCGTCCATCGACGGGCGCGATCGTTCTCGGTCACGACGGCCACGCCCGTGTCGGTCCACGACACGTTGTTGAAGCGGTACTCGGTCTTGGTCAATTCAGTCGGCGCACTAAATGGCGCAGGCAGCGTGACGATCTTGTCGCGATGCGGCACCTTGGCTTTGGGGTCGCCGTTGTCGAGCGCTTCCGCCCAGACCACGGTTGCCGGCGCGAGCGCTTGCCATTGATAGCTTCGCGGGCCGGGGAGCACACCGCCGTTGGGCACCGTGTCGGCGACGGGCAGGTCGGCGATCTGCTTGACGACCGCACCTTTGCGATTCCAAATCTCGACCGTCGTGGGGAAGCTCGTGTAGGGAACCAGCCATGAATAAGGGCGATGTACTCGGCCGACGAGGACGTAGTTGCCGTCCGGTGAGGGCAGCGCCGTCTCGAAGATGGCCGGCGCGCCAACGGGCGTGCGCGCGCCACTCGTGGCGTCAACGTAGGTCAACTGGCTCGTGCCGTAGTAATCGAGGAGGCGCTCGTCGTATTCGCTCGTCAGCAGGTCCTGATACGTGCGGACCGGCGCGGTCACACCTCGGTTCTCTTGAACGTTGGGCCCGGCCGGCACCGTCGGTGCCGGCGGCGCTGCGCCGCGATCTGCGCCCACCAACGAGCACAGGAGCGAACCGCCATCGCCGACCCACTCACAGGGCGTATCCAACGATGCGTTGAGTGCGGCGGGCGTGATCGACTTGGCCTGTCCGGTCGCGGATTCTCCTATCCACAACTCGATGCCATTGTCGCGCGTCTGTGAGAAGGCGAAGCGCTTGCCGTCCGGCGAGAACCCGATCCAGGAGAGCATTGGGTTGGCTGGCACAGCGACCGTCTTTTCCGAGCCATCCACGATCGACTTGATCGTGATCGCGCGCGTAAAGTTCACGCGGTGCGGCCCGTTGGTCCGCGGGTTGATGCGCCGCCCCGCGATTCGCAGCATCGGCTGCGACAGCTCGGCGATCGTCGGCATGCTGGCCCGGTGCAGCAGGGCGACGACCTCACGCGTCGGGCTCAGTTCCGGAGTCGGCGGCGGTGCCGCGTCGAGCATGTCGACGATGACCTGCGGAGGGAGCTGGTAGCCGGTCGTGGCCGGCCGTGGTTGTCCCTGGGCGGAAAGCAGCGCTGAGGTCGTGGCAATCGCGATCGTGAGCGCGACGAGTCGGGTTCGACGCATGGCAGAGCTCCTGGAGTGTGGAGGCCGCCATTGTAGTAGAGGGGCTGCACGATGAGGGATGGATTCGGAACGGCGGACGTCGCGAATCAGCGCGACGCGGCGCCCAGCCCAGCCAGCCGCCCGGTCGCCCATGCCCAGGCGAAGTTATGACCCCCGATCGGGCCAAACGCGTCCAGCATCTCGCCGCACAGAAACAGACCTTGGTGTCGACGGCTTTCGAGCGTCTGGGGATTCACCTCGCGCAAATCGACTCCACCTCCGGTCACTTCTGCTTTTGCAAAGCCGCCATCGCCAGTCCACGGAAGTTCATAGGCGGTGAGCATGTCGATCAGTGCGAGCCGCTCTGCGCGGCGCAGATCAGACGCCCGCCGATCGAGAGGAACGCGAGCCTCCTGCATCAGGTGTATCACCAGGCGTTGAGGCAGGTGCTCGGCGATCGCGTTGACGACCAGGCTATTCGACGCACTGAACACCGCTTCCCACGCGCGAACATCGAGCGTCGTCCATTGCGCCCTGATAATCGCGCGTTCATTGTTACTATGACGCCGCACCGCGACATGAGAGATGTCGAGGACTGATGGACCACTGTATCCGCGATGCGTGAACAGAAACCCGCCCCGGGTTTCGGTGACCTGTCGACCTCTTCGAGCGCGTAGCCGCACGGGCAGCGAAACGCCGCTCAACGCCGAGTGCACTGGCGGTTCTGTCACGAGCGGGGTTAAGGCTGGATAGAGCTCGTTGACACGATGACCGAGTGACTCGGCGAGACGCAGACCGCCGCCATCGCTCCCGGTCGTCGGCACCGAGACGCCCCCCGTCGCGAGCACGACGCGGCCCGCCTCCACGGGCCCGCAATCCGTTTGCACGCGCCATCCCTCCGACGTCACTTCCAATCCGGTCATCCTCGAATCGAACTGGACGGACACGCCCGCTTGTCGAGCGTGCTCGACGAGTGCATCGCGAATGTCGCGGGCGCGATTCGAGACTGGGAAGAGCTTGCCCGTGTCAGGTTCGAGCGTCAGTGGTTGGTGGAGGTCGCTCTCGAAGTAGGCACGCTGCTGAACGAGCGACCATGATCGCAGCATCCCCCGCATGAGGTGCGCAGGCGAATCGGTGACGAATCGCTCTGGCGCGAAGACCGAGGGCAAGACATTGCACCGCCCGCCGCCGCTGATCAGGATCTTGCGGCCGCCGTCAGGGGTGCGTTCAAGCAGGACGACGCGATGGTTGGAGCTCGCCGCGAAGATCGCCGCCATCAGCCCCGCAGCACCCGCGCCAACGACCACGATCAAGGCAGTGCGGACGAGTAGAACAAGTCGTGATTCCCGGGAGGCGCGATAGCCGCCTGGCGAATGCCAAGCGCGATCTGTGCCCAATGCCTGATCTCGTGCAGGCCGATATGGAACAGCAGCTTGCGTGGGCTCATTTTCGCCGTACCCGACTGCACGACGAACTCTCGAACCTTGGCCGCGTCCTCGTCGCTCAACGAAGACGCGAAGTTGCGGAGCGCCAGTCTGACAGCAGCACCGTACCGGAACAGGGCTTCGACGTCCGGAGTTGCGATGCCCGATGACTCCGGCACCGTTGCTCCCTGCAATCGCGCCAGGTGCCGCGCCTCGACCAGAAACATGTGATCGATCAACGCCCCGACAGTGGCGAATCGTCCACCAGGCTGCAGCTGCAATTCAAGAGCCGACGGGTTGTCGCGAAGCCACCGGTGCCATTTCGCGCGCTCTTCATCCGTGTAGGCAAGCAGTTCGTTCAGACTAAGCGTCAACATTTCGAGACCCCTGGAACCCTGGAACCTTGGAACCTTGGAACCCTGGAACCCTACATGGGCCCCACCGCTTGCTCGACCGTCAGGAACTCGATCGGTCCGAGGTTCAGTGCCCGGACCCCTGACTCAATCGCCTTGCGATCGCCGACGATGACCACCGCGAACTTGTCGGGCTGAATGTAGCGAACGGCGGCTTTCTCGACTCCTGGGCCAGTGACCTGCATCACCGACCGAATGTAGCTCGGAAAGTATTCGTCTGGGAGATTGTGGACGACCTGCTCTTCCATCTTCTGGGCGAGGTCACCCGTGCTCTCGAACTCCGCTGGAAAGCCGAGCGCGACGTAGTTCTTCGCTTTGTCCAGTTCGTCGCCCGGGACTGGCTTGTGGATGCCGGTGAGCTCGTTGAAGAACTCCTTGAGAGCCTCCGCGGTCTTGTCGGTCTGGACGCCGGCGCGGGCCGAAAACGACCCGGGCGAGATGCGTTCCTCGAACCCAGAGCCTGCACCGTAGGAATAACCATGGGTCTCTCGAAGGTTCGTGTTCAGCCGCGACGTGAACGAGCCGCCGAGGACGGTATTGAGCACCTGAATGGTTGGATAGTCAGGCGTGGAACGGGGTACGCCGACCCAACCGATTCGAATCTGTGACTGAGCGGCGGCAGGTTTGTCGATGATGTAGATCTGCCGTTTCGTCAGTTGCGGCGCCTCAGGAATCTTGGCTACCGTGGTAGCCGGCCCCGTTCCCTTCCACGATCCGAACGCGCGCTCCAACAGCGGCATCACACTCGCCGCGGTGACATCGCCGACGACGAGCAGTGTCGCGTTCTCGGGTCGATAGTAGGTCTGATGGAAGGTGCGCAGGTCGTCAACGCTCATCGCCTTGACCTCCGTCGTCCCTCCACCCGCCGGCGTCCCGTAGCGATGCTTCTCGCCGAAGACAATCCGAGGGAATGCCATTTCCATGATCGCAGCGGGATCATCGCGAGCCTGGAGCAGCCGCGTCAGCCGTTCCTTCCGAAGTCGCTCGAGCTCGTTGCTCGGAAATGTCGGGTTCATGACGACGTCGGCCATCAACGGAAGCGCGTCAGCGAGTCGCGCCACCGGAGCCGAGAGGCGAACCGCTGAGTAGTCGAACGTGCTCGACGTGCCCAGCGTGGCGCCGAAAAACTCGATGGCATCGGCCAACTCGAGCGCGGACTTTCCGCCCGCGCCTTCGTCCAGCATGTTCGCGGTCATGTTGGCGATGCCGAACTTGCCCGCCGGATCGGCACCGCTGCCCGCGCGTACGATCACGTTGACCTGGGCCATCGGCACTTCGTGCTGCTCGACCAGCCACACGGGCAGCCCGTTGGCGAGTTTCAGCTTCTGGATCGGCGGGAGCTTCAGCGCCGGCGGCGCGCCCAGCTTCGGCGGCGTGCCACGATCTGGCTTCTGCGCGCTGACCGTGATCACGCCTGTAAGACACAGCGAAATAGTCACCACGCCGATTCGTGCTGTGATGGACATGATTCCTGAATCCCTCACCTGGTTTGCTCTCCGACCGCGATGCGACCCGGTTTGCGGAGCCAATGGGTCGCGTCGATCAAGGGCGGTTGTGAGAGCCATCATTTCTCCGGTACCACCGACAACTCGACGCGCTGGTCTTTCGGCAAGTAGCGAACGATGGCCGACGTAATGTCGGTCGCACTCAGCGCTCGATATCGGCTCAGGTCTTCGGCAAAGTAATCGGGCATGCCGGTGCGCGTGTAGTAGGCATTCAGTTGATCCGCTTTACCCGAGAAGCCACCGACGCGCTCCATCTGCCTGAAAAAGTTCGCTTCGATCTGGTTCAGCGTGCGCGCCATCTCGCGATCGTCAGCCGGCGTCGCGCGCAGCGTATCAAGCTCCTCGTCGATGATCTGACGAATCTTGTCGAGGCTTTGTCCCGGCCGCGCGGTGGCCATGATCACGAAGACGCTCCCAAGCCGTTGCGACTGTTGAAACGCGTTGACGTCTTGCGCGATCTGCAAGTCGTAGACGAGTCGACGATAGAGTCGAGCGTTCTTGCCGCCGGTCAGAAGGCCTGCGGCAATGTCCATGGCGGCGTCACCAGGCTCGTAGATGGCCGGCGTATGCCACGCCACGTAGAGGCGTGGGAGCTGGACCTTGTCGGTCAGGGTGTGCGTCTTGACCTCGTCCAGCATCACTGCGGGCGGTGCGATCGGTGGCACGGCCGGACCGTGCGGGATTTCGTTGAACCATTTCTCGACCAGCTTGCGGGTCTCACCGAGATCGATGTCACCCGCGATCACCAGGCTCGCATTGTTCGGCGCGTAATAGGTCTTGAAGAAATCGACGACATCCTGGTGACTTGCCGCTGTCAGATCTTCCATCGAGCCGATCGTCGGCCAGCTGTAGGGGTGGTTCTTCGGGTACAGCAGGCTGTACAGCTCGATGAACGCACGACCGTAGGGCTGGTTCTCGACTCCCTGACGACGTTCGTTCTTTACGACGTCGCGCTGACCATCGACGCGCGCGGGCGTCATCGTATCGAGCAGGTAGGCCATTCGATCCGATTCGAGAAACAGCGCAAGGTCCAGTGCATTCGCCGGAATGTCGATGAAGTAGTTGGTCCGATCCGTTGTCGTCGATCCGTTGTTGTTGCCGCCACCGGCCTCGAGCCATGTGTCGAACGCCCCTTCGGGGACGTTCTTCGACCCTTCGAACATCAGATGCTCGAAGAGGTGCGCAAACCCGGTCCGTCCAGGTTTTTCGCTGCCAGAGCCGACGTGATACCAGACATTCACCGAGACCACGGGCACACTCGAATCGCGATGCAGGATCACGTGCAGCCCGTTGGCCAGCGTGAACTCGGTGTACGGCACGCGAAGCGCCGCGAGGTCTCCCCCTTTTGTCGGTGCCTGGCCACTCGCGGCCGCGCCGAGGGCCATCGCCACGAATATCACACTGAAGAGCAATCGCTGTCGCATGCTGTCCTCTGCATCCACATTTCTCGACACCCGGCACACCCGGAACCCTGGCACCCGACCCTGGAACCCTGGAACCCTGGAACCTTGAATTGTACCTAGTGAGCCCGCCCATCGGCCCCCTGCACATTACAAGGCGGAAGGGTCATGGAAACCAAACACCTTCGTCACACCGTTCGCCACGCGTTTTGTGGTCGGCTGGCCGTCGTGGCGATCGCCTGGGCCGTGGCATCGGTCACTGACGCCGAGGCTCAGACGACGTCAAAACAGGAATCAAAGTGGGACGTTGCGTTCGTCGCCGGGTATCTCGGTGTGCGGCCTGAGATTGAGCTACAGGATCGCTATGCCGACCGCTGGTACGACGCCGGCCAGGCAGGAGTGACCTTCGGGCGCTACTTCATGCCACACCTGAAAGCTGAAGTCGAGCTTTCGACCAGCACCGAGGGTCGACAGTGGATCACTGGTCAGCTGCCCGTTTCTGGCGTGTCGTATCCGGTGCCCTACGTCACCGAACGGTTTGCCACGCTGCGCGAGATCTCTGGTGCGCTCGTCTATCAGTTCTTCGACAACGAATGGGCGCACCCGTTCGTGTTCCTGGGCGTCGCGGGCGACTTCGAGCGAGTTCGGTCGTACACCCCCCGACGAACCTTCAATGTCGGCGATCCGCGGCTCCCGAATTCGCCGGTGCTCATAGCCGAGGAGATCCGCGAGGGCCCCGAGACCACCACGCGCGCAAGGCTCCTGTTCGGCGGCGGCGCGAAGTTCTATGTCACGCCGCGAGCATTTGTGCGGACCGACGGTCGATTTGCCGCGGATGGCAGCGGTCGTCATCTCGCGTTTCGCATCGGGGTCGGGGTGGATTTCTGACAGAGGGCCCAGGGCCCAGGGCGCAGGGCCAGGGCCTAGGGCGCAGGGGACCTTGAGAGGAGGACGTTCATGCGTGCGTTGATTGTCACGACACTCGCGACACTGCTTGCCTTCGGTCCGACGATCGCGGCGGCGGCGCAACGCGAGGCCACGATGGCCGAAGAGACCAAAGCCGCGCAACAGATGGCTGCTGCGATTCCGCTGGGGTCGCGGGTGAAAGTTCAAAGTCGATCGGGTCGGCGTATGACGGCGACCCTGATGGCAGTCACAGACGAGGCGATTGTCGTCAAGCGCGACGCCCGCGTGCCCGAGCCCGCGGTCACGATTCGGTTCGAAGAGCTGGCGCGCCTGGAACGCTCCGAGCGCGGCGGGTTCAGCGTCGCCAAGGCCATCGGCGTTGGCCTCGCTGCGGGGGCGGGCGCGATTCTCACCATGTTCGCGATTGCCATGTCGTTGGACGACTAGACTCCGACGAACACCCCTTACGTTTAGAGACAAAGAACGTAGCCACGAAGGTCACGAAGACACGAAGCAGAGCTTTCAAAGCCTTTGATTACTTCGTGTTCTTCGTGCCTAGCGTCGTCTGTCGTCGAATTCGGAGGCGACGCGGTTTCTGCTAAACTTTCCCTTTTGTCCTAAAGAGCGGGGGAGAGACAGGGATGGCGGGAACAGCAGTCACGGTTGCGCACGGCGATGGGATCGGCCCCGAAATCATGGCGGCCACTCTTCACATTCTCAAAGAAGCGGGTGCCCGACTCGATGTCGAAACGATCGAAGTCGGCGAAAAGGTCTATCAGCGCGGCGTGAGCGTTGGCATCGAACCGAGCGCCTGGGATTCGCTCCGACGCACCAAGGTGTTCCTCAAGGCGCCGATCACGACGCCGCAGGGCGGCGGCTTCAAGAGCCTCAACGTCACCACGCGGAAGACCCTGGGCCTTTACGCCAACATTCGACCGTGCGTTTCGTACCATCCCTACGTCGACACCAAGCACCCGCAGATGGATCTCGTGATTGTGCGCGAGAACGAAGAGGATTTGTACGCCGGCATCGAGCACCAGCAGACCCACGAAGTCGTGCAGTGCCTCAAGCTCATTTCGCGCCCGGGCTCGGAGAAGATCGTGCGCTACGCCTTCGACTATGCGCGCCGCAACAATCGTAAGAAGGTCACTTGCTTTACGAAGGACAACATCATGAAGCAGACCGACGGTCTGTTTCATAAGGTGTTCGACGAGATCGGCGTGGCGTATCCCGAGATCGAGAAGGAGCATTGGATTGTCGACATCGGCTCGGCCAAGATGGCCGACACACCGGAAGCGTTCGACGTGATCGTGCTCCCCAATCTCTATGGCGACATTCTGTCGGACGTCGCGGCCCAGATCGCCGGCTCCGTCGGTCTTGCCGGCTCCGCCAATATCGGCGATCAGTGCGCGATGTTCGAGGCGATTCATGGGTCGGCGCCTCGACGTGCGGGACAGAACCTCGCCAACCCTTCGGGGCTCGTGCTCGGTGCCGTGATGATGCTCGTTCACATCGATCAGCCGGATGTCGCAGACAGAGTCCACAACGCCTGGCTTCGCGCGCTCGAGGATGGGATTCACACCTACGACATCTACAAAGAGGGCGTGTCGAAGCAGAAGGTGGGCACGAAGGAGTTCGCGCAGGCGGTCGTGGATCGCGTCGGGAAGAAGCCGGAGAAGCTGAAGGCGGTGAGCTATTCTCGAGCGCCCAGGCAGACGGTCACGCCACCTGCAGCGGCCACCCGTGCGCGAGCCAAGAAAGAGTACGTCGGCCTCGACCTGTTTCTCGACTGGACCGGCGGGCCGGCCAGCCAGCTTGGGCCGCAGCTCGAGAAGCTCGCCGGTGACCTCAAACTGCAGTCGATCTCCAATCGCGGTGTCAAGGTGTTTCCGGGAGAGCTGCCCGGCTTCGTCTACTCCGACCTTTGGAACTGCCGCTTTCTGGCGAACCAAAACGGTTCGACTGTGACGCATTCCCAAACGGTCGCGTTGCAGCAGCGCGTCGCATCGGCCGGCTTCGATGTCGTCAAAACCGAAGGCCTGTATACGTTCGATGGTCAACGAGGATACTCGTTGGGCCAGGGTGAATAAGAAACGAGAATAACGATAGCCACGAAGTCACGAAGACACGAAGAAAGCTCTTCACGCAATGTGGCTTGAGGCTTTGGTCTTCGTGTTCTTCGTGGCGGCGTTTTTCGCTGCTTTATGTCCAATCGAGCGCTCGTCGCCGTCATCATGGGGTCCACATCCGACTGGGAGACGATGACGCATGCCGTGGAAGCGCTCGAGCACTTCGGCATCGCCTACGAGAAGCACGTGGTCTCTGCACATCGCACGCCCGTGTGGATGGCCGAGTTTGCGCAGAACGCGGAGTCGCGAGGGATCGAAGTGATCATTGCGGGCGCGGGCGGCGCCGCCCACCTTCCGGGCATGACGGCCGCTCATACGTGTCTGCCGGTCCTCGGCGTTCCGGTTCAAACCGCCGCGCTCAACGGCCTCGATTCCTTGCTTTCCATCGTCCAGATGCCAGGCGGCGTGCCAGTCGGCACGCTCGCGATCGGCAAAGCCGGCGCCACCAATGCGGGCTTGCTGGCGGTTGCGATCCTTGGTACCTCTCGGCCTGATCTTCGGGAGAAGCTGCGCGCTTACCGCGCCGACCAGACCGCCAAGGTTCGCGAGGATCGCCTGCCGTGAGCCGCGTCGTCCTGCCGGGGGCGACGATAGGCGTGCTGGGGAGCGGGCAACTGGGCCGCATGATGGCGATTGCGG
Organism: uncultured Acidobacteriota bacterium; assembly: GCA_963841905.1. Lineage (GTDB taxonomy): Bacteria > Acidobacteriota > Vicinamibacteria > Vicinamibacterales > UBA2999 > JACCSI01. The sequence continues at coordinate 145,742 of CAWJEM010000011.1, forward strand.
CTCGGCGAATGGGCTACCGCATCCACACCTTTTCGCCTGGCGAGGACACGCCAACCGGTCAGGTGGCTGACCTCGAGATCACGGCGGACTACGAAGACCTCGAGGCCATTCGCACGTTTGCCAAGGGGGTGCACGTCATCACCTTCGAGTTCGAAAACGTACCGACCGAGGCGGCGGCGGCGGCCGCCGAGATCGTGCCGGTCCGCCCGAGCGGTGCGTCGTTGCACATCACGCAGCAGCGAGCTCGTGAGAAAGCCTTCCTCGCCGATCACGGGATTCCCACCACGCCCTGCGCCGCCGTTCGGACACTCGACGAGCTTGCCGTTGCATTGGGGGGCATTGGCGTTCCGGCGATCGTCAAGACCGCCGCGTTTGGGTACGACGGCAAAGGACAGCATCGCATTCAGTCGATCGAGGACGCCGAGCGTGTGTGGAGTCTGATTGGACACCAGGAAGCCGTCGTAGAACGCATGGTGGATTTCAGCCACGAGCTGTCCGTGGTGGCGGCGCGAGGACTTGATGGCGCGTTCGCCCACTTTGGTGCGACCGAGAACACGCACGAGAATCACATCCTCGATCTCTCCATCTCGCCCGCACGGGTGCCTGGGGCCGTGGCTGCGGAGGCCGTGAGCATCGCGCACGCGATCATGGAACAGCTCGAGTATGTCGGGGTCCTCTGCGTAGAGTTCTTCCTCACGCGTGATGGACAGTTGCTGGTCAACGAGATCGCGCCCCGCCCTCACAACTCCGGCCATCTCACGTTCGATGCCTGCCTCACGAGTCAGTTCGAACAGCAGGTACGGGCCGTCTGCGGCCTGCCGCTGGGTTCAACCGCCCAGATGCGCCCGGCGGCGATGGTCAACCTGCTTGGTGATCTCTGGATGGACGGGGAGCCAGATTGGAGCAGTGCCCTCGCGATACCGGATGTGAAGTTGCACCTGTACGGCAAACCCGGCCCGCGTGTGGGACGCAAGATGGGCCACCTGACCGCGCTCGCCGATACCGTGGACGAGGCGGTGGAGAAGGCGGTGATGGCGAGGGACCTGCTTGGGTAGGCAGCCTTTGGCTCGATGGTGCGACCCCGGATTATGATCCTCGCTTGTGGGGCGTGATCCGCTGCTTCGCTTCCCGCCATTCACAGTCGACGCACGGCGCCATGTCCTGATGCGCGAGGGCGACGATGTGGCGTTGTCCCCGCACCTGGTCGACATCTTGACGTTCCTGGCGCAGCGTGCCGGTCAGATCGTCAGCAAGGACGCGCTGCTCGAAGCGTTCTGGCCCGAAGTTCACGTGACCGAGAATACGCTCACACGCGCCATCGCGGACATTCGCAAGGCGCTCGGGGACGATCCTTCCGAGCCGCGATTCATTCAGACGGTGGCTCGCCGCGGCTATCGATTTGTCGCAACCTTCGAGGCGTCGCCCGAAAGCGTACGAGATGTCTCAGCGGGCGGCACGACACCTCAAGGCGGGCACGACGCCGCGCTTGATGTGGACGACCCGTTCCGCGAGTGGGTCAGAGGTCGACTGTCGTTGGAAACGCTGGACGCGACGAAGCTCCCTGCGGCAGTAACCGCGTTCGAGCATGCGGTCGCGGCGACCCCCGAGTACGCACCGGCGCATGCCGGCTTGGCGAATGCCTTTCTCTTGACCTACGAAAGCACACGTGCGCAGAACGCGCCCAATCGAGAGCCCCTGGCGCTGGCGGTTCGTTGTGCGCGTCGTGCGTGCGAGCTCGATCCGGCATTTGGCGAGGCCTGGGCCACTCTCGGCTTCGCGCTGACCGCGGCGGGTCAAGGTGAGGAAGCCCGAGCCGCCGCGCGCCGAGCGGCCGCGCTCGAACCAACGAATTGGCGGCACCACTTTCGTTTGGGCGTTGCTTCGTGGGGCGAGGAGCGACTGCGTGCGGTCGATCGCACGATGGCGTTGCTCCCCAACTTCGTGCCCGGCCGCTTTTTGGCGGCCATGGTCTTCATCGCGCGACAGGCGTTCGAGCCGGCAATGGTCGCGGCAGCCCAGGGTTCAGCCGCCCAAGCCCGTGAGTTGGACTCGGATGGTGTGCCGTTCCCATCCGTCGGCCTGCATTGGCTGCATGGGCTCCTGCTGCTGCGGATGCGACAGATTGGTCCGGCCATCACCGAGTTCGGACGTGAGATCGACGCCGCACGTCACGGTCGGATCTATGCCAGCGAGTTTCGCGTGAATGCGCAATTGGCAGCCGGCTTTGCGCATCTGTCGGTGGAGGATGCGACCGGCGCGATAGAGGCGTTTCGATCCGCGCTGGAAACGCTGCCGCGGAACGGGCGGGCGCTGATTGGGCTGTACCAGGCGCTCACGAAGACGAGCCTGGCGCCCGAAGCGCGCCTCCTGCTTCCGCGAATCGACGAAGTGATCGCTGAGCTCGGAGGTGGAGGTCGCCCCGGTGAAGCGGCTCTCATCAGTGCCGCCTCGTTGGCAGCCCGCGGTGATCTCGAAGCCGGGTGTGGCGTGCTAAACCGACTGCTCGATGCCGCGCCACCAGGGCAGGCCGGCTGGCTCATCTCAATCGACCCGTCGCTCACGCCTTTGCGGACGGCTGCAGGCTTTGACGATCTGATCGCAAAACTTGCCGCGCGCGCGGCCTGAAAGGGGACTGTCCCCATTTTATAGTTAACTAACTCGTCGCCCGGTACGGAACTGTTTCAGCGTTCGCTCGGAATCCTGCGCGTTCGGTCGTGCGGCTGCCGCAGAATTCCCCAGTTGAACGCGATCCTTGCCAATCAGGTTAACAATAAAAAGGGGACAGTCCCCTCTTCGTCCCTCTTCGTTTCGTCGTGGTCGAGTTCGGGTTGATCGGCCTCGGTCTCGACGCTCTCCACTCGCACAGCGGACGGTTTACAAGGCCCAAACGCCGCGTTCACCGTGACGTGGTCGGTCGTGCGGCCGTCAGGGTGAGCGTGGTGACCGCCGGCCCCGGCAGAAACGGAAGCGGTTCGCCCGTCAACCACGCGCGATGCTGATCGCCATAGTGAGGCGACCACGGATGCCCGCTCTGACCGGTCGGCATGTGCAGGATGCCCTCGCTTTCACGACCGGGAGAGACGATCATTCGCTCTGACGGTCCCGCGCGCGGCGAATGGGCGCGCGGTGTGTAGATGTCGCCGGGTAACGGATCCGCCGGCATGTTGAGCCACTGACCGACGAGCGGCATCGCATTGCCGAGGGGATGGGTGACGCTCGCGCGATTGAAGTCGCCCCACGTGCGATCGCGCAGCCGCCCGCCGTCCACGGTAAGTTCGCCGATGGCGCGGTCCACCGCTGCGACGAGCAAAGCGTCCCACGACTCGTATGCGGGATCGACCAGATGAAGTGGACGATCAACGATCAGCTGCCAGAGCGGTCCCTCCGATCGCAACGCTCGTGAGAAGTCGAAGTCGGGCTCTGCAGCCTTCGCCGGCGCGGTCAACGCGGCGAACACGATTCGCGACACCTGAGCGCGGAACGTTCGGACCAGACGATAGGCCACGGAAGCGGGATCGGCGCGGCCGGTCCAGGTGGATTCCACCAGGCGCCGGAACTCGACGCGTTGGTCGTGGCCGGCAATCACTGAAGGCGACAAGACATCGAGGACGACGGTCCGCCATCGCTCATGAAAAAGAGCCGTAGCGTCCAACTGAATGGCGAGCATGTCGGCCGGCGTGGCCTGACCGATCGCCATCAGCCGATCTCGAATCAGGCGGGCCCGAATCCCATCGGCATACCCGCCCTCACCGATGGTGGCGAGCATCGGCCCGTCGACGACCGGCGCGTTTGCAGTCCAGATGCGCCCCAATACCGGATCGACAATTGTCGGGACGGATTCGCGGGGCAGGTAGCCATCCCAGCGTCGCGATCCATCGGCCCACGAAACGGGACGCGAACCGTCGAAGCCGACGCGTTGCGGAATAGGACCAGCGATCGTCCAGCCAATGCGTCCACCTGAGTCACCGGCCACGAAGTTCTGCGCCGGAATCCCGAGGCCGGCCGCGGCTGCCAGAACTTCGTCGACGTTGCGCGCGCGCTCCGGTGCGGTGACATCCCCGGCCAGAATCGCGGCATCGTGGGCCACCCATCGTTGTGCGAGCTCTCGCCCGCGATGGTCGCGCCGAACGACGGGCCCCCAGATCGTCCAGCGAACGCGCTCGGATTGGATCGTTCCTTCTGAGGTGGCAATCTGTTCGTCAAAGACGTCAAAGGCGCGCGGCCCGCTGGGCGTCAGATAGTGATCCGGGAGGCGCGGGTCAGGTTCGATCACGACCAGATCGCTCCAGTCACCGCCGGTATTGGTGAATCCCCACGCGACGTGGCCGTTGCTGCCGACGATGATGCTGGGAACGCCGGGCAAGGTCACGCCCGTGATGGTTTGCGCTTCGCGCATGGAGCCCGGCACACCGGCGATCTTGATCGAGGCGCGGTACCAAATATTTGGCACCCCGATCGCCAAGTGCATGTCGTTGGCGAGCAGCGCAACACCGGTCGCGCTGTGCTCTCCCGCGACCGCCCAGTTGTTACTGCCCAGACCGGCCGCCTCTTCTTCTGTGAGACGGACGAACCACGGAAGCACGGAAGCACGGAGGTTTTCTGGTTCCTCCATGCTTGACGTTCCGTGTTTCCGTGTTTCCGTGTTTTGTCCGTGTGCACTTCGCAGATCCACCACTTCCCTCGCCGGCACCGGCGGACGGGGAAAAGTGGCGCCGTTCAGTGGCGTGTCCCATTCCGATCCTCGCGCCGTGAGGAACTCATACAGCGGCGCCGGCACCGTCTCCGCGAGCGTGCCGAATGTTGCCTCGAAAAGTCCCTGCCGACCCTGAAGCGTGTTGAACATCGCGAAGCCGGTGAGGAGCGTGTCCTCAGGCTTCCAGGGTTCGGGCGCCGCGTTCAACACGTGATACTCGATGGGCGCGGATCGCAACGCGGTGAGACCAGCGTTGACGCCAGTGGCGTAGGCCTCGAGCAATCTGCGATAGCTTGGCGCTGTGTGCGCCAGCGCTTTCTGGCTGACGTGCCGAAAGCGATGGACACGCGCCGATCGATCCAGCTCGAGAGCACGCCCGCCAACGAGAGCGCTGAGCTCGCCGGCCGCCTGCCGGCGCTGCAGGTCCATCTGAAAAAACCGCTCTTGTGCGTGAAGAAAGCCGAGCGCGGCCGCAGCGTCACGTCTCGAGAGCGCGGTAATCGTCGGCACTCCCAACGCATCGCGCACGACAGTCACGTCCGCCTCGAGTCCTGGTAACGAGACCGTGCCCTCCTGAATCGGCAGGCTGGCGTGTAGTTGGCGACGCAGGTAGATTCCCCCGCCGATCACTACAACGACCAGCAGCAATACCAACGCCAGGGATAGCCACGCGAGCCGCTTAAGCATCAAATCATTCTAAGGTTCCACGGTTCCACGGTTCCAAGGTTCATTCAGCCACTTGAAGCACTTTGAACCCTGGAACCTTGGAACCCTGGAACCTTGGAACCTTTTTGGCAGCAATCCCCGGATCGCGGAATCCTGAGGCACTGGCCTAATCTGGCGGTATGTTGCATGTTGTATCAGAGCAAGCCGGGCACATGACTCAACCACAGACCGCCGCAACGCTGACGACCGACAGTCGGTGGGAAGCTGTGCTCCGACGCGATCGGACCGTTGACGGCCGGTTCGTGTATGCGGTGACCAGCACTGGTGTGTTTTGTCGCCCGAGCTGTCCGAGCCGTCGCCCTCGGCCCGACCGTGTGCGCTTTTTCGACACAACGGCGGCGGCCGAGCAGGCGGGGTTCCGGGCCTGCAAGAGGTGCCGCCCGACGAGCGATCGCCCGGCGTCGGCGATCGCTGAGGCCATTCAGCGAGCGTCTCGGTACTTGAACGAGCACGCCGACGAACTGATTTCGCTTGATGGCCTTGCCCGTATCGTTCACGTGAGTCCTTCGCACTTGCAGCGCGAGTTCAAGCGCGCGCTGGGCCTCTCACCTCGTGAGTTTCAGGCGGCGTGCCGCGCGGACCGCTTTCGCCAGCACCTGCGATCCGGTCGTGATGTGACGTCCGCGATGTACGAAGCTGGCTATGGGTCGCCGAGCCGCATCTACGAATCCTCGCCAACCGGCCGCGGTATGCACCCGGCGACGTATCGTCGGGGGGGTGCCGGTGCCCAGGTGGGCTTCACGACCGTTCGATGCCCTCTCGGCTGGCTGCTGGTAGCTGCCACCGACAAGGGCGTCTGTGCGGTGAAGCTGGGCGACAGCCCACAGGCACTCGAAGTCGATCTCCGACGCGAATTCTCCTCGGCCAGCATCTCCTTGAATGAGAACGTGCGGCCCGACTGGGTGGCTGCGATCGTTGAGCGTCTTCAAGGTGGCCAGCGTGGAATCACCTTGCCGCTCGACGTCCGCGGTACCGCCTTCCAGTGGCGAGTATGGCGCGCCCTTCAGCGCATTCCCGCGGGCGAAACGCGATCGTATTCAGAGGTGGCGGGCGCGGTCGGCCGCCCAGCGTCTGTCCGGGCGGTCGCAAATGCTTGCGCCCGCAATCCCGTGTGCCTCGTCATCCCGTGCCACCGCGTCGTGGCCAAGAACGGCGGGCTTGGCGGATATCGATGGGGTGCCAAACGCAAGGAGCGACTGCTGGCAGCCGAAGCGGCAGGGCGTCGGCGTGACGAGAGGCCCGCCAAGAAGTCGAAGTAAGATCGTTAGCGAAGCTGCGCCACAACCGGCCCAGAAGAGCACGTCGGCTCCGCTTCGCTAGAGTAGGGCAGTATTGTTTTGCCCCGCTCCGCGGGGCGAGACATCTTCTAAGGCCTGGCGAAAACTTGCTTCAATACTCACAATAATGGCCTTAGAAGATGTCTAGGACCGCATGACCCGCACGCGATACGGCGACACGCCGTGGGTAAGTGACGTTCCCAAGCGACGAAGGCCCGACTTTCCACGTTATCGAGGCACTGAGACCTACTCGGCGGTGATCGTCGGCGGCGGGTTGTCGGGCTGTTTGACGGCCTACGCCTTTGCCGCCGCCGGCATCAAGGTCGCTCTCTTCGAAGCTGACCGGCTCGGTCTGGCCGGGGCCAGCCGCGGCCCTGGCGTCCTCCGCGGAGAGGCCACCGCGTCCTATCGCGACATCGAATCACGGCACGGGCGTCGAGCGGCGCGAGCCGTATTCGACTCGTCGCGGCGCGCCGTGCTGGACCTCGCGACGACCTCACGTCGCCTGGGCGTCAAGGGCGGGGTTGCGGTGGAGCCAGCGCTGCGCGTGCTCGCGTCGTATGACGCCGACGAGAAGGCTCTTCTCAAGGACGTCACGATGAGGCGCGACGCCGGGCTCGACGTCGTCTACCTGAAGGCTGCCGTGGCTGCGCGCGAGTCGAAGGTGGACAGCGCTCGGGCCGCCGTGAAACTGCGCGATTGGGGTCAAGCGAATCCGTACGCGCTGGTCAGCGCCTTTGGCGATGCCGCGGTGGAGCGCGGTGCGGCCATCTTCGAGCGGTCAATCGTGAAGCGCATTCGCGTGCGACGTCGTGACGTCGAGATTCAGGTCGAAGGGGGCGTCGCGACAGCGGCGACAGTGATTGTTTGTACCGGCGAGCCGACCGACCTCTTTCGATCGCTCAAGCGACACGTGCGCTTCGACGAACGCTATGCCGTCGTGACCGACCGATTGCCGGCATCTCTCCGCAAGCGAATCAATGTGCGCGTGCCGCTCGTTACCGACACAGAGACCCCGCCACACTTCGTTCGTTGGATGGAGGACGGCCGTGTCGTGATGGCAGGCGCTGACCAACCGCGCCCGCCGACGAGACTCAGGGACAAGATCCTCGTCCAGCGCACTGGCCAGTTGATGTACGAGCTGTCGCGTCTCTACCCGGATTTGTCCGGTGTGTATCCGACGCACGGATGGGCCGTGCCGATTGCGGCCACCGTCGATGGTGTGATGTACGCGGGGCCGCATCGCAACTACCCACGCCATCTGTTCGCTTGGGGCACCCAACACGACCCAGCCCAGGCGTTTCTGGCCAGCCGCATCCTGCTGCGGAGCTACCTGGGCGAGTCGGACCGGGACGATTCTTACTTTGCATTCACCAGGGCGTAGGGCATAGGGCGAAGGGCATAGCAGGGATCAGGGAGTCCCTCAGCCCTCCTATGCCCTATGCCCTATGCCCTACGCCCTATGCCCTACTACAATTGCCTCATGTTTCGCACCTTGTCTTCCATCCTATTGGCGCTGGCGTTGAGCGCGCCGGCAGTGGCGGGGGCGCAAGCCATCAACGGCACCATCGAAGGTACCGTTGTCGATGATCAAGGCGCATTGCTACCGGGTGTCCTGGTGACGGTGACCAACCTCGACACGGGTGATCAACGCACCGTCGTGAGCAATGAGAACGGTTTGTATCGGGCACTCCTCTTGCCGCTCGGCACCTATCGCGTGTCGGCCGAGCTGCAAGGGTTTCGCAAGTTCGAGCAGTCGGGCATCACGCTTCGTGCCGGGATGACGGCCGTCATCAATGTGTCGCTTTCGGTGGGGGCCGTGGCCGAGACGATTACGGTAACCGCGGACTCGCCGGTGGTCGACCTGGCCAAGATCGAACAGGGACGCACGATCACCGAGGCCGAGATCAAGACGTTGCCGCTGACGTCGCGGAATCCGTACAACTTTGCCCTGCTACAGCCTGGCGTGGTCGGGTTCGAAACCAACGAGTTCGGCGTTCCACGACTGACGGCGAATGGCGCGCTGCTGCGCGTCAACTATCAGGTGGATGGCAGCAACAACACGCAGAAGGATCGCGCCGGGCTGCGGCAGATGCCGATGTCCGAGGTCATGATCCGCGAAGTGAAGGTCGTCACCAGCGGCTACGCGCCCGAGTTTGGCCAGACCATGGGTCTGGTCTACAACGCGATCACGCCTTCGGGGACGAATGTCTTCAAGGGCCAGGGCAGCTATCGCATGCAACGGAAGCCGATGGTGGCCTTTCCCTTCTTCACAACCGGCCCTCATACCGAGGACCGCAAGCCGCCGACCGACGTCAACGTGTACACGTTTGACATCGGAGGACCGATCGCTCGCGACAAGACGCATTTCTTCGGTGGTTATGAGCACACGGAGCGCGACCTGTCCGGCTTGAGTGTCATCACGCTGTCGCAGGCCACGCAGTCGACGTTGGGGCTGAGCGAACCAGCGTACATGCCGCGCGGCCTGAATACCGAGTTTGCGATCGGCAAGGTCGACCACCAGTTCAGCAATGCGCATCGGCTGTCCGTGCGCTACATGTTCTTCGACAATTTCATCACTGCCAATGTCGGCGGTGCGACCGCTGGTGTTCCCAACTCCGTTGAACAGGCGAATGATTTCGCCGACCGCCAGCATTCGACCGGGGCCCAACTTGTTTCAACGATTGGGTCGAACATGGTCAACGAGCTCCGTGTGCAGTACGCCACGCGCGCCCAGAACCGTGTGCCCAATGCGCTCTCCGGTACCGGCCCGGCTATCCGTATTGCAGGCGTCGCCAATTTCGGTGGACCAGTTGCCGCAACCACCGACGCGGGTTTCGGCTTCACGCAGGATGTGTTCCAGATCAACGACAATCTCACGCTCGTCCGCGGCAATCACGCGTACAAGGCCGGCATCGACATCCAGACGGTGTCGGATACCAGAACCTCCGCCCCGGCTGCGCTCTACACGTTCCCGACCACCGCGGCCTATCAGGCGGCGGCGAACGGCACGGCGCCGTTCGGGTATACGAGCTTCACGCAGTATTTCGGGCTGCCCGACCTCGAGTACAGCAGCAATCAGTTCGGCTTCTTCGCACAGGACGACTGGCGGTTGAATGCCGACTTGAAGCTCCTCTACGGAATTCGCTACGACGTCTACGGCGTTCCCGACGGCGTCAGTAATGCGCCGATCGAGACCTCGCGCGAGTTTCCCGTCTCGAAGGGCAACTTTGCGCCCCGCGTTGGAGCGGTGTGGAGCGTCGGCGAAGCGCGCAACTCCGTGATTCGCTTCAACACGGGGATCATGTACGACCAGACCCTGAACGCCATCTATGAGCAGGCCCTGCTGAGCGACGGGACCAACGCGCGCGCGTCCGGCACCTTCACGCCCGCGACTGCCGGCGCACCAGCGTTTCCAGCGGTTCTGAGCACAGGCGCTGGTGCGGTGCCCAACACGGCGTGGACGGTCGACCCCGACTTCGAGGTGGCACGGTCGTGGCAGAGCAACGTGCAGTTCGAGCACGCGCTCAGCGATCGCTACTCGGTCGGCGTCGGCGCATCGTACGTAAAAGGCTACAACCTGCCCGTCGTCAACAACATCAATCTGATCAATCCCATCGGCACCACAGTTGACGGCCTGCCGATCTTTGGGGGGACCGCCAGCGCCGCGACCCGCCTGGATCCGCGCTACAACGTAATCTTCAGCACGGAGTCGATTGGGGAATCCACTTACAAGAACTTGACGTTCCAGTTCATACGCCGCCACGTCAATGGTATTGGTTTCGACTTCGCGTACACCCTGGGCAAGAGCGAGGACAACGCGCCGATTACCAACGCCTTGTCGGTGCAGGGCGATGTCGGCCGCATCGATCCGACCGATCTGGACCGCGACGTCGGGCCGAATATTCTCGATCAACGACACACCTTCACTGCCAGCGTGGTGGCGATGCCGCGGTTTGAACGAGAGGGTGTGGCGGGCGCGATTCTCAACAACAACGTGTTTGGTCTCGCGATTCAGTTGGCGAACGGCATTCCCGTCAATCTGCGCGTGGCGGCCGACCGCAACGGTGACCAGGTGTTCAGCGATCGCCCGATCGACGTACCGCGCAACTCCATCAAGTTGCCGAATCGTTACAACGTGGACGCGCGCTACTCACGGCGATTCGCCATTCGGGGTGCGATGGCCGCGGAAGTGATTGCCGAGATCAAGAACCTCTTCAACTCGGTGCAGGTGTCGGGCGTGAACGCCACGATCCCCGCCAACCCCGCAGGCGTGCCGAACAACCCGCTGCCGACGAGCGGCGATGAGTTGCCGCCGACTAGTGGCTATGAGCAGCGGCAGTTCCAGTTGGGGTTTAGATTCATTTTTTGAGGTCGGGCCATCCCAGCCCCCGGCCGTTCGGTTGCGCTTTCGGCGGTCGTGCGGCGCGGTCGGCGTTAGCTGGCCCCAAGTTGCGGTACGCTGAGACATGCGTCTTCTGCGCCTCAGCTGCTCGCTGTCAGTCATCGTTTTCGCCGCTATCAGCGCATCACCTCGAGCTCAGTTCCGCGTCGTGCCGGTGAGCTCGCTTCGTGGGGAGCCGGCGCTCGAGTTGATGCTTCGCAAGCTCGATACGGTCGGTACCTTCATGATGACGACCGCTCATCCAGACGATGAGAACAACGGGATGCTGGCGTATTACGCGCACGGCCTGGGCTTTCGAACCGCGCTCGTGTCGGCGACACGCGGCGAAGGAGGCCAGAACGAGCTCGGGCCCGAGTTGTTCGAAGCGCTCGCGGTACTGCGCACCGAGGAGCTGCTGGCAGCGCATCGCTTCGATGGCGCGGAACAATATTTCACACGCGCTGTCGACTTTGGTTACTCCTTCAGCATCGAGGAGACGCTCGAGAAGTGGGGCAAGCAAGAGATTCTGGGCGACTACGTCCGCATGATTCGCACCATCCGTCCGGATGTCATCGTCGGCTTCGTGTTCGATGGCGCCGGCGGTGGTCAACATCATCAGGCGTCGTCGCGGCTGAGCGCGGAAGCGTTTCGCGCGGCCGCCGATCCAAACGCCTTTCCTGAGCAGATCCAGAAGGACGGCTTGAAGCCCTGGCAGGCCAAGAAGTTCTATTACACCGCCGGTTTCGGCGGCCCGGGGCAAACCCTCGCGGGCGAGGGCGCCTCGAAAGTGTTGACCTTCACTGCACCAGACGCGTTCGACCCGGTGCTCGGGCGCACGTTTGCCGAGATTGGAGCGGAAGCGCGCAGCATGCACAAGTGCCAGGGCATGTCTCAGCTCTTGCCGCTGCCCGCTAGCGAAGGCAATCAAGGATTTGGCGGACCACGTAACTACCGGTTGCGCGACACGGTGCTGACAGGTGGTGTGAACCGCGAGGAACGCGATCCATTCGACGGGATTGACACTGGCATCATGAGCCTGACCGCGTTTGCAGGGGCGACGCCGCCGCCGGCGATGACCAGCACACTGGAGCGGGTTCGCGTCGCAGTCGGCGATGCGCGTAAGGCGTTGGCGGCCGGCGGTGCGGCGGCGACTGTCCCGTCACTGGTGCGCGGGCTGTCGGCGATTCGCGAACTTCGCACCAACCTGACGTCAATGGATATCACGGCCGACGCCCGCTATGAGATCGACCATCGACTGCGAGGAAAGGACGCGCAGTTTTCCGAAGCGATGCGCCTCGCGTCCGGCGTGCAGCTCGATGCCATCGCGAGTGATGGCATCGTCGTGCCCGGCCAGAACGTTCGACTGGATCTGCTGATTGCCAATCGCAGCGCCACCATCCCGGTGATGATCTCGCGGCGATCGGTCTCAGGCTTCGACGCCTCAGGCGAGCTCTGCAAAGACGATGTGTTGCTGCGTGGACCTGAGACGCGATCGGCGTGCTCGATCAAGGCGCGCATCCCATCCGATGCGCGGCTGACGGCTGCGCATTTCAGGTACGAGACCGATACGCGGTTTGTGCTCGATCCCGATGTTCCGGCGGGCTTGCCCTTCAGGCCCTCACCGTTCACGGCGACATTCCTCCTGAACATCGCGGGTGTCGATGTGACCACGACGGTGCCCGTGCAGTTCCGCTCCGAGGCCGACATCTTCAGCGGAGAGAAGCGATCCGAGCTCCATGTGGCGCCGCGCTTCTCGGCGACCGTGTCGCCGGAGATCGCGCTTGTTCCTCTCGGAGTCACCCCTGCGACGGCCCGCGGCACTGAAAAGGAGGTTCGAGTCACGGTCACCAATCACAGCCCGGCAGCCGCCAAGGCTGCCGTGCAACTCGAGTTACCGACCGGTTGGACCACGTCGCCCGCGTCTGCGCCTGTGAGCTTCACTCGCGAGGACGAGTCCATGACCGTCCGTTTCCGTCTGCTCGTTCCGCCTGGCCCGATGCTGAAGGCTGGAGATCACTCGATCAGAGCCAGCGTGACCGAAGGCGCCAGCAGCTCCTACGACGGATATCAGGTGGTCGAGTATCCGCACACGACGCGTCGCCACGTGTTGCGCCCCCCAGTGGCTGCAGTCAAGGTGTTGGATGTGAAGGTGAAACCGAACCTGACGATTGGGTATGTGATGGGAGTGGGCGACGAGATTCCGCCAGCGCTCGAGCAGCTCGGTGCCAGGGTCGTGTTTCTCGACAGCGACGCGCTCGCGTGGGGCGACTTGCATCGCTTCGACGTCATCATGACCGGCGTGCGCGCATACGAGCGACGCCCCGACCTGCGCGCCAACAATCAGCGGTTGATCGAGTACGCACGAGCCGGTGGGACGGTCATCGTCAACTACAACAAGTTCGAGTTCAACCAGGCACAATACGGACCGTACGCGGGTAAGGTCGGGCGTGAGCGAGTGAGTGATGAAAACTCGGTGGTGCGGCTGCTCCAGCCGCAGCATCCGGTCTTCACCACGCCGAATCGCATCACGGATGCCGACTGGAAAGGCTGGCGGCAGGAACGCGGGCTGTACTTTTTTGACACAGCCGACCGAGATCCCCAGATCGTCGATCTGCTCGAGCTCGAGGATCCGTTTCCTTACAACAAGGGCCCCAAACGCGGCGCGCTCGTCGAGGCAAAAGTTGGCGAAGGACGATGGATTTACGTGGGTTTGGGCCTTTGGCGCCAGTTGCCTGCCGGGACCGATGGCGCGTTTCGCTTGATGGCCAATTTGATCAGTCTTGGGAATGCGCCCAAGCCGGCGTCGCCGTCTGCCTCCGGTCGCCGTTAAACTTCTCGATTCCGCGCGGGTCTAATTCACCGATCGACGCTCGTCGTGTCAGCTAGAATTTGCTGACAAACACACGAGGGAAGCGCCATGCCCAGGGGTGATCGGTTCCTCGAACACGCACTTCGGCGGCTCGGCTTTGGTGCGGATCCCAACGAGGTTGGTCGTCATGCCGGCCGCCCGATCAGCGGCGTCATCGATTCGTTTCTGAACTACGAACAGGAACCCGACGACGTCGACGACCACATCGGCAAGCCCGAGTACGTCGCCGTGACGACCCGAGGTCAATTCGCACCGAATACGGTGATCAACGACGCGCGCCAGCGCGAGCTGTTTCGCATGGTGCACAGCAAGCGCCCGCTTCAAGAGAAGATGGCGCTGTTCTGGCACAACCACTTCGCGACCGCCTACAGCAAAGTCAACGGTACCTACGGCGCAGTCATCGCCACCAAGATGATGGCCGGCCGGCCCGACCAGGTCGCCGGCAATCAGCGCGGGCAGTATCAGCTGTTCCGCGATCTTGCGACGGGAAATTTCCGGGAATTGCTCGTGGAGGTCGCACGTGACCCCGCGATGCTGGTCTGGCTCGATGGGCGCCTCAACACACGGGCCCGGCCGCAGGAAAACTTCGGCCGCGAAATCATGGAGCTGTTCACCATCGGTATCGGTCAGTACACCGAGCAGGACGTCTATGCGGCGGCGCGGGTGTTCACCGGTTGGGGCCTGCGCCAGATTGGTGATCGGGCCACGCCGGAGACTGCGTACTACGAGTTCGTTTTCGGCGCCGGTCAGCACGATCCCGACCCGAAGACGTTCACGTTCGCGGTTTATCCGGATGGCCGGAAAACCATTCCGGCACGGGCCGCGGCCGATGGCATGCAGGACGGCCTCGACCTGATCGCCGGGCTGACGCGGCATCCGGCGACGGCCCACCGGTTGGCGCGAAAACTCTATGGCTACTTCGTGAGCGAGATCGCGGCTCCTGACGAACGTGCCGTCAGCGCGACGGCGAACGCGTTCATGCAGAGCGACGGCAACATCAAGGCGACGCTGCGTACGCTCTTCTCGACCGAGGCGTTTCTCACGTCGGAGTTTGCCCGCTATTCCTGGCCAGTCGAGTTCGTCGTGCGATCAATCAAGGAAACCGGCTGGAACGGCTTGTCCGTTGACGCGGCGATGACACCACTCGTCAACATGGGTCAGTCGCTCTACGAGCCACCCGATGTCAACGGATGGGCGCTGGGCTCTGAGTGGTTTTCGACGGGGTCGATGCTTTCGCGGATGAATTTTGCCGCGACGCTGATGGGCAACCAGAAGTTCAATCTCGGGCGCGAGCTGACCCCGTATCGAAACTCGCCGAACACGGTCCTCGACTATCTCTTGAACCACTACACCTACGCGCCCATTACGCAGGATGTCTACAACGCCTTGCTCGAATACGCGCGTGGCGGCGGCAACTGGACCGGAAGCGAGGTGCAGGTGAGGGATAAGAGCGCCGGCATCGCACGCCTGATCGTGGCTTCGTCCGAGTATCAGTTCAACTGAGGGCGCCATGAGATTCACCCGTCGACAGTTCGTCAAGGGCGGCGTCTCGGCGTTTACCGTCGGCTTTGCGGCGCCGCAATTCCTGACCGACCTCGCGTTCGCGCAAGGCGCGCCCGGTCGCAACCTCGTCGTCTTGTATCTCGGTGGCGGCAACGATGCCCTGAGCACGCTGGTGCCGTACCGCGATAGCGCCTACTACAGCCGTCGGCCAACGCTTGCCGTTCCGGCTGGGAGCGTGCTGCAGATTGGAACGGATGCCTCGCGCATCGAGCTTGGATTGCACCCTCGCTTGACGGACCTGCGGGCGATATTCGACCAGGGCCGACTGGCCATCGTGCAGCGCACGGGCTACGAGAACTCGAGCCGATCGCACTTTCAAGGGTTTGATATCTGGGGTACAGCCAATCCGACGAACTCGCAGGGCACGGGGTGGTTGGGACGCTACCTCGACACGCTGCCGGCGCCCGTCGATGCCTTGACCGCCTGGAACACCTCGCGAGAGACGCCGCGTGCCTTGCTGTCGCGCAGCGTCAGCGTGCCCGCTATCACGAATCCGACGACGTACAGCTTTTCGAGCCCCAACAGCGGCAACGAAGCCGTCCTCGAACGCGCAGCGGCGATCAAGATCTCCTCGCACGTTCCGGTCGGGCGTCCGCACTTGGCGTTCGTCAACTCCACTGCCCGAGCGGCGATGGGCACACTCGATCAAGTCGCGAAGGTGGCCGCCTATCAGCCGACTGTCACTTATCCGAACAACGGGCTTGCGCAGGCATTGCGTGCCGTCGTGGGCGCAATGAACAAGCAGATCGGCACCAGAGTGTTCTGGGTGCAGACTGGCGGCTTCGATACCCACTCGGGGCAGGGTGCCAACGCCGGTACGTACGTCAACCTGATGGGCACTGTCAACGACAGCCTGGCGCCCTTCTATGTGGACTTGAGCAATCAGGGTCTGCTGAGCTCGACCCTTGTGGTCGTCTTCTCCGAGTTCGGCCGGCGCATCAGCGAGAACGGCAGTGCTGGGACCGACCACGGTGCCGCCGGCATCATGATGGCCCTCGGCGGGACCGTGCGCGGCGGCATCTATGGCACAGCAGCGGACTTGCGACAGGACGCCGCCAACCCCACACTCGAGAACAACGCGGCCGACGTGAAGTTCGAAACCGATTTCCGTTCGGTTTACGCCACGGTCATTGACAAATGGTTGGGCGCCGACTCGGTTGAGCTCCTCGGCGCCGATTTCAGATCCGGCGCACCGAACATCCTCTGATCACGAACAAGCCCCAGAGACGCAGCGACACAGAGACACGTCGGGCGGGGTAATCTAACCAGCCAGGCTCTGAGTCGCTGTGACTCTGAGGCTTGTACGTCGGAGGAGTCCATGAAGCGCGTCGTCTGCACCTGGGTAATTGTGCCGTGTCTCGGCATCCTCGCGTTTGCCGATGACTGGCCCACATGGCGCGGGCCTACGAGCACGGGCGTCACCCTGGAATCGGGCTTACCCGAACAGTGGTCGGAGACGACCGGCGTTGCCTGGCGCATCAAGCTGCCGGGGACCGGCGTCTCGACACCGGTGATCGCCGGTCCCCATGTGTTCATCACAGCCCAGATCGGCACGGGGACTCGGCGCTCCGGTAATCATCCATCATTGGTCCAGGGCGCCGATGGCGCCAGCGCCGGTGAGCGGAACCTCGGCGGAACCTCTCCGGCGCCTGCAACCGGTGTGAGGTTTGCGGTCACCGCGTATCGGTGGAGCGACGGCGGGCGGGCGTGGCATCACGAGAGCCCCGCCGAGGGTCCACTGATTGCTGTTCACGACAAGCACAACCTGTCCACGCCCAGCCCCGTGACTGACGGACAGATCGTGATCGGGTGGTTCGGCACCGGTCAGGTCGTCGCACTCGATGCCGCGACCGGCAAGCCGGTCTGGGCGAGGCACCTCGGCAAGGAATACGGCGCCTTCGAGATCAACTGGGGGCATGCGAGCTCGGCGACCATGCATGGGGAGCTGGCGATCTTCCCGTGCTATCACGAGACCGGCTCTTATCTGGTCGCCCTCGACAAGCGCACGGGTGCGGTGCGGTGGAAGCGCGATCGCGAGCCCGGAGCGCAGTCGTACAGCACGCCGCTCGTCGTGACTCACGACGGGCGCTCGACGCTGGTCCTCAATTCGAGCCGCGGCGTGGAAGGGTTCGACCCGGCAACGGGCGAACCCCAGTGGCAAGTCCTCGAAGACAATCGATTTCCGATCCCGATGCCAGTCCACCATCAGGGTGTGCTCTACATGAGTCGCGGGTACCGCAGCAGCCCGTATCTCGCGATTCGGCTCGGAGGCCGTGGCGATGTGAGCAACAGCCACGTCGTGTGGAAAACACCGACGGGTGCCCCCTATGTTTCGTCGCTCGTGTATTTCGACGGGCTGCTCTACATGGCTAGCGAAATGGGCATCGTCAGCGCGCTCGATCCGGCGACGGGGCAGTCGGTCTGGCGCGAGCGTGTCGGCGGGGTCTTCACTGCGTCTCCGGTGGCAGGCGATGGCAAGGTGTATCTCGCCAGCGAGTCGGGAGAAGTCGTTGTGTTGCGCGCTGGACGCAAGCCTGACATCGTGGCCCGCAACAAGCTCAACTCCCACATCGTGGCGTCGCCAGCCATCGCGCGCGGGCGATTGTTTCTGCGTGGTGATGACGAATTGATCGCTGTAGGAAAGTAGAAAGGTCGGGCTAAAGCCCGACCCCACAATTGTCTCTTGGACACCGGAGGGCCCGGGCTTCAGCCCGGGTATTCCGTCAGGTCAGCAAGTCTCGCAGCGCCTCTTCGATTTCACGGAAGGCAAATCGAAATCCCATCGCCTCGGCTCGCGCCGGGATAGCGCGCTGACCCGTCAACAGCGAGTCCGCAAACTCTCCGATCAGCATCCGCAACGCGAACCCAGGCACGGGAAGAATCGCCGGGCGATGGAGTACTCGGCCAAGCGCGCGCGAGAATTGGGCGCTGGTTACAGGCGCCGGGGCGGTGCCGTTGAAGGCGCCGCGTGCGGCCTCGGTCGTGATGATCCATTCGAGGAGTGCAATCCAATCGGCGCGGTGAATCCAGGGCATGAACTGATCGCCTGACCCGAGCCGTCCGCCCACTCCCAGGCGAAACGGTGGGAGCAGCGATCCTAGCGCGCCCCCTTCGGGGTGCAGCACGAGACCGGTACGAACGAGCGCCACCCGCGTCAGGGCAGAAGCCTGTTCGGCTTCGCGTTCCCACTCCGCGCACAGATCGGAGAGAAAACCCGTTCCCGGCGGCGAGGCCTCGGTGATGAGCTCGTCGCCGCGCCCGCCATAGTAGCCAACCGCTGAGGCATTCACGAGGACTGCGGGTGGACGCGACAGGCGGCCGATAGCCGCCACGATGCTACGCGTTGACAGCATTCGGCTGCTGCGAAGGGCCTGCTTGCGGACATTCGACCACCGACGGTCAGCAATCCCTTCGCCGGCCAGATTGACGAGGGCGTCAACGCCTTCGAGACCTTGCGCCCAGGCGCCCGCTGTTCCGTCGGGCGTCCAGGCGATTTGATCGGTGGCGCCAGGTCGCGGGGTTCTGGTGAGCACCCCGACCGAATGTCCGTGCCTCGGCAGGGCGGATTGGAGGGCGCGCCCGAGAAACCCAGAGCCACCGGCTAAGAGGATCCGCACGTCCTACGGAACACTCTTGATGAACACGTCCTTGGCGCTGCTGTAGTTCTGCCCACGTCTCAAGGTGTACCCATGCTCGACTTGCACCGTCCGCTCGACGTGCATTTGCTGCCCGTCGTTCTGGAGTGTGCGTGTTTCTTTCGTCGTCACCGTCTGCCCTTGAATGTTCTGCGCCGTTTCGGTCACCAGCGCGTCGCCAGACCAGTATCCGACGTAGGACGGTACCCCAGCGGCCGGGGCGCCCGACGGCTTGTCGTAGATCGTGTAGGTGAGCGTCATCGATTTCTGGCCGCGTTTGATGTCGACGATCAGTTGTCGTGGTGACTGGCGAATCACCCATGTGACAGGGCCGACAAATCCCTCATGGGTGGAGGAATCGCTGCGGCTGACGTCCATGGACCAGGTGCCGGCAAAGTCGGGACGTTGCTGCGCGATGGCAGTGGACGTCAGCAGCGTCGCGATGGCGAGCGCGGGGATCTGGCGGCTCATCGGCTCCTCCTCGACGTAGGCGGGCGGCTTGGTTGGTCGGGTTGGGCCGGTCGGGTAGGTGGCGGACCTGACCCACCCGCCTCACTAGCCCTACCCGGCCGACCAGCCCTACCCGCCCCAGGGGCAGCATAGCGGCAATCGACTTGACAAACGCCGGTTGTTAACTAACCATTTAGTTAACGATGAAGAGCCGGTTGAACGACCGCCCGACCCGGCCGAACCCGCGCCCCCGTCCCCGCGCCCGCCGCCGCGGCGGTCCGCACAAAGGCGTTGATTCGAGTGCCACCCGCACCGCCGTCCTCAACGCCGCCGCCCGCAGCTTCTCGCATCGCGGCTTCGACGGCGTCGGCGTCGACGACATCGCCCGCGCCGCCGGCGTGAACAAGGCGATGATCTACTACCACTTCAAGGACAAGCTCGCCCTCTATCGACACATCGTCTGCGACATGCTGCGCGAGGCTGGCGAGCGCGTCACTGCCATCGCGAACGCCGAGGCGCCGGCGGACGAGAAGATCCACCGGTTCATCGAGCAGTTCGTGGCCCTGACCGACGATCGTCCGTACTTTCCAACCATGATGCTGCGTGAGATCTCGGAGGGCGCGCCGCATCTCGATCCCGACACGCTGGCGCTCATGCGTGGGGTGTTCACGGCGTTTGGCCGCATCCTGACCGCGGGGCAGGAGACCGGCGTGTTTCGCGCGGTACACCCGGTGCTCGCGTACATGAGCATCCTCGGGCCGCTCCTGTTCAACGCCGCTCGCGAGCGTGCCGCGGCGGTGCCTGGCCGTGACCACTTACCAATGTTCGTCCCGGTTTCACATGCCGACCTGACGCGACACATCCAGCATGTCGCGCTGCGAATGCTCAAGAAGGACTGAAACATGCGCGCCGCGATTCTGCTCGTGTTCGTCATCGCCGTGGTGGGCTGCACGGAGAAGCCACCTGAAAACGAGATTCGGGCGTCGGGTCACGTCGAGGCGACCGACGTTCGGCTTGCGCCCGAAGTCGGCGGCCGTATCGTCTTGCTGACGGTGAAGGAAGGTGACCGCGTCGAAGCCGGCGCCCTGATTCTCCGGTTGGACGGTCGCGACCACGAACTCGCCGTGCAGCGGGCCAAAGCCGATCAAAGTCAGGCCGAGGCGCAGCTTCGCCTGTTGCAGGCCGGCTCGCGACGCGAGGACATCAGCCAGGCGCATGCGCAGGCTCAGGCCGTACGCGACGAGCTCGCCGCGGCGCGCGCCGAGCTCGAGGGCGCCGAAGCCGACCTGCAGCGATTCGACGCGTTGCTCCGGGCCAACGCCGGGTCACGCAAGCAGCGAGACGACGCGGCGACACAGCGCGACGTCGCACGCGAGCGTGTGCGGGCGATCGAGAGCCGACTGCGCGCGGCGGAGGCGACGGTTGCGGGACTCAAGGCAGGTGCTCGACCGCAGGAGATCGAAGCCGCACGCGCACGCGTGGAAGCGGCGGCGGCCCAAGTCGCGGTCAGTCAGGAGGCGGTGGCCGACACCAGCCTTGCGGCGCCGATCGCTGGCGTCGTCACCGAGAAGCTCGTCGAGGTCGGCGAGGTCATTGCGCCACGCGCGCCCGTCGTCGTCATCAGCGATTTGGTCGCGGTCTGGGCCGATGTCTTCGTGCCTGAACCGGCCGTGCCGCGCATCAAGCTGGGACAGCAGGCAACGGTGTTCACGGATGCCGGTGGAAGCGGACTCACCGGCACGGTGAGTTACATCTCGCCAAAGGCGGAGTTCACCCCGCGAAACGTTCAGACCTCGGAAGAGCGATCGAAGTTGGTGTATCGCGTTCGCGTGTCGGTGGACAACACGGACGGCATTCTCAAGCAAGGGATGCCGGTCGAGGCTGTGATTCCGCTGCAGGCGCTCCAATGACGAACGTACTCTCGCTCGATCGAGTCACCAAGCGATACGGGCACACCGTTGCCGTGAATGGGCTGTCGTTCACCGTTGCCCGGGGGGAGATGTTTGGCCTCATCGGACCAGATGGGGCGGGGAAGACAACCACAATCCGCTTGCTCTGCGGGCTTCTGCACGCCGACAGCGGCTCGATTCACGTTGCCGGCCAGGATCCGGTCAAGGACCATCGGGCGATCACGGCGAAAGTTGGGTATCTCTCGCAACGCTTCAGCCTCTATGGAGACTTGAGCATCGACGAGAACATCTCGTTCTTCGCCGAGATTCACGGTGTCAGCGACTACATCCAGAAGCGCGACGCGCTCCTGGAGATCACCCAGTTGACGAAGTTCCGGACCCGGCTGGCCGATCGGCTCTCGGGTGGAATGAAGCAGAAACTCGCGCTTGCATGCACCCTCGTTCACGAACCCGAGATCATTCTGCTCGACGAGCCGACCACCGGCGTTGACCCTGTCTCGCGTCGCGAGTTCTGGCGACTGCTCTCGCGCTTCCGCGCAACCGGCATCACGATCCTGATGTCCACGCCGTATCTCGATGAGGCCGAGCGCTGCAGCCGAGTGGCATTGCTGGATCGCGGACACCTCCTCGCCCTGGACGAGCCGACGGCGTTGCGTGCCTCCCTCCTCGGAACTCTGCTCGAAGTGGTGGTTCGCGATCCTCGCGCGGCTCAGGCGACCCTCGTTCGAGACGGCGTGGAATCGCAACTATTCGGGGATCGCCTGCACGTGTGGCTCGATTCGGGCACTGACGCTGCCATCGAGGCGTTTCGGGTCCGCGCCCAAGACATGGGCGCCACCGGCGTTCGCCGAATCACGCCCTCGCTCGAAGACGTGTATATCGCACGGCTTGCGGAAGCAGAGAAGACACGATGAAAACGCAATCGCTCCTTCTGACAACTCTCTTCGTGCTGACTGGCGCGACCGCCGACGCCCAAACGGTGCGACTAACGCTTGGCGAAGCCATCGATCGCGCGATGGCAACCAGTCATCGCCTGGCCGAGGCGATCGCCCGGGAGGCTGGCGCGCGGGCCACGGTCCGCGTGCGCGATTCCGCCGACCGGCCAACCGTCAGCCTGAGTGGCGGATACACACGCACCAATCACGTTGAAGAATTTAGTGTGCCGCAACCCCCAGGAGTCCTGCAGGTCATTTACCCGGATGTCCCCGACAATCTGTTCTCGCGTGTTGCGATGCAGTGGCCCATCTATACCGGCGGCCGAAGCGATGCGTTGCAGCGCGCCGCCGAAGCAGAGGCTCGGGCAGTGGGCTCCGACGTGCAGGCCACACGCGCCGACCTTCGTCTCGAAGTCGTTCGAGCGTATTGGGCGCTGGCAACCGCCCACGAGTCGCAGCGCGTGCTGGACGAGGCGGTTGGTCGGGCGGATGCCGACGTGCGCGATGTGCGCGTGCGATTCGACAATGGCTTGATCCCACCGAACGAAGTCTCGATCGCCGAAGCCCAGCGCTCGAGGCAGCAAGTGCAACAGATTGAGGCGCGCAATCTTCGCAGTAGTGCGATGGAAGACTTGCGACGCCTCACCGGAATCACCGGCGAGATCGAAATTGCGGAGCCCCTCGAAGCTCCACAACCACCAGGCGTCATTGCTTCAGCCCAAGCTTCCCCGCGAGCCGAGCGGCAGGCACAGGCCGATCGCATCATCGCCGCCGACGAACGACGCCGGGCTGCCGAGGCCGGACGCCGCCCGACGGTTTCGGTGATCGGCGGGGTGGATTATGCCAAACCCAACCCGAGCATCTTTCCGCGCACAGACATATGGCAGGAGTCCTGGGAGCTCGGTGTCAGCGCCAACTGGACTTTGTGGGACGGCGGCCGCAGTGCCGCAGAAACTCTGGAAGCCGAAGCCGCCGCGACCGCTGCCCGGGCGCGGCTGGCGGAGCTCGATTCACTGTTCGCACTCGAGATCCGCCAGCGTTCGCTCGATCTCGACTCTGCGCGCGCAGCGGTGATTGCCGCAAGCGACGGTGTCCGCAGCGCGGCAGAGGCCAGACGGGTGGTCGCGGAGCGCTACACCGTCGGTGTTGCGACCAGTACCGAAGTGCTCGACGCACAGCTCGCGTTGCTTCAGGCGGAGTTGGATCGCACGCGCGCGCTTGCGGCAATCAGGCTCGCAGAGGCCCGACTGGATCGCGCGTTGGGGAGATGAGATGGCGGCGATCGAGGTCAGAGACCTGACGCGCACCTTTGGCGCCTTCAAGGCGGTTGACCGGCTGTCGTTCGATGTGCAGCCTGGTGAGGTTTTCGGGTTCCTGGGCGCCAATGGCGCGGGCAAGTCGACCACCATCCGCATGTTGTGTGGCCTGCTCCGCCCGACATCGGGGTTGGCGATGGTTGGTGGCATCGACGTCGCGCGTGATCCGGAAGCAGTGAAGCGTCGCATTGGTTACATGTCGCAACGCTTCTCGCTCTACGAGCAACTGACGGTCGATCAGAACATCGAGTTCTTCGGCGGCATCTACGGACTGCGGGGATCGGCGTTCGAAGCCAGACGACAGTTTGTGCTCGAGATGGCCGGGCTTGAAGGGCGCGAAGACACCAAGACGAGCGACCTCGCCGGAGGCTGGCGACAACGGTTGGCCCTTGGCTGTGCGGTGCTGCATCAGCCGCCGATCGTGTTTCTCGACGAACCCACCGGCGGCGTCGATCCGCTCTCGCGCCGACGGTTCTGGGATCTGATTGGCGAGCTGTCTCGACAGGGTGTGACGGTGCTTGTGACAACCCACTATCTGGACGAGGCCGAGCACTGCCATCGAATCGCGATCATTCATGCGGGCAGGCTGGCCGCTCTGGGCACGGCCTCGACACTCAAGGATCGATTTGCCGATCGTCCGATTATCGAAGTCCATGCGAGCGACCCCGTCACCGCCTCAACGGCCCTGGAAAGCCTTCCCGAGGTCGAGAAAACCAGCCTTTTCGGTACCGCGGTCCACGCGGTGCTCCGCTCGGGCGTGACCGACCTTGACTCACTCAAACAGGCGCTGGCCCGCACTGGCCAGACGGTGACCTCCGCGACACGAGTCGCGCCCTCGCTCGAGGACGTCTTCCTCGACGTCGTCGAAGAAATGTCGGAGGCGCGCGCGTGAGAAAGACCCTGGCCGTAGCAATCAAGGAGGTTCGACAGATCAGCCGGGACCGGCGGACGCTCACCATCCTGCTGTTCGTCCCGGCGCTATTCCTGCTGCTCTACGGCTATGCCCTCAACTTTGACATCAGGAATATCCGGCTCGCCGTGGATGATCGCGACCGCACACCCCAGAGCCGCGAGCTGGTATCGGCGTTCATCAACTCGGGCTACTTCGATCTCGCAGCCGACCTGATGTCGGACCGTGAGCTCGAGCGGATCATCGATCGCAACGATGCCCGCGCGGCGCTCATCATCCCATCCGGGTACGGCCGTCACATCATCGAGCGGCGGCCGGTCAGCGTTCAGGTAATCATCGACGGCGACAATTCGAATACCGCCACGACCGTCGTCGGGTACGCGCAGTCAATTGTCGCCGGGGTGTCGTCAGAGCCGGGACGTGTGGTCACGATGACGCCACCGCTCAACCTGGAGCCTCGCGTTTGGTACAACCCGCAGCTGCGCAGCACGCTTTTCCTCGTGCCAGGGCTCATTGCCTATATCTCGATGATTACGGCGGTCATTTCAACAGCACTCTCGATCGTTCGCGAGAAAGAGCGCGGGACAATGGAGCAGGTGAGGATGTCTCCGGTCAGTCCGGCGGCCTACGTGATCGGGAAGACGATTCCCTATCTCGTGCTGTCGTTTGCTTCCGCGCTTCTGATCATCCTGGTCGCGATGTGGCTTTTCGAGCTGCCGATGCGAGGGTCCTGGTTGGTCTTGTGCGGGGCGATTGGCTTGTTTCTCGTCGGCGCTCAGGCGCAGGGTCTTTTAATCTCCAGCGTGGCGCCGACTCAGCAGGTGGCGTTCCAGTTGGCGCTGCTGTCGTCGTTTCTGCCGACCTTCATCCTGTCCGGGTTCATCTTTCCGATTTCGAGCATGCCGCAGGCCGTTCAAATCATCACCTACGCGATTCCTGCGCGCTATTTTCTGGTCGCTCTGCGCGCCATCGTGCTCAAGGGTGCCGATATTGCGGCATTCTGGGTCGCCCTGGCCGCACTCGGGATCTTTGCTGCGGCCATGTTGACGCTGGCATCGATCCGGCTTGGCCGGGATTGGGCGTGATTCGTGAGACGAGTCCTGCATCTCATGCGCAAGGAATTGCTGGAGCTGCGGCAGGATCCGCGCCTTTTTGGCATTGTCATCGTCGCGCCCATCCTTCAACTCACGGTTCTGGGGTACGCGGCGACGACCGACGTCAAGGACGTGCCGCTCCTGGTTGTCGACGCCGATCGCTCAACCGCCAGTCGCGAGCTCAGGTCGCGGTTCGACGCGTCGGACAACTTCACCATCGTCGATGTGGTCGGCTCGACCACCGAGATCGATGCATGGCTGGAGCGAGGGGATGCATGGATGGCGCTCAGCATCCCAGCGGACTATGGGGGCATGATTGCGCGCGGTGAGACGCCGACCATCCAGATCGTCGCCGATGGTACCGACTCGAACTCCACGAACGTGGCACTCGGGTACGCACGCGTGCTCCTTGCCGGTTACTCCGAGGAGCTGATTGCGGATCGTATCGGAGGACAGACGCCAGAGCCTCTGGTCAGCGCGGACATCCGCGTGTGGTTCAATCCCGATCTCGAAAGCCGCGATTTCATGATTCCAGGTATCGTCGCGCTCCTGCTGCTGGTGATCACGACGAACCTGTCGGCGATGGCGATCGTGCGTGAGAAGGAGCTCGGCACGCTCGAGCAGTTGAACGTGACGCCGCTGGCGCGCTGGGAGCTCATCGCGGGCAAGCTCCTGCCGTACGCGTTCATCGGCATGATCGACGTCGTCCTCGTGCTCGTGGTCGCGATCTACTGGTTCGAGGTGCCGATGCGGGGCAGCTTCGGTCTGCTGTTCGTCATGAGCCTGGTGTACCTGCTCACGACGCTCGGTCTGGGCCTCTTCGTGTCGACGATCTCCGCGACCCAGCAGCAGGCGATGATGACGACGACATTCTTTTTCCTGACGCCAATGATCTACCTCTCTGGATTCATTTTTCCGATTGAAAACATGCCCGGCTGGATTCAGCAGATCACCTACCTGATCCCGCTGCGCTACTTTCTGGTGATTCTGCGCGGGATTTTCCTCAAGGGTGTCGGGCTCGAGACGTTGTGGCCGCAAGCGCTCGCCCTGTTGGCGTGGGGCCTCGCGATACTGGGGTTGGCCACCCTTCGATCGAGCAAGCGTCTTGCGTGATCCTTCGTAGGCTTCGTGTTGCGTTTCCTCGCAATGCGACTGAATTGCGGGTTTAGGCGGTAGAATGCGGCCATGCGCCGCCTCTTTGCTGTCGTCGTGCTCGTCACGATGAGTGTCACGGGCGGAGGCGCCGCCGATCCGCTGGTGACGCCCATTGCCTGGTGGCAACCGGCCGATCCAGACGCGCTCGTCAAGCAGGGTCGCACCCTGATGATGGCGGGCAAGCACGACGAGGCCGAGCGACTGTATCGTCAAGCGCTCGGACTCAGCCCGAAGTCGTTCGAAGCCGCTCGCGCGCTCGGCATACTGCTCGACCTGAAAGGTCAGTACCCGGAGGCGCGCACGCATCTCCAGCGGGCCGTCGACATGGCACCGACACCGACCGTGCGTGATCAAGCGATGAGCGCGCTCGCACTGTCCTACGCGTTCGAAGGCAAGCTCCCGGACTGTCAGCGGCAGTACCAGGCGGTACGGCGTCAGCAACAGCAAGAAGGGGATGTGTCCGGCGCGGCAGCGTCGGCGCGCTCGATCGGGCGTATTTTCCTGGAAGCAGGAGAGGCGGCGATCGGTCGCAAATGGTACGAGCTCGGGTATCAGGAATGGAAGCCAGCGGCCAATCAACCTCCCAGCGAACACTTGCTCTGGGAGTTGCGATGGCGACACATGCAGGCACGGGTAGCTGCCAGGGAGCGTCGCATCGATGAAGCGCGGCGTCAGCTCGGTGAGTTCGAGGTAATCATGCAGCGGCGCGGCAAGCTGCCCGAGGACAACGACATCTATCGCTGGATCGCCGGGTACGTTGCGTACTACGCGAAGGATTACGACCGTGCCGTCGCCGAGCTCACACAGGGGAACCTCGGCGACCCGTTCATTCTCTACATGATCGGCCTCGCCTACGACGCCAAAGGCGACTCGTCGAACGCCAGGGAATACTATCGGCGGACGATGGCGTCGAATGTCCATAGCCTGCAGTCCGCAATTGCGCGCCCGCAAGCGAGAGCAAAACTGGCGGGCACGTCGCAGTAAGGGGACTGTCCCCATTTTATTGTTAACCAGTCGACGCAACTCATGCGATCTGATCGCGGCTTTTTCGCGAACGGGAACGATGCGAACGAAAGATCGCGAAAGACGTCGGAAGAAGTTGCAATCCCTGGGACGAACTGGTTAACCATAAAAAGGGGACTGTCCCCTTTAATTCATCGCGGCGCGGGTGCCGGCGTCCTCGTCCACCATCGACAGTAGCGCGGCACCGGCCACGAAGAACACGATGATGAAGAGGATCGCGATGCGGCTCGAGCCGGTCAGTGCGACACTCACCGTGAAGACCAGCGGCCCGAGCACCGTCGCGAATCGCTCGGCCACCGCATAGAAACCAAAAAACTCGGACGCCTTTCTTGCCGGAATCAGTCGCGCGAACAACGCTCGACTGAGGGCCTGACTCCCACCTTGCACCGTCGCCACCAAACCGGCAAGGATGAAGAAGTGCGTGACGGTCCTCACGAAGTACCCCATGATCGCGGTGAGGGTGTAAACCGCCAGCGCGATGAAGAGCGCGCGCTTGGTCCCGATGCGCGCTCCGAGGCCGCCGAACAAAAATGAGAACGGGATCCCCAGCCACTGCACCATCACGAACGCCGCAATCTGTGCGTTGATGTCGATTCCCATCTCCGCGCCAAAGACCGAGGCCATCCGAATGATCGTCTGGATGCCATCCTGATAGAGCAGCATCGCGATGAACAGGGTGAAGGCGTTGCGGTATTTGCGAATCTCGCGGAATGTCCGCCCCAGCCGGCCGAATGCGGCGATGAGAACGGACGCGCCGCGCTGCTCCCCGGCTTCGAGCTGAATCGGCGGCTCCGGTACCGTGCGCATCAACGGGATCGAGAACACCAACCACCACACGGCGACGCTGACGAACGACGCCTTCGTGGCCGCGACCGTGTCGGCGAAGCCGAACGTCGCCGGACTGAGAATCCACGCCAGGTTGATCAGCAGCAGGAGGCCGCCACCGAAATAGCCGATGGCATAGCCTGCGGACGACACGCGGTCCGTCTCGTCGGGCCGCGCAACGTGGGGGAGCAGGGAGTCGTAGAAGACGGTCGAGCCTGACACACCGAGATTGCCGACCACGAACAGCAGCGACGCCAGCCTCCAGTCGCCCTGCCCGACCAGCACCAGCGCGGCCGCGGACGACACGCCGATCAGCATGAACACGGCAAGCAGGCGCTTGCGAATGCCACTGACGTCGGCAATCGCGCCGAGGATTGGCGAGACAACCGCAATGAGCGCCACCGAGGCCGTCGTTATCGCGCCGAACCGTGCGGTCGCCTGTGCCGGCTCGATGCCAGCCGCAGCATAGGTGGCAAAGAAAGATGGAAACACCGCCGTGACGATGGTGGTGAAGTAGGCGGAGTTGGCCCAATCGTACCAGGCCCATGCGCGCTGTTCGGGGGTGACGAGACCGGCCTTGGCGAGGAGGCGCGCAATCAAACGCCGAAAGAATACTTCACGTACGGGCCTCAGAGACACCGAGGCACAGAGAAATGGCCTTCACTCTTCTCTAACCAATGGATTCTCCGTGTCTCTGAGCCTCTGAGGCTTGTACGTTATCGTCGAATCGTCACATCTCCACTGAACGTCGTCAGCCTCAGATCCGAACTGCCGCCGCCATTCAGCGATCCGCGGAAGTTCCGCTTGCTGGACGATGAGAGCGTGACCGGCAGGTCGCTGTTGAAGCTGCCGCTGAAGCTGTCGAAGTGCAGATCGCCGCGTGCGCTGGCGGGCAGGCGAAGTTCCACGTCACCGCTGAACGTGTTGACCGTCAGGCTGTCGCCGTCGCGCCAGTCGTTTGCGGCGACATTGACACCACCGCTGAAGGTCTTGACGCGAAGTGGCCCTGACACGCCGGTGAGTCGGACTTCACCAGAGAACCCCTCTACCTCGAGATCTCCGGTCACGGTCGCGACCGTGACGGGCGCGCTGAATGTTCGCAGATCCAACCCGACCTGCGAGGGGACCTGAATGTCGAAATCCGTTTCAACCACGTTCTCGTTACGACGCTCGACCAGGCGATGGTTGGCGTCGATGTCGATGACGTTGCCGTTCTGGGTGATCTCGAGCTTGATCTCGTCGAGCCGCTCTCGAGTCGCGCGACGCACGGCTTTGATCACAACCTGGTTGCCACTGCCGCCAGTGATGTTGACGCGTCCGGAGAAGGTCTTCAGGCGAACCGTGCCGCCCGGCTGCAACGACAGCGTACGGTCAATGGTCTCGGTCTCGCGCGGGCCGCGGCCCTGATCCCGATCCCGGTCTCGGTCTCGATCGCGATCCCGTTGGGCCGCTGCCGGTGCGGCCAGGACGAGGGCAAACAGCAGGGCGCAAACAGGGGCAACTCTGGGCATCATCGGTGACCTCGCCAACACCGAATATAGACGGGGTCGTCGGGAGCAAGGTTTACGGTAGGATGGAAGATATAGCCGAGCTGGGCGCCGACCGATATGCATTACGAATGACCGAACACCACCCAACCTATTTCATAGCCGCCATTGTCGCGATCATGACCGCCGTTCTTCTACGCCTCGTGGGGATGCCAGCTCCGTGGCCTCCGGCCATCGCGCTGTATGTGTACGGCGCCATTTCTTGGCCAGTGCTTCGACACCGGATCCCGACGGTTAAACCCACCATGTACGCCATGATTTGGCTGGGGGCCGTCCTGGTGCTGATGATGTACGAGGCGTTGGGGCAGGCGGCTAATCTTTCGTAGGGCGCAGGGCATAGGGCATAGGGCATAGGGAAGGGAATAGGGCCCTGATCCCTCCCTGAGCCCTGTGCCCTACGCCCTACGCCCTTCGTGATCACTTCACCCCAAAAGCCAGCAACACATTCCCCGGTTTGCCCCGCCACTGGCCGTAGCCGGAATTGGTCAGCAGCAAGCCGCCGGCAATCACTGGGCCTGCCGCGTCCAGCGATCCTCCCTGTGCCTTCACGCCATTGACGGTCTGGAACTCGCGCATGGTGTCGAAATCCCAGATGATCTTTCCGTCGGTCGTCGAGTACGCCCGAATGTGACCATCCACCGAGCCTGAAAATACGGCCCCGGGGATCACGCTCACCGGCGCAGACTGTGCTCCCGTGCATCCCGGCCCGCCCTTGCACGTCAGCGCCGGCGCTGGGGCGCTCCAGGCAATCTCACCGGTCGCGAGACGCACCGCGTGCAGGCCGCCGGCCTCCGCTGGTGGCCGCAGCACATCCGATACAGGGACGTAAATGTTCTGCTCATCGGCTGCGGACCCCCACTCGACACCGCCCAACTCGCCTCCCTTGCCGACTCGAACCTGCCACAGAAGCTTGCCCTTGTCGTCCGGATCGATGCCGTACACCACGCCCGACTTTTGTCCCAACGTGATGATTCGTCGTCCGCCGGGCAACGTGCGAAGGATCGGTGAATTGCCGAAATCGAAGTCGGGTCCCACGTCGTCTGGACAGTTTTCGACTCCAGCTTTGCAGCCAATCACGTAGACGTCGCCCGGCGTGACCTGCTGCGTCCACTGAATCGAGCCGTCGGTCATGCTGAGCGCGACCACCGCATCGCTGGTCGGCGCCGCCGGACTCGTATAGGCGTTGCCGGTGGCGACGTAAATCATGTTCTTGGCAACGTCGATGGTCGGCGAGGTCCAAACCGCGACACCGGCGCTTCGCCATTGTTCGGTGCCAGCAGAATTCTTGCCCACGACCTTGGGCGGCTCCGGAATCATGTAGCTTTTCCAGAACTGTTTCCCCGTCGCCGCGTCGAGCGCGATCACGCTGCCTCGAAACGTGCAGCACGGATAGTTGGGGCGCGCTCCTGCAACCTCCTCGACCGACGAGACCGGCACGTAGAGGCGTCCGTTGGCATACGTTGGCGCGCCGGTAATTCGTGCGAACTGATGGTCGTCGGCCTTGAACTTCCAGACCTGTGCGCCAGTCTGCGCGTCGAGGCCATAGACATTGGCACGAATGTCACCGAACATCGCAACGTGCTTGCCATCCGCGATCGCGGCGACGCTGACCGCCGTGCGCACGCCCCCGTCGGCCTTGAAGGACCAAAAGGTGCATCCGGTGTTGGCGTCGAGTGAATATACGAATCCGTTTGGATTCCCGACGAACACGCGCCCGCCAGCGATGGTCGGCTGTCCCGAGGACGCGCTCGTCCCCGCGAAGCCGAACGCCCATTTCAACGTGAGCTTCGGCACGTCGCCGACCGTCAACCCGGCGGCCGTGGTTGGTTGAAATCGTGTGTTCGCGAGGTCGTTGCCCCAACCGTTCCACATCGGCTGCGAGGTCAGGCTCGGCAGCGATGAGTTGATCATCGACGGCGCGCAGGCGCCGACCGAGGGATCGACGGCCGCCGCACCCAGTGGTGCGGCGGGTGCCATCAGGACACCCGCGGCACTTGCCGCACCCGTCGCACCCGTCGCACCTGTCGCACTTGTCGCACCTGAAATGAACGCCGCAACCGCTTGTTTGTCCGTCGTGGAAAGTGGCTGGCCCTGAGTGGCCATGACGCCGCCCGGGTCCAGCGACGCGATGATCTGTGCGACGGAACGGACGCGCAACTGCTCGCGTCCAGGTGACCGCATTGTCTCGGGTGCGTCGTGACATGAGGCGCACCGTTCCTTGTAGATGCGGGCGCCATCAGGAGATTGAACGGGTTGGACCGGGCTAAAGCCCGGTCCCTCAGCTGTTCCGCCCGGTCCCTCAGCAGCCCCGATGGCAGCACTCAGTACCGATTGCTGAGAGCGTCAGCGCCGAACCGAGCAATCCCAGCGAACGAGTACTCCGGGTCATCACTTGGTTCGCTTTCCGGTGAAGGTGCCGCTCCCCATGCCGCCGAGATCCAGCTTGCCCTTCATCGCGGTGTTGCTCTCGACTTCGCCATCGTAAACGATCGTCACCGCCGTCCCTTGCGCATCGACGTTGATCGTGAACTTGATGGCCTTGCCGGTGACTGTGCCAGTGAGATCCGCCTCCCCAAAGGCGCCCTTGTACTTTCCAGTCAGCTTGTCGCCAGCTTGCTTGAACACAAACGTCGGATTGCCGCCACCGGCTTCCGTTTGGACGTCAAACGCCCACTCACCACTAACATCGATCTTTTCCTGAGCTGAGGTCACCGCCAGGAGCGGTGCCGCTGTCAACATTCCCACTACAACGACGAACAGAAAACGTCTGGTCATGGCCGCTCCACGAGTTCAATGACAATCGAGTCTGGACCTTCTATCAACGCTGCCTTGCCCGGTCCGCTGCCAAACAGGTGAACGCCGCGAAGAACCTTCACGCCAGCGGCCTCCAGACGCGTGACGGTCGCTGGAAGATCCGACACCGACAGGGCGAGATGGTCGACGACGTGCCCGGCAGAAGAGACCAGCGACCCGGGCCGCTGGCGTGGATAGATTATGAGGCTGATGTCGTCAAAACGCACGGTCGCCGCTGGGGAGCGGATGACGGCCAGCGGCTCGCTCGGGGCGCCGTACGGTGCCTCGCATGGACCCTCGCGCGCGGCTGCACGGCGGGTGGCGCCCAAGTGTGTGACGTACCAGTCGGCCGTGCAGAGCGGGTGCTCGCTGTACAAATGCACGTGAACAAACGCCCGGCTCTGCGCCGAATTGATCTCGACCAATGCCCCATCGGGAGCGTTCATGTAGGCAAACACGGTCCCCTGCGCCAGCTTGCTGAGTGGGGTCGCGAACTTCACGCCGTTGGCTTGATGCATCGCGAAGTCCGCAGCCATGTCCGGGCTCCCCCAGCCGAAGTGCCAAATGGGCGAATCCAGGGCGCTCGTCGGCGGCTTGTTGGTCCGGTTGAACAGCAGGTGGATCTTCTCGGTGGCAATACCGTCGAAGCCCGCGACGGTCGCGCGCGACGTGACCGGAAACGTTTTGTTGTACCAAGCGATCGCAGCCGCTGGGTCGGTGGAGTTCAGGTGGACGTGGTGGAAGCCCGTAGAGGACTGGGCGGTTGGGGTCCCCGACAGTGTGGGAAGGATTAGAGCCCAGGCAATCAACCGATTCATTTCGCCTTCCTCCTCGCTTCCGCCAGCTCCGGCAGGTCCTGGTCGGCCTTCGCCCACAGCCTGGCCGCCAGGGCAAACTCCGCCTTGGCTGTACCGGCGTCATCGTCGTGCTCGGCGGCTAGCCCACGCGCGTAGTGCGAGCCAGCGTACGACGAGTCGTGGTCGATCATCTGCTTCGCCATTTGCCCGGCGAGCTCCCAGTCGCCGACGGCACGCGCCGCCCGAGCGATGGCCTCGATCTGAAAGAGCGCCTGCGCCCAGGCATCGGGCCCGGGCGCGGCACGCATTCGACGAACGGCTTCCTCGAGGGTCGTGCGACCTTTGGTGCGATCGGCGGTCCGCAGGTTGAATTCGCCCTGGAGGGCGAGCAGCGCCGCCGCGGCGATTCCACCGCCGGGGGCCGTGCGCAACAGTCGCAGCGCGGCGTTGGCGGCGTTGGCGCCGTCGGCCCATCGGTTCTGCGCCAGCATCACGTGGCCGGCCTCGATGTGGCCAGTGGCTTGAACCACGGGGTTCGGATCCGCCATCAGCGTCTTGGCGGCGGCTTCCGCCTCCGCGTAACGTCCACGCGCGCGCAGGAACATGGGCCACTCGCGCTTGTTGTAGGCCTGCACGAGCAGGTTGGTCGGTAGGGCGAATGACGACTTCAGCAGGGTCTCAGCGCGCTTCACCTGACCGGTGTACGACAGCGCTGCACCGAGGAGGCCGAGGTTGTGCTCGACATGCCAATCCGCTTCGAGCGGCACCTTCTCCGCCTTTGCGTACTCGCGGTGGATCCTGTCCGCCGCTTCGAATTCCGCGATCGCTTCGAACACGCGCCCGAGGCGCCACAGGCTGTGCCCGTGCATATGTCGGGCGTGCGGGACCGCCGGCGCGTCCTTCGCAAACGTCGCGGCGTGAGGCAGTGCCTGTGCAACGCGATTGGTGTTCTCGTACGCGTGCGCCAGGTAGTGGTGCGCGGCGAAGTGTCCTGGCACGAGCGCGAGCGCCTTCTCGTAGTAGGGCATCGCCGTGGCGACGCTCCCTTGTCCGCGATCCGCCGGATCGGGTGACTCCGCAATCCCGCGTAGCAACAGAAACTCGACGTCCTTTGGGAATGCCGCTAGCGAGCCATCGAGTGACTGGCGGTACGCATTGAGGCGTGCCGCATCACCGGGCGCCTCCTCGGCTCGCATCTGCAGCTCGCGCGCGTCGATATGACGACGGTCGTGATCAGGAAGCGCCTGCTGCGAGTCCCCGCGCGGCGTCGATTGCCTTCCGGGCCTCGCCGGGTCGATTCAGCTCGACGAAAGCGACGCTCAGGCCCACGTGGGCCAGCGCCAGCTTCGGATCGTGCTTCAGCGCGACGTGAAACGAGCGGGCGGCTTCGATCCACGTGTACGAGTGCAGGTATGCAAGTCCCTGGTCGTAGAAGGTCTGCGCCTCCTTGGATGACGTTGAGGCGGCGTCATGAGCGTGCCCAATACCGGTTCGTAGGGCGACCGGGTCGTTCGAGGATCTCCATCGCAACGGGCGGCAGGCGATGAGCGTGGTGTTGAGCGCTGGGGAAGGCGACACTGCTGGCCACTGTGAGAACAAGCAGACACAAGAAAGGGCGGGCGCGCCAGACGCACACCCGCCCATCCTAGCCGAACCACTCGATCGAACGGCGGGTCTGACGACCCGCCGCTCCACGTGACCTAGAACGACAACTGACCGCCGAACTTGAAGAAGCGGTGCTGCAGCACGTTGGTCGGACGCAGCCACTGGCTGCCTGCCGTCGCCGAGTAGGTGTTCGTCACGGTGTAGGGCCAGCTGCTGTTGAAGACGTTGTAGAGATCGAAGTCCACGCGCAGCCGGGCGCGCCCGACGTCGAAGCGCTTGCCCAGTCGAATATCGAGCTGGCTCAGATTGTGCTCGCCGTACTCGAGGCCTTCACGAATCAACGCGACGGTTCGTGTGCCACGCCGTTCCACCCACTCCCCTTGATCGGAGTGACCAGCGCGTTGCTCAGCGTGTAGCTGGCAAGAATGCTCGGGCCAGCGCCACCAGTCTGAACACCGCGGCTGAACTGGTACGTGCCGGCCAGCTGGATACCCCACGGCAACGGATAGTTGCCGGAGATTTTCACATCGGGTCGATACGGGTACTCGCGGTGACAATAGTTGGAGCCGTCGCTGTAAACCTCGGTCCCAAGAGATGTCAACGCCACCGTTGTGGCTTCCGGACCAGCCGCGAGCAGATTGCACTGGTCGAAGGTGCGCGTGGTTGCCGCGATGCCGCCTTTCAGGAAGGCGCCGTTGCGGAACCGGCCTTCGAGGTTGATGTCGAAGCCCTGATACATGTTGGTCTCGCCGCCGAAGTCGTCCGAGAACCGGATCAGACTGTTGGCCGGCTGGTTGAGCGCGACAATCTCCGGTTTCAAATCGGGGATTCCACACACCTGATACCCACCGCCGCCGGGCAGATCGGGGTCGCTCGGAGCGTTGAGGCAGAAGTAGTTGTAGCTGCTGGCATCGAAACGCAGGTCGTCGGTAAACGTCTGGTTACCGAATTCGCGGCGGTAGTAGCCACCATTCACGGATACGCGATCAGCCAGTTGATGCTGAGCCGCCACCGAGTATTCGAGGTTGTAGCCGCGCTTGTGCCAGCCGTTGAGGACCCCAGGATCGTACGCAGTCGTTGTCACGTTCCGTCCGAAAGTGGGCGTTGACGCCGAGGGTGCTAGTTCCTCGATCTGAATTGCGCCACTGGCATCGAGCGGTAGACGGTTGCCGTCGCGATCGGTCCACGTGCCGGTGATCCAGTGGACGTGAGGCCTTCGACAGGATTGACCTCTCGCGCCACCGCGACATTCTGGCCGGCAACGTACCGCGCGAAGCTGGCTTTCAGAGCTGTGCGGCCATCGCCGAAGACGTCCATCGCAAAGCCAACGCGAGGAGAGATGTCCTTCCAGTTCTGGACCTCGCCGTAGCAGCCGCGACCGGCCTTACCATCCGGGCACTCGCCGTAGGACACGCCGTTGGCCAGGTCGGTGAAGACGAAACGATTCGGCAGCACCTCGCTCTCGCGTGTTTCGCCGACGAACTGGTCGTAGCGAAGCCCCAGATTCAGCGTGATGCGTCCCATCGCCCAACGGTCCTGGACGAACAGGCCGAGATCGCGCTTGATGCCGTTGCGCATATCCCTCGGCAGACGCAGCGTGACCGACGACGGCGCGCCACCGTTGAAGTTGATCGGCTGCACGTCGCCGGTCCATGCTTCGATCAGGCGCCAGTCGCCATTGGTCAGCGTCCCGCCGAACCGGAAGTTGTGTGAACCAGTGACGTAGGATGCCGCGCCCATGAACGTCCGCAGCACCGAGAAGTGGTCCGCAGGCGCGGAGAACGCGTTGGTCTGCTGGTTGTTCGACGTGTCGATCACGTTGTAGACGGTCGATCTGCGAATCGCCTCGAGGTCCCACACCTTGTCTTCGAGGCCAGTGACGACCGGCTGATACAACTCGGTGTATTCCTGGTTGTAGATGCCGAAGCCAGCTTCGAGCAGCAAGCGATTGGTGTGCGTACGCGTCCACTTCGATACGTTCACGAAGCTGGTCGGTGTGACCTGAATTGCAGTCGCGTCCGGCGGGCGCGTCGCGTTGATGCCCCAGTGGTCGCGATACTTCCGCTGGTTGTCGTGGTACACGGACAGCTTGTCCTTGCCCGATATTGCCCACGAAACGCGCACTGCATTGCTGACGATGTGCCCGTCGTCGATACCCGGGCTCGAAAAGTCAGGTTCGTAGACGAACTGGGAGGGGTTGCAGGTCAGCGTAGCTGTTAGCCACGGTCTTTTCGACACCCTGGTGCCGGAACGTGTAGTTGAACCAGAGCCGATCGCGGAGGATGGGGCCGCCTATGGACGGGTTGACATCCCAGATCTTCTGGATGTCGCTGACGTTGGTCAGGAAGTTATTCTGGTTGAATGTCGGTACTTCCTGACAGGTTCGAGCGGTCGCAAGGCAGCCCGATCCCCGCCGAGCCGCAGTTGTCCGCCCCCCATTCGCCCGCGTAGTTGCCCATGATCTGGCCGCGGAACTGGTTGGCGCCATCACGCGGGACCATGTTCACGCGCATCCCCCCCTGGCCCATCTCGGCAGAGTCTGCGCCGGTGACGTAGCTCAGTTCTTCGAAGCTGGCGTCGTTCCAGTACACCCCGCTGTAGGCGCCCTGCGCGCACAGGTTGTTGAGGCGAAGCCCCTCAATCGTCTGCACCGTGTCGCCCGAGCCGCGATACTGAAGCGGCGATTGCTGTAAGGATCCGGATCCGCCGACGTCACGAGACAGCGCGCCGCCGCCTCCAACCGCGAGCATCGTGCCTGGGATCATGATGCCGACCGCCTGAATGTTCCGGCCGGTCGGTAGTGCGTCGAGCACATCGCGGGTCATCACGTGGCGCTGCGTGATGGCCTGGGTGTCGACGATCGGCGACTCTCCAGTCACCGTGATGGTTTCTTCGAGCGTGCCGACCTTCATTTCGGCATTCACGTTGGCCGTGAAGTCCGACGTGAGCTCGATGCCTTCGGATTTCACGACGCCAAACCCCGGAAGCATAAAGGTCACCGTATAGATGCCCGGACGAAGGCTGATGATCGAGTAGCGGCCTTCATCGTTGGTCACCGCAGTGCGGACCTTTTCGATGAGCGCCGGACTCGACACCTCCACCGTGACGCCCGGTAGCACGGCACCGGAGGCATCACGGGCGACACCCGCGATGCTGCTCGTCTGCGCCGCGGCAATCGCCGGCGCCACCACGCACGACAGTGCGAGGAATGTTTGCAACCACAACCTACGCATCACCCAGCCCCTTTCTGAACCATCGTCGCAAGATCCAAACGACGGCTTCGACCTGCTACTGGTTAATCGATCGGTCTCCAAACGGGGCTCGCAACTTCGCGGCCCGTGATGAAACGCCGGCCGGCATCCAACCACGGGCTGCTGGCGTCGCGGGCGCCGCAGCCAAGCTTTTCAAGTAGTTCACCAAGTGCCACAAGTCCGTCTCACTGACGCGCTCGCCGTATCCCTCCATGTCCACCGAAGTGCCATCCCGCAGAACCACGAAAATTTCGCCATCACTCGACCCGTGATCCCAAACCTCGTCGGTCAAATCAGCGGGCTGTCCGCCGCCGCCGGCACCGCCGCCATCCCCCTTGCCGCTCGGCCCGTGGCAGCGCGCGCAAAGGGTGACGTAAGTGCGCCGCCCGGCCGCGATCGACGCAGGCGTCGACGCGACCGGATTCTCGAGCCGCTGTGCTGACGGGTGACGGTGAGGGCGTGGGGGATGTGCGTCCTGACTCTCCACGGTGAAGGCGCTCAGCCACAGAGCGAATGCGCCCAGCACACAAGACGACACGACGAACCGACCCATCTGCACCCCACCGCGCAGAGTCCGCGCATCGGCGACCGCGCCGTGACGTGGATTCCTCCGCGGACGTCTGCACTTCAGCCAGCAGCGGCGAGGCGCGCGCCGCATCTCGTTGCGACGGGTGTCACCAATCCCGTCGCCTGAGGCCTTCGGTCTCCAGCCTACGGTCTACGGTAAAACCAGCGATCTCGGTCGACATTCCGTGGACCGTAGACCGGGGACCGTAGACCTCAAGCTTCCAGCCCTCAGTGGTAGTACGACATGCACCCAGGCTCGATCTTGCCGAGCATCCCCGGTGGATACTTGTCGCGAACCCAAAACTCCTTCTTGCCCTGGCAGTTGATCACCGACGGCCGGCGTTCCGTGACCGCAACCTGCCACGCCCGCTCGAGCGCGGGCCGGAAATCCCCCGGCCTGGTGACGTACTCGCCGTGGGCGCCGAGGGCCTCGCCCACCTTGTCGTATCGGACGTTCTCCTGAAAAAGATGCAATGGCAGGGCTGTTGCGTCCCGAGCGCTCGTCCAGGTGCCCCACGCGTTGTTGTTGTACACCAGCACGACCACGGGTAGCCGGTATTTGCTCAGAGTTTCCATCTCCATCGCGGTGTAACCAAAGCCCGCGTCTCCGGTAATGCAGACAATCGGACTGCCCTTGTAGGCCGCCTGAGGGCCGACGCCCTGTTGAACGGCAGCGGCCACGCCCAGGGCGTAGCCGACGTCGGGCCCAATGGCGCCGTACTGGTAGGCGCCATTCATGATCTGTCCCGGCCGGTAACCTCTCAACCAGCGACGCGTGTACCGCGCGATGCCGTACCCACCCGATGCGACCGTGACCTGTTCACGCGGAATGCTGCCTCGGTACAAGAAGTCGGCAAGCTCTTTGGCGATGACGGCGGGGTGAAGTGCGTCCGTGTAGCTCGCGCCAACCTTGTAGAACCCGTCGTTTTGCGCTTCGAACTTGTCGCGTGCGGCGGCGATCTCGGCGACCCATGCCTCGTGACGCACCGTGGGCATCGCATCGGCCAGCACCTCGAGCGCGGCTTTTTCGCAGCTCACGATCCCGAGCTCGATCGGGAGGTTGCGACCGATGTCCTCGTGGGCTTGATCGATGCGGATGTAACGCGCATCGGGCCCGAACGCGAACTCGCCAATGGTCGGCATGCAGTGCTGACCGACGAGCACGACGACGTCCGCGCTGGCGAGCGCCGTGGGAGCAGCGTTCGCGCTCAGCGCGTGAGCGTCCGAAAACTGGCCCTTCATCGCGCCCGATTCAACCACTGGAATCTGCGCCTTCTCCGCGAGCCGCTTGAGTGCGTCCCATCCACGACGGTAGAAGACGCCATTGCTGGACACGATGATTGGCCGCTCGGCCGCCTTGAGCATCGCGACCGCCGAGTCAATCTGCTTGGACGATGGATGGGGCCAGCTCTCGGTCCGGTACTTGGCCTTGTCGAAGTAGTACGAGAGCTCGCTGGCGTCCTTGAAGCGGGCGGAGGCGACCTCGGCCGGAAAGTCGAGATGAACCGGTCGTGGTACTCCGCTCCTCAGCTGTCGAAACGCATAGGCGGTGTACTCATGCACGCGGCCCGGCGTGACCAGTCGCTTGCCGTACTTTTTCATCCCGTCGGTCGTCGGCTGCTGATAGGCGAGTTGGATACCGGCCTCGGTATCCTCCTGGAACAGCGCCATATTGCTGGCGACGACGAGCAGCGGCGTGCGTGCGGCGTTCGCACAGGCGATGCCGCAGATCATGTCCGTAAACCCCGGCCCTTCGGTCCCAGAGGCCACCGCGACTTCGCCGGTGACGCGGATGAACGCGTCCGCCGCATGGGTCATTGCGCCTTCGTGCCGCCCCGAGTAGGTCGGAATCCCCAGATTGGCGATTGCATGGATGACGCCATAGTTGCCAGGGCAACAAAACAGAGCCGCAACCCCTTCTTCTCGACAGGCGCGCGCAAACACCTGCGCCCCGGTCATGGGAAATTGGATCTCGGCCACGGCGGCGTTGGATCCGGCAGTCAGTTCATCGGGAATTCGGATAGGGCGGGTAGAAGGCGGAGGGGTCGATCTGGCCGTCCGGGCAATGCTGCCGACGGCGCTCGTCTGGCGTGACGACTGGTCGGCCTCGAGGGCGGTTGATGCTGCCGCAACTGAGCCGGCACCCACCGTCGCGTCGCGAAGGAATCGTCGACGTGAGACACGTTGAGCGCGAGGAGCGGGCCGCGAGTTCATGCGAACGCCTCGGTATAGCCTAACCAGCCGCGTCGCGTCAACGCGTCGATGGCTGAAAAGCGCTCAACCGCGCCATTTACAGGTCATCAGCTTGATTGTCGATGAGTCCTATCTCGAAAGGTGATAACCCGTAATTTGACAGTTACCAGTTATCAGTTCAAAGGGGCGAGTGGCCGGGTTCGACCCAATCACCTTCCTTTGAACTGGCAACTGGTAACTGGTAACTGACGTGTTTTAGTTCTCCCGCAGCGCCGGATGCCGGTAGGTGGAGACGAGCCCCAGGAGTCCCAGCTGCACCATGATCCCCGGCGACAACACCGGCGGATCTGGAGCGGCGACGACCTTCCAGAAGAGGGTTTGGCCCGCCAGCGTCGGATCGAGCTCGCGCTGACGTGCCATGCCGCCCTTGCTGTGCAGCGTGATGCCGATGACGCCGGTCCCGATGAAGCACAGCATCAGAAACTGAAGCGCCCGGACGGCCGTGTGCCGGGGTGACACCGCAGCCCAGGAAATGCTGACGAGACCGGCAGCCGCCACCGTCAGGGGGATGAGCTGATTAGAGTCCTTGTAGTGACTCAGCAGCACGAGGTCGACGAAGACGGCGATCGTCCCACCCCCCACCAGCATCAGGACAAAGACCCGGAGTGTCCTTGCAGTTGACTCGTCAGTCACCGTGAACGAGTGTAGTCGGTTCACTGCCGGACACCACTGCTGGCGCAGATGGGCGCGACCGGAACACCGGCTGCCGGGCAAGCGGACCAGAGTCTTGAATGGCCGAATTCTTTTCAAGTGCGCCAAGTGTTCGGCGGGCCATTCAAGACTCTCGCCCCGCGGAGTCCACCCCACCACGCACAATCCGCGCGGCGGGGACCCCGGAGAGGGGCAAAGCCAACACTGCCACTAGCGAGGCGAAGCCTCGCTAGCTGCTAGACTGTGCCAGTGCCAGCGTCCCGCATGATTCCGGGATTGATACTGGTGGCGTTTCTCGCGGCCGTGACCGACGGCGAAGCCCAACGCCGCGGTCGATTTCTGTCGTCGGTTCGCATGGCCGAGGCGACCGACTCCGATGGCGCGTTCCACTTCTGTCGCGCCGCGTATCGCAGCGGACGTGGCGATGGCGGTGGCTGGGGCGTCGACTATCCGCAGGCGGATGTGAATCTTTCGATTCGTCTCTCTGAGCTCACGCGCACTCCAGTCAGCTTCGACAGCGACCGCGAGCCGAATCATCTCGTGGTCCGGCTCACGGACGAGGCCTTGTTCCAATGTCCGTTCG
The DNA here is from genome assembly GCA_963841905.1 of uncultured Acidobacteriota bacterium. Lineage (GTDB taxonomy): Bacteria > Acidobacteriota > Vicinamibacteria > Vicinamibacterales > UBA2999 > JACCSI01. Next base: position 188,554 of record CAWJEM010000011.1, read on the forward strand.
TGATGATGACCGAGGTCGGCGGGACGTACTTCGACGATGAGGAAGTCGAGCGACTGCGGACCTATCTCCTCAAGGGCGGATTTCTGTGGGCTGATGACTTCTGGGGCACCTACGCGTGGCAGTCGTGGGAGAACCAGATCCGGCGCGTGTTTCCATCAGGGCAGTATCCCATCGTTGACTTGCCCCTCGATCACCCGCTATTCCGCACGCACTTCGTCGTGAAGAAGATGCCGCAGATTCCTTCCATCAACTACTGGATGGGTAGCGGCGGCGATACCTCGGAGCGCGGGTCCGATAGCGCGACGCCAACCGCGCGCGCCATCCTGGACGAGAGCGGAAGGATCATGGTGCTCATCACGCACAACACCGACATCGGTGATTCGTGGGAACGTGAAGGCGACGACCCGAACTACTTTTATCATTTTGCAATCGACGGCTACGCCGTCGGCATCAACGTCGTGCTGTATTCGATGACTCACTGACAAGGTGCCTGGGGTCCCTGATGTGCCGACGGTGGGAATGATGACGGGGACTGTCCCCTTTGTTTTGTTAACTAACTCGTCACAGTGATCGCGACTCTATCGGCAATCGTTCAGAACCTGCTACTTTTCTTCTCGTCGATCTCGAGGGATGGTCAACTTACGCGCAAGTTTTCCAAAACTGGTTAACCGTAAAAAGGGGACAGTCCCCGATCAGAGAGGAACTGCGATGATTCGGCACTTCTTGATAGGGGCGACTCTGGTCGCCACGACGTTCGGCGGCACGGTAATCGCTCAGACGCCGCCTGAGAAAAACGATTACAGCAAGCCGGAGAACTGGCTCTGTCTCCCCGGCCGCACCGACGACGCGTGCGCCATCGATCTGACGACGACGGTGGTGGCGGCCGACGGGACGTTGACGAAAGAGACGTGGACCGGCAATCCGAAGGCGCCCATCGACTGCTTCTATGTCTACCCGACGGTCTCCGCCGACCCGACGCCCAACAGCGACATGACCGCGGGCAACGAAGAGCGCAACGTCATTCGACAACAGTTCGCGCGGTTCGCCTCGCAGTGCCGGCCGTTTGCGCCGTTATATCGGCAAGTCAGCCTCGGTGGCCTTCGCGCGGCGCTGGCTGGTGGAAAGCTCGCGCTCGACCAGGGGGTGGGTTACGAAGATGTCAAAGACGCGTGGAACCACTACCTGAAAAACGACAACAACGGCCGCGGTGTGGTGCTGATTGGGCACTCCCAGGGGTCCTATGTGCTCACCGGCCTCATCGCGCGTGATATCGAAGGCACACCAGCGCAGTCGCGGATCATCTCGGCCATCCTCATGGGCGCGAGCGTCGCGGTGGCGAAGGGCAAGGACGTCGGCGGTGCGTTCAAGAGCATGCCGGTCTGCAAAACCGCTGACCAAACGGGCTGCGTCATTTCCTTTGCGTCGTTCCGCTCGACGATTCCTCCACCGGCCAACACCCTCTTCGGCCGCGTCCCGGGAGAGGGGATGGAGGCGATCTGCACGAACCCGGCGGCGCTTGCCGGCGGTAGTGCACCGCTTCATTCGTACCTCACCGGTACCGGCAGCCTGATCGCGAGCGCAGCCCCGCAAAAGCATCAGTGGGTGAGTGGCGGCGAGACGATTGACACGCCGTTCGTCAGCGTGCCGGGACTTTTGACGGCCGAGTGCGCCACCAACGAGAACGGAAACTTCCTCAAGATCACGGTGAACGGGAATCCGGCCGATCCCCGTGCCGACGACATCCCCGGCGACCTCGGGATGGCCGGTAAGCCGCAGGCCAACTGGGGACTCCACCTCATCGACGTCAACCTTGCGATGGGAAATCTCGTGGACATCGTGAGTAAGCAGTCGAAGGCCTACTTGGCGAGGAAGCGATGAGACACCTTGCCGTCGTTTTCGTCGTCGCGACCCTCGGCGGGAATAGCGGATTCGCGCAGAGCGCTGTTCCTCACAACGATTACAGCAAGCCCGACGCCTGGCTCTGCCGCCCCGGCCTGCCCGCGGCACAGGATGCGTGCGCGGTCGATCTGACGACCACGGTCGTCACCGAGGATGGGCGGTTGACCCGAGAAACGTTTACGGCGCATCCCAACCCGCCGATCGATTGCTTCTACGTTTATCCCACAGTGTCGCTGGATCCCACGGGCAACAGCGACATGACGGCTGGGACGGAAGAACGCAACGTCATTCGCGCGCAGTTTGCGCGCTTCGGCGCGCAGTGTCGACTCTATGCCCCGCTCTACCGGCAGATCACCCTGACGTCTCTCCGCGCGACCACGGCCGGCAAGCCGGTCGCCAGCGACCGCACGCTTGCGTACACCGATGTCCTCGACGCGTGGAGCGATTACCTCAAGAACGACAATCAGGGACGAGGCGTGGTGTTGATTGGTCACTCGCAGGGCTCTGGCGTACTGACCGAGTTGATTCGCAGAGAGATCGACGGCAAACCGATTCAGTCGAAGATCGTCTCGGCGCTCCTCCTTGGCACCAACGTCGCGGTTCCCAAGGGTCAGGACGTGGGCGGGGCTTTCAAGGCGATGCCGCTCTGCCGCGCCGCTGATCAAATCGGCTGCGTGATTTCGTACGTGTCGTTTCGTTCCGACGTCCCTCCTCCGGCAGACTCCCGTTTCGGAAAAGTTCAGGGAGAGGGCATGCAGGCCGCGTGCACGAACCCCGCGGCCGTCGCCGGCGGAAAGGGCCCACTCGACGCCCGTTTGAGCGCCGCCGGGCGCGAGTGGGTGACTCCGCCGCAAGCGGTGAATACGCCGTTCGTCAGCGTCCCTCGGTTGCTCACGGGGCAGTGTGTTTCAAACGAGAAGGGGACGTATCTCGAAGTCACGGTCAACGAGGATCAGCATGATCCACGCACCGACGAGATCGGTGGCGATGTGGTCACGAGTGGCAAGGTCGTGCCGGGCTGGGGGCTTCATTTGATCGACGTTCACCTCGCGATTGGGAATCTGGTCGATATCGTGGGGCAGCAAGCGAAGGCGTACGCAACGGCAAGAACCCAGTAGAACGGAGGCCCGCTTACTGAATCCCCCCGAGGCTCTCTCGCGCGGTGATGTCGGGGCGGGTTCCGAGCGGAAGGGGCATGCCGAAGTACGGCGGCAAATGCCCCATCGCCCGGAGATACTCGGCGAGCTGGGCCTTGTGATGGATTTCGTGCTCGAGCACGAACCACAGCCACGTGCGAATCGTCGCGTCGATGGGCGCGTGGCCGGGTCGACGAATCTCGTTCAACGCCTCCACGTTGAGCGAATCGAGATAGGCGCGAGTCGCGCGCCGAACCTCTGCAAACCGCTCGCTCAACGCAGACTTCGACGGCAGAGGCCGCGGAAATCTGAGACGCTCGAGATCCCACTCGTTCGCTGACAGGCCGCGGACATAGAAGTCCTCGTTCTGAATGATGTGCACCAGCTGCTGCCCGCAGGAGAACGCGTCCGGGCGTGGTCGCCACGAGAGTTCCGGCTCGGACAGAAGGTCGAAGTACTGCAATGTGACGGCGCGGTATCGATCGAGATGCTCTTTGAGGTCGTCGAGTTCGTTGGGCATGGCGGCTTAACCCCACGTTACCGGCGCAAGCCAGGACAACATAGCTTAGCCACGAAGGGCACGAAGGCCACGAAGAGAACTTATGAAAGAATCACTGTGATCCTTCGTGCCTTCGTGGCGATCAAGTCTTTGAGTGTCTCTGAGTCTCTGTGACTCTGAGGCTTGAACGTCTCTGTTCCTAGCGCAGACGCTCCCACGTCAAGGTTCCGGTGACCCGACCCTCCGCGTTCTTGATCGACAGCATGAGTTGATTGCCATCGGGTGCGAACGCGTACCAGCGCACGAGGTCGGTTTTGACCCAGTTGTGATTGAGGGCTCCCTCGACGTGATGTGTCACCTTCCCGAGCGTCTGGTCGATCGTGTACTTGCCGTAGTACGCGGTGTAGGTGGCGTACGCCGCGGCTCGCTCGGGTTCGGTGGAGGGCATGGCGAGCGGCTTGCGGTCCGATCGCATCAGCTGCGCTGACATGTGCCCGGCGGCGTCATACATGATCCGTCCGCCGTCGTATCCCGCTACGCGCGCGCCCCCTTTTTCGTCGAAGTTTTCAAACTTCACGAGCCGCCAGTGCCCGACGAAGCGTTTCTGCACCTCGGAGTCGTTGACCGTCGACTGTGCGCCGCCGATGACATACAGGCCACAGAGACATAGAGACACAGTAGTCAGGAAAGTATGTGGTCGCATTGATAGGCCCTCATCTGGCGCCGCCCCCACTAGCGCGAGAGCATAGCTTACGCCTGTGATGTAGGATGCCCGCAAGCGGGACGCCCATGCGACGACCAACGCTCGCCCTCACCCTCGTCATTCTCCTCGGTCTCGAGCTTCAGGGACAGAATCGTCCCTCCGCCACGCCCGGCGAATGGCGCCATTATGCCGGCAACGCTCTGAGCCAGAAGTATTCGCCGCTCGATCAAATCACGAAGGACAACGTCAGCCAACTGAAGATCGTTTGGCGGTGGACATCGCCCGACAACGCCATCGTCAGTGCCAATCCGTTGTTCAGGCCAGGCGGCTATCAGGACACTCCGCTGATGGTGAACGGTGTGTTGTATACCGTGACGTCACTCGGCCAGGTCGCCGCCCTCGATCCAGGAACCGGCACTCCACGATGGTCCTTCGATCCCGAGAGCTGGAAGGCTGGCCGGCCGACAAATCTCGGGTTTGTTCATCGCGGGCTCGCGTACTGGACCGATGGCAGTCGCGAACGGCTGTTCATGGGCACCGGCGATGCTTACCTGCTCGCCATTGATGCCAAGACCGGTAGGCTCGATCCTGGCTTCGGCGAGGGTGGCCGGATCGACCTCGTCGATGGATTGAAACACGTTTCTCGTACGACCAACTATGCAGTGACGTCCGCACCGGTGATCTGTCGGAACGTGCTCGTGGTTGGGGCAAGCATCAGCGATGGGCCGATGAGGAAAGAGGCGCCCAAGGGCGACATCAGCGGCTTCGATGCCGTCACCGGCAAGCGACTGTGGACGTTTCACTCCATTCCCCGCCCTGGCGAGTTTGGCCACGACACGTGGGAAGACGGTTCGTGGGAGTACACGGGCAACACGAACGTGTGGACGTACATGAGCGCAGACGAGGAGCTCGGCTACGTCTACTTGCCGTTTGGCACGCCCACCAACGACTTCTATGGTGGCCACCGTCCTGGCCAGAACCTGTTTGCCGAGAGCCTGGTCGTGCTCGACGCGCGCACGGGTAAGCGGGTCTGGCACTTCCAGGGCGTACATCACGGCGTGTGGGACTACGACTTCCCCGCGGCGCCGACGCTGGCCGATATCAGGGTGAACGGGAAGCCGATTCGAGCGGCCATCCAAGTCAGCAAGCAGGGTTTTGCATATGTCTTCGATCGTCGCACCGGCGTGCCCGTATGGCCCATCGAGGAGCGCAAAGTCCCACCCTCAAGCGTCCCCGGTGAGCGACTGTCTTCGACACAACCGTTCCCGACCAAGCCACCACCGTTCGAGCCTCAAGGGTTCGGCGAAGACGACTTGATCGACTACACGCCGGAGTTGCGCGCGCACGCGCTCGAGATCCTCAAGCGGTTCGACCATGGCCCGCTGTTCACGCCCCCCTCGCTCCGCGGCGCCATTCAGATGCCTGGATGGGCCGGGGGAGCGAACTTTGGCGGCGCGGCCTTCGATCCCGAGACGGGAATGCTGTACGTGCCGTCGTATCGGAGCCCAATCGTGGTCCAACTCGTGACCCCCGATTCAGAAAAGAGCAACTTCCGTTATCGGCGTGGCGGCGTGCAGTCGTTGCCGACCATTGACGGATTGCCCATCTGGAAAGGGCCGTACAGCCGCGTCACCGCGTACGATCTCAACACTGCAACGATTGCCTGGATGACGCCGACCGGCGATGGCCCGCGCAATCATCCGCTGATCGAGCACCTCAAGCTGCCGCCGATGGGGGTCGACGCACGCGGATATACAATCGCGACGCGTACGCTGCTGTTTCACACCCAGGGCGGCGAAGGCTTGCGCGGCGGGGAAGCGCCGGAGCCCTTTCAAGGCCGTCCGCTCAGCAAGCAGCTTCCGCGCGAGACTCCCAAGATTCGGGCGCTCGACAAACAGACCGGCGCGATTGTGTGGGAGCACGAGATGCCGCGATCACCGGCTCACGCGCCGATGACCTATCTATATCAGGGTCGTCAGTTCGTGGTGGTTGCCATCGGTGGCGGTCTCAACGCCGAGCTCGTCGCCTTCAGCCTGGAGTAGACCGATGTCCACTCGATTCAGAGTTTTTTGTGTTGCGCTTCCGTTAATCGCCCTTCTCCTGGGTGCGACGAGCGCCTGGACGCAAGCGCTGCCGAACCTCAATTCGTTGCGTGTGCGCTACAACACGCAGAAGACCACCACGAAGCCGGACGGCGAGCTCAAGGCGCAGATCGATCAGATCGACAAAGAGCTGGGGGAGGCCACGCGCGCGGGCCGGACGGGCGAAGTCCGACGGCTCTTTGCCAAGGGTCTCGCCCTGCTCGGCGGCCGGCCGTGGACGGAGATCGACGAGTTCCAGAGCTCGCTCGTGCTGCGGACGAGCGCCGTGGTCGTGGACTCCTCGCACCCGCAGACGGTGCGGCTCGAGCAGATCTTCGCGCCCGCCACGGTGCTGGCGCAGCCGCTCACTGCGATCGCAACCATCCGGCCGCAGGCGCCTCAAGCGCCGCCCGGGCAGCAGCCGACCACCACTCCTGGCCTCGAGATCGGGCGCTTCGATCAAGTGCCACGCGATCTCCGTGAGTCGCCGCTCGCAATGGACTTTGATCTTTCGAAGGTCGCGGATGGCCTGCACACGTTGCAAGTCGAAGTCAAAGAAGGCGAACGCCCGCTCGGCACCGTCAGCCTGCGAATGTCGCTGCAGAAGGGGCTTGACGGCCGACTCCGCCAGCTCGATGCCAATGCGGCGGCCGCACCCGCAGAGATCCGCCCTGACTTGCAGTACCCCGCTGACTACATCCGCAAGATCAATCGCGGCCTCGTGGAGCTCGGTCAATTCAATGTGCCGGCCGAGCTCAGCGCAGCCGAAACGATCGCATCAGCAGCCAAGGGAGGGAAGAACCCGTTCGTCGGCCGCACCGGCGGGTTCGAGCGTCACTACGTGCTCGACGCAGCGCGTGAGATCATGCCGTATCGCGTCTACGTTCCCACCAGTTACAACGGCAGCAAGCCGTATCCCTTGATCGTGGCCCTCCACGGTCTGGGTGCCAACGAGGACTCGTTCATGGACGCGTACGGCAAGACGGTGCCCACCCTCGCCGAGCAGCGTGGCTACATCGTGGTGGCGCCATTGGGATTCCGGGCCGACGGATTCTACGGGTTCAGTCTGCCGTCGGACGCGTCGCCCAACGACCGTCGTCGGGTGGAGCTGAGCGAACAGGACGTGATGGAGGTCCTGAAGCGTGCGCGCGCCGATTACAAGATCGACGACTCACGCATCTATCTCATGGGTCACTCGATGGGCGCCATCGGCACGTGGGCGATCGCCGCAAAGCATCCGACCATCTGGGCGGCGCTGGCGCCGTTTTCGGGGCTCGGCAACCCGTCGACGATCGCGACCTTCAAGCACATTCCTCAAATCGTCGTGCACGGCGATGCCGATCCAACCGTCAACGTCTCCGGATCGCGGACGATGGTGGCCGAGATGAAGAAGCTCGGCGTGGACCACGTGTACATCGAAGTGCCAGGAGGCAACCACATCGACATGGTGGTGCCGAATATCCCGAAGGCGTTCGATTTCTTTGATACCAAGAGGAAGACTGCGACACCGACGACGCAGCAGTGATCACATACAGGCCTCAGAGGCTCGTCAATTCGTGTAGAGCGAGACGATGGTCTCGATCGCGCGCTTGCAGACCGCACAGAACGCAGGGCTGCGCGTGAACATGATGCAGTCGACTTCCGGGCGGTAGTAACCGGTGGCCTCGTAATTGGCGCCCTCGAACGCGCCGACTTTGCCGGCGTACTTCTCACGCGCAAACAGCTTGACCTCGAAGGCGCGCACTTCGGCGAACAACGCTTCCATCTCGGATTCCGGTCGATTCGCGGCGCGGATCTTCGCCCGCCGTTCCTGATACGCTCGCGACGCCTGCTCGAACTCGTCTTTCAACCACGGTGTGGGCAGCGGCGTTCCCGGTTCGACCAGGTCGCGCCACTTCATCGTCTTGGGATCGTGGAAGCCGTCACGTTGGGCTCCCACGGCTCGACGTGCGAGGCTGGCCGGATAGGCATAGGCGACCGTGGCGACGTGTAGTACTCGTCCGCCAGCGCGGCAAAGTGGTGGGCGAATTCGTGGACGAAGACGTAGGGTGCCTGATCGCTGTCCACCGCCACGGTTCCGTACTGCCCGAAGATGCCACCGCCGCCATACGTCCTGGTGTTGGTGAGAATCTCGACGAACTCATAGGGTGCGAACGCTGCGATGTCGCGAAAGGCTCGGTTGTTGAACGTCAGGATGTAGCGCTCCGAACCAAAGGCGTCGTAGGTCGTGCCGATGGGCGAGGCCCGATGGACATTGGTCGATGGCCGAGAGATGCCGGTGTCTGCCGAGGCCGGGACGAGGCCCCAGACGTTGAAGTCGCGTCGGCGCTCCTTGAACGGCGACGTTGCAAACAGGATGTCCACCATTCGACGCGCGTCACGCTCGAACTTGGCGCGTTCAGCCGCCGTATAACCATCGCCGAGGATCAGGAAATCGACTTTGGTGGATGGGTCACCGTTGCGCTCGATCGTGATCAGCGGGCCGGGTGACGAAGGTGTCGACGGATCGACGAACATGTCCTTCGGGTCGACATCAGCCGTCCAGGCGTCCTGAAACTGGTTTCGTGCATCACGCTTGCGAATCACGATCCGAACCGGTCCGGCCGGTTCCGGAAAGCGCAACGACTCGTGAAAGGTACGGCTGACCTTTTGCGCCTCGTCCGTCGTTTCCCACTCGCCGTAAACGGATGCGAATCCCCGAGAGTAGAGCACGCGCCCACCGCTGCGCTCCTGAACCTCGAAGAAGTACTTTCCAAGATTGGTGCGATCGATGGTCTTTGCCGGGTTGCCCGGCCATTCGAGCGGTTCAATCACGACGCGATCGAGGCTGAACAGTTCCTGCGTGGCGTTTCCGGTGTGGTAGTAGTCGAAGCGCATCGTCCGCTGCGCGAACGCGCTGCTCGCTGGCAACAGAAGGAGGATGGCGATGAGAAAGTGGTGGAAACACATGGCGATAAGTTACAAGTTACAGGTTACAAGTTCAAAGTTACGTTCGACAGTTCGGGACAGAGCTGCGGCGCCCCGGGGCGCCGCACGTTTGTAACTTGCAACTTGCAACTTGTAACTGTCAGAGAAGCATCTCGTAATAAATGAGCGGCGTATTCCGGTACACCACCCGGCCGACTTCGCGAAAGCCGCACTTCTCGTAGAATCCACCCGCACCGGCGCGCGTGTCGTAAGCGTCGAGTCGAATGGCGTCCCCTGATCGCTCGCGAGCGACTCGCAGTGCGTCCAGCATGCAGGAGCGACCAACACCCTGGCGTTGCCGATCGGGTTCGACGGCCATGCTGGTGAGGTAGAGCGGCAACTTGCAGTCGCTGAAATAGGCGGGATCGATGGCCCAGGGCTTCTTGGCCGCCAGCCGAAGCGTGGCGATCACCTGCGCGCTGTCGCGCACGACGTAGAGGCCGGGAATGGCCATGTCCCGAATCACACCGCTTTCGCTGCCGCCCTGCGACCAGTGACCGTGGCCGAAGTCACGGGTCAGGCGCTCGGCGACTGCCGTTCGTAGCCTGGCGATTGCAGCGACGTCCGGGGCGTGAGCTTTTTCGAGTACGACCTGCAACGCTACCGCCCCGCGAATTTCGCCCGTGCGGCGCTGTACTGCGGCAGGATTTCCTGATGCCAGGCCGCGAAGCCGTCGCTGGCGGAAGGCGCGCTCTCGAGGTCCTTCAAGACGTTCGTTCTCACGTAGGCCTGCGCCGCCTCCATTATTCGCTCGAAATTCGGGGAAGGTGTTGCAACGACAGATTCCAGACGCGCTAGCGCCTCGGCCCGCGTGGCGGGATCGACCCGGACCGGCAACGTCTCGAAGTGCGCTATCAGTCTTGCCTTGGCATCCGGCGCAGCTAGGCTCTCACCAGCGACACGCTGCATCATCCAGACGACGCGGTCGAGCTGCGCCCGTCGACCGAGGTATGACAACAAAGCCTCTTCCACCTCTCCCGGCTCGCCTTCGAAAGTGCCATCGTCCCACAGCACGGCGGTCAGTTCGATGGTGTCGATCGATGACGGCGCCCAGCCGGCATTGGAGGCGGTGGAGCCGCTCGACCCGGGTGCGGTGAAGACGAACGTGTCACCCGGCTCGATCACGGCGCTGCCATCTTGCTGGTCCTGCCTCTTGCTCCACGAGAACTGGCTGTCCTTATAGGCCTTCAGAAAGAACATCACGGCCGGCTTCGTCGTCAAGTTCCTGATGCTCACGCGGTAGCCTGGACGAACTTCCATGACGGGCTCGATGTGCGCGACGTCGAGGCCTGCCGTCTTGTTCACGACCTGCGGCGGGATCAGCAGCGTCGGTGTGAGAGGAACCAGCGAAAAGGACACGGGTTCCACGCCAAACTCACGCAGCCGCTCGGAGCGGACCGGTCGCTCCCGTGTTACGTACAAGGTCTCGACCGGGTCTTCTTTCTGATGCGGTGATCCACGCAGCACAGAGACGTCCACGCGCACTCGATCCGTCGTCCGCACGTGAACTATCTTCACCGCCTCAACCGGCAACGTACCGGGTGGAGGCCTCCACGAGGGGATCCGAGGAAAAAGTGGAGTCCACGACGAGCGCAACTCGTCGGTGACGATTGCGTGGGTGGTTCGACCATCCGCAAACGTCTTGATCAGCACCATCGCACCTGGGTTGTCGGGCGTCACCTGGGCGCCGGCAAAGTTCGGCGCCAAGATTGCGAGGCTGCTCACCAACGCTAAACGCCCGGATTTCATGGCAACAGAATCGGGACACTAGCATACGCCGGGCTGGAAGCTCGACGGAAACTCGCCACTGTTCTCGCTTTTTCCTGGGTCGCAAGTCGGGCTGGCGCCCGCGCTACAATCGGCGCAGAAAAAAGGGGGAGGGCTATGAAGCGACTGGCTGGGGCGTTCGCGCTCGCATGCTTGCCGACATTGATCGCAGCTCAGGCGCCGGGTTCGGACCGCCTGAACCTCGACCTGTATCTCGAATTTGAAACTGTGGCCGATCCGCAGATCTCGCCGGACGGCTCGCAGATCATCTACACCCGCGGATGGGTCGACAAACAGGCCGACCGTCGCGAAACCTCGCTGTGGGTCATGAACGCGGATGGCAGCAAGAACCGCTTCCTGGCACGCGGCAGCAACGCACGCTGGTCGCCAACCGGCGACCGAATCGTCTACACGGCCCAGGGCGAACCAAAGGGCACGCAGATCTTCGTCCGCTACATGGATGCGGAAGGCGCCACGTCACAGATCACGCGAGTCGAGAAGGCACCGACCGCGATTGCCTGGTCGCCCGATGGCACCCGGATTGGTTTCGTGATGAGCGTCGAAGCGAAAGTGTCGTGGCCGATCAAGATGCCACGCGCTCCCGAGGGCGCTCGCTGGGTCGAAACGCCTCGCATCGTCGAGCGGCTCGACTACCGACAGGATGGCACGGGGTTCGACGATGATGTCTATCGGCACATCTTCGTGGTGCCGGCGACAGGCGGTACGCCGCGGCAACTCACGGATGGCAACTGGCACCACAACGGTGTCGAGTGGACGCCCGACAGCAAGCAGATCCTCTTTGGTTCACTGCGGGTCGAGGATGCCGACTACCAGTGGCGTGAGTCCGAAATCTATTCGGTCAACATCGACACCGGTGCGATCACTCAGTTGACGAAGCGCAAGGGACAAGACGGCAATCCCCAGGTCTCACCCGACGGCAAACGTGTGGCCTACACCGGCAATGACTGGTCAAAAGACACCTGGCAGGACAGCAAGCTCTACGTCATGAATATCGACGGCGGTAACCCGCGGATGGTCTCGGGCGCGTGGGATCGCTCTCCCCAGGGCGTCACGTGGAAAGAAGACGGCACTGGCGTCTACTTCACGGCGCAGGATTCCGGATCGCAGAACCTCTACTTCCTGCCGCTTGCCGGAAGCCGCCCCGACGAAGTTCAGGTCGTGACCAAGGGGACGCACATGCTCACCACAGCGAGCATCGCCAACGGCAAAGCCGTTGGTGTGCTGACGTCGCCGCAGAAGCCCGGCGACATCGTCAGCTACGACATCGCCGCACCGCAGCAGATGAAGCAGTTGACCGCGGTCAACGACGACATCCTCGCGGGCAAGAAGCTGGGCCAGGTCACCGAGATGTTGTACTCGTCGCCGGACGGTCTCAAGATTCAAGGTTGGTACATCACGCCGCCGGACTTCGATGCCACCAAGAAGTACCCGATGCAGCTGCACATTCACGGCGGCCCGCACAGCATGTATGGCGTCGGCTTCAACTTTGGATGGCAGGAGCAAGCGGCTAACGGGTACGTGATTCTCTATACGAACCCGCGCGGCAGCACGGGCTACGGCAGCTCGTTCGGCAACCAGATCATGCGGGCGTATCCGAGCAAGGACTATGACGACCTGATGGCTGGCGTCGACGAACTATTGAAGAAGGGCTTCGTCGATCCACGCAACCTGTTCGTCACCGGCTGCAGCGGCGGCGGTGTGCTCACCGCGTGGGTCGTCGGCCACACGGATCGCTTTGCCGCCGCCTCGTCCAACTGCCCGGTCATCGACTGGCTTAGCTTTGTCGGGACGACCGACGGTGCGAGCTGGTATTACAACTTCGAAAAGCTGCCGTGGGAGGATCCGTCGGAGCACCTGCGCCGCTCGCCGCTGACGTACGTAGGTAACGTCAAGACACCGACCATGTTGATGACGGGCGTGCAGGATCTACGAACGCCGATGCCGCAGACCGAGCAGTTCTACAGTGCGCTCAAGCTGCTCAAGGTCCCGACCGCGATGATTCGCTTCAACGAGGAGTGGCACGGCACGACGTCGCGGCCGTCCAACTTCATTCGGACGCAGTTGTATCTACGGCACTGGTTCGAGAAACACAAGAGGTCGCCAGCGGTCACGACGACGGCACAGCAGCAGTAGGCAAGGGGATTCACAAACAAGCCTCAGAGGCACAGAGGCTCAGAGATTGATTTCTCTGTGTCTCTGAGACTCTGAGGCTTGTTCGTCTGTATGAGGACACCATGATTCGTCACATCGCTCTTGTTCTCGCCTCAGCGTGTCTCGCGGCGTCAACCGCCGCCCAATCCCCCATCGACCTTGGCACCATCTCTCGCATCAAGCAGGAAGCGCTGACGCGTTCGCGGGCGATGGACCACGTCGCCTGGATGAGCGATGTGTATGGGCCGCGGGTGACCGGCACACCGAACTTTCAGCGCGCGAGCGAATGGGCAATGAAGCAGCTCACCGAGTGGGGGCTCGCCAACGTGCGCCAGGAGCGCTTTGCATTCGGTCAGGGGTGGCGTGTAGAGCGCTTTTCGGCACACATGATCGCACCCGAGCCGCAGCCGCTCATCGGTTATCCGCGCACCTTCTCGCCCTCGACCAAAGGCACGATCAGCGGGGACGTGGTTCGCGTGGACATCCGGAGCGACGCGGATTTCGCGAAGTACAAAGGCACGCTCAAAGACAAGATCGTTCTGCCGCAGGCCGCGCGTCGTGTCCGCATGCTCGAGGACCGGATCATCCTTCGGATGAACGAAGAGGACACTGCGGAGGCGCTGACGACGCCGATTCCAGCAGCGGGTGGGTCCGGTGGGGCTGACGCGACGGGTGCGGCAGGTGCGACTGGTGTGAAAGGTCCGACAGTCCCGCCGCTCAACGAACGTATAGCTCAGTTCTTCGTGACCGAGGGCGTTGCGGCCGTGCTCGAGCGGGGCTCCGACAGCGACATGTCGGCCGGGGGGAGCGACATGTCGTGGCAAACGCAGCGTGTGGACGGGGGGACCATCTTTCCCGGCGGTGGCGGCAGCCGAGATCCGAAAACTTTGGCTCAGGTGCCCTCAGCAACGATTGCCGTCGAGCACTACAACCGGATGGTTCGCATTCTCGAAAAGAACATTCCGGTTCGCGTCGAGTTGAATATTCAGGCGACGTTCTACCCCGAAGCGGCGGGGACACCCAACGGCATCAACATTCTGGCGGAGATTCCGGGAGGCGACCTTGCCGAAGAAGTCGTGATCATGGGCGCGCACTTCGACACGACGCCAGGCGCGACCGGCGCGACGGACAATGCGACCGGATCGGCCGCGATGATGGAAGCCGTCCGAATCATCAAGAGCCTTGGGTTGCGTCCGCGCCGCACGATTCGCGTGGCGCTCTGGGGCGGCGAAGAGCAGGGACTGCTGGGGTCTCGCGCCTACGTCGCGGAGCACTATGGCACCGAAGCCAGCCCCAAGCCTGCGCACGCCACCGTCGCGGCGTACTACAACCTCGACAACGGCACGGGCAAAATTCGCGGCATCTGGGGACAGGGCAACCTTGGAGCGATGGCGCTGTTTCGCGAGTGGATCGAATCGGTTGAGGATCTGGGTGTCGACTTGATTGGGCCGCGCTCGGTGGGCGCGACCGATCACGCCGCGTTCGACTCGGCGGGCATTCCCGGATTCCAGTTCATTCAGGAGCGGCTCGAATACAACTCGCGCACGCATCACTCGAACATGGATTTCGTCGATCGCGTGCAGCGCGAGGATCTGGTGCAGCAGGCGGCCGTAGCAGCGGTCTTCGCCTGGTACACCGCGAACTGGCCGGAAAAGTTGCCGCGAAAGGTCATCCCCGTCCGACCCGGAACGCAGTAGCGATCAGGATCAAGGTGGACTCGCTTTGCGGGCGAGCAAGAGGTAGCCGCGGGCGGCCGCATTCTTCTGAAGCGCCTGCAATCGCTCGCGACCCTGCCCGAGTCGTGCCTCCACTTCTCCAAGCGCGTACTGCACCTGCAGGCTCATCTCCGCGAACCCTGCCTTCTCGGTCTCTGACAGGAGCGACTGGAGTGCCGTTCGCGCTGCGGCGAGCTGGCCGGCTTCGGCTTGAACGCTAGCGGCGGTGAGTCGAACGGCGAACCGCACATAGCGATCTTGCGTGTCGGCGGCCAGCGCTCGACCGCGGTCGATCGCCGCACCGGCCTCGGCGGCCTTTTTTTGCGCTAGCAGCGCGCGGGCGAGTAGCTCGTGCGCAGCGGCCGAGCGATCGGTCATACGTTCCTTGTCGAAGACCTGCAAGGCCTGCCGAGCCAGCTGCTCGCCATCGGCCGGCCGGCCCTCTTCGATCGCCAGCGTGCCGAGAAAGAGGCGAGTGTCGGCGACATCCGCTTCAGCACCGAGATCGCTGCGAACTTTGACTGCCTCCTCGAGCTTCGCCCGTGCGCCACGGAGATCATCCTGCGCCATCAGGAGACCTCCCAGTCGCGTGCTCGTGTAACCGATCCCTTCCTTGTAGCCGAGCTCACGACGAAGTGCGAGCGCCTCTTCATAGAGCCGTCTCGCCTCTTTGATCTCGGCCTTCGTCTCCCGAATTTCGGCCAGGTTGTTCAAGGCGAACCCGACAGTGTTGCGGTCGCCTGCTCCACGAGCGAGCGTGAGGCTCTCTTCGTACATCGTCGCCGCTTCGTCCAACTGTCCGCTCAACTGCAGCGAGCCTGCGAGGTTGTTCAACGCGCGCGCGAGCGCGCTGTCGTCACCCAGCTTTCGGTAGACGTCGAGCGACTCTCGCAGCCGGACGATCGAGCCTGCCACGTCACCTCGCTGTGACTGGATGATGCCAAGCTGTGCGAGTACGTTGGCGACCACTCGTTGATCGCCGATCTCGCGGCCCGAGGCAAGAATCTGCTCGGCGAGCGCCTGCGCTGCACTGAGATTGCCCTGCCCTCGCAGCATACCGGCCTCGAGAAACTGCGCTCGAGCAACACCCGAGACATCACCAGCGGCAGCAAACAGTTGCCGCGCTTCTTGCGCAGCCACCCCCGCCCCCTTGCGATCGCCCAATCGATCGAGGGCGTTGCTTTGCTGCAGTTTCGCTCGGGCCACGAGCAGCGGTGCGCCATGTGCGGCACCTTTCGCGGCGGCCCGTGCGGCCGCAGCCTCTGCGCGTTTGTAGTCGGACAGCGAGGAGGCGGCAACCGCCTCTGCGAGATCGATGCGCGGATCCAGGGAAGTCGGTGTTGGCAGGTGTCGAAGTCTTTCAACCGTCTCCAGCGCCGCCTGTGCCTTCGATCCAGACGTCTGGACACTGGTGAGACCGAGGCCGTACTCGAGGTTGTCGGGGAAGAACTCGCCGAGGCTTTGGAAAATCTCGATAGCCCGCTCCCAATCGCGGGTGACGATGCGATAGCGGGCTTCGACGACCAGCTTGTACTCACGCGAGAGGGCGCTCGACAAGTCGAATGCGACCTGCGCCTCCTGGCGTGCCGTCGCATCGTAGCCAAGCCCGGACCACGCTTCGCTGAGGGCCGTTCGGATCAGCGGATGCTTCGGATCGGCGGTCGCAGCCTGCTGGAGAAGATCGCGGGCCTTGAGGGCCTCGAATTGTCGAAGACGCGACAACCCTTCGGCGTACAGTCGTGTCGCTTCTTGATTTGCCGGCAGCGAGGCGCGAACCGTCGCCGCCGAGTCGGGCGTCAGGCCGGCGACGCCGAGTCGTTCGCGCAAGCGAGCACCCGTCCGCGACACCAGCTCGAGGAGGTCCGACTCGTTCCCGAGGTCGGTGATGGATGCGACGGTTTCGCCCATCACGGCATCCTGGAGCCGCAGGTCCAGTCGCAGCTTGCGCCCCGCCTCCTCGCCCATTGACAGATAAGCGCCGACCAGCACGAAGTCGCACGCGAGATTCGTGCGAATGCGCGCCAGCGTCTCTCGGCTGAAGCTCTCGCTACGAGCGAGCGCGAGCTCGATTTTTCCCCGCGCCACGGTTTCGCCCGGAATCGTCCGCAGCGTTTCGCCGGCCGCCAGCTCGGACGAAAACAACTCGGAAAGCGCGGTCGACAGCCATTCGGCTTCAGGTTGGCCGGAAAGATTCTGGAACCCCAACACCGCGACCGAGCGGCGAACGGCCGCGCCTGGCCGAACCGAGCCGGAATCGTTCGCCTCTCGGGTAGACCTGGTCGAGAGGAGCCAGCCCCCGAGCGCCAGGAGGGCAGCAACCGCGATGGTCGCCATCACGAGGGCGCGCGCCGAATGGCGCTCGGCGACGCGTGCGGCGATCGCCGGATCCGAAAGCCGATCGATCGCGCGCAGGTCGAGGACCACGTCCCGCATGCTCTGGTAGCGCTCGCGCGGATTCTTCTCGAGACAGCGATCGACGACGCGCTGCAGCTGCTCGGACACTGCTCGTGGGGCCTCTGTGGCCAGCGTCGGGAAACGCGGCGTCGGGTCACGGAGAATCGCACTGACGACGTCGGTCCCGGTTCGCCCCTGGAAGGGGACGTTTCCCGCAACCATTTCGTAGAGCATCACGCCGAAGCTCCACACGTCCGTTCGATAGTCGATGGCCTCGCCGCGTGCCTGCTCCGGAGACATATAGGCCGTGGTCCCCATTACGACACCCGGCCGCGTATGTGCCGCATGCGTGGTTTCGGCGTGCGCGGCGGCTTGACCCTCTTCCGCCTGGACCAGCTTGGCCAAGCCGAAGTCGATGATCTTCGAATGGCCCTCGTGTGTGACCATCACGTTGCCGGGTTTGAGATCCCGGTGGACGATCCCCTTTTCGTGTGCGCGGGTCAGTCCTTCGGCGACCTCGATGGCGAGCGGCAGGACGCGACCAATCGGCAGGTGTTCGCGCCTCATCGCCTCGCTGAGGAGCCGTCCCTCGATCAGCTCCATCGCGATGAACGTGACGCCGTTCTCTTCGTCGATCGCGTGAACGACCGCGATGTGCGGATGGCTGAGCGCAGCGGCCGCTCGCGCTTCCTGCACGAAGCGTCGCTTGCGATCCGGATCGGCGACGAGCGCCGGTGGCAAAACCTTCAGAGCGATCTCGCGTTCGAGCTTGGTGTCAAACGCACGATAGACGATGCCCATGCCGCCGCGGTTGATCTCCCCGAGGATCTTGAAGTGCGAAAGAGTCTGGCCCGCCGTGAGCATGAGAAGAAGCGCTTTTGCGGACACTCTAGCAGAGTGGCCACGGAAGGGGCGTTTGATCTCCAGCCCGTGGTTCGGATAGGCTGTGGCTCTCATGTTCGCGGTCCACGCGCATCACGTCCATCATCACCGCTCGCTGAGCGGACCGGCCGGGCTGCGCGTGTAGCGACGACGAAAACGTACCGTCAGAGAATGCAGGCCCGCCGGAACCCGGCGGGCTTTTTGTTTTGTATGGTTTTGACCTCTGAGCCTCTGAGCCTCTGAGCCTCTGAGGCCCGAACGTTGGTGAGCGTAAATGGATTTCAGCAAACTTGACGGTCTCATCCCGGCCGTCGTTCAGGACGCGACGACCGGCGAGGTGTTGATGGTGGGGTTCATGAACGAGCGGGCGTGGCAGCTCACGCAGGAAACCGGGTACGTGACCTTCTTCAGCCGGACCCGCAACACGTTGTGGACCAAAGGCGAGACGTCAGGAAACCGCCTGGCGGTCGCGCAGCTCCTCGTCGATTGCGACCAGGACACCGTGTTGATCAAGGCGCATCGCGAGGGCGACGGCAACGTGTGTCACACGGGCGCGCGCTCCTGCTTCGTCGAGCTGCCGCGATGAGGCTTCGACTGGGCATCCCTAAAGGGTCGCTCGAGGCGGCGACCGTGCAGCTCTTTCAGCGGGCCGGCTTCAACATTCTGGTCAGCACGCGCTCGTATTTTCCGGCCATCGACGACCCCGAGATCGAGTGCATGTTGATTCGCGCCCAGGAGATGGCGCGGTACGTGGCCGACGGCGTGCTCGACGCGGGCCTCACGGGGGCCGACTGGATCGAGGAACATCAGCTGGGGCACCCCGAGCAAACGCCGCTCATCCCGGTTGCCAATTTGATCTACGCGAAACAGAGTTTCGGGAAGGTGCGCTGGGTGCTGGCCGCACCCGAAGATTCGCCGTTCAAATGCGCCCAGGATCTCGAGGGCAAACGCATCGCGACCGAGCTGGTCCGCGTGACGCGGAACTACTTTACCCGCAAGGGCCTCACCGTCGACGTCGAGTTCTCGTGGGGTGCGACCGAGGTCAAGCCGCCAGTCCTCGCCGATGCCATCGTCGAGGCCACCGAAACCGGCTCAACGCTGCGCGCGAATCGGCTGCGTGTTCTGGATACGGTCATCGAGTCGAACACGCAGCTGATTGCGAATCAGACCGCGCTGGACGAGACCTGGAAGCGCACCAAGATCGAAAGCGTCGCGCTGCTCCTGCAAGCGGCGATCGAAGCACAAGGTCGCGTCGGCCTGATGCTCAATGTGCGACAGACCGACCTGCTGTCGGTCCTGAGCCTGCTTCCCGCGTTGCAGCGGCCGACGATCTCATCACTGAGCGACCCGGAATGGGTGGCGGTCAACACCATCATCGAAGAACGAACCGTCCGCGATCTGATACCCAAGCTGAAGATGGCAGGCGGCCAGGGGATCGTGGAGTATCCGTTGAACAAGATCGTGTTGTGACCGGGACTTTCCTGATGCGCGTGGTCTCCTCAACCAATCGGCGCGCGGTGCGCACGCTTCTTTCCGCGGCGAGAGCTCGAGATGCGTCCGTCGAGCGGCGCGCCGCACGAATCGTGCAAGAGGTGCGGCGACAGGGCGACCGTGCTCTCCGTCGATACGCGGCCGATCTCGATGGGCTGACGGGACCGATCGAGGTGCCGCACGCCGATTGGGATCGAGCGGCGCGTTCGGTGTCGGCCGGTGTGCGCCGCGCGCTTCGCCGCGCAGCCACCCACATTCGACGCGTCGCACGGGCTCAGCGTCCGCATGCCTTTCGCACAACCGTCACCCCGGGTGTACTCGTCCAACAACGAGTGATTCCGCTCGACCGCGTCGGGTGTTACGTGCCGGCTGGCCGCTACCCGCTGCCCTCGTCTCTCCTGATGACTGCCATTCCCGCCCGCGTTGCCGGCGTGCGGGAGGTCGTGGTGACGTGTCCTAGGCTTCATCCAGTTGTCCTCGCTGCGGCCCTGGAGGCTGGCGTCGATCGCGTGTTTCACGTCGGCGGTGCTCACGCGATCGCCGCACTGGCCTACGGCACCGCCACCGTGCCGCGCGTAGACAAGATCGTCGGCCCCGGGAACCAGTGGGTATCGGCGGCCAAGGCGTTCGTCAGCCCTGATTGCGCGATTGACTTCTATGCCGGTCCGACCGAGATCCTCATCGTGGCCGCGAGTGGGTCGGCCGAGTGGATTGCCGCCGATCTGGTGGCTCAAGCGGAGCACGATCCGGATGCTCGGGCCGTTCTGGTGACGCCGAGCCCTCGTTTGGCGGCTCGGGTCGCGAGACAGGTCGAGCGTTTGCTTGCCACCGCCGGCCCAGCGCGAGAATCCATCGCCCGGCACGGCGGCGTGATCGTCACACGGACGCTGGACGAGGCCATGGCGCTCGCCAACGCCGCGGCGCCCGAGCATCTCGTCGTCGATCGCGAATCGTTGGTCGATCGGGTCCGAGCGGCGGGTGCGGTCTTCGTGGGTTCGTGGACCGCCCAGGTGGCCGGTGATTACGCCATTGGATCAAATCACGTGCTCCCCACGGCCGGGGCGGCGCGGTTCAGAGGCGGACTGAACACCGCCGACTTCGTTCGGCTGGTTTCCGTACAACGTGTCTCGCGGCGCGGCCTCGAGCGGCTGGCGCCGACCGTCACGACGCTGGCAGAAGCTGAAGGACTTGACGCACACGCTCGTGCAATTGCCATCAGGGTTCAACAACGTGAACATCCAAGGAGTTCCTGACCTCGGTCCCGGCCTGCGCTTGCATCTCAACGAGAACACGTCGGGATGCTCCCCGAAGGTGGTTGAAGCGGTGCGAGCCTTCGACGCCCGCGGGCTGGCGACCTATCCCGATTACCGAGCCGCTGTCCTGGAGACGGCCGCGTTTCTCGGCGTTGATCCGGAATGGATGATCCTGACCAATGGGCTTGACGAAGGCGTGTTGCTGACGGCGATTGCGTATCTGGGCGCGCGGACCCCCTCCGCGCTCGTCGCCGCTGGCGCGCCCCTGGTGACGCCGTCACCTCGACCAGAGGTCGTGATGTCGTTGCCGGCGTTCGAGACCTACATCTCAACCGCGAAGGCGATGAGTGCGCGTGTCACCAGCGTGCCACCGGGCCGCGACTTTGCGTTTCCGGAAGAGGGCGTGCTTGCGGCAATCTCGGCGAACACGCGGCTGATTTACATCAACAACCCGAACAACCCGACGGGTCAGCCGGTGTCGAAGGACGCCATTCGACGCGTCGTACGGGAAGCGGGCCATGCGCTCGTCTTTCTGGACGAGGCCTACCACGACTTCATGGGTGAGAACTTCCTCGACGAAGCCTTGACGTATCCCAATGTGCTGGTCGGCCGAACGTTTTCGAAGGCCCATGGGCTCGCCGGTATGAGAGTGGGCGTCATGATAGCTCCGCCCGACGTGCTCGAGCCGATTCGCGCGGTGATGCCGTTGTTCAACTTGAACGTCGTCGCTGTGGCCGCGGTGCGAGCCGCCATCACGGATCGCGAGTTCACGCCCTGGTTCGTCGAGCAGGCGACCCAATCGAAGGCGATGCTCTACGACGCCTTCGACCGTCTCGGGTTGCGGTATTGGCGGAGTGCTGCGAACTTCGTCCTGGTTGATGGCGGGAGCCAGGCACGGGCGTTGATCGATGGCCTGATTGCCAACGGCGTGCTGGTTCGCGACCGGACCCGGGAGCCACATTGCGCCAACTGTTTTCGCATTACGGCGGGCGCTGTCGACCATACGAAACGGGCGATCGAGGTGCTGGAGGCCGTGTGCGCAAGGCGGTAGTGGAGCGAGCGACCCGGGAGACACGAATCTCGGTGACGCTGAACCTGGATGGTCGTGGGCGCTTCGACAACCGCACGGGCATTCGCTTTCTCGATCACATGCTCGACCTGGTCGCACGACACGGGGCCTTCGATCTCTCAGTGCGGGCGGAGGGCGATTTGGATGTGGATCAGCATCACACGGTCGAGGACGTCGGCATCACCCTCGGCGAGGCTGTGACCAAAGCCCTCGGCGACCGTCGAGGCATCAATCGCGCTGGTTACTTCGTCATGCCCATGGACGAGACCCTTGCCGTGGCTGCTGTCGATCTCGGCGGCCGTGCCCATACCGTCGTGGACACCAAGGTGAAAGTCAGACTGGTTGGTGATCTGCAGGCCGAGCTCGTTCACGACTTCTTCGAGGGATTCGCCAGCGCCGCGCGAGGCAATGTGCACCTCAAGGTGCTGTACGGACGTTCCAATCACCACAAGATCGAGGCGTGCTTCAAGGCGTTCGCGCGCGCGCTGCGGGTGGCATGCGCGAAGGATCGGCGGATGGCGAAGCAGCTGCCGAGCACGAAGGGCCTCTTGTGATTGCACTGCTCGATTACGGCGCCGGGAACCTCACGTCAGTCCGCAAGGCACTTTCCGCGATTGGGGCTGACGTGCGAACGCCGGTCGTCGCGGCGGAGCTCGCAGAGGTCCGTGGCATCATCGTTCCAGGGGTCGGCCACTTCGCCGCGACGCGTGCGCTGAGTGACGAGTGGCGTGTAGCGATCCAGGCCGCTCTCGATCGTGGGGCGGCCCTCTTCGGGATCTGCCTTGGGATGCAGTGGTTGTTCGAAGGCAGTACCGAAGCGCCCGGCGTACGGGGATTCTGCGCGTTCCTCGGCGTATGCAGCCACTTGTCGGACGCTGGTACGCAGAAACCGGAAATAGACCCGACCCCGCTTCGCAAGATTCCTCACGTTGGCTGGAACAGTCTGGCAATCTCACGCGCGACCGGGTTGATGGCCGACGTCGCGCCGGACGCGCAGGTGTACTTCACGCACTCGTATGTCGCGCCGGTCACCGAGGTCGCGGTTGCGACGACGAGCTATGGAGTGACGTTTGCGTCGGCCGTGGAGCAGGGGCGAATCGCGGGCGTGCAGTTCCACCCGGAGAAATCCAGCGACGTCGGCCTCCGGATTCTCGGCAATTGGCTCCGTGCTGTCTAAGCGCATCATTGCGTGCCTGGACGTTCGCGACGGCCAGGTGGTCAAGGGCATCAACTTCGAGCACCTGCGCCCGGCCGGCGATCCGGCCGCGCTGGCCGCACGCTATAACCGTGAAGGCATCGACGAGATCGTGATCCTCGACGTGACCGCCACGCTCGAGGCTCGTCGTGCCCGTGCCGAGACCATTCAAGCCGTGGCTCGTCAGGTGTTCCTGCCGCTCTGCGTGGGCGGCGGCATTCGTACCGAAGACGATGCCTCATCGGCAGTTGATGCAGGCGCAGACAAGGTCAGCTTCAATAGCGCGGCGCTCGCCGATCCCTCGCTCATCTCACGACTCGCCGCGCGCTATGGCAGCCAGGCCGTCATCGTGGCCATCGATGCCAAGCGGGGGAAGGCGGGCCAGTTTGATGTTTACGCCCGCAGCGGCACGGACCAGACGGCGCGCGACGCGGTCGATTGGGCTCGCGAGGCGGCCAGTCGCGGCGCAGGCGAGATCCTGCTGACGTCAATCGATCGGGATGGGACGAAGGCGGGGTTCGACTGCGACCTGACGGCGGCCGTGTCGCACGCCGTGCCGATTCCGGTCATCGCCTCCGGGGGTGCGGGCACGTTCGATCACTTTGCCGAAGTATTCACGATCGGGCATGCGGACGCCGCCCTGGCCGCCTCGATATTCCACTTCAACGAACAGAGTGTGAGGGCGTTGAAGGCGTTTCTGGCAGGTCGTGGTATTCCGGTTCGTCTGTGACGGAACAGGGCACGGAAACACGGAAACGCGGAGGCGACGATGCCACGAAGGGCACGAAGACACGAAGCAAGAGCTTCAAAGTTCTTCGTGTTCTTCGTTCCTTCGTGGCAATCTTTTCCGTGTTCCGTGCTTCCGTGCCTTGTGTGTGACGCATGCTGATTCCATCGATCGATCTCAAAGGCGGTAAGGTCGTGCAACTCGTGCAAGGCGAGAAGCTTGCTCTCGAGTCGGACGATCTCGATGGCTGGATCGAACGGTTCTCTCGGTTCCCCGCAATCCAATTGATCGATCTCGACGCCGCGATGGGCACTGGCACCAACGACGAATTGGTCCGATACGTTGCGACTCGACTTCCATGTCGCGTCGGCGGCGGCATCCGATCTGTTGGTCGCGCCGAGGACGTGCTGGCGGCCGGCGCGACCGCCGTGATCGTTGGGTCGGCATTCTTCGATATTCGACGAGGCGCCGAGGGCGGCAGCGTCATCAAGTTCGACTTCGCCGAAGCACTTCGAGACGCCGTTGGCCTCGACAAAATCGTAGCCGCCGTCGATTCGAAGGGCGGACGCGTGGTCATTCATGGATGGCGGACGCCGCTCGCCGTCTCGAGCGTCGAGGCGGTCAAAGCCCTGGAGCCGTATTGCGGGGAGTTTCTCTACACGCATGTCGACAAAGAGGGGCTCATGCAGGGCACCGACATGGAGGCAATTCGAGCCCTGCGGGACGCGACGGCACGAAAGCTCACCGCTGCAGGCGGCATCACGACGCGCGAGGAGATTGATGCGCTGCACTCCATCGGCGTGGACGCCGTGGTCGGAATGGCGATCTACACAGGATCGCTTGCTCTGGACTGAATTGAAACGACATATTGGTCTCTGAGTTTCTCGGAGCCTCTGTGGCCTGTCCGTGTCGGAACTTCGTACTTCGTGACTTCGTGATCTTCGTGGCTACCGTAAACCGTAGACCGTCGACCTGGGACCGCATATGAACCGGTATGTTGCGACGTTGATGGTGATGCTCGTGGGTCTCTCCGGTGGCGCGCAGCAACCGCCGCTCGCCGACGGTGTGAAGCCCTATGTGCGGACCAGCGCACCCGTCATCGCGCTGACGAATGTCCGTGTCATTGATGGGACTGGAACGCCAGCGCGGGAGCGACAAACACTGATCGTACGCGACGGCACGATTGCCGACGTTGGCGACTCCTCTCGCGTGACGTTGCCAGCGGGCGCTGAAGTCATCGACCTCACCGGCAGGAGCGTTCTCCCCGGTCTCGTGATGGTTCACGAGCACTTCTATTACCCGACGGGCCCGGGCGTGTACGGGCAGTTGGGTGAGAGCTTCACGCGACTCTATCTTGCCGGGGGAGTCACGACGCTGCGCACAGGCGGCAACTTGAACGGCTACATGGACCTCAACCTCAAGCGAGCGGTTGAAGCCGGTGAAAAGGCTGGACCTTCGATTGATGCCACGGCGCCATATGTGAACGGTCGAAACCAGTTCCAGCAGATGAACACGGTGACCACTGCCGAGGACGCACGGCAGCATGTCAGCTACTGGGCGGGACAGGGCGCCACGTCGTTCAAGGCCTATATGCAGATCTCGCGCGCTGCGCTTGGCGCCACGATCGAGGAAGCGCACAAGCGAGGCCTCAAGGTGACCGGCCACCTGTGCTCGGTCACCTACAGCGAGGCGGCCGACCTCGGCATCGACAATCTCGAACACGGGTTCCTCGCGGCGACCGACTTCGTCACCGACAAGCAGCCAGACAACTGCCCGGCCCAGGGCCGTGGTCAGCAAGCGCTCACCACGCTCGACGAAAACGGCGCGGCGTTCCAGGCGCTGGTGCGAAAGCTCATCGACCAGCGCGTCGCTCTGACCTCCACGCTGACGGTCTTCGAGACCATCACCCCCGGACGCCCGATGCCTCCAGGGCTCGACGTCCTCGCGCCGTCGCTCAAACAGCAGTTCGAGCAGGCGCACGCACGAGTCTCGCAGAACACGAAGTCCAACTACGTCAAGCTGTTTCCAAAGGCGATGGCACTCGAACGTGCGTTTGTCCGTGCGGGCGGAACACTGATTGCCGGCACCGATCCCACGGGATCGGGCGGCGTCATCCCCGGCTACGCGAATCAGCGCCAGATCGAGCTGCTGGTCGAGGCCGGATTCACCCCACTCGACGCCATCCGCATCGGCACGCTCAGCGGGGCGATGTATCTTGGCCGCGAGAAGAGCATCGGAAGTATTGCCACCGGCAAGCAAGCCGACCTGATGGTCGTCGCTGGCGATCCGTCGGCGACGATTGCCGACATTCGGAAGGTTGAGCTCGTCTTTCGACGAGGTGTGGGCTTCGACCCCGCCAAGCTGGTTGCCTCGGTGGCGGGAAAGGTTGGATTGTTCTGAGGTGTTGAACATGAACGTTCGAGTCAAGGTCTTCAACAAATCCGGCCAACTCGTGGGTCCCGTCGAGTTGTCGCGGGTGGAGAAGTCGGACGCCGAATGGCGCGCGCAGTTGACGCCAGAGCAGTACGAGGTTGCTCGGGGCAAGGGCACCGAGCGGCCCTTCTGCGGCACGCTGCTCGACAACAAGAGGCAGGGCGTCTACACCTGCGTCTGCTGCCATCTGCCGCTGTTCACGTCCGACTCCAAGTTCAACTCGGGGACGGGTTGGCCCAGCTTCTTTCAGCCAATTGCCGACGAGAACGTCGTGAATAACGAGGATCGCAGCTATGGCATGCGTCGGGTCGAGATTCTGTGCGCCCGCTGCGATTGCCACCTCGGCCATGTGTTCGAGGACGGGCCGCGTCCGACCGGCCTCCGCTTCTGTGTCAATTCCGAATCGCTCGCCTTCACAGACAGTGCTGACGTCGCGTCGCTCGCCGAGCCCACAGTCTAGACGGCCACCTGCCATCAGCAGCCGGCCGACCGGCAGCTGGCAGCCGGCAGCGATAGAATGAGGATTGCCCTGCCCGCATGACGTAGGCCAATGATGCGCGTTCGCTTCCTTTTGATTCCCCTCGTTTGCGTTGCGTTTGGACTGTACGGCGGGTCTGCCTCGCCAAGGCTGATGGCATCGGTTCAGGAACAACAGAAGCCCGAGCAGAAGCCGACTGCTCAAAAGCCACCCGAGCAGCCCGAGTCCCCAATCTTCCGGGCAAAGGTCAACATCGTCCGAGTCGACGTGTCGGTGACGGATCGCGACGGCCACGCGATCCAGACGTTGGAGCCCTCTGACTTCATCGTCAAGGAGGACGGCGTCCCTCAAACGGTCGAGACCGCGCAGTTCATCCGCCTCAATGGCGGTGTTCCCGAAGATCTCAAAGAAGCAATCGAGATTCGATCGCCCGAGCACGCTCGCGTTCAAGCCGCGCGAGACGATGTCCGGCTGTTCGTATTGTTTCTGGATGACTATCACATCGACAAGGCGCCGCAGATCATGATTCCGTTGCGACGCACGCTACGCGCGTTCGTCGAGAAGCTGGGGCCGTACGATCTCGTGGCGATCGTCGACCCGCTCACGCCGCTGACGCACATCGAGTTCACGCGCGACCGAAACGCGATGCTCGAGAGGGTGTCGAAGTTCGAGGGCCGTCGTGGTGAATTGTTTCCGGTCCGCAGCGCCGCAGAGGAGATGCAGCAAACGCAGCGCAACGTTTGGGAGCTGCGTGCGGGCGTGACGCTCGATGCGGTCAATGCCGTCGCGACGCATCTGGGAGGGCTGCGTGAAGGGCGCAAGTCCATCTTGTTCGTCAGTCAGGGCCCCCCGGTCAGTTTGCGCAGCATCAATTGGCCGCGAATGGAGGACGTCGTCCAATCCGCGAATCGTGGCAACGTCACGATTCACACACTCGACCCGCGTCCGCTCGGGTCGAGCGAGTTTGGCGGCAACATGGTCCTCCGCCGGTTTTCGGATGAAACCGGCGGGCGCGCCATCCACAACACGAATGATCACGCCGAGCACCTCGATGAAGTCATCGAGGATGCGAGCGCCTACTATCTGGTGGGTTACGCACCGTCGCGCGAGATGGCGGATGGCAAGTTCCACAAGATCGACGTCGAGGTCAAGCGGCGTGGGGCACGCGTGGTGGCTCGTCGTGGGTACTATGCGCCCCGATCCGAGGAGTTGACTGCACCGCCCGTGACGCCCGTGGCCACCGAAGTGATGGACGCCCTGACCAACCTCGTTGAACCAAGGTTGGGACGCACCGCCGACATCTGGGTTGGCTTCTCACGCGGTGACGAATCGCTGACTGACGTCGTCGTGACCTGGGAGCCGACGGCAAGGACCGGGTCGGCAGCGGCCACGCGACTCGATGTGGAGCGGCTTCGCACTGACGGGACGGTCGAGGGCCCGGCGCAGTCGATCGGTCGGCGCGAGACACCGGCAACCGCGGTGCAAGCTCGATTCGTTCTCAGCCCGGGCAAAGAGCTCCTGCGGTTCACCAGCTACGACGCTCGAGGAGAGGTCCTCGATCGCTGGCCTGCGGACATCAGCGTCCCCGCGATCGGCAAGGATCCGCTGGCGCTGGCAACGCTGCGCTTTTATCTGGCGCGCTCGGCCTTCGAGCTTCGCGGCCTCCGCGAGGCGCCCGACGCTTCGCCGTCCGCCACGCGGAGACTGCGCAAGACGGATCGGCTGCTCGTGGAATTGGAGTACTACAGCGCAGGGCCGACGCCGGAGCTCGTCACTGAGTTGCTGAATCAGAAGGGCGAGTCGCTCGTCACATTGCCCGTGCCGGCGGGGACCGGCAACAAAACGCGCTTCGAGGTTCCGCTCCAGAGCCTGGCGCCTGCCGTCTACGTGCTTCGCGTTCGTGCACGGACCGCGGATCGACAAGTCGAGCAACACGAACCGTTTCGCATTGTGCCCTGATCACGTACAAGCCTCAGAGGCACAGAGACACAGAGTTAGTGGGGTTGAAAGCGCAGAAGCCAAATACTGAGGACTGGTGCGCAGCCTGATCCGCAAGAACCTGCCCAAGGGTTACGAAGAGGCTATGACCGGGGGCGTCATCAGCTCCCACGCTTTACTTGATGCGACCGTACGGCGATCCGAAGCAGTTGAAGGTCCTCGAAGAGAGCTTCGCCAAAGCGGGGAAGAAGCTCCACATGGGCAAGTCGTGCATCAGCTTCAAGAAGCTGGACGACCTGCCGCTTCCCGCGATTGAAGAGCTCGTCGCCAGTACATCGCCCGCGAAGTGGATCGCGATTGCCGAAGCGGCGCGCAACCGGTAATCGCGATCAATCACCCAATCAAAATCCCCCAATCACCCAATCACGCGTGCAATCACCCATTCACCCAATCGCCAAATCACGCAATAGAAGGCCGGTTCAGGGATTTCCAGCCGGCCGTCCGTGAAAGGCGGTAAAATGCCCGGTCGGCTCAAAACCCGGAGGATTTCATGGAGTTCAAGCACGCGGTTTCACGACGCCGGTTCGTGGGCGGATTGGCGGCCGCACTCGGATACGTCAGTGCCGGGACCGGTCTGGATGTGTTCGCACAGGGTGCGGCTGGACAGGGACGGCCGGGTGGGGCACCGCGCCCGCAGCAGACCGCAGCTGATTACGACGCGCTCGCCAAGCTGGCCAACAACGAGAACAACTGGGGCATCCCCGACTCGGTGATGAAGGCCATGGAAGGCGCCTGGAAGTACGCGGGGCGCTACGGCTACCCGAATGCCGGGATTCAGCAGGCGATCGCCGAATACGACGGTGTCAAGCCCGAGAACGTGATGATCACCGCCGGCAGTGGCGAGGTACTGCAGGTCGTCGGGACGACGTTCCTGCTCGGGGGCAAGAAGGTCCTCGGTGTCGAGCCGTCGTACAACTCGGTCTACTCGCATGCGACCAACATCAAGAGCGAGGCCATCAAGCTGCCGCTGACCAAGGACTACCGTCAGGACATCGGCGTGATGATCGACGCGGCCAAGAAGCACCAGAGCGAGATCGGGTTCGTCTACATCTGCAATCCCAACAACCCGACCGGCGTGATCGTCACCAAGGACGAGATCAAGCAGTTGCTGGATAGCCTTCCGACCGGCATGCCCGTCTTGATCGACGAGGCCTATCACCACTACGTGGACGACCCGAACTACGCGACCGCGATGCCATACGTCACCGAAGGTCGCCCGGTGGTCGTCGCGCGCACGTTCTCGAAGATCGCCGGCATGGCCGCGTTACGTCTTGGCTACGCGGTAGCGACTCCGGCGATTCTGGAGAAGATGCGCCCCTTCTCGACCGGCAGCGTCAACGTGCTGGCTCAGTACGGCGGCGTCGCCGCGCTCAAGAACAAGGCTGCGATGGCGGACGTAAAGGCGAAGACCATCGCCGGACGCGACAAGGCAGCACGCGATCTGAAGGCGCTGGGCTACGACGTCATTCCGTCGCAGAGCAACTTCTTCATGGTCCACCTCCGCCGCGAAGTGCAGCCGGTCATTCAAGCCTTCCGCGAGGAAGGTGTGCTGGTCGGACGTCCCTTCCCGCCGATGACGCAGCACCTGCGCGTTTCCGTTGGCATACCGGAAGAGATGGACCGCTTCATGGTCGCCTTCAAGAAGATCATGAGCGCGCCGACGACGACGGCGAGTCGCGGGTGAGCCTGTCGGTAAGGGCGCAGGGCGCAGGGCGAAGGGCATAGTAGGGAACGAGGGCATAGGGCGCGGGTGCGCGTCCTATGCCCTTTGCTCTGTACGCTGATCTGCGCGTTGATGACGACGCTGATAGCTCTGCGTTAAGACCTGCTCCCCGCCCGCTCCCGGGTTGATCCCGTCCCTGATCCCTCCCTACGGCCTGCGCCCTGAGCCCTCTGCCCTACGTGGAGGCACGCCCCTATCCCAGTGACGGACGTCGGGCGAGCCGACCCTCATCGGTGGTAGCATCGCCCCTTCTATCCTTTTGATGATTTCGCCCAGCGGAGGCGTGCTATGCGCAACTTGATGCAGCCACGTTTCGGTATTGCGATTGCTCTGCTCTTGGGGATATTCGCCAGCACGGTCGCGTATGCCCAGAACCCCACGTTTGCCCTCGAAGGCGTGGTCGTCGACACCCAGCAGGCGGTCCTGCCTGGTGCGACCGTGACGGTCCAGAACACCGCGACCGGCCTGTCGCGAACGATTGAAACGGACGTGAGCGGTCGGTTCGTGGTGCGAGGCCTTCCGCCTGAAGGACGCTATTCGGTCCGCGTCGAGATTCAGGGCTTTGCCACCGAGGTGCGCGAAGGCCTGGTCTTCAATGCCGGTCAGAACGTCGTCCTGAACTTCACGCTCAAGCTGTCGTCGGTGCAGGAGACCGTGACGGTGGCTGGTTATTCGCCGATTGTGCAAACCAGCTCGTCGGAAGTGTCGAGCACCATCGATCGCACGGCGTTCGAGAACCTGCCAGTCAAGGAGAGGAATTACTTCCGGCTGCTTACGCTCGACTCCAACGTCGTGGCCACTGGCACCGGCTCCAACGCGGTCAACGTCGGCGGCGGTGAGGTCTGGAACTTCGGCACCTATGTTGACGGCACGAACAATCATTCGAAGTGGCTGACGTTGCAGCGCGCGCCGCAGCTTGGGTCCAGCGGATTCGCGATCGAAACCGTCAAGGAAGTGCAGCTCATCACCAATCAGTTCTCCGCCGAGTTCGGTGGGCACTCGGCTGGTGTGGCGAGCATGATCACCAAGACCGGCACGAACGAGTTCAACGGCTCGGCGTTCGTGATGGTGCGCCCGGGCGACTGGGACGCGGCGCCGCCCCTCGCGCCCGTCGTCAACGGTGAGAAGGTCAAGGCGCCGTACAACCAGCAGCAGTTCGGCGGTACCGTCGGCGGCCCGATTGCCAGGGACAAGGCGTTCTTCTTCGGCAGCTACGAGCGCCGTCGCGAGCGCAGCCAGGTCGTGGTAACGGCCGAGGAGGCGAACGGTCTGGTCGTGCCGACGCCGGCCGACGAGCACCAGGGACACGCCAAGGTCGACCTCCGCTTCTCGCCGAAGAATTCGCTGGGCGTCCGCTACAACATGGTCCGCTGGAAGAAGGACAACGAGACCGGCGGGCTCAACCTGCCGGGTACCGGCTTCATCTGGGACAACAACGTGGACACGCTTCACGGCACGTTCACGACGGTCATCTCGGACCGGATGTTGAACGAAGTGCGCGGCCAGTACTCCCGCTACACCGATCGCCGCGCGGCCAAGTGCGACTGCGTGGCGATCGTGCGACAGGGCTACTCCACGTCCGGCGGCTACGACCAGGGCACCTGGGGCGTGCTGCCGGAAGAAACCTACGACATCTCGTCGACGCTCTCGATGTGGGCGGGCAGTCACACGATGAAGACGGGCGCCTCGTTCACGTATGACGTCACAGAGCAGCTCTTCCAACCGCTCCAGAACGGCCGCTACACGTTTGCGGGCGCGCCGAACGTGGCGCCGAATCCGATCCAGTACACGCAGTCGTTCGCATTGGTCCCCGAGGCCCGGCTGATGTTCCCGAAGGCGTACGTGATCGCCGGTTTCTTCCAGGACGATTGGCGCGTGCGCCCGAACCTGACGCTCAATCTCGGCCTTCGCTACGACGTGGAGATCATCAAGGACATCCCGGACTGGCCCGCGGGGACCGATGCCAACAACTTCGATCCGCGCATCGGCTTCGCCTGGGATCCCACGGGCGATCAGAGGTGGGCCGTCCGCGGCGGCGTCGGGCGCTTCACGCAGCAGCACCCCATCTTCACCATCGTCAAGGGCGGCGTCGGCGGCCGGAACGGGCAGGTCACAGTCAATTTGACCCCAGCCGACGCGCTGTTTCCGACCTTCCCCAACACGCTGCCGGCGTTTCCGCCGGGGGCCGTGCTGCCGGCGCGCAGCATCCAGGAGATTTCGCCCGACCTGGAAAACGAGCACGCCTGGACGGCGAGCATCGGCTTCCAGCGGCTACTCGGCGTGCGTACCAGCGTAGCCGTCGATGCCAACATCAATCGCGGCGTCAAGCAGGGCTTCCTCGACATGAACGCGCCGGTGCCGATCTCAAAAGACGTGCTCAACGCGGCGCTCAGCGCCAATCCCAATGCCGTCGTCCGAACCGTTGCGCAGGCCGATCTGACGCGGCCGATCGTGCCGGTGAACAACGGCTTCCGGCACATGGACCTGCTGACCAACGAGGGGCGCTCCTGGTATCAGGGCATCCGCTTCGCCGCTCAGCACCGGACCACGCCGCTCATCCTGACGGCGTCGTACACCTACTCGAAGTCCGAAGATCGGCTCAATCACTGGTTCTCACCGGAGAACAGCACCGACCCCGAGTCCGACCGTGGGCCGACGGGCGCCGACACGCCGCACAACCTGGTGACCAGCATCACGTGGAACATCCCGGGGCGTGGGCCGATCTTCAGCGACTGGCGGCTCAGCACGGTGACCCATTCGCAGAGCGGCGCGCCGTACTCCATCCGCTATGCCGGCGACCCTGTCGGCTATAGCGTGGGTCTGAACGCGGCCTGCAACTCCCGCGGCTGCCAGCCAAGCAGACCGGGGGAGAAAAACAACGCGCGCGGCAAGTTCATCAACTATGCCGACCTGACGCTGGCGCGGCAGATTCCGATCGGGAACGATCACATCGAGGTTCGCGCCGACGTGTTCAACCTCTTCAACAATCAGAACCTGCTGGCGGGCGGCTATATCAATCTCGTTGGCAACGTGCGGTTCGGCGAGCACTCCGGGGGGAGCAACGTCTTCCCGGGACGACAATTCCAGTTCGCGGCCACATACCGCTTCTGATTACGACGAGGCCACTGATCGATGACGAGGCCACAGAGACTCAGAGGACTCAGAGAACGTAACCTGGAGAGCTTGACTTTCTAGTTTTCTGAGACTCTGAGCCTCTGAGGCGTGTACGTTCATATGATGAGACACTGCGTGTGGGTAATCGCCTTCGCTCTTTCTGTGACCTCACTTGGGGCGCAGGCGAAGCCCGTTCGTGTGCTCGTGCAAACCGAGCTGGGTGACATCGTCATCGAAGTCGATGTAGCGAAAGCGCCCGTGACAGCGGCGAACTTCCTGAAGTACGTCGATGCCGGCCACTACAACGGCGGCACCTTCCATCGCACCGTGAAGATGGACAACCAGCCGGAGAGCACCATCAAGATCGAGGTCATCCAGGCCGGAGTCACCACGGAGGTTGAGAAAGCCAACTTTCCACCAATCGCGCTCGAACGCACGAGCGTGACGGGCATCCTGCACAAGGACGGCGTCGTCTCCATGGCGCGTGGAGGGCCCGACACCGCGACATCGGGCTGGTTCATTTGCATCAACGACCAGCCATCGCTCGATTTTGGTGGGATGCGCAATCCAGACGGTCAGGGGTTTGGCGCGTTCGGCCGCGTTGTGTCGGGGATGGACGTCGCTCGGAAGATCCAGATGGCGCCATCCTCGGCGGATCGGAAGACCAACGTTGAAGCGCAACGACTGACGCCGCCGATCAAGATCGTCAAGATGGCTCGGACCGGAGGATAGGAACCTGCGGGTGGGCCCGCCGCGACCGGCCGCAGATTGATCACGTCAAGCCCATCGATCCTGCACATGCCGATGCTCACGCAAACTTAGGTGTGATTCGTGTCTTCGCGCCCTCCGTGGCTGGCGTCTGTGCTTATCATGGTGGGAACATCTCATGGCGAAGAATCTCAGTGCCGCCACGACGAGGACGAGAAGCCTCACGGTTATCGCGAGCGCGCGGCAGTTGCTGTTGACTCAGTCCGAGGTGATCGAAAGTCCCGAGTCTCGCCTGCGGTATCGCATTGGGCCGCTGCTCGGACAGGGAGGGTTTGGGCAAGTCTACCTGTCAGCCCGACTCGGTCGCTCGTCGTCGGTCCCCGAGGTCGTGTGCATCAAGGTCAGCGAGCGCATCGATGGCTGGTTGCGCGAAGCGTATTTCGGGCTGCTGCTGGGCAATCATCCGCGCGCGATTCGAGTCTACGACTCCTTTCCCCTCATGACCGATGACGGTCAGGTGCTTTACTGCCTGGCGCTCGAGTACGCTCGTGATGGCGATCTCAGCCGCTATCTGCACCGTACCGGCAAGCCGTGGGCGGAGGCCGCCGTCAGGCGCGAAATCGCCGGGATTCTCCAGGTGCTCGTCAAGCTGCATCGCGGTCAGTTGCTGCACCGCGATCTCACCCCGCTGAACGTATTTGTGTGTGACGATTCACGCCTCAAGCTCGGCGACTTCGGCATCGTCCGGCAGCAGAGCGACCGGCGCGGCGTGACGGCGCGCACGTTGAATCCGCACATGGCTCCCAGCGACATTTTCGATGGCGCTGCTCCCAAGTGGCAGGCGCGTGACGATGTGTACCAGGTCGGTCAGTTGGTGGGGATGTTGGTCAAAGGTGCCGCGTACGCACGCATCCGCACGGCGGAGGTTCGCGGTTTCCCGTGCAGCGATCACCTGAAAGAGATCATCTATCGCTGCATCGGCGAGCGTCGGAAGCGATACGAAAGCGCGGACGAGCTGATCGACGCGCTTTCCAACCCGCCAGCGTCGCTCAAGGTCGGCGCGCTTCGCACACTGAAAGGCGTCCACCTGGCCTTTACCGGGATCCTGACGACTCTTCGAAGCGAGGCGGCGGGGGCGGCCCGCAAGGCCGGCGCAGTCGTCCACAGCGGGCCCTCGGCCCGGACGTCGGTTGTCGTTCGGGGGCGGCCGAACAAGCTTCAGGCCGCTGGTCGTGACGCCGGTATCAAGCTGATGGAGATCAAACGTCTACGCGAGAAGGGCCACCGGATCACCATCCTGAACGAGGCACAGTTCTGGCGGCTGGCGCGCAAACGAAAATGACTAGCGAGGCTCCGTCTCAGACCGGCTCCGGCGGGGCGTCTAGGCCCGGGCCCTGGAATTGCCAAAACTCGGAGACCACCAATGAAGCGTCATGGCCCCATCCTGCTCGCCCTCGCCATTGCGTTCGCTGTCGTGCCGCTTGCCGCGCAGAAGAAGTATCAGGCGGCTGACGGCAAGCTTCGTGTGGCCCTCTCGAAGCAGCCCTTTTCGCCCAACGGCCTCTCGAAAGGGCCAACCACGATGGCGGAAGGCGGCATCCAGAAGATCCTTGCTGATCTCGGCGCCACCACTCGAATCGAGGAAGCGCGCCTTACCGCCGAGGAGGACACCGAGTACGGGGGGTGGAAGCGGCTGGGCATGGCGCTTGGACACTTCGCGGACATCGTGACCAAGAACGAGCGCGAGGGGTTCCTCACCGTCGGGCTCCTGGCTACATGTCCGTCGATGCCGGGACTCGTCGCCGGGCTCCAGCGATCTGGGCCGACCCGTGAACCGCTCAAGATTGGCATGCTCTGGCTCGATGCTCATCCTGACTTCAACACCCCAGAAACGACGCGCAGCGGATCGCTCGGCGGGATGCCGGTCGCGGTTGCAACCGGACGCGCCCTGCAGGTCATGCGGCTCGACGCCAAGCTCGACCCGCCGCTCCCCGATCGTCATATCGTGATGGCGGGGGTGCGGCTCACCGATCCGCTGGAGCAACATCTGCTCGACAACTCGATGATCGAGCAGATCAGCGTCGATGACCTGCGCAACATGACGCCAGCGATCTGGACGCAGCTCGATCGACTGAATCGCCTGACCGACAAGATCTACATCCACATCGACATGGATGTTCTCGATCCTCGCGAGGTGATGGCGCACGGCAACAAGGTACCGAACGGCCCATCCAGCGAACAGCTGGCGAGAGTGTTTGAGGAGATCTTCAAGCGCTATGACAAGGCATCAGCCATCGGCTTTGCGACCATTCCACCAACCGATGAGGGCGGCCTCTCGATCGCCGCGGTCAATCGCATGATTGCAGCCGCGGTGCGCGGAGTGATGGCAAGGAAGTAGGACTGTAGACGTGAGAAGCAATGGATGACGGAAGCCGTTAGCGGCTTGAGACCGCCGCTCACGGCGAGCGCGCGACCGGTCGATGCGAACCGTCTGCAGAGGAAACCGTGTGTAGCAGGCCGTCGCGATCACGAAAAACGCTGCGCAGGCGAATACGTGGGGATGGGGGTCCCCACGCGCTTGGACAGTCGACGTTACGCCGGAGCTGCGTTTTTCCGGCCTGCGGAACCCGGTTTCCGGAGCAAATGGTTTGCATCGACAAGGAGCGCATTGGCCGTCACCGCAGCGGTGGTGTGCTGGACGGCGGAACTCGATGCATCGTCGCCTGTTCATACGAATACGCCAGACGAAGTAGTGTCGCCTCTGACCATGCGCGACCGAAGAACGTGATTCCCGCGGGCAGCACACCACGTGTATAGCCCATCGGAACTTGAATCGACGGAAAACCAGTGGTCGGCGAAAAGAACTGGCTGTTGTCGCCGTGGGGCGTGTTGAGGTCACCGATCAATCGGGGCGGGTTGCTCCACGTCGGATAGACGAGCGCGTCCAGCTTCTGACTGTCCATCAGCTTCAGCACTGCGCCACGAACCTGTTCGCGATATTCCATTTCCGCCTTGCAGGCCGGGGTATCGGGACCGTTCTCGACGCCGTCGTTGGCCTGCTCGAGCCGTCGCTGCACGGTGGGGTGAAAGCGGCCGGATTTCACGATCTCAGCCAGCGACTTCACGGGCACCATGTCGCCGTGCCCGGCAAGGTAGCGATTGATGTCGTACTTGAATCCCATGCATGGCCCGACACCCTGTGCCCGCCGAATGTTGTCGAGCCCTTCGACGCGCGCAGGATCGACAATCGACGCGCCGCCTCGGCGGAGGTCGTCGACTGCCTTCGTGAAGACCTGCACAACCTCCGCGTCAGTCGTCTCGCGTTCGTACGCCTGTCGAAGGACCCCGATCCGAGCGCCACGGAGGCCGTCAGCGACAAGCGCTGCCGCGTAGTTCTCGCTCGTGCGACCGCGCGCCACTGCCGTCACGGGATCATCCGGATCCTCACCGACGATCACCTGAAAGACCGCGACGGCATCGGCGAGCGTCCGAGCCATCGGTCCGGCAATGTCGGCCAACAGGTTGAGAGGCATCACGCCCGCCCGACTCGTCAGGCCCATCGTCGAACGAATTCCTGCAAGTGCCTGGTGCGAGGAGGGGCCACGGATCGAATTGCCCGTATCGGAGCCGAGCCCGACCGCTCCAAAGCCTGCCGCGACCGCCGCGGCCGTGCCACCGCTCGAGCCCGCGGTGACACGGTCGAGGGCATAGGGGTTCTTGGTGTAGCCCGGCAGGATCGAGCTCAGGGTTTCGTAGGGCGTGAAGGCCCACTCGGCCATGTTCGACTTGGCCAGGACGATGGCCCCGGCTTCTTTGACGCGTCGGACCTGAAAGGCGTCCTTCGAGGAGACGAACCCGGCCAGGGCGAGCGAGCCGTTCGCGCTCTGCAAACCGACGGTCTCGAAGTTATCCTTCACGATCATCGGGATGCAGTGGAGCGGCCCCGCGAAGCCGCTTTGTTTGGCCCGGGCATCGAGCGCGTCGGCCTGCGCCAGTGCCTCGGGATTGGTGAGTACGATTGCGTTGATGCCGGGGCCGTTCTTGTCGAACGTGTCGATGCGTCGGTGATACTGTTCGACCAGTCCGCGGCAAGTCACGCTCCCGCCCTTGAGCGCCGCGTGGATGTCAGAAATGCTGGCTTCCTCGACGCGAAACGGCGGGGGTGTTTGCGACGTCATCGCGCTGGAGCTGAGGAGCAGAATGGCGAGAAGGGCTGTCCGAGTCACGTCGGGAATTCTACGCTGCGGTGGGGCGCGGTGAAGACAACGCTTGTCATGCTCGCGGCCGTTGCTGGTGGCGTCGCGCAGGTGGCGCGATTCGAGCACGTGCAGAAGGATCTGTTCGCCGCTGGGGCGTCGTTTGTGAACGCCTGGGCCGACTTCGATGGGGATGGCGATCCGGATCTGTTCGTCGGCTTCGATGGTATGCCCAATCGCCTCTACCGCAACGACAAGGGCACGTTCGCGGATGCTGCCGGTACGGCTGGCGTTGCCGACGCTCGGCCCACTCGAGCGGCCTCGTGGGGGGATGCCGACGCTGACGGTGACCCGGATTTGCTCGTCGGTTTTGCTCCAGGACCGGAAGGTTCGTCAGTCCTCCGGTTTTATCGCAACGAGCAGTGGAAAGTTCGCCGACTCCACGCTCGCAGCGGGTCTCACGGTCGCGACCGGAGCCGTTCGTCAGCCCGTCTGGGTCGATTTCGACGGCGATCGGGACCTCGACCTGTTCGTAGCGTTTCGCGACAAGCCGAACGCCCTTTTCAGGAACGACAGCAACAAGTTCGTTGACATCGCACCGGAAGTGGGTCTCGCCGACTCCCGACGAACAGTGGGTGCGGTCTGGTTCGACTATGACGAGGACGGCGACCTCGATGTCATCACCGGCAACATGGATGGTGATGCCAACGGTCTGTTCAGCTACACCGATGGTCGATTCGCCGACGTGGCGGAAGCGGTCGGCGTGGCCTGGGGTGGGCGAACACCCAACGACAAAACCAATGGGACCGTTCGGCCTTGTGTCGCAGACGTCAACAACGATCGGCATCTCGACTTGTTTTTCACCAACTACGGCAAGAACGGGCTGTTCCTCAACCGTGGCAAGGGGAAGTTCGAAGACGTGTCAGCGGCCTGGGGGATTGCTAACGACGCGCGCTACGACACCTGCGCGTTCGGCGACATGGACAACGATGGCAACCTGGACTTGTATGTCAACGGCACGGTCACAGGAGGCCAGAGCTACCGCGACTATCTGTTCCGCAACACGGGCAAGACGTTCGAGGACGTGACCCCGGCTGAAATTGGTTCACCAGCCGGCGATCACGGCGCCCAGTGGGCCGATTACGATGCTGACGGCGATTTGGACCTCGCGCTGACCGGCGTTCAAAAGGACGCGATGCACTGGCTGTTGCGCAACACGCTGACCTCGGCTTCGACGGCATCGACGTCCCGTGCGTTCTTCGTTCGTGTCGTGGATGAGGCGGGCCGGTCGACGCTGCCGGGCGCTGAGGTCGCCCTGTTCATCAATGGCTCGCGCGTTCCCCTTGGTACTCGGCTGGTCGATGCCGGCAGCGGCTATAACTCGCAGAACGACCTGCCTTTGCACTTTGCCGTCCCGGTTGTGGACCGCGTGTTTGCGAGCGTTCGGATCAAGCGACCCGGGCGTGAGGCCGTGTTGACGAGCACTGCGATCAGTTTGAACGAGTGGCGCAATCGCGTTCACCAGATCAGGGTGCCAGACGGCGCTGGATCACCCAAGTAGCAGCGGATTCGAGGAGGCGTTGATCATGGGTCGTCGTAGCAGCCAGTTGCGCAGCCGTTCTCGCGTGTTTCCTTTTGATGCGTGTCCCGGTCGGTGTCGCGCAATCAGAGAAAGTCGTGCCCGTTCACGAAGAGCCACGCCACCATCTCGTCTTCGAGGCGCCGGTGACGCGAATCCTCGATGTGCAGATTCCAGCCGGCGACACCACGTTGTTTCACACCCACAGCGATCCGATTCTGTACGTCTCGATGAGCCAGTCTCAGACGCGAAGCCAGACGCTCGGCGGCGAGTGGTCGGGCGGCGACGCCGCGCAGGGTGCGCGCGCGCAGGCTGGTGCCGCATCTCCCGCGCACCTGTCGCACCCGGCGCACCTGTCGCACCCGCCTCCCCTCCACGCCTCGGCCGCATGACGAGCTCGACGAGCTATGCGAAGGAGCCGTTGACGCATCGCGTCAACAACGTCGGTCAGGGGCTGTTTCGGCTGATTGGCATCTTGAATCGAACCGCGGGAGACGAAACCGACACGCCCAGTGAGGGGTTCGATGCCAAACCGGAAATCACAAATCGTTGGTTCCGCGGCTATCGCTGGTCGCTCGCGTCGGACGCCAAGCCTCATCGTCATCGCAACCCGGTGGCGGTCGTGTTGATCACCGGTCGCGCATCCGCCCGTGGTATCTCGACGACGACACTCGAAAAGCCGGGGCAGCTTGCGTGGTTCGACGGCGACGCCGAGCACACCGTCGCGAGCGTTGGAGGCGATGCCGAAGTCGTCGAAGTCGAGGTGCGCCGTCCCAGGTGATCGCCATCACCCTTTACAGGGCCTATCCCCCGATGACACGACCTGTCCCCCGATCTGCATCGCCGGGCACGAGGTTGTCGGGATTGGTGAAAAGTTCCTACAATCGGCAGATAGTGCGACGAATTCTGGTTAGCGTGTTGCTCGCAGCGTCAATCGGCGCGTCAGCCCTGACGGTCCACAGCCACCCCGATCAGCAGACGACGACCGGCGAGGGCCAAACGACGGCCGCCTTTTACGTGTGCCCGATGCATCCGGACGTCATGTCCGCGATTCCGGGCAAGTGCCCGCGGTGCAGTATGGAGCTCGTCGCGGCCCCCGCAAGCGCCTACGTGTGTCCGATGCACCCGGACGTGATGTCAGCCTCACCCGGGAAATGCCCGCGCTGCGGCATGGAGCTTGTCGCCGGCAGTCCAATCACGATGCCGGACTATCGGTTGCGCGTGGAGACGACCCCCAAGGTGCTCAAAGCGGGGACGCCGATCAAGTTTCGCTTCACGGCGCATCATCCGCTGACAGGAGAGCAGGCGCGCGAGTTTGCGACCGTGCACGACAAGCTGTACCACCTGTTCGTGATCAGTCGTGACCTCGAAGAGTTCGCGCACATCCATCCCGAAGCGCATGCGGATGGATCGTTCACCATCGAGCACACGCTTCCGAAGCCCGGGCACTACGTGCTCTTTTCCGATTTCCTCGCTCGTGGCGGCGGCGCGCAGATTACCGCGACGCCAATCGTCACGGCTGGCGTCGATGCCGACATCGTGGCCGCGCAGGCCCAGTTGAAGCCGGACATGCCCTGGATCAGGACGGCTGACGGAGTGAGGGTGTCGCTGCTCAACGAACAGTCACAGTTCCTCGGTGGGGAAGAGATCGACTTGGTGTTTCGCTTTGGTGACGCGAAGACCGATGCACCCGTGACCGATCTGCAGCGCTACTTGGGCGCATGGGGACACCTGCTGATCCTCAGTGAGGACATGACCGAGTACGTCCACGCCCATCCGCGCGAGGAGACGCAACCGGATCCGAACGCCGGACCCACTGGCGGGCCCGAGGTCATCTTCGACGCGCTGCTGCCCAAGCCCGGACGCTATCGCGCCTGGCTGCAGTTTCAGCGCAACGATCGATTGTCGACGGTGTCGTTTACATTCGCGGCACCGAGGCCGGGAGAGACCGTCCCTCAATAGGAGCCCGAGCCTCAGAGGCAACGGGCACGAAGACACGCAGGTAGGATTCGCGGCTATCGTTTCGGACCGGCAGATACCACGGCCAGCCACGTTTGCGCCCGCGCCACGACGGCTTTGTCAGCCGAATTGTCGAAATACGTCGTCATCGTCAGACGGGTCCCGGCCGGCAACGCCACGGGCGACGACAAGACGTACGGCGACCGCCAGTCCGGCCGAAACTCTTTGATCCACAACAGCGGCGAGATGACACCGTCAGGCGTCGTGGTGGCGATCTCGATCGAGCGCGCGCCGTCCGTGGGCGTCGGCCATAACGCGACGACCGACACGGGCGTCGCGATCTTCGTCTCGGTCCGGACGCGATGAGCGGCCGCACCTGCCGGCACGGTTGCGTTCGCGGACCGTAACGACATCGAGTCCACAGCTGGACCCGAGCTGGCATCGACGTACAGACCTAGCTCGCTCTCGTCCGTGACGGCTTCGCTTGTTCCCGAATAGCCGATCTCGACAACAATCTGCGCCCGCGCGGGCAGTCGATACGCGGCTCCCTCGGGCAAGGTCGTCGTGGTCTGCCAGGGGGTCCACGCGCCCAACCAACGGCCCGTTGCGCCCTCATAGAAGGCGGCGTGTCGGACCACCCGGCGGTCGCCCTGCTTCAGTGCGATCGCACGAACTCGCGTGGGTACGGCGAAGCCTGTGTCGACAACGAACCGCTTGAGCTCGAACGATGTGCCCGCCCCGATCGCATGGCCGTTGCCGATTGGAATGACTCGATCGGGTGTGCCGTGATTCCAAGCTGGTGCCGGCGGCACGTGAACCGGCGGCGTGGACTCGTCCGCCTTCAGCACGCCGCTGGGCGCGCCACCGTCGGTCCACGAGAGGATGATCTCCGTCTCGCGGGCGTTGAGGCTGATGTCGTTGGAAAAGTGCCCATAGCCAGGCACAGCGGTCCAGGGTGGCATCTTGCGGTCGAGGATTTCTTCACGAATGGCCCGCGCCCACGGCCGTGCCTCGGTATACGTCGTCAGCGACACGCCGAGGTTGTTCTCGGAGTGGCACTGGAAGCACTTGCGCTGAAAGATCTGGGCAATCTCGTTCTTGAAGAGAACGTTGGTCGTGATGGGCTTGTGCGAATACACCGGGGACGGGCGTAATACGATTGCGGCGACGAGCGCCGCAGTCCCGAAGGTCATCCACGCTGCGACCCGATGGGCCATCCAGACAATTCTAAGACGTACGGGCCTCAGAGGCGAAGAGACTCAGAGAACACTGAAAACGTACAAGACGAAGCCACGAAGTCACGAAGAACACGAAGATCTGTTGGAACTCTTCGTATCTTGTGCCCTCCGTGGCTGTCTTTCGATCTTAGAGTTTCCCTCTGAGTTTCTGTGTCTCTGAGGCTGGTACGTGATTACTGCTTCTGCCCAGCCGTCGTCGTCGAAACGCGTTCCTTATCGATGCTGTAGGTGACGCCGGTGTACTGCATCTCTTCCCATGTCTGGTCGCCCCAGTACACGTCCTTCGTCGGGTCAGGGTTCGACTTGTTGTTCGTCGAGTTGTCGTAGTGCGCGACCGCCTTCAGGACCGAGCCCTTCGGCACGCGGAGCGGCGTGGCGAAAACGTACTCGGTCTGCCAATCGAAGTCGTACTTGGGCACCGCGAGAATTGTCTCGGTCTTGCCGTCCGGCCACGTCATCGTGTGCTGCCAGCTCTTGCCACGCAGATGCGTGTGCGGAATCAGCCCGTAGATCGTGACGTCCTCCACGAACGACAGCCCTGACTCGACGGCATGATTTCCTGCGCCCGCCGGAATCATGAAGCGGGGATTCGCCATCGCGCCGGTGTGCACTTCCACCGTGGGGCGTTCCTTCGCGAATCTGAAGCCGACCATGCTGCGATCCGACGCCGCCGTGCCGTTGGTCGTGTAATGAATCTGGAACGTCAGCACCGACCCAGCCTTGAGCAGCAGCCCGGTTCCCGGTGCGTACACAGTCGGCGGAGTCCCCGGCGCGATTTGGGTCATGAGCGGCCCGCGGCGAGCGCCCGACGGCGGACGAGACGAACCCGTCAGCTGCGACGGATCCTGATCCCGCGGTGGCGTCGGACCTCCCGGTGGGTTCGCAGGACGGAAGGCCACCGTCGGCGCTGTCATATCCGGATGTCGCACGTAGACCAGCACGTGGTGGACGACCGATCGATCACCCGCTCGAACTTCAAGCGCTTCCACCCACTTGTCTTCGGTGAGGTTGGTCGGCACTTCGAAATACTGGTACGGGATAGTGCCGGTCGCCGGCACCTCGAACGCAGTTTCCATTCTGGCGATGAGATCCGGTTGCCCGATCCCCCATCCCTCGGCGTAGACCGGCTTCGCTGGGAGGTCCTTGGGATCGCCTTGCGGCGCGCCCGCAGCGACCCACTGGCTGATGACGTCCTTCTCCGCGTCCGACAACCGTCGATCGTTCCGCCACTTCCCGTGAGCCGGATCCGCATGCCATGGCGGCATGGTGCCGTTCACGACGTTGTCGCGGATCGCGCGGGCCCACGGCCGTGCCTCCTCGTACGTCAATAGTGACATCGGTGCCACCTCGCCCGGTCGGTGACAGGCGGTGCAGTGCTTGTAGAAAAGTGGCGCGACGTCCTTGGTAAAGGTGGGGGCGTTGGCCGCCGACGTCTGCGCTGGTCTAGCAGCCGTCGCTTCACCGGTCGCCTGGCCCTGCGCGACGGTCACAGCCAGCGAACTGGCCAAGACAATCCCGAAAACCGCCGAAACGCTCGCGATCGCTCGAGTCATGTGTGCCTCAACTGCGAAGAT
This sequence comes from uncultured Acidobacteriota bacterium, assembly GCA_963841905.1. GTDB lineage: Bacteria > Acidobacteriota > Vicinamibacteria > Vicinamibacterales > UBA2999 > JACCSI01. The sequence goes on from CAWJEM010000011.1 coordinate 233,504, forward strand.
TATGGAAGTAGACGTCCTGGAGGACGGCCGCACGAGTCAATTCTTAGGCCGGCCTTTAAGATGTCCCGCCCCGCCGGAGGCGGGGCACAACAATTCTGCCACGAGCGAGGCGGAGCCCGAACCATTCTTCTCAGCAATCCGAGGCGCAGCCTTGCGAGCAGTCTCAGTCAAGAAGACGGATTTCGTCAGGGAATGTTCGGGTAAGGTGTCTTTCGGATGGGGATCCGTGCCGCCAGCCGTGACCAGGCTGTCGTCCGTCAAGGGCTTCAGCGCTACGCCACTCGCGGGACCTTCCGTAGCTTCGCCGAGGCTTTGCCTCGCGGCCGTTCCATCGTTTTTCGCTTCACCTGGTTCCGGGACGTGCCGTTCACGGTGACCTTTACCCCTGGGTCACGCCGCCTCGTGTTTCAGAATCTGCTCCCGGGTGTGGCGCCGCGATCGGCCATGGACCGCGATCTGCGTCAGTTCCTGCGCGAGCGGCATTCTCGTGCGCTCCCAGAGCATCGGCGAATCGATCCCCGAAAGGTTGAGGTCCAGGTAATCAATCGCGCCGGGGCGATTTCCCTCATCTGCACGTTCAAAGGCGACCACGCTGACTACGCCGTTCGCAAGGCCGTCAACGTCGTCCACGAGATTTTTGCGGAGTTCTTGAGCGACGGCCGGTATGCGCAGTACCAAGTCGATCATCTTCGACTGAATCCGGAAATGGCGTGAGCCGCGCTGCCGACGGCGTGCTAGCCTGCACGCGATAAGATGACCCCGGCTTCTCAGGAGGTCGCAGATGAGCGGACGAACCTGGCCAATTTCACGGCGCACATTTCTCTCGTCGTCAGTGGCTTCCGCCCCGTTTATGTACAGTCCCAGGCCCGTTAACGGGTACTCGGTCGGCGACGTTCAAGACGCGCTGGCCAGGTCTCATGGCACCGAGATTGGCATCTCGAAATGGGATCTCGACACACCAGCGCTGTGTGTCGACCTCGACCGGATGGAAGAGAACATCGCCGTGGTGCAGGCGGTCGTGAGGCGGAATGGGATCGCGACCCGACCCCACGCCAAGACCCACAAATCGGCCGACATCGCTCGGCTGCAGTTGGCAGCCGGCGCGATTGGCCTCTGCACGGCCAAGGTCAGCGAAGCCGAAGCTCTTCTCGAGGCTGGGATCGATCGAATCTGCATGACGACCAGCAATCCGTCAGCGAGCAAGATTCGTCGTGCCATGCGGTTGCGAAAGCGATCGCCGCACTTCATTCAGGCTGTCGATGAGGAGCAGAACGCTCGCGACTTGTCGGCGGCGGCCAAAGAGGCAGGCGTTATCGCCGACGTGGTCATCGATGTCGCCGTGGGGACGCGCAGTGGTATCCCGGCAGGTGATGGCGCGGTCGCCCTGGCGAAGCTCATTGACACGCTCCCCAACCTGAAGCTGCGCGGCATTCTCTCGTACGACGGCGGCGCCCAGCATGTCGAATGGCTTTGCGGCGCGCAAGGAGCGCGCGCTGAAGAGCATGGAGGAGAACGCCAGAACCTTCGAGACGATGAAGGCCGCCGGCCTCAACATGGAGATCTTCAGCGGCGGTGGCAGCGGCACTTACAGCGTGCAGCACCTGACGCCGGGGTTTACCGATGTTCAGGTCGGCAGTTACGTCTTCATGGACATGCAGTACCTCGCCATTGGCAGCGAGGATGGTTCGCCCACGTACAACGACTTCGCGACGTCGTTGACCGTGTTGACCACGGTTCTCAACAACCGCTTCCCCGGCCGCCTCACGACGGACGCCGGCGCCAAGGCACTGACGCTCAACACCCCGCGCGCGGGCGTGATTGGCGAGCCACATATGGACTACAACGCGGGGTCAGACGAGTTTGGGGTGATTACCGTGAAGGAGGCGTCGAAGAGCTACAAGATAGGCGATCGCCTCGAGCTGATCGTTCCGCACTGCGACCCCGTCGTGAATCTCTATGACCAGATGTACGCAACGCGCAAGGATCGTGTCGTCGCGGTGTGGCCCGTCACGGCGCGCGGTCGGTCGCAGTAAGCGGGGGACTGTCCCCGCGTGACAGGGACTGTCCCCCGATGACACGACCTGTCCCCGATGGTAGGAATTTCTGATCGCTGGCATTTCTTGACATGAGTCTTCAGACAGCACGGCCAGGCGCCCCGTTAGAACGTCGGCTCACCGCCGAATACGTCGCTGCCCGTGTGCTCCTCGACGCCTCGAGCTTCGAGGAGGCGGCGCCCAAGATCCTCGAAGCCATCTGCCTGACCCTCGGCTGGGAGCACGGCGCGCTGTGGACCGTCGATCGCGAGACGGATGCCCTGCGGTGCACGGAGATGTGGACCTCGCCCTCGGCAAGCTTCCCCGAGTTCGACGCCCTCAGTCGTCGCACGACCTTTCGCCGCGGTATCGGTCTCCCCGGCCGCGTCTGGGCGACTGGTGAACCGGCGTGGATTCCTGACGTCGTTCGCGACACCAACTTTCCTCGCGCGCCCGTGGGTGCGCGCGAAGGGCTGCACGCGGCGTTTGGATTCCCGGTGCTGCTTCGTGGCGAAGTCCTCGGGGTGATGGAGTTCTTCAGCCGCGAGATTCGCGAGCCCGACGAAGAGCTGCTGGCGATGCTGACCACGGTCGGCAACCAAATCGGGATGTTCATCGATCGACGACGGGCACAGGATGAGCTCGACCGATTCTTCAGGCTCTCACTCGACATGCTGTGCGTCGCCAACCTCGATGGCTATTTCAAACGGGTCAACCCCGTGTGGGAACGTGTACTCGGCTGGAGCGAATCCGATCTGATCTCGCGGCCCTACATGGACTTCGTCCATCCCGACGATCGCGATGCGACGCTTGCCGTAGCCAAGCAGCTCGGCGAGGGGCGGGAGCTCGTGTACTTCGAGAATCGCTACTTCCACAAAGACGGCACCATCCGCTGGCTCGTGTGGAACGTCGCGCCGTTTCCTGAGCAAGGCGTGCTCTACGGCGCCGCGCGTGACATCACCGAACGCAAGGCCGCCGATCAGACCATGGAACGGTACCGGAACGATCTCGAAATTTCTCATGGCGAGCTCGCCCAGCTCGTCAAGGAGCTGGAAGTCGCCAAGCGAAAAGCGGAAGACGCGGCCGAGACCAAGAGCGCGTTTCTGGCCAACATGAGCCACGAGATTCGAACGCCGCTCAACGCCATCCTCGGAATGACCGCCCTCGCGCTGAAAACGTCTCTCTCGGACGAACAACAAGATTACTTGACGACCGTTCAATCGTCAGGCGAAGCGCTGCTCGAGATCATCAACGACATTCTGGATTTTTCGAAGATCGAAGCGCGCGGTCTCGATCTCGATCTGACCGAGTTCAGCCTGCGCGAAACAGTTGGGGACGCCGCCAAGGTGCTGGCGCTCCGCGCGTCCGAGAAGGGCATCGAACTGGCGGTCGATATCGCCGCCAATGTGCCGGACGCTCTCGTTGGCGACCCCGGACGCCTGCGCCAGGTGCTGCTCAACGTGCTTGGCAACGCCGTCAAGTTCACCTCAAAGGGCGAAGTCGTGCTCGAGGTCTCGATGGGCAGGCCGACGGCTGACAAGGCAGCACTCTTGTTCAGCGTTAGCGATACCGGCATCGGCATCGACCCAGAAAAACTCGACCAGATCTTTCAGCCGTTCACCCAAGCCGACAGCTCGACGACGCGCCGCTACGGGGGCACCGGTCTCGGTTTGACGATCGCGCGCAAGCTCGTCGATCTGATGGGTGGGCAACTCTGGGTCGAGAGCGCCATCGGCAAGGGAAGCACGTTTCATTTCACCGCGGTCTTCGATCGCGATCGAGCATCGACGATGGCGGTCTTCGAACGTCCGTCGGCGCTCGACGGTCTGCGGGTGCTCATCGTCGACGACAACTCGACGAATCGCCGGATTCTCGAAGAGATGCTTGCAAGCTGGCACATGCGCCCCACGGCTGTCGCCGATTCGGCCTCGGCCTTGGCGGCACTTCGCGAATCGCTGCGCGCGGAACGGTTCCATGTGGTCATTAGCGACTGCCAAATGCCCGAAGTCGATGGCTTCGCCCTCGCGCACGTCATCAAGAACGACGACCAATTGGGCAGGACGCCAATCGTCATGCTGACGTCGGTGGGCCATCCTCAGGATGCCGCGAGATGCCGGCGAATCGGTGTGGAGGCCATCCTGACCAAGCCGGTGAAGCACTCGGATCTCCTCGAGGCGCTGTCGTTCAGCGTCGGCGTCTCGACGCGCCAGCCCGTTGAAGAGGAGGGCCTCCTGGAACGGCCGCGGCGCCGGCTTCGCGTACTCGTGGCCGAGGACAATCCCGTCAACCAGAAGCTGGTGGCAACGCTTCTCACCAAGCGCGGTCATGACGTGAGCACGGTCGAGAACGGCCGCGAAGCGTTGGTGGCAATCGACGATCGCAACCAAAAGCGCTTCGACGTCGTGTTGATGGATGTTCAGATGCCTGAGATGGGGGGCCTCGAAGCGACCCGCGCCATCCGAGCTGCCGAGGATCCAGCCGCCGCTCGCCTGCCAATCGTCGCTTTGACGGCTCATGCTCTGAAGGGTGACCGCGAACGTTGTCTCGAGGCGGGCATGGACGGCTATCTTGCCAAGCCGATTGACGTGAACCAGCTCATTGCGACGGTCGAGCGAATCGCTTCAACCGGAGACCCAACCGGTCCGTCGGGCGTCGTGGGTTCGCTCTCGCGAGCCGTTTTCGACGAAGAGGCGGCACTTGTTCACACCGGCGGCGATCGAGAATTACTCAAAGAAGTCATTGCGCTGTTCCAAGCCGACTGCCAGCCCGCTATGCGAGCCATGAAGCGCGCGATCAAGGCAGGTGACGGCGAGGCGCTCGCTTTAGCCGCTCATGCGCTCAAGGGGTCGATTGCAACGGTTGGCGGACACGAGGGTCAACGTCTCGCCGCTGAGCTCGAACGAGCCGGACGAGCAAAACACATGGGTGAGGTCGCCCCGCTGTACGAGGCGCTCGAGCACCAGATGGCCCTTCTCGTAGAGCAGTTTCGGAGCGCCGGTCTCGCCTCGCCCTCCAAACGAGCGACCGCCAGAGGTGCACGCGCTTCCACTCCGCGGAAGCATCGGCGTTCAGCGACAACGAGAAAGCGTCGTCGCTCATGAGCAAAATCCTTGTCGTTGACGACGATCGGGTTACGAGACACCTGGTTCGCAAGGTTTTGACCGGGGCCGGATTCTCGACGTCCATCGCCAAAGATGGCGTCGAGGCCTTGAAGGCTCTGGACACACAGCGTTTCGATCTCCTGCTGCTCGACGTCTGGATGCCACGCATGACCGGGCTCGACGTGCTCGCGACGCTGCGCAACAGCAAGACACGCCCACGCGTCGTCGTCATGACCTCGGATGACACGCCGGAAACGCTGCTGACCGCCGTGCGCGACCAGGCGTTCATGTATGTCCACAAGCCAGTCGCGCCGGCAACGCTGCTCGAAACGGTGCGGGGCGCCCTAGAGGCGCCCGAACCTGCCCCGATTGAGGTTGTGTCCACACGCCCCGACTGGGTCGAGTTGGTGGTTCCTTGCACCCGTGAGGCGGCCGAACGCATCCACGCGGTGATGGCGAACCTGGGGACGAAGCTCGACCCGAAGCTCCGAGACTCGATCGCGTACGCGTTTCGCGAACTGCTCACCAATGCGATCGAATGGGGTGGCAAGCTCGATCCAAATCGCACCGTGCGCATCTCGTGCCTACGCGCGAAACGCATGCTGATTTATCGCATCGCGGACCCGGGCGAGGGGTTCAACATCGACGACCTTCCTCACGCAGCCATCGGCCAGCCGTCGGACGACCCCATCGCTCACATGCAGGTGCGAGAAGACAAGGGCATCCGCCCGGGCGGGTTTGGTCTGCTGATGGTGCGGGCGAGCGTCGACGAGTTGCTCTACAACGAGAAGCGGAACGAGGTCGTGTTCGTGAAGTATCTCGACGAGGGTTCTCAGTGACGGTTCTTGACGATCGTTCTCCACGAGGGTTCGACGATGGTTCGCACCGATGTGTCCCGATCCGGAACCGCTGTCCAGAACGCCCGTCGTGATAGCCTGCGCATCATCGTTGGAGGATGAGATGAAGAAGATGGCCGTGAGTACCGTGGTGGCAGTTGCGACGCTGGCATTTCTCGCCGCTGGCTTGACCGCCCAGAACAAGAACCCGCGCTTCGGCAAGTGGAAATTGAAGTCAGAGGCGGCGCCGCCGAGCAGCAACATCATGACCTACGAGCCGCACGGCGCGAAGGGCATGAAGGTCACGATCGACGCCGTCAACGCCCAGGGCGAAAAGTCTCAGTGGTGGTACGTCACCGAGTTCGATGGCAAGGACATGCCGGTCACTGGCAACCGGAATCAGACGCATTCTGCCGTTCGGGTCATCAACGATCGGATCAACGAGATCATCAACAAGAACAACGGCAAGGTCACGCAGGTCCTGACCAACGTTCTCTCTCCCGACGGCAACACGATAGGCGTGATGTACATGCGAGACGACGGCAGTGGCAAGACCACGAACGTGACGTTTGCGACTTACGAGCGGATGCCGTAGTAGTTACCTTTGAGATGCTGAGGCGTCTTGGTCGAATCCGGCGATCGATGCGCTGACCAGCTCGCAAATAGTGCGATCGGCAGGCCAACGCCCAGCGCGTGGATGCCAAGCTGATTCAGGAGCATGAGCAGCGGCGGCGACCCCGCCCCGCCTCGAACGAGCGACAGCGGTACCACGATGTACTGCATGAAGACCCAGACGCCGAGGCCAAACGCCGTTCCGCAGATGACCGGGTGGCGTACCAGGATTGAGAGTTTCTGACTCGCGGCCCAATAGGTCGCTGCGGCGCCCACCGCGATGACGAAGTGCAAACCGAGCCCGAGGGCTGGCACCTCAATCCCACTCTGCCCGGCGCCCGATCCCATCACGCCGCTGGCGATGTAGCGCAACACTCGTTCCGGTGAAACGCCTCGAAGACCAGAGACGATGAACGCGTCCAGGATGTCGAGGGCGCCGGCAGTCAGACCGCCGTAGATGATCGTGTCGAAGGGTCGTGGTTTCATTGGGAGACCTTCGTTGACAGGACGAACAAGCCTCAGAGACTCAGAGAACACAGAGCATTCAATCGACTGAGAGTCTCGTGAAAAATGTTCTCTGAGCCTCTGTGTCTCTGAGGCTAGTACCTACTAGAAGCCCACGATCAAACCGAAGCGAAGAATTCTCGGGCTGAGATTCTGCGCCAGCGCATTGAACGTGGGCGACCCGATGTTGTTATTGCGCACGAGCGCCGTGTTCGCGTTGAACAGGTTGAACATATCGCCGACGACGCGCAGCCGGACGTTGCCGGTGTTGAAGCTGCGTGCGACCCGGACGTCCGTGTTCCACACGTTGGCGAAGCGGATGGTGTCGACCTCGGGCGTCAGGCGAACCTGCACCGCCGCGTCGGCACCGAGCGACTGCGGGCGATAGATCAGGAACGGATAGCCTTCACGCCCGAAGACGTTGGCGCTCAACTCGATGCCGTAGGCCGCTTGATAGAGCGCGTTGGCGTTGAATTGCCACTTGGCGCTCATGAAGATCGTCCCGGCGCCGCTGCCTGCGCTCTGCGGCGCGAACTGACCGCCGTTGTCGAGCGGCACTCCAATGGTCGGCGTCGGATTGCCGTTTTCGTTCCGCAACGCCTGCGGCTCGTAGTGTGCCCGTGAGTTGTTGAGCGCGAATCCCACGCGAGCCATCCAGCGATTCGAGAATCGCTTGATGAGGCCAGCCTCCAGACCATGGTAGTCCGTGTGGAACCCATCCCAGTCGTCCAGGACGAAGCCGTTGCCACCGGCGGCGACCTTCGCCGGATCGGGAATGAACGTCTCGACGCTGTACGCTTCGCCGGTTGGCAGCGTGCCGGTGAGCGTTGGGCCCGGCGTGTAGTCATCCAGCGTGACGCCGACGCGCGGCGTGGTCACGTTCGGGAAGCCGCTGGTCCGGGTGTAGCTGTAGTTGAGTGTCACCGCGAGGTTCGAGACCAGCTCGCGATCGACCCCGGCAACGAGACTGGTCGTCACCGGTGCAGCGAGATCAGGATCGATGACGTTGGCCGACGTGACAGCGGTCGGATTGGCGGGATTGAAGCCGCCCGCCGCTGTGATGAACTGGTCGGTCTGCACTTCGGTAGCTTGGGCGAGATGGTCGCCGTTGTGATCCACCCACCGATAGGTCGCCGAGCCGGCGACCGAACTCGGGTTCCTGGCCCCCACAAAGCCGGCGTTGAGCTGACCGGCAAAGCGGCTCACACTCGCGCGGGCAACGGTGCGCCGCGCTTGGTCGATCGCATACGTCACTCCGGCGCGTGGTGAGACGTTGTTCCACGTGAAGGGAGAGTCGTAGCCGGCGAAGTCGATGCCGGGCACGAGGTCGGGGAATGCAGGGTTCGCCCGCGTCTGGCTGGGCAACGCGTGTCCCCACTGGCGGTCGTAGCGCACGCCAACGTCGGTGGTCATTCGGCCGCGTGAGAACGTGCCGCCGGCGTAGACATCGAAGTAGTTGGCCCGGTTGCCGCCGTAGCCCTCGCGAAACACCTGGGCCCGTCGGTCGGTCGCGGAGTTTTCGAGCGCCAGGATGCCGTTGCCCGGCCACAGCACGCCGCTGATGGCGTCGACCGTCCGGTAGCCACCGCCCACCGCGAGGTCGACTGATCCACCGAAGGCGTTGAGGAACTGGCTCAGGTCGACGTTGGCCGTCTTCTGCGGCCGGACGTTCAGGCTGCGGTTGACGGATCCGTAGGACTGCGCTTCCAGGAGACTGCGGCCGGCCAGCATGTCCATCCCGCCCATCGGGTCGAGCACGAAGCCGGTGTTGTAGTAGGCAAACTTCGCCGACAGGAAGGTCTGCGACCCGATCGTGCGATCGTTCCCAATCTTCCAGAGGCCGTGCAGCGGGTTGTCGTCGTACTCGTTGTCCTGGTGGAATGTGGCAGTCGGTGCGTCGAACAGAATCCCCGAGATACCAGGGCTCCGACCGTCTTTGATCTTGAAGCCATCGAAGTAGAGGAAGCTCACCATGTCCTTGCTCGTGGCTTGCCAGTTCACCTTGACGTTCGGATTCTTCAGGATCGTGCGATCGACCAGCGCGCCCGCGCGACGTACGAGTCTGACGTCCTGAATCGAGTAGGAGTGATAGAACCATGCGCGATTGCGGAGGATCGGACCACCGATGTCGTACCCGTAGTCGGAGATCTGATCGTTGTGGTCGGTCGTCTCGGCAGTGACACCGGCCGCGATGAGCTCGTCGGGCACGTTGCTGGATTCCAGTGAATCGTTCGTGAAGTAGCCGCGCACGCCGCCGCTGAACTGATTGGTGCCGCGCTTGACGATCATGTTGAGCCCAATGCCGCCGGTTGGCTGCTTGATGCTCTGACCGGCGGTCGCCACCTGCACTTCCTCGAAATTGTCGTAGTTGAAGTAGGTTGGCGAAGCGCCGGTGGCAGCCATGTCGGTGATGTTCACGCCATCGAGCGTCCAGACCGCGTCCTGAGGCCGCGTGCCCTTCGAAACGAAGTTCGACTGCTGACCGGTCTCGTTGCCGCCGATGTTGACGCGATCCACGAGCACGCCAGGCACCGCCCGCATCAGCGCAAACGGATCCCGCGAGGTCGGAATCTTCGTCAGTTCCTCGCTGGTGAAGTTGGTCGCCGTGCCCGTCGCACGCGTGTCGACGAGCGGCGATTCGCCCGTGACCGTGATGGTCTCGGCGACCGACGCCAGCTTGAGCGCGAACAGGAGATCGACGTTGCGACCAACCACGACCTGCACCTGCTCACGAACGAGCGTGGTGAAGCCCTGCAACGACGCGCTCAGCGTGTAAAAACCTGGCGCCAGGTTGAGAAACCGAAACTGTCCATTGCCTTCGGTCGTGACCTCCTGTGTTGCGTCCACGCCCCGAAGCGTGATGGTCACACCCGGCAGGATGGCGCCCTGCTCGTCCGCGACCGTCCCCGAGATACTTCCACCTTGCAGCTGCGCGCGCGCCGGGGCGACGAGTGCCAGCAGCAAGACCAAGCCAATGCTGAGCCGCTTCATAGAGCCTCCTGTGGGGAAACTTGCAAATCGATCCCGTGACAGTGACCAGTGTCAGTGACCAGTTGCCGGTAACCGGCTGCCGGCATCCGGCAGCTGGCGTGGCCAACGGCCACGCCTTGCGCTAAGCTACGGACGAAACTGGCCCAATGGAAAGATCCAATTGTGGTCATCGTTTTGGATCCACTTTGATGGCGGACTGACATGTTGCTTTCCCTCGACGGGTTAGGGCCGCGCTACGCCCAAATCACTCGGGCGCTGTGTGGGCTGATTCAGCAGGGCGTCCTGACTCCAGGAGCCCGGCTGCCACCGACTCGTGACCTGGCACGAGACCTCGGGTGCTCGCGCAACCTCGTGCTGCTGGCGTATGAACAACTCGTGTTGGAGGGATATCTCGTCGCTCGGCAAGGCGGCGGCACCTATGTCTCGCCCGAGTTGCCGGGTCGCTCACCTCACGCGAAAGTGAGCGTGATCGATGCGTCGTCAACCGTCCGGTTGTCCCGGCGAGGCCGCTTGGCCGTTGAAACCGTCGACGCCGCCAGACCGGCGATGAGTCGGCGTGGAGCGCCGATCGATTTCATGTACGGCCTGTGTGAGCCGGACCCACGCGCAATCAAGCGGATGCGGAACGCCTTTGCAACCACGCTCAGGACGCGAGCCTTCTCGTATGGTCCCACCGCGGGCGACCTCGATCTTCGCCAACAGCTCGCCGATCGCCTGCACGCGGCGCGGGGCATCGTCTGTTCACCGGCCGAGATCGTCGTGACCAACGGCTTTCAGCAGGCGCTCGACATGTGCAGCCGCCTGCTGTTGGATCCCGGCGATCGCGTTGTCGTGGAGGATCCCGGATATCCCGCAGCGCATGCGGTCCTCGCGGCAGCCGGGGCCGAGGTGATTCGTGTCCCGGTGGATGAGCACGGCCTGGACCTCTCCGCGCTGCCGAGCGAGAGGGTACCGGTACGTGCGATGTACGTCACGCCCTCGCACCAGTTCCCTACGGGGGCGGTGATGCCGGCGGCTCGACGGTATGCCTTACTGGAGTGGGCGAAACGCCGTGGCGTCTTCATCATCGAGGACGACTACGATGGCGAGTTTCGCTATCTGGGTCGACCGATTGCAGCCCTCGCAGCCCTCGAGCCGGACACGACCGTCATCTACTGCGGCACCTTCGCGAAGTCACTGTTTCCCTCGCTGCGCCTCGGCTACATGAAAGTGCCGAAGGGGCTGGCTGCAGCCGCGTCGAGTTGCAAGTGGCTTCACGACCTGTCGTCTTCGCTGATCCTCCAGCGCATGGTGGCAACGCTGATGGCGACTGGCGAGTACGACCGTCACGTGCGCCGAATGCAGCGGCGCTATCGGACACGACGTCAAACGCTACTCTCTGCTCTTCGACGTCATCTAGGCGACGCCGTCGAGGTTCACGGCAGCGCGGCGGGTGTTCACGTGGCCGTCTGGCTGCCGCAGTTGCCGGCCGATCGAATCCGCTCGCTGATCCAGGCCTGCACGAAACGTGGCGTCAGTGTGTATTCGATTAGTGACCACGCAACCAGTCCGCTGCCACGCCCAGGATTGCTCCTCGCCTACAGCTTGCTGGAGTCGAAGCAGATCGAAGAGGGTATTCGGCTGCTCGGTGAGGCGTATCACGATGTGATCACCGCCAACCAGAAGATAAGAAGCAAGGAAACCGTAGCCAATAACTGAACATGACCCTTACTCAATCGGCAATGAACCCAGCCGATGCTCCCACCCACCGCAGCCCTTTGTTGTGATCGACCCCCATCATCTGGCCGCGCCCCATGCGCAGCAGGGGAAGCACTGCGCGTAGTCGATCGGTCCACACGTACATCATGCGGATCTCGACCTGCGTCGCGCCGTGAGGTGTTTCGATCACTGGATGGAACGACAATCGTTCCTGGAGGATGAACTGGTTCCTCTTGTCAGCGGGAATCACGGCGAGCTGAGCATCGCTGGGCCCGAAGACGATCCCGCCGCCGGCAAAGGAAAACAACGGCTTCAGCAAGAGGCGATCGCGTGCGACGGGCAGCTCGGCGACCGAGTCGAGAAACCACGTGCGGGGCACCGAGTGATGCTGCAGCCACGGAATCGAGAACTTGCTGATCCGGAAATACCACTCGGGGTGACCAGTCCACTCGACATCGAGATCGTCACGATAGTCGAAGGGCAACTGGATGTGCTTGCGTTCGAGCTCATCGGGGATGACGCGGTTGTAGATCCGCCGGATTCGCGTGCGCCTGCCGTCGCGTTGGTAGAAGAGTTGTCGTCCCTCACGCGAGACATCCCCAGTGTCAACCGCACGCACCCCCCAGAGCTGTTCGGTCATCACGAAGTCCGGTCGGGTCTTCTGACGCATCGGCTCGATTTCCATCAGGACCACTTCGGAAGGATCGTGCTCACCGACGATGGCGTGTCGGAGGAGTCCGGTGTAACTCGTGGCCGTCAGTCCTCCGAGGTAGGTATCGAGTTCCTCCAGGTTGAAGGCCTTTCGATAGGCATCCGAGAGCGCGACCTGAAAGCCGTAGAGCGACGGGAAGGCCTGGAGCTCTACCAGTCTGGGCTCGAGAGCGCCGTCGGGGCCGCGCACCAATCCGAAATCAACTTGCAGGAACGTTGGCGTGGCGCCCGCGCCCGCTCCGCGAAACCGCTCAGGCACCACGCCGGCAGCGGCTTCGGCCGCGCGGCCGGACACGGACTGAAGAATCAGCTCCTCGCCCGCCCGGCTGAGCGATTCCACGAGATCGCGCGGCAGAAAGCAGGGCGTCTCGGAGAGTGGGAACTCGATCGGAACGCCCACGCGCTTCCGGATGCCATCGAGGAACGCGTCATACCGCTCCTCGCGCCACCGAGTGTTGAAGGCCGTTCGCAGCGCCGGGACCATCGTGAAGTCCTACGAAGGAGCCTTCGACAGCTCCCCGCGTCGTAGCTTTCGATACAGATCCAGCGCGTCGTTGATGATCGCGACGGCATCGGCGGGTCCGAGCAGGTCCTCGACGATGACCTGCTTGTGCTCGAGACTTTTGTAATCCTGAAAGAAGCGTTTGACTTCGCGCAGCAAGTGAGCGGGCAGCTGTGACTTGTCGGTGTAGTCCGCAAACGCTGGATCCCTGACGCTGACCGCCACAATCTTGTCGTCAATGCCTTTGTCGTCGCGCATTCGCATCACGCCGATCGCGCGCGCTTCCACGATCGTCAGCGGATACACCGGCTCCTGCCCCAACACCAACACATCCAGCGGATCGCCATCGTCACAGTACGTGCGTGGGATGAAGCCGTAGTCGGCTGGATAGTGGACGGCGCTGTAGAGCACGCGGTCGAGTCGCAGGAGGCCGGTCTCCTTGTCCAACTCGTATTTGTTCTTGCTGCCTTTTGGAATCTCAATGACGACCGGAAACCCGGTTGCGATGACGGCTTCGTCGACGTAGGTATCGTGCCAGGGATGCATGAAGAATGCGGCTGAAACCACTAGGCCGAGAGTAGGAACCGTCCCTCACGCATGATCGGCTGGTCGTCGACCCAGATGTCGAACCGTGTGCCCACCACGTCGATATGGGTTGACGAGTACCACTCGGCGCCAGTGTGTTCTCCGTAAGGATTACCGAAGGCGATATGAATGCCGGGGAATTTTTCGTCCTGCAGGATATGCCCGATCACGCGGGTGAGCTCGATGTTCGTGCCGATCGCGAACTCGCCGACCCGATCTGAATTCTCATCGGTGTGGGTGTACTTCCAAAAGGCATCTTCGAGCTCGCGGTTCTCAGAAAATGCTTCGGTCAGCCGGTTCGCCTTGACGCGGACCGTGAGTGGCATCTTCTCGAGGCTGCCGAATCTGGCGCAGAGGTAGTCGCCGACGACACCATCGATGACGAACGTGCCGTCGACTTCGCCTGGCGAAGTGAACACCTCACCACCGGGCAGGTTGCCCCATTTGTCGGGACTGATGAGCCCGCTTGTCTTCAGCCATTTGTAGCCGGGATTGAGGATTGTCCGGAAGTTGCTTCCGGCCGGGGTTGTCGCGCGAATCTCGCGCGCGCCGGTCACGAGATCGAGGACCTTGCTGCTCAGGCGGTCCACCTTCAGGTAATCCGCACGCATCCCCTCGAGCATGATCTGACGGTTGATGTTGACCATGTGCGCATGACGCATCTTTCGTCGATTGACGATGTCGGTCATCTGCATGCGCGAGGTCAGCTCATTGGTCTGGACGTGAACGGCGAAAATGCTGACCTGACTGCCTTCCATGTCGTCGGCGACGATCGCGGGGAGGGCCGTGAGGGGCCGTGGGGCGAGGTCCTCCAGAACGAACGCCCGGTAGGGGGCGCCTACTTGCTCGATCTCGTGCACGAGGCTGGCCGCGATTTCTTCGCAGGCGCGATCGGTGATGACCGTGACGCGCTCGGTCGGTTGGACGGCGAGACAGACCCGAATCGCGTTGCGCGCGCCGGGAAGAAGCTCAGGATCGACGGCTCTGGAAATCATGTGCGAAAAGCGAACACTCGGAAAAAGGGGACTGTCCCCTTTTTATTGTTAACCAACCTGGCAAGAGATGGCATGGTCTGCAACAAATTGCCCTGATCGATGTCAGAGATCCGCCGCAGTTTCGGCGACCATGTACGCGACAACTTTTCGCAAGTCGTTCGTTTCGGCAAAAACCCTGAGTTGACGATCGGCACCGGTCCCCCGATCGAGGATCGTCTGCACATACTCCGCTTCCTTGCGACACTCGAGCTCGTCCAGCACATCGTCCACGAAGTCGAGATATTCGAGAATCAGCTCGCGCTCGGGAAGCTCCTTCTCGCGGCCGAAATCGATCAACATCCCGTCGAGACCATAGCGGCTGGCACGCCACTTGTTCTCCATGATGAGGGCGCGACTGTAGAGGCGATAGCCCTGATTTCTGGAGTGCAGTTTGTACAGCTTGGCGACCGTCGCCTGAATCAGTGCGGCAATGGCGAGCGTCTCCTCGACCCGCATCGGCAGATCGCAAATCCGCACTTCGAGCGTCGAGAAGATGGGATGCGGCCGGATGTCCCACCAGATGCGCTTGGCGTTGTCGATGCAATTCGTGCGAATCAGGAGGTTGACGAGCTGCTCGAAGTCAGCCCAGCTGGTGAACGTGTCGGGAATGTTCGTACGCGGGAACTTGTCGAACACCTTACAGCGATACGACTTCAGGCCGGTGTTCATGCCGAGCCAGAACGGTGAGTTCGTGGACAGGGCGAGCAGGTGCGGCAGGAAGTACCGCATCTGGTTCATCAGATGAATGCTGGTCTCGCGATCTTCGATGCCCACATGAACGTGCAGACCGAAAATCAAATTGGAGCGCGCCACCAGCTGCATGTCTTCAACGACCTGCAAGTAACGCTCGTCCGGGTAAATGTCCTGCACCCGCCAGTCGGCAAACGGATGAGTGGCGCCGGCGGCGAGTAGCAGCCCGTGGTCACGCGCGAGACGAATCGTTCGTCGTCTCAGGTCTGTGACGTCTGCTCGCGCTTCGGCAATCGTTCGGCAGATTCCCGTCCCGACCTCGATGACCGACTGGTGCATCTCGGCCTTGACCTTCTCCTTGAGCTGCATCTTTCCTTGCGCGATGAGCTCGGTGTTGATGTGCGAGCGAAGGTCGAGCGTCTCCGGATCGATCGTCTGATACTCCTCTTCGATGCCGAGGGTGAAGGAGGGCTTCATGGGTGGCTGGCGGTGTGAGTTACAAGTTACAAGTTACAAGTTCAAAACGGACTCACATTCACGACCCCGAGCATCGCAGCGTACTCCGCACTCTGCACCCCGTTTGTAACTCGTAACTTGTAACTTGTAACTACCGCGCCTCCCCCCGCAAGAACCTGTCCCACCGGTAGGTCACCGGCTCGGGTTGGCCGGCAGCCTTGCGAACCGCGAGTTCGGCGACCTTGGTCACAATCCAGTCGAAGTTGGATTGGCCCACGGAGTGCACATCGGCATCCGGCGCGGGGTTCATGAAATCGATCGCGTAGGGCGTTCCGTTCTCGACGGCGAATTCGACGGTGTTGAGATCGTAGCCGAGTGCGCGACACACCAGGCGCGCATCGTGCTCGACGCGCGCGAGGAGCGCCGGATCGTAGGCCGGCGGATTCTTCACGTACCGTTCGTGGAAGGGCTGACGCGGGTCGTACGGCATGATCCGCACGTCCTCCTGGCCGACGACATAGCAGCGAAAGTATTCCTTGAAGTTGACCGCCGTCTGCAGCGTCATGCACAGGGTGCGCGTCTGGTCGTAAGCGGCGAAAAACTCTTCAGGGCTGTTGACCTTGTGGACGTCACGCCAGCCGCCGCCATCGAACGGTTTGAGAAACGCGGGAAAGCCGACGTATTCGAACACGGACGGCCAGTCGAGCGGATACTGCAGGTTTCGCATCGAGCGATCGGTGGTCCCTGGAGGGTGCTCTTTATGCGGCAGAACCACGGTTTTTGGCACCGCGACGCCAATTTTCGTGGCCAGTGCGTAGTTGAAGAACTTGTCGTCAGCGCTCCACCAGAACGGATTGTTGATGATGTAGGCGCCGTCGAGCGCGGCGTTCTTCAAGAACGCGCGGTAAAAGGGCACGTCGTGTGAAATTCGATCGACGATGACCGCATAGCGACTGGGCTCCGCCATCCGCACGCCGCCCAGTTGCACGTATTCCGCCGTGACTTCCGGCATCTCGAACGAGTTGATGCGCTCGACCAGGGCCGGCGGAAACGTGTTTTCCATTCCGAACAGAACGCCAATTCGCTTCATGTGAACTTTGTCGCCCGTCGTGAAAAGCCCCGTGTTCCCACAACCAGGGAGCCTATCAGCTTACTTCGAACGCACCGCGCCCCAAGCGCCCGCACCCGTGCACCTCGTGCACCGCATCTGCCGCACCCGTGCACCCGTGCACCGCACCGCACCTGTCGCACCCGTCGCACGTGTCGCACCCGTCGCACCTATGGAAGGTACGCCGCCGCCATCGGTCGCCAGTCCGACCATTCGTGTTTCGACCCATTCCCCCACACGTGCAGACTGTGTGGAATCCCCTTGTGGTGCAGGAGCGACGAGAAAGACTCGTTGGCGGCACGACAAATGTCGTGCTCGCCGGTGACGAGCACCCACTTGTTCCGGCGAAACTGGTCGAGATAGTAGGCATCCGACAGATTGGGAAGGAACGCCACCGGATTGAGAAAGTAACAGTCTTCGTCGAAGTAGCCATTCAGAAACTGACCAATATCAAAAGCCCCGCCCATCGTCACACAGCAGGTGAAGCTGTAAGGCTGTCGCAGCGCGAAGATCAACGCGTGGTACGCGCCAAACGAGCAGCCGGTCACGCCAATCGTCGGATGATGATTGACGTGGTGGATCAGTGGGACGATGTCGCCGAGGATGAAGTCCTCGTACTGAAGGTGACGCCGCACGCGATTGCGAGGGTGGGTATGCCGGTTGTACCAACTCTCGCCGTCTACCGAAGAGACGCAGAACAGCTGCAGCGCGCCGTGCTCCAGTTTGCCGGCCAGCGAGTCGATCATCCCGCGGTCCTCGTATTCGAAGAACGCGCCCATCGATGAGGGAAACACGATCATCGGCGGACCGGCATGGCCGAAGATCAGCAGATCCATGTCGCGCTGGAGCGAGTGGGAATACCACTTGTGATGGGTTCGATGCATCGGATGATCGACGGTTCGGCCCGCCGGAGGCGGGCAAAGCCAACGCTGTGACTAGCGAGGCGGAGCCACACGAAACATGCTCGCGAGGCGAAGCCTCGCTAAGAGCCTATACTGAATGCACGTGCCCACATCGACGGCGACTTTCCGTACCCACGCACGATTTCGCTCAAAGTTCCTGCCCGATGCTCGCGATATTACGGTGTTTCTTCCACCCGGCTACGATGGAGCCGACAAAGTTCGCTATCCCGTGCTCTACATGCACGATGGCCAGAACCTGTTCGACCCAGCGGCGGCGTTCAAGAAGGGCGAGCACTGGCGCGTCGGCGAGACTGCCTCTGAGCTGATTGAGGCCGGACGCCTCGATCCGCTGATCATCGTCGGCATCGCCAACACCGGCCTGCGGCGAATCCACGAGTACACACCCACCTACGACCGACGTCGAGGCGGCGGCGAAGCCGACGCGTATGGCCGGCTGATTGTCGACGAACTCAAGCCGCTCATCGATGGCACGTATCGGACCCTGCCCGACCCGCTCCACACCGGCATGGCGGGATCGTCGCTCGGCGGTCTGGTCACTTTGCACCTGGGGCTGAAACGACCTGATGTGTTTGGCCGCCTCGGTGCGATGTCGCCGTCGGTCTGGTGGGACCGCCGGGCGATTCTACGAACGGTCCGGGAGGCACGGCCGAAGCCGCGGTTGCGGATTTGGGTCGACATGGGGACCCGAGAGGGGCGCCAGCATCTCGAAAACGTCCGATTGCTGAGGGCGGGCCTGGTGAGGGGCGGCTGGATCGAGGGCGAGGACCTTTTCTACGAAGAAGTCACGGGAGGGACGCACTCCGAGGTCGCGTGGGGCAACCGATTCGGCCGGATGGTGGAGTGGCTTTTCAGTGATCAGTGATCAGTGATCAGTGATCAGGGATCGGTAATCGGGGACCTCGCTTCGCGGCCTGCGGGTGGATCGTGCGCCCTTCCGCCAGCATCTCAATGAACTGCGCCACCCGCTTGGCACGAGTTTCGGCTTTCTTCGCGTGGTGCAGGCGAAAGTAGATCGCGTAGACGTTTTGACGGCTCAGCGTGGCGAAGAATGCCTTCGCCTTCTTGTTCCGGGCCAACGCCGCTTTGAAGTCATCCGGAGGCGACGCGGTGCCGAACGAGTCGTAGGCCGCATCCCACCGTCCGTCCTTCTTGGCCCGATCGACTTCGGCGAGGCCGGCTGGCTGCATGCGCTTCTCTCTGGTGAGACGTGCCACGTGATCGCGATTGATTTTCGACCATGGGCTTCGTTGGCGCCGTGGGGTAAAGCGCTGCAGGTACGACTGCTCGTCGAAACGACGCGCCTGTCCGTCTATCCAGCCATAACAAAGGGCCTCGTCCAGCGCCTCGGCGTAAGTGATGGATTTGACACCCGTGCCCTTCTTGAAAAAGCGCACCCAGACTGCCTTGGTCCTGGCATGCTCCCGAAGAAGCCATCGCTTCCATTCTGTCGGGGAGCGAAATGCCCTGACGGGCAGGCCGTCGGGGCCGACCGATGCGCTGGGTTCATTCGGCACCCCACGATTCTACCGAGCGATTCGCCGCCAGATCCGCGGAACCGTCTCGCAGGGTGAATCGAGCGATAATCCCGCCACTCACGAGCCATGCTGACACCTGGCACGCGGATCGGGAGCTACGAAATCCTCGCCCCCCTTGGAAAAGGCGGGATGGGCGAGGTCTACCTCGCCCGTGATGTCGCCCTCGGACGTGACGTCGCGATCAAAGTTCTCCCGTCGGCGTTTTCGAAAGACGACGAGCGGCTCGCGCGTTTTGCTCGAGAGGCACGCGTGCTCGCGTCGCTGAATCACCCCAACATCGCCACCGTTCACGCGCTGGAGCGGACGTCAGACGGTCATGCCCTCGTGATGGAGCTCGTGGAGGGCGAGACGCTGTCCTCGCGGATCGGTCGAGGACCACTACGAATCAAGGACGCGGTGTCCATCGCTGGTGCGATTGTCGAGGCGCTCGACGCCGCCCACGAGAGAGGAATCGTCCATCGCGATCTGAAGCCCGCCAACATCATGGTGACGGCCCAGGGCGCCGTCAAAGTGCTCGACTTCGGTCTGGCGAAGCCAGGATCGACCGACGAATTGCCCGACGCGGCCCAATCACCAACCATTCTCGAGGCGGCGACGCGCACGGGCGTCATCCTGGGAACCGCGGCCTACATGAGTCCCGAACAGGCGCGCGGACAAACAGTCGACAAGCGCACCGATATCTGGTCGTTCGGCTGCGTGCTGTACGAAATGCTCCACGGCCGCGCGGCATTTGCGGGACCAACGGTCACCGACACGCTGGTGAAGGTCCTCGACCGCGAACCCGACTGGACGCAGCTGCCCACTGACCTTCCGGCCGGGATTCACGCGCTCCTGCGTCGCTGCCTGACGAAAGATCAGAAACACCGCCTGCGTGATATCGGCGATGCGCGGCACCTGATCGACGAGATCGGACAGTCGGGAGCGGCCGGCGCATCTCCAACCGTCCCGCGAAGTCGCCTGCTTGCACCTCTCGGCTGGGTCGCTGCCGCGCTGCTGGCACTCGCACTGGGCGCCGTTCTTTGGCTCCGCACCACTTGACCCCGCCAGCGGCGCCTGCGCCGATCACGCGCACGCTCATCGACCTGCCACCGGGCCACAAGCTCACCGTTCGTGATCGCGCGTACCCCATTGCCCTTTCGCCCGATGGGTCGGCCATTGCATTCGTCTCCGAGTTCGAGGGGCACTCGCAGCTCTTCATCCGCGAGCTTCCCAGTCTTGAACCCAGGCCGATACCCGGTACGACGGGCGCTCGGCAACCCTTCTTCTCCCCGGATGGACGATCGGTGGCGTTCTTCGCTAGTCGGAGCCCTGCAGAAGAGTGTCGGTGACCGGTGGAAACGCCCATTCGCATCTGCAATGTTCCGGCGCTCAGCGTCGGGAGGCAGCTGGGGTGGCAACGACGTGATCGTTTTTGCGACGGGCTCGGAGGGGCTGTCGAAGGTTGCTGCGGCCGGCGGCGCACCGCAGCGGATCGAAGGCGCCGGCATTGCTGGCTGGCCCGACATCCTCCCGGGAGGTCAGACCATCCTGTACACGACTGGCGATCTTTTTCCGGAAGATGCGATCGCCACTATCAGGCTCGACGGCACTGGCAAGCGGATTCTCGCGCGGACGTCTAACGCTGCGCTTGAAGGCCCAGCCATCCTGGGCACTGTCGATATCGCCCAGCCGCGGTTCTTCGTCAGCGGCCATATCGTCGTACGGGCAGTCGCCCGGGTCGGTTCGGGTCGTCCCCTTCGACCTCGAGACACTGACGATCACTGGTTCTCCATGTCTCGATCGTGGATTCGGCCGAGCGGGGCCCTGGAGGCGGTGCCGTCGTTCTTTGCGATCTCGCAATCGGGCCTGTTGGCGTACGCAAGCACTGGAGATCGGCATCAACTCGTCTGGGTCGATCGGCAGGGTGTCGAAACGCCGATCAGTAACGACAGAGCGGCCTTTCGCCTTCCACACGTATCACCCGACGGACGGCGTATCGTCGTGTCGGTGAATGACGAGACTCGGCGATCGGACCTCTGGATTTATGACGCCGAGAACGGGACGAAGAGCCGCGTGACCACCGAGCTCCACAACCTCGAGTCGCCCTGGACGCCCGACGGGACGCGTCTCACTTTCAGCAGCGGCAGAGGCATCGAGGAGGTAGCCGCGGATGGCCGCGGTCAGCGAACAGTTCTAGTGGAATCCGAACCTGGACGTGGCAGCTACCCAGACTCGTGGACACCCGACGGTCAAGAATTGGTCTTTCACACAAGAGGCAACGCCAACGCCAGCGAGAACCTCATGGTGTTCCGGCGCGCTGGCGCGGTACGCCCATTGCTCGAGGGGCCGTCGAACGAGTGGCAGGGCCAGGTCTCGCCGAACGGCCGTTGGATCGCCTATCAGTCCGACGAGTCAGGACGGTACGAGATATATCTCGAGCCCTTTCCAGGGCTTGGCCAACGGGTTGCGATCTCCAATGACGGTGGCATGTTTCCCCGCTGGGCGAATGACGGTCGCGAGTTGTTCTATCGACAGGGTGACGCGGTCATGGCTGTGACTTGGGATATGCCTCGAGGCGTGCTAGTGGGCAAGCCTCGTCGCTTGTTTGCGGGACCGTACACTGGAGCTGGGCAAAGTCCTGACTTCGACGTCGCTCCGGATGGCAAACGTTTCGTGATGGTCAAGAGCGATCCGAAGTCGACATTGAATCAGCTCACGGTCGTGCAGAACTGGATGCAGCTGATGCGCTAGGGGACTGTAACAGCTGGTTCGCTATCGCGCCTCCGATCTTCCGGCTAAAGCCGGAAGCCACGAGGTACAACAAATATCGCGGTACAACAAATATCGCGTGGCTTCCGCCTTCAGGCGGAAGTCACTAGCCCTTACTGCGTGACCGTCACCGTCAGATCCGCATCGCCGAAGAGCGCACCATCGTCCGCGCGGGCGCGCAGGACATACGTGCCTGGCCGATCGAATGTCGCTCGCGCTTCGTAACGCCCTTCGGGTGGAACTGGCGGCGGCACCCACAGCGGCGCCCAGGGCGAGTTGGCGCCGGCGCGCGTCTCCTCCCACACCTTGACCTGCGCGGGATCGAAGCGGACGCCACCGTCGCCGCGATACACAAACCACGAAAGATGGAGACCAACACGCTTGCCGACCGTGATGCGTGACGGCGGTGTGAACGCCGGGTTGCGCGGCACCGCGGGTGTGACGTTGGCGGACGGGCGTGGCGCAGATCCCACGCCACCCGCTCTGCCCTTCGGCACGCCATCGTCGGCGACCCACGCGACGAGCGTCAGCGGTTCGCCGACCTTGATCCAGCGTGTCTTGTCGCCATCGAGCTTGACCTCAGGCCGCTTGTTGGCGCGAATCTCGGGACTGCTCGTCCCGGCGCCCAGCGCTCCCGTCTCAGACGCGATGACCACATCGTCGATGAAGTAGTCCTGCTTGAGCGAGGCATAGGCCTTTTCGGTCTTGCCCTTCGTGGTCAGCGTCCAGATCAGCTCCTGCTTCCCCCAATCGGCCGGCACTCGGACACGAAAGACGAATCGATTGCGCCGGGGAAGCAGTCGCGTCGGCTGCCCCTGGTCGGGGCCACCCGGCTCGATGTTGTTGTCGGGCCCAATCGGGACGTTCAACTCCTCTTCCCAGTTCCGGTTCATGTAACCGAAGAGAAAGTTGAACGAGCCGTCGCTGTTCTTCTCCCAGCCCTCGAAGGCCGGCGATGCGTTCTGGCCGCTCGAATAGCTCTGCGCGTGCGTGAGGACGACTGCGCAGACGAGCAGCAGTCCAGTCGAAAGACCCAGCCGCCGAGTCATTGCTGCGGCGGCCTCGTGCTGGCGGATGGCGACGACGTAGTGTTCGTCGTGGGAGTGGGCCGACGAGGAGGCACGTTGCACAACGGGCAACCGATCATGACGTCCTGCTGCGTCAGCTTCATCTTCTCTCGACGCTTGGCCATCTCGGCTTCGAACTGCTCGTCGGTGAGCGACAGGCCCATGCCGAGGTCGATGAACATGTTGGCCACCGACCGGTTGCCGGAGCCCTGCCAGTTGCGCGGATCGGGAACGTTCTTGTTGTTCGGCGAGTTGTCCATGTAACCGATGATGTGCAGGATGGTTCCCTTTGGCAGCAGCGGCGCGTGATCGTCGTCGTAGTCGTAGCCGCGAACCCAGTTGTGATCGTAGCCGGCGCAGGTGAGCGTCTGGATGTTGAATCCCCAGATCGCTTCGAGGCACATGCGCGCGCCCGGTGCGTGGAGGTGCGGTTCGAACGAGGTGAGCTTGGTGTGCTCCTGGAGCACCGTGTAAGCGTGGAGTTGCTGATTGGCCTCCATCGGCTTGATGTCGATGTCGACGCCATTGCCAAACTGGCGCGTGGGCGAACGACGAAGCTTCGGGACGTAGCCCTTGGGATGGAACTTGAAGCCGACCTCGAGCTTTGCTCTCGTGTCGCGCCCGTTCGAGTGCAGGTGGATCGAATCGGACACGATGCTGGAACCCGCCTTCAGCAAACGTCCGGAGAGCTCGTCGAAGACGTCGGGGTTGCGACCCACCTCGTGTACCGGCCACGGCGTGACCGCGTCCGGGTTGCTCAGCACGAGCTCCAACGTCAACTCGGCGTTCTCAGGAACATCCGAGAGCACGCGCGTACTCCAGATCATGTGGTGAAAGACGTACTTGCCGCCGACCGTTTCGCGACCAGTGCCGCTCTTCGGCACGTCGTTCACTTCGCGGATCTCGACGGCCGCCACATAACGATCCTCAGTGAGGCCGAGCGGAACGCTCTCGATCTCGCCCCACCAATCGGGCGCGTCGCCCTTGACCAGCAGTTCCTTGGTTGAAACGACGAGATCGGGCTTGCCAATCCGCCACTCGCCGCCATCGGCCCACTTGATGGGCGGCGGCATGTCCGCGGGGTTGCCCCGCGGCGCGCCCGAGTCCGCCCACTTCGCGACCTTGGCGAGCTCTTCCTCGCTCAGCGACGGGTCGTCCTTGTAGTGCTGAATGCCGATGTTCTTCTCGACGTACCACGGCGGCATCACGCCTGCCCGCGGACCCAATCCGGTGCGCTGCTTGATCGCGCGCGCCCAGGGCCGCACTTCTTCGTAGGTCGTCAGCGGCATGGGGGCGACGCCGTCCGGGCGGTGACAGTTCTGACAACTCCGCTGAAGGATGGGAGCAATGTCTTTGGTGAAGGTCACCTCGGGCGACGCGCCAGGCGCCTGCGCAGTTACGGCAACGGGGACCACCATGCCCGTGACGAGTGCGGCGAGGCATGCCGTGCCGATGGTGACGGTCCAGGTGGCGCGATAACGACCCGTCATTGCAGAATCTCCCTTGATCTGGAAACTACGTTCACGCCGGCATCACCGTTCGCGATCGGGGCCAGGCCCCGTCATCGGGGGACAGGCCCTGTCATCAGTTGTCACCGGGGACAGGCCCTGTAACGAAGCTGGCCCAATATTGTAGCCGGTTCAAAGGGGCCAAATCATGACCAAGCGACCCGCCACGTGCCCGCGAATTGGCGTCCTGACGCTGTGTTTCTGCGCGAATGTGGCCGCCGCGTTCGCCATCGCTTCGCAAGGCCCGCCTCGCGATCCGAGGGCCACCCGGGCGCCCGATCTCGTTGAGATCGTCAAGCTCGACCCCACCGTCAAGCTCGACATCACGGTACGCGAGCACCAAGAACTTCCTTGGCAAACCCGTTTACCAGGAGGCCCGCGCGTTTCTCCAACGTCCGGCCGCCGAAGCGCTGGTCAACGCGCATCGCGAGCTGGGCTCACACGATTATGGGCTGGTGCTCCACGATGGTTACCGTCCGTGGGCCGTGACCAAGCTGTTCTGGGACGCCACGCCGCCGGCGTTGCGGGAATTCGTCGCCGACCCTGCGGCCGGGTCGAAGCACAATCGCGGCGCGGCGATCGACTTGTCGATGTACGACCTCGCGCTCGGCACGGCGGTCACGATGCCAAGCGAGTATGACGAGTTTACCCGTCGCGCGTATCCCGACTACCGCGGGGGCTCCCCCGACGCTCGTGGTCGTCGCGATCTCCTGCGCGCGGTGATGGAGAAGCACGGGTTCACGGTCGAACCCAACGAGTGGTGGCACTTCAACTTCAGGGACTGGCAGGAGTATCCGATCCTCGATATCCCTTTTAGCGCGATCAAGTGATCGGCAGGGCGCAGGGCCACAGGGCGCAGGGCGCAGGGCGCAGGGCACAGGCGCAAGGAACGATAGCCACGAAGAACACGAAGAACACGAAGATAGTTTTGATACCTTCTTCCTTCGTGTCCTTCGTGGCCACGTCTTCGTGGCTACGTCCCTGTGCCTCTGAGCCCTGTGCCCTGCCTATTACTGAGATCCGCGCCGGTTTCCTCTGGGACTCGGGATATCGAGGTTGACCGGCCTC
This sequence comes from uncultured Acidobacteriota bacterium, assembly GCA_963841905.1. Lineage (GTDB taxonomy): Bacteria > Acidobacteriota > Vicinamibacteria > Vicinamibacterales > UBA2999 > JACCSI01. Next base: position 259,214 of record CAWJEM010000011.1, read on the forward strand.
CCATCCACGAACACGTGCTTGATCGTCATTTTCTCGTCGAAGAGGTCACCTTCCGTGACGAGGAGGTTTGCGATCTTGCCGGCCTCGAGTGAACCCACGCGATCGGCGGCGCCTGCGATGGTCGCGGCATCGAGCGTAAGCGCCCTGATGGCTTCGTCGCGCGACAAGCCTTGCTGAACGGTCTTGGAAGCGTTTTTGATGAAGTCCTTCGGCTCGCTCAGTCCGGCAGATTCGAACGCGAACACGATACCGGCCTTGTCGAGTGCGGCCGGAACCTTCGGCGTGTTGGAGCGCATGCGCAGCGTTCGCAGCGGCTCGTCCGCATCCGGCGCCAACGTTTCTGGCCGGGTTGGGAACTCGAGGCTGAAGATCACGCGAGCATTGGCCGACTTCAGGTCGGCCACGACCTGATCGGCTTCGCGGCCGTCGGTGATGATCGGATTGAGCTTGAAGCTTCTTGGCCATGTCCAGCGCGCGAAGAATCTCGCGCGCCGCCTGCGCGCGGAACGCCACCGGTTGCCGTCCCGCCAGCGCCGACTGCATGGCTTCGAACGCGGGTTCATACGACCACGCGAGACGCTGTCGACTTCGCTGCGGGCGCGGCCGCTTCAACGCGCTTCTGCACGAGAGCATAATGCTGTGCGTCGAGGAACGATTGACGGACGAACGCGATCACGCCCATCAACGAGTTTGGATACGCGTTGCCCCCAGCCGGCCGTTCCGAAAAAGTCACGTGCAACGCGACCGGCGTGCGAACCACCATCGAGCCCTTGCGATCGTCTGCGACAGCACCAATCTGTGGCTCGTCAGGAGGCAACACGGTGTTCACGAGCGCGCTCTGCCCGCGGATGGCGTCACCGGATGGTGTCGCCAGCACCGACGTAATGCCGGCCGCGGCTGCACGGGCCAACACTGCTGCAGACGGGTTGACATGGTCAGCGGCGCGAAACTGCGCACGCAGCAGATAGTCGTTTTTGACCCTCTCCACGTCCTCGGTCGTCCGTGGGTTCTCGGCCCGTGGCACCGCGGGCATGTCCAGACCCATCGTCGTCCCCATGTCGATGAGTCCCGGATAGACCGTCAGTCCCTTGCCCGGCAGGACCTGCGCGCCTGCCGGCACGTTGACGTTCGCCCCGACGGCTGCGATGACACCATCGCGAAAGACGACCGTGCCGTTGTCGATGACCGGTCCCGACACGGAGACGATGCGTGCGCCCTGGATGGCGTAGGTGTAGGGAGCCTGCGCTTGCAGTCCTGCCAGCAGCAGGAATGGCCCCATGGCGAAGGCTGCGACTGTGAACCCGCGAGTCATCGCGTGCCTCCGCTCTTTGCAGGTGCCGGCCGATTGAGCCAGCGTTCGTATAAGAGCGTGTGCTTGGTTTCCGCGGCGACTTCGCGCCCGGCGATGAAGACGCGAGGCACGGCCGTCCGCAGCTCGAGAGGGTCTCCGTTCCAGATTGCGAAGTTGGCGACCTTGCCCGGTTCGAGGCTACCGACTCGATCGGCGATGCCGAGGATCTCGGCGGCTTCGATCGTGATGGCTCGCAACGCCCGGTCACGCGGCAGGCCCCACGCGACCGAAATCGCGGCTTCGTAGGGCAACAACCGCACGTCGCTGTAATCGCCGGTGCCGAATGCGAATTTCACACCGGCCTCGGCCAACTCGCCGGCGGCGCGGTACGCGGCGGCATGATGGAAGTCCTCGCGCGTGGGCAGCGCGAGCACCGAGCCGAGGATGACCGGGATGCTCTTCTCCTTGAGGAGCGGCGCAACGATGGGCGACTCAATCGCACCCGTGAGCACGATCTTGATGCCATGGCGATCGGCAAAGGCGATGGTGCCGCGAATCTGCTCCTCGGTGTTCGCTTGAACGAACAGCGGAAACCGCCCTTCGACGATCGGAACCATGGCTTCGAGCGTCCAATCCGTCCGGCGCTCAGCAGCCGGGACACGCGCATAGGCCTTGGCGCGCTCGATCAGCTCGTCCACCTTCTTGACACGGGCGTCGCGCTCGCGCTTGAGGTCCTCGTAGTTGCGGGTCGTGTCCGGGGTTTGGCCGCCCCCGCCGCCACCACCACCTCCGCCACCGCCTCCGCCGCTGATGTTGGGGAACTGAAAGCTGACGCCGATGTACGGCTTCAAGGTGGCTTCTTCCCACGTCCAGCCGTCGAGGTTCATCGCCGCCGCTTGACCACCGATGAGCCCACCCGCCGGTACCACGCCCACGGTGGTAATACCGTTGACGCGAGCGACAGGAATGGCATCGCTGTCGGAGTGATAGGACCGCTGCGCGCGGACGGCGGCATTGATCTCGAGCAGCTCCTGCGTGTCCTCGAACCCGCGCGGTCCAGGCTCGATGAGCCCGAGTGTGCTGCGCGCGTCGATGAAACCGGGATAGACATCGGCGCCTTTGGCGTCGATGACTTGCGCGCCGGCCGGCGCCGACGCGCCGGCGTCGATCGATGCGATGACGCCGTTTCTCACGACGATCGTGCCGCGCTCGATCGTCGGTCGCGAGATCGGGTGAATCCGTGCGTTGGTGATCGCGATGACCGGACCACTCGTCGGTACTGCTGCTTGCTGCTCGACAACGCCGCCGAGACCCTCGTCGCGACCCCCTGGCCACTGGTTGCAGTCCGTTGCGCGCTGTTGGGCGGAGGGGACGTCTGATCGGTTGTCAGGCGCCTTCTGAGCTTCGGCTGCCGCCAGCTGTGATTTTTCGGAGCGCGCGTCGGTCAGTCGCCGTTCCTCAGCGAGCCGGTCGTAATACAACTGACCGTCGATGAACACACGATCGGCGATGGCATAGGTGCTGAGCGGATGCTTGTTCCAGATGACGACGTCGGCGTCCTTGCCGACCTCCAGTGAGCCCACACGGCTGTCGATGCGCAGCTGTTTGGCAGGATTGATGGTGACGAACGCCAGCGCTTCGTCTTCGGTGAGGCCGCCCCAGTGCATGCTCTTGGCGGCTTCGGTATTCAGACGTCGTGCGTGCTCGGCGCTGTCCGAGTTGATCGAGACGAGCACGCCGCGCTTGTGCATGATGGCGGCGTTATAGGGGATGGCGTCCTCGGCTTCGACTTTGTAGGCCCACCAGTCGGAGAACGTCGAGGCCCCGGCGCCGTGAGCGGCGATCTCGTCGGCTACCTTGTAGCCTTCGAGCACGTGCTGGAAGGTCGCGATCTTGAAGCCCAGCTCGTCGGCGAGCCGAATGAGCATCAGGATCTCATCTGCACGGTAGCTGTGCGCGTGCACCAGACGCTTGCCTTCGAGGATCTCGACCAATGGTTCCAGCTGAAGATCGCGACGTGGCGGGAGAAGGTCTTCGCCGGCTTTGCGACGCTGCTCGTAGTCCTGCCATTCGCGCTGGTAGGCCTTGGCGCGCGTGAATGCGTCCCGGATGACGTATTCGACCCCCGGACGCGTGGCCGGATACCGACGCACGGGCTGGGCGCCACTTCCCGGTCGCTTTGGATTCTCGCCCAGCGCGAACTTGATTCCGGGCATCGCCCCTTCGAAGAGCAACTCACTCGGTCGCGTCTTACCCCACCGAAGCTTGATCACGGCGTTAGTACCGCCGATTGGGTTTGCGCTGCCATGCAGCACGTTGGCGACGGTGAGGCCGCCGGCGAGATCGCGCAGCACGTTGACGTCCGTCGGATCGAGAACATCGCCGATGCCCGTCATCGAGCTGACGGTCGTGCCGCCTTCGTTAATCGAGTCGGCGGCGATGTGCGAGTGCGCGTCGATGATGCCGGGCGACACAAATCGGCCGGAGGCATCGATGACGTCGGCGCCCGTCGGCACCTGCGTGTTCGCGCCTCCAACCGCGGCAATCTTGCCATCACGCAGGACGATCGTGCCGTTCTGAATCGTCCCGCGCGTGACGGTGAGAATGGTCGCACCGCGAATGGCCACCACGCCCGTGGTCGCCTGCGACACCGGCGTTTGTGCCATCGGCCGTGCCGGTGCCAACCCGATGAGCGCCACGATTGGCAATGCCACCGCGAAAAGAGAAGCGCGACTGCGCTTCACAGCTGTTGTCAACATAGGCGTCCTCGCCGGCGGGTCTAAAGACCCGCCGCTCCGTGCGATGGGCAACCGCCCACTCCAATCACCCAAACAAAAAATCACCCAGTGCAATCGCCCAATCACCCAATGACCCAATGCAATCACCCAATTACGCATTCACTCAATCGCTCAATGCGTGGTATCACCCGTCCCCCAGAGGTATTTGTTGAACCAATCGAGATTCTGCTGCATCGCCGCGCGGTTGGCCTTGGGCTTGTTCAACGGATGAGCGAATCCCTTGAAGAGCACCAACTGCACCGGCACGTTTTGATCGCGAAGTCCTTGATACAACTCGAAGGCGTTGGGCACCGGCACCCGTTGGTCCTGATCGCCGTGTTGGATGAGCGTCGGCGTCTTCGCCGTCTTGATGTAGGTCATCGGCGACGTGTCGGCGTAGATTTTCGGATCGTCCCACGGCGTCGCCTTCAGATACTGACGAGTAAACGGATGAATATCGGTGTTGACGTAGTAGGTCATCCAGTTCGAGATGCCGGCACCAACCGAGATGGCTTTGAAGCGATCCGCGTGTTTGGTCGTCAGGAAGGCCGAGATGTAGCCACCCTGGCTCCAACCCATCGCGCCCACGCGATCGCGGTCCACCATGCCTTGCGAGACCAGGTGGTCCACGCCTGAAATGACGTCCCACGCGTCGCCGATGCCCAGATTGCGCACATTGAGCGAGCGGAACTTTTCGCCGTATCCCGCACTCCCACGATAGTTGGGTTCGAGGACGAGCGCGCCCCGAGCCAACCAGAGGTCGATTGGGTAATAGCCGACATTGTTGGAATACGGAACCGGTCGTGAGATGCCTGTCGGTCCACCGTGGATCACGACCAGGAGCGGATAACGTCGACCCGCCTGAAAGTCCACCGGCTTGTGCAGCACGCCCTCGATCTCGGCCCCGTCCTGACTCTTCCAGCGAGTGACCTCGCGTGCATGCTTCGGCCACGACGCGACCTGCGCACTGGTGTTCGTCAGCTTTTGAGCGTTGACGAGCGACGCGACCGGCGCGACATACACCTCGGGAAAGTCTGAAGGACCTGAGCCGACGAAGGCGATGGTGGCGCCGTCCCGCGAGAACGAGAAAGCCGAGCCAATCCACTGGTCGTGCGGCTGGTGACGAACAATCTCCCGAGTGACAGGATCGAGGCGGAAGAGCGCGGTCGCCGTTCGCTGAGACGCCGAGAAGAAGATGCCGCGCGCATTCCACGCGAGCAGCGCCGGGTCCTCGTCGAAGGCGTCGGTGAGGCTTTGCGGCTTGGCGCCCTCGCGCGGTTCGATCACCGCGATGACGCTGTTCTGATAGTAGAAGAACGGCTTGGCCATCGACGACACGAACGCGAGCCGCGTGCCGTCCGGTGACCATTTCGGATTCGCATCGGGGCCCGCCTGCGTGACCACCTTCGTCAGCGCGCCGGTGTCGACGGCGACCACTGAAACGTCGGCCGAGCCGCTGTCCGCCGGGTCGCTCGACACACGATGATCGAAGGCGATGGATGTGCCATCCGGCGCCCAGTCAAACGACCCCACCACAAAAGCACCTTTGGTGAGCGCCGATGGCGGCGCCCAGCTCGTGCCAATGCGATTGGCGTGGATCACATGCAAGTGCGACATGCGCCGGTCTTCGTCTTCGATGCGGATGTCGCCGAATTGTTTTTCGCGCTCCTTGACGCTGTCGGCAATGCGATCGGTCATCGTGAACGCGATCCGCTCGCTGTCGGGCGCCCACGCAAACGCGTTGATGCCTTCGTCGCCGTTCGTGAGGCGCTCGGCCTCGCCGCCATCGATCGCGATTCGATAGAGCTGTCGCTTGCCATCGCGATCGGAAACAAAAGCCAGCCATCGGCCGTTGGGTGACCACGCCGGTTGTGAGCTGGATTTGCGGGCGCTCGTGAGCTGGCGAGGTTCGCTGCCACCGGTCGCAATCCAGATCTCCGTTTCGAACTCGTTGTCGTCCCAGTTGGTTTCCCGCAGCGTGTACGCGACGCTTCGCGCGTCGGGTGCGACGGCAGGGCTGCCGACGCGTCTGAGGTTCAAAAGCTCATCGATGGTTGGCGACGTCGGCTGTGCGGAAGGACGTGTGCCTAAGCTCAGCAGGAGACCCACGCCAATCGTACAGGCCAGCCTGTGCATGCTCTATTCTCCTCGCGGAAGGATCGTCACGGTAGCACACGCGATGTGCTTTCGCCCTGATTTTCGCTGGCGCGTCGTCACGGGATCCTTGTTACCGACCAGCGCGTCCAAGCGTAGTAGTTGACACTCGCGACTCGTGACGTTAAAAGTGATTCGCTCAACATAGCCTCAGACAACCCTTTTCAAGGAGCTCCGGAGATGCGGAAGATATTTGCGGTGGCGGCTAGTGCGGCGCTTGTGGCTGCTCTCGCTTCCCCTTTGTTCGCTCAGGCCACGCAGACCGTAACGGGTGAAGTGGTCGATGTCGCGTGCGCCGTGAAGAAGGCCCCTGGTGGTAAGGGCGACGACCACGCGGGCTGCGCAATGGCTTGTGCCAAGAAAGGTCTACCCGCCGGCATCATGACCGCCGATGCGATCTACACCATCACCGGCGATTACGCTGCGAACAGCAATGCGAAGTTGCTCGACTTCGTCGCCAAGCGCGTCACCGTGACCGGTACGGTGGGCGAGAAGGACGGCCAGAAGACGATCGCCGTCACCTCGATCAAGCCGGCGAACTGACGCCGATGGCCACTAGCTGGCAGCCAGCTGGCAGCCGGCCGCCGGAAGCCGCCAGACTAGGAACGATAGTGAGAGGCCCCGCGAGAGAAAATCCCGCAGGGCCTTTTCTTTTCTTCGGTGTCTAATTTAGACAGACTGACGACATCGGCCGATGGTCGCGTTTCGCCCGAGTGCCTATCGAGCGCTTGCGAAGGAGGCTTCGATGCCCCGCGATCTCTTCGGCGATGTCACAGATCCGTCCGTCAAGGTCGGGAGCCGCAAGTGATACACGGTCCCGATCTCGCTCGCGCTGCACACCGTCGCAGTACTCATCGTCTTCATCGTGCGCTGATGGCGACGGAGGGGCTGCCAGTCCCACGCGATGCGGTCATCTTTGTACCGTGGCACTTGCACCGCTTCCAGCGCCGCCTCCGGTACACCGCGCCGACGCACCGAAGCCTGCCGTCAACAAGCACGCGGCGCCCATCGAGACACCTGACACGATTGCCAAGGAACCGGAGTTCGAAATCGAGGTCGCTATTCCCGCAGCGTCAGCACTGCATGAGATGGGCATTGTCGAGGGCGGCACGGCGATCATGGCACCACCGCCGCCACCGCCTCCCGCGAGGATCGACACACCGATTCGTCCTGGTGGAGATATCAAGCCACCCGAAAAGATTCGCGATGTCGCTCCGATCTATCCGCCGATTGCACAAGCGGCTCGTTCGCACGGAACTGTGATCATCGAAGCCGTGATTGGTGTCGATGGCCGCGTGCAGGACACGCGCGTTTTGCGATCCGCGCCGCTGCTAGACGAGGCGGCACTCGCGGCAGTCCGTCAGTGGCTTTACACACCCACACGACTTAACGGACAACCAGTCTCGGTCGTGATGACCGTGACGGTGAGGTTTCAGTTGCAGTAGGCCCGCTTACGCGGGAAGGCCGGCTTCGGCGGAAGGCCGCTACGCGGATGGCTGCCTCGCAGGAGGGCGCGGCAGTGCAGAAGGGCCGGCTTCGCCGGAAGGCTGCCACGCGGACAGGTTGCCAGTCGCCAGTGACCGGTGGCCGGTAGTTACCGGTTATTGGAACCGGCAACTGGCAACCGGCAACCGTTCTACTTCGCGGCGACGGCGACCGGCTCTTCCCAGGGCAGGCCGGTGCGGCCGAAGTGCCCGTAGTTGGTGGTCTTGCGATAGATCGGACGCAGCAGGTTGAGAGTGTCGATAATCGCGCGCGGGCGGAAGTCGAAGCTGTCCATCACGTACTTGGCGGCTTTGTCTTCGTCACCCGTACCGAAGGTATCCACCTTGACCGATACCGGCTTGGCCATCCCAATGGCGTAGCCGACTTGAATCTCTGCCTTCTTCGCGAAGCCGTTGGAAACGACCTGCCGCGCGACGTAACGGCAGAAATATGCCGAGCTGCGATCGACCTTGGACGGATCCTTGCCGCTGAATGCGCCGCCGCCGTGGCGGCCCCACCCGCCGTAAGTGTCCACGATGATCTTGCGGCCGGTCACACCGGCGTCAGCCGACGGTCCACCGTGCGTGAAGCTGCCGGTCGGATTGACGAGGAGCAGCAGGTCCTTCCGCCACCAGGCGCCCAGCACGCGAGGCCCGAGATCTTCGCGGACGTACTCGGTAATCCGTTTCTGGTCTGCCGCAGGCGTATGTTGCGTGGAAACGACGACGCACGCGACCTGTTTGGGAGTGTTGCCGTCGTACAAGACGGAGACTTGCGACTTGCTATCGGGGCGGAGGAAATCGACTTTGTTGGCTTTGCGATCGGCGGCGAGACCGTAGGTGAGCTTGTGCGCGAGCAGAATCGGGAGCGGCATCATCTCCTCGGATTCGTTCGTCGCGTAACCGAACATGATCCCCTGGTCTCCAGCGCCTTGATCCCCGCTCTGGCTCGTCGTCGATGTCACACCCTGATCGATCTCGTTCGACTGTTTGGTGATGAGCGACAGGATCCTCAGAGTGGTGTCGCAGAACGGCTCGCTCTCGTCCGTGTAGCCAATCTCTTTCACCGCCCGTCGCACAATCTTGTCGTAGTCGAGCTTGGCGTTGGTGGTGATTTCTCCGGCGAGGACGACATGATCGCTCTTGACGAGCGTCTCGCACGCGACGCGGCTCTGCGCGTCCTGTTCGAAGCACGCGTCGAGGATCGAGTCGGAAATGTAGTCGCACACCTTGTCGGGGTGGCCCTCGGAAACCGACTCAGACGAGAACGTGAACTGCGACATTCAATTGCTCCTTCAAAGAGTGCGCTGTGGTTGCCCAATAAAACAAAAACCCGCGGTTTGCGTCGCGGGTTTCGCGACTTAGATAGGTTGGCGTCAGCCGCCATTGCGGCTGAAGTGCGCGGCCCATCAAGTCGGGAAATCGCCGCGCCAGGACGAGTCGACAGTATCACCTTGGGGCCGAGGGCCTGTCAATGCAAGGCGCCCGAAAAGGTATCGTACCTGCCACTCTGGCCCAGGAATGCCTATTTCTTGTGATCGGCAATGTATTTCAGTGCGAACTGTTCGAGCGGCGCGCCACGAAGGCCGATGAACCTGGCTTCTTCGGTCGCCTTTTCGACGGGCCATCCATCCTGCAGCACGCGCTTGATCAGCCACACCGCGCCGACACGGCTTGCGGCCCCGCAGTGGATGTAAACCGGCTGGTTGGCCTTATCCGCAACCGCCGCCAGAAACTGATCGACAATCTTGTTGTCGGGCGCCTGCCCGTTGAGCGGCAGATGAATGTAGTTGAGTCCAAGCTCCTTGGCGCGTGCGGCGTTCACTTCGACGTTGGCACCGGCTTCCGAGGCCTGGCGGAGATTGATGACGGCCTTGATGCCGTCGTTCTTCAGCGCTTCGAGAGCCGCCGTTTCGGTGGCGCCTCCGCAGGCCACGACCGCGTCAACCTTCGTGAAGTTGGTGATGCCGGGTCGTTCCATCTTCTGCTGCGCGGACACCGCAATGCCGGAGCAGATCAAGAGGGCGGGTAGAAATGCACGACGCATGGTCGATCCTCCTGAGAGGATGATACGCGGTCTGCTGGGCGGGTAGACGACTCAGTCCTTCTCGACCGTTACCGTAACCGGTTGCTGCACGCGCACCGACACGGTCGTGCCAGCCGGCAAGACGGCCGGGTTGCGCCCACCGGCCATCGTCGCGGCCGTACCACCGGCGGCGCCGATGCTGCCGCCGATCGCGGCGCCCTTTCCGCCACCCAGGATTGCTCCAAGGATGGCGCCGCCGACGGCCGCGCCACCAATCTTGGCCGCACTCTCACCGGTTGGCGACGTACCTTCACGCACGACCGAATCGGTCCTGATGCTCAGGCGCGACCCGTCGGCAAGCACGACCGTGTGAAAGCGAATTCCCAGTCGGGCCTTTTCCTTGACCTTACCGCCGCGCTCCACTTCCATGACGGATCCCTGGACCACCGAGCCGGCAGGAATCGCGACGCGATCTCCAACACGCACATCGCGCGTGACACGCGCTTCGACACGATCTTCAACGCGCGCCACCTCGCTCGTCACCGTGCGCTCGATTTGCAGACCAAGGACGGACTCGGCCGGCACGACGAGGTCGATCTTTTCAGGTTCGGCGGGCGCCGGCGGCGGCTCGGGTTCAGCGACAATCGGCGCTCGTTCCGGCTCGATGGCCGGGCGCGTCTCCCACATCGATCCACTGGCACTCGACCCGCTTGACGAAGGTGCCGAGTCGCGCGAAGCGGATTCAGTCCGCGCCGGACGGGTCGGGGTGCGCGCTGCTTCGGCACGTCGCTCAGGACGACGAGTCGTCTGGGTGGGGCGCGCTGCCGCTTCGCGCCGGGGGGTTGCCGGCGCCGCTTCTGCAGGTGATTCGGCCTTTGCCGTCGATGGCTCCGGCGCGATCACGCCTTCCGATTCCGCCACAGGTTTACCGGCCGCGGCGTCGGCGGAGGTGGCCGTCGGCGCGGCCGACTCGACCGCAACCGCCGCGGAACCACCGCGCTGCGAGTTGGCAAGATACCCCCCAGCCGCGGCGGCTGCGAGACAACCCAACGAGAGGGCCCCGAAAACCAGTTTGTTCAGTTCCATGATGTGTGGCGGGGCTCCTCAAGCTCAATCCGAGGACACCTCGCTCTCCGACCGCGCATGATAGCAAGCCCCGTACCGAGGCAGTTATGGCGCTAAATGCTTGACAGTCTATAGCCTTTGGAGGTTCTTGACCCGCCTTCTGTCCTGATCACAGGGCGCCCTGCACAGCTCTTCGCACCGCACCTTCCGCACCCGTCGCACCTGTCGCACCTGTCGCACCTGTCCGAGTGCGAATTGCCGTCCTGGCACTCGCTGCCGCCGTTGCGCTTGCACGCCCCACCCACGCCAAACCTGAATTCTCGCAGTCGACCATTACCGCCACACCCCCCTCGTCGAGGGCGACGTCGTCACCTTTCACGTGACGTTGCGGAACACCGGCGATCAAGATGCGCCAGCCACGCAAGTGCAGCTCGAGCTCCCGCTCGAGGCGCTATTCGTAGACGTGGACGGACTCCCTCAGCCAACGATCGATCCGCACGACAAGATCATTAGCGCGCAGGTGGATCTTCGGTCGGGCGGCGAGCACCGATTTCAATTCCGGATGGTCATACCGCGCGACGCTAGTGGCACCCTGCTGACGCCTCATTGCGCACTCACGCGCTCCACCTGGGCGCCGACTTCTCCAGTGGCGCGCAATTCGACATCGACACTCGGCCATCCACAGCGGCCTCGCGATTACTGGCGTCCGCATCAATACGCCAGGTCTTATCCTACTCGGCCTGTTGGTGCTCTGCCCCCTCCTCTGGATGGCGATCTATTCGCGGGTCCGATCGCACGGGCCGCCCGTGGCGGTCACGCTCGGCATCGGCTTCTTATCGATTTTCATCGCGCTGGCCTGGCGTGACTGGCAAACGGTGAGCACATGGAAAGGGACTCCATGCACCATCCTCGACAGTCGACTGCGGATCGAGTCGGCGGCGCTTACTTCTTTCTGCTGGCTCCGCTGACGCTCTTGTTCTACGGTGTGATGGCGATACGTAAGCCTCACAAGTACAATTGCGGCTTCTCGCTCCGCGGGGCGAGACGTGCGGACCGCTGATTCGACCAGAGTCCGGCTCTCAGTGCACATCGGAGGAGCTCATGAGCATTGCCATCCGCCACGCCGTCAGGGCCGGCGCACTCAGCCTCGGTCTCGCCCTCGTCGTCGGGATCACGTCCACGCATCTCGACGCGCAGAATGCTCGCCCACCACAGCGGCTCGATACCGTCTACACCGCGAAGATCAAAGAGCTGCTGCAGGATCCGCGCATCACCACCGAGCTGGTCGATCACCTGCCCGCCTCCGACTCGGTGCCCACGCCGCTTGATTTTCACGGTCGCATCGTTGGGCAGCCGGGCGAGATCACCTACGCCAAGGACATCCATCGTTACTACGAGGCCATCGACAAGGCCTCCGACCGTGCATTGGTGTGGTCGCTCGGGAAGAGCGAAGAAGGCCGCGACATGGTGCTGCTCGCGATCGCAGACGAAGCGACGATCAAGCAACTGTCGAAGTACAAGGACATGCTCGCGCAGCTGACCGATCCCAGGAAAACGACCGATGCGCAGGCGCAGCAACTCTTGAAGACGGCGAAGCCGATCTATTACATCACCAGTGGCATGCACTCCCCCGAAACCGGTGGGCCTGAAATGCTTCAGGAGCTTGCCTACCGACTGGTCGTGCAGGAGACGCCCTTCATTCAGCAGATCCGCAACAACGTGATCACATTCATCACGCCGGTCATCGAAGTGGACGGCCGCGAAAAGCACGTCGATACCTATTACTACGGCAAGAAGACCGGCAAGCAGCGCCCGCCGCTGATGTATTGGGGGAAGTACGTCGCGCACGACAACAACCGCGACGGGATGGGGCAGATGCTCGAGCTCACGAAGAACGTGACCAAGGTGCAGCTTGAATGGAAGCCGACCATCATGCACGACCTGCACGAGGCGCAGACATACCTCTATGCATCAACCGGCACCGGCCCGTACAACGAGTCACTTGATCCCATCACCGTTGACGAATGGTGGCTGCTCGCCAAGACCGAGGTGATGGAGATGACCAAGCGCGGCGTCCCCGGAGTGTGGACCTACGGGTTCTATGACGGCTGGGTGCCGAACTACATGTTCTTCATTGCCCATTCGCACAACGCCATTGGCCGTTTCTACGAAGTGCAGAGCTATGGCCCGGATCCCTACGATGTCAGACCGGGCGCGAGCACGACCAGCCGCGAGTGGTTCCGTCCGAATCCGCCGCTGCCCGAGATCAAGTGGGGACCGCGCAACAACACCAACATTCAACAGTCGGCTCTTCTCTTCGCACTCAATCATGTCGCCAAGAATCGCGAGCTCTACCTCGAGAACTACTGGCTGAAGAACAAGCGTGCCGTCGACAAGGGCAAGAACGGCCCCATTTATGGCTGGGTCATTCCCGCCGGGCAGCGCGCCAGGTTCAATGCCGCTGACATGGTCAACGAGCTGAAGAAGCAGGGAGCCGAGGTTCACACCAGTACCTCGGCGTTCAAGGTTGGCAACCTGCAAGTCGAAGCCGGTGACTGGATTATTCGCGGCGATCAGCCCTATCGCACGCTGGTCGAGATGTACACGTCGATCCAGAACTACTCGCCTGCAAACCCGCGCCCATATGACGACACGGGCTGGACGATGCAGCTGATGAGGAATGTCAAGTTCCACAACATCGCCGAGAAAAGCTTGTTGGATCAGCCGATGACGCTGTTAACCGCCAACGCCAAGCCGGCCGGCGGCATCGACGGAACAGGGAACACGCTCATCGTCGATCACACGACGGACAACTCGTTGGTGTCGCTGCGGTTCAAGCATCCGACCGTCAAGATGAGCGCGGCCGAGGACGACTTCGAGGCGGGTGGCGCGCAAGTTTCGTGCGGGCGCATTCATCATCACGAACGCAGACCACGCCGCGCTCGAGCCAACACTGCGGGATCTGAGCCTCACGGCGATGGCGGTTGCGACGACGCCAACGGTCAAGACCCACGACCTCGACGTACCCCGTATCGGCTATGTCCACAGTTGGGCGCGGACGCAGGACGAAGGCTGGGTGCGCGCGGCGCTCGATCACTTCGGCGTGCCATACACCTACTTCTCGGACATCAAGCTGCGAGAGGGCAACCTGCGCGCGAAGTTTGACGTCATCGTCTTTCCGCACGTCGGTGGCACCGCCCAGCAGCAAGTCAATGGACTCAGCGGTCCCGAGCCGATTCCCTACAAGAAGGGCGACTTGACGCCCAATTTAGGCGCTCAGGATCAGGCCGACGACATTCGCGGCGGCATGGGCATGGAAGGCCTTCTTGAACTGGTCAAGTTCGTGCGCGAAGGCGGCACCCTCCTGGTCGAGGGCTCGACGAGCGTGATCTTTCCCGAATACGGGATCACGAGCGGCGTCAACGTGGAGAGCCCGACGCAGTTGTTTGCGCGCGGGTCGGTCATGCGCGGCGTGTTTGCGGACCGGAAGAGCCCAATCGCGTACGGCTATGACGCGCAGGTGCCCGTCTACTTCAACCAGGATCCGGTGTTGAACGTTGGCGGAGGCTTCGGCGGGTTTGGCGGGTTCGGTGGCGGCGCGCAGATTCCCGGCGTCGGCCAGAACACCACGCCGATGGCTACGCGATTGCCGCTCTCGGTCTGGGAACCTGACCCGGCAACTCAGAAACCCGATCGACCGCAGGTCGACGAGATGGCGCAGTTCCGCCAGATGGCCCGTCAGTTCGGGCTGGTCTTCGACGAGGTCACGCCGCGAGTGGTTCTGCGCTTCCCGCAAAACCCCAACGACATGTTGCTCTCAGGCACATTGTCTGGCGGGCAATTCCTCGCCAATCGCGCGCAGGTAGTGGATGCTCCGCTCGGCAAGGGTCACGTCGTGATGTTTGCGATTCGTCCGTTCTGGCGATGGCAGACCCAGGGCACGTTCTTCCTCGGGTTCAACACGATTCTCAATTGGAACGACCTCGATGCCGGGAAGCCAGCGAAGACGGAGACCAACCAGCAGCCGTGATTTTACGTACAAGCCTCAGATACTCAGAGAGCACAGAGTCATATTCACTGAGAGCAGTCTCTTGAAGATGTGTCTCTGTGTCTCTGTGTCTCTGTGGCTAGTCCGTTGATGCTCGCGAATCTCTTATCGTTTTCGCCATCGCTGCAGCAGGTCCACCGTCCGTTGGAGCTGGCGTCGGGTCTCCGGATCCTGTTCAGCCTTGAGCGCGGCTTCGATCTTCGCCAGGTGCGGCACCGCCTCGTCCGGGTAGAAGCTCATGGCCATTGCGCAGGCGTAGCGCATCCACACGTTGGTGTCGGACACGCACGTGACGAGCTCGCCGATGCGGTCACGCGGGAAGAAGCGGCGGAGGGCAATCTCGGCCTGAGCACGCTCGGCGGCGTTGGTGCTCTTCAATAGTGTCAGCAGGTGCGTGCGGATCTCGGGGGTGTCGTTGGTCGAGAGCGCAAAGGTCTTCGTGATCTCGGAACGAATCGCCGGCGAAGACTCACTGAGGTAGCTTTGAAGAAATCTGGCGATGGTGCCGTTGGCCATGCGCCAACCGGTTTCTTCCGGCGTGCTCGTCAGGCAGGCGTAGGCCTTGAAGGCTTCGTGTCGGACCTGTTCGTGCGACGCCGTGAGGAGTTGCTCGACCGGCGACGCGAGTTCGCGCAAGCGTGCGACGTCGGCCGGATAGGTTTCCTTGAGTGGGGACGACAGCATGGTGGGGAAGCCACATCGCGCAGTGATCACCGACAGCGCTCCGCCCCGTGTTCCTGGCGACGCGCTGGTGAGGGCCGTTGAAAGCGCCGGCATCAGGTCGCCGATCGGGCGATTCAGGTACTCGCGGACGAAGCGGTCGACCTCTTCGCCATCGACTTCGGTCCACATCTGGCCGATCGACGGCGAGGCCGTGCAGCACAGCACGCAGCACAGCACGGCGACCTGTTGCCACATGGAGCCAGTCTAGAAGGGGCGAGACGGGCGCCTTTCATCGAATCGCACGCTTTCTTGCTGGCGCGTGGCCGAGGTCGATTTCAGGATTGTTAGTGCGGGTCACGGATTTTCATTTACGTGATCGGATCTTCCGCCTGAAGGCGGAAGCCACGCGAGGCGGCCCTTCGCGAAGCCCCTCCGCGGCGAAGCCGCGGCCTTTCCGCGAAGCGGCCATTCCGGCGAAGCCGGCCCTTCCGCGAAGCGGCCTTCCGCGGCGAAGCCGGCCCTCGCGAAGCGCCGTCCGCGGGCGACGCCGCGGCCTTCCGCGAAGCGGCCCTCCGGCGCAGCCGGCCTTCAAGTCTTAGTAAGTGCTGGGATTTCTCTGGGATTACGTTGAAGTCCGGGGTGTGCACAGTCTCAGCGTCGTCTCAAGGAAATAGACTTGCGGCGTGGTCGCGCTACTGCCAATATCCGCACCGCGACGGTTGCGCTTAGGTGTGATGAACGAGCCTGAGAGCGGTTTCCGAGGAGACCACATCGTCCACGATGGTCAGTCGGCCAGCCGTCCGATTGAAATACCCGACTGGCCGTTCATCGTGCTCGGCGTGCTGGTCGTGGCACGCGCGGCCATCTTCGTCCTCGCCTTGTTCGTTGAGCCCTGGGCTGCCGCGCCGGGCCGAATGGTTCCCCCGTGGGCAGCGATCTCGCAAGCCACGCTCTTCATCGCGCTGGCGTTTGTACTGCTCCGGTACGGCCGATCGGATCGGCGAGCGTGGGTCCTGGGTGTCTTCATTCTCGACGCCGCCGCAACTTTGCTCGAAGCGTTCGTCCGTGAGATCGCCTCACCTTCGGCCATCACTTGGTTCGCGATGCGTCTCCGCACCGACGCCTTTCAAGCGGCATTCATGTGGTTTTTTGCGAGCGCGTTTCCGAAGCCCACCATGAATCGGGCGCTTGCAGCAACGATGGCGATCGGGACAGCCGGAGCGCTGGCATTGGGACTGGGGCTGGTGACGATGGACTCGCTTGCGCGGTTCGCTAGCGAGACTCCGAGCGCCCTGTCATCATTTGCCGCTCAGTTGCAGCGCAACTCGCCAGACGAGAGCGACTGGTACTTTACGCTGCAGTTCCTTTGGTTGATGCCGCTGCTGGTGTTGATGCCGCTGAAGCTGAGGGAAGCCGGCCCGGATGATCGCCGCCGGTTCGCTTGGTTGACGCTGGGAATTGCGGTTGGTTTTTCACCGCTCGTCATCAACGTCTTCTTGATAACGTTTTCCGAACGCTACGTCCAGCTCGTCGCGCCCCATAACCAGGTGCGCGGACTCATCATCTTTCTGGCGCTGACGGCAGTTCCACTGGCTGCCGCATACGCCGCGCTGGTGCAGCGAACGCTCGACGTCAGGCTTGTCGTACGGGCCGCGCTGCAGTACGTGCTGGCCAGATCCTTCATCGTCATCATCAGCTTGTCGCCGTTCGTCGTCCTGCTCGTGATGGTGGGACTGAACCGCAACCGATCCGTGGCCGATCTTCTGTCTGGGAGAACAGGGATCGTCCTGCTCGGGCTGACGATTGCCGGCTTGGCGGCGGCGTTGGGTCGTCGGCGTCTGCTGGCTTTGCTCGATGCTCGATTCTTTCGTCAGCAGGTAGACGCACGGGCGACGCTGCTGTCGGTCGCGGGTACGGTTCGCCAGGCAACTTCGATCGACGAACTCCGCGACACGCTCACCCGTTCCCTGGAGTCTGCGTTTCACCCGACGACCATCCTCACTGCTCTGGCCGGATCCGACGATCAGCTGCACGCGCTCGATGCGGAGCTGCCACCATTGTCCCGCGGATCGGCGCTGGCGCAACTGGTAGCGGGCAGCAATGCACCGTTCGACGTTGAATCCGATGCGCCCGGGATCATGAACCGGCTCGCTGCTCCGGACCGGGAGTGGCTTCGCAGCTCCAGCGCTGTCATTCTGCTGCCCCTTCGCGGTGCCGGTGACGAATTGCTGGGCGTCCTGGCACTCGGCGAGAAGCGCAGTGAGCTGCCCTATAGCGATGAGGACCAAACCCTGCTTGCGGCGGTTGGGAGCGCCTGCGGCCTTGCCCTCGATCGCGTCCTGGCCTCGGCGCGAGACGCCAATCTCGAAGAGGGCCGAGACGCCGATCCGGCCGCACGCGAATGCGTTGAATGTGGGCTCGTGCTTACGGCCGATGCAAGCGCTTGCGTTTGCGGAGGGCTGCTTCAGCGAGCGGCGGCGCCCCACACGCTCGGCGACCGGCTGCAGTTTCTCCAGCGAGTCGGCGCTGGCGGCATGGGCGTCGTGTACCGTGCCGTCGACCTGCGGCTTCAGCAGCCGCGTGCGGTCAAGACGCTTCCGCACGTCGATCCCGTTCTCGCATCTCGGTTGCGACGCGAAGCCCGAGCGATGGCGACGGTCAGCCACCGCAATCTGGCGCTGCTCTACGGTCTGGAGTTCTGGCGTGGCGCGCCGATGCTGGTGATGGAGTTTCTCGAAGGCGGCACGCTCGGCGAGCAGCTCCAACGTCGGTCGCTAACCTTGCGCGAAACAATTGACCTGGGGACCCACCTCGCTGATGCCCTGGGCGTCCTGCACGGCGCAGGCATTCTTCACCGCGACATCAAGCCAAGCAACATCGGCTACACCGCCGATGGCACACCCCGGTTGCTCGATTTCGGGCTGGCGCGTTTGCTTCCACGAGGTCCAATCGAAACTCCCCATGCTGGCAGGGTGGGCGATTCGACATGGTCGATCAATCTCTCAACCGAAGTCGGAGGTGTGCGCGGCACCCCAGCCTACCTCTCACCCCAGGTTCTGACAGGCAGTCCGCCGTCGCCCAGCGATGACCTGTGGAGTCTCGCGGTCACGCTCCTGGAAGCGGTGACTGGTGCCAACCCCTTTCGCGCCTCGAACGTGGCGGCGACGGTGGCTCGTGTCCTCAGCGAAACGCATCGTGTCGCTGACGCTGCCCAACTGCTCCCCCCTTCGATGCAGGCATTTTTTGCCGAGGTGCTTGGACCGCAAGAGGGTCGTCCGCAGACAGCTTCGGCGTTCACACAACGCCTTCGGCGTTGTTCACTCAAGGAGTCCCCCAATGGCGAAGTCACAGCGTAAGTCGATCAAGGCGAGGAGTACGGCGGTCGCGAGCTTAGTCCCTCTGCGCAACCGCCTGGCAGAGAGGGTTGTCGTTGTCCTTGACGTTGCGAAGGAATCTCAGGCGATTGTCGCGCAGATCCTCGCGCATTTTGGCGCTGGCTACAGCGCGCAGCGACAGAGCGAAACGCCGGGAAGTACGCCGACGAACGCCAGCATCTTCATGAAGCCGTCGGTATTCGCGGGCTTTCACGCCTATTTGCTCAACAGCACGATGACGAACTTCATGGACATCCACTGGGATGACCCTCCCGCCAGAGAACAGACGCTTGCTGGCGGCATTCGAGCATGGCAAGCTCGCCCGTAAGAGGGTCGTTGACCAGGAATTGTCGGCGCTGACGCTCGGGGTGATCTTCGAGACCCTGGAGGAGATCAAGCCTGAGTTCTGCCCGTCTGGCAGCGGCGGCGGCGGGGCGTGCGATTAACCCATCGTCGATGGTGAGCAGCCAGTCAGGGCACATGGCCCTCTATCTAACGACGCGAACGGTCTACGAACACTCGCAGGACTCCGGGTCCTTCTGTGGGCGTGCGTGCGCCCAAATGGTGATTTCGTCACTGATACAGGGACCGGCAGCCGGTTCGATGCCGACACCGGCGGAGGAAGCGGCCGAAATCCCGGTCACGCAGGACGAGTTGCGACTACGCGAGGACTACGACTTTGATGACACCAAGCACGAATCGTGGTTCACGCACCCCGATGAGTTGCTGAAGCTCTTGAAAACCGCGGAAGAGTTTCAGGGTGGTTTTCCCGATTGGCGGTTGGCGGTCTGCCCAGACCAACCCACACTCTTGACCGAGATCATTCAGTGCCTTCAAGGTGGAATGCCGGCAATCCTCTGCGGTGCGGAAGGGCGATCACTGGGTGGTCATCGTCGGCGTCGAGATCGACGACGGGACGTCGGAAGTCACTCGGATGATTGTGCTCGACCCCCTTCCGCAGAACCTGGGAAATGTGACTCACACATACGTCGACGGCTGCGAGCAGGAAGGGTTGACGTACGTGGATCATGTCGAAGACTCCGAGACGCAACAAGCGTTGGGGGCACTCGAGTTGGCGCTCAGGAACACGCCTCCACCACCGACGTTGAACGACTACGCTGGCAAGTGCGTGGCGGTCGTCTACGGACCGTCGTGGAATCGAGCATTGGCAAAGCTGCGTCAAATCACGGTTGCTGCCGGTTCCACCGTACGTGTGGCGGCCGAAAGCTCCGCTCAGTGGGACGGTTCCAGACGCCGATATCGAGTCGATGCGGCAGGCGCTGAGCGAGCGCGCTGGGCGCTGGGAGATTACGTGGTTACGCGATCTCCTGATGGCACCACACGAACACGTCGCTCGAATCGTGTACGACGTCGGTGAGGAACGGCACCCGTACTATCTCTTGTCGCTCTTTGCTCCGACGCTCGGGTACGGGGTGGTCGGGGCGTTTCGGGTTGAAGACAACCAGCCCTTGCACTTTCGATTTACAAGAATCCGGAAGTTCGGAGAGTCGCTGAAGGCGCATCCTGGTCAACCGTTGTGGTGGACGCTGAACTGGTTGCCTAAGCTGCAGTCGCCGTACTTTCCGTTCGCGCGGCAGGTCTCAAGGCCAACAAGTTCGTCTATCAGCGGTTGTTTGACGATTTCACCTTCGAACTCGACGTCCCACATGGTGTTTAGACTCGGACCGTGCCGGATCGATGCCGAACGCCGTCAGCTGGTGCGCGACGGGAAGGAACAACACTTGTCGCCGAAGGCGTTCGACCTGTTGATCGCCCTGCTGTCGGCGCGACCGTCAGTGGTCTCGAAAGATCAGCTGATGAATCAGGTCTGGCCGGGCGTGTTCGTCGCCGAGTGCAACTTGCCGACGCTGATCGCGGAGATCCGAACCGCGATCGGCGACTCGGCGCGCGCACCGCGTTTCATCAAAACTCACTTTTCCATCGGATACAGTTTCATCGGAGACGTCAGCGAGATGGCTCGCACGGCTGGCGCGCCGCCACTGGGCCCGACTTCTGTCATCCGGATCGGCCAGCGTCGCGTCATCCTCGGTCAGGGCGAATCGACCGTCGGCCGAGACGCGGACTGCGACGTCGTCATCAACGATGCCAGCGTGTCGAGACGTCACGCGATAATCGTTGTGGCGGGTCGACAAGCGCTGATTCGGGATCTCGACAGCAAGAATGGCACGCGCGTGGGCGGTGTCCGCATCAACCGCGAGACGATGCTCGAGAGTGGTGAAGTGGTGACCTTCGGAAATATCGACGCGGAGTTCGTCGTCGAAGTCCCGAGCAATGCGTCCACCCAGACTATCGACCTCACAAAGTCTTAGGTTCCAAGGTTCCAAGGTTGCAAGGTTCCAGAGTTCCAGGGTTCCAGAGTTCCGGGGTTCCAAAGTTCACCGAGCCCGCACCGCTCGCCCGGCACTTTTGAACTTTGAACTCTGACCTTGGAACTTTGGAACCCTGGAACCCTGGAACCTTGGAACCCTGGAACCTTATCTTTTGATCGACACCGGCCCTCGGTAAGGCGCAATCAACCCGAGACGCGCGGTTGGCGCGGCGCTCTCGTTCTCGTAGTCGTCGACGATGCGCTTATAGAGCGCGAGTGCGGTGGCGCGGCGTCCGCCGATGTCGTGGCACCACGCGAGATTGAGCAGCGCAGCGGCGCGCAGCCAGTCCGGAATGCGGGTTGGGGTGTCGACGATGGCCTGAAAGGCGGGCGTGGCGGCGGAGTAATTCCCACGTGCGAAGTCGAGGAAGGCGAAACGATACCGCACCTGCCAGTCGTTCGGCTTGGTCGCGGCAACGCGCTCGTAGGCGGTGCGCGCTTCCTGCCAACGATCCTCAGCGACCAGCCGGTTGCCAGGAATCAACGCAGCGTAGACGACGCCTTCGTCGCTCTGTCGTCGCAAATTGACGGCCGCTATCAGCTCACGCGCCGGGCGATGATATTCGGCCATCGACGGCTGCTTCAGCACATATCGCGCGTCGTCGAGAGCAGACGGCTCGTTGAGCAGCATCCGGTAATTCGCGCGACGGAGCCGCGCTGTCGGCGCCACCCAGCTTGGCTTGTCGAGCGGCTGGTCAACGATCGGCCTGAGCAATTCAATCGCTTCGTCCAGGCGCCACTGCGTACGCCGGAGATTCGCAAGGCCAAGCGTCGCGCGATGGCGGTCGTACGCGTGTCGATGGGAGGAGGACGTGGCTCTGTTGAGAATGGCGTGATACTGGGCCGCCGCCTGTCCGTAGGCCTCGACCGTCGGGTGCGCGTAGAGTTGCGCCAACCCAAGACGAATGTCCGGGTTGCCGGGGTACTGCTTCTCGTAACGCTCGGCAATCGGGATCGCTTGCTCGAACCTGTTCTCGAGCGAGCCATAGATCGTGGCGAGCGCGCCGTCGGCCACCGGGGCAAACAGGCGACCGTCACGCGACGCACGTTCGAGCTGCTTGAGCCCCTCGGAGCGGCTGCCCGATGGCAGGAGCAAAAGCACGCGCATCACCTTGACGAGCGTCGGCGCCACGTCGGCGTAGTAGTTATAGAGGCCGAGCGCCAAATACGCGTCGCCGTGCTCTGGATATTGCTTCACGTACTGGTCGGTCAGGCTCTTCGCTCGCGCGGCATCGCGGGCAGCGCCCCACATCCCGCGCTCCCAGGTGAATCGATAGGTGGCGCGCATCATGTGCGCCTGGGCAAGGTAAAAGTGGGCCTCCGCGTCGTCCCGAGAACGGTCGTAGCGGCTCTGCGCATGTTCGATAAAAGCGTCGAGGTCCTTTTCGAACGAAGGGACTAAGGATTCTTCGAGATCCAGCTGCGCGAGCTGGGCAGCGAGGACGCCAAACCATGCTGGTAATGCGCGTGGGTCCCTGGATCGAAGTGTCTCGAAGCGCTTGGTCGCCTCGACCGCGTCTCCTGAATAGATCGAGACGTACGCGTCGTGGACAGGGTCCGCTGGACCGCTATGCGACTGGTTGGCTGAATCTTGTACCCGCTGCGACTCGCATAGCGGTCCTAGCCGCGCGGAGCGCGGCGGGAGATACTGGCAACCAACCGAAGGGCTCCGCGTGGAAATGACAGGGCGGAGCCCCTTGGTTGGTTGGGCTGTGACCTCGACCGGAATCGCCAGGATCGCCGGCACGATGAGGGCGGCAATCGTCCGACGACGAAGCGGTCCTCGGGTTGGTCGCTCGACCGACAGTGCCATTCACTTCCATTTTAACGGTCCTGCTGGCGGGCTTGCTTCACTCCTTTGCGCGGATAGGCCGGTGAAAGAGTTTTGAATGGCTTCCGGCTTTAGCCGGAAGGTCAGCCATTCGCTGGGATCTTCCGCCTGAAGGCGGAAGCCACAGAACTGAAAGCCGGCCGTCCCGGCGAAGCCGGCTTAGCCCGCAGCGGCCTCCCGCGAGGTATTCTCGCTATCGGTACGGCTTTGACTCCCGCGCTACATCTCTTCACGTCAGCCTCGAGCGAGGAGCGTCTCAGTGTTGTCCGCGACGCATTGTCACAACGCGGCTCTGACAGCGAGACGGTCGTGGTCGGTGCCTCACGCGCCGCAGCCGACGAAATTGCGCTGGCGGTCGCCAGTCAGCACGGCGGTCTGTTCGGTGTCACCCGCATGGGGTACGCCGAGCTTGCGACGAAGTTGGCGCTGCCAGCGCTCGCAGCCAGAGGGCTCAGCCCGACGGGTGGGTTTGGAGCCGAGGCGTTTGCTGCTCGTGCCGCGTTCGAGGCCTCGGCCAAGGGTCGGTTGGTTTACTTTGCGCCGGTTGGAAGCCTGCCAGGCTTTCCTCGCGCGCTGGCACGCACGCTCGCCGAGTTGCGCTTCGGCGGTGTGAGCCCGGGGGATCTTGTCACTCTGGGTGAGGCAGGACGGGATCTTGGTGAGTTGCTCACGCGAGTCGTCGAGGAATCGAATAAAGCGGGCGCGGTCGATCGCGCGCAAGTGCTGGCAACCGCGACCGAGGTTCTTGACGGAACGGTTAGCGGTCTGGAGCACTCCCAGATCATCCTGCTCGACGTACCGGTGACGACGGACGCCGATCGTCGCTTTGTCGCCGCGCTCAGCCGGAGGGCGCGCTGTGTGCTTGCCACGGTGCCAGTCGGGGACGAATCGACTCTCGACTCGCTTCGAGTGGTTGGGTTTCAGCAGCTGCCAGCCGTCCAATCGCAAAAGGGTGATCGAACCGGCGCGTTGCGCCGCTTGCAAGCCCACCTTTTTTCGCGCGAGACGCTCCCTCCGGGTGAGCTGGACGAGTCGGTCGTGATGTTCTCGGCGCCCGGAGAAGGGCGCGAGTGCGTCGAGATTGCGCGTCGTGTAGGCGAGGAAGCTGGGCGTGGAGTGCCGTTCGACCAAATCGCCGTTGTGCTGCGCTCGCCTCATTCCTATCTCGGGTTTCTGGAGCACGCGTTCCAGCGCGCTGGCATTCCCTCGTGGTTCGAGCGCGGCACGCGACGTCCCGACCCGTCCGGCCGGGCCTTTCTCGCAGTGTTGGCGTGTGCCGAAGAGAATCTGTCAGCCCGTCGCTTCGCCGAGTACCTGTCGCTCGGGCAGGTTCCGCCAGGCGCCGAGCCTGTATCCGATTCGTGGTCGGCGCCAACCGACGAAATCGCCGAGTCGGTGGTGCCTCCCGACGATCGATCGACGGATTCGGATCCCGAAGACGAAGCCCGTCAAGCGGCCTCGGAACCCGAGCGTCGTGGTGTCGTAGGCGGCACGCTTCGCGCGCCGTGGCGATGGGAGGAGCTGCTGGTCGAGTCCGCGGTGATGCATGGGGTCGATCGCTGGGACCGGCGGCTCAAAGGCTTGCGCGAGGAGTATCGGATGCGGCTCGACGAGCTGTCCTCCGACGAGCCCGAATCGCCCCGGATCCCGGCCATCGAGCGCGATATCGAACAACTCGATCATCTGCGCGAGTTCGCGCTACCCGTCATCCAGGAAATGGCGGAGTGGCCGCGCGAACCTGAGTGGGAGTGGGGACAGTGGCTGGCAACGCTCGGTGCGCTCGCGCCGCGTGTCCTCCGACATCCGATGCGCGTTCTGCGCGTTCTTCAGGAGCTGGGACCGCTCGCGACCGTGGGCCCGGTGTCGCTCCGCGAGGTTCGCGAGGTGCTCTCGACGAGACTGCTTACCCTCACGCACGACCCGCCCCGTCGTCGTCAGGGTCGGGTTTTTGTGGGTACGCCGGCTGCCGTTCGCGGTCGGACGTTCCAGGTGGTGTTCGTGCCGGGCCTGGCGGAACGCGTGTTTCCAC
This sequence comes from uncultured Acidobacteriota bacterium, assembly GCA_963841905.1. Taxonomy (GTDB): domain Bacteria; phylum Acidobacteriota; class Vicinamibacteria; order Vicinamibacterales; family UBA2999; genus JACCSI01. Next base: position 284,345 of record CAWJEM010000011.1, read on the forward strand.
AGCGCTTGCGCGAGGACGCCCTGCTGCTCGACGAACGGCGCGACCAGCTGAACGCGCCGCTGCCGAAGCAAAAGCAGCGGGCTGATGAGGAACGACTGCAGCTCCGGCTAGCGATTGGCGCTGCTAGCGCACGCGCCTATCTGTCGTGGCCACGCGTCGAGTTGCAAGAATCTCGTCAACGCGTCCCATCGTTCTACGTCCTCGATGTGGCGCGCGCAATCGAGGGTCGAATTCCAGCGTATGCAACCGTGCGTGACCGCGCGTTTGCGGCTGGCGGCGCGACGCTCGCCTGGCCGGCCCCCGAACATCCCGAGCGCGCCATCGACGAGTTCGAGCACGACCTGTCGATGTTGCACGGGCTCCTACGCGAGGAAGATCACACACGGGCCAAGGGTCGCGGCCGCTATCTGTACGAGCTCAGCCCCCACTTGCAGCGGTCGCTGACGGGGCGGTGGGCACGGTGGCAGCGACGCTGGCATCCGGCCGATGGGCTGATTCGGACGACCCCGGCGACTGCGCCGGCGCTCGGCCAGCAGCGGCTTGGCGTGCGACCGTTTTCGCTCTCCGCGCTCCAACGGTTTGCTGACTGTCCGTATCAGTTTCACCTCTCCGCCATCTTCCGCCTGGCGCCGCTCGAAGAGCCGGCGCCGTTGCAGCGACTCGACCCGCTGACACGAGGGAGCCTCTTTCATCAGATCCAGGCGGAGTTCTTTCGCGAGCTGGAGAAGAACGGTCTGCTGCCGATTACCGAGCGTCGGGTCGACGCAGCCCGGAAGATGCTCGAGTGGGCGATTGCGACGGTGTCGAAGCAGGCGAAGGACGATCTGGCGCCGGCGATCGATCGCGTCTGGAACGACGAGCTCGCGTCGATCGCGCGCGATCTGCGAGGGTGGCTCGAGGGCCTCGTCAGAGACGGTGAACAGTGGACGCCCGAACGCTTCGAGTTTGCGTTTGGTTTGCCAGGCGATCTCAATCGCGATCCGCGCTCGGTCACCGACCCGGCCGTCGTCGATGGCCGATTCCACATTCGCGGGTCGATCGATCTCGTCGAGCGCCGCCACGACGGGACAACGCTGCGCATCACCGACCACAAGACGGGCAAGAACCGCACGACGATGGCCACGATGGTGGATGGTGGACGTGTGCTTCAACCGATCTTGTACGGCATGGCGCTCGAGGGCGTGACTCAGCAACGCGTCGAGGAAGGGCGACTGTCGTTCTGTACGGCGGTGGGGGGGTTCAGCGTCCACACCATCGCGCTCGATGACGTCAGTCGACGTCGTGCGATCGAAGTGCTCGAGGTCATCGATCGCGCCATCGAGCAGGGCACGCTGGCCGCGCGCCCCGCCGAGGGGGCCTGTGGACGCTGCGATTTCATCGCGGTCTGTGGCGCCGATGAAGAGCGGCGAACGCGCCGGAAGCCAGCGGGCCTCTTTGCCGACCTGGACGCCCTGCGGAGGATCCCATGACGCTTTACAGGGCTTGTCCCCCGATGACGAGATGTGTCCCCTATGGCAAGAACTGCGATGACTGACGACCGCCACCTCATCCGCACTGCGCTCGACGATACCCTCATCGTCGAGGCGGCGGCTGGCACTGGCAAGACGACCGAGTTGGTCGCGCGAATCGTCTTGCTCATCCAGACGGGCCGCGCCCGTGTGACCGAGATCGTCGCAGTCACCTTCAGCGAGAAAGCCGCTGGCGAACTGAAACTGCGGTTGCGCGAGGAGCTCGAGCGCGCCCGCATCGATGTCGCCGTGCACGACGATGAGCGGCAGCGCCTGGATGCGGCCGTCCTCGAGTTCGAGGAAGCACACATCAGCACTATTCACGGGTTCTGCGCCGAACTCCTGCGCGAGCGTCCGGTCGAGGCGCAGATTGATCCGGCCTTCGAAGTCTTGACCGAAACGCACAGCGATCTGTTATTCGACGAGGCGTTTTCGAACTGGATGGAAGACGCCTTGCGTCGTCCGGGCGACGGCGTGCGCCGGTCGCTCCGCCGCCCCCGCTACTTGTCATGGTGGCAGGACGCTGACGACACGGATGGACCAATTGAGCGACTCCGTCGCGCAGGGCGTGAACTTCTGCAATGGCGTGATCACCCGTTCCCCTGGAAGCGCCCCGAGTGGGACCGGGAAGCCACGATCGACCGCGTCCTCGAGTCGGTCCTCGACGTCGCGCGGATGACGGCCTCGCCCATCTACGAGAAGGATCTGCTGTATCTGGACACGGCATCGTTGCGCCGCCAGGCGAGGGAGATCGAACGCGCCGGCCGTCAGTCACCACGAGACTACGATGGCCTCGAGGCGCTCCTGGCGACACTCGCGCGTGACCGAGATCTGGCGAAGACCAGAAAAGGGAGCGGCGCGATGTACTCGAAGACCATCGCCCGCCAGGTGATTGTGGATGCGCGCGCGTCGCTGCTCAGCGCACTACGGACGTTTCGCGATATTGCTGATGCCGATCTCGCAGCGCTCCTGCACGCCGAGCTTCAGGATTGTGTCCGTCGGTATGAGGATCGCAAACAGCGCACCGGCACTGTCGATTTTCTCGACTTGCTGATCCGCGCCCGCGATCTGGTTCGCGAATGTCCGCCGGTGCGCTCGGCCTTTCAGCGCCGCTTTCGGTACATCCTCGTTGACGAGTTCCAAGACACGGATCCCGTTCAGGCTGAACTGCTCTTGCTTCTCGCGGGCGATGATGCAACTCCAGCGATCCGTCCCGGCGCGCTCTTCGTCGTCGGCGATCCGAAGCAGTCCATTTATCGATTCAGACGCGCCGATATCGGCATGTATCAGCGCGTGCGGGATCGGCTCGAACAGCAGCACGCGCGCCCGGTCATGCTCAGGCAGTCGTTTCGCAGTGTCCCGAACATCCAGCGCTTCGTGAATGCTGCGTTTCGCGATTCGATGCGACGAGACGACGAGCTCCTCCAACCAGGATACGTAGAGCTGGTCCAATATCGGGATCGAATCGAAGGACAGCCATCGGTTGTCGCCTTGCCGATACCGCGCCCTTATGGTCGCTTTCGGATTGCGAAGAAGAGCATCGAGGACTCATTACCCGAAGCGACCGGCGAATTCGTTCGCTGGCTGGTCAACGAGAGCGGGTGGCAGGTGACGACCGCGGGCGAACAACCGCGTACGGTCAGGGCCAGCGATGTGTGCCTCCTGTTCCGTCGTTTCATCGCCTATCAGGACGATGTGACTCGGAGGTATGTCGACGCCCTCGAGTCTCGCGGCGTTCCACACCTGCTGGTCGGAGGCAAGACGTTTCACGAACGCGAGGAGGTCGACGCTTTTCGCACGGCGCTCTCGGCCATCGAGTGGCCTGAGGACGAACTGTCGGTCTTCGCCACTCTGAGAGGCCCACTGTTCGCGCTGGGGGACGAGGATCTGCTCGAGTACCACGCGCATGTTCGAAACGCCGCTCGAGGACACGCTTTTCATCCGTATCACGTGACCAAGGATGTCCCGCAGCACCTTGCGCCCGTGGCCGAGGCGCTCGAGACATTACGCGTGCTGCACGCCGGCCGAAACTACCGCCCGGTGGCCGACACCATTGGACGACTGATTCAGGCAACCCGTGCGCACGCCGGCTTCATGCTGTGGCGCGGCGGCGAGCAGGTGCTGGCCAACGTGCTGCACATCGCCGAGCTCGCGCGCCAGTACGAAAGCGAGGGTGGGCTGTCGTTTCGAGGGTTCGTCGAGACGCTGCGTTCGGCGGCCGATCGGGCGCAGGCGCCAGAGGCGCCGATTCTCGAAGATGGCAGCGAGGGCGTCCGCCTCATGACCGTTCACAAAGCCAAGGGCCTGGAGTTTCCAGTCGTGATCCTGGCGGACATCACGTGCAGCCTCAGTCGCGACGACGCGCAGCGACACCTGGACGCGGACCGCCGGTTGTGCGCGATACGGCTGGCGGGTTGGGCGCCTCTCGATCTCATCGAAAACAACCAACGCGAGGTCAACCGGGATCGCGCCGAGGGTGTACGACTCGCATACGTCGCCGCCTCGCGCGCGCGCGACCTTCTTGTCGTTCCAGCCGTCGGTGATCTGCCGTTCGAGGAGGGCTGGGCGAGCCCGCTGAACGTTGCGCTCTATCCACCGGTGTCGAGCCGACAATCCCCACGAAACGCTGAAGGCGCGCCGCCGTTCAAGAGCAAGGACACCGTGTTGGAGCGGCCGGATGGGGAAGCGCCCAGCAGTGCAACGGTTCGACCGGGCGAATACGAGTTGAGTGACGCAACGACGGGCGATCGTTATTCCGTCGTGTGGTGGGACCCGACCCTTCTTGATCGGCCCGGAGACGATTCGCGCGGTTTGCGACGCGACGATCTGATCGCGAAGGACGCACGACCAGAAGATGTGGCGGCGGACCGGGATCGCTATGCTGCATGGCAACGCGCTCGGGCCGAGACCATCGAGCGCGGAGCGCAGCCTGCCATTGAAGTGATGACAGCGACGGAGTGGGTGAAGGACGGGCGGGTGGGTCTGGTGGGGCAGGTTGGGCCGGTGGAGCCGCGCTTTAGTCCAGCCAACGTCACTATCGAGAACGTCTCAACAGTCGGGGCGCGCCCATCCGGCCGACGTTTCGGCGTCCTCGTTCACGCCTTACTCGCTGCGGTGCCAGTCGACGCAACCGCGACGCAGGTGCGCGACCTGGCCACGCTGCATGCCCGCGTGCTCGGTGCGTCCGACGAGGAGCGAGATGCCGCGAGCGCGACGGTCGAGCGGACGCTCAAGCATCGAATCCTCGCCGAAGCGCGCGCCGCCCAGGCAGCCGGTCGCGCGTGCCGGCGTGAGGCCCCGATTTCCGTTGTACGGGATGGCGTATTGATCGACGGTCAAATCGACCTGGCCTTCGATAGCGGTGGCGGGTGGACCGTCGTGGACTTCAAAACCGACGCCGAGCTGGGCGCGGCCGATGCCGACTACCGACGGCAGGTTGCGCTCTATGCTGAAGCGCTGACGGCGATTACCGGGCGGCCTGCAACAGCGACGATTCTTCGAGTGTGAGCGATTCGGCACGCGCCTGCTCGACGGCGCTTTCCAACGCACATTCGAACTTCTCCATCACCTCGCGTCGATGGCTGCTCGTGTGGAGCTTGAGGCAGTCGTTCTCGAGCCGGACCTGATCGCGTGAGCGCCAGGTATGGGCGCGACGACGAAGGTGCTGACGATAGGCCAACCGGCACACTTGTTCGTAGATCGGCGCGATGGTCCAGTTGGTCAACCATTCGACGGCAAGTCGCAGGCCTTGCAGCGGGCTTCTCGTGAAACCAACGGCTGCCCGCGGCCGGAAGTTGGGATAAAAGCGTTCGACGAAGCGATTCGATTTGAGAAATGACAGATAGGTCGAGTGACCGCTCACCGGCTGCAGGTAAACGATCTGATTGGCGCAGAACAGATCGGCAGGCCCGACCATCAACGCCCGTTCAGAGATGACATAGTTGAGGCAGAGTCGCGCTCGCCACCCGAACAGACGTGCGATCGCCAGCGCGGTGACCGTCACGCTCCACACGCGGCCGGGTTTGGTGATCACGAACAGGTCGAGGTCGGCCTCGCCTTCGGCGTTGAGGTGCGCCAGGCTTCCTGAGAGAGCGACCATGCGCACGAACGGCATCGCGGTCATGAGCGCCATCGGTTTGGCGAGATCGGCGAGCAGCTGGCGGCTCCGCGCCTCGCGCCGTCGGCGCGTCTCGAGCAAGTCGCGTCGCCCTCGCGGGAAGTAGTAGGGCTCCACCCATTCGACAGTCGCCTGCAGCAGGAGGCTCGACGCGTAGCAGCGCGACAGGTCGCGCTCTGTCGCGCTCTGGCCGAGTAATCCCTCGCGCAGCTGCTCGAGGGTGACCGGGTAGTCGAAGAGCGAGGCGTAGATCACCGATTGCAGAAACGCCTGCTCCAGGGCCGCCTGGCGGGCCGGTATCATCGCGCACCCATGGTCGTGGCAGCCAGGCTCCGTTTCGCTGCCACGATGCTGGTTGTTAGCTTGCCCCGCTCCGCGGGGCTGAGACATCTCCTCAGGCGCTCGAAAGCTGGTTTCATGAGTCACGCCCTCAGCCTGAGGAGATGTCTATTGTCGGTCGACGGCACCGTATTCGGTCGTCCGATCCGCGCAAGCGCCACCAGACACCCAGCTGAACACCACCATCTCGGTCACAAGCGTGGAGGCCGCTGCGCCAACCATACCGTGAATTGGAATCAATGTGAGGTTCCCGACGAGATTGGCGATGAGTGCTACCAATGTGATGGCGAGATAGGCATGTTGGCCCTGCCACGCGATGACTTGGTGGGTGAGCGCGTAATTGACAAAAAAGAGGGGAAGTGCGAGCGCGAGCACTCGAAGCGCGGCTCCGCCCGCGACGAACCGTTGACCATACAGAAGGTCCAGAATCGCCGGCGCGCCGGCCAGGAGCGCCGCCATCAGCACGCCACCGCCAACGAGGAGCCCAGCACCCAGTTGACGGACTGGCCCCGCATCCCGCGCTCGACACAGTATGGGGAATGCCACCGCCAGGACTGCGGCGGGAAAGAGCCGGAGAGCCTCGACGATGCGGAAGGCGGCGTTATAGACGCCAACGGTGTCGAGTCCATGCCACCACTCCACGAAATAGACATCGCAGCGGAAGTAGAGGGCCGACACGAGAATCCCTGCACCGATGGGCCCGATCTCGTCAGCGAACCGACGACCGGATAGATCGAGAGACGCAGTACCTGGTCCTTTGGCAAAGAGGGTGGACGCGATGCCGATCGAGATCAAGAGACCCGCCGATGGCATCAGCGCGAGCGCAATCGCCAATCCCAGCAGTGATGGTCGGACCAGCAAGAGCCACACTGCGAGAGCGCCGGTCGTCGAACGGATCGCGAGCGTCAGCCGCGCTTCGATGTCACTGCGTTCGATTCCCCGGTAGGCGTGCGAGAGCGTGTCCATCACTGCCGTCGCGAGTTGCGCGATCAGGATCAGGACGAAAGCAGCCAGAGAGCTTCGCGGGGCGACCAGGAATCCGACCCCCAGGCCGGCGATCATCGTGAGAGCGCCGAGCACCGCTCGGACGCCGATCACTCGCAGGACCGAGGCGTACGCCAGCGGCCGCTCCGTCGTCGATTGCGCGGCTTCTTTCGCCAGAAACAGGGGCAGTCCAGCATCGCTGGCGACGCTGATCAACCAACCGGTGGTCATCGCCAATGCCAGCACACCGAAATCGGACGTCGACAAAACGCGCGCGGCCACGACCGTGATGACCAACGTGACCGACTTGCTGATCACATCGGCGGTCGTCTTGAACGCGACATTGGACACGACCTGACGTGGCGAGCCGTGATGGGTCGCCAGAGACACTACGGCCGAGCGCACGTCGCTTACGTAACGCGAAAACGCTTTCACGATTGGTAACTTCCAGCGACGCTCAATCGAGCCAACGGCGATCGGTTGCCGGAGTTATCCGCGACCGATGCACCTCTCGTGCCCGGCGATCGATTGCCACAATGGAATACCTATTGCACCATTGCCGGTGCGCTAACCCGCAACTGATCCGTGTCCGGCCTCGCGCACACATTCGCAGTTGATCGTCCTCGACCAATGACGCCCTCGGACACGCGCGCCGCCACGCGTGCTCGAGTGGTCTGGCTGGCTGTCTCGAGCCTCGTGCTGATCGCACCCTTCGAACATGCATTGTTCACCATTCCGGGCGGATTCACTCTGACCACGGTCGAGGCGGTCGTACTCGTTGCCATCGCCGTTGGCTTGTCGATGACGCCGGTCGATCGAGTCGAGTGGCCGAGGCCGCTCGTGGTTCCCGGCGCGCTTCTCCTGTCATGGTGGCTCGTGACGGCGATTGCCTCACCGCTCGAGTCCGGTAACGCCTTGCGATTCGTCGCACGCATGGCGGTCGCGTCCGTGGTCTGCGTGCTGTTCGCCACGCAAATCGACTCCGTGCGACGGGCGCGCGCGATGGTCAGCCTGTTCGTGATGGTTGCGACCATCGTGGCTGTGATCGCAGTACTCGAAGTCGCTCAGGTTCCGGCCGTGATGAGTGGGCTCACGTTGTTCCGGCCAGGCTTTCACGTGGTGGCCGGGCAACTCCGCGCCACGAGCACGCTCATCTACCCGACGATTGCGTCGATGTACCTCGAGGTGGCATTTGCCTTGGGGCTGTGGCTGTTGTTCGAACCGTTCGAGCGCCGCCCCCGCCTGGCACGCGCCGCATCGTTCGTAGCCCTCCTCGTGATTGGCGCAGGCATTTCGGCAACCTTCACGAGAGCGGGACTGGTCGGCATGTTTGCGTGTCTGTTGCTCGTTGGCGCCTTCCGCGTGAGCCGGCTCTCGTACGCCAAGGCGCAACTCGGCACGCTCATGGCCCTGGGCATTGCGCTCGTGGGCATCGTCGGTCTCAGCCACTCTCCCGAGCTCCTCGTCACACGTCTCAGGACCGAAGGCTCTGATGCCTGGTATGGGGCTCGGTATCAGGTGCCGTCAACGCTCCGGCTCGAGACCGGCCGGACTCACACGGTGCCCGTTGGCCTGGCGAACACCGGTCGGTTGACTTGGGATTCGCAGCGCGAGCCAGCGTTCAGCATGTCGTACCACTGGCTGCGTTCGACCAGTGATGCGGTGGTGCAGTTCGAGGGGGATCGCACACCGTTCCCGAGACCCGTCACCCCTGGGGAATCCATCACGCTGCCGGTACAGGTGACTGCGCCGGGCGAACCCGGAAACTACACGCTGGCGTGGGACATCGCTCACGAAACCCGTGCCTGGCTCAGTACCGAGGGCGTGGCATCAGCCACGACCGCGGTTCAAGTGGTCGGCGCCCGATCCGCAGCGGTCGTCACGCGCATGGACCGACTGCCGGTCGCGACGATCCGACCGTCGCGTCCGGTTCTCTGGAACGCCGCGCTGAAAATGGCGTCCGAACGTCCGTGGTTGGGTTTTGGCCCCGATGGCTTTCGGCACATTTATGGACGCTATGCCGGGTTCGCGCGGTGGGACACGCGCGTGCACGCCAACAACATGTATCTCGAAGCGATGACGGGCGCGGGGCTGCCGGGCCTGGCTGCACTGCTGTGGCTGGTGTGTGCTGCCGGGCTCGCTCTGCTGCGTCGCTGCCGAGCCGTCCCTCCAGAGCGACTCATGCCGGCCCTGGCGATCTTGGCGGCTTGGGTCATGGTCGTCGGACACGGCCTCGTGGATTCATTTCTCAGCTTCACCACCACGTATCTGACGTTTGCGATGGTTGCCGGTCTCGCATTTTCGCGCGCGTTTAGCAGCGACGCTGCGCCGTCTGGTCCTGTCGGTCCTGGAGACATCTGATGCGGATTGCCTTCGATGGAACGACACTGACTGCAGGGCGAACGGGGGTTGGTTACTACACCGAGCACCTGCTCCAGCACCTTGCGATCGAAGTCGAGAAGACGGGTGATGAGCTGATAGTCATTTCCAATCAGCCGATCGAGACCGCGAAACCGCTGCCGCCTCACGTGCGCGTGCACGATCGTTCGTTCTTTCCGGTTCGCATTGCGTGGATGCAGTTGCTGGCGGCACACGTCCTCGAGGAGTTGCGCGCCGACGTCGCGCACTTCACCAACGGAATGCTGCCAATGGGCACTGGGGTCGCGCGGGTCGTGACGATTCACGACATGAGCCTCAAGCTGTTTCCCTGGTGTCACCCGACACGACGTCTCATCATCAATCGGCCGCTTCTCGCGGTTGCCGCCAGGGTCGCCGATGCCGTCGTCACCGTGTCGCATAGCGCCCGACGCGACCTGTTGCGCTTCCATCGAGTGCCCGCGCAACGCGTGTCGGTCGTGCACGAGGCGGCCGGGCCAGGTTTTGCTCCGATCGTGGATCCAGCGCAGCGCGCACGCATTCGCCGACGGTACGGACTGCCCGATCGCTTCGCCCTCTATGTTGGCGCCATCGAGCCGCGAAAGAACCTGCCACGGCTCATGGACGCGTTCGCTCTGGCTCGATCCCGAGGGATCCCACACGAGCTCGTGTGCGTCGGTCCCTATGGCTGGTCGTCGCGCGACCTCTATCAGCATGTCGATCGGTTGGGACTCGGCCGGATCGTGCACTTCACAGGGTATTTGCCGGTTGAGGACCTTCCCGCCATTTACAACCTGGGCGAGTTCTTCGTCTTCCCGTCGCTGTACGAAGGCTTTGGATTGCCGGTGATCGAAGCCATGGCCTGTGGCACGCCGGTGATCACGGCCAGTTCTTCGTCGCTCGCGGAGATCGCCGCCGGCGCCGCGGAGACGGTCGACCCGCACGACACCGAGGCTCTCGCGGCGGCAATCGTCGCTGTCGCATCGGATCGCGGGCGACAGGAACATCTGCGGCAGCGCGGCCTGTTGCGCGCCCGAGAGTTTTCGTGGGCGCGCACAGCACAGCAGATGCTTGCGATCTACGCGCGGGCCGCGGGGGTCGCTGCCCCGCGAGAAGTGTCCACCACCCCGCGACTGGAGCCTGATGGGACGGCGGCGGTCGAACCCATCTCGCGCGAGGCGGTATCGTGACGCCGCCTCCGCCTTCGGGCCGCGCAGCGGCGACGCTGGCATTCGATCGCCTGGCGCTTGACTACGACGTCTTGGTGGACGGCGAGATCTTCCGCCATCTCAGGGCTCGGACGCACCAGGCCTTCGCGCGCCGATTTCGGCCCGGAGCGCGAGTGATCGAGATCGGTTGCGGCACGGGTCTCGATACCTGCTTCCTGGTATCGAACGGCGTACACGTGCTGGCCTGCGACCCCTCCGAAGAAATGGTCAGCCGAACCTTGCGGCGCCTGGCCAACGCGCATTGTGAGGATCAGGCGACCGTTCTGCCGTGCGGCCTGCAGGGCCTGGCGCCGTTTCTCGATGCCCTGGCCGAGCCTCACGGATTCGACGGGATCGTCTCCAACTTCGGCGCGCTGAACTGTGTCAAGGACCTGGCCCCGCTGGGCGCGCTGGCCAAACAGTACGTCCGACCTGGCGGGATCGTCATGCTTGGACTCATGGCCCGCACGTGCGCGCTCGAAGTGCTCTACTTCCTGGCGACTCGTCGACCCGACATGGCCAGTCGGCGACGCGTGGAGGGTCCCGTGTCGGTTTCGGTGGCCGGTGTCGAGGTTCCGACGTTCTATCACCGGATTGCGGACGTGCGCTCCGCCTTGGGCCCTGAGTTGTCGCTCGCCGCCGTCGAAGGCATCGGCGTCGCCGTTCCGCCACCGTACCTGGAGCCGCGCTGGCGCTCGCTGCCCAAGTCTGTCCGAGGTGCGGTGACGCGCCTCGATACCTGGATTGCTCCGTGGCCGCCGTTCAATCGCGTTGGCGACCACGTCCTGCTCCATTTCGAGAAACAGAGCGCGGCTCATGCATGACGTTCTTCTCGGGCAAGCGTACTACCTGCGGTTCGACGCCAAGCTGTGGCAAGCACAACAGCCGTACGCGCCGCTTGGCACGCTCTACGCCGCATCGTGTCTTCGCTCGACCGGACACTCGGTCGCCTTCTTCGATGCGATGTTGGCCGCTGACGAATCGGAGTGGGCCGCGGCACTCGACCGCGCTCAACCACGATTTGCCGTCATCTACGAGGACAGCTTCAACTACCTGACGAAAATGTGCCTCCTGCGGATGCGGCAGGCGGCCCTCCGCATGATCGAGCTGGCGTTGTCGAGAGGCTGCCGGGTCATCGTGTCAGGGTCCGATGCGACTGATCGACCCGAGTTGTACCTGCGCGCTGGCGCGTCTGCGGTCGTCCTGGGAGAAGGCGAGATCACGCTCTCTGAGCTGATCGCCACGCTCTTGCGGGGCGGATTGCCAGGGGACGTCGCGGGTGTGGCGTTCCTTGACGAGGACGCATCGGTTCGGCGGTCGCCGACGCGCCCGTTCGTCCGCGCGCTCGATGAGCTCCCGATCCCGGCGTGGGATCTGATAGACGTCGAGCGCTACCGCTCGCTGTGGCGGCGACGGCACGGGTATCACGCCATGAATCTCGCCACGACGCGTGGTTGCCCGTTTCATTGCAACTGGTGCGCAAAGCCGATCTACGGGCAGCGCTATGCGGTGCGCAGCCCCGCCAATGTCGTGGACGAGATCGCGTGGCTCAAACAGCGCTATGCGCCCGACCAACTGACGGTGGTCGACGACGTGTTCGGGCTGCAGCCCGGTTGGGTCGAGCGCTTCGCCGACCTGATGCAGCAACGCGGCCTCAAGGTGCCGTTTCGATGCTTGATGCGAGCAGACCAGGTCACCCATGATGTTGCGCGCGCACTCGTCGCCGGGGGGTGCCGCATGGTGTGGATGGGCGCCGAGTCGGGCTCGCAGCGTGTGCTCGATGCGATGGAGAAAGGTGTCCGGGTCGAGCAGATTCGCGAAGCGGCCACCGCGCTCCAGCAGCGTGGCATCGACGTCGGACTCTTTTTGCAGTTTGGTTACCCCGGCGAGCAGTGGGAGGACGTCGAGGCCACGCTTCGTCTCGTGCGAGAGATCGGGCCACAAGACATCGGTGTTTCGGTGTCCTATCCGCTGCCCGGCACCAAGTTCTACGAGCGAGTCCGGGCCGATCTCGGCGAGAAGCAGAACTGGTTCGACTCCGACGATCTCGCCATGATGTATCGGGCGACCTACGCACCACCGTTCTATCGCGCGCTGCACCACGTGGTGCACTACGAGTTTCGCGCGAGACACGTTGCACGCCGCCTGCGGTCGCTCGCCGCCCGGCCGTCGATTGCCCGCGCGTCCGACCTGCGTCAGGTCGCCTCCTGGGCCTACAACCGCGCGGCGTTGCCGTTCGCTCGCCGACGGCTGCAGCGACTGGCGCGCGTCAGCACGCCGCACCTGACCCCGATGTCCAACGGACGCAGCGTCTCATGAGAGCCGACGGTCGCCGGCGAGTCGTGCTGTACAACCCACGAGCGGTGTTCTACACGATGCCGCTCGCGCTCGTTGCGCTCGCGTCGGCGCTGCGTCGGACGGATGTCGACGTGGTGATCATCGATGGTCGGCTCGAATCCGATCCCATCAAGAGAGTGGTCGAGGCGAGCGAGGGCGCGTTGCTGGTCGGCGTCAGTGTTCTGACCGGCGCGCCGATTCGAGATGCCCTGGCCGTCTCTCGCGTGGTCAAAGCGACCCACCCGGACTGTCCGGTGGTGTGGGGCGGTTGGCATCCGTCGCTGTTTGCCGGCGAATGCCTGGAGGACGAAGCGATTGACGTGGCGGTGCTGGGCCAGGGAGAGGAAACACTGCGCGAGCTCGTCGAGCGGCGGTTGAGAAACGAGTCGGTCGCGGGGTGCCCGGGTACCCTCGTGCGCGCTGGTCGCGAGATCATCAGCGGTCCTCCCCGCACACTGCGTGACCTCAACGACCTCCCCTCCCACGATTACTCACTCATCGAGGTCGAACGGTATTTCGCGCTCAAGGGCAAGCGCCAGGTCGATTACATTTCGTCCCAAGGATGCCGCTTTCGTTGTGCGTTCTGCGCCGACCCCGCGGTCTACGCGCGCGGGTGGACGGGACTCTTTCCCGAACGCATCGCCGACGAAGTGGCTGCGCTCGATCGTCAGTACAACGTTCAGGAGATCGCGTTTCAGGACGAGACCTTCTTTACGCACGCAGCCCGAATCGACCGTCTGGCCGACGAGTTCTTACGTCGAAGTCTGGGGATTGCGTGGACAGCCACGCTCAGGGCCGACCAGGCCTGTCGGATGGGAGCGCCGCTGTTCCAGAAGTGTGTGAGAGCGGGGTTGACACGGGTGATGGTCGGCGTCGAGTCCGGCTCGCAGGCGACGCTCGATCGACTGAAGAAGGACCTGCAGCTCGATCAGGTCATGATCGCCGCCCAGATGTGTGCGGATCACGACGTCAGCGCCATCTTCAACTTCATCGTTGGATTCCCCGGGGAGCCGGAAGAGAGCGTGGATCAGACCCTGGCGCTCGCGAAACGACTGCGACGAATGCACCCGCGCTTCGAAACGCCCATCTTCTACTACCGTCCCTATCCCGGCAACCCGATTGCCGACGCCGCGCGTGCATCTGGTTACGAGTTCCCGCGTGGGTTGGAAGCGTGGGCGAACTTCGACTATGTCGCGGGCCGTGGCCCGTGGATCTCCGCTGAGCGATGGCGCAACGTCGAGCGGTTCAAGTTCTACGCTCGACATGTCTGGCAGCCGGGTGTGTGGCGCTGGCCGCTGCGGGCGGCATCGCGCTGGCGGTGCGATCGCGATTGGTACGCCTTCCCGATCGAGAAGGCCCTGGTGGAGCTGATGCGCCCGCCGCAGCAGGTGTCGTGATGGACTTGTTGCTGGCACACGGGTTTTTTCTGTCGGAAGACGCCGACGAGCAAAGCATCATGCGGCCGCATCCGCCGCTTGGGCTCCTGTACCTGTCGTCATATCTCAAGGCGCGCGGCGTGAAGGTTGGCGTCTTCGATAGCACCTTCCAGACGATCGACGACTTTCGGCGCACTCTCGACCGGGAGCGTCCACCGGTTGTGGGGATCGCCGTCAACTTGATGACCAAGCGTCACGCCCTGCGGATGATCGCGATCGCACGGGCCGCGGGTGCACGTGTCGTCGTTGGCGGCCCGGATCCGCCGCACTACGCGGCCGAGTATCTCGACGCCGGCGCCGACGTCGTGGTCATCGGTGAAGGGGAGCAAACGCTCGAAGAGTTGTTGCCACATCTTCTCTCCGGCGACACCGCGGCGCTGGCGACTGTTCCCGGCATTGTTTCGAGAGACCTGGGGCTGGCCAGCGGGTCTGCAGTGATCCGGACCTCTCCCCGCGTACTCATTCCTGATCTCGACCGCCAACCCTTCCCCGATCGTGCCGCCGTCGATCTCACGCGCTACCTGGCTGTATGGCGGGAGCATCACGGCTTCGGGCCGGTGTCGTTGATCACGGCGCGCGGTTGCCCCTACACCTGCACGTGGTGCAGTCGATCGGTCTTCGGCACGACCCATCGGCGACGGTCGCCCGCCAACGTCGCGGACGAAGTTGAAGAGATCTGGACACGGTACCGGCCCGATCGGCTTTGGTATGCGGACGACGTGTTCGGCATTCATCGCGGATGGACGCTCGCCTACGCTGCGGAGCTGCAGCGGCGTGGGCTGCACCTGCCATTCGAGTGCATTTCGCGCGCCGAGCGCATCGACGACGAAGTGGCCGACGCCTTTCGCGATCTCGGCTGCTGGCGAGTGTGGATCGGCGCGGAAAGCGGATCGCAGCGAATCCTTGACGCGATGCAGCGTCGGGTGGACATCGAACGAGTCGTCGACACGACCGCGCGCCTGCGACAGCGTGGCATTGAGGTTGGCATGTTCATCATGCTGGGCTACGACGGCGAGCGCACGGACGACCTGCGCGCGACGGTCGAGCATTTGAAGCGTACGGCCCCTGACATCTTTCTGACGACCGTGTCGTATCCCATCAAGGGGACGCCGTACTACGACCAGGTGTCGTCCCACCTGGCGGCGCCCCGATCCTGGGCGGAGACCACCGACCGAGATCTGAACATCGCCAATCGTCCGTCGCGGCGATACTACGCCTTCGCCCGTCGGTGGATCAGTGGTGAGGTGGCGCGGCATCAGTATTGGCAACGGGGAGCTTACGCACGCGCGGCACGCGCGGCGACCTCGGCGGTCGTGGGTCGGATCGGGATGACGCTTTCCGAGGGTCGCGGAGCGGGTTACCCATGATGACGGTCAATTACGCGCCGATGGCCGAGCGGTTGTCGCGCGCCGCCTGGAGCCGCATGCTGTGGTGGCGCTTTCAGTTGTTCCACCGTCACCGCCACGATCGCCTCGTGCTGGAGGAGGTGGCTGGACGTCCGATTGTCGTCCTGCCTCAAGTCATCAATCCCAAGCTGTTCGGAGCCGGAGAGTTCCTCGCCGAGTCGCTTGAGGGGCGACTGGCGAACGGATCGGCAGTGCTCGACATGGGAACGGGGGCCGGACTCAGTGCCGTGGTCGCCGCCCGTGAGGCCGCGCGGGTCGTGGCGGTCGACATCAACCCCGTGGCTGTCCGCTGCGCTCGCATCAATGTCCTGCTCAACGGCGTCGAGGCGCGGGTGGACATCCGCGAAGGCGATCTCTTCGAGCCGGTTCGCGGCGAGCGGTTCGACCTCGTCCTGTTCAATCCGCCGTACCTCGCAGGTACGCCGCGCGGCCTGCTCGATCGGGCGTTCCGAGGGGGAGACGTCATCGAGCGGTTCGCCCGCGGTCTCGCTGAGCACCTCACTCCCGAGGGCGCAGCGCTCGTCGTGTTGTCAACGGAGGCCAATACAAGTAGTGTCCTCGACGCGTTTCGCTCCAGCGGGTTGAGCGTCGCGGCTGTGTGCACACGTGACTTGAAGAGCGAAGTGCTGACCGTGTATCAGATCGGCCCAGACGCGCTGGCTGCACGCGGAGATCTTCAAAGGCCCGAGCGATGACACATGAAGCCAGCCTTCGGAGGGCCCTGTGTTCCGATGGTTTGAGGCGGAGCTTCGCGAAAGTGCGCGGATGATCATCCTCTACAATCCGCGCAGCTCGACGACCCGGAAGCCGATCCTGCCGATGTCTCTGCTGGCGCTTGGCGCTGTCCTTGAGGGGCGCGAGGACTATCTGATCGTCGATGGGAACATCGAGCCACGTCCGCTCCAGCAACTGGACCGCCAGATTCGCGAGACCGGCGCAGCAGTCCTCGGTGTCACGGTGATGCCCGGCC
This sequence comes from uncultured Acidobacteriota bacterium, assembly GCA_963841905.1. GTDB lineage: Bacteria > Acidobacteriota > Vicinamibacteria > Vicinamibacterales > UBA2999 > JACCSI01. The sequence continues at coordinate 301,026 of CAWJEM010000011.1, forward strand.
CGCAGCTCGATGACGCCGTTCCGATCTGTCGGGAACTCAAGACGCGGCATCCGAGGCTGCAAATCGTCTGGGGCGGGTATTTTCCGACGCAACACGTCGCCACGTGCCTGCAGGCGCCCTTCGTCGATTTCGTGGTGCGGGGCCACGGGGAGTTGGTCTTTCGCGACCTTGTCAGCGAACTGACGCGCGGCGCGGAGCCGACTGATCGAATTGGCGTTGCCTATCGCGACCGGCAGACGGACCAGGTTGCGGACTCGGGTCTTTCCCGCATTCCACACCCCGAACGGCTGCCTTCCTTTCCCTATCACCGCGTGGACATGTCGCGGTACATCCGCCGCACCTTCATGGGCGATCGGACGATTCCACACCATTCCAGCTACGGCTGCCCGTTCTTCTGCAACTTCTGTGCAGTGGTCAACATGGTGAACGGCGCCTGGCTCCCTCAGTCCGCTGAGCGAACGGCTGGAACAGTCCGTGAGCTGGTCGATCGCTTTGGTGTCAACGCTGTCGAGTTCTACGACAACAACTTCTTTGTTCATGAAGATCGTACTGTGGAGTTTGCCGAACGAATCCGTCGGCTGGGAATCGGGTGGTGGGGCGAAGCCCGGGTGGACACCCTCCTCAAGTCGTCCGAACGGACCTGGCGGCTGTTGACTGCCAGCGGGCTGCGGATGGTGTATCTGGGAGCCGAGTCAGGGTCTGATGCGACGCTGCAGCGCATGCGCAAAGGGGGCACCGCATCCGCGGACAAGACGCTCGAGATCGCGGCGCTGATGAAATCGCACGGGATTGTGCCCGAGTTCTCGTTCGTGGTCGGCAATCCTCCGGATCCCGAGGATGATGCACGCCAGACGCTGGCGTTTATCAGGAAACTGAAACGCATCAACCCTGCGTCGGAGATCGTGATGTACCTCTATACCCCGGTGCCGCTGCAGGGCAACCTGTACGAGCAGGCCACCGCAGCTGGCTTTCGGTTTCCGGACACGCTCGAGGAGTGGACCAGCGCGTCCTGGCACGAGTTTTCTCAGCGCCGGAGCGGGACCCTTCCTTGGATTGAGGAGCCGCTGCGGCGCGAACTTCACGATTTCGAGCGCGTGCTCAATGCCTACTATCCAACGGTGACGGACCGTGGGCTCACTCGCGCGGCCCGTCTCGTGTTGCACGCCGCCAGCGCCTGGCGCTACCGCCTGCGATGGTATCGCTACCCGCTCGAGCTGCGCCTTCTGCAGCGTCTGCTTCCATACCAGCGGCCCGAGACCAGTGGCTTCTAGAAGCGGTTTCATAACCTCTCTCGCGGGTGGCCGCGGACTGGAGCGCCCCGGCCGCCGCGCAGGCGCGTCCCCCGTCACCGTGCTTTTCGCGCCGAGGACGACAGGGCCCCACGCGCGGCTGCCGCGCGTGGGACCCGCGGCTGGGGCTGGCCGCGGACAGGACCCGCCTCGAGGTTAGGAAACCGCTTCCAGACACTTGCTCCGGCACCTTGGGCTTTAGTTGAGGCGATGGTTCCAGTCACCGAGATCGTCAGGCGTAGTGTCGGAGGATGGAGCGGTCAGCTGCGGTCGCTGCCGATTCTCGCGCTGTCGGTCCACAGCGCCTGCAACTGCCGCTGCGTGATGTGCGACATTTGGAAGGCCAACGCCGACAAGCGCGAGATTGGCCTCGACGAGCTCGAACGCCATATCGACGCGATCCGTCGGCTGCACGTGCAGCGCGTGATGCTGACCGGCGGCGAGCCGCTCCTCCATCGCAATCTCTGGGTCCTGTGCGACCGGCTGCGCCGCGAAGGCATCCGCGTCACGCTGGTGACCACTGGACTGCTCGTCGAACCTCATGCCGACTCCATCGCGCGAGCGATCGATGATCTCGTGGTGTCGATCGACGGACCGCCGGACGTGCACGACGAGATCCGGCGCGTGCCGCACGCATTCGATCGCATCGAAAAGGGTCTGCGCAAAGTATTGGCGGCTGCACCAGCGCGCCCGAGGATCATCGTCCGCAGCGTTGTTCAGCGATTGAACCACGCGTGTCTTAGCGAAACCACGCGAGCCGTTCACGGGCTCGGCGTCGATCATCTGTCATTTCTTGCGGCCGACGTCAGCTCGATGGCGTTCAATCGTCCCGAGCCTTGGGACACTGCACGGCGGGGTGAGGTGGCGCTGTCCGACGATGAGCTGCTGGCGCTCGAACGATCGATCGACGCGGTCGAGGCGAGCTGTCGGGATTTGGTAGCCAGCGGCTTCATTGCCGGTGGCATGCCCTCTCTTTGGCGCATCCTCGAGTACTTTCGCGCCTTGTTGGGACATGGCGCGTTTCCGGACGTGCGTTGCAATGCTCCCTGGACGTCGGCTGTGCTCGAGCCCGACAATCGCGTGAGGCCCTGCTTCTTTCACCCGGTCTACCCATCCAACGGCAACTCATCACTCGACGTCGTCCTGAATTCGTCGGAGGCGATCGCCTTCCGACGGGCGCTGGACGTACGGACGAATGCCACGTGCCAACGCTGCGTCTGCTCACTGTCGTTGCCGATGTGGGCAAGAGTGTGAAGGTCCGGGGACAGTCCCTGGTACGGCCGTGTTAAACCGATAGCGGCAGTTGGAGCGATTTGTACAACCCGAGCATTTGGTGCGCCGTCCAGTTGGCGTCGTGGGTTTCCGCAAAGTGCCTCGCCCGTGCGGAAATCGTCCTGCGCCCAAGGGCATCGCGTAGTGTTCTGACGATGGCGTCGGCAAGCGCGTGCGCGTTGCCCGGCGGCACGGCGACGGCAGCGTGCGGCTCGAAATCGCTCACGTGCCCCACGCGTGTTCCGACGATCGGAAGGCGGGCGGCCGCCGCCTCGAGCACCGAGATGCCGCCACCCTCATGACGCGACGACTGGACATACATGTGCGCCGATCGGTAGAAGCGCCTCACCGCGTCATGCGGTTGAAAACCATGGAACGTGACACTTCCCGTGAGCCCGTAGGAGGTCGCCTCGCGTTGCAGCTTTCCGCCAAGTGTGTCTTCGCCAACCAGATCGAGCTTGATACTGATACTGCGCTGGGCGATTGCAACTGCCTCGAGCAACGTGGATTGATCCTTCACACGATTGAGGCTCGCCACCTGAAGCAGGCGCCAGGGTGGTCCATCGGAGCGGCTGGCGGGGGACGAGATGGACTCGAGGTCGACGCCGATCGGGATCCGCGCGATGTTTGAGGCGTGCGGAGCCGCCCGCGTCTCCATGAACCGGGTCGTAACATGCACACGTGTTGCAAGACGACAAGCAAGCGCCACGGCTGCGCGGCCGGGCGCCGACTGCTGGGAGCCGTAACCGATTGCGGGTATCGAGCTGAATTCGCCGCTGTCGCACGTCACGACGCTCGGGATGCCGAGACGTCGGCCTGCGACAGCCGCAAGCGTGCCGGCCGGATCGGCCCAGAACCCATGAATGAGATCGAACGGCCCCACGGTGATCAATGCGCGATGAAGCGCCTTCCACTGTGCCCATCGCCCCTCGGGTCGGCCCAGGTCGTGAATGGTTGCGCCGGCGAGCTGGTATTGTGCCGGTTCGGGCAGGTGGCGCAACGCAAACGCGTGCACTTCGTTGGCGGCTGACAACCGTTTAATCAGCCACAGCCAAGCCGGCACAACCTGTTCCGATCCGCTGGGATGCAGGCCACCGGTAACGACTATGGCGATCTTCATCGCGTTGTCCCCTCCGGTCGTCGTTCTGACAGAGTTCGATACGCGCTCACGGTCTGCCTGCCGATGACGTCCCAGCTCAACGCGCGTTCGAAGCGTGCGCGAACCATCAAGCGCGCTTGATGTTGATTGCCTCCGGCAAGATCGATCAGTGCCGCCGCAGCGGCACGCGCATCGCCAACGCGCCAACGTCGTCCGCACTCCCCGACCAGCGCTCGAAAGGCCGGGATGTCTGTGACGCAGGGGGTGACCCCACAAGCCATGGATTCGATCAGGGCGTATCCGCTTCCCTCGTGATGGCTCGCGCTCAGGAAAACGTCCGCCGCGCCGTAGTAGGAAGGTAGCGCGTTGTGGGGCACTCTGCCAATGGGGATGACACGGCCGGCCAGCATGGGCGTCGCCCGAATTCGTTCGGTGACAATGGTCTCCAGTTCACCCCCCTGGTACACCATCGCGCAGCGTGCGTGTGGGAGTGCGGGCAACGCCAACTCCAATGCCGCCAATGCGGTCATCGGATCTTTGTTCTCGGTGAGGCGGGCGACCCACAGGATCGATAGGGAAGGGTCGGCGCCGGTGCGAGCCGCTCGGGGTGCGGGCTCCAGTTCCGTACTGGCTTCCGGAATTTCAAGGACGGTGATGTCACGAGGAAGCCCCACGCGATGCCACCGGTCTGCCAGTTCGCGGGCAGTGAACGTCACCGCATCCGCCGCGCCGAAAGCCCGCCCCCATCGGCTGGTCGTCCACACGCGTAAGGGCGCCAGTGCGCGCGGCACGTGACCCGAGTGGTCCTGTAGGACGATCGCGACACCTTGCCCGAGCCTCTTTCGAAGCGCGGCTACCATCCCTGGAAACATCAAGCCATTGACGTGAACGACGTCTGGCCGAGCGTCTTCGACAGCCGCCAGCACACGATCAAAGCAAGTCCAGGGCGCGGGGGTGCCATCTGCGCCCTCACCGACGAATTCATACGCGACCGTGCCCTCATCCAGTCGAGCGTTGCGCGAGTAGCGTTGAACGACGTGCACCGTGGCCCCCGCGCGGCCAACGGCGCGACTCCATCCGGTCAGCGTGTGGTAGGTCTCGAGAAGCGTTTCCGGACTGGCCAGCGACCTGTCGTACGCCAGATTGAGCTGAACAATTTGCAGCGCATCGTTCGGTTTCAGCGCCCTTGGTCGCGACATCATCTCTGGAATTGCGAGGGCCGGTAGTCAGAGCCAACCAGCTGTCCACTCTGCATCTCGAGGATTCGGTCGCACCACGGCAGATCATCGGGGCGATGGCTGACCGCTACGATGGTCACGCTACCCTTCAACGCCGCGAGGACGCTGTCGATCGTGGATCGTGAGACGGGATCGAGCGACGCGGCGGGTTCGTCGAGCAGCAGGATCGCCGGCCGACGATAGAGCGCGCGGGCGATCGCGAGCAGCTGCTGCTCGCCGCCAGAGAGGCCGCCGCCACTCTCGCTCAGCACGGTGTCGATGCCATCGCGGAGGCGATCCACCACGGGATCAAGTCCGGCGGTGTGTATTGCCCAGCGGACGGCGCCTTCGTCGATCGTGACTTCTGGCTGACCAAAAGCAATGTTTCGACGGATGGTGTCAGCGATGAGATACGGTTTCTGGGCCACATAACCTAGCGCACGCTGCCAGGAGGCCAGACGCGTTTGAAGGTCGATCCCATCGACCAGGATTCGACCGTGGGTCGGTCGCAGCAATCCGAGTAGAAGCTTCATCACGGTGCTCTTGCCCGCACCGATCGGCCCAACGAAGCCGATAGCCTCACCGCGGCGAATCGTGATCTCGAGGTCGCGGACTGCCACCCGCTCTGCTTCTGGATAGGCGAAGCCAACATTCTCGAGACGAATCGTCGAGTCGAGTCGGAGTGGGAATGGCGCCTCAGCGGATGCGGGCGGCAGCAGTGACAGCCATTGCCATTCATCATGCAGATCCGACAGATAGGCCCGACCCGAGCGCACCAACCCGATATTGGCGACGATGCGGTTGGCCGAGGGCACGAGGCGCAGTCCGGCGTACGCGTACAGCCCGAGGACCGAAACCGCAGTGGCGGCGGACATGCCATCGAGCACGACGACGACCACCGACAGCAGCATTGCTGCGAGCACGGTCGTTTCGATTGCGATCCGAAGTCGCTCGGCGAGCGTTCGACGACGGGCCTGGAGCGTCGCCAGGCTACGGCGGTCGTTGGAAATCCGTTGATGAAAGAACGGCTCGGTCCCCAGAACCTTGAGCTCGGCGAGGGCGCCAAACCCCTCTTGCAATTCCTTCATCGATTGCTGGTGCAGGTTGAGCTGTTGTGTGCTCCAGGTCGCAAACCGCGGCCTGACCAGCATCAGTCCCCCCGCCACGAGAGCCGTCGTCGCGGCGACGGCCGACAGTGCGGCCAGCGGCGTCGCAATCAGCAGCACGATCACGACCGCAACCGCGACGAAGAGCTCAATCGCAACGGTAAAACTTCCGACCAGGCTGAGCGTGACGACCTGCTCGACGGTCTGGGTCACACGTTGCGCCGTCAGCGACGAGTGGCGGTCGATCATGGTCTCGTACGGCGCGCGGAGATAGCCGTCGAGCATCCGCGCGGTCAAGCGGCTGATGGTTTCGGCAACGGCTCGCTCCCGTCGTTTCACGACGGCGGCCATCACGGCGCCCCGCAACACGAAGACCGCGGTCAGCAAGACGGCCAGAAAGGCCGCCTGACCTGCGGTTCCTGGTGTCCCGAGCGCTCGGCCGATGGAGGTGACGAGCGCTGCGGCGCCCGCGGCTTCGAGTAGGACGGCCAACGCGGCAAGGGGCAACAGGCCTAGCCATTGGCGCCGCTCGTCGACCGTGAGCACCGCCCGGAGTTGGCGCAGTGTATCGAGCATGCTGCCCGATGATAGCTGCCTTGGTATGCTTCAGCGATGTGGTCTCAACCGGCGTTGATGGAGTTGTACCGTCACATGGAGTGGGCGGATGCCACGGTCTGGAAAGCCACTCCCCTCAGCGGACAGCCCGACACGCGGCTTCGAGAGTTGCTGGTCCACATTCACGTGGTTCAGCGGGCCTTCTTCTCGGCGTGGACCAGCCGTCCAGTGACCGACGCGTTCAAACGAGCGGAGGAGTTCGAGACGCTGGGCGCCGTTCGATCGTGGGCGCGGCCCCTGTACGAAGAGATGTCGACTTTTGTTCAAGGTCTCACTGAAGAGAGCCTTACGGCGCCGATGAATCTGCCGTGGGCGCAGCTGATCGCCGACCGCCTGGGGTCGACTCCACATGCGACGACGCTGGCGGATACCTGCTTTCAGGTCACGAGCCACACCACCTATCACCGAGGGCAAGTCAACACTCGATTGAGGGAAATCGGCGCCGAGCCACCACTCGTGGACTACATCGCCTGGGCATGGTTCGGCAAACCCGACGCTGAATGGACGACGTAATCGCGGAAGCGTAGAGAGCGCAGCACCGTGACAACACCCGCCAGCGCCGACGTCGAGCTGTCCCTCGATCCACGCTACATCACGTTGCAGCGTGATGTGGGGTACATCGTGACGGCGGTCATGTCGTTCGGCCTGGCTGTCGGTCTCGTCGTGCTCCTGACGCCGCGGCGGTGGATCTGGTGTGTGGCTCTCTGGGTCCTCGGGACCTCGCTGTTGGCGAGGCTGTTTCATCGCTGGCCCGCCATCGAGTACCGCCATTGGTCGTACCGCCTCGACGACGAAGGGATCCAGATTCGCCGAGGCGTGTACTGGCGGAGTGTGATCAACGTGCCACGGTCGAGGGTGCAGCACACCGATGTCATTCAAGGCCCGCTCGAGCGACGACATGGGCTCGGTCGGCTGCTGATCCACACGGCTGGTACCGAGCACTCGCGGGTCGAGCTGCCAGGCCTCGAGCACCAGGTGGCCTTGGACATCCGCGATCAGCTCCTGCCGCGGGAGAGCAGTGATGCCGTCTGAGCATCGGCTCCATCCCGCGTCTGTGCTGTTTGCGTTCCTGGCTCAGATTCGGACGTTCATCCTGCCCGGCCTCTTGGTGATGATTGGCGCCAGCTCGCGAGGCGGCAACGACTGGTGGCAGCCTTGGATGATGGCGCTGGTCATACCGAACGCCGTCGTTGCGGTGATTCGGTACGTCTCGTACCGATATCGCTACGACCCCAACGAGATGGTGATTCGAAGCGGCCTGGTCTTCCGTCGCGAGCGCCATATCCCCTACGGTCGCATTCAAAATGTCGACGCCGTTCAGAACGTGCTCCATCGTCTGCTCAAGGTCGTCGAGGTGCGAGTCGAAACTGGCGGTGGCCAAGCCCCTGAGGCCACGATGAGCGTGCTGCCGGTCGGTGCGTTCCAGGAAATGCGCGCGCGTGTCTTTGCCGAACGCCAGGCACTCGCGAGAGAGCAGTCGGCGGAATCGACGGCGGTCGTCGTCGATGGGCCACCCGCTGCGTTGCTGCTCGAACTGTCTCCCAGGGAGTTGCTGCTGTGCGGCTTCCTCGAGAACCGCGGCGGCGTGTTGATCGCCGCCGGATTTGGTCTGGTGTGGGAGCTTGGTCTGTTCGATCGCTTCATGTCGAGATTCGGGAGCGAAGTGTCGGGTCGTCGAATAGTGCGCGATCTCGCCCGGGGCATTTTCAGCAATGTCGAGATTGCGTTCGAGCGCATCGCGATCTCGGTGCTCGCGTTCATCGGCCTGCTGCTGTTTGTCCGGTTCCTATCGATGATCTGGGCGCTCGTGCGGCTCTATGGGTTTCGCCTTTCGCTGTCGGCGGGAGACCTCCGCAGCGAGTACGGTCTTACGACGCGCGTGGCCGCAACGATTCCGTTGCGGCGTATTCAAACGCTCACCATCCGAGAAGGGCCGCTGCACCGATGGTTCAGCCGCGTGGCCGTGAGGGCCGACACCGCAGGCGGCCAACCCAAAGAGGGTAGTGGCGGAAGGGAGCGCGAATCGTTGGCCCCGATTCTTCGTCGCGAGGCGCTTCCCGCCTTCATTCATCAGGCTCTCCCAGACGTCTCTGGCGTCGACACCGTCGCTTGGCAGCCGGTGTCGCCCCGTGCCTTCCGCCGTGAGGTCAAAGGGTGGATCGTGCTGGCACTCTTGGCGCAGACCGGTCTTTTCGCGCTGATGGGTATGTGGTCTCTCGTGCTTGCGCCAGCGCTCCTGGCGTGGGCCATCGTCGGTGCGCGCAGAACGATCGCCCATCTCGGATGGGCTGTGACGGAGGATGCGGTGTTCTTTCGGGCGGGCTGGTTATGGCGGCGTGTCAGTATCGTTCGGCTTGCGAAGATTCAAACCGTCACGCTCGCTGCCAGCCCATTCGATCGACGAGCCGCGATGGCTCGGGTTCGTGTGGATACGGCAGGCGCATCTGACGCCACGCGCATCGACATTCCATACCTGCCAAAGGACGTGGGTCTCGGGCTGCACCTTCAGCTTGCGCACGAGGCCGCAGGGAGACGGTTCCTTTGGTGAAGTCGGGCGGACCAGCCCTATCAGACCTCATGTCGCACCGGGCGCGCCATCAAACGATCGGTCTGGAGGTCCTGCCCGACAACGAAGTCGTGAGCGCCAACGTCGATGAAGCCGGCCTTGCGATAGAACGCTTGTGCTTTGGGATTGCGTTCCCAAACGCCAAGCCACAGTGTTTGTGCGCCCTTGTTTTCGGCCGTGTCGATCACTGAAGCCATCAAGGCTTGTGCCACGCCACGGCCATGATGTGCACTGTCGACATAGAAGCGCCAGAGCTCAATGGGAGATGGCCCGGTGACCTCTGGTGGCGCCCCCGCTCGCAACTGTGCGTAGGCGATGAACGAGCCGTCGTGCGCTTCGCAAACGAGGGTCTCGATGTCGGGGTTCGACAACTCCGCGGCCTGAATCTCGGCGGAGTATGACGTCCGGCAGTGCTCGGCCATATCCTCGGGCGTGTTATCCGCCTCGAAGGTGTTGCGGAACGTTCGCTCGGCCAACGCCGCGACCGCCGCGGCATCCGCGAGTTCTGCTTTCCGAATCCTCACCTTAGGGTTCCAAGGTTCCAAGGTTCCAAAGTTCCAAAGTTCCAGGGTTCCAAAGTTCCAGGGTTCACTTCTTATAGAATCCGCCGCAAGCACAGCGATGATCCCAGAAGCTGATCTAGGCGCGACCCTGCTGGCCTCCTGGCGGACCAACAGTCGGATCACCGCGTACCTTGTAGAGCATCTGCCCGCCGCACTCTTGGATGCCTCCGTTCCAGGGGCACCGCGGCGTACGGTCCGCATGATCGCGGGCCATCTGCACAACGCCCGGTGCATGTGGATCAAGACGCTCGGCCAGGAACACGGGATCGCCATCCCCGCCTCTGTCGATCGCCGCAACGTCGCGCGACACGAATTGCTGTCCGCCCTCAAGCGGAGCAGCAGGGGGATCGAAGCGCTCCTCGCACTCGGCATGGCGTCGGGAGGTCACGTGCCTCCGACGAAGGCCTACGTCTGGCGCAACCTGCCTCTGGACGTCCCCCATGTGCTGGCATACTTCGTCGCGCATGAGGGCCACCACCGAGGCCAAATCGTGATGCTGGCACGACAACTCGGTCATCGGCTGCCGGACGACATTTCCGCGGGCCTTTGGCAGTGGACAAAGCGCGCGGGTGAGGGGAGAGGTACTCGGCGCTGATGCCTGACGCCGTTTTGCAGAACCCTGTAACCTTGAACCTTGGAACCTAGGAACCTTGGAACCTTGGAACCCTGGAACCTGGAACCCTACATCTCGCGGAGAGCCGAAGGGATTGGCAGCCGTGCTGCTCGAATCGCCGGGAACAAGCCTCCCACGAGTCCCATCAACAGCGAATACCCCAGGCCCATCGTGAGCAGCTGCGGCGTGACGCGAAACGCAAACGCGACCTGACTGAACGTCTGAAAGTTCATGGTCGATGTCTCGTAGCCGTTGAATGCGAAGTAGGCCGCGGCGCCACCGATGATGCCGCCAATCGCCCCGAGGGCTAACGCCTCGGCAATCACCGAGATGACGACGGACGTCGAGTTGAATCCCAGCGCGCGCAGCGTCGCAATCTCGCGCGATCTCGTGGACACGGCCGTGTACATGGTCAGGATGGCGCCGAACACGGCGCCGATGCCCATCAGCGCGGCGATGCCGAAGCCGACCGTCTGAATCAGGTTGGTGAGCGCCTGAGACTGCTGAGCGTAATACTCCGTTTCGCGTCGCACCTGCACGTTGACCTGCGGGTTGGACGTCAGCCAGTCACGAAAGGAGTCGAAGCTGTCGCTGCTATCGAGTCGTGCCAACACCGCCTGAAAGGTATTACCGCGACGGTACGCCCCCTGGAGCACACGGGCATCACACCAGATTTCGGTTTCGGCGACGCCTCCGTCGGATTCGAACACGCCGACGACGCGCCATGTGTTCTGCCCCGATCGGAGCTCGTTTCCGACGGTGAGCCCCTCGAACTGACCGCTGGCCCCTCGCCCCACCACGACCTCGTTCGTGCCGAACTCGAACATCCGCCCTGCGACAATCGACACCTCGTCACGCACGGGCAATGCGGTGGGCTCGACGCCGCGCATGGGAACGTTCGCTGCCGTGTTGGTGGACTTCTTCGGCAGGTCGATGATCACGTACAGGTCGGCTGACGCCACGATCGTTTGCCCGTCGCGTCTGAGTCCTGGCGCCTGCTTGATGACGTCGACTTCGGACCGGCCTAGCACGCTCGTCATTTCGCTGTCAGCGCCGCTTCGCATCACGAGGGCGCGGGACGGCGACCCCGATCCCTGCATAGCGGCTCTGAAGCCGGCGGCGATCGACAGCACGGACACGAAGACCACCACGACACCGGCAATGCCGACGATGGCGACGCCCGTCGAGCCCAGCCGTCGTGGAATCGTGCGGAGATTGAGCGCGGTGACGGCGATGGTTTGCGCGATCCAGTTGAACACGATCTTTCTCTCCTGGCGCGCCGGGCGCGCCGAGCAAAATAGCCAGTGGCGTGTATCAGTTGATTCGCTATCGCCCCTCCGATCTTCCGGCTAAAGCCGGAAGCCACGAGTCACAAACAATAGCGCGTGGCTTCCGCCTTCAGGCGGAAGTCCGAAGCGGGCTGGGCGTCATTCAGCTGTTACAAGCCACTAGTTCGTCCTCAGCGCGTCGGTGATCTTCAGTTGCATCGCATTGAGCGCCGGCAGCAGCCCCGCAACGAGGCCGAGCAGCACAATCAAACTCGCGCCGATCGCGACATCCCGAGCCGGTAGCGCAAAGATGGGCAGCATCCCGTTGGTTGGATCCCCCTGCTGCACGAACAGCCACGCGAGCAGGAGGCCGAGACCGCCGCCAATGACGGAGATCACGACGGCCTCAGCCAGAACGAGGACCAGAATCGCGCCGTTGGAAAATCCCAACGTCTTCAGCACGCCAACTTCGCTGGTTCGCTCGCGCACTGCCTGCGCCATCGTGTTGGCGGCGACCAGCAGCATCGTGAACAGCACGGCGATGAGGATGGCGATCATGATTGCGCCGATGTCCCCCACCTGCTTGGCAAAGCCCTCCACGAACCCCTTTTCGGTCGTGGTCTTGGTCTCAGCTGTGGAGTTCGCGAACATCGAGTCGAACGTCGCGCCCATCTGCTGTGCTCGCGACCCGTCTGCGATCTTCACGATGTACCATCCGACTGTTCCCGCGCCCACGGCGCGGTTTTCGTCCAGGTAGTCGTAGCGGAAGAAAAACTGGGTCTTGTCGACGCCGGGCTCGGCGTCGTACATCCCGACGATGTTGAACTCCCAGACCTGGCCTTGCTTGGGCTGCCAGATGGTGCCCTGAATCGGGACGCGATCGCCCACCTTCCAATCGAACCGTTCGGCAAGGTCGACACCGACCACCACACCTTGACGATCGCCGAGCCAGGCCTTCATCTGCTCCGGAGGCAGCCTGTACTCCGGGTAGAGCTCCATGAACGGCTCGGGATCCACGGCAATCTGCGCGAAAAAGTTCGACGGATCCTGATAGATCCCACCAAACCACGTGTTGTGGGTCGCAAGCTCCACCCCTGGCGTTGCTTGCAGCCGGCCCTGGTACGAAACGGGCAGCGGCATGATCAGGCTCACTTTGTGAATCAGCACGAGGCGGTCAAGGCCGGCGATGTCGACGCCGAACGTGAACGCCGTCCGGATGGCCATCAGCAATCCGAAGAGCAGGAATGCGACGAAGACGGACAGCAACGTGAAGATCGTCCGCGTCTTCTTCCGCCACAGATTGCTCCACAACAATGGGAGGAACTTCATGCCGCGGCTCCCATCAACAGCCCCTTGTCGAGATGAAGCGTCCGCCGGGCCCGTTCCGCCGCGTGCGGATCGTGCGTGACCATCACGATGGTCTTGCCATGATTCCGATTGAGAGTCTGAAGCAGATCGAGAATCTCGTCTCCCGACTTGCGGTCGAGGTCGCCGGTCGGCTCATCGCACAGCAGCAGAGTGGGATCGGTCACGATGGCGCGAGCGATGCCGACACGCTGCTCCTGCCCGCCTGACAACTGCTTGGGGTAGTGCTTCGCGCGGTCGGCCAGACCGACAACCTTGAGCGCAATGCCCACGCGCTTTTTGCGCTCGGCCCGCGACAGCTTCGTCAACAGGAGCGGCAGGTCGACGTTTCGCTCGGCGGTCAGCACCGGTAACAGGTTGTAGAGCTGAAAGACGAAGCCGATATTCTCGGCGCGCCACCGAGACAACTGTCCACCTGAGAGCCCCGTAATGTTGACGCCACCGACATTCACCGAGCCAGACGAGGGTGAGTCCAACCCTCCGATCAGGTTCAGCAAAGTTGTTTTGCCCGAGCCTGACGGTCCCATGAGCGCCAGAAAATCGCCCGCCGGGATCTCGAGGTTCACGCCCTGCAACACGTCGATGCGTTCGCTCCCGCGCGTGTAGTACTTGTGAACGTTCTGGACTCTGACCAATGCGCTCATGAACAGTGCTCCTGGTTCTCAACCGCACAATGCCGCGCCCTAGACCCACGCTCGGCGGTCTGAGGCGGAGCCTCGCTAGTTCTTGACGACGACGCGCATCCCACTAGCGAGCTCCGGGGGTGGTGACACGACGACCCGATCGGATGTCGACAAGCCAGCCACGACCTCCAACCGATCGCCGTCCGAGCCACCGGTTTGGACGGCACGACGTTCCACGGCGTCCTGACGTATGACGAAGACGTAGTTGCGATCGCCCTCGGTGCGGACGGCGCTTTTGGGAATGAGCGTCACGGCCTGCGCCACCGGCGTCGCCTTGTCATCGGCCTCGCGCAGGAACGTCACTTTGACGCCCATGTCGGGGAGGATGCGCGGATCACCGAGCTCGACGAATCCGATGCGCACGAGCACGGTCGCTTTCTGGCGATCCGCCGTCGGCACCATGGTGATGACGCGAGCCGGAATCTGCCACTCTGGATAAGCGTCGAGCACGGCCGTCACGCCTTGCTTTGGCTTGACGCGATTGATGTAACTCTCGTTGACGTCCACTTCGATTTCGAGCGATCGCATGTCCACGATCGTGCAGATGCCGGTGCGGGTGAATCCGCCGCCCGCTGACACCGGCGACACCATCTCGCCCGGCTGCGCGTCCTTCGAGATGGCAACGCCGCTGAACGGCGCGCGAATGATCGTGTTGTCGAGGTCGGTCTGCTGCACGCTGACCTGTGTCTCAGCGACCTTCACCTGCTCACGAGAGGCCGCGATCCGCGCCTCGATGGAGTCGTACTCTGCCTGCGATTGATCGAAATCGGCCTGCGGAATCAGGCCATCCTTCAACAGTTGTGTGCGCCGATCGAGTGTGCGCTTCGCCTCTGCCAGCCGAACGGAGCTCTCGCGCAGCTCGCTTTGGGCCGCCCCGACCTGGGCTTGCGAGAGCGCAAGCGTCGCACGGTACGTGGAGTCGTCAAGGCGCGCGAGAATCTGCCCCTGTCGGACGGCCATGCCCTCTTCGACGTTCATCTCGACGACCTTGCCGGTGATCTTGGAAGAGACTGTCGCGCGCCTGCGAGCCGTCACGTAGCCCGATGCATTGAGCACCGAAGCCTGCATTCCGGCAGCGCGCTGGGTGACCGGCGCGGCCTCGACCGCGACCGGACGCTCGCGGGTGGCCCAGAGACCGACGCCGGTGCCCACGGCCGCCAGAACCACGACGAGCACAGCCCACCGCACCCATCGACGATTCTCGACTCGCGTGGGGGCGCGCTCGATGCGTAGAGCAGCAAGCTCGTCTGTTGAATTACTCACGGTGATCTGTCCTCAATTCTCCGAGGTCAACGATGACAGCCGCTGTCATAAATAGCGGCGGCCGAATCGCGTGAGGGCGACCGACGTTATACGAATAAAAAACGAAAGTCAAAGTATGACCGTGCAAATACCATCAACCTCGAGACCGCCGTCGTGATGAGCGCTGCGACCGGACCGCCGGTTGTTCCTGCAACCACTGCACGTGCTCCGTGGTCGCCTCCGTGGCGTTTCGGAGAAACTTCAGAACGATGCGCAGCTCGCGGTCCGTAAAGGCGTCGAGCACTCGTCCCATTCTCATGGCCAGCGGTTCGTAGAGCGGCGCTATCTGCACGGGACCAGCAGGCAGCAACTCGACCAGGACTCGCCGGCGATCCCTGGGATCGTCACGACGCCTCACGAATCCGGACTGCTCCAGGCGATCGATCACTGCTGTCATGGCGCCCGTCGTCAGACCGGTTTGCGCGGCCAACTGGCCGGCTGTCTGCGGTCCCGCCAGGTTCAGCAGATCGAGACACTCGAGATCGGTTGGATTCAACCCTGCCAGCCGGGCGACGGTCTCGCTGAGGATCACTGACTGCGCGCCGGCCTTCCGGGAGGCGTCGTCTACTGCTTGCCGGAGCGCCGATCGCGTGGCGACCTTGCCGTCCATTAGGGTCGATCGAAATTATCTCTATCATTAAGATACTTGTCAATTAAGAGTCTTGGTTTCAAAGTTACAGACGGAGGAGCGCCCTTGCGAGTTCTCCCCGTTTCAACCACCCGAGGCGATATTTCAACCGCTGGAGCCGATGAGGTGCTGGGGAGGGAGCACCGTGCCGGATTCATCGAGGTGTTCGAGCTACGAGTGCTGCCCAAAGAACGCGATCGCATTCCACGTTTTGAGTAGCGCGCGCGTGGTGGCCGGTTCGAAGGGGTCGATCAGTTGGCTTCTCAGGTCAGCGACCAGGGCCGACAGGCAGCCGGCCACCGGCCACTGGCCACCGATCACTGGTGAGCTACGTTTGCAGCAGACTGCGCAGCATCCATGCCGCCTTCTCGTGCGTTTGCAGACGCTGGGTCACGAGGTCGACCGTCGGCTGATCATCGACCTTCTCCGCGGCCGGCAGAATCGATCGCGCGGTCCGGACCACCGCCTCCTGCCCGTCGACCAGCTCGCGAATCATCTCTTCGGCGCTTGGTGTGCCTTCCGGCTCTTTGATTGACGTCGTCGCCAGAAACTCCTTGAACGTCCCTGGGGCAGGGAAGCCGAGCGCGCGAATTCGCTCGGCAATCAGATCGGCCGCCTGCCACTGCTCGGTGTATTGCTCCTCGAACATCATGTGCAGCGTTTGGAACATCGGCCCGGTAACGTTCCAGTGAAAGTTGTGGGTCTTGAGATAGAGGGTGTACGTGTCGGCAAGAAGCCGGCCGAGGCCGGTCGCGATTTTGCGGCGATTCGGTTCTGAAATACCGATGTCGATTCGTGGCGCGGTGTGAGGAACAACGTGCAAAGCGGAGCGGTGCTTAAGAGTTGCCATGAAACGATGATAAGCGCCAGTCCTGCCGCTGAGTTTGCAGAAACTGCGACAAGGGACAGTCCTTGTCCCCCTTTTATGGCCGCTCGGGCTTGAGTTCGATCACGATGCCGCGCAGCGGCGTTGCGCGAGGATGCTACTCAACGGCACGATCGACCTCGTAAAGCCCGCGATCGATGATCCCGAAACCCTCGCGCAGCTCGGCTTCGGTGATACAGAGTGGCGGATTTGTGAAGAATGTGTTCCACCGGACAAACGTATACAAGCCCTCGTTCCGGAAGAACTTTCCCAGCGCCTGCATTTCCGGCGACGTTCCGTTGAACGGCGCGATCGGCTCGAGCGTCTTGCGGTTTCGCACGAGCTCGACGACGCCAAACAACCCGATCGATCGAACGGCTCCAACGGACGGATGTCGTGCGGCCAGGTCTGTGAGCAAGCTCTTCATCACGATCCCAGTCTCATGTGCGCGCTCGATCAGCTTGTCCTCGTCGTACACCGCCAGCGTCGCGAGCGCAGCCGCGCATGCCAACGTGTGGCTGTTGTAGGTGAGGCCGCCGTAGAAGACGTTGTCGCGAAAGTGGTCGGCAATCTTTCGCCGCATCCCCACCGCCCCCAGTTGCACGTACGCGCTCGTGAGGCCTTTCGCCATCGTCATGACGTCCGGCACGACGTTCCAGTGATCGACCGAGAACCACTTGCCAGTCCGGCCGAAACCGGCCATCACCTCGTCCGCGATCATCACGATTCCGTACTTGTCACAAAGTGCGCGCACACCTTGAAGGTATCCATCGGGTGGCACTAGGATGCCGTTGGTGCCGACCACCGGCTCGAGGATGAAACCGGCAATGGTGTTCGGACCTTCGAGCTGGATCATTTCCTCGAGGTAGGCAAGGGCCGTGGATGCGTCGTCCCAGCCGCGCTGAATCCCATGGTACGGGTTGAGCACGTGAACGATACCGGGCAGGCCAGGCTCCGCAGCCCACCGGCGTGGGTCGCCGGTCAGGCTGATCGACCCTGCCGTACCGCCGTGGTACGAGCGATAGAACGCAAGAATCTTGTGGCGGCCGGTATACCAACGCGCGATCTTGATGGCGTTCTCATTGGCTTCGGCGCCGCCGTTGGTGAAGAAGAATGCGTCGATGTCGCCGGGGCAGATCTCGGCGAGCCTGGCGCCGAGCCGGGCGCGGGGCTCGGTGGCCATGAAGGGATTGGCATAGGCGAGCACCGCGGCCTGTTCCTGAATGGCGCGAATGACTCGCTCGTCGCCATGTCCGATGTTGACGCACATCAACTGGCTGTTGAAGTCGATGTAGCGCTTGCCCTCGGGCGTCCAGAAATAGATCCCTTTGGCCCGTGCGACTGGAATGGGATCGACCTTCGATTGTGCCGACCACTCAAAGATCGTGTGCTGTCGCGACAGCGCCACAATCTGCTCGCCCGACATCGTGATATTTGTCTCTGTAGCTGTCATAGCAATCTTCCGCAGATCGTAAGAACGACGCCGAGTTTCAGCTTCGCGACTTCCGCTTCAGGAACACTCCCGACCCTACCCGCCCGACGAACCGACCATTCTCGACGATGACCTTCCCACGCGAGATGACTGTCTCGCTGACTCCGGTCACTTCGCGCCCCTCGTACGGGTTGTAGTCCACCTTCATGTGGAGCGTCTTGGCCGACAGCTTCGTGCTCTTCTCAGGATTGAAGAGCACGATGTCGGCGTCGGAGCCGGGAGCGATCGTCCCTTTTCTGGGAAACAGCCCGAAGATCTTGGCCGGCGAAGCTGACGTCAACTCTACCCATCGATTGAGCGAAATGCGACCCTGCCGCACACCACCGTCGAATACGAGACTCATGCGGGTTTCGATGCCAGGCGCGCCGTTTGGGATCTTCGAGAAGTCGTCCCTGCCCAACTCCTTCTGTTCTTTCATACAGAAAGGACAATGATCCGTCGAGACGGCTTGAAGGTCGTTGAAGGCCAGGCCTCGCCACAATCGGTCTTGCGTCTCCTTCGCTCGCAGCGGCGGGCTCATGACGTACTTGGCGCCTTCGAATCCAGGCTCCTCATAGTTGTCGTACGACAGAAACAAATATTGGGGGCAGGTCTCAGCGTAGGCGGGCAGCCCGCGATCGCGTGCCTCGGTCACCATCTCCAACGCTTCGGCGGCCGACAGGTGGACGATGTAGACCGGAACCTCGGCGATCTCGGCAAGCGCGATCGCTCGATGAGTGGCTTCGCCCTCGGCACGGGCCGGACGCGTGAGCGCGTGATACTTCGGCGCCGTCTTGCCTTCGGCCAACGCTTTTCGGACCAGCACGTCGATCACGCCCCCGTTTTCGGCGTGCATACAGATCGTTCCGCCGTTCTTGCCGGTCCGCAGCATCGCCCGAAATATCGAGGCGTCGTCCAGCATGAAGACGCCCGGGTACGCCATGAACAGCTTGAACGAGGTGACGCCCTGATGCACGAGTGCGTCCATCTCGTCCTCCACCTGATCGGTCAACTCCGTGATGATCATGTGGAAGCCGTAGTCGATGGCGGCTTTGCCTTGGGCCTTCGTCATCCACGTTTCCCAGGCGTGATGAAGCGTCTGACCGCGGTACTGGATCGCGAAGTCGATGATCGACGTCGTTCCGCCAAAGGCGGCGGCGATCGTTCCCGATTCGAAATCGTCCGCCGAGGTGCTGCCACCAAACGGCATGTCGAGATGCGTGTGGCAGTCGATGCCGCCGGGAATCACGTAGCGTCCGGTGGCGTCGAGGGTCTGGTCGGCGGGCGTCGACAAGTTCGTGCCGATTGTCGTGACCGTCTCGTTCTCGACGAACACGTCCCCGCGATAGATGTCACTGGCGTTGACGATGGTGCCGTTCTTGATTAGCAGGCTCATAGGAAGCAGCTACGGACTAGCCACAGAGACTCAGAGACACAGACAATAGATTCATGGAGCCAAATCAGTATCTGTGGCTCTGTGGCTCTGTGTCTCTGAGGCCTGTTCGTGACTAAAACCAGCGAGAAATTGTCACCTTTTTGTCGGTATAAAACTCGAACGCGTCACGTCCATGCACTTTGAGGTCGCCAAAGAAGCTGTCCCGCGCACCACCAAACGGAAAGTACGCCATCGGCGCGGCGACGCCAATGTTGACGCCGACCATCGACGCGGTGGCACGATGCGCAAACTCTCGCGCCGCCTTGCCACTCGACGTAAAAATCGACGTGGCGTTGGCGTTCGGATGCGCGTCCATCACTTTGAACGCCTCGTCCAGGTTCTTCACGGCGTGCAGTGCGGCCACTGGTCCGAAAATCTCCTCGTGACCGACGACCATGGTGGGCGCAACGTCATCGAAGACGGTCGGCCCTACAAAGAAGCCCTCTTCGCGATCCTTGACCTTGATCGCGCGGCCGTCGAGCGCGAGCGTGGCGCCTTCGCTGATCCCCTTCTCGACGTACCCGAGCACGCGCTCGCGATGCTTCGCACTGATCACCGGCCCCATGGTCACGCCAGGCTCGAGCCCGTCGCCGACCTTGAGCGACCTGGCCGATTCAATCAGAAGCTCCCGAGTAGTCTGGTGGGCGTCGCCGACCGGCAGTAGTACGCTTCCCGCGAGACAACGTTCGCCCGCACACCCGTAGAGGGATTCCGTGATCACCGGCATGCTGCGTGAGAAATCCGCGTCCGGCATGACGATGATGAAGTTCTTGGCGCCTCCCAGCGACTGAACGCGTTTGCCGGCTTGGGTCGCGCGTTGATAGACGAACTTCGCCACCGGCGTGGAGCCGACGAACGAGACCGCCCGAATCCCCGGATGGTCGCAGAGCGCTTCGACGACGTCCTTCCCCCCGTTCACGAGGTTGACGACGCCCGCCGGAATATCGCACTGCTGAAGCAGCTCGAAGATGCGTTTCTGCGACAGTGGCACTTGCTCGGACGGCTTGAGAATGAAGGTGTTGCCGCTCGCCACGGCGAAGGGCAGGAACCACAACGGCACCATCGCGGGGAAATTGAACGGCGAAATCGCGGCACAGACCCCGATCGGCTGCCGCATCGCGATGCAATCGATGCCGCTGCCAACGTTCTCGAGTCCGTAACCCATGAGCATCGATGGAGCGCCGCACGCGACCTCGACGCACTCGATGCCGCGACGCAGGCTGCCACGCGCTTCGTCCAGCGTCTTGCCGTGTTCGGTGGTGACAATCCGCGCGATTTCCTCGAAGTGGTCCTCGAGCAATTGCCTCAGTTTGAACATCGATCGCGCGCGGGTGACGGGAGGCGTTTCGCTCCATCCTGGAAAGGCGGCGGTCGCCGCCTTCACCGCGGCGTCGACCTCGGCCTTCGGGGCGAGCGGCGTGCGAGCGATGACTTTGCCACGCGCGGGGTTGTGTACGGGCACGAAGTCGCGGGCCGCGGACGGTGTCCAGCGGCCGCCGATGAAGTGGGGAAGAAGTTCAGGTTGTTCCGCCATGATGGGCTCACTATATAGCGTTATATAGCGTTGCCCTCGGGCCAGCCATGACCACGGCACGGCCGTCATCGGGGGACAGGCCCTGTCACGGGAATGTGGCAGAGTTTGCGAGAGTGACGCAGCAGTCACCGACCGACGGGAGGCGCTGGATGTCCCATGCCACCCACTATGTCATCCGCGGGGGAATCCACGGCCGCGAGCGGCTCAGAGTCATCTCGCGCATCATGCATCCGACTTCTTCATCGCTCCTGGATCGTCTCGACCTTCATGACGGCCTCGTCTGCGCGGATTTCGGCTGCGGTGGTGGTGACCTCACGGTCGAGCTCGCGCGCCGTGTGGGTCCGACAGGCAAAGCCTTCGGCTTCGACATCGATCAAACGAAGCTCGACATCGCGCGCGCAGAGGCTGAGCGACTCCGGGTATCAAACGTCGAGTTCCACGCGTCTGACCTTCGGCACTCGTCGTTCACGCACAGCTTCGACGTCGTTTACACGAGGTTTCTGCTGACGCACCTGAAGGATCCGGGGACCCTCGTAAGAATGTTCTTCGACCACCTGCGCCCCGGGGGACGGATGGCCGTGGAAGACGTCGACTTCAGCGGCTACTTCACGTATCCCGACAGCCCCGCGTTCCAACGCTATCGCGAGCTGTATTGCGCCACTGTCATCCGCCGCGGTGGCGATCCGAATATCGGGCCGCGACTGCCCAGCCTCTTGCAGGACGCCGGCTTGACTGATGTCGGAGTTCATATCGTTCAACCCGTGGCCTTGAAAGGCGACGCCAAGCTGGCCACCCCGCTCACGATGGAGAACATTGCCGACACCGTGCTCGACGACGGCCTCGCGACGCGCGAGGAGATGGATCGCATCGTTCGTGAGCTCTACGAGTTCGCTGCCAACCCGACCACGCTGGCGGGCACTCCGCGAATCGTGCAATCGTGGGGACGTCGGCCCGACTGAAGGACTCGATGCCTACGCTTCGCCTCTTGCTCGTCGCGATGTTGCTGATCAGTCACCCTGCGATGATGGTGGCTGGAGTCCGCGAGCAAACCGCGCTTCCCTCGACCCCATTGGTCTTTGGTGTCTTCTCCGCGCGCTTCGGTGCCGATGGTTCATTCGCAATCGAGGGCGAGGGATGGCCAACGTTCAAGGGCGCCTGGAAGATCGATGGCGATCGAATCGAGCTCCTGTCGCCCGGTGGGCCTGGCGGATGCGATGGCCCCGGCATCTATCGGATGCGTGCGGCGAATCAGCACGTGAGCTTCGAGCTCCTCAACGACGGTTGCCGGCCACGGACCATGATTCTCGACAAGAGCGAGTGGCGTCCGGCGACCGAGCCCGAAGCAATTGCGCCTCGAAAGATTGTGCGCACAGCTGAGGCTTCCCGGGCCTCGTTGCCGGCCGCCGCGGCCGCAACCGGCAGTTGGCCGTCGTTTCGAGGACCCGGCGCCTCAGGGATTGCGGAAGGGCAGCATCTGCCGGATCAGTGGGATCCCAAGAGTGGCGCCAACGTCCTGTGGCGCACCCCGATTCCAGGCCTCGCGCACTCGAGCCCGATTGTCTGGGGGGATCGCATCTTCGTGACGAGCGCCGTCAGCAGCGATGCGACCGCATCGTTCCGTCCGGGGCTGTACGGCGACGGCGATGCCTCCGCCGATCGGTCGCGACAGCGCTGGATGATCTACGCGATTGACAAGCGCAGCGGCAAAACGCTGTGGGAGCGCGTGGCCCACGAAGGGGCGCCGATCGACAAGCGTCACATCAAATCGACCTACGCCAGCGCCTCACCTGCAACCGACGGACGCATTGTCGTTGCCTGGTTTGGATCGCACGGTGTTCACGCCTATGACGTGAACGGAATGTTCTTGTGGAAAGTCGATCTCGGGCGGGCGGATCTCGGTGCGTACGACATTCCAACCTTTGAGTGGGGTCCCGCAAGCTCGCCAATCATCTGGAATGGCCTTGTCATCATTCAGTGCGACACCCAGGCCGACTCGTTTTTGTTGGCTCTCGACGCGACCACCGGTGAAACACGATGGAAGACCGATCGCGATGAGTTGCCGTCGTGGGGCACGCCCACCGTCGCATCGACGTCTGGTGGCCCCGTGCTGGTGACGAACGCCGCCAATTTCGTTCGCGCATACGATCCGACGACCGGAAAAGAGTTGTGGCGGATCGGCCGAAGCTCGAAAATCACGGCGCCTACGCCGGTGTTCGACGAGGGGCTCTTTGTGGTGGCCAGCGGGCGCGCGCCGGAGCGTCCGATCTTCGTGGTCAAGCCTGATGCGCGTGGCGATCTCACCCTGCCCGATGGGGCGACGAGCAGCCCGTCGATCGTGTGGAGCCGCACTGGCCGCGGCTCGTACATGCCAACACCCCTCATCTACAAGGGCCTGTTATACGTTCTCGCCAACAACGGGGTGTTCGACGCCTACAACCTGCGGACGGGCGAGGAGGTGTATCGGCAGCGGCTTCCGCAAGTGGGCAATGGCTTTAGCGCCTCGCCGGTCGCCGCGGATGACAAGATCTACCTGTCGAGCGAAGATGGCGACGTCCTGGTGATCGCGGCCGGCTCGACTTTCAAACACATCGCGACCAACTCGATGGGTGAGCCGGTGATGGCGACGCCGGCGTTGTCCGAGGGTGTGATGTACGTGCGGTCCGCGAAGCATTTGTTTGCGATCGGCAGGAAGCCCTAAGCACAGGGCGGAGGGCACAGGGCACAGGGCGCAGGGCGCAGGGCGCAGGGCGCAGGGCGCAGGGCGCAGGGCGCGGGGCACAGGGCACGCAGCACGGGGCACCAGAGGTGTTGTGTGCCAGGGCAAATCATGCGACCCTCAATCCAGGAGTCAAACCGCATCCGCGTTCAGGATCACTCGATGTCGCTTCTTCTCTTCAAGCAAGCCCCGCCCCAGACCCCCGTCTTCATCGATGAGGTGAAGCGTCTGCTGGAAGATCTCGTGTTTGGCCGCATTCGCTGCCCGTTGTGCGGCTGGCAACCGACGTCATCCAGCGTCTGGGCCTGCCAGAGTTTCGGCACGCCCGAGCCGTTCTTTGGCGGATGCGAGACAATCTGGAACACTTTCGAAACCCAAGGCGTGTGTCCTGGATGCTCTCACCAGTGGCAGTGGACGTCCTGCCACCGCTGCCATGGCTGGTCGCGGCATGCCGACTGGTACGAGCGGGAGCCAAGCGGCCGTACGCAGTAACGAAGTTTCGCGCACTCGCGAACCTACCATCCGAATCCCCGGAATGCTCTTATAGTGGGACGGCTGAGAGGAGTGGGTATGGCAGACAAGCTCGCGGTCACATTCACGGGGCTTCGCTTCCCCAATCCGTTCTTGCTGTCGTCGGCGCCGCCGACCGAGTCCGACGCCAACATCATGCGCGCCTTCGATGCCGGTTGGGGTGGTGTCGTGACCAAGACGATTGGACTCCATCCCGTCGTCAACGTGGACGGGCCCAAGACGAAGTTTCTGCGTGCCTCGCCCGAGGGTCAGCTGTCGATGCAGAAGCGGCCGGGCACGGCGCTGCACTCGTCGTGGAATTGGGAGCTCATCTCCGACAAGCCGCTC
The DNA here is from genome assembly GCA_963841905.1 of uncultured Acidobacteriota bacterium. Lineage (GTDB taxonomy): Bacteria > Acidobacteriota > Vicinamibacteria > Vicinamibacterales > UBA2999 > JACCSI01. The sequence goes on from CAWJEM010000011.1 coordinate 325,491, forward strand.
GACTGGTGGATTCCGCGGATCTCGAGGATCAAGAAAGCCCACCCCGATCGCATTCTGGTCGCCTCGATCATGGCGGGTTCGGGCAGCGACCGCGAGTTGGAACACTGGCAGACGCTCGCCAAGGCATGTCAGGACGAGGGCGCCGACGCCTTCGAGCTCAATCTGTCGTGCCCCCACATGGATCGCAAGGACATGGGGTCGAACATCGGGAAAGACCAGGAGCAGATCTCGATCGTGACGGAGGTCGTGAAGGAAGTCGCGCACGTTCCCGTCTGGGCGAAGCTCACGCCGTCGACGACAGATATCGTGATCGAAGCCAAGGGCGCGTTTCTCGGCGGCGCTGATGCGGTTGTCTCGTCGAACACGTTTCCGTCGATCCCGCTGATCGATGAGGATTCGCTCGAATTCGAGATGAACGTAGACGGCTTGGTGTCGAGCGGCGGCTTGGGCGGGCCGGCCATTCTGCCGCAGTCGCTGGCCAAGATGGCGCAGATGACCCAGGCGTTTCCCGATCGCGCGTTCTCCGGGATCGGCGGCATCGCGACCTTCGCTCATGCCCTCAACTACTTCCTGCTTGGCTGCGGCACCGTGCAGGTGTGCACCGCGGCGATGCTCGATCACGCGATTGGACCGAACATCATCAAGGCGCTCACGAGCGGGATGGAGGCGTTTTTCGATCGACATGCCGACCGGGGGTGGCACACGCTCGAGGACTTCCGCGGACTCCGCCGAGATCGGGTGGTGTCCCACTCGCAGATCCGCCGACCCGAGTCGAAGGAGTATCACGGCGGTCATGAGGCCGACGGCTACGCGGCCCGGGGTCGGGTTTAATTTTGCAATTCCCCGAGAGCCCGCTCTGGAACGCGGACCTGGCGCCGACGACACCGGCACAACGCACGTGGACCACTTACAACATTGCTGCGCTCTGGATTGGCATGAGCGTGGTGATCACGACCTACACCCTGGCCTCCGGCATCATGCAGCAGGGCATGAACTGGTGGCAGGCGATGTTGACGATTCTGCTCGGCAACACGATCGTTCTCGTGCCCATGATTCTGAACGCACACGCGGGCACCAAGTATGGGGTGTCGTTTCCGGTGTTGTGCCGCGCCGCGTTTGGCGTGCGCGGTGCGAACGTCCCGGCGATCCTCCGGGCGATCGTCGCGTGCGGTTGGTTTGGAATTCAGACCTGGATTGGTGGGCTCGCGCTCCACGAGCTGCTGGCCGCCGCCTGGCCGGCGTGGGCCAACGTGCCGGGCGCCCTGTGGATCTCGTTTCTCGCGTTCTGGCTGGTGCAGGTCGCGATCATCCTCCGCGGGCTGGAGGGCATCAAGATTCTCGAAAGCTGGTCGGCTCCGCTGCTTCTTGCCGGCGGAGTCGCGCTCTTGTGGTGGGCGGTTGAGGCTGGCGGAGGACTCGGGCGCATCCTCGACGAATCGCAACGCCTCCAGCAAGTTCACACGCCGTTCTGGACGTTGTTTCCTGCCGCGCTCACCGCCAATGTTGGCTACTGGGCCACGCTGAGCCTGAACATCCCCGATTTCACGCGCTATGCTCAAAGCCAGCGATCGCAAGCGCTCGGGCAGGCGTTGGGCTTGCCGACGACCATGACCGCCTTCGCGTTCATCGGCGTTGCCGTCACCAGCGCGACCATTGTGGTGTTCGGCGAAGCGATCTGGGACCCGATCAGGTTGATCGCGCGAATCGGTTCACCCGGCGTGATCATTCTGGGAGCGCTGATCGTGCTCGCAGCGCAGCTGACGACCAACATGGCGGCCAACGTCGTCTCGCCGGCGAACGATTTTTCGAGTCTGGCGCCGAAACGCATCAGTTACGTGACCGGTGGCCTCATTACGGCCGTGATCGGCATCGCGATGATGCCGTGGAAGCTCTACGCCGATGCGGCAGCGTACATCTTTACGTGGCTCATCGGTTATTCGAGCTTGATGGGCGCGATCGGCGGGATTTTGATCGCCGACTACTGGCTGCTGCGACATCGTGTGCTCTCGGTGTCCGACCTCTTTGCTCTCGACGGCGCGTATCGCTATACCAACGGCGTCAACTCGCGTGCAATGATCGCGCTGGGCCTTGCTATCCTGCCAGTAGTACCCGGCTTCCTTCGGGCCGCGACGACTCCTGGTGGACAGGTCGCCAATCCAACGATGCTCGACTCGCTTTACACCTACGCCTGGTTCGTGACCTTCAGCCTGAGCTTCGGCCTTTACACAGTGCTGATGAAAGCCGCGAAACCGCTTGTTGAGGCGCGAACCCATGCGTAACGACGGCCTCGTGCTCGAGCACTCGGTTGACGTGCCAGTGACTCCAGACTTCGCCTTTGAGATTCGCACCGACGTATCGACTTGGAATGATCCGCCGGCGCGATTCTCGATCGAAGGAGCATTTGCAGAGGGCGCGCGAGGCACGACCCTCATTCCCGGCCAGGATCCGTTGCGCTGGGTGATTGGTCTCGTCGTGCCCGGCAGGTCGTTCGTCGTCGAGGTCCTGCTCGAGGGGGCGTTGCTGACGTTCGAATGGCACTTCGACGCACTGGCCGACCAACGAACGCGCATGACGCAACGCATTCGATTGTCCGGCGAGAACGCGGAAGCCTACGTTGCCCAGGTGCAACGAGGGTTCGGCCCGACCTTGGTCGAAGGCATGAACCGGATTGCCGAGCAACTGATAGAGGCCGACGCGGTGCATCGTGCCCAACCCGATTCCGGGTATGAAGCGCTGCTTCGGCTGATTCAGAACCGAACGCGCCAGAACCGCCCCTGATGCACGGCGGCAGGAGGCGCTCGTGGAGTTTCCGAAGGTTGCCATCACGTCGCCCTCTCGAGCGTGGCGCTCGTGGATTGAACGGGCAGATTTCGCCGTCGATGGTCAGGACCTCCCGATGGTTCTGCTGCACAACGATTTTGCTGCCGAGCACGTACTGATCGACCCAGCGACGCAGCGGGCTGCGGGCCCTGACGCTCAATGCCGGCGCCTAGTGGGTGCACCGACTTCGTGTTGCGTGCCCTGCCGAGCTCGATGCAGAAGTGCAGGCGTGGCTGCGTGAGAGTTATCGGTTGATGGGCATGAGGGAGAGGGTGAAGCGTCGCTAAGGACGGATCACGGTTTGACGTGCGACCGCGCCTAGCGCAACCCATCCAACCTGATCGCCGTTATCTTCTCCTGCTCCATGGCCGCGACTCGAAGCTCGGTGGTCTCGTCGTTTGGCAGGCGCTGATCCAGCAGCGTCAGCATCTCCTCGGCACTCTTGCCGGTTGCACACACGATGAAGATGTAGCCAAACCGTTTTTCATACCGGCGATTGGCCTCTGCGAGTGCGTCGAGCATTGGCTCCGAAGCCCCCCTTAACCCGGCTTGCTCCTGTTCCGAGAGCTGGTGCGTGGTTGGAAAGCGCTCCCGCAGCGACTGGCGGTCTCCGATCTTCGGGTGCTGGCTGAACGCTTCGTGCCAGTCAGACGGACCGAGCGTGTTCCATTCTTCGGTGGCCGCGGTCAGGAGTGAGGTGCGGCTGCCGAACGGTCGTCGGGCGAGCATGCGGTCTGCCCAACGCGTTGAGGCGCAGCAGGAAGTGAGCAACGCGCGCGCCTCGTCATCGCTTGCCAGATCAAGACGCTGCCACGGTTCCATAAACGCGCAGCCGACTGATGCCGCCGTCGGGAAAGATGTTGAGCCGGACATGAGAGACCGGTCCTCGTTGTTGGAGGTTCTTCGAAAAGTAGTGCCGGTGATTGGGCTGCAGCGTCGCACGCGGCAGGATCTCGTGCCAGCGCGCCTGGGCGAGGGCGTCCGTAGGAGCCCCTGGTGCAAAACCCCCCTCGATTGACGCGCTCTCGGGAAAGTTGCCCTTGTAGTGATTGGTGTCGATCTCGACACGCGTGATCAGCCCGGTTGTGCCGAGTCGCACCACCAGCCAGTCGAACCCGGGTCCTCGGCGACGCCGCGTCTCCCAGCCATCGCCCATGTTCTTGGCTCGTCCTGGCATGATGATGTTATCGCGCGCGCCGAAGTGCATGTCGCTTGCGTCGACGACCAGTCCACCGTTCAGGATCGAAGCGAGGTCGACCGCTCGTCGGGACCGGACGACGCGAGCCCAGTCGATGGCGGCCTCGCCGTAGGCGCGAAATCGGGCGACGCCACCGTCCGGGAAGATGTTGAGCCGGAGGTGCGTCCACGGCCGCCGATCGGCGAGGGCGAAGAGGTTGTCCGAATCACCGCGCAGCTCCGTGCGGTCGAGGAGCGTGGTCCACTGAGCACGGGATCCCCGCGAACCCTTGCCCTGCCTCGCACTCCTCTCCGCATCCATCGCATCAATCGAGCAGTGCGACGGGTAGTTCCCAGTGAAAAAGCGAGTGTCGACGTTCACCCCGTGCACCACCCCCCGTATGCCCAGCCGGATGATGCACCAGTCGTGGCCCGGCGAACGCCGGCGTCGCGATTCCCACCCGTCCATCCACTTGCCACGCGATGTGAACTTGTCTGGGATGAAGGTCGCCTGCGTCGGCTTGAGCAGATTCGACTTCGATGCAAAAAACTCGTCCGAGGCCTCGAGCGCCCGTCCCCCCAGACGCGCCGACGCCAGGTTCGCGAGGGCCGTGAAGGATGCGGTGCTATGATCGGCGCCCACTCGTTCGTCGGTCCCTTCTTCGGAGCTCGTCATGCTGGCTGAATCGGCCTACGGCAAACGCAGTATCAGGCTCGTCCAAGTCACCCGCCGCGCCACCCAGCATAGCCTGCGGGATCTCACCATCGCCATTCGATTCGAAGGCGACTACGGTGTTTCGTTCACCGACGGTGACAACCGCGACGTTCTGCCGACCGACACGATGAAGAACACGGTCTACGCATTGGCAGCCGATCTGCCGCTCGGCGATCCCGAGCCATTCGGCCTCCGGTTGGCCGACCATTTCCTGGAGCGAAATCCCAAGTTGGACCAGGTGCGCATCGATGTCACCGAGCATCCGTGGCAGCCGATCGCCATCGGCGGCCGCAATCATGGACGGTCGTTCATCCGGGGCGGCCAGGAGGCCCGCTTGGCGACCGTGCAAGCCGGCCGCGATCGAATCACGGTCGGTGCCGGCGTGAGCGAACTCACGATTCTGAAGTCATCGGGCTCGGCGTTTGCCGGCTTTCCGCGCGACGAATACACCACGCTGCCGGAAACCCACGATCGACTGCTCGCGACGTCGCTCACGGCAACGTGGCAGTACGCTGGGGTCGACACGGACTTCGGTCCACGCTGGCACGCCGTTCGGCAGGCTCTGCTCGAAGCCTTTGCGGAGCACGACAGTCAATCGGTGCAACACACGCTGTATGCCATGGGCCAGTCGGTGTTGGAGCTGTCAGACGATGTCAGGGCGATTCGACTGGTGATGCCGAACAAGCATCATCTGCCGATTGATTTGACTCGATTCGGCAAGGAAAATCGCAACGAGATTTTCGTCGCGACCGAAGAACCTTACGGGCTGATCGAAGCCACGCTGACGCGCTGATCTGCACCTGAGGTCCACGGTCCACGGTCCACGGTCCACGGTTAAGGTTCATTGCTTCATGTCGCAGCTCTTAGTCCGTAGCGAACGCGTCGTCCTGCCCGATGGAATGCGGCCGGCCACGATCCGGATCGCGAACGGACTCATCGCTGGCATCGGGTCGCACAGCGATACTGCAGTCGGCATCCCCGAAATGGACGTCGGTTCACTGGTCGTTCTTCCCGGCCTCGTCGACACCCATGTCCACATCAACGACCCCGGGCGAGCCGAGTGGGAGGGTTTCGAACACGCGACGAAGGCTGCCGCTGCGGGCGGGGTCACCACACTCGTCGACATGCCCCTCAACAGCATTCCCGCCACGACCTCGACGACCGGCTTCGAGGCCAAGCGAGCCGCGGCAGCGGGCCAATGCCATGTGGATGTCGGGTTCTGGGGTGGGTTGGTCCCCGGCAATCGATTGCAGTTGGCGCCGCTGGCCGCAGCGGGCGTCTTCGGGTTCAAGTGCTTTCTCAGTCCCTCCGGTGTCGCGGAGTTCGAACACGTCAACGAGCAGGATCTTCGCGACGCTCTGCCCGAGTTATCGCGCCTCAACCTGCCTCTGCTCGTCCACGCGGAGCTTCCGGCACTGCTCAAGGACCCTCGTGATTCCCTCGGCGCGGTGAGTGCCGATCCCAGACGCTACTCGACATGGTTGAGGAGCCGGCCACCCGAGAGCGAACGGGCTGCGATCGATCTATTGCTGCGGCTCGCGAAGGAATATCAGGTCAGGTTGCATATCGTGCACCTCGCGACGCCGGATGCCCTGCCCGATCTCGCGCACGCCCGGCGTGACGGCGTGCGCGTCACCGTGGAAACCTGTCCGCATTACCTGACGTTTGCCGCGGAAGAGATCAGGGATGGCGACACGTCACTCAAGTGCGCTCCGCCAATTCGTGGGAGCGCGTGCCGCGAAGGCTTGTGGAAAGGACTCGTGACGAGCGACATCGACCTGATTGCCACCGATCACTCTCCGGCGCCGCCCCTCCTCAAGGCGCTCGACACAGGAGATTTCATCGACGCGTGGGGTGGCATTTCGTCGCTTCAGTTGGGTCTTGCCGCCGTATGGACAGGCATGCTCGAGCGGGGCGTGCCTCTCGAACGAACAGCCCGATGGCTCGCCAAGGAACCGGCGCGTCTTGCCGGGCTCGACGCCTGCAAAGGTGCGATAGCAGCCGGTAGCGATGCGGACTTGGTCATTTGGGATCCCGCCCTCAGTACCATCGTCGATGGTGCCTCGCTGTATCATCGTCATCCCGTCACGCCTTACTCGGGCAGGCGACTGCAGGGGCGAGTGATGACGACGCTACTGGGTGGCGAAGTCGTGTATGACGACGGAGAGAGTCGTGGAAAACCGCGAGGCCGTCTGTTGACGGAGCGGCGTTCGAGCAGGCCATGATCACCACACACGTGCTGGACACATCGACAGGCCGACCAGCCGCGCAGATCGCAGTCGTGCTCGAACGGGACCGCGGACATGCCACCTGGGAGGTCGTCGGTCGCGGTGAGACGGACGGCGACGGGCGCCTGCGCAGCTTGGTGCCGACTGGCGCCGCAATCATTCCGGGAATCTATCGATTGACGTTCGATACGCGTCGGTACTTCGATCGAGCGCGCCTCACAACGTTCTATCCGCACATCGCGATCGTTTTCGAAACGCTACCGGGTGAAGCGCACTATCATGTGCCGCTCCTGCTCAGCCCGTTTGGATACACGACTTACCGTGGCTCGTGACACATCAGCGACGCTGAGCCCTCGTGACCTCCAGCCGATCCTGAGGACGTTGCAGCGTGCCAATCGCCGCGTGGCGCGCGCATGTCCGGGCGACAGCGGCGATCGCCAACCGGTTCACACTTTTTACGGCGGGGCGCATTTGTTCAAGGCTGAGACGGCGCCGCGCCTGGGCGCGATGGCGATTGCGGCGTTGGACGAGTACGCGCCCGATGGAGCGGCGCTCGCGCACGCGATCGGTCTGGCCGACGTCTCCCTCGCCGATAGCATTCGCTCGCGCATCGTCCAGAAACTGCGCCGAGAGCCCATTGAGGACTATCGCATCGACTTCGAAGATGGCTACGGCAACCGGAGTGATCAAGAGGAGGACGGTCACGCCGAAAGCGTCGCCGTAGAAGTCAGTCGAGGACTGAAGGGCGGGACGCTCCCACCCTACATTGGCATTCGCATCAAGCCGATGTCCGGAGAGCTGCACGCTCGAAGCCTTCGAACACTCGATCGGTTCGTCGGCACGCTCGCGCGGTCCGCCGGCAAACGGCTGCCGCCGAACTTCGCCGTGACGATTCCCAAGGTGATGGCGCCGGAGCATGTGTCAGCGGTCGCGCGAGCCTGCGCGCTGCTCGAACGTCGCCTCGGATTGCCAGCGCGGTCGATTCGGCTCGAGATCATGATCGAAACGCCGCAGTCGATTCTCGCCATCGACGGCACATCAGCGCTGCGCTCGCTCGTCGCGGCGGGGGATGGGCGCGTTGTCGGCGCGCATTTCGGAACCTACGACTACACTGCGTTGTGCGGAATCACGGCCGCGTGGCAGCACATGCGGCACGCGGCCTGCGACTTTGCCAGGCATCTCATGCAGGTGGCCCTCGCGCAGACGGGTGTCTGCCTGTCCGACGGTGGCACCAACATCATGCCGGTACCGGTTCACAGGGCGACGGACAGCGTTCCTCTGTCGGCGAATCAACAACGCGAGAATCACGAGGCCGTCCACCGGGCGTGGAAAACTCACTTCGATGACGTATCGCATTCGCTCGTCAATGGCTATTACCAGGGGTGGGATCTCCATCCCGCCCAGTTGCCCACGCGCTATGCGTCCGTCTACACATTCTTCCTCTCGGCTCGACCGGCCGCTACGCTGCGCCTGCGGTCGTTTATCGACAAGGCGGCTCAGGCAACGCTGGTCGGCGATATCTTTGACGATGCCGCGACCGGCCAAGGGTTGCTGAACTTCTTCGTCCGAGGTTTGAGCTCTGGTGCGCTAACCATGGAGGAAGCGCGCGAGACCGGACTGACACACGACGAACTGCTGGCACGCTCGTTCGTCAAGATTCTCGAGGCTCGACGGAGTGGTTGATCAGAAGATGGCGGGACGACCCAACAGGGAGAGGTGACCGATGGCGATTACTGGCGCTCACATGCTCTTCTATACCTCGGAGCCGGAAGCGCTCCGCGCGGTTCTCCGTGACGTGCTCGGGTTCAAGCACGTCGACGCCGGAGAAGGCTGGCTGATCTTCAAGCTCCCGCCGGCAGAACTGGGCGTGCATCCAGCCGAGGGCCCCACCTACGAGTCAGGCGTCCGGCACCAGGTCTCGTTCATGTGCGACGACGTCAATCGGACGGTGCGCGAGCTGAAGGCCAAGGGCATAACCTTCAAGGGTGAGCCCGAAGACGAAGGGTGGGGCATCTCGATTGAGATGAATCTGCCCGGCGGCGTCACCGTTCTGCTGTACGAGCCGCGCCACGCTGTGGCGGCCAGTCTGTAGGAGTAAAATCGCGGGAGTGGACAAGACCCCACCGGCCGACTCGGCGTGGAGGCTGCGGGTTGATCTAGCGAGCGCGAAGGTCCTGATTTGGGCGGCCCGCGTTGGCCGGGACGCTGAGCTGACTCCGGACACTCACCTCTACCTCGCGACTCGCTACGAGCGGCTGGCCCGGATCCATCGCCTGCGTGGTCGTCATGCGAAGGCACGGCGGCTGGCACGACTGGCCGCCGAGCATTATCGGGCCGGGGGATGGAGCGGCCCGCCATTCGCGGCCGCGATGGCGATGCCTCGACCGAAGGAGTGGGTCGTTGTGGACGCGATTGCGCGAGCGAATCGCGGCAACGTCGCGTAGGCGTTAGTTAGACGTTAGTTTCATCGCGCACGCTCATCTGCCCTCTGCCCTACGCCCTACTAGAATTCTCCAGTGCGTCTCTGCGTGTTCTGCGGTTCGAGCACAGGTCTCGACTCGGCGTTTGCCGCAAGCGCCCGACTGCTCGCGGCCGAGATGGTGCGGCGGAAGATCGACCTCGTGTACGGAGGCGGCAACGTCGGGCTCATGGGCGTGCTGGCCGACGCGGTTCTCGCGGCGGGCGGCAACGTCACGGGTGTCATTCCACATGCGCTGGTCGCCCGCGAGATTGCCCATCAGGGCCTCACAAGCCTCCGTGTCGTCCATTCGATGCACGAACGCAAAGCGCTGATGGCGGACCTGTCGGATGGATTCATCGCCCTCCCGGGCGGCTTTGGAACGCTCGAAGAGTTTTGTGAAGCGGTCACGTGGACCCAGCTCGGGCTGCACGCCAAGCCGTGCGGTCTACTCAACATCCACGGCTTCTACGATGGGCTGCTGCAGTTTTTCGAGCACGCGCTCGGCGAGGAGTTTCTCAAGCCGACACACCGGCACATCGTTGTCGCCGACTCGAATCCGGTCACCCTGATCGATCGCATCGTCAGTTGGGAGCCACCGGCGGTGATGAAGTGGATCGAGAAGGATGAGTCGTGACGGCCCACGGTTTACGGTCCACGGTCTCCGGCCTCTCGGTTGCCGGTCTCTAGCCTCCGATTGCCAGTTCCAGTCTCCACTCTCCGGTTCGTTGTCAGGTTTCCAAGTTGCCGATTCGACACGGTGGTTGCTTTCACGGCTGAGAACGCTGATTGCGAGGGAAGAGGGGATCGATCGCCAGGTAGCGCTGACAACGTGGGACTCCTTGACAGATTTCTTAGAGCGTGTGACAAAACCTCCCAAAGTGATGCTCGTCGGCGACGTAGCGTGAACAGGCATGTCCGCCGCGCTGCTTCCAGATCCGTTGTGGGATCATACGATCGCTCAGTTCGAGACGCGCTCGAACATGACGCTTTGCGCGCGGAGATTGGGCGTAGCAGTTCGGCTAGCCTCTACCCATGAACGCGATTGCGAGGACGGGACCGCATCCGCCTCGGGAGTGGCCCACCAGTCAGGGCGAAGACCTGCGAGATCCGGAAGCGTGAAACCCAGAAGGGCTTCGATTTGCGCAAAGGTCAGGACCACCGTGTCAGCAAAGCGGTTGTCCAGATACTGGTACAGCGACCGGTACTCCCACACGGATGATGGCGACAAAGGAGCAGTGGTCATGGCTCCCAAGAATACTTGGGGAGGTTGACTGTTACTGTGCGGTATTGCACGCCGAGCACCCCTTCGTCCGGGATATTCGACCAATGGGAAACCTGGACGTCGCCGTCACTGCGGCGTCACTCGATACCTATCGTTTCCGGACTGCCTGCTCGGTCAGCCAGATGCCCCCCGACTGTGGACTGGCGAACGCCCTATCCCGTCGCAACCGTGTCGTGTCGTCCCAGGTCTCTTCCGAGTAACGCCTCTTTCAGCCTCAACGCAGTCGCGGGTGAAGGCAACGGATTGCCGGATCGGTTCGTCTGAGGAAATGACAACAGCACGGTAGAGGCCTGCGCGCCTGTGCGATCCTTGTTTCAGTGGCCCCGCCAAGTCCTGGCGCGTGCAGGGTGCCAATAGGAGGAACCCCGCGATGCGGCTTACGCAACGGCTCGAAGAACTGCTCAGCGACGTCCGCTTGGCACAGCGGCAGTTGATCTCGGCTCGGGGGTTCACGGTGGTGGCAGCGCTCACCCTGGCGCTCGGCATCGGCGTCAACAGCGCCATCTTTTCGCTGGCCGATGCGGCGCTGATGCGGCCGCTGCCGTTTGGCGAGGCCGAGCGACTGGTGATGCTGTGGGAGCGCACACCGACGTCGCCAAAAACCGGTGTCTCGCCGCTGAACATGCGCGACTGGAACCTGCAAAGCCGGTCGTTCCAGGGCATCGCCTTCGTCCAGCGAGGCATGGGCGGCGGGCCGCTGCTGACCGCGCCTGACGGCTCGATCGAAACGGCGGAGCGTCAGAGCACCAGTGCCAACTTCTTCGACGTCCTCAAGGTGATCCCGATTGTCGGCCGCACGTTCAAGCTCGAAGACGACGGCCCATCACCGCGCGTGGTGCTGCTCGGCGAAGCCGTGTGGCGGCGCCGATTCAGCAGCGATCCTTCGATTGTCGGCCGTCTCGTGCGGCTGAACGGCCAGCCGTACACCGTCGTCGGCGTGGTCGCCGACAATGTGCAGTTCTCGCGGCCAGCCGAGATCTGGACGCTGGCGGGGCAGTTCCCGGACATTCCGACCTTGCGCGCCGCCCGCGCCTTCGACGTGGTCGCGCGCCTGAAGCCCGGTGTGACGATCGAGGCGGCGCAGGCCGAGCTGAACATCATTGCCGACCGGCTCGCGCACGCATATCCCGAAGCGAACAAGGGTACCGGCGTGATCGTCGAGCCGGTCCGCGCCGGTATCGTCGGGAGCGATTTGGCGACGACGTCGATGTTCCTGCTGGGAGTGGTGGGCTTCGTGCTGCTCCTGTGCTGCGCGAACGTCGCCAATCTGCTGCTCGCGCGGGCTGCCGCGCGCACCCGAGAGATCGCCGTGCGGTCCGCGCTCGGCGCCGCGCGCGGACGCATCATCAGGCAGCTGCTCACGGAGAGCCTCGTGCTCGCGGTGCTCGGCGGGATGCTGGGCATCGGCGTCGGCGCCGCGATTCTCCGGGCCGCGCCAGCGCTGATTCCACCGGGTCTGTTGCCGGCGGCAGTGACACCCGCGTTCGACGCGCGGGTCGTGCTGTTTGGTCTGGCCGCGGCGCTGGCGGTGGGCGTCGTGTTTGGTGTCATACCGGCGTGGCAGGCGACGGGCGGGTCGCTCGCCGGTGTGATGGCGTCGGAGAGTCGGTCCTCGACCTCGACGAGCAGGCGCTTCCGCAGCCTGCTCGTGTCAGGCGAGGTGGCCGCGGCGGTCGTGCTCTTATGCGGTGCTGGGTTGCTGCTGCAGACGCTGCTGAAGCTGGTCGGTGGCGACACCGGCTATCGCGCGACGAGCGAGTCGGTCCTGACGCTCGACTTCAGCGTGCCCACGGGCAAGAGCTCACGCTATCCAACCCAAGAAGCGATCACACAGTTCTACGACGCGGTGGGTCGCGACGTCAGCGCGCTGCCCGAGGTGCGCCGCGTCGGCTGGGTTTCGAGCCTGCCGTACGGCACGAGCGAGCTGGGCCGGTGGGCATTCGAGATCATCGGCGATCCGCAGGTCGAGGCGCGCGATCGCCCGAGCGCGGAGTACACGACCGCCGATCCCGGATACTTCAGCACGCTCGACTTGCCGATCGTGAGCGGGCGCGGCTTCAACGACCGCGACACGCTGCACAGCCTGCCGGTGTGTCTCGTCAACGAGGCGTTCGCGCGCCGGCATTTCCAGGGCCGCAACCCAATCGGCGCGCGTCTCTCGCTCATCGCGCCCTTCAACGGGCCCACACAGATCCGCGAGATCGTCGGCGTGGCGCGGCAAACCAGCGGCGAGCCCGATGCGCCCGAAGAGCTGCTCCAGGTCTACGTGCCACTGGCGCAGTTCCCGACCGGCGACGTCTACATGGTAGTGCAGCCGTCGGCCGGTGCGGCGGAGACGCTGACGCCGCTCGTGCGGCGCGTCGTCGTTCGGATCGATCCCGACGTGCCGGTGCGGCGCGACAGGACGCTCGAGACGCTGTCGATTGCATCGACTGCGGGCTATCGGTTTCGAGCGGAGATGGTCGGGACGTTCGCAGCGCTGGCGCTCGTGCTGGCAATGGTGGGCGTATTCGGCGTGCTCGCCTACACCGTGCAGCAGCGGCATCGCGAGATTGGTGTACGCATGGCGCTGGGCGCCACCTCCTTTCGTGTGACGTGGCTCGTGTTCCGTGACGCCGGCTGGATGATCGCGACCGGTGCCGTCGTCGGCGTGGTGCTCGCGGCCCTTTCAGGACGGGTAGTCGCGACGTTCCTCTTTGGGGTCGATCCGCTCGACCCGCTGACGTTCGTGAGCGTACCGGTCGTGATCCTGCTGACGGCGATCATCGCCGCCGCCGCGCCCGCCTGGCGGGCCAGTCGCATCAACCCCGTCGAGGCGTTTCGCTACGACGGGTGAGTGTGGACGCAGCAACGCTTTTGATTTTTTTGCGGAGTCGATACACCGACCTCGAACCGTCGTAAGCGCTCCAGCATTCAGCTACTTGCGGCCGATTGAGGCTTGAATTAAGGCTGGTGGACCAGATGAGAATCGAACAGCTCTCCCACAAGCACGTTGCCTGCGGCTGAATACTCGCGATAAGTCGCCGAGTGTTTAGCAATCCGCCGAGCACGCGCTCGAATCGCACTATTCGAGTGGGGCGACGAACTGCAGCGGTTCGTGCCGCTCAGGGTTTTGAGATGCTGAGGGGTTCCCATCAGCAAGGCTGAACGCTTCCGTGGACCGGCAACCGGCAACGAATCAGCCCACGAACTTATAGCCGAGCCCGTGGACGGTCAGGATGTGCTGGGGTACGCGCGGATTCGGTTCGAGCTTCTGACGCAGCCAGGCGACGTGAACGTCCACTGTTCGGGTTGACGGCGTCGATTGATAGCCCCACACCTGCTGCAACAGCTCCTCGCGGGAGATTGTCGCGCCGCGATGCTCGAGGAAGTAGCACAGCAGGTGAAACTCCTTGGCCGACAAGTCGACGGGTGCACCCTCGCGCGTGACTTCCGCCTTGCGAACATCAACGAGGGCGTTGCCGAACCGATAGCGCTCGACCGACACCCCCGACATCGTGGGCGCGCGACGCAGCAACGCCTCGATGCGGGCCAGCAACTCGATCATCTCGAAGGGTTTGGTCAGGTAGTCGTCGGCGCCCAGCTTGAGGCCGACGACTCGATCGACCACTTGTCCCCGCGCCGTCAGCATCAAGATTGGCGTTTGCACGCCCTGTCCTCTGACCGTGCGTGCCACGTCGAAGCCGTCACGCTTGGGCAGCATCACGTCGAGGATGACGAGGTCGAAGGGCTCGCCAGTCGCGCGACGGATGGCCGTGTCGCCGTCACCAGCGGTCTCGACGCGATAGCCCTCCGCAATCAGCCGGTCGCTGACGGCGAGTAGCAGGCCGGGCTCGTCTTCGACTAACAGCAGGCGGGCGGCTGCCAATGTGGTGGGTCAGGCTTCGCGAGGCCGTCAAAGGCGCCCGACGATCGGCTCCTCGGCGGACGCACGTCGCACGACGATGTTGTGGACGGCCGGTAGATCAATCGTGAAGGTGCTGCCCTGTCCAGGTTCGCTCTGGACCGACACGCTGCCACCGTGCGCTTCGACGATGCGGCGCACGAGGTGGAGGCCGAGGCCGCTTCCTTGAATCTGCCGCGATACCGCTTCGCGCCCGCGATAGAACGGCTCGAAGATGTGCTTCCGATCGTCGGCAGCAATTCCGAGGCCGTGATCTTCAACCGTGACTCGCATCGCCTTGTGCGACATCGGCTTGGCACTCACTCGCACCCATGGCGTCGGCCCGCTGTACTTGACAGCGTTGCTGATCAGATTCTGAAGCGCTGACCGAAGGGCCGTTGCATCGCCGACAACACGCTGCACGCCCGACGAATCGGTTGGCAGGCGCATGAGCTCAGCCGCTACCTCGACCTCGACGGTGGCGCCGGCCAGGTCGATTTCGTGGCGACTTGCGGCGACGGCATCTCGAACCAGGTCTGCAACCGGAACCGTCGTACGAGCGGCGGACGCGCGCCCGGCGGCAATGCCGGCCAGTTGCAGCACCCGCTCCACCGTTTCGCCCAGCCGTCTGGCTTCTGCCTGAATCGTGGCGCCGTACTTTTTCACGCGTCCCGGTTCTTCCACGACTCCGTCCGCGAGATTGCCAGCGGCCGTGCCGATCACCGAGACCGGTGTGCGCAGTTCGTGTGAAACCGCGGCGACGAACTCCAATTGCTGTCGGGCCAACCGATCGGCGCGTCTCGCTGACACGACGATCAACCCGATTGCCGTGGTCAGCAATAACAGAATGCCGGAGCTGAGGAGAAAGTTGCGCGTTCGAGCCTTGGCCACTGCCGCCTCGAGCGAGCCGGAGCGATGCTTGGCGATCAACCGCCAATGACCTTCCCCAGCCGACGCGATCGTCCGCCGCTCGAGCACGACGCGTTTCTCTTCTGCTGGCCCTGGTGGCGGCGGGGGCGGAGGTGGAATCCGTTCCAATTCACGATGCAAGATCGAATCCCGTTGTCCGCTTGCCATCCCGGGTTGCAAACCACAGGGGTCCGAGCCGTGGCCCGAGCAGCGCGATACCAACGTCCGGCGCGGAATCCGCTGTTCGGGCCGCACCGGGTTCGGACTCATAGAGCACACGCGATGCGTCGTCACGCGCAACGACCGCGACCAGAAAATCGCTGTCGCCGTTCGGCTCGAAGAGGTGGCGGCGGACCAGCGACGGAATAAGTCCTCGACCCATGGCCTCGATGTCGAGCCGGATGATCGTGAAGCCGAGAAGCTTGACGACCGGCGGTGGGGGAGGAATGCCTTCGCCAGGCGATGCCGTCACCCGCATGACCGGGACAACGATCGACTGCTCGTCGCCGCCGGGTGTCGGTGGCAACACCAGCCGTTGGGCGCGTCCGCGATCCACGCGATCCTCCCTTTTGGGCGGGGGGAATTGGAAGCTGAAGATCGCTCTGGATTCCTGAGTGAATCGCGCCCTCAGCGGTGCGAGTTCGGCCGGCCACGGCGTGGGTTCGAACACTCGCGTCTCGTGATTCCAGACTCGCAGCGGCGCTTCAACTGCCGGACGTTCTTCGGGAGTTTCGATGAAGTAGATCGCCTTGATGATCTCGGGCGCCACCGCATTGTCCGCCCACAGTTGATAGCGCGTGGCGTAATCGGACCACGTGCCTTGCTCGACAGTGCTCGACTCGAGCTGCAGTTCGATGACGGCCCGGCCGACTTCTCGGTCGAGGTCCTGTGCAAACTGCGACGCTGCTGTTTGAAGCGTACGGCTCCTGCGGTCCCGATCTGCTTCGGCAATCTGTTCCAGCCACGAGTACCTGCAGCCACGCGAGCGCCGGCAGCAGGACCAGCACCGCGCCGGCAAGGGCCGTGACGCCCGACACGCGTGTCAGACGCTTGATCACTCAGGCAGTCTAGCATGCGAAAAATGGCCGAAAAGCGCTCGGAAAGCGCTTTTTACATTCTTAACAACCTCTTTGCCGAGGCTTAACGTCTGAACGGTCGTGGGCCGCGTATTGTTAGGTCAGGTAGGAAAACACATGAAACGCTTGGTCTTCGCGGCCATCGTCGCTGCGAGTTCGACGGCAACCACGGCACAGGACACAACACAAAAAGGCGCCGAGGTCATGGCGCAGGTCAGACAGGCACTCGGGGGCGACAAGCTCGCGCAGCTCAAGACACTCAGCCTCGAAGGTCCGTTCGCGCGTGAGATGGGGCAGCGGCAGGTCAAGGGCACCTTGGTGTTGACGATGCAGCTGCCGGATCACATGCATCGCAGCGAGGACGCCGAGATGATGGGTGGCGTCTCGATCGAGCGGACGTCTGTGCTGGCCGGCAACGCGTCGTGGGAAGACATACAAAACCGCGGCGGCATGGGCCCTGGCATGCAGATCGTGATGCGCCAGGGACCGCCGGGGCAGGAGCTCAATGCCGAGCAGATCGAAGAGGCGCGGCTGCGACGGTTCCGCAACGAGTTCAATCGCTATCTGCTCGCGTTCACTGGCGGCGCCAACCTGCAGCCGGCGTACGTCGCCGTTGCCGAAGCGCCCGAAGGTAAAGCCGACGTGCTCGAGATCAAGAACGAAGCGGGTCAGGCCGTCCGGCTATTCGTTGATCAGCAGACGCATTTGCCGTTGATGCTGCAGTACATGGAAGTCCGCCCGCGATTCAACATGATCGGCGGTCCGGGGGGACCAGGCGGCGGACGCAGAGGCCCCGGCGGGCCCGACGCTCCGCCGCCACCGCCCCCCGGTGGTGGTGCGCCGACTGCAGGTGCGCCCGCGGATGGTCAGCGTCCAAGCCCCGAGGAGATGCGACGCCGTATCGAGTCGATGCCGCCGCCTGCACCCAGCCAGGTGACTCTCTACCTGGCAGACTTCAAGAAGGTCGATGGCATCATGCTGCCTCACCGCCTCACTCAGGCCGTAGAAGGCAAGCCGGTCGAGGAATGGACGCTCGAGAAAGTCAAGGTCAACCCGTCCGTAAAGGCCGAACTCTTCGAGAAGAAGTAGGTCATGAAGACTGCGATGCTGCGTCTGGTGTGTGTCACGGTGTTTGCGTGGTACGCACTGCTGCCGGTGGCGGCAGCAGCGCAGAATCAGTCGGCCCTCCGCGTGACCGTGCGCGACGAGACCGAGGCCGTGCTCATTCACGCCATCGTGACGCTCATCGACCCATCGGGCATCGAAAAGCAAACCGTCGTCGATCAGAGCGGCGTTGCGGCTTTCACTGGCCTCATGCCCGGCGCTCATCAGATCAAGGTCGAAGCGGAGGGGTTTCAGGGGTTCACCGTGCCGTTCGCAGTGAAGCGCGGCATCAACACCGCGATGGCGACCATGACGGTTGCCATCCGGGAAGAGGTCTTCGTTCAAGAACGAGATGCGGCGGCGCGGCGTGACAATGGCTTCACGCAGACGCTGAGCAAGGACGACATCGACGGCCTCTCCGACGACCCCGACGAGATGGCCGAGCAACTGCGCCAGATGGCAGGGCCTGGCGCGCAGATCTTCATCGACGGGTTCCGTGGTGGTCGTCTGCCACCCAAGGATCAAATCCAGTCCATTCGGTTCCACTCCAATTCGTATGCCGCCGAGTACCACGAGGCCGGCATGGTGCGCGTCGAGGTCATCACCCGACCGGGCATGGGGGGCTGGCGCGGTAACTTCAATTTCGGGTTTCGTGACGAATCGCTGAACGCCCGGAACGCGTTTGCTACCGAGGTCGCGCCCGAACAGCACAAGCGCTTCATGTTCACGTCCCAGGGCCCAATCGCCAAGGGCAAGACCAGCCTGTCGATTGCTGCGGACGGCAACATGTCCTACGACGCCCGCACCATCGTGGCCACCACGCCGACGGGGCCGATCAACGATCAAGTCCGGCGTCCGGTGGATAGTGTCAATGCCAACGTGCGGCTCGAGCACGCGCTGAGCCCGACCAGCAGCATTCGGGCAGAGTACTCACGCCGGAGCGACAAGCGCCAAAACCTCGGCGTCGGCGATTTCGACCTCGCCGAGCGGGCCTACGAGACCGAGGCCATCAACGACATGCTGCGAGTGCGCAATACCCGCACGATCGGCAGGAAAGTGTTCAGCGAGCTGCGGTTTGAAGTCACACAATCGCAGACGTCGTACATCTCTGGTTCGACGGCGCCCACGGTTCGCGTGCTCGACGCCTTTACGTCAGGTGGCGCCGGTCAATCGGGCGTCCGGGAAGGACGGCAATTCATTCTGGCTCAGAACTTCGACATTACTGTGGCCAAGCACGCGCTGCGGGCGGGGCTGGAGGTGGCTGGCGGCTGGTGGGACAGCACGACGCAGACAAACGCCAACGGGACGTTTACGTTCTCGAGTCTCGACGACCATCTCGCGTCACGGCCGCAGACCTATCAGCGCCGAGTCGGCGACCCGAACGTCAGCTACTCACAATTCGAGGCCGGATGGTATCTGCAGGACGATTTCCGCGTGAGCAAGAACGTCAACCTAAGTCTGGGTCTCCGTCAGGAAGTGCAGACCAATATCGACGACCAGTGGAACCTGGCGCCGCGCGTTGCGTTCACCTGGTCGACGGGCAAGGCCAACGTTCGCGGGGGCTATGGCATTTTCTACGACTGGCTCGATTCGAATGTGTATGAGCAGACCGTTCGCGTCGATGGGACCCATCAGATCGACGAGATCATCCTCAATCCTTCATACCCGAACGTCGACTCTGGCGCTGGCACGTCGCTCGCGGCCAGCCGCATTCAACTTGGTCCGCAGCTGACCCAGCCGACGATTCACCAGGCTTCGATCGGGTACGACCGAGCCTTCGGCGAATGGGGCAACTTCCGGACCGACTACATGTTCACGCGCGCCACCGACGTGTTTCGCTCGATCAACGTCAACGCGCCCATTGAAGGCGTCCGACCCGACTCGGCGGCCGGCAACATCACCGAGATCGGGTCGACCGGCGAGCGTGCCGCGGACCGCATCACGGTCGCGATGATGCTTCGTGTGCCCAACCGCCGGATCATGGGCAACGTGATGTACCAATACGCGAACGCCCGTAACCACGCGGACTCGCCTGTGGCGCTGCCATCGGATAGCACCAATCCCGATGCCGATTGGGGTCCCTCGTCCATGGACATTCGCCACCGCGTGTTCTTCATGGCCAATACGCCGCTCGTCTACGGCGTTCGCGCCAGTTTCCAGGCGCAGTATTCGTCCGCGCCACCCTATACGATTACCACCGGCATCGACGACAACGGGGACACCGTATTCAACGATCGACCCGATGGTGTCGGCCGCAACAGCGCCCGCGGTGCGTCGCAGTGGAACGTCAATTTTCGAATGAACCGCTCCTTCAATCTGGGCGGCCTGCTCGGTGACGGGCCCGTGATGATCGGCGCTCCGCCGCCACCGCCCTCAGCCAATGCGCAGCGCGGGCCCATGGGCGGAGCCGGTGATGGCGGTAGTCCAGTCCAGATGGTCATGATGGATGGATCGGCCAGCCGGTACCGGCTCGATCTCTATGTTCAGGTGTTCAACCTGTTCAACACCGTCAATCTGAACTCGTTCGTGGGCAATCAGCTCTCGCCTTACTTCGGCACCGCCACGTCGGCGGCCGCTGCTCGACGCATCGAGCTGGGCGCGTCGCTGAGCTTCTAGCTTGAGAGTTCCAAAGTTCCAAAGTTCCAAAGTGCCAAGGTGCCAAGGTGCCGAGGTGCCAGAGTTCAATGTCCGATCTGGTCCAGCTAGAACCCTGGAACGCTGGAACCCTGGAACCCTGGGACGTTCCGTCACGGTGTACGAGCTATCCTTGTAGTCTGTGTCTTCCCCCGAGGTCGCAGTCGTTGGTGCCGGTGTCATTGGATGCGCCTGCGCTTACGAGCTGGTGGCGGCCGGCGCCCGAGTCAGCGTCTTCGACCTTCGCCGCGTCGGCGGGGGCGCTTCGCATGCGTCGGCCGGCGTGCTTGCTCCCTATATCGAAGGCCACGATTCGAGCCCACTCCGCGAGCTTGGGCGGCGCAGCCTCGATCTCTATGACGGCTTCGTTCGCCGGGTGATGAAGGCGAGCGGCCTGCCGATTCAATACACGCGCAACGGGACACTCGAAGTCGCGCTCGACACCGAGCATGCCGATCGGCTGCGCGGCGCGGCCGCGGCATTCGAAGGCGCGGGCATTGATGCCCGCTGGGTCGAGCCCGATGATCTGCGGTCGTTGGAGCCGCTCGCGGCGACGGGCGCCGCCGGCGGCCTGCTGCTGGCGCGACACGGCTTTGTCGGTGTTCCCGAACTTACAGAAGCTCTCGCAGGAGCCGCGATGCGCGGCGGTGCGACCTTCGCACTCGAGACACGCGTCCTGTCGATTACTTCCGCCCCCAACAACCGCGTTCTGGTCGAAACGCCGAGCGGGCCATCGCGTTTCGATCACGTGGTGCTGGCGGCTGGCAGTTGGGCGGGGCAGGTCACTATCAACGGCCTCCCGGGAGTCGACGTCAAGCCCGTGCGCGGTCAGTTGCTTCACTTGGCATGGCCCACCTCGCAGCCGTTGCGTCACGTGATCTGGGGTTCCGACTGCTACATTGTCCCGTGGCTGAACGGACGCGTGCTCGTCGGGGCAACGGTCGAAGACGCCGGTTTCGACGAGCGCGCGACGGCTGCCGGTGTCCGGGATCTCCTCGAAGCCGGTTGCTCCCTGGTGCCGCAGTTATGGCAAGCTTCGTTTGCGGAAGTGCGCGTGGGCTTGAGGCCCGCCACCCGCGACGGGCTGCCCATCATCGGCCGATCGACGGCCGTTCCTGGGCTGATCTACGCGACCGGCCATTACCGTAACGGCGTGCTGCTCGCGCCGCTGACCGCGGCAGTCGTGAGGGATGTCGTTCAGAACGCGTCGAGCGAGCCCCCGGCGGCAGTGGCGCCATCACGTCTCGGGCGGATCTGACGAGCGCGGGGATAGAGGGTTACGGACAGGCCTCAGAGACTCAGAGGCACAGACGAAAACGCGGAAGCACGGAATCACGGAAGAGATTCAGCTGCAATCCGCGGAAGAATGGAAAGCGCAGAAACGGCCGCGGCAACGGGTACAAAAGGGTGGCGTGTAGCGCCGGCACCGCCGGCGCGTATCGCAGGGAAAGGACGCATGGAAGGTAGGAGCCCCGAGAAATGACTCTGACACTCAGTAAAGCCGACGCAGAGGCCCGAGTTCGCGAGCTATCAGGGTGGGCGATCGACGGCAACGCGATTCGCAAGCAGTTTGTCTTCAAGGATTTTCCGAGCGCGGTGGACTTCGTGTCGCGGCTGGTGCCCGGCGCCGAAGCCGCGGACCATCATCCGGACATCTTGATCAATTACCGCAAGGTGACGCTCACCTACACGACGCACTCCGAAGGCGGGTTGACCGAAAAGGACTTTGCGGGAGCCGCGATGGCCGAGCGCGTGTTCAATCGCTCCTAGTGGACACTAGAATCGTCCGAGCGGGCCAGGACACGAGTTGCGACTCAAGAAACTCTACACATCTCGCGAGGTAGCAGCCCTCACCGGACTGAGCGCTCGCCAGCTGCAATGGTGGCATACGCGCCGACTGTTCGTTCCCTCGGTGGCCCCTCACAAGACAGAATCTGGCGGCTTTACCGAACGTCGCTACACGCCGGTCGAGCTCCTCGAACTCATGGTGCTGGCCGACCTGCGACGCCGCGGGTTTACAATCCCTGAGATCCGCCGACTGCTCGACGTGTTGCGTTCGCGATTCAAGGTCAGGCTGTTCGAAGCCATTGAGGGCGGAGGGCCGCTGACCCTCTTCATCGACGGCAATCAAATCTTTGCCCGGACTCTGGCTGGCGAGTTTTACAACGTACTCGAGAACCCTACGCAACCGCTGTTGATGGTTGGACAGGACCTGAAGTTGCGGCAGCTTGTGGCCCGCGAGCAGCGGGGAAGTTCCAAGCGACGCAGCCGCATGGCGCGGAGGGCGCCAAACCGCAGGGTCAAGCCTTCTTCGGCCTAATCGGAAAGACCTTATCGAGGTCGTCGTCCGGTCGAGGGATGACATGGACCCCCACCAGCTCCCCGACCTTTCGTGCGGCCGACGCGCCTGCATCGGTGGCTGCCTTCACCGAGCCCACATCGCCACGAACAATCGCCGTCACCAGGCCGGCATCGACCTTCTGCCACCCGACAAAAACGACATTGGCGGTCTTGACCATGGCGTCGGCCGCTTCGATCATGCCGACCAGGCCACGAGTCTCGATCATTCCGAGGGCTTCACCGATTTCTGGGCTTGTGTCCGGCGGGGTCTTGGCCATCTAGTGTTCCAGGGTTCCTAAGTTCCAGCGTTCCAAGGTTCTTGATTCCGCTCCTCGCGGTGACTACGCCATTGAACCATGGAACGTTGGAACCATGGAACCCTGAAACGTCACTCAAGTGAGGCGACCGCGAGCCGCGATCGGCATGGCCGTGACAATCCCGGCGTCCACCACCCATGCCTGATCGACCAGATTCGACACCACACACGAATGGTTGGGGATCAGCCGCACGCGATCGCCGGGTTCGAGCGCCGTGTGACCCGACGCGACCCGGACGGTAGCATGTTCCTCCGAGAGACGCTCGACGATCAAATCATCATCGGGCCTGGCACCGGGCGGCATCAGCACATCGTGATAGATCACGCCGTGGCCCGCGAGCGGAGTGAAGCCGCGCGCGGCATCCGATGATAGCGTCTTGCTTCCGCAGTCCAGGATGATGCGGTTGCTATTGGGCTTCGACACGACGGTGGCCATCACGGTAAGAGCGCAGTCCTCCTGTGACGCCGCGCCCAGGCCGACCTGCGTGCGATCGAAGTAGACGTAATTTCCGGCGCGGTACTCGGTGAGGCTCTCCTGGTCGAGCGAGAAGCGCGCGGAAGGTGTCGCGCCAGCGCTCAACTCCGCGATGCCGACGCGCTCGGCCTGAGCCGCCTCGGCCAAGGTCCGCAACGTCCGTGCCTCGTCTTCGGCAATCGCTCGAAGGTGGTTCTCCGACTCGGCGTGATACGCCTGGCCGGCATGTGACAGCAGCCCGCGAAAGTGCAGCCCGGGGAGCGAGGCGACGGCCTTGATGAACGGAACCGCCGTTCGCGGATCGGGATCGATGCCACACCGGTGGAAGCCAACGTCAATCTTGACCAGCACGTCCACGGTGCGCCCGGCGGCCGTCATGGCTGTCGACCAGCCGCGCGCGACTTCGAGGTGATCGACGATGAATGAAAGGTCGGTGCGGGTCAGTAGCGCGAGGACGCGCGGGGCGTTAATCGGATGAATCGGATATGGCAGCCGGATATCGGTGAAGCCCGCAGCGGCGAAGACCTCGGCTTCGCCCAGCTTGGCGCAGCAAATGCCAATCGCCCCGCGATCAATCTGCCATTTCGCGACCTGCGGACTCTTGTGGGTCTTGGTGTGCGGTCGCACGCGTATGCCCCGCGTGTTGGCGGCGTCCTGCAGGCGATCGATGTTCCTCAGCGCGCGCTGGCGGTCGATGATGACGGCCGGCGTCGCCAGGTCGTTCAGCGTCACGCTGTCATCATGTCACGGAGAAGCCTCAGAGACGCAGAGCACGGCTTCGTGTCTTTGTGCCCTGGTGGCAACGTTTCTTCGTGACTTACGCCCGTATGACATTCCGAAACGCTCCCGGCTTGACGCCATATCCAGGGAACACTTTGGCAGCCAGCTGTTCGCTCGCACCGAGGTGACGCACGACGACCTCGCCAAACACATCACGGAAGTCGGTCGTCACGGCGAGGTCGCGACCTTCGAAGCGTTGATCGGATTTCAGGCCCGGCCAACGGCCGTAGATCTCACCGCCCTTGACGTTCCCGCCAATCAGCATCATCGCGTTGCCGTGCCCATGGTCGGTGCCGCGGTTGCCGTTCTCCGCCACCGCGCGACCGAACTCCGACATTGTCAGGATGATGGTATCGGCCATCCGATCGCCGAGGTCCTGCGCGAGAGCAGCAATACCTTCTGCGAAATCGGCGAGGCGATTCGCAATCTGCCCGGTTGAGCCGCCCTCGTTGATGTGATGGTCCCACTGACCGCTCTCCGCAAACGCGATCTCCAAACCGACGTCTGCCTTGGCGAGGCGCGCAATCTCCTGGAGCGATTGGCCGAACGGCGAACGCGGGTAGGTGGCGCCATTGGCCGGCCGATACTGGCGTTGCCCGGTTGCACCAGATAATGTCCGCATGGCGGCGAACGCATCACTCGCGGTTCCCTTGAGCACTTGATCGGCGGCCGACGCGTAGGCGGCTTCGAACGAGTCGCGTGCCGCCATCCCTCCACGCACGCCAAACTCGCCGACGCTGCCCATGGCAAGCGCCGGAGCGTGGCCCTGAAGCGAGCGGGGCATCTGGCGTGTCATGGCAACGGCTGTCAGAGGACTGTCGGCTTCCTGCGTCACTTGGAGATAGCGGTTCAGCCAGCCGTCCTTCGTGCTCTTGACGCCCGGCGTGGCCGATTCCATGTAGTCCTGCGCGTCGAAGTGCGAGCGCGTGCTGTCCGGCGATCCGCAGGCATGCACGATTGCCAGCGACTTGTTGTCCCAGAAGGGTTTGAGGGCCGCCATCCGCGGATGCAACCCGAAGAACCCGTTCAGGTCCACCGCTGCCAGATCTCCCGTGCCCGGTCGTGCGATGGCGATCGATGGTCGCAACTGGTAGTAGTCGCCCTCCCCAAACGGCACGATCATGTTGAGCCCGTCGACTGCGCCGCGTTGAAAGAGGGCGATGAGAAGCTTGGCTCGGCGAGCGTTGGCCGCTTCAGCGGTCCGCGCCAGAAACGACGGTGCGAACCCGAGCGTCACCATCGCCAAGCCGCTCGACTTCAAAAAGATTCGTCTCGTTACCATGGTCGACCCCTAGAGCCAACACGGAACCACGGAAGCACGGAAACATGGAAACACTTAAACACGGAGTTACGATGCCACGAAGGCCACGAAGGGCCACGAAGTCACGAAGCAAGACGTCCAAACATTCCCTGACTTATTTCTGTGCCTCTGAGTCTCTGAGGCCTGTCCGTTCTCGTTTCCCACGATCACTACTGCCGTTGGAACTCGGGCGAGCCGATGACAAGCGCAACCGCCTGTTCGACGGTTGTCGCTTTCGCAAGCGTCTCGAGCGTGCTCGTTGACACATCGCCGGCGAGCGCGTTGCGGACGATGCGCTGGCGTGCGCTGTTGACTCCGTCGTTCGAAAGATCGCTGACCAAAATGCCGCGCATTTGTCCGCCGGCAATTGCCAGCGCGAAATTCATGCGATTGACGAGGGCACCGGAGGAGACCCAGCTGTCGGCCGTTTCGTCGTATCCAGTCGGCGGTTGGCAGAGGTAGAGTGGCATGCCAAGACCCGCGAGCGTGCGCACGGTGGCGGTCGCCTGTCGCACATCCGCGGCGGTTGCCCGAAGCGCGCTCACCACGAACTCGAAGGGTGTCTTGACCTTGGCGCGATTGGCCGCCGGTGCAAAGAACTCGGGCGAGGTGACGATTGTTCGCACGACCTCGCGCAGATTGCCCTTGGTCCTGGTGAACGTTTCCGCCGCGCGATCGACGAGCTCATCCGGCGGGGCATCGCTCACGAAGCGTTGGGCGAGCTTGAACGAGATGTGGCGAGCGGTCGCCGGATGAGACGCGATGATGTCCAGGACTTTTTCGCCGTCGTCAATGCCACTGCCGGCCGCAAGATTGTGCCCGAGCACTTTCTTCGCGCCGCGATCGTGCATGGCGGCGACAAAGCGGAACCCGGGATCGGCGGGACGGCCAATCGTCCACCCCGTAAACGCTCGAGCGACCTCGACGACATCCTGCTGGGTGTAGCCGCCATCCACACCGAGCGTGTGCAGCTCGAGCAGCTCTCGCGCGTAGTTTTCGTTGAGGCCGCGCGGCATCCGGTTGGGGGCGTTGGGATTTGGTGATTGCTGCGCGCCAGGTCGCTGTCCTCCGAGACGCGCTTGCCCGCGCCGATTGGCACCGGCGTTCGGTCGTCGGGGATTCGCGAGGCGAGATGCGGCGTTCGGATCGGCGCTCATCCAGTTGTCGAGATACACCAGCATCGCGGGACTCTTCGCCGTTGCTCCAAGCAGTTCGCGAAAACTACCAAGGACGTGGGGACGAATGGCATCGCGCTCGTACTCGCCGACGTAGATCTCCGTCTGACCCTTCCGTGCGAAGACGTTGAAATGGTTGAACCAGAAATCGACCAGCACCTCTTCGAGTTGACGGTCGCTGTAGACCGCGCGGAGAATCTTGGCCTCGGCCATCTCGGCAAACGCGCGGCGCTCGCGCTGGGCCGCCTCGCTCATGAGCGCAGGGCGCTGGCCGCTGGTGCCCATTGGCTCCATGGCGGGCTCCACGGCGTCACCGGGGCGTTGAGTCGCCTGGCCAGGAGTGGTCGTGCCCTCAGCGGCGCCCTCGCGTCCGGTTGCACGCTGGCGCTGTCGCCGCTCCTGTCGGGCCGCGATGAAGTCCTGGGCCAGCTCCTCAGACTCTCGCGACAACGTCGTCAGATGTGCAAGGCGCGAGTCCATGGCCGTGTCGTTGATCCGGTCCGGTCGAAGCTGCTGATCGATCCACGTGTCGAGCCCCAACTTCCGCACGCGATCGACGTCGCCAGGCCGCGGGCCAAATGCCAGCCGATTGAGGGCGTGAACGACCGCTCGTTCGTCGTTCGGAACGTTGGCGGCGGCGGTTACCGTGGTCGGCTTTTGCGACACGACCAGGCCAAGCAGTCCGACGAGGAGGCAACGTGCCGCGGTTACGGAGAAAGCGCTCATGCGATACCCTCTCACCTGCCTTGTTGGACACTTCCAGTCGCCCCGGGGTTTAACTAGCTCGTGACCGATCAGCTTGTTCCTGCTACCGGCCAATATCTCGAGCAAATCCAGCGAGAATCCTTCCCATTATGGGGTGATGGATTGACCTTTGACGCGTATGTGCGGTTCTGGGAAGCGCAACGGCGCACGGCATGGGGCGCTGCGCATCTCGACCGCGTGGCGCTCGTCGAGCAGGGAACCGTCACCTCCAGTGCCAAGCGGTATGACCTGAGCGCCCGAATCGATGGCCGGATCCGCCGTGTCCTGGGTATCGGCGCCGTGTTCACGTCACCGCGCCGCCGCGGCCGTGGCGGCGCCCGCCGGCTGATCGCGATGATGCTCGACGCGGCGGAAGCAGAGGGCTACGAATACGCGATGTTGTTCTCGGAGATCGCGCCGGCGTTCTACGAAGCCATCGATTTTGTGCCGGTGCCGCTGCTCGAGTCGCGGCTCGAGGTGACACGCGGCCGTGGGACGCCCGCGGTCCTGGTGCGCGCCGGTCACGACCGCGATCTGGCGTCGATCGTCGAGATGGCGGCCGCGCGGTCGCGCGACGCGCGTTTGGCACTCGACCGCACAGAGGACTTGATCAAGTTCGGCGTGACGAAGCGTCGCCTGCTGGCGGGCCTCGGTCCTGCCGGGTTGCGCGAGACCGAGTTTCTCGTGACCGAAGAAGGGCATCAGGCGGTCGCCTACGTACTCTCCACGATTCATCAGGGCCGGTGGTTCATCGAAGATGCGGGCGATCGCGATCCGACGGGCGCCCGCGTTGGTGCCATGCTGCAAGTCATGCTCGCTCGAACGCCGCACCAGCCAGCACCAGAGATTGACGCCTGGTTCCCGCACGGATTTGCGCCTCCGCAGATCACGCGCACCGACAGACAGCGGACGACGGAAGTGCTGATGATCCGCCCGCTCAAAGATCGCGCGTTGCCGCTGCCTCCGCTGGAGGCATCGCAGGTGGTGTATTGGCGGAGTGATTATTTCTAGGTTGTTGAAGACTAGGCACCCCAGGCACCCTAGGCACCTCAGGCACCATCATTTGAATCCCGCCACCTGCTCAAACCTCGAATTCCTTTTGACCAACAAACTGCTCGCCACGAAAGCCCTGGAGCGCTTCGGCGCGGACCGTCAAACCGGCGACGGGCTTGCGGTCGTTGTCGTGGACCGTGCCGCGCAACCGAAACGTCATCTGCGCCGCCGCTGTGACAGGCGCCGCGAGCAATAGAGCGATCATCAACGGAAGCGCAGGCACCTGTTTCACTGTTTCGCCACCTTGAGGTCCTGCACTTTGGTTTCCCCTTCGCCGAGCGACACCCGGACGGCCTGGTCCCGCACGCTTTCGAGGAAATCCGGGTCTTGCCACTGACCCATCTCGACGTTTCGGACCGCCACCACCAGATAGTCATGCGGCGGCATCCCGCGCATATTGTAGCGGCCATCCTGTGCCGGTCTGGCGGTCCGCACGAAGCGCGTCATTGCCGTCCAGCGTTCCCGGTCAGACGAAAAAATGAGGACCGTCGCGTCGGTGTCGACCTCACCGCGATCGTTGGTGACCGTACCGGAAAGCTCGGTTCGTTTCCGGGTGAAGACGATCTCAATCCCGTCGACGTCCCGCCCGGGGACGAAGTCAATCGGTGTATCGGTAACGTCCTGGCCGCGGTGATACACCGCCTTCAGCGTCCAATCCATCGTGCCGCCGATATTGGCCCTGATCAGACGCGACTCGGACAGCCCTGGAATCTCGAACGTGAGGTCGTCGTTCACTTTGGGCTGGTTGGGTCCCATGCCCATGCTCATGGTGTCGGGATCGATTGGCTGAGCGAAGATCGATACCTGTGGTGGCCTGACGGGCAGCGCGGACCCATCGTCACTCACGACGACACCACGCGCGACCGCCCCGCGCGATGACACGAGCAACACGTTGATCAGGTCATCCTGACCGACGGTGATCCTGAGGTTTGCGAACTCGGCATTCTCGTCGAACCTGCCGCCGCCCATGTTCGGACGCAGCGAGAGGTTGTAAGTGCCCGGGGCCACTCCCGACAATTGAAATGTGCCATCGGGTCTGGTCATGGCGTTATTCATGCCCAGGCCCATCGTCATGGCGCCATAGCGCTCGGCAGGCATAGCGCTGATGAACGCTTGCACGTAGGGTTCCCCACTGGACGACACGGCGCGACCAGAAACCGTCACCAGACGGGTCGGGGTCAACGCAAACGAGATGTCGGTAGTGTCGCGCCCCACGCGGACGACGATCCGCTGCGCCTCGGCGGCATTTGGCGTGCCAGGGAAATAGGTCGGAGCGTATCCCTCGACATTGCTGGACATGCTGCCGCCAGACATGTTCATGCCCATCATGTTCTGCGATCGCAGGCCCGCGGAGACGTAGTAATCGCCTGGCGCAAGTCCGAAGATCCGAAAGTTGCCAAGGTCATCGCTCTGTCCATTGCCGGTCGGCATCAGTCGGCGGCCATTATTCACAAACCGGAATCGCAGGGCGTTGACCTGGGCGCCGGCAATGGGATCGCCGAATTCGTCGACAACCCTTCCGGTGATGACACCGCCGCGCGGTAAAGACAACGTGACTTTGTCGGCGATCTGACCTTCCAGTAACTCCAGCGGCGTGCCTGGTTGTTCAGCGCGCCGCTGTCCGTAGCTCGTTGTGACGTATCCCGCTTTCTGCGCCGTGATCGTGTAGCGGCCTCCGAGAAGCTCTTTGATCTCGAATCGGCCCTGCGCATCGGTTGTCGCCACCCCTCCGCTGCGGCCGTCAGCCGACCGAACATTAACTAGGGCTCGTCGCAGAGGAGTTCCGGTCTCTGCCGCAAGAACGTACCCGCGCACGATCGATGTGCCCTTTTGCGGATCCTCGCCAGGGCGCACCGCGCGAGGTGGTGTGCGCTGCGGCCTCTGCGGCTCGGGAACGATTGCGCCTGGAGGTGTGGGCTGTTGGGCAATCGCGCCGTTCGAGCTTGCAAGGACGATCGCCACCATCACTACGAATTGAGGGAGTTTCATGGTCGCCTCTCACGATCCACGTTCCACGGCTACGGGTCGTTATCGTTCTCCGTTGTCAGTCCAAAGGTGACTCTCATGGTTGGTGTCGGTTTAGACGCCAACTGGCTCTGGTCGGCCGAAAAAGCCGTGCACTTGCAACCAGCCGGCAGCAGGCCGACGGCAACCTGTGACCGGCAACGGCCACCGATTAGCGCAGCGCGCGCAGAATCTCGCGCGCGGCGTTGGCGCCCGATCCGCCGGTGAGGCCAGTCCCGGGATGGGTGCCCGACCCGCATAAATACAGGTCGCGAATCGGCGTCCGATACTGCCCCCAGCCCAGCAGTGGCCGCATCGTGAGCATCTGGTCGAGCGCCAGCTCGCCATGGAAAATGTGCCCGCCGGTCAGCCCATAGTCACGTTCGAGATCCAGCGGGGTGATCATCTGCTGCGCAACGATGAGTGAACGCAAGCCTGGGGCATGACGCTCAATCGTGTCAATCGCTGTCCGAGCAAGGTGCTCGCGCTGCTCGTCCCACGAACTCTCGCGCAGCACGTAGGGAGCAAACTGCACGTAGGCGGAGAGCACATGCCCTCCGTTGCTCGTCAACGACGGGTCGAGTACCGACGGTATGGTGAGCTCGACGTACGGTTCCGGTGAGAACCGCCCGTACTTCGAGTGATCGAATGCGCGCTCGAGGTAGTCGATCTCGGGAGCAATCCGGATACGCGCCGTCAACGACTCGCGATCGACCCCGGTGAAGGTGGGCAACGCCGACAATGCAAGGTTCAACTTCGCGACGGTTCCGTGCGCGCGATAGTTGCGCATCCGCCACAGGAACTCGGGCGCAAGATCGGTCGGATCGCACAACCCGAGGAAAGTCTGCTTCGGATCGACTGCCGAAATGACAGCGCGAGCCGCGATCTCGGTACCGTCCATCAACACCACGCCTCGTGCGCGATCGTCCTTCACGATGATCTGACGCACCGACGCTCTGGTCCGAATCGAGCCGCCGCTCCCTTGGACCACGCGCTCGAGCGCGGTGGCAATCGCTCCCGGTCCTCCACGCGCAAACCATCCACGTGCTGGTCCGAGGGCCTCGTTGGCGGCGCGCAACAGCAGGACGAGGCCGCTCCCGGCCGACCACGGACCGAGGCGCGTCCCAAAGATGCCATCAGCCGCGACGGCCGCACGCACGCGCTCGTGCTCGAAGCATTCGCCGACGAGATCGGCGACCGCCATTGGTCCCCAGCGCAACAGGCGATATGCGTCAGGTTTGTCGAGGGCGCGGAACGCTCGCAGCGTCCGGAGCAGCGCCCACAGGTCTCGCCCTGCGGGTTCGTCGACCGGCGCCGGCGTGGCGGCATACAAGGTGCTGATGACGCGACCAAGTGCCGCGACGGACGAAACAAACCGGGGCCATGCCTCTGCGTCGTTCGGCGACCACGCGCGAAGTGCCTTCGCCGTCTTCTTCGGGTCTTCGTAAAGCGTCAGGACCTGCTTGTCCGCGCCGAGCGCCGCGACGCTCACCTCCGAACGCACGAACTCCAGACCGTGACTCTCCAGATGAAGCTCGTCGATGATGTCCCCACGAAACGGCCCCGCGCTGTGGGACAGGATGGGGCCACGAACCCCGGGTGCGATCTCGGCGGTCCGCGCACCGCCCCCGACCGCATCGAGCCGCTCGAGGACGATGGGTGCGACGCCGGCTTTGGCAAGAAAGGCGGCGCACGTCAGCCCGTTGATGCCACCGCCGATGATCACTACGGGAGGGCTGCTCACGCAGCAATCTCCTTGAGCACTTTCAAGGCCGCATTCCGGCCAGGCGCGCCCATGATGCCGCCGCCCGGATGCGTGGCCGAACCGCACAGATACAGCCGGTTCACCGGCGTGGCGTACTGCGCCCAGCCTGGCACGGGTCTCAAGAAAAACAACTGCTCGAGCGTCAGCTCGCCCTGGAAGATGTTGCCTTCGGTGAGTCCAAACTCGCGCTCGACGTCGAGCGGCGTCAGCACCTGACGATGCCGGATGATGTTCCTGATGTTTGGTGCGAATTCTGCGATGGCGTCAATCACAGCGTCGCCAAACGCCTCGCGCTGCTGGTCCCAGGTGCCCTCCTTCAGGTGATAGGGCGCGTACTGGACGAAGCACGACATGACGTGCTTGCCGGGCGGCGCGACGCTGGGATCGGTCAGAGACGGAATGACGATGTCGATGTACGGCCGTCGCGAGAATCGGCCGTACTTCGCATCGTCGTACGCCTGTTCCATGTAGTCGATTGACGGCGAAATCGAAATCGCTCCGCGCAGATGTGGACCTTCACCAGGTAAACACGTGAACTCTGGCAGCGCGTCGAGTGCGAGATTGACCTTGCCCGACGAGCCGCGAAACTTGTAGCGGCGGACGCTCTCGACGAAGTCCGGCGGCAGCACCTGTGGATCCATCAGCTTCAGAAACGTCAGGTGGGGATCCACGCTCGAAATCACGACGTCGGCCGTCAACTCGTCGCCACTCGCGAGCGCGACGCCGGTCGCTCGCCCGCGTTTCAGGAGCAGGTGGGCGACCGGTGCCTGCGTTCGTATCTCTGCCCCGAAGCCGCGCGCCGCGGATGCAATCGCGTTCGAGACTGTGCCGGTGCCTCCACGCGAGAGTCCCCACGAGCGAAACGAGCCGTCGATCTCGCCCATGTAGTGATGGAGCAGCACATACGCCGTCCCCGGCGATCGGACGCCCAGGAACGTCCCGATGATGCCGGACGCCGACATCGTGGCCTTCAACACGTCGGTCTCGAACCATTGATCGAGGAAGTCGACGGCGCTCATCGTCAACAACTGGATCTGGTTGACGCGATCGTGGTGACGCATGGCGCGAAAGCGTTTGCCGATGGCGAGGAGCTCGAGCAGACCTCGCGGCTCCAGCGACGTCGGATCGGGAGGTGTCAGGCCGAGCATCGGCTTGGCGAAGCGACCCATCTCAATCATCGCCTTGCCGTACTCTTCATACGCCTCGGCGTCGAGCCTGGAGTGTCGCGCGATTTCACGCCGGGTCTTGTAGTGATCGTTGACGCGCCACAGGTAGTCGCCGCTCGGCATCGGCGTGAACGTGCCGTCGAGCGGCAGCAGCTCCATGCCGTGGCCCGGTAAGTCGAGTTCACGAATGATCTCGGGTCGCAGCAGCGAGACGACGTACGAGCAGACCGAGAACTTGAAACCTGGAAACACTTCCTCGGTGACGGCCGCGCCGCCGAGCACGTGGCGCTTCTCGAGCACGACGACTTTGCGGCCCGCCCGCGCAAGATACGCCGCGCACGTGAGCCCGTTGTGCCCGCCACCGATGACGATTGCGTCGTAGTGCACGGAGGAAATTGTATGTGATCGCATTGCTGTTAGACCGCGATTCAGTCGAGGTCAGAAGCTTCGTGACCTTCGTGTTGAATTTGTCTCAGTCAAGAGAGTCCGGAAGTAAGATTTCCACGTGCCGGTTCCATCAGCGTTTCACACGCGCACGCACGAGCTTTGCGAGAGCCTCAACTATCGAGACTGGGCTGGCTACTACGCGGTCAGCGCCTACGAAACACACCACGAGCACGAATACAACGCCATCCGGAATGCCTGCGCGGTGATCGATGTGTCACCGCTCTTCAAGTACCGCCTGTCCGGTCGTGACGCTACCAGGCTGGTGGATCGCGTGATCACGCGCGATCCGAAGAAGATGGCGGTTGGCCAGGTCTACTACACGCCGTGGTGCGACGAAGAGGGCAAAGTAATCGACGACGGCACAGTCACGCGCCTCGACGACCAAACCTACCGATGGACGGCGGCGGATCCGAATTTGCGGTGGTTGACGGACAACGCGTCAGGGCTCGACGTCCGCGTCGAAGACATCAGCGAGCAGGTGGCCGCGCTCGCCCTGCAAGGCCCGACGTCGGCCGGGCTGCTCCGTCGAGTCAGCGACGTGCCAATCGACACGCTGAAATACTTCCGGTCTGCGTCTGGTGCGATTGCTGGTGTTCCGGTTGACGTTACGCGAACCGGGTACACGGGCGATCTTGGGTACGAGGTCTGGATGCCGTGGGATGCCGCGATTCGCGTCTGGGACGCCATCGCCAGCGCGGGCCGCGCCTTCGACCTGCATCCGACGGGCATGCTGGCGCTCGATGTCGCTCGCGTCGAGGCTGGCCTGCTCCTCATCGAGGTCGATTTTCAAAGCAGCCGCAGAGCGTTGATCGAATCGCAGAAGTACTCTCCCTTCGAGCTCGGCATGGCTCGCCTGGTCGACCTCGGCAAAGGCCCATTCGTCGGGCGCGCCGCCCTCTCGGCCGAACATCGTCGCGGACCACGGCGCCAGATTGTTGGTCTCGAAGTCGATTGGACGGAGGTCGAACGCTTGTACGAAGCGGTTGGCTTGCCACCCACCGCGCCGGCCGCCGCCTCGCGTGTCGCCGTTCCCGTTTACCGTTATGGCCGCCAGGTCGGTCGCGCGACGTCGACGACATGGTCGACGACCCTGAAGAAGCTGATTGCGCTGGCGACCATCGACGCGCCCAATCATGTAGAGGGCACGCGCCTGCAGTTGGAGATCACCGTCGAGGCGGAACGACACAAGGCGTCGGCAAGTGTCGTGAAGACGCCGTTCTTCAACCCAGCGCGGAAGACAGCGACGCCACCGCCATAGGCCGCTTTGCGGAAGGCCGGCTCACAGCGGAAGGCCGCTCACTCCGTTCGCGGAGGGCCGGCTCGTTGCGCCGGAGGGCCGCTCACACCGGAAGGCCGGCTTCGCCGGAAGGCCGCTCACTGCGTTCGCGGAAGGTGGCTTCGCGCAGAGAGGCCGCATGAGAAGTCTTGGATTTCCCGAAGGCCCATCGCGCAGCGCCCTCGGGCAAAGCCGGCCACCGCGAGCCGAAGGCCCGCGGCCTTCCGCGCGAAGCGCGGCTTGCCCTACCCCCGCGCGCGCCTGGCGTCGATGAACGATTTCACCCCAAACACCACGTAGACCAGCAGCACGAGCGCCATGGCGATCTGTGCCAGCGCCGCGGGCCGGGAAGCGTTGCCCGCGTTGATGGCGGCGAGTATTCGCGGCGCCGTGCCGAGGACGCCAAGCAGCGCGAGTGCGACCGCGGCATGCATCGCATGTTTCCGGGCATTGGCGGTTCTCGCCACTATCGCCAGAACCAGGAAAATCGCGCCGACGAATGCGGGGATCAGCGCCGTGACGCTGACGCGACCCGTCCCGACGTAGCCCGACACGCCGAGCAGGATGAGCAGGAATCCGACGGTCCGTGTAAGTGCTGGCATCTTCTGTTAGCGCCCATAATACCTGCTAAGGATGTTCCGTATCTCCGTGATGATCGCCGTGCTGGCCGGCACGGCGGCACTTCAAGCACAGCCAGCGTTCCGCTCCAGTGTCGACCTGGTCACGGTCCCGGTCACGGTGACGGCGCGCGAGCAGGCTTGGCGGGTCGGCGAGTTGGGGCCCGCCGACTTCCGGATCTTCGAAGATGGCGTCCCTCAAGAGCTTTCGCTGGTCACCCACGAACCGCGCGCGTTGAGCATATGCATCCTGCTCGACTCGAGCCCGAGCATGGCGTCTACGCGCCAGCGCTTCGCGATTCGTACCGTCGACACCCTGCTTGGCTCCCTCGCGCCCGGCGACGAAGCGACGATGGTGTTCTTTGCGTCAAAGCCGCAGATAGCGTTTCCGTGGACGCGAGGGGCTGACATTCGGCCGGTGTCGTGGATTGAGTGGCGTCTGTCGCTTGGCACCGCCCTTATCGACGCCATGAAGGAAGGGCTGCGATTGATCGAGCAGGCCAGTAATCCGCTACCCGTCATCGTGGTGGTCTCCGACGGGGGCGAGAACGCCAGCGGGACATCGCTCGCCAGCCTGGCGGCGACGCGGCGACAGAGCGAGACGATGATCTATGGCATCCATACCGACCTGCCGCCCTCGAAGTTCGCACCTCCCGTCAATCGTGCGTTCACGGACTTCCTGCCGGAGCTGGTGAGCAACTCGGGCGGTACGGTCTATGAGGTCAAAAGCGCAGAAGCTGGCGAGGCCGCAGCCCGGGCGTTTCTCGAAGAGCTTCGCTCGCAGTACACGCTGGGCTACGTGCCGAAACGGGCAGCGGACGGCAAGTATCGGACAGTGAAAGTGGAATCCACGAATCGCAACCTCGTCCTTCGCCATCGCGCGGGATATCTTGCGGCGGTGAGACGGTGAGGTCGACCGCCCACGGTCGGATGGCAACTGAAACGAAAAACGTTGCCACGAAGGCACGAAGTCACGAAGAAAGCCGGCTCCATTCCTTCGTGTCTTCGTGCCCTTCGTGGCTACCGTAGATCATTGAGCCGTAGACCGTGGACTGTAAACCGGAGACGACGGGATTTCGAATACATGAAAATCGCCCTGATTCAACAGCACGCGACCCGAGACAAGGCATCGAATGTCGATCGCGGGTTGGCGAGTCTCGAGACGGCCGCTCGCGGTGGCGCGCAGGTGGTGTGTTACGCGGAGCTTGCGTTCGAGTGGTTTCATCCGCAGCGGCCTGCGTCGGGCGATGTGCACATGCTGGCCGAGCCGCTCGACGGGCCGCTGGTCATCGCCTTCCAGCGGACAGCCCGCAGGCTTGGCGTGGTGGTGGTTCTGAATCTCTTCGAGCGCGCCGGCGATGAGACTTTCGACTCGTCACCAGTCATTGATGCCGACGGATCGCTGCTGGGCGTCACACGCATGGTGCACATCACGGAGTACGCGTGCTTCCATGAACAGGGCTATTACACACCCGGCGATAAGGGTGCGCCTGTGTATCACACCCAGGCGGGACGGTTAGGCGTCGCGATTTGCTACGACCGCCACTTTCCCGAGTACATGCGGGCGCTGGCTGTGGACCGGGCCGATCTGGTCGTGGTGCCGCAAGCCGGTGCGGTGGGGGAGTGGCCGGACGGCTTGTACGAGGGCGAGATGCGCGTCGCGGCCTTTCAGAACGGCTACTATGTCGCGCTTTGCAATCGGGTGGGGCGCGAAGACTGCCTCGACTTCGCGGGCGAGTCGTTCGTTTGCGCGCCCGACGGCGTGGTCATCGCGCGTGCCGCGCAAGGTCGCGACGAGATCCTGTTCGCGGAGATCGACTTGGCGACCACGGCAAAGTCGCACGGCCGCGAATTGTTCATGAGACACAGACGGCCGGAACTCTACGCAGGGTGGTTGGGTCGATAATGTTGAGAACACGGACAGATCACGGAAGCACGGAAGCACGGAAGGACGGAAAAGATAGCCACGAAGGGCACGAAGTCACGAAGCGAAAACCTTAAGATCTTCGTGTTCTTCGTGCCTTCGTGGCTAACGTTCTTTGTTTCCGTGCTTCAGTGTTTCTCTGCTTCCGTGCGCATCTTCCCCAGCACAAACTGATCGAACTCCCACAGCTGCCCCTCGCGATTCGAGTAGGGGCCTGGCTGGTAGCCTCGTGACGAGATGCCTTGCTGCGATCGTTCGGAGATCGCCCAGTCCTCGCGATTCGTGACGTCCCAGAATTCAACGGCGTCCTGAAACACGAAGTCGGGTTTGGCGATCTCGTTGGGGTGGAAGTGCCATTCGCTCACGAGACGCGTCTCGGTCGGTGATTGAGGCCAGAGTGTGACCGTCACCATGTAGTCGGGATGCAGCGTCAAAAGGAGGTTCGGGTAGATCGCGAAGTAGTTCACTATCTCTCGCTCAGCCGGTCCGAGACCAGGGAGCAGATCTCGACGTCGCTGACCGTCGGCGCTCAGCGTCTCGACGCCATCCCTGAATCGCATGGCACCCCCACAGTACGTGCTCGTGGACGGAATATTCGATGCCCCCAGGTAGTGATGCATGCGATTGAGCATCGGGTGGATGATCGGACAGTGCAGGCACTCGTTGTAGTTCTGGACGATCAACTTCCAGTTGGCTCGCACGTCGGTACTCGACTCGATGCACTGTCCGGAGCTCACCCATGCGCCACGGAGCGAACCGTGCCGGCAACTCTCCAAGCTGGGTCGTCAGCGGCGCGGGAGACGATGAGAGGTTGATGAAGACGTGACCATCCCAAACGGCGCAACTGACGGAAGCCAGAGGATAGTCGTCACGCACAAACCCCTGGACTTCATCCATCTGTGGGGCGCCAATCAAGCGACCTTGCAGATCGTAGGTCCACCCGTGATAGGGGCATTGGATGCTGCCGGCAAAGCGCCCGGTCTCGGTGGCGCAGAGTCGTGTGCCACGGTGGCGGCACACGTTGTGGAACGCGCGCGCACCCCCCTCGCCATCGCCGACGATGAGCACGCTGGCGCCGGCGACGTCGCGACGTACGAAGCCGCCGCGCGCTTCGATCTGATCGATGCGGCAAACGGCCAGCCACATGCTGGCAAAAATCCGCTCCATCTCGTCCGCGTACCAGTCGGCGTCCGTGTAAACCCTGGATGGCAGGGTGTGTCGTGCCGGTGAATCCATGACTCAATGCTAAGGTAGCACTCGTCGCACCTGACGCACCTGACGCACCCGTGCACCGCACCGCACCCCACGCACCTGTCGCACCCAGCGCACCCGTCGCACCTGCCGGTGCGCTCCGTCGCGAACTGGGCCGCTGGGACCTGACCGCGATCGGTGTCAATCAGGTGATTGGCAGCGCGATCTTCCTGCTGCCCTCCGACATTGCCCGCCAGATTGGGGCCTGGGGACCGGTGGCGTTTTTCGCCATCGGGCTCGCGTCACTGACCATCGCCCTGTGCTTTGCCGAAGTCGGGAGCCGATTCGATCGCACGGGGGGACCCTATCTGCCCGCCCGCGCGGCTTATGGACGCTTCATCGGCTTCGAGGTTGGCTGGATGATGTGGTTTACGAGGGTCGCGAGCCAGGCATCGGTTGCCAACGGGCTGGCGCTTGCGCTCGCCCTCTATTGGCCGGCGCTCGCGACCCAGTATCCAACCTCTTGGGGTGTCACCCTTCCCGGGTTCGAGCGCGCTTTGCTCATTACGGCGTTGACCCTGACCCTGACGTGGATCAACGTGCGCGGCATCAAGCAATCGTCGTGGGTCGTCAACGCGCTCACGATTGGGAAGCTTGCACCGCTGGTGCTGTTCATCCTGGTGGGTATCTGGTTCATCGATACGGCTCGCCTGGCGCCGCTTCCACCATTGACGTCACAACAGGCCGGGACCGCCGCGCTGCTCCTGATCTTTGCCTACGGCGGCTACGAAGTGACGGGGATCCCCGCCGGCGAGGCGGCCAATCCACGACGGGATGTGCCGTTTGCCTTCGTGATGACGATTCTTACCGTTGCCGTGGTCATGACCCTCACGTCGGTGGTGGCCACCGGTCTGCTACCGGACGTCACTGCCACTCGGACGCCGCTCGCCGACGGCGCCGCCCTCGTCATGGGCGCCATTGGAGCGCTGATCGTGACGGTCGGCGCGGCGATTTCGATGACCGGCAACACCATGGGTCAGGTGCTCACGGGCTCGCGCACGATTTTTGCGCTCGCCGAGAATGGTGACCTGCCGCGGTGGTTTGCGAAAGTTCACCCGCTCCATCGCACGCCATCGAACGCGATCCTGTTCACGGCCGGCGTCGCACTCACGTTGGCCCTCACGGGATCGTTCGTAACCCTCGCAGCGGTCAGCGCCGTGGCTCGCCTGGTGATGTACTTTGCCGTTTGCACCGCAACACTGGTGTTGCGAGGACGCGCCCCGAACGAGGTGATGGGGCCGGCTCAATTCACCATTGCTGGTGGACCGGTCGTGCCCATCCTGGCATCGCTCGTGACGCTCAGCATTCTCTTTGGCGCCACCAACGAGCAACGGCTCGCCGGCGCCGCAGCGCTCGCCGCCGGCGCGGTCCTGTTCGCAATCGCGACCTTGGGTGCTAAACAGAGACCGGATTGACCGGGCTAAAGCCCGGTCCCTCACCGATTGACCGGGCTCGAGCCCGGTCCTCACCGTGTTCAGTGGACCAACAAAACAGTAAGGGGCCGGGCTTTACACTGAGGGGCCGGGCAAGGCGACCGGTCCGGCGGCAGGCAAAACCACGTAGCCACAGAGAATTACGGCTACCAGCGTTGCGGCGAGGGACCGGCGTGAGGGCGCGCCTGATCGCATCCCCTCCAGCTCTGCAAGGACGCGGCCGGTGCGCAGGCTTGAGCAGGGCGCTCGCATATCATGCGGAGAAGGCATGAGCGCCACTCCGAGGCTCTGGCTTCTATTGCTTGTCTCGATCGCGACCGCTTGCGCGTCACCGCCACCGGTAGCCCGACCGCATCCCCATCTCCTTTTGGTTTCCGTAGATACGTTGAGAGCCGATCGTGTCGGCAAGGGCATCACCTCGACCATCGACGGCGTGGCCGCGAAGGGGTTGCGCTTTACGAACGCACGCACCGTTGCGCCGCTTACCTTGCCGGCTCACACTTCGATCTTGACGGGCTTGCGGCCGCCTGAGCACGGTGTCCGTCTCAATGGGGCGGTGGCTTCGTCACGCCAAGTTACCGTGGCTCACCGTCTCCGTGAGCACGGATACAACACTGCCGCCGTGGTCGGTGCGTTTGTGCTCGATCGCCGATTCGGGCTCGCCGAGGGGTTCGACAGCTATGACGACAACATCAAACGGGATCCGGCAGCGGCGGAACGCCTGGAAGCGGAGCGCCCCGCTAACGTTGTGGTCGATCGAGCGATTGCGTGGCTCGAGCACGCCGGAACGTCACGGCCGTGGTTCCTGTGGGTTCACCTGTATGACCCACACGCACCCTACGAGCGGCCTCGCGGAACGGGCGACGGGGCGTCAGCCTACGACGAAGAGGTGCGCTTTGCGGATCGCGAGCTTGGACGACTGCTCGCAGCCATTGATCGCCTCGGCGCAGGTCAGCAGACTGCGATCGTCATCGTAGGAGATCACGGAGAGGGTCTGGGAGATCACGGCGAAGCGACGCACGGCATGCTGCTGTTTGATTCGACGCTGCGTGTTCCGCTGATTGTGGCGGCGCCGGGCATGACACCTGCCGTTCGGAGCGACC
This sequence comes from uncultured Acidobacteriota bacterium, assembly GCA_963841905.1. Taxonomy (GTDB): domain Bacteria; phylum Acidobacteriota; class Vicinamibacteria; order Vicinamibacterales; family UBA2999; genus JACCSI01. Next base: position 366,948 of record CAWJEM010000011.1, read on the forward strand.
CGATCAGCCTGATCGACATTGCCCCAACGCTGCTTGCGCTCGCGGGCGTAGCGTCGGACAGCACCTCGACGGGGCGGAGTGTGCTGCAGGCCGCTGAGCCTGACCGAGAGGTCTACGCCGAAACCGACTATCCGGAAGCCGCCGGCTGGCAGGCCGGCCGCGCGCTCATCCAGGCCCGCTTCAAACTGATTTCCTCCGGCAGGTCGCAGCTCTTCGACCTTTCAACAGACGGGAGCGAGCAACACAACCTGTCTGACTCACGGGCGCCGACACGAACGGCGATGGCGACCAGACTCGAGACGCTCGCGAAGCCGGCCGCCGACGCACCCTCCGCGTCGCGTGTCATGGATGCGGAGACCGCTTCGCGACTTCGCGCGCTGGGCTATGTGTCAGCAAGCGGCGGGCCGGCCTCTCAAGCGTCAGGCCAGGATCCCGCCGATCACACCGAGTCGTGGGCGGCGTTCGAACGAGCATTGTCAGCCCGCGTTCGTGGTGACATCCGGCCGGCACTGCCAGTGTTCGAGGACCTCGCGCGTCGTTACCCGAACGCCCCAATCTTCGAAACGACCTACGCACAATCGCTGGCGGAGATCGGTCGCACGGGCGAGGCCTTGAAGGTGCTGCGCGCGCTGGTCGGGCGCCGCGCAAATGACGCCGCGCTCTACCACGAGCTCGCGGTCGTCGCGCGTTCCGCGGGGCGATCGGACGAGGCGCAGCGCGCCGAGCGCGCGGCGCTCACGATCGAGCCAGGATTCGCCGCGGCCCAGAACGGCCTGGGGTTGTTGCTGGCCGAGGCCGGCGATCATGCCGGCGCCAGACAGGCGTTCGAGGAGGCCGCCCGGCTGGATTCGTCGAACGCCTCGTATCTCGCCAACCTCGGCAATGCCCGGCGTGCGCTCGGAGACCTCGAGGCCGCGCGGCAGGCGTATCAAACCGCACTCGACCGAGACGACTCACTGACCGACCCCGCCAACGGACTGGGGGTCATCCTGGTGCAGCAACGCCGTGCGTCCGAGGCCGTGCCGTGGTTCGAGCGCGCGATCGCACGCGATCCAACCTTTGTCGAGGCACAGTTGAACCTGGGGATCGCGCTGCACGAGAGTGGGCAGCGCGATCGAGCCGTGTCGCAGTACCAGGTCGTCGAGAAGATGCCGTCGGCCAGCGCTCGTGACCGGGCAGCGGCTCGCGCCCTTCGACAGCAGCTGGAGGGGCGATGACGGTCCACGGTCCACGGCCTACGGTCTACGGCACACGGTCATCTCTTGCGATGCTAGTCATGATCGTTGTGACGTCGGGGTGCGGCGGCGATGCCAGTTCGTCGTCACGCGAAGCGGCACGCGCGCAGCATCTCGTCCTCATCACCGTCGACACTCTTCGAGCGGATCGAGTGGGCGCCTACGGCTACGTGCCGGCGCGGACGCCGGCCATCGACCGGCTGGCACGCGAAGGCGTTCGGTTTACACAAGCGTTTACGACCGCACCCATTACCCTGCCCGCGCACGCCAGCCTGCTCACGGGTCGTTATCCGCCCGGACACGGGGCCCGTCACAACGGCCTCGCGATGTCCGCGTCGGTGCCGACGCTGGCGACCATCCTGCAACAGGCAGGCTTTTCGACCGCAGCCTTCGTCTCGGCCTTTCCACTCGACAAGCGCTTTGGTCTCGCTCGTGGCTTCGACATCTATGACGACCAGTTGCCACGCGGACCGGATCGCAAGCCCCTCAACGAACGAGCGGGAGACGAGAGCGTCCGCCGCGCTGTCGAATGGCTGTCATCGCGCGCCACACAGCGCACCTTCTTGTGGCTGCACCTGTTCGAGCCGCATGCGCCCTACGGCGATGCCGCCAGCGGTCGAAGCGTGGCAGCACGGTACGACGATGAAGTTGCCGCATCGGATCGGGCAATCGCCCAGCTCCTCGAGGCACTGGGTGCCCGGATCGATTCGACGCTGATCGTGGTCGCTGCCGATCATGGCGAGGCTTTCGGGGAGCACGGCGAAATCGGTCACAGCATTTTTGTGTACGACACCACCCTGCGAATCCCGCTAGTGATGAAGGGTCCAGGAACTCCAATCGGTCGGGAAGTGACAACCCCCGTGTCCCTCGTGGACGTCGCCCCGACGGTGTTGCCGCTGCTGGACGTCAGCAGCCTCGATGCGGACGGTGTCTCGTTGGTGCCGACGTTCCAGACGGCCAGTGCGGCTGCGGATCGCGAGATCTACGCGGAGTCGTTCGCCCCCCTGCTCGATTTCGGCTGGAGCCCACTCCGCAGCGTGCGCGATGCAACGTGGAAATACATTGCCGCGCCGCGGGCTGAGTTGTACGAATTGGCGAAGGATTCGGGAGAGTCGGCAGATCTGTCAGCGAAGGATCCACAGCGGGCCGCGCGTTTGCGCGCGCGGGTCGAGGCGTTCAGCGGGATCGAGCCGCCAGGCACAACGCCCGACAGCGATGCCACTCGCCGCCTGCGATCGCTCGGCTATCTGGGTGGAGCGCCAGGGCAGGCGACCGGGTCGACGCGCGCGGATCCAAAGGATCGCATCCAAATCGCGTCTCGTCTTGCCGAAGTCACGTCAGGGGAAGTGAGGGGTGATGCGCTCCTTCGACACCTGGAGGCCATCATCCGCGACGACCCCGAGAATCCGCAGGCGCGCCTTCGCCTTGGATATGCCGAGATCGCTCGGGGGCGCTGCGATCGCGCTGAACCGCACCTCGAGATGGCGCTGGCGGCTCGAATTCCATCTGCCGACGCCGGCCTTGCGCTCGCCGATTGCCGCGGCCGCTCCAACGACGTGGCTGGCGCGTTTCGCGCCCTCGAGGTCGCTCGCGAGCTCGAACCCGGGAATCCGGTGGTCGAAGCCAACCTGGGGCTTCTCGCCCTGACCCGCAACGATACGGCCGGGGCGATTCGATGGTTGGAGTCGGCTCTCGAGTCCGACCCGGACCTGCTCGAAGCGCGATTCGCATTGGCGAGGGCCTTCGGCCGGGCGGGTCGCCGCGACGAAGCCGCCGCCCAGGCGCGCACGCTCCTCGAGCAATTGCCTCCCGACGCCCCCCAACGAGCCGAAGTGCAGCGGCTGCTCGACGCGGTCAGGTAGGCCGCGCCTTCGGCGCGCCGAGAAGGACTGATTCGCAGCAGTGGGACCGCTTTCGCATCGGTAGGACCGCTCGCTCACGCTCGCGGTGGGGGCCTCGCCGTTCGGCTCGGCTGCGATTCCATTTTGGACGAATTGCTTGAAGTTCAGCTAGCCGACGACCGTCGGGAATGAGGCGAGCCGAACGGCGAGCCACCTTACGAGGCGCGAAGCGCCGAATCCTACTGCTGTGACCAGTCCGACTGCTGCTTAAGCAGTCCTCCCAGGGACCATTCCCGGGCATTTCGTCCCTGACAAATGGTGTGTGAAACGTCTAACTCAGCCTAAACCCTTGTTTACCAACGTGTTACAAATGTTGACGAAACTTGACTTTACGCCCCTATCCTGTTGAAATACCACGGTTTAGCTTGTAACAGACCCCACAAAGGAGGGACGGATGAGGCAGATGCGGCTCGCCGCACTTCTGCTTGGACTATCGGCACTTATCTCGACCAGTGCCTTCGCCCAGCAGACCACAGGAAATATCACCGGGCGCGTGTTGGACGCCCAGGGCGCCGCGGTGCCTGGAGCGACTGTCACCGCGCGCAACGCAGCGACGGGCTTTGCCCGCAGTGTTGTTAGCGACGCGGAAGGCGTGTACCGACTCCAGGCGCTGCCTGTCGGCACCTACGACCTCGCCACTGAATTATCGGGATTCTCGACCGTCGAGCAGAAAGGCGTCATCGTCAACGTCGGCCAGAACATTTCGATCGACATGGCCTTGAGGGTCGCGGCAGTCGCCGAGACGGTCACGGTCACCGGGCAGTCACCGCTCATCGAGGCAACCGCATCGTCGGTCGGTGGCGTCGTGGACATCGGCCGCATCGAGAGCATGCCACTCAACGGCCGCCAGTTCGCCAACCTGGCTGCGACCATTCCGGGCGTCGGCCTCGGGTTCCACTCGGACCCGACCAAGAGCACGCAGTACTCGCCCCAGGTCAACGGTGGCAACGGTCGCAATGTGAACTACCAGATCGACGGCGGCGACAACAACGACGACACGGTCGGCGGATTGTTGCAACTGTTCCCGCTCGAGGCGATCCAGGAGTTCAACATGATCACGTCACGCTCCAAGGCCGAATATGGCCGCAGCAACGGCGGCGTGATGAACATCGTCACCAAGAGCGGCACGAACGCGCCCAGCGGCAGCTTCTTCACGCTGTTCCGTGACACGGCGATGAACTCCATCACCGAAACGGAAGAGATCAACGAGATTGAAAAGCAGGATTACCGCCGCTATCAGTTCGGTGGCTCGTTTGGCGGGCCGATCGTCCAGGACAAGGCCCACTTCTTCGCGGCCGTTGAACGCACCCAGCAGGACACGTTCCAGGCAGTCAACACCGAGGGGCTGTTCCCGTCGCTCGATGGCATTTTCGCGACGCCATACCGCGAGAATCTTGTGACCGGGAAAGTGACGGCGGCTGTCACCCCGTCGCAGTACCTGTCGGTTCGTTACGGACGGAACACCAATACGCAGCCGTACGGCGCGAGCCCGCAGACGCCACCCAACGGATGGGGCACGAGTGAGAACTCGTTCAACTCAATCAACGTCAACCACAACTGGGTCTTTGGGTCACGACTCAACGAGTTCATCTTCCAGTACGCGGATTTCCGCAACCACATCGGCGCCAACAGCCAAGATCCCTACGAGTTGTTTCCCGAATGGTGTGAGTCAGTCGGGCAGAGCCCGAACACGCCGCAGACGACCGAGCAGAAGAAGTGGCAGTTCCGCGACGACTTCTCCTGGTCGGTTGCCGGGATGGGCGGTATCGGCCACGACTTCAAGGCGGGCGTCAACTTCATCAACGAGCCGCGCCTGTTCATCACGTTCAACTCGGGCAAGGGTGTGCTGCAACACACCCACCTGACTGACGATGTGAACGGACCGATCTCGACCGTAACGCTCAACGACGGCGATGCGTCGGCCAATATCCCACTCAAGCAGTACGCCATCTACTTCCAGGACGACTGGCGGGCGACGGATCGCTTGACGATCAACGGTGGTCTGCGTTGGGACTACATCACCGGGTACCAGTTCGATCAGTCACTGAATCCAAACTTCCTCAAGGTGCAGGCGGCTGGCGCTGCCGGGCAGTTGGCTCGGCATCAAGGGCCTCGAGAATGCCGGGCTCGAGCCGCAGAATGACAAAGACAACTTCCAGCCGCGTATCGGGTTCGCCTACGACATCACGGGCAACGGCGGCAGCGTGCTTCGCGGTGGCTGGGGCATCTACATGGACATGGGCTATACCAACTCGAACGCCCTGTTTGCGGCGAGTGACGCCACCGGTCACGGCTTTGGTGCGGTGCTGGCGAGTCGACAATCACGGACGGCATCCGGAATCCCGATGGCAGCTTCTATCGCGTGGGCCAGCCGACCGCGAACATCGCAGAGCCAGAACGAGGCGGTGGCGGGGGAGTTTCCGCTGTTCGGACAGTGGACGGATCCGCGCCTCGGGATGCCCTACACGCGTCAGGCGTCGCTGGGCTGGTCGCACGAGATCATGCCGAGCACCATCATGACGATCGACTTCGTGCGCGCTGACGGCCGCGACCTCAACGTGCGCCCGCGCATCAACGTGCGTATCAACAATGTGGCCGGTTCGCCGCGCCAACTGACGTTCCTCGGCCTCAATCCCGACGCGATTGGGACTCGTCCTGGCATCAGCGCTGGTAAGAGCGAGTACACCGCGCTCATCACGGGCGTGAAACGCCGGTTGCTGAACGGCTTCGATTTCGCCGCGTACCTATACGCTGGCAGAAGCCAAGAGCACCATCGGCACGGCTGCCGACGAGCTCAACGCGAACAACCTGCAGGATGCCAAGTTGCTCTACGACGATCCGCGGGTCTTCGGCCCGACGTCGCGCACCGATGCGCGGCACTCGGGCTCGATTTCCGCGGTCATGCTGTTCAAGGGCTTCACTGTTTCGCCGATCTTCCTCTATCGGTCGGCGTTACCGGTGGCCATTACCGAGGGTGTTGACCGCAACCAACAACAGTGACAACAACGACCTGCCGGACCGCGCGTAGCAGTTCGACGGTGTCGGGCAACCCGCCGAAGGACATCGGGCCGTGCGAGACGTGGAACTGCGGTCGCGGCGCCCCGCGTACGCAGATGAACCTTCGCCTCTGGTACAGCTTCAATCTCTTCGGCCGGTCGCGTATCGAAGCCATCGGCGAAGTCTTCAACCTGTTCAACGCGAAGAATCCGTCGACCTTCGTGACCAATCGGCAGAGCGCGCGGTTCATGCAGCCGAACGAGTTCTCGGGCGACTTCCAGAACCCCGAGCAGCGCGTGGGACAGATCGGGTTCCGGTTCTCGTTCTAGAATCACGACCCGTAGCTTCCGCCTTAAGGCGGAAGCCACGGAAGCCGAGTGGAAACAGGGCGCGGGGCTTCGGCCTCGCGCCCTTTCTATTTGGTGATTGGGTGATTGGGTGATTTTGTGATTGCATTTGGCGATTGGGTGATTGGGCGATTGATAATTGGGTGATTGCATTGGGTGATTGGGTGATTGGGTGATTGAGGTAGCTGTCTGGCGTTGAGCACATCGACCATCGTCGACCAACTCCGAGCGTTGCTGGGCGACCGCTTATCCACTTCGCAATCGGTTCGTGACCATCACTCGCACGGCGAGTCGTGGCACGAGCCGTCCGCGCCGGACGCGGTCGCGTTTCCAGAAACCACCACTGAAGTGGCGGCCATCGTGGCCGCCTGCGCGCGGGAACGCGTGCCCGTGATTCCCTTTGGCATCGGCAGCTCGCTCGAGGGCCATGTCAATGCGGTGCGTGGTGGTATCACGATCGATTTGACTCGGATGACGAGAGTGCTGCGGCTGTCGGTGCAAGACCTGGATGTGACGGTCGAAGCCGGGCTGACGCATCGCAAGCTGAACGATCACCTGAAGAACACCGGTTTGATGTTTCCAGTCGACCCGGGCGCGGATGCGACCTTGGGCGGCATGACCGCCACCCGGGCATCTGGAACAACGGCGGTCCGCTACGGGACGATGCGCGAGAACGTTCTGGGGTTGACGGTCGTGCTCGCCGACGGCCGAGTGATCAGCACCGGTGGTCGCGCGCGCAAGTCGTCGTCTGGCTACGATCTGACGCGACTGTTCGTTGGGTCCGAGGGGACGCTCGGCGTCATCACGGAGGTCACGCTGCGGCTCTTTGGACGCCCCGAGGCAGTGGCTGCGGCCGTGTGTCCGTTCGAGTCGATGGAGGGAGCGACCAGAACGGTGATCACGACGATTCAGCTGGGGATTCCCGTGGCGCGGATTGAGATCATCGACGAGCAGCAGCTCGACCTCGTGAATCGCTATTCGAAGACGAACTATCCACTTGCGCCAACCCTGTTCTTCGAGTTCCACGGGATCAGCCAGGAGGCCGTGGACGAGCACGCGCGTGCCGTTCAAGACATCGCCTCCGAGAACGGCGCCCTGGATTTCCACCGCGCATCGACGCCGGAAGAACGCGCGACCCTCTGGCAAGCGCGTCACAACGTGCTCTACGCCACTGTCGCGTCACGGCCGGGCGCCAAGCCGTGGACGTCCGATGTCTGCGTGCCGATCTCCCGGCTGTCGGAGTGCATCCTGGAGACCCAGGCCGACCTGCGGCGGTCCGAAATCGTCGCGCCGCTCGTGGGTCACGCCGGCGACGGCAACTTTCATCTCATCTTCATGGTCGACACGGCGGATGTCAGAGAGATGGAAAACGTCAAGGCCGCCAACGCGCGGCTGGTCGAACGGGCATTGCGCCTGGGTGGCACGTGCACGGGTGAACACGGCGTAGGATTCGGCAAACTGCAGTATCTGGCCGAGGAACATGGTGATTCGCTCGACACGATGCGCGCGATCAAGCGCGCCCTCGATCCGCACAACCTGATGAATCCCGGGAAGCTCATTCCAGGGATTTAAGGCACGATACGTAGCCACGAAGGGCACGAAGGCACGAAGGAAATCACGGACGAGACCTATTCAATCTTCGTGTTCTTCGTGCCTTCGTGGCTAAATTCTTACCATCGTTGATTCTTCATCCCCTCATTTCCTTGCTACAGTAAACGCTCGTGGCCAAGCGCAAGCCTGAACCCTCTCTCTTCGACATTCCTGACGATCACGGTGGCGACGCTCCACCGCCGCCGCCCACTGGTGGTCTGCCGGGCGGCGGCGGATCTTCTGACGGCACCAGCGTCACGCTCCACGAAGCAGCTCAATCGCGATATTTGAACTACGCGTTGTCGGTCATCACCTCGCGTGCGTTGCCGGACGTGCGCGACGGGCTCAAGCCGGTTCAGCGTCGAATCCTCTACACGATGTGGCAGCAGAACCTGACCGCCGACGCCAAGCCTCGCAAGTGCGCCAAGGTCGTCGGCGATGTGATGGGCAACTATCACCCCCATGGCGACGCCGCGATCTACGAAACGCTGGTGCGAATGGCGCAGTCGTTTTCGTTGCGCGTGCCACTCATCGACGGCTCCGGCAACTTTGGCTCGCTGGACGGGGATGCCGCCGCCGCGATGCGCTACACCGAGTGTCGCCTGGCGCGAGTGGCGGACGAGATCCTTCAGGAGATCGAGCAGAAAACAGTTCCGTTTCGACCCAACTACGACGGCACTCGCACCGAGCCGGTCGTGCTGCCGGCACGCGTTCCGAACCTGCTGGTCAACGGCGCCACCGGCATTGCCGTCGGCATGGCGACCAACATCCCGCCGCACAACTTGAACGAAGTGTGTACCGCTCTGATCAAGTTTCTCGACAACCGGGAGCTGACGAGCGTTCAGCTCTGCCGCTACATCAAGGGGCCTGACTTCCCGACCGGTGGTCATATCCTCAACTCGCCGTCCGAGATCAAGGAGATCTACAAGACGGGCCAGGGCACCATCCGCATGCGGGCGACGTGGGAGAACGGGCCTGCCTCGCGGAGCGGCAAGATCATCTACATCACCAGTGTTCCCTACACCGTCAACAAGGCCCAGCTCGTCGAGCGCATCGGTGACGTGGTCTTGAGCCGCAAGATGCCTCATCTGGTCGACGTCAAAGATCTATCGACAGACGATGTGCGGATTGAGCTCGAGCTGAAGGCGGGCGCCGATGAGAACCTGGTGATGGCGTATCTCTGTAAGAACACGCCGCTCCAGACGACGTTCGCGGTCAATCTGACGTGCCTGATTCCGACCGAGAACGAGCAGGTGGGTCAGCCCAAGCGCCTCGAATTGCACGAGGTGCTGTGGTGGTTCCTCGAATTCCGCCTCAAAGTCGTCACCAACCGTCTCGAGCACGAGCTCGAGCAGCTCCGACGTCGCATCCACATCCTCGAAGCGTTCGAGAAGGTTTTCGATGCGCTCGACGAGATCATCAAGATCATCCGTAAGTCGGACGGCAAAGCCGACGCGGCCGAGAAGATCATCAAGCGCTTCTCGCTGGATGCCGAGCAGGCCGACGCCATCCTCGAACTCAAGCTCTATCGCCTGGCCCGCCTCGAGATTCTGGTCATCCAGAATGAGTTGGCCGATCGGCGGAAGCGGGCTCGGCAGATTGGTGCCCTGCTGAAGAACGAAGAGTCGCGATGGGCTCTGGTGAAAGAAGAGCTCGAGGAGATCCAGAAGAAGTACGGCGAGCCGCGGCGCACCCGCATCGAAGAGACCGAGGACGTCGAGTATTCGGCCGACGCGTTCATCGTCAACGAGGACAACGTCGTGATCGTGTCGCGCGACGGATGGGTGAAGCGTCAGAAGGAAGTCAAGGATCTCTCAACCACACGCTTGCGGGAGGGTGACGCCGTGCTGGCCGCACTGGCCGGAAGCACTCGCGCAACCGTGGTCTTTTTCAGCAACTTTGGCGCTGCCTACACCGCACGAATTGCCGAGATCCCGGCGTCGACGGGATACGGCGAGCCGATCCAGAAGCTATTCAAGCTGAAGGATGGGGAGAAGGTGATTGCAGCGCTCAGCCTCGATCCTCGGGCGGTCGGGGAGATCACGGTCGCGCCCGCGAAGGCCAAGTCCCGCCCTGATGCCGAGCCTCCTGTCCATGCGATTGCCGTGACGAGCGATGGCTATGCGCTGCGTTTCTCTCTGGAACCCTTTGTCGAACCCAGCACGCGCGCCGGCCGTCGTTACGCCCGTCTGGCTGACGGCGCGGAAGTTGTCGCGGTCAGTGCCACGACTGGCGCCGAGGTGGTCATCGCCGCCACCGGTGACGCGCGGGCGTTATTGTGCAAGGCAGACGAGGTCAATTTCCTGTCGGGTCCTGGCCGCGGCGTGATCCTGATCAAGGTTGGCTTTCCCGACGACAAGGTGATTGGCGTCCGCGTGTCGAGCGGCGATCGAGATCTGATGACCGTCGAAACCAGCCGGGGCGCTGAACAAACGATCAGCACTGCGAAGTATGAGGTGACGGGTCGGGGCGGGAAAGGCCGTGAGTTGCTGCAGCGCGGGCAGTTCGTGCGAGTGCTGCCAACGGACGTGGTGGTGCCGACCCTGGAGGGAGAAAGCTAGATTGGACTAGATTCGGAGAGCAAAGATCACAAAAAGGCCTCAGAGACGCAGAGGCACAGAGACATTCTTTAGGTTGATATCTTGGTTGTTGTGTGTGGTCTTATTTTTTTGCGACACCAAGCTCCGCCAGCTTCGCTGCCACATCCTGGCCGGCACTCGACGTCTTGACCGCCTTGTCGATGTAGAGAATCTTGCCGTCCGGTCCGATGTAGAACGTCCAGCGCGAGGCCACACCAAACCGACCGAGCACACCATAGGCAGTAGCGACCGACTTGTTCGCATCAGCCAGGATCGGATAGTCCGCCTCCACGTGCTCGGCAAACTTCTTGTTGGTCTCGGCGTCGTCTACGCTGATGGCGTAGTAAGCGACGTTGAACTGTCGGAGGGCATCGCCGCTCTCACGGAGCGACTTGCACTCGGCCGTTCAACCACCGGTGAAGGCTTTCGGAAACCACGCGAGCACGACGGCATGCCGGCCGAGGTGATCGGACAACTGATGGGTCTTACCGTCGGATCCCGGCAGGTTGAAGCCGGGCGCCATGTCACCGACCTTCAGCTCCACGGCAGACTGCCCCCAACCAGCGATGCCGGTGATCCCGGCGACTGCGGCCACGACCAAGCCGGCCGCAACCTTGAGCGTCGTGCGCAACGACATGGCCCCATCGTATCAAAGGACGAGGCGGCCAAACGGTCTACGGTCCACGGTCGACGGTCTACGGTCCACGGCTACTTGAAAGAAGAGAGCACCACACAGGCACCTAGAGCACCTTAAGCACTTTAAGCACCCAAGCACCCTTGCACCAGCACTACAGGCACTACAGGCACTACAGGCACCACAGGCACGATAGTCACTGCTGGCAGCCGCCTTCGCTCAACGACCTACGGGCGAGCTACGGCGAGCCAGGCCCAGTTTAAGATCGACGAGTGAGAGTGCGGTTGATGCGTGTGCTGGCCATCTCGGCCGCGGTGGCTGCCGCCCTCATCCTCATCATCCTTCTGGCACTGCACACCAATCCCATTCAATCGCGGGTGCTGGCATGGTCGATCGGCGAGCTGGAACGTCGTTTCGACCTCGATTTGTCGGCTGATGACCTGCACTACAACCTGGCTGAACGTCGCGTGGTGTTGACCAACGTTCGCCTGGCGGCGATCGGTCACCACGACAATCCCTTCTTCACGGCAAGCGCCGTGACCGTGCAATTTCCGTGGGCCGCTTATCGCGGGATGCTGCGATTCGACGAGATCGTCGTCGACCGCGGGCTTGTGACCATCACGCGAGACGAGAACGATCGCTCCAATCTTCCGCCGGGTCGTGCACGCGACCCAAACGCCCCGACCAGGCGTCTGGATGTTCACGGGCTGACCATCAACGCGCTGGATTTCATCTATCGCGATAAGCGTAGGTCGGTTGAAATCAACGCCGCCGGCGTGCGTGCCGATCTCGACTACGAACCTGGTAGAGGCGCTGTAGGCCCATTCGGCATCGACCGTGGCGTCGAGGTTCGCACGCGTGCCCAGCGCGTGACAGTCGATCCCGTGAAGGGCCACCTGGCATTCGATGGCTCGAACGTCGAGCTCGCCGATGTCAGCTTGATGACGAGCGACGGCACTTTTGTCATGGACGGTCAGGTCAAGCGCACGCTCGATCAGCCCAATCTGAACCTTCGGTTCAGCGGCACGACCGACCTCACGGTCGCCGAGCGATGGACGACGCCCCCAGTGAGCTTGGCGGGCCCCGCGTCGATTGACGCGACGATGAAGGGGGCGCCGTCGCAGTTTGTGTTGGACGCGCGAGTAACGACCAAGGACTCAACCGTTGGGACAGAAAAGGCTGTGGCCATCGACGCGCAAGCGCGGCTGACGCCCAACGGCGTTTCTGTTTCCCGATCGACCATCACGCCGGCAACGGGCGGGGCAGTGGACGCTACGGCCGAGGTCGGCTTTGGCCAGCAGGCGCCCTGGTGGGTGGATGCGACGTGGCGCGGCCTCGACGCTGCAGCGGCATTCAGGCTGGCAGATGTGCGTCCGCTCGCGTTTGGCGCCGCGTTGACTGGGAAGGCGCGTATCGACCGCGCCCCGGGCGAGCTATTCCGTTTGGAAGCACACAACGAGTCAACCCCGAGGGTTGCCAGGGGAACGGCGCCGCTCGCAGGAGTGGTGGACTTTCTCGTTGAGCGGGACCGTTGGAAAGCGGCTCAGCGTCATCGAGTGGGAACGACCTCCGTCGAGGGACCCATTGGCGGGGTGTGGAACCGCCAGTCGGTCACCCAATCGACGTTCGAGGGCCAGCTCGCTGTACGGACCGACAACGTTGGCGAAGCGGCACGATACGCCGCGCTCTTCGGCTTTGCCGCGCCAACCATCGTTCAAGACGCGAGCGGACCCGTAGATGCGACCGTACAGATGGGTGGTGTCTTCTCGGAACCTCGTTTCACCGGGAGCTTGAGCAGTAAGGGCGTCGATCTTCCATCCATCGGCTCGGCCACTTTGTCAGCCAACTTCGATGTGTCCGGGCGCGCGCTGCAAGCAACCGAGGTCGAGGCTGTGGTAACGCCGACGGGTGCCCTGGGGCCAGGTCGCACCAGCATTCGGGGAAATGTTTCGGCTGATCTCGAGGGGCGAGGCCTCAGCGGTCAGTTCGCGCTGGACACGCCATCGGCCGCGGATCTGCTCGGCGCGCTACCAGAGGCGTTACGCCTCGAGGGGCCGTTGGCGGCGACCGCGACCTTAGCGGGCACAGTCGACGCTCCAGAGGTACACGCGGAGGTCACAGGCACCGGCCTGAGCCTCAGCGGTCAGCCGATCGATTCGATCGACGCGAAAGCTCGGGTGGTCGATGGCGGCGTCACTATCGACGCTCTGACGCTGAACCAAGGTCAAGGCTCGCTTCGCGCGACGGGGCGGTACGCCTGGTCCAACCGCACGTACAGCGTCGATGTTACCGGCCAGGACCTGCAATGGCGGGGCACCCTGGCGCGGCTGGGCGACGCGGAGGCCCGCTTCGGTCTCAAGTTCGCTGGCTCTGGCGACATCGATCATCCGACCGGCGTGGGTGTCATCGAGTTCGCCGTGGCTGGCGGGGTGGCGGGAGAGCTCATCGACAAGGGAATCGCGAACGTGCGCCTCGACGGCGAATCCGCACGCGTCACTGGAACGATCCCATCTCTTGGCGCTTTCATCAACGCGACGATTCAGCCCCGTCAGCCGTTCGAGTACGAGGCGGTCATCGTCATGAATCGGATCAACCTCCCGCCGATCGTCACGCTGGCTGGACTGGAAGAAGGACATGTCACGGGTTCGGTGAGCCTGAGCGCCACAGCCAAGGGTCAGCTCGCCGCCATCACGCAATCGCAGGCGTTCATCAACCTGCAGGACATCTCAGCCGATGTCTCTGGCGTCCCCGTTCAACTCGCCTCCCCTTCACGGCTCTCGTGGGATGGCACGGGACTGTCCATAGACGCCCTCGACATCACGGTTGGAACGGGTCGCCTTGTGGCGTCGGGCCGTCTTGGAGAAGGCGGCCTGACGACGGCCAAGTGGGACAGCCTATTCAAAGGCGAGTTGGGCGACATCTTGCGAATCGGTCGGCCCTTTGGCGTGCCGTCAGAGCTCGGCGGATCTGGACCGATGAGCCTGGTATTCCAATCGGCGGGTGGCTTCGAAAAGTCAACCGGCACCCTTCAATTGTCGGGTGGCACCATCACGTGGGACGAGCTTCCGCCGGTCCTCAATTTGATGCTCGACGCCGACTTCGACGGCGCAACGCTCGACGTGACGCGGCTGACCGGGCAGTGGCAGGACGGGGGCATCGAGGGCACCGCCTCGGTTCCGCGCGCCGTGCTGGAGTCGCGACAGACCTCGGCACCGCCATTGCCAACGGGCCCTGCTGGCTTTGCGAAGCTCCGCGTGACTGGACTGAGCGAGTCGGCCCTCGCTCCGTTCGTGAGCTCGGCTGTCGTCGACAGCATCGATGGTCGCGTCTCGGCGACCTTGGATGCTCGTATAACGAGTGCCAGCCTCGAAGGCGTCAGCGGCTCACTCACACTCGATGAGGCGGATTTTGTGCTGGCCGGCGTAACGGTCGCACAGGTGCGCCCTTCGGTTCTGGACATCCAAGGTGGCGTCGTCACGATCAAGGACATGGCGTTCGACGCGGGTGGGAGCCCGCTGACGCTGACCGGCACGGCGCACCTGACGCCGACCGACAAGCAGGTACTCGATCTCACGCTGCAAGGTACGGCGGACCTTCGGATCATCTCGGCATTCACGCCGACGGTCGCCACCGATGGCGAGGCCAAGATCAACATGGGGATCGGCGGCGCGCTTCGCTCCCCGGTACTCAACGGCCGCATTGACATTGCCGACGCTGAAATGGCGATCCGCGAGCCTCGGATCCTGGTTTCCGAAATCAACGGCACGATTGCGCTGGATGGTAAGCGGGTGTTGTTCGACAGCATGCGGGGCAGCCTCAACGGCGGCGCGCTCGCGCTGGATGGTGGTTTTCTGCTCGAGGGATTCACGCCAACAACCGGAGGTTTGACCATTGTCGTGGACGGCGCGGCCCTCGAGTACCCAACCGGGCTGCAGAGCGAAGTCGACGCCCTCGTCACGCTGCTCCCAAGTCCCACCGGCTGGACGCTGACCGGCGACATCAACGTGGAGCGAAGTGCTTACACCGAGCCGATCAGCCTGCCCGCCCTGATCGCGGCGCGCCGTACCCGCGTGCCGTCGCCGGCCGGCGAGGAGTCCTGGGGCGAACGGCTCCGGCTGAACCTGTTCGTCTCGACGCTGCAGGATCTCCGGCTGGACAACAACTACGGACGCATCGAAGCGGGTGCGGGACTTCGCATCAGCGGGACGATGAGCGACCCGAGCCTGGCGGGCCGCATCACCTTTCGAGAAGGTGGCGAGGCGTACCTCGCCGGCAACACGTTTGTGGTGTCGCGCGGCAGCATTTCGTTCACCAACCCCAACCGCATCGTTCCGGAGTTCGACATCGAGCTGCGCACGCGGGCTTCAGGCAGCGACATCACCTTGACTCTCGAAGGCCCGCTTGATCGGCTCGAAACCAACGTCGCATCGTCCGACCCGCGGGTTGACTCGCGGGAGGCGATGGAGATGCTCCTGGGTGGGTCGGGCGAGGACGCGGTCGCGTTGCTGTCAGCGGAGCTCCTGGGTGCTGGGGGACGCGCAATTGGGCTGGATAGCGTTCGCGTGCAACGTGGAGAATTCGAGACCGACGAGTTTCGGGCTGACCCCGGTCTCATTGCGACGGAGACCGACCCATCGACGAGACTGACGCTGTCGAAGCGACTCCGGTCTAACGTCGAGCTGACCCTGTCGCAAAGCCTTCGCGAGAGCGGCGGGTTGTCGACCATTCTCAGTTATCACCCCCGACGCAATATCGAGTTGCGCGCGGTAAACCGGGACAATCTTGATCGGTCGTTTGCACTGCGACACGAGATCACGTTCGGTGGCGCGTCCACCGACCCTGGTGCATCGACGCCTCCGCCAAAGGTCACGGATATCAGGATTACCGGCGAGCCGGGCCGTCCCACAGAGCAGTTATTGGCGCTGTTGGGGCTCGAGTCTGGGGAACCGTTCGAGTTCCACACGTGGCAGCGCGACGTCGATCGTCTGCGTGAGGAATACCAGAAGCAGAACCGTTACGAGGCGCGTGTTCGCGGCCTCCGACACGTTAGTGACGATGGCTCGAGCGTGGCGCTTGAGTATCGCATCGAGCCAGGTCCGATAACCGAGTTCGTCATCGACGGTCACCCGCTCGAACCCGAGGTCGAGCAGGCGATCCGAGATGCGTGGCGCCGAACCATCTTCGACCGCTTCCTGCTGGAGGAGGTCGAGGCACAGATTCTGCGCCACCTGATGGAAGAGAACGTCATCGGCAGCAAGGTCGAGGTTGCCGTGGCGTCATCGACTCCGCAGCGGAAGCAGATTCGCGTCACCGTGACGCCGGGCGTCACGGTCAGCCGTCGGTCGATTCAGTACGCCGGGAACCGGGCGTTCGATAGCGATCGCCTCGACATGGTGGTGCAAGAGGCCGGCCTCCAGCTCGAAGGGTGGCTCGATCCCACCAGGCTGGCGGACGCAATCGCGACGTTCTATCGCAACCAGGGTCACCTTTCGGCGACCGTGAAAGCCGATCAGCCAGTGGTTCAGGGGAATGAAGGCGTCCTCCCGGTGACGATCACCGAGGGGACGGGTTTCGTGCTCGGGCGGCTGTCGTTCCCAGGTATCAGTCCGAACCGGCTGGCGAGTGTGGCGAGCGCCGCCCGTCTGGATAGCGGCATTCCCTTTGTCACCGCCGAGATAGACGCGGCGCAACAGCGCGTGGAAGATTACTACGCGAGTCAAGGCTTCAATTCGCTTCAGATCGAGGTTGAGGCCGAACCCGATCCCGATGCCGGCACCGTAGCGGTCGAGTTTGCCATTCTCGAGGGCGTGCAGCAGGTGCTTCGCGAGGTGAGCACGTCTGGTGCGACGCGGACTCGCGAGGGCGTGCTCCACCGGACGCTGCGATTGCGGATCGGAGAACCGGTCAATCTCGCGGACTGGGCACAGGCGCGAAAGCGTTTGTACGACACCAACGTCTTTCAGCAGGTGGACATCGAGCCGGTGCCGCTTACCCCTACCACCGAGGAATCCTCGGCGGGCATTCAGCCGGTTCGTGCCGTGGTGCGGGTCGTCGAGTACCCGGTATGGCGCTTTCGATACGGTGCGCAGTACACCGATGAAAAGTCCGAGGTGCCGGAACCGGATGGGACCGAACCACGGCTGCAGAGCCTCGGCGTTCTAGCTGACCTTCAAAACCAGAATCTGTTTGGTCGAGCGGTTACGGGCGGCATCGCTGGGCGATACGAACGAAGTCGGCAGGCGGCCAGCCTGTTTACGTCGAACAGTTCGTTCTTTGGCTTACCCATTCGATCGGGCGGCTTTGTGTTCTACTCACGACAGCGATTCGAGCGTGAGGTCCTGGATACGATCGATCAGCGCTTCGGCGTCAACTTCGAGCAACGCTGGCGGCCCTTCCGGCTTTCGGAGCTGATCTGGGGTTACCGCTTCGAACGTGAGGAGGTGTCCTTCGATCCTCCACAGCCACCTGAGGCCACCCCGCTCCCCGCCTATGTCGGGTCGCTGAACGCGGGGGTGGTGCTGGATCGCCGAGACGATGCAACGAACCCGCGCCAGGGATGGTTGACCACCGCGAACTGGGAGCAGGCGCTCCAGGCGCTTGGTTCTGACTACACGAGCGGCAAACTCCTGTTCAAGCAATCGCTCTACCGCGAGCTTGGGCGGGTCGTCGTCGCAGGACGTGTGCAGCTTGGAAGTGGTTATGGCGGACAGGGACTGGTTTTCACCGAGCGGTTTCAGCTTGGTGGTGCAACCACCGTGCGCGGGTACTCTGAGAACAGCCTGGGTCCGCGCGATTCGTTCGGAATCCCGATCGGCGGCGACGCCTTGCTCGCTGTCAATGGGGAGCTACGATTCCCGGTTCGCGGGTGGCTGCACGGCGTCGCCTTCCTGGATGCCGGCAACGTGTTTCCGACGAGGAGTGACATCTCGTTCAGTGACCTGGCGACGGGCTACGGCCTCGGGTTTCGTCTCGTGTCGCCCTTTGCGCTGCTCCGCATCGACTTTGGCATTCCGGGGACAACGCTTTCACCCCAAAGCCCCGCCAACCAGCTGAAGAGCGGCAGGTGGTACTTCGGGATTAGTCATATTTTCTGAGGCTTGTAGGTTCTTCACGTCGGTTCTTTACGATGGTTCTTGACGAGGGTTCCACAGGGGTTCTTCACGAAGGTTCTGCGACTGAACGCGATGAACCATCGGCACCGAACCTTTGTAGAACCGTCGTCCAAGAACCGTCGTCACGAACCCTCGTCCAGAACCGAAGTTCCAGCCTAGCGGCGTTTTAGCGTCCGTAAAATCGCCGCGGCGGCATCTCGCTCGGGCGCGTCGGGAGCGAGCCGCAGGAAGGTTTCGAGGTGCTCGGACATCTTCGGAATCTGCTTGATGCGCTGATTCGCAATCCCCGCATAGTAGTGGGCATACGCCAGATCGGGTTTGATCTCCGCGGCCCGGCCAAACGCCTCGGCGGCTTTCTGGGAGTTGTTCTGCCGACTCGCCACGATACCGAGCTGGAAGTGAGCGTACGGGTTGCCGCCATTGGCCGACACGGCGCGCGTCGCAGCTGCCATCGCTTCGTCCAGGTTCCCCCCGGTCAGCGCGGCGCCGGACTCGCCAATCGCCTTCCAATCCTCCTCACCACGCTCGCGAAGTCGTGAATATTCCTCGTTGGCACGACCGCCGTCGTTCATCTTGCCGAACGCCTGGGCGGCAAGATAGGTAGACTCTGGGTTGTCGCGTTCGCCTTCGGCCTTTTGCACAGCTTCGTTGAGCGAACCACGTTCGATCAGCTTTTGGATCGACGCCTCTTGTCCGGCGGCGACAGCCACCGAGAAGAGCAGGGGCGTAGCAAGAGCCAGTGACCTTGTGAAGTGACGGATCCCAGGCATCAATGTTCTCCTGATGCCTACTGTGCAACGAATGTACCGGCCATGGAAAGCAGAGCAATAGCGGAGCTTGTCGAACGAATCGTCACGGGCGACCCGTGGCACGGGCCGAGTGTGAAACAGGTGCTCGATGGGATCGACGCCACGCTCGCCGCCCGCCGTCCACCGGGCGGGGCCCACAGCATCTGGGAATTGGTGCTCCACATGACCGGTTGGGCGCGCGAGGTCACCGCTCGGCTTGGCGGTCGGCCGGCGCAGGATCCCGAAGCAGGCGACTGGCCGGAGGTCGAGGACTTTGCGCCAGGCCGCTGGCGCCAGGCGCAAGCGGATTTGTTCGAGGCGCATCGCGCGCTCGCCGCCGCCATCCGGTCGATGGACCCCGCCACGCTGGATCAACCCGTGCGTGATTTCCGCGACAACGCGCTCGGAACGGGGCTGTCGTACTACCTCACCTTGCACGGACTGGCGCACCATACGATCTACCATTCCGGCCAGATTTCATTGCTGAAGCGCGCGCTTCTCACGTGATTTCAGCCATATTCGGTTCTGGGCTATACTAGTGGCGTAACTTCTGCGTCGCGTACGTCGCGTCCCCGAAGTTTTGTTGCCTCCCTGGTTCTCGCGATCTCTGGCTACTGAGCCCGGCGTTCTTTTCGTGATCGCCTTGCACACGGGCTGCGATCCCCGATCCCAGACCACAGAGACCACGGATCACCGACCACGGATTACTGACCACTGATTACTGACCACTGGAAGAAATGTCCGATCAACGATTGAAGATTGCTGTCTTCATCGATTTCGACAACGTCGAGATCGGTGTAAAAACCACCCTCGGCCGCCAATTCGATGTTGGCGCCGTCCTCGAAGCCGTGAAGGAACGCGGCGAAATCATCACCAAGATTGCCTACGGCGACTGGAAACGAGCTGGCGACCACAGTCGCACGATGGCTCAACACGCCGTGCGCCTCGTGCAGCGCGTCATGACCCCCGGCGGCGACAAGAACGGCGCTGACATCAACCTGGCCCTCGATGCCCTCGAGATGGCGTTCACGCACGACCATATCAACGCGTTCGTGATCGTTGGCGGCGACAGCGACTTCATCACGCTGGTCGAAAAGCTGAAGCAGTACGACAAGAAAGTGTTCGTGATTGGCGGCCGCTCGTTCACCAGCCAGGTGATGCAGAAGAACTGCACCGAGTTCATCGCCTACGAAAACGTGGCTGGCAGCAGCGGAGTAGACCGCCCGCGCAGCGCGCCGCGACTCGATCGTGGTGGCCGTCCAGGCCAAAGCTCGCTGGATCAGGTGTTCCCGCTCGTTCAGCGTGCGCTCAAGGTCCTCGCCGACCGCGAAGTGTCGCCGCAGCTGGGGTTGCTCAAGAGCACGCTGTTGCAGCTCGACTCGTCGTTTTCCGAGCGCGATTACGGCGCCAGCACGTTCCGCGATTTTGCTGAGAAGCTCGAACAGCAGGGCCTCGTCACCCTCAAGCACTCGGGCCGCACCACCATCGTCGAGATGTCGGAGAACGGTCAGTTGGGATCTGTCAACGGTTCGAGCGCCGCAACCGTGTCCTTGGATGCGCCCGCTTCTCGCGGAGGACGGGACCGCAGCCGTTTCTGCGACGCCGGAGTTCTCGCTGGCCGATGGTGTTGCGCTGGTTCGAGCGGTGCTCGCCGAGTCGCCCACGCCACCGCGGTGGCCAATGTATCTCCGACAGATGAAGCAGTTCATTCGCGCGGCTCGTCCGGATTTCGATGAGCGGCGGTACGGATCGCTCCCTGAATTGCTGCGCGCGTGCCAGAAGGATGGGCTGTTGCGGCTGGAGCGTGATCGGCAGGGCGGGTTGCGCGCGTTTGCGGGCGCCGCGCGGCCGACGAACGTCCCACATGGCTGGGCGAGCCTTGAAAGCGTGGAGACAGGTTCGCCCGTCGAGATCGACGAGGCCTCCGAAGTCGCGGACGCCACCCCTCACATCACGCCGGACGAGCCTCCGGTGACCATCGGCGCGCTGCCAGCGGGCGGGACCGATTCGAGGGATGAGGCCGAAGCCGACGATCAGCTCGCGATGTTCGGCGCCATCTCGCCGATGGATCCCGAGCCGAAGATTCGTAAAGCACGACGACCGGCGAGCGAAACGAGCAAAGCCAAACGTACGCCGGCCCGTCGAGCACCTCGCACAACGAAGGTCAAGAGCGACGCCCCTCGCACAAGGCGACGAGCGGGAGGCAGGGGACGGAACGAGGACGCGGAGTAGTTGGTTCTACACGCAGGTTCTACGCGGCAGTTCTTGACGATGGTTCCCGAGGGTTCCCGGTAGAGGTTCGAGCCAGATGGAACCGTCGTTCCGAACCACTCGTTGAGAACCACTGGTCGACGACCACTGTCAAGAACGCCATGCTTCACCTTACCAACGGCACCGCGATCATCCCGCTGATGCGACAGGCCGGCATCGAGGGACCGATGGTGCCGTGGGACGATGTGCTTCACGAGGGACCGGTGCCTGCGGGCCTCAATCCGGCGGCGCTGCGTCAACAGCGGGCCGAATTTCTCGCGTCATGCGGCTGGGGATCGGCGGAGGCGATCGGACGCAAGCTGGCCGACCGCGACGCCGCTCTCGAACGGGCGGTGCGGGGGTCGCGCGGCGCCGCGCCCGTCGACGAGATCGTGCTCTGGTTCGAGCACGATCTGTACGATCAACTGCACTTGCTTCAGATTCTCGACCGGCTCCCGCTGGACGGCAGTCCGCGTGTGACGGCCGTCCCGTCCGACGACTATCTGGGTACGCAACCGGCGGCGCGGTTTGCCGGACTCTTCGCTGCGCGGGCTGACGTCACGTCGGCCCAGCGGCTCGCCGCGCGCGATGCGTGGACCGCGTTTCGCTCCACGGATCCGCGAACACTTGTCGAGGTGCGCTCGCGAGTCGACCAACTGCCTCACCTGCGCGCCGCGCTTTCGCGTCATCTCGAACAGTTTCCCTCGATGCGGAACGGCTTGTCTCGCACTGAACAACAGGCCCTCGAGGGGATCGCCAGCGGGTACACGAGCGTGGGCGCCATCTACAAGGCCTCACATCAGGTGCGCGAGGACGCCGTGTTCATGGGCGACGCGGCGTTCATCGCCCATATCGATTCACTCCTGCGCTCGTCCCGCCCGCTTCTCAAAGCGAGCCTTCCCACGCGACCATTGACGTTGGAGGATGAACTGAGCCTGACGACCGATGGTCAGCAAGTGCTGGACAACCGCCTCGATCGCGTGCGCGCCTGCGGCATCGATAGGTGGCTTGGCGGCGTCGAGTTGAAGGGCACCGGTCCGATGTGGCGATGGGATCCCGATCGCAGGACGGTGCGACTCGCGTAATAGGGCGTTGGGCGTAGGGCGTAGGGCATAGGAGGGCCAAGGGCCCTCAGTCCCTCTAGTTTCTCTGACCTATGCCCTGCTACCCGTATACCCTGTCCCTATGCCCTGCGCCCCGTGCCCTCACCGTATGCCCTGTCCCTGTGCCCTACGCCCTATGCCCTACGCCCTTCTCTATAATCACCACCAGTGTCCTCATACACCGCTAAAGACATCACAGTTCTCGAAGGCCTCGAGCCCGTTCGTAAACGCCCCGGCATGTACATCGGTGGTGTCGGCTCGACCGGCCTTCACCATCTGGTCTGGGAAGTGCTCGACAACGCGATCGACGAGGCGATGAACGGGCACGCGTCGAACATTCGCGTCACGTTGCACAAGGACGGCACCTCGATCAGTGTCGAAGACGATGGGCGTGGGATTCCGGTCGATGTGCATCCCAAGACCAGAAAAACGGCGCTCGAGGTGATCTTTACCGTCCTCCATGCGGGTGGAAAGTTCGAGAAGGGCAATTACAAGACCGCCGGCGGTCTCCACGGCGTCGGTGCGAGTGTGGTGAACGCGCTCTCTCGTGACCTGGTCGCGACCGTCCGGCGCGATGGTCACCAATGGGAGATGCGGTTCAAACAGGGCAAGCCGGTCTCAGCGCTGAAGAAGCTGGGAGCTGCCCGCGGCACCGGAACGACCGTCTACTTCCATCCCGATCCCACAATCTTTCCGAAGATCGAGTTCGAGGCCGCAACCATCCGCGACCGGCTGGAGGTCGCCAGCTACTTGCATCGCGGTGTGAAGGTGACGTTCGAAGACGAAGCGGCGGGCACCAAGACCGTGTTTCAACACGAGGAAGGCCTGGCCGACTATCTGAAGAAGATCATCGCGGAACGCGCCGGCAAACCCGTGCACGAATCGCCGTTCGTGCTGGAGAAGGACAACGGCGTTCGGGCGGAGCTGGTCCTCCAGTGGACCGAGTCGACCGACGAGCACCTGCGAAGCTACGTCAATGGCATCCCAACAGGTTCAGGGGGAACCCACGAAAACGGCTTTCGAGCCGGGTTGGGCAAGGCCGTCCGGAACTATATCGAGACCCATAACCTGACGCCGAAGGGCGTGACGCTTACCACTGAAGATATTCGCGAGGGCATGACCGGCGTCCTCTCCCTCTTCATTCAAGAGCCGCAATTCCAGGGGCAGACGAAGGATCGGCTGAACAATCCCGAGCTGGTGTCGGCGATCGACGGCATGGTTCGGCCGGGCCTCGAGCATTGGCTCAATCACAACCAGTCCATCGCGGAAGCGATCGTGGCGCGCATCATCCTCGCCGCGAGAGCTCGCGAGGCCAGCCGGGCGGCGCAGCAGGAGGTCGTTCGCAAGGGACCAACGTCCGGTCGGGTCACCCTGCCCGGCAAGCTGTCCGATTGCACGCATCCCGGGTCGATCACGAGCGAGATCTTCATCGTCGAGGGCGATTCGGCGGGCGGGTCGGCCAAGCAGGGCCGCGATCGGGCGCGTCAAGCGATCCTGCCGCTGCGTGGAAAGGTGATGAACACCGAGGGCATGGCGACCGGCAAGGTGCTGGAGAACAAGGAGCTCGCCGACCTCGTGACCGCCCTCGGGATGTGGGGTCGGAAAAGGGTTCGACGAGTCGCGACTTCGTTACGGGAAGATCATCATCCTGGCCGACGCTGATTCGGATGGCCATCACATTGCCACGCTGCTGTTGACGTTCCTGTATCGTCACCTGCCGCAGCTCATCGCCAGTGGCAAGGTCTACCTGGCGCAGCCTCCGCTCTTTCGCATCGACATCGGCAAGGAGACGTTCTGGGCGCTGGACGATTCTCAGAAGGATCAGATCGTCAAGCAACGCGCGGGGCGTGCCACACCTGAGATCACGCGATTCAAAGGGCTGGGTGAGATGATGCCCAAGGTCCTGTGGGAGACGACGCTGAATCCTCGGTCGCGACGATTGCTGCGCGTGGACGTCGCTGACCAGCTCGTGACCGATCGTGTCATCAACGAGCTGATGGGGAAGGATGCCTCGGCTCGCTTCCGCTTCATCATGGAACGAGCGGAAGAAGCGGAGGAGTTGGATGTCTAGAAGGTAACCATCGAACGTTGACGACTCTGCTGGCGATCTATGTAATCGGCGTGCTCATTGGCCTCGTCGTCATGCGGGATCCGATCGGTCCGCGCCTCGCGACTGCATTGGTCTGGCCGCTGGGACCAGTTGCGTTCGTGGTCGTCCTCACCCTCCTTCTTGCCGCATCCGCGGTGTTGTGGCCGGTCGCCATGCTGGGGACGGCCGCGGTTGTGGGTGCGGTTGTCTGGTTCGTGACGTAAAATCACACGTTCGGCACAATGTCAGAGTCGCCGCCCGCGAAGAAGTCATCCCCGTTCGATCGTTCGCTTGTCGAAGGTCCGATCAGCCCGGCGGTATGGAAACTGGCGTGGCCCACGATGGTCCAGAACCTCGTGGCCGGGCTGCAGGGTGTGATCGATCACGTCCTGGTCGGTCAATTAATCGGCTACACCGCCAATGCCGCCATCGGCGTGAGCTGGCAGATCTTCCTCGTGGTCATCGTTTTCATGGCGTCGGTGTTTACCGGGCAGGCCGTGCTCGTTGCCCGCTTTGCCGGCGCCGGTGATTCGGACCGGGTCAATCGCGTGGTGCAGCAGGCGACTCTGACGTCGATTGGGATGTTCGTGCTGATGGCTGCAATCGGGTATGTGGCCACTCCTGCCCTGCTGGACCTGGTACACGCCGCGCCTGACGTCAAGCAGCAGGCGCTGCCGTTCCTGAGGATCAATTTCATCGGCAGCATCGGGATGCTGTTCTTCTTCATGGTCTCGGCTGCCATGCGGGCCGCGGGCGATGCGCGAACGCCACTGCGGCTGGGACTCACGATGACGGTGCTGAACGTCGCGCTCAACGTCCTGCTCATTCGCGGCTTCGGTCCGATTCCGGCGCTCGGGACGGCCGGCTCTGCACTCGGAACGTCCATCGCCTCAGGCGCCGTCAGCATGTACGCGATGTGGCACCTGTTCAAGGGCGACGGCGTGATTCGCTTTTCGCGTCACATGGACTGGCGGCCCGATTGGGCGATTATCAGGGCGCTCTTTCGCTTTGGTTTGCCCACCGGCGTCCAGGGCATTGCGATGAACATCGGCGGCGTGCTGATGCTGCGGTTCATGGGGTCGCTCGAGCAGAGCGCGGCCGCGCAGGCGGCGTACGCCATCGGCTACACCGAGCTGTTTTCGCTGATCACGTGGACCTCAGTGGGTTTGATGGGCGCGGCGGCGACGATCGCCGGCCAAAATCTGGGCGCGGGCCACCCCGAGCGAGCCATTGCCGGCGTTTATCACGCCGCGCGCATCGGCATCACCGTTGCCGCGGTGGTCGGCCTGATGTTCGTGGCGTTTCCACATGCGCTGCTCGGGATCTTCGGCGCGACCGAACCGGATGTGGCGACCCTCGGCGAATCGCTTCTCATGTATCTCGCCGTGTCGGGCTTCTTCATCACGACGGCGCTGGTCTTCACTGGAGGTTTGCAGGGTACGGGCGACACGCGCAGCCCGCTCTACATCACGCTCGCCTCCCAAGTGGCAATCCCGATCGGCCTGTGCAGCATCATCCAGGCGGTCCGCCCGCTTCAGTCGTCCGACATCTGGCTGGCGATTGTCCTCGGTCACTTCGCACGCTGCGTTCTGAGCGTGCTGCGATTTCGTCAAGGCAAGTGGCGTCACATCAAGGTGGAAGTCGAGGGCGCACGCGCGTGAGTCGAGACGACACGACGACGCCTCAGAGACTCTCGTTCAACTAGAATCCTCATATGTCCTCATCATTTGCAGGTGTGCGGCGAGTGCCGCCGCCGACGAACGAACCCAATCTGACGTATGCCCCGGGCACCCCGGAGCGCGCCGAGATCAAGAAGCGCCTGGTAGACATGGCCTCGGAGCGTGTCGAGATTCCTCTGGTCATTGGCGGCCGCGAAGTCCGCACTGGAAAGACCGGTCAGGCGGTGATGCCCCACAAGCACGCGCACGTGCTGGGCACCTATCAGAAAGCGGGTCGTAAGGAAGTCCGACAGGCCATTCAGGCGGCTCTCAGCGCCCGACGCGACTGGGCGAACTGGTCGTGGGAGGACCGCGCTGCCGTATTTCTCAGAGCCGCCGAACTGCTGACGACTTCCTGGCGACAGACGCTGAACGCGGCGACGATGCTCGGCCAGTCGAAGACGGTGTTTCAGGCCGAGATCGATGCGGCGTCCGAGCTGATTGACTTTTGGCGCTTCAACGTCGCATACGCCGAGGAGCTGTATCGAGAGCAGCCGATCAGCACTCACGGCGTGTGGAATCAGTCCGACTATCGGGGGCTCGAAGGGTTCGTTTACGCGGTCACACCGTTCAACTTCACGGCAATCGGCGGTAATCTGCCGACCGCTCCGGCTCTGATGGGCTGCACGGTCGTGTGGAAGCCAGCATCGAGCGCGATGCTCAGCGCCCACTACATCATGAAGCTGCTCGAGGCCGCCGGCCTCCCGCCCGGCGTGATCAATTTTGTGCCTGGCGATGCCGCGGAAGTATCGAACGTGGTGCTCGACCATCCGGAGTTCGCCGGCGTGCACTTCACCGGCTCCACCACGGTTTTCAACAGCATCTCGCAACGAATTGGTCAGAACCTCGGCAGTTACCGTTCGTACCCGCGGATCGTCGGTGAGACAGGCGGCAAGGACTTCGTCGTCGTACACCCGTCCGCCGATCCGCAAGAGGTTGCGGTCGGGCTCGTCCGCGGAGCCTTCGAGTATCAGGGCCAGAAGTGCTCCGCCGCCAGTCGTGCCTATGTGCCCAAGTCGTTATGGCCCGCGGTCAAGCAGCGCATGCTCGCGATGATGAAAGAGATCAACATGGGCGACGTGCGCGACTTCCGCAACTTCATGGGCGCCGTGATCGATGCCAATGCGTTCAAGAAGATCAGCGGGTACCTCGCTGATGCGAAGAAGAACGCCACCATCGTGGCCGGCGGCGGCGCCGACGATCGCAAGGGGTACTTCATCGAGCCGACGCTGGTGCAGGCTCGAAGGCCCGACTACCGGCTGTTGAGCGAGGAGATCTTCGGGCCCGTGCTGACGACCTATGTCTATCAGGACAAGGATTGGACGCGCATGCTGAAGATTGTGGACTCGACGTCACCGTACGCGCTGACTGGCGCCGTGTTCGCGGCGGATCGTCGGGCAGTCCATCAGGCGTCTCAAGCGTTACGGTATGCCGCGGGCAACTTCTACATCAACGACAAGCCGACCGGGGCGGTGGTCGGCCAGCAGCCGTTTGGCGGCGCCAGGGCTTCGGGGACCAACGACAAAGCGGGATCGAAGATGAACTTGTTGCGCTGGGTGAGCGCTCGGAGCGTGAAGGAAACTTTCTCTCCCCCGCGCGACTTCAAGTACCCCCACATGACCGCGGAGTGATGATATGAGTTCCGAATCCCCTGAGTCCGCACGCGAAGCGCTGCGGCGAGAGCACGACGTTCAGCTCGTCACTCCCTCCCAAGAAGGGTTTGCCGCCGAGAGCCTGCCAGACGGCGTCTACGGCTTCACGAGCTCGCCGGCACTGGCTTCGCCGTTGTTTGCCGTCCGCCACTATCGCAACTTCGAGATCCATCGCCTGGCGGACGGGGTCAGTGCGGTTATTGGGTTCGTGACCCCCGCAGAAGCGACTCAGCTCGCGCGGGAGCATCAGAACGAGCCGGTGACGGTCTTGCTTCACCCGGATGCCGAAGGCGATGCCACAGCCATCGTCTCGCTGCCCTACGAACGTGTTGTGCAGCACCGGCAGTACTCGGTTCGCAACGCGGCGGCGATCGTGTTGCAGGTCGCGCCGGCCGGTAGAGTCGGCGTCTAGTCAACCATCCAACCCCTTCAGCCGTCCAATCGCGGCGAGGAAGTGAATCCGTTGACAGCTCTACGATCCGAGTAAGCGGCGGAGCTGCGCCACCTGTGTTGGATTGCCGCGCTCCGCGGGCACGGACAGAGTTTTACCCGCTTGCAACAGCGGCGTCCGCCCATACAATGACCGCGTGCGAATGCGCCCCACGCTGGCCGCTGCCAGTGTTCTGGCCCTCACCGTCGCCGTCCAGGCGGTCGCTCAAACAGCTGTTCGGCTCACACCGGAACAGCAGCGGGCCTTCCTGACTGACGCCAAAGTGATTGACTCGAGGCCCGCCGGTAAGGGCATTACCGGATCGCTTCGACTCACGCTCAGCGATGGCGTCTTCACCCACGACGCCGGTTTTCAATCAATCGACGATCGTCTATCGCCGCTCGAACGGGCTCAGGGCAAAAAACGCGCGGGCGAACTTAACTTTGTCGACTCGTATAAATACAACATCGCCGCGTACGAGATTGCCCGCCTGGTGGGTGTTGACGGCATGATGCCGGTTACGGTCGAGCGTCGGTGGAGAAACCAGACTGGATCTCTCTCCTGGTGGGTTGACGATGTGCTGATGGACGAAGGTGATCGGGAGAAGTCCAACACTCGACCACCAGAACCGCTCGCGTTTTCGCGCCAACGTCAGAGCATGGTGATCTTCGCGGAGCTGTTGCGCGACATGGATCGGAACAAGGGCAACATCCTCTACACCAAGGATTGGCGTGTCATCATGATCGACTTCAGTCGTGCATTTCGGCTCGATCACGCCCTTCGCTACCCTGATACCGTTCAGCAATGCGATCGGATGTTCTACCAGAAGCTCCAGACGCTGACGGAGGCCGACATCCGGCACGTCGCCGGCAAGTATCTCACCTCGAAGGAGATCGAGGGGGTGATGGCGCGTCGACAGCTCTTGGTCGAGCGGATTGGTCGACTCATCCAAGAACGAGGTGAAAGCAACGTCTTGTACGACCTGACCTCGGGAATGTAGAGTCGCGCCATGACTACAGAGATCATTGGCTTCATCGGCCTCGGTGTCATGGGGCGACCCATGGCACGCAACCTTCTGAAGCGGGGCTTCTCACTCGTCGTTCACAGTCGAAGTCGTGGGCCGGTCGACGAGATAGCCAGCGCCGGTGCTCGGGCGGCACGGTCACCCGCCGATGTCGCTGCACAGGCAACGCGAATCATCACCATGCTGCCCGATGGGCCTGATGTCGAGCAGGTCCTGGCCGGCACCGACGGCGTGTTTCAATCGCTCCAGAAGGACTCAGTTCTGATCGACATGAGCACCATCGCGCCGGCCACCGCCCGTCGGCTGGCGCAGGAGGCCGCCACGCGCGGCGCCACCCTGCTCGATGCGCCGGTGAGCGGAGGCGAGATTGGCGCCATCGACGGCACGCTGTCGATCATGGTGGGTGGCGACGCATCCGCACTCGAGCGTGTGCGCTCAATCCTCGAGGCGATGGGCAACCCGGAACGCATCATTCATATCGGCGAGTCTGGCGCCGGCCAGATTTGCAAGGCGTGCAATCAGTTGGTGATCGGGGGAACTCTGGCTGCGGTTGGTGAAGCGTTTGCGCTGGCGCGCAAGTCACACGTCGATCCCGCAAAGGTACGTGCCGCGTTGCTGGGAGGATTCGCGGCGAGCCGCGTGCTCGAAGTGCACGGCGAGCGCCTGTTGAACAGCAACTTCAAACCCGGCTTTTCGGCACGTCTGTACCGCAAGGATCTCCGCATCGTGCTCGACGCGCTCAACGACGCGCGCGCCCCCGCCCCCGTCACCGCCATCGTCCAACAGCTTCTGACGGCCCTGCTGGCGCGTGACGGAGAAGCGCTGGACTACTCGGCACTGGCCACTGTCCCTCTGGACATGGCCCGCGTCGACGGATGATTCAGGAAGGTCGACTGTGTCAGACCAGTTCCGACGAGCAGGCGTGTCATATCGTCAGGGATGGGCGCCGTCACGTCGATTCGTTCGCCAGTAGACGGGTGGGTCAACGCGAGCCGCCACGCGTGCAGGGCCTGTCGCGCGATACGGGGAAGCCAGGCATCGTCCGATCCGGCCTTTATGCGCTTGCCGTACACGGCATCACCAACGATTGGCCAGCCTTTGGCCGCGAGATGCACTCGAATCTGATGCGTGCGGCCGGTAACCAAGCGGCATTTCAGCAGCGTTAGCGCTCGTCCCGGTGCCACCGTGATCGACTGCAGACGCTCGAACCGCGTCACGCTCGGTACGCCGCCGCGATCGCGGACGATCACGCGACGACGATCCCAGGGATCGCGGTCGAGGGCGAGATCGATGGTGCCTTTCGACGGCGGCCGCCCGAGCACGATGGCCAGGTAGTCCTTCTCGATTCGATTGGCGTTGCCGAGCCGCTGAAGAGCCGTCTGCACCGTCGGGTCTTTGGCAACCAGCACCAGGCCTGATGTGTCCTTGTCGAGGCGACTCAACAAGGCAGGCTGCCAGCGACCGTTGGCGTGCGCAAGAATTGCGTTGAGAAGTGTCCCACTGGGGTTCCGAAACGCAGGATGCGAGACTTGACCAGGAGGCTTGTTGACCACCAACAGGTGGCCGTCTTCGTAGACGACCGACACCGGAATGTTCTCGGCCGTCGGTGCGGACCGCGCGCGGCGAGCAGGGAGATCGACGGTAATCGCATCAGTCGCAGCCACGCGTCTCGAGGGTCGGCTCACTGGCAGCCCGTTGACGCATACCAGGCCGCCATCAATCAGCCGCTGCAGACGGTTTCTCGTCACGCCTGGAATGTGCGCGAGGTGTCGAAGCAGCACCCGGTCGATACGCACTCCGACGTCGCCTCGATCGACCAAAACCGTGCTTCGGGTTGTCATCGCCTCGGTGACGTCAACGGGCGTAGTTGTTCCGCAGTTCCTGCTCCAGGTTCTTTCGGCGGGCGCTGGCGAGTGAATGATCGGAGAAGAAGAAGTTCGTCACCCGATCGCCCTCGCCATACTTGGTCAGAAACCGCTGCCAGACCTGCGGGGCGCCATTGACGTCGAATCCTCCTTCGTGCGCGTAACGAAGCCCGACGCGATCGGCTTGATCCTCCAGATCGCGGCCATAGCCGCTCATCCAGGCCGAGAAGCCAAGCGCGGAGCCGAGTTGCGCGGCGGCTCGCAACCCGTTGTTGTCGATCGCGCTGGCCGCCAGCAGCGCCGCCAGGCTGCCGAACTGCCCCCACATATTCTTTCGCATCTGGCGACGCGAATGCTCATGCGTGTAGTGCGCCAGCTCGTGGCCCACGACGATGGCCAGCTCGTCGTCGGTCATGTCGTTCATGATGCCGTTGAAGACCCACATCGCACCGTTGCCCATCGCCATCGCGTTCCACTCTTTGTTGTCGACGACATAGACGCGAATCTTCGACTGGTCCACGTACGACGGCGACATGCGACGCACCAGGCGACGGACGCGATCCACGGATCGGCCGTCACGCGCAACTTCGCCGATGACCTTGCGACGTCCAGACCGATCGACCTCGAAGGCTTCACCGGTCTGCAGCCACAGGCCTTCGAGCTCATTCGTGCCTTTCTGCACGTCGCTCTCGAAGAGGGCGTCGCCGTTCGGACGCACGTCGATTTCACGCGCCAGGACCGAGCCATCGACATGACGGATGCCGCGCACGCGGACTTCGTGGCCGAGCGGAACGTCGTCGATGGACGTGGGTTCGCCCTTCCAACGTGTGCCCTGATCCGCTCGCACGCGCTGCCCATCGACCAGGATCAGCCCGGCACGCCTCCACTCGGCGTAGCCGTCCAGTCGAATCGCGTTCTGTTCAGCGCTGATCGGCAGTCCAGCGGTGAGCCCAATGATGAGCACGCCGGCCGCTAGAATCGCCAGACCGCGATCGCCCGTTGAGAGGTTCATACCGCCTCATTACCGATCTTACCGAAGTTCCAGCGTTCCAAGGTTCCAGGGTTCCAGGGTTCAGAGATCGCAAAAGGTGCCGCGTGCAAGTTCGTCTGAACCTTAGAACCTTGGAACCTTGGAACCTTGGAACGTTGGCACTGAACTTGGAACCTTGGAACTTAAGGCGCCCGGTGCGACAGGAGTTCGATGTCGAACACCAACATCCCACGGGGGCCGCTGCCTTGTCCCTTGTAGGCAAGGCGCTCTGGAATCCAGAAGCGGGTTCGTTCACCTTCGACCATCAGTTGAACGCCTTCCGTCCATCCCTCGATGACTTCGTCGAGCCCGAACGACGCAGGTTCGCCAGTTTCGACCGAGCTGTCGAACATCTTGCCGTCTGTGGTCCAGCCCGTGTAGTGCACGGTCACGCGACTGCGTCGTTCAGGATGTGACTTCCCGGTGCCAGGCTTCAGCACTTTGTACGCGAGGCCTGAAGCCGTCTTCTTGGCGTCCGCCGGCGCCGCGGCGACGTCCGGCGGCGCGATGCGGGGAGACGCGGCGATGTCGAGCAACTCGATGTCGAACACCAGCAATCCACGAGGGTCGCGTTTGCCCTGATACGCCAGCGCTTCTGGAATCCACAGCCGCCGTTTCTCGCCGACGACCATCAATTGCACGCCCTCGCCCCACCCTTTGATCACACGGCTCACGCCAAACGTGCTGGGCTTGTTTCGAGCATGGGAGCTGTCGAACATCTTCCCGTCGGTGGTCCACCCCGTGTAGTGAACGGTCACCATGTCTTCGGCGCTGGGTCGCTTATCGCCCTTCCCGGCTTGCAACACTTTGGATGCGAGCCCGGAAGCTGTCTTCTGCGCATCCGCGGGCGGACCTGCCACATCGGGAGGCGGCGGTATCGGTTCAAACTTCGCCGCGGGCGCCTGGCGAGCGCTGACGGAGAGCGGACTGAGTGACATACCGAACACGAGAACGACGACTAGCGAAATCAATCGAAAGGACATGCCGATATCGTCCTTCGGACCACTGCGACGGCGCAAGCCATCGGTGCGCGAGGCTCAGACAGGACGTACGAGCCCCCAAGATGGGACGTACGGGCCACAGAGGCACAGAGACTCAGAGAAAACCATCAAGAAACCACGAAATACCTACGGAGCCCTGTGCTACTCAACGTAGTTAGCTATGTGTCTCTGAGTCTCGGTGGCTTGTCCATGACCCCCGCCCTGCGGAGCAGGGCCAGGCAATACTGCCCGAGCGAAGCGCAGCCTGCATACTTTTTCGAAACAGGCGGAGCTTCGCTAGTGACAGAGGTCGGAACCGACGTCCTCGATGACTCTGGTCGTGGACAGGAATGCCCAGTCGTAATTGTCGCGATTCAGTGTGAACCGCAGCACACCATGAGCCTTGACGCGAACCTGGGAATTGGGCGCCATGCGATGGAAATCATAGAGCCGTGCGCCGCCGGTGCCGACGACGAACTGCCGGATGCCGCCGCCAGAGGATCGGCCTTCCGCATCCTGCTTTCCGAAGCGCTCATACAGATGATCGTGCGCAGCCACGACGACATCCACGCCCTGACGATGGAGGAGGTCGAACAGATCTCGCATCATCAGGTTGTTGCCATTCTGTCCCGACGAGAACAGCGGATGGTGCCAAACGGCCATCGCGCAGCGCGTAGGATGGGCAAGAAGCTCCGATTGGGCAAACGCGTATTGCGGCGAACCGCTGCCGACCTCGATGTTCGAATTCAACATCAGGACCAGCCAGTTGCCGGCTCGGAACGAATAGAAGCCTTCACCTGCGGCCTCGCCGAAATACGCGAAGTAGGCCGAGGCGGACGGCGTCATGTACTCGTGATTCCCCGGAGTAGGCCGCCAGCGGCTTCGGTGCACCCCCCACGAAGGGTCGAAGCATTCCATGAAATTGCGCATCGAGCCCTGCATGTAAGCCAAGTCACCCGCGAGGACGAGGTGACCGTCGATACCGTCGACAAGACGTGCTGTCTGCTCGACGGCGGGCGACCCGCACTCGCCGATATCGCCCACAGCGACGAGGTTGACGGTCTGGGGAAGGCCCGGTCCTGGGGAAGGTCCGGTCATTGTTCGAGGCGAGTCGCTCCCGCACGCGACCGTGATGACCAGGCCGACGCAGGCAGCGCAGCTCGCGACCGAACTGGACCTCACGGCCGTCTATGGTACTAGTGTTGCCCATGGCTGAGCATGCTAAATCGATTGGCGCCCCGATGCCTGGACGAGCGCTCAGCGTCTCCGGAATGCTCGCCATCGCCCTGCTGACGGTTCCGGGCTGGGCGGCCGGCCAGGACTCCCAAGAGACGCCGCCTGAGCCCGTCTTTCGCTGGCGAAACCGGCCGTCGATCCAGCTTGGCGACGTTCGGCTCGACATTCGTTTCAAGACCCAACTCGATTGGCGGACCTTCGATCCCGAGGTTGACGAGGACCGGTTCGACCGACGCTCCTTGCGTGGCGGGATCAACGGCGAGATTGGTAACCACGTCGAGTTCCAGATCGAGCGGGATCTGGATCCGGATGGCGAGTGGCGCGACGTCTTCGCGAGGTGGCGGACCTATCGACAGTTCGAGGTCTCTGCCGGTCGCTTCAAGGTTCCCTTCGGCAGGGAGGAGCTGACGAGTTTCAGCGAGATCGACTTCGCCTACCGCGCGTTGGTCTCGACCACGGTGCCGCCGGCCCGGGACAGTGGTGTGATGGTCAGCGGCCGCTTCCTCCGGCGAGGACTGACCTACGAAGCGGGTGTCTTCGACGACGATGGCGACAACGGCCGTCTGCAGGAACCGCAGTTTTCGGTGACCGGCAACCCACCAAACATTGGCCCGTCCTTTGCGGGGCGGGTCACGGCGACGCCATTCCGTCCGCTGGCGGAGACATTTGAAAATTTGCGGGTTGGCTTCGCCTACGGCAGCGTGGACGTGCCGGAAGGCCTAAACAGTTTGCGTGGCGAGACGGTCTACGGAAAACAGTTCTTCGAGCCCGTCTATGTGAATGGGAAGCGTAATCGCTTTGGTGCTGAGGTGGCGTTCAATCCCGGCCCGGTTGGTTTGTCCGCCGAATGGATGCGCGCGCACGAAGAGCGACGCAATCAGGGATTGGACGACCTCGACCTCTCCGACATGCGGACGACGGGGTGGTATGTGAGCGGAACCTGGCTGCTGACCGGAGAGGACAAAGAAGGGTTCGCCAACCCGCGGCGATCGTTGTTCGATGGCGGCGCCGGTGCCATCGAGATTGCCGCGCGCTACGAAACGCTGAGGTTCGAAAGCGTCGACAAGTCAGGGCCGGCGTTCACGAATCCCCGTGCAGACCACATCCTCCCGAACAGTGATGACGTGGTTACCATCGGAGTCAACTGGTTCTTGAATCGATGGGTCCGCGTGACGATCAACGCAATCCGCGAAGAGTTCGACGATGCGACGCGAACTCCCGTGCCTGGAACCACGACGTTCTGGTCCGCGGTCGGCCGCGCTCAACTCGCTTTTTAGCGAAGTCATCTATGAAACCCCTTGCATTCGCCAACCGGTGTCTCTCTTCCCTCGCACTGCTCATCATCGGCGCGACGCTGACCGCCGCAGGGCAGGACGCCGGGGCTCTTCCATCGGATGCGCTGTTCAACCCCGACGTGCTTCAGCGGGTTGACCTCAGGATTCATAGCGCCGACTGGGAGAAACTGAAGCAGAACTTTCAGGAGAACACGTATTACCCCGCTGATTTCGTGTGGAACGGACAGGTTGCTGACAACGCAGGCATCCGCTCGCGCGGATCGGGCTCGCGCAGCCCCACCAAGCCAGGGCTGAGAGTCGACTTCGATTACTACCGTGCCGAGCAGAGCTTCTTGTCCTTGAAATCAGTAGTTCTCGACAATCTGACGCAGGACCACTCGGGCATCCACGAGACCGTGGCGATGCGGGTGTTCGCGCGATTAGGCGTGCCGGCCCCGCGTGAGACGCATGTGCGCTTGTATGTGAGGGACGAGTACATTGGGGTGTATGCCATCGTCGAATCGATCGACAAGCAATTCCTCGCCCGCGTCTTCGGGTCAATTGCCGAGGACACACAGAACGACGGCCATTTGTACGAATATAACTGGGTCGACCCGTGGACGTTTGGTTATTTCGGTTCTGACCTCGCGCCCTATGCACTGCGGTTCGATCCCAAGACGCATGAGAAGGACAGCGATGCGGCGAAGTTCGGCCCGATCGAGAATCTCGTCCGGCTCGTGA
The DNA here is from genome assembly GCA_963841905.1 of uncultured Acidobacteriota bacterium. GTDB lineage: Bacteria > Acidobacteriota > Vicinamibacteria > Vicinamibacterales > UBA2999 > JACCSI01. The sequence continues at coordinate 403,523 of CAWJEM010000011.1, forward strand.
ACGATCTTCCGATCGAGATGTACAACTCGGCACTCAACGAGCACCTGGACCTGCATGCGTTCATGCGTTACCTCGCGGCGCAGAACTTCGTCGGCCAGAACGACGGCTTCCTCGGCTACGAGGGTGTGAACAACTTCTATTTTTACCGTCGCGAGAACTCAGCCCAGCACGTGTTCATTGCCTGGGACGAAGACCTTGCGTTCTGGGGCCCCGAATATCCCATCGGCTTTCGGGTGCAGGACAACGTCCTGACCCGCAAGGCGATGCAGATTCCGGAGTTGCGAAACGCCTATTACGCCGGGCTCTCGGACGCGATGAGGCTTACTGACGAGCCCACCGGGCCAGAGGGGCTGAAGTGGCTGGAGTACGAGATCAAGCGGCAGTCGGCGATGATCCACGACGCGATGCGCGACGACCCTTCCAAGCCCTATAGCATCGAAGAGCACGAGGCGGCACAGGCCCACATGATCTCGTTTGCCCAAAACCGCTCGCGATATCTGTCCGAACAGATGGGCACGTCGCAGCCTTCACGACGCCGGCCGTAAATCTAGCGAGGCTTCGCGTCAGACCGCCGAGTAAGAGGGGCGGCTTTGGCTCCGCCTCGCTAGTTGCAGTATTGGTTTTGCCCGCCTCCCAACCCCACCACGCACAAAACGCGTGGCGGGGCCCCCTCGGCGGGCGGACGCCCGGCGCGGTACGCCTCAGCCGATGAGCATCCACGCGGGATCCTCGATGTAGTCCTTGATCTTCACGAGGAACTGGACCGCTTCGCGGCCATCGACGAGACGGTGATCGTAGCTCAACGCCACGTACATCATCGGCTTGACCACGACCTGCCCGGCAACGACGACCGCCCGATCCGCGATCTTGTGCAAGCCGAGAATGCCGACCTGCGGAGGATTGAGAATCGGCGTGCTCATCAGCGATCCGAACACGCCACCATTGGTAATGGTGAAGGTACCGCCCTTGAGATCTTCGAGCGTCAGCGTACCGTCCTGCGCACGCTTGGCGAAGTCGCGAATCGACAGCTCGACCTCCGCGAAGGTTTTGAGATCCGCGTCGCGAATGACGGGGACCACGAGCCCGCTTTCGACGCCGACCGCCATGCCAATGTCGTAGTAGTGCTTGTAGACAATCTCGTCGCCTTGAATCTCGGCGTTCAGTTGCGGAAATGCCTTGAGCGCGCCGATAGTGGCCTTGACGAAAAAGGACGCGATACCGAGGCCGACGCCGTACTGCTGGGTGAACGCTTCTTTTCGTCGCTCGCGAAGGCTCATAACCGCGCTCATGTCCACTTCGTTGAACGTGGTGAGCATGGCGGCGTTGTGCTGGGCCTCGACGAGCCGTCTCGCGATGGTGGCGCGACGCTTGGACATGCGCTCGCGGTGTTCGGATCTCGAGGATCGTAAAGGCCCGCCTTCGCGGCCGACAGGCCGCTTCGGCGAGGTCTCGCCGTAGCTCGCCGGTTGATCTGCGCGAGCGGAGGCGGATGCCTGGGGTGCCGAAGGTGCCTTTAGTGCCGAGGGTGCTGGTGCCTGAGGTGCGGAAGGGACGGAAGGTGCCTGACGTGCCGAGGGTGCCTGAGGTGCCTGAGGTGCCTGAGGTGCCGAGGGTGCTTTTGTGCGGAGGACGTCGCTCTTTGTGACTCGGCCGCCCGCTCCGGTCGCAGACACGGCGTCGAGCTTAACGCCAGCCTCACGGGCCACATTTCTAGCAGTTGGTGTGGCACGCACTTCAGGTGCGACAGGTGCGACAGGTGCGACAGGTGCGACGGGTGCGGTGCGGGTCTCAGGTGCGGTGTTGGCTTTGCCGTTCCCACGCGGATCGAGCGTCGCGAGCACTTCGCCAACCTTTACATCTGCGCCTTCTGCGTGCTTGATGGACGTGAGCACGCCGGCGCGGTCGGCACTGACCTCCAAGTCGACCTTCTCGGTCTCGAGCTCGACCAGCGGGTCACCCAGGTTGACATGGTCGCCCTCTTTCTTCAGCCACTTGGCGACGCGCGCTTCCACCACAGACTCGCCCAGTTCGGGCACGACGATGTTGGTCATGTTCGAAAGTTACAAGTTACAAGTTACAAGTTCAAAGTTTTGCGGGCTACCGACCCCTGCCCACTGCCCACCGCCGGCCTACTGCCCACGGCCCACGGATCACTGACCACGAACCACCGACTAGACCTGTTTCGACAGCACACGATCCGCGTCTTTGGTGGTCGCCGATGCGGCGAATGCCTGCTCGACGATCGCTCGTTGATTGAGCGCGTGCCACGCGGCGGAGCCTTCTGAGGGACTCGAGTTGCGGACGCGGCCGACGTAGCGGAGCGGCCATCGAGCATCAATCAGCTGTTCGAGGATCGGCCGAACGAACTCCCAGGCCCCCATGTTCTCAGGTTCCTCCTGGACCCAACACACTTCGTCCAGCTTCGGATAGGAGTCGAGCAGTCCGCGGATCTCGTCGGCGGGGAACGGGTACAACTGCTCCACACGAACGATGGCGACCTTCGAATCAGCCTTCCGCTGCTCGCTTGCCATGAGGTCAACGTAGATCTTTCCACTGCAGACCACGAGACGTCGCATCTTGCCCGCCTGCTGGCGCATCTCGTCATCGTCTATCACGAGGTGGAAGCGGCCGTCAGCCAGCTCTCGCGGCGTGGATGCCGTCGCAGCATGACGAAGCAAGCTCTTCGGAGTGAGGAGGATCAGCGGCAGAGGATCCGACTCGAGTAGCAAAGCGTGGCGTCGCAGTACGTGAAAATACTGAGCTGCCGTCGTGCAGTTGGCGATGCGCAGGTTGGTATCGGCGGCGGATTGCAGGAAGCGTTCAAGACGGGCGCTGGAGTGATCCGGCCCCTGGCCTTCGTAGCCGTGCGGCAGCAGGAAGACGAGCGACGGTGTCAACCCCCATTTGGCGCGCCCGCTCGTGACGAACTCATCGAGAACAACCTGCGCGCCGTTGATGAAGTCGCCGTACTGCGCTTCCCAAACCAACATCCGGCGCGGTTCCTGGATGTTGTAGCCAAATTCGAACCCGACGACGGCGTTCTCCGACAGTGGACTGTTGTGCACTTCGAACGCGGCTCGACTCGACGGCAACGCGGCCAACGGGATGTGCTCGTCACCGGTCACCGAGTCGTGCAGCACGCCGTGTCGTTGGCTGAACGTGCCACGCTCGACATCCTCTCCGGTCAACCGAATGGATATGCCGTCCTCGAGAATCGTGGCGAACGCGAGCTCTTCGGCAGTGGCCCAGTCAACCGTTCGCTCGGTCGGCGCGTCCAGCATCGTACGCCGACGTTCTCGCGCCCGTTCGAGTTTGCGATGGACCGAGAATCCCTCGGGCACCCTCAGCAGCGCTTGATTGAGCGCGTACAGCCGTTCGAACGCCACGCTCGTTTGCGCGCGTCGGGCGGCTCCGCTCGGTGGCACCTTGGGAAGTGGCGGCACATAGTCTTGTTCCGGTTGGAGCGTCGCGTACGCCTGTTCGAGCACGGCCATGTGCTTCTTGACCATGGCCTCGGCCTGGTTGGGATCAATCGAGCCCGCCTCGGCCAGTTGACGTGCGTAGCGCTCGCGAACCATCGGATGCCCGGCGACGATTTGGTAAATCTCCGGCTGCGTGAATGCTGGCTCGTCGCCCTCGTTGTGCCCGTAGCGGCGGTAGCCCACGAGATCGATCAGCGAGTCGAGGCGGAATCGGTGCCGGTACGCCCATGCGAGACGGGCGGCTTCGATGCAGGCCACCGGATCGTCGGCGTTGACGTGCACGATGGGGATCTTGAAGCCGCGAGCCAGCCCACTGGCATAGCTGGTGCTGTACGACTCCTTGGGAGTCGCGGTAAAACCAAGTTGGTTGTTGGCGATGATGTGAACCATGCCGCCCACCTGGTATCCATCGAGCCGCGACAAGTTCAACGTCTCCGCAACCACGCCCTGACCGGGGAAGGCCGCGTCACCGTGAATCAGAATCCCCAGGACCTGACCGGTCTGCAACTGCGGTCGACCCGGCGCGGACACGGACGTTGCTGCCGCACGCGCCATCCCAGCGAGCACGGGATCGACGGCCTCGAGATGGCTGGGATTCGGCGGCATGCTGATCGTCAGCGATTGCGGACGGCCATCGCCTTCGACCTGGTAGCGCGCTCCGGCGTGATACTTGACGTCGCCCATCCAGCCGAGGTCGATTCGGCCTGACCGTGCGAAGAGCGGATCCTTGAACTCCGCCAGAACCTGCGAGTAAGGCTTCTGGAGGATGTGGGCGAGCACGTTGAGCCGTCCCCGATGAGCCATCGCGATCATCACGTGTTTGACGCCGGCGGCGGCCGCGTCGCGGATGATCTCGTCGAGGATGGGCACCATCAGGTCGAGGCCTTCGATCGAAAAGCGCGTCTTGCCCGGGAAGATCCGGTGGAGAAATCGCTCGAACGTCTCGACTTGCGTGATTCGATCCAGGAGTTCCTGCGCATTGATTGGATCATTGGGCGGTCGGAACTGACCGGATTCCACGGCGTGTCGCAGCCAGACGCGCTCTTCGGGGACGAAGACGTGGTTGTAGTCGTGACCCGTCGCGGCGCAGTAGATCGCGCGGAGCCGTTCGATGGCTTCGAGCGCGTGGGCCGACCCATCGGCCACGGGACCGCCAACAATCGAGGCCGGCAGGCGCGCCAGCGTCTCGCTGGTGAGCCCGTGGGCTTGCGGATTGAGCGACGGGTCACCAATCGGGTCGGTAAAACCCAACGGATCCAGTCGCGCCGCGAGGTGGCCGAAGCGGCGGATGGATTCCGCGAGGTTGAACGCCGCAATGGCAGCGGTCGTGTCCGCCGGGCGAACTTCTTCGGCGGGCCGCACTGCCGGTTCGGTGTCCGGCGACCAGGTGGCGAACAGCGCCCGCGTCGCCTCGTCGACGCTGGTCGGATCCGTCAGATAGCGCTCGTAAAGGTCGTAGACATAACCGGCGTTGACCCCGCTAAACTGATCCCACGGATTCATAACCTTTCTAGTGTATCGGTACGATGCCCCAAGTGCCGAGGGAGCGCGAATGAAGACACGTCCAACCTACGACGACGCCAACCTGATCCTGCGGCTATACGAGATGCGGCGTGAGGAGCGGATGCGCCGGGCGCGCGCGTGGTTCACGGCGAATTTCAAAGTGAAGACCTGGGACGACCTCCAGAAGCTCGCCCCCGGCGGCTCAGACGAAAACGCCTCCTACCGCATGGTGGTGACCTACTGGGACATGGTGGCGTCCTTCATCGCGGGTGGCATCCTGCATCAAGAGCTGTTCTTTCAAAGCGGCCGCGAGCTGCTGCTCGTCTGGGAACGGATGAGGGAGGTGCTCCCAGAAATCCGGCAGAAGTACAAAGACCCGCACCTGTGGTCGCACCTCGAAATCGTCGGCAACCAGTACGCCGTATATTTTCAGGGGCGCAGTGGGGAAGGCTACGAGGCGTTTTTGAAGAGGATTAACGGATAGTTACCAGATACGAAGTTACAAGTTACAAGTTACAAGTTACAAACGGACGATTCGTGCGCAACGCCTCAATGGTTCGAGCAGCTCGGTGGTGAACACGAGCTTTGAACTTGTAACTTGTGACTCTCAGAACGTCACTCCCAGCCCGAAGTGCCAGCGCGGTTTGTTGTCGCCGCGTTGCGGCCACGCGACATCGAGGCCGGCACGAAACACGGTGGCGGTGACGAAGACGCCGCCGCCGATGCCCTGGTCGAATTGCTGGTCGCGTAACTTCTCGCCATCCACAAACACGGTGCCGGCGTCGACAAACGCTTTCACGCCGAATCGGCCGATGTGCAGCGGCGATGTAATCGGCACCCGGACCTCGGCAGACATCGCCGCAAGGTTGTCGCCGGCGCGATACCCAAACTTGTAGCCGCGGACACTTGACGTCCCACCGAGCAGCGGTTGTTCATAGGGGGGCAGCGGGTCGCTGGCGCGCACGGTTGCGAAGCGGAGCCCAAGCACACTCGATCGGATCAGCCCCACGTAACCGCGGACATCGCTCGTCCAACGGGTCACCTGGCGATCGCCTTCGAACCACAGTTGCTCGATGCCAGCGACCACGTGAACCGCGTTGCGCGGAAACGCGGGATCGGTTCGGGTATCGACCGTGAGATCGATGCCGGGGGCAAGGTGCTGCTCCTCGATGTCGCCGAAGCTCACATTCGTCGCCCGCAGCCCGCCTCCCGCGCGCAGCCAGGGCGTGACGATCCGCTCGGCTCGAAGTCGCAGCTCCTGTCGGGTATCACCAATCTCGTAGCGCGGGTTCTCGCGGCGATAGATCGACGCCGATCCCTCCAGTCGCGTGACGGGTCCGCGTTCGAACACGCGGTCGACTTCGAGGGCGGCCTTGCGTTCGCCGCCCCACGTCAGAGGCACCGAGATGCGGCTTCTGGGGCCGAGGCTGTCCACGAAGCTCGTGCGAGCGCCGTACGTGAACCCGTAGCCATCCGCATAGTCGAGAATCGGCAGCCACATGCCGAGGCTGCGCATCCGCTTGAGCGGACCGGGCGCGAGGTCGCTTTCGCTCACTGCCGGATGCTCGTCCACGACGACGATGACGAGGATGTCGGATGGGTTGTCGATCGAGCGATAACGCTTGCGAACTTCCACGTCGGCGAAGCGTCCGCTGCTTCGGAGTTTTTCGGTGGCCTGCCGAATCGACTCGTCGGTGACGAAGCTCCCCACGTTAAGACCCGCCAGGGCGAGTACCTCGTCATCAGGCGTCGTGTGGTTGCCGTGCACCCGCACCTCGCCCAGCGTCTCGGCAACCTGCCCTGACGCGGCGGTCGCGACGCACAGGATAGCCGCGACGACCGTCATTCGCGGCACCGCACCTGTCGCACCCGTCGCACCTGCCCTCACGGCTTGATCCTCGTCGTGACTTCTGCCAGCCGGTAGTCGTGATACTCGACGTCGTAGCTCGCTTCGATCGACCCCATCGCGGTCGTCACAAGAAAGTCCATCTCAATGGTGCCGGGCAGCCACACATTGGGAAAGGGCTGCAGCATCTTCATGGCGGCTTTCATCTCGTCCACTCGCACCAGCGAACGGCCGGGGAGGAAGTCCATGTCGATGTTGTCGAACGTGTACTGGATGATCTGGTGCTCGCTCGGATCGATCCACATCGTGATGAGCGATACCTTGTTCATCTTCTCTTCAATCTGATCATCCCGATCCCGAGCGCGTTTGTTGGGCCGGCTACGGCCCTCATTGAACAACTGCGCGGGGTAGTACTCGATGCGGAGAACGTCTCGGTCGCTGAGCCGCTCGCGGCCGGCGAGCGCGTAATGCCCCGGTTCGAATTTGAAGCGCAGGAAGTAGGCCGCCGACACGAACTGGGGTTCGAGCGAGTTCCGTAGGACGTCGACCGGCGCGGCCGGATCGAGTGGCGCCGACTCCGCTGGCTGCGGCTGCTCTTCACCCCGCTCCTTGGCGCGCTCCTGCGCCCTCCGTTCGCGCGACTTTTCGCGATCGATCCAGCGCTCCTCCTGACGCGCCCGCTCCTCCTCGCTGATGCGCACGCCGTCGAATCGCACGGGACTGCGGATGAAATAGCCCTGCCGGATGAACCAGGTGTATTCGCGAGTGAAACCGTAGAGGCGGACTCCGCCCGGGCCGAACACCTGCAGGCGTTCCTCCTCGTCGAGGACGTACTGCTGAAGCTTTTTCCAGTTTTCATCGCGTCGCGCCAGAACGCGACCCATGAACTCATCGAGGTCAGTTTGCACGGAAGGTGCCGAAGGTGCCGAAAGTGCCTGCGGTGCCGAGAGTGCGGGTGGCTGGGAGGGCCAGGGCACATGTGCCGAATGTGCCAAAAGGACGGGAGGTGCTGTCAGCAGTGTAACGACGAAGATCCAACGAAGGCTCACGGGTGCCGTCCTTCGAAACTGCAGGCAGGAGGGTCCACGCTGCTTGCGTGAACCGGGCATCTGGCATTCAGACGGCTGGTGCCGGCGAGAAGTTCCCCGGAGACGGCCCAAGTCGTCAAAGCCGCGCTAGAACACTAGTTGTCGGTTTCGGTCGAACGCTGGTACACGACTTTCCCATCGAAGATCGTCGCGGCGACTTCGGTCTCTCCAATCCGCGCGGGCGTCAGACTGAAGATGTCTTTCGTCAGGACAACGATGTCAGCGAGCATGTCGCGCGCGATCGAGCCCTTACGGTGCTCGTCGAACGAGGCCCAGGCAGCGCCTCGGGTATACGCGTCGACCGTCTGCTCGATTGTCAGCCGTTCCGACGGAATCCAGCCGCCCAGCGGCTCTCCGTCGAACGTCGTGCGATTGACCGCCACTTGCAGTCCGAGCAACGGATCGATCCCGACCACCGGCCAGTCGCTGCCGAACGCCAACACGCCCTTGTGTCGCGCGATGCTGCCATACGCCCAGGCTCGCGAAGCGCGATCCTCGCCGATGTTGGCTCGCCACACTGCGATTTGCGCCGGGTCGGGCAGCCCGTGAGATGGCTGCATCGACGCAATCACTCCCAGGCGGCCGAAACGTGGAATGTCGGCCGCAGCGATCGTCTCGATGTGCTCAATGCGGTGGCGACGATTCCGCGCCGGCAGCGGGTTCGCGGCTGCGGCACGCTCGAACGCGTCGAGCGCCATCCGAATCGCGCGATCCCCGATGGCATGAATCATCACCTGCCAGCCACGACGGTCCAGCTCCGCGACGAGCCGATCGAGAGCCTCTGGCGTAAAGCGCGGCTCGCCACGCGCCTCCGCGCGATTGGAGTACGGCTCGAGCATCGCTGCCGTGTGCGATTCGATGACGCCGTCGGCCATCAGCTTGATGGCCCCGGCCTTGAAGACGGGATCGTCGGCGTACTTCTCGCGCAGGGTGTCAAACGCGTCGAGCTCCTGCGCGCTGAGATCGGGCTTTCCGGAAAGGGCTGCGTAGACCCGCAGGTCGAGGTCATGCGACTTTCGAAGCTCGTCGTAGATCTCGAGCTCCTCCGCCGATCCGCTCGCGGTCTGGACGCTCGTCACGCCACGGCGCTGAGCTTCGACAATCGCCGATCGGATGGCGGCCACTTTTTCTGCCCGGGTGGGCTTGGGAAGGTGCGCCGACATCAGGCTCATTGCAGCCTCTTTGAGGACGCCGGTCGGCTCGCCGGTTCGCGCCTCCTTGACAATGATGCCGTCGGCGGGATTCTTCGATCGTCGCGTGATGCCGGCCAGCTTCAGCGCCGCCGAATTGGCCCAGCCGGTATGACCGTCATACGACGTCAGGTACGCGGGTCGATCCGGAACGAGCGCATCAAGGATCTGTCGCGTCGGCAGACCACCGGGAAACGGTTCGTACAGCCATCCGCGACCGATCACCCACGGCTCGTCAGGGTGAGCGGCGGACCACTCGCGCACCGCGCTCTCGATGGCGGGCAGTGTCCTGGCGTCGAGCAGGTTGATCTGATTCATCGACAAGCCACCACTCGATAGGTGCGTATGAGAGTCGTTGAACCCTGGCAGTACCGCGCCACCGCGCGCGTCGACGACCACGGTCCGCGGACGCCGGAGCCGCTGCACTTCGCGGTTCGTGCCGACTCGCAAAATTTTGTTTCCCTGAACGGCCACGGCTTCGGCAATCGTGCCCTGTCCATCAGCGGTATAGACCCGTCCATTGAGGACGATCAGATCGACCGGGCCCGTCTCGTCACGCTGTGCGCCAGCGATGAGTCCAGCGATAACCGTGATCCCGACAATGAACGCGACGAGATAGGCCGTGAGGCGTGCCGCCATGTGCGAATTCTATCAAAGGCATCCTGCGCAATCCTGGAAGATCTGTTGGCTTGACGCCGCGTCGGATTCCGTGATTCCGTGACCCGATGAAATGTGCGATTGTCGGCTCGGGTGCCGTTGGGGGCTATTTCGGTGCCAAGCTTGCGCGAGCGGGGCAAAATGTCACGTTCATCGCGCGAGGCGCCCATCTCGAGGCCATCCGCTCCAATGGGCTTCGGGTCCAAAGCGCCAAGCTGGGCGATTTCGTGGTCCACGCTGCTGCCGAGAGCGATTCTGCGAAGGTCGGTGCAGTCGATGTCGTACTCTTCACGGTGAAGGCGTACGACAACAATCAGGCGCTGCGTCTGTTGCCGCCGCTCATCGGGCCGGAAACGGTCGTATTGACCCTTCAGAATGGCGTCGACAGTGTCGATGAGGTAGCGAATGCCGTCGGCGAATCGCACGTGCTCGGTGGGACGACTTATGTGGCGACGGCACTCGAATCACCCGGCGTGATCGTGCAGACCGGTGTGCACCGCTCGATCATCTTCGGCGAGGTGTTTGGGGAGCGTGGTCGCATCACGCCGCGCGTGCAGGTCATTGCCGACGTCATGAAACCCGCTGACATCATCGTGACGCCGGTGGCGGACGGCCGCGTCCCGATCTGGGACAAGTTCGTCTACCTCGCGCCGTTTGCGGGATTTACCGGCGCCGCGCGGCTGCCGATCGGCGGAGTCTGGGGCGACCCTCAAGTGCGGGACGTGTTCTACGCCGCCGCTCGCGAGATTGCCGCGCTGGCTGAAGCCGAGGGTGTGAAGATCTCACGGGACCGCTTCGAAAGCCTGCGGGAGTACATGGACAGCATTCCACCATCCACGCGCTCTTCGCTGCTCATTGATCTGGAGATGGGGAAGCGCATCGAAGTCCACGCACTGCAAGGCGCGGCCGTCCGTCGCGCGGCAAAGCATGGGCTGGCGATGCCGATCATCTCGACGTTGTATGCGGTGCTGAAACCGTGGGCGGAGGGCCCGGTTCGCAAACCGGCATGACACGTACAAGCCTCAGAGTCTCAGAGACTCAGAGGATCAAATTAGGAGGCCCAGGTCGCTCTAGAGCGAGACGCGCTGGATGCCCTCACTGAGTCTTGGTCGATTGAAGTTGATGATCAAACCGACGTTAATGCTTGTGACTCGCAGATAGGTGAGCATCTTCGCGAGAAACACGGGATCGTAACGAGCGACACTCTTAATCTCAACCACGACTTGGTCCTCGACGATCAGATCTGGTTTGTACTCTCCGACCTTGACCCTCCGGTAGTACGCCGGGAAGGTCGGCTCTCGAATGATAGAGAAGTTGTTGGCGACCAGTTCAATCGCTAGGGCCGCGTGGTAGGTGTTCTCCAGCAGGCCTGGGCCCAACTCGCGGTGAACCGCCATTGCACAGCCGATGATGCGCTCAGTCAGTGGATCCCGTTCGTCGGCAAGCACAATCCTTACCTCCCTCTGAGTCTCTGAGCCTCTGAGGCCTGTACGTAATCAGCGATCAGCCAACGTCTGAGCCTCTCTGACAGCAGCGGAAACGTCCCCACGACATGCTCGTACTGCGAGTTGGTGAGTCCGTACAGCGCCGCCACGATGCTGTTGATTTGCACATACGACTGCTCGTCGGCGTCGATCCCCGTTCGTGCGAGCGATTGGGCGAGGCGGGCGAGCTCGCGGAACGCCGGATCGTGGGTGGGCGGACGGGGGACGGGTAGGCGCAGCATCAGCCCGCTCGAGACGTGCGTGGTGACCTGGAGTCGCACCAGGAAGTTGGCGACCAGGCTGTTGAGCAGGGCGAGCAGGCAATACTGCGCGCGCGCGCTGACCGCGTTTTTCAGACAGAACACCGTGTGGGTCGAGACCGTGCCTGGCGGCAGCATGGCGGCGATCAGCGTCAGGCGGTTGGTGGCGCTGGCGACGTCGCGATACGCAACGCGTAAACATCCGAAGGTGCGGTCGCGGTCCAGCAGCGTCTTGACGACGTGGGATGGGATCGCCAGACGAGAAAGCTCCGTCCGCACGCGAAACGGCTCGAGGTGCTTGCCCTCAATCACCGTGATGGGGTCGGGGCCCGCGCATCCAGGGCTGACAAAGTGCGGTCGATCCTCCGTGGCATTGAGCTCCCGCCCGAACTGGACGTCCCAACCGTCGGGTCCGCCCAGTGGCGGCACCGACGCGCTGACGTGCACCAGAAGGTCGAGATCGCTCGCGCTGGAGAGCAATGGGATCGACAGGTGGTCGGGATCCCATTTATCGAGCAACCCGCGATGCAAGGCGACACGACGCGCGTCTGGCGGATCGTCGCGGACGCTGTCAGGCAGGTCGTCGAGCCACGACGGTTGGGTGCGTCCGAAGGATCCCTCGAGACGGTCCGTGCGATCGGCCTTCGTCGTGGTCAGAAGAAGGAACTTGAGGTCCCGGTGAATCGGAAAGATTCCGTCGCGGTTGCTGAAGCCGAGCACGCGATCGATGGTCGTCTGATCCAGGAGCGCGCGCCGAAGCGGTCCGCTCCCGCGATCCGTCGCGATGCCAGACGGCAGGACGAGCCCCATGCGTCCGCCGGATCGAGTCAGCTGCAGCGCTCGTTCAACGAAGAGTTGGTAGCGATTCAAGTGTCCCGGGCCCTGATGACGAAACACCCCGGCCTCGCGGAAGAAGCGGAGCCGGGCGTGCTGCGACACTCGCTCGGTCGACCGATTGTCAGGCTCGCCCGTGTCGGCCCGGAGGGTGTCCCACGGCGGATTGCCAATCACGGCATCGAATCCACCGCCGCTGTCCGGCCGCCCCTCACGATCGAAGAACACTTCAGGGAACTCGAGCTCCCAGTGAAAGAAGTGGTGCTCACGCGCGACCGTGGCTGCGCTGCCGAGCAGGCGAACGCGATCCTTCGGTGACAGCGAGCCTCGGCCACGGACCAGCGATGCGAGTAGGTCGGCAAAGATCGGCGACGTCACACGCGCTGCTGGGAACCAGGCGGCGCACCACAGGTCAGCGGCCTGCCGCCATCGGCTCAGGGGGGTCCCTTCTACGTTGAGGGCGTCGAGCGCGCGTTCTTTTTCACGCACCGCCCTCAACGTGTCTCCAGGTTCGACCGCGAGCCGGAACCGTTCGGGCAAGACCTGGCGTGCCAACTCATCGGCCGTCCGATCGGAGAATAGCGGCAGCGCTCGATTGATCGCGCCTTCCCGGCGCCGATGCTCCCGAACGGGATTGCGTGCGAGTTCCGGGAATCCGGCGCCAATCAGACTGTCGCCGGCCGCGAGGTGATGATCGAGAAAGGTCAGCGGGCGATCGCTGGCCAGCGTGGTGAGCCACAACGACAAGCGGGCGAGCTGTACCGCCATGGGGTTGCGATCCACGCCGTACAGGCAGCGCTCGGCAATACTCCGTCGCAGCGCCACGCGTCGATCTCGAACGTCGCCATCAGAGGGCCACTCGCCGCATGTCACGAGCGCGCGTTCCGTAGCGGCCGCGAGGTATCTGCAGGCAGCCACCAGGAACGCGCCGCTGCCCATCGCCGGATCGACAACCTTGAGCGAAAGGATCTCGTCCGGGTTCCTGTCGACGACCAGCGGATGGAGCGTTCGCCGGACCAGAAACTCGGTCATCGCGCGGGGCGTGTAGAAGCTGCCGGTACGCTTGCGCTCGTGAGACGTTCGCGTCAAGAGCGTAGGTCCAGTGCTGCGCGTCGGCTCGTACTCGAGGACACGTTCGTACACGGTCCCGAGTTGCTCAACCCCGAGGTCGGCGTACGAGATTGGCCGTCGGCCCTGCGGTCCAGCGCTGGTGGCCAGTGCCAGCACGGCTCGACTCACGACCGCATCAGAGACGCGAACACGGTCTACGTGTGGCGTGTGCGTGGGCGAAAAGAGGCGGCCGTTGAAGGGCGTGACGGTCAGGTCGCCCGCGCGACAGCCCGCGTGCGCGAGCCGAGACATCGCCTGTAATGCCTTCCACAATCCTCGTGGGTGATGACCAGCGCCGGTCGGACGCCAGAGCGCTTCGACGGTGTAGGCGTCGCGATAGACGTGATTCCAGGTGGGGACGAGGTCGCGCGCCTCAGCGAACAGCAGAAAGAGGAGCCGGTAGACGAGGGTGAGCGAGTGGTGGAATACGGTGGCGCGCGTTGGTCGTGCTGGCCGCCCCTTGCCATCGAGTGCCGTCATCAAGGCATCGAGCGCATCGAGTACGCCATCGCCCAGCGAATCGCAGACGGTGAGAGCGTGACTGTCGCTGCGCCGCATGGCGTCCTCGAGAGCACTGGAGTCGTCGCGCGGTTCGAGCGCAGAGCGATGGGCGATCCCCCAGAGGACGGTTGCGCTCGAGCGGTGAGCCACAACCGATCCAAGCTCGAAGTCGAGGGCGCGACGAGACCACGTGCGTGCGGCATCGATCACGCGCAATGTGCGACCGGTGTAAATCAGTCCCCACCGCGCGCCTGTCGTACGACCGGCTCGCACGGTGTCGCGCCACGCGAGTTCCGGGTCGTGACCAAAGCTCGTTGTCCGGAGCACCGCAAGCGCCCTCGAGCCGGTTCCGACCATCCCCACGAAGCCCGTGCCGTACGGTTCGAGGCGCAGGACGTCGTAGCCCAACAGATGGACGAGGGGCAAGGCTCCCACGTCCAGGACCGCGCGAGGACTCGACGCCGGGCCGAGCGAGGCGTCGACCCGGCACCACCACCGCACAAGTAGGCGATGAGATTTCTGATCGTCCGAGACGGTGGATTGAAATTGGTGGAGAAGAACGTCCTCGAGAAACGAGCTCGCGACGAGCGATCCGCGGATGCCCGGCAGCATGCCGTCACCTTTCGACCCATGCCGCGACGAGTTGCGGTTCGGTTGCGTGAAGGTGGCGGAGCGCGCGAGCAGAGTCGAGTGTTCGAGCGAGCTGCGCCAGCATGCTCTTGGCATGCTCTGTCCGTGCCCGCGCCTGCTGTTCAGCCCGCCGATCGAACAGGGATCCCTGGAAGACGAGATTCGATCGGCCCTCGATCGCCAACCGAATGCAGCCGATGCGCTGCTCGATCGCGTCCGCCGTGGGGGTCGCCTCGCGCTGAGCCGCGAGCAACCGAACCCGCATGGCCGATTCGAGGGCGGCCCGCAGCTTGGGCGCTCGGACCAATGCATTGACCATCTCCTGCGTGAGCGACAATGCAACCCGTTTGTGTTCGTGAAGCTCGACCCTGACGCCTATGCAGTCCCGTTGTACGATTCGGCCGCCTGCATCGAGATAGTTGGCGCGAAAGAGCAGCACCACACCGCTCGGTTCCGAGTGATCCGAAGGCTCATCGCTATAGAGCGGTTGTGACACCTGCGGGGCTGACCCACCGTGAGCACGAAGCCAGCGCTCGACGAGCGCGAACGCCGTGTCGCTTCCGGGAGCGCTTGGCGCAACCGCGTTGGTCGCGGTCCGCCGCCGTCGGTCGAGATTGGCCAGTACCGACCTCTTCGAAGGAGTTGCGGTGATAGAGGTGAAGCGCATGAACCCGGCGCTGCTGTCCTATCCGATCGACTCGGCCGACGCGTTGTTCGAGGCGCCAAGGGTTCCACGGTAGCTCCAGGGTCACAATCAGCCGGCAGCGCGCTTGCAGATTGAGGCCTTCGCCGGCAGCGTCCGTTGTCACGAGGATGCGAGTGTTTCCGTTGATGAACTCGCGAATCCGGTCGTGACGATCGCGGGCCGGAACTCCCCCGTGAATCACCGCCACGGACGAGAGCCTCGAGAGCCGGTTGGCGACTTCACAAGCGACGTCGCGATACTCGCTGAATACGATCAGCGGATCTCGACTGCGCCGAACGAGGCGTTCGAGGATCCGGAGCTTCGACGATTGGTCCGTCGCCGCGCGTGCGAGTCCAACGAGCCGTTCGAGCCACCCAATCTCCTCGGCAGCGTTCGACATTCCGCGGACGCCAAGCAGCTGATCGCTCACGACCGCGTCGAGCTCATCACCTTCGTCCCACGGTAGGAGCTCCTGAGTCTCTGGTGGTGCTCCCTTCATGAGAGCCAACCGCCGCTCTAACGTCCGATGCGCCGCGGTCGCGAGTGAGGCGGCACGACGTGCAATCACGGTTGCGACGAGGTGCGCTGCCTGATCGCCGCCGCTGACGCGAAGCGCCTGCTGATATCGCAACGTTGCATCGAGGAGGAGGCGTTCGTCGCTGGTGGGTTGGACACCTAGCCACAAATCTCGCCGAAGCCGTCCAGCATCTACTTCTGTTGCTCGTCGGCAGAAAGTGACGAGCGGCGGGTGTTGCGCATGAGCGCCGATACTGTGCAGGAACCGATACGCGGCCTCGTCGCCTGAATGAGGTGTCGCGGTGGCCAACACGACCCATGGCGTGCGGGCCGCCAGATCGACGACCACCGCGCTGCGATCGGTGCCAGGCGTGAGATGGTGCGCCTCGTCGACCACGAGAGCATCAAAGGGCACTTCGTCGAGGGCACTTCTGACCTCTGGCCGTTTCACAAGGTCGATCGAAGACACGACGACTGAGGCTGTCTTCCATGGGTTCACGCCGATCGGCAGATTTGCTGCGGCTTCTGCTAGAGCCGAGTGATCGAAAACGGTGGCGACCAGCCCGAACTTCGCCGACAGTTCTGACGCCCACTGCGCCCGCAGCGATGCGGGCGTGAGAACGAGGATGCGCTGCGCCAGCCCTCGCGCCGTCAACTCCGCCAGGATGAGGCCCGCCTGAATCGTCTTGCCCAGTCCGACTGCGTCTGCGAGCAGTAGCCGCGAGGCCCCGGCAATCGCGGCGCGGGCCGGCTCGAGCTGCCAGGGTCGCAAATCGATCCGCGCCGAACCCGCGGTCCAGCAGTCGCTCCACGAGGCTGAACCTGCGATTGCGGCTGCGGCGACCCGCAAGACTGCATCGCGACTGGCGCAACCAATGGCGGATCTGTTGGCCATCGACCTCGCATGGTCGAATGGAAGAAGGACGCGCTGCGATCGGCCGAGGTTTTCGACTCCGATGCCTCGAAGCGTCAGCAACGTGACGTGTTCGAAGCGTTCGATGTTGAGGATGGTCCACGAGCTGTCGCGAACTTCGACCGGCTCACCGGCGGCGAGAGGCGTACGCGATTCCTGCAAGCTGCCCTCCCTCGAGACCGCGCAGAAACCGCCCAATTCGTGGGTGATGCGCGCTCAGGAGGGGAAGAGAGGCAATTGAGGTGCCGTTTTCATTCGATTCGTAACGCTTCCACCGATCGTCCGTCTTCCGGGGAAAAGTCGCGGCCCATCGTGGGCGTCAGTCCGAGCACTGACAAGAAGGACGTCGACACCTCAAAACCCTCGACGCGACTGGGCGGCTCTGTCATCGTCGTTGTGCCCGCGAAGGGCATCAGCGCCGCCATGCGTTCGAACGCCTGGCTCATTGCGGCCAGATCGATGCCGTCCGGATACGTAATCTCGTTCGTCTCGTGGCCATCAGGTGGGACGGTCGCCTTGATCAGCACAAGGCGATCGGCTCGAGGGTACGGCATCGGTTGGAGAAGGATGCCGTCGATGAGCGAAAAGGCCGTCGTACCCAATCCAAGGCCGAGAGCTAATGTCAGGATGGCGATGGCCGCGAAGCCCGGCGTGCTAAGCAGGCTGCGCAGAGCATGCCGAAGGTCGAGCGCGAAGCCGCTCATCAAGGTGGTGGTCTCTGGTGGAAGTGAACCGAACGTCCTGAGGTCGTGCGCTCGCATCCCGAGCTTCGACGCGGACCAGGTCGCGCGCGAGTGCCTGCCAATCGGGCACCTCGTCGATAGCCTGTTGATGGGCCTCATCCTCGGACGCGCCCCCCGCTACGGCGGCGTCGTACGCCGCTTCGAGTTGAAGCGCCAGCTCGTCGATGATTTCAGCCTCGCGCTCGGCTCGAATGTCGAGATGCGGAAGGTGAGTGCGGACGTACGGCTTCCAGTCGGTCATGACGTGCCCTCACGCGTGACGCACTCGTGCGACCTGATCGAGAGCATCGAAGAATTCTCGCCACACCCGCCGGCGCTCGCCGAGCACCACGCGTCCGTCGCTTGTGAGGCGATAGAACCGCCGACGGCGCTGCCCGGCTTTCTCGACCCACCGCCCCTCGACCCACCCGCGCCTTTCGAGCTTGTAGAGCAAGGGGTAGAGCGTGGCGGCCGGGAACTTCAGTCGGTTTTCCGACCGTTCGGCGATGAGCTGCGCAATCTCGTAGCCGTGCCGCTGAGGACCCTCGAGGATGGCGAGGACCAGAAACTCCGCGCTTCCCTTCTGAAGGGACCGGGTGGTCAGGTCAGTCGGTGTCATATAGGTGGGTAACAATATATATATCTGACAGTGGGGGCCGGGAAAGCGTTGAACGCACTCAACAACAAAACATGTGGGCGCCTTACAGATTCGTCACCGCCATGTAACAGACAAACCCTGAATTTCCATGCAAATAGGCGCCTTGGGGTTCCTTCGCACAATGGCATACGAGTTGCGAAGTGGCAGGCGGGATGATCCTGACTTTCCTGGGCACCAAGGGCGGCACCGGCACCACGACGATGGCCGTCAACTGCGCCGCGGACATTCGTCGAATTTCCGACCGATCGACCCTCGCCGTCGACGTTCGGCAGGCCGGTGACCTGGCCGTCTTCCTTGGGCTGCGCCCCCGCTACACGCTCGTCGATATGCTCGACCAGGTCGGGTGGAGCGATCGCGATCTGGCCACGCGCTTCGTCAGCGAACACGAATGCGGGCTGCACGTTCTTGCCGCTGCTGAAGGCTTTGGCCGCCCGAACGCGCGCGATGCCGAGGGCGTCGAGGAGAGTTTGCGCTGCTACTCCGAAATGTACGAGTACGTCGTGGTCGACGCCGGCAGCACGTTGACGGAATCAACCCTGGCCGCCCTGACCCTGTCGGACTACGTCATGCTGGTGGCAAATCCCGACCTGCCATGCCTCCGCAACCTCCAGCGTCTCACGGACGCCATTCGACTCGACGGTGTCGGCCCGGAGCGCATCCGCATCGTCTTGAATCGCACTGGCGACTCGGGTGTGCTGACCGTCGGGCAGATCGAGGACGCGCTGAGTCGAACGATTGACTTCAGGGTGCCGAGCGACTATCGGACCGTTGCTGCCGCCGTTAACGCCGGAGTGCCAATCTCCTCGCTGCGCGTGACCGACTTGCACCTTCAGGTCGATTCAATGGCGCGAACGCTGATCGGTCCACAGCTGACGGCGGTCGCATCCTAGGCACGGAAACGCGGAAGCACTGGAAGCACGGAAACCGCAAACCCGGAAAGACATAGGTGGCTTCCGCGTTTAGGCGGAAGGGATAGGACCCGCCGGCCGCTGGCCGTTAGCGCTTACGAAGGCGCACGACGGTCGCGCCCAAATGCGCCTCGACCGCGTCCCAGTAGCTCTCGACGGCATCGTGACTGCGCAGGAAACGCTGCACCGCGGCGCGCTGAACACCCTTGCCGCGACCGTGAATCAGTCGGACCAACTCGAAGCCAGCCGCCTGCGCCTCGCGCAGGTACTCGTCGACCACGGAGATAACATCTGAGGGTGCGAAGGGATGCAGATCGATTGCATCCTGGATCGGGATCCGCACGACATCGTCTTCCATAGTGACGCTCGCTTTGCTCGCGAGGGCCACGCTTCGCGTGGACGGCGGCGCTAAGGCCGAGGGCCGCTTGCTAACTGCTCGCGAAACAAGGCCGCGAAGCAGCCCTCCGCGCGTGAGCGCGGCCCATTCGTCCCGAAGGGACGCCTTCCGCGCGTGGCGCGGCCTACTCGCTTTTTACGTACTCTGCCGTCACCTTCGTCGTGATACCCCCGCGAGCCGTGAAGTCCCCGACGACCACCATCCGGCGTGGAGCACACGCCGCGACCAAGTCGTCGAGGATCTTGTTGGTCGCCGCTTCGTAGAAGATGCCCTGGTTGCGATAGGTGAGGAGGTAGTACTTCAATGCCTTGAGCTCGAGACAACGCTGATCGGGAACGTAGCGAATTCGAATCGTGCCAAAGTCGGGCAAGCCCGTCTTTGGGCACATCGACGTGAACTCGGGGCAGTCGATGGCGATCTCGAAGTCGCGCTCCGGTCGAGGGTTCGGAAACGTCTCGAGCGCGTGCTCGGCAGGCATTGTTTGATTCTAACAACACGGAATCGCACCGACGCGAAGTAGCCACTCACAACGGACAAGCCACAGAGTCGCAGAGAACTCAGAGAGCCACTGGTAGCTTTCTTCTGAGCCTCTGAGTCTCGGAGGCCCGTTGGCGTGCTCACTCGACGTCGTAACGCTCGTTTGACAGCCCGGAGCACGCGCGCTAGCATTACGGGCGTTTTTCCGCAATTTTCCGCGAGTTGGCCGCACGCGCGCGCGGCCCGCATCGCGGTGCTTCGACCAGTTGGCGCGCGGTACTTCCCAGGGGGACCAGACATGGTAGAAGCCCGCCGGATGGGCAAGTCGGAGTTGTTCTCACATTTCGCTGAGCGGTTCGAGACCAAGCGCACGCAGGCGCGCGAATTCTTTGACGAGCTGGCAGCGTTGTGCGAGAAGGAGTTGAAACGATCGGGCGAGTTCGTCCTGCCCGGCATGGTGAAGCTCGTCGTGCAGAAACGGAAGGCACGTATGGGGCGTAATCCAGCCACCGGCGAGCCGATCAAAATCCCCGCCAAGACCGTCGTCAAGGCGCGGATCGTCAAGCAATTGAAAGACGCGGTTCTTCCACGAAAGTAGCGCGTTTCAAACGAGAATGTCGGTGGTTTGAGAGAAAGGGCGCTGCCCCTTCAGCGTCTCTTTTTCTCCAGCCAATACGACTTACCCACCCTTAAAGCGTCTCTGAACTTCACGGATGTCCAGCCGATCGATCTTGAACTTGAGGGTCGACAGCGGCACGCCGAGATAGCGGGCAGTCTGCGTGATGTTCCACGCCTGCTTTTCGAGCGCGCGGATGATGTAGTTACGCTCGAAGGTCGCCACCGCCCGGTCGAGCAGACTCTTCTCATCTTCCTGGTGGTCGAGCTCGGCTACTTGAAAATCGAGCGGCAGGTCGTCGTCCGTGATCCACTCGCCGTCGCAGGTGGCAACGACGCGCTCGATGAGATTTTCCAACTCGCGAATGTTGCCGGGCCACCAGTAATGGCCAAGCATGCGCAGGGTCGACTGGGCGATGCCTTTGATGCTTTTGTTGAAGCGTGAGTTGTAGCGGCGCAGAAAGAATTCGGCCAGCTCTGGCACGTCGTCCAGACGGTCGCGCAAGGGAGGCAGTCGTACCGGGATAACGTTGAGCCGGAAGAAGAGATCGCCGCGGAACGTGCCGTCCTTGACCGCGCGCTCGAGGTCGACGTTGGTGGCCGCGATCAAGCGAAAAGATGTCTTGATTGGCTTGGTGCCGCCCACACGTTCGATCTCGTTTTCCTGAATGGCACGGAGCAGCTTCGCCTGAAGGTCGAGACGCAAGTCACCAATCTCGTCGAGAAACAGTGATCCCCCGCTTGCAAGCTCGAATTTCCCGATGCGCTGCTGCACGGCGCCGGTGAAGGCTCCTCGTTCGTGACCAAAGAGCGTGCTCTCCACGAGGTCGCGCGGTATGGCGGCCAGGTTGACTGCAATAAACGGTCGATCGGGCGCCGGCCCGCCATCGGCAGACGCACGATGGATCATGCGCGCCAACAGCTCCTTGCCAGTCCCGCTCTCTCCCAGGATGAGCACGGTGGCCGAGAGCGGTCCGACCTTGTTCACGATCTCGATCACGTCCTGCATCGCGCGGCTGGGTCCGACGACGAACTCGCGGTCGCCGATGTCCTGCACTTCGTCGCGCAGGGTGATGAGCCGCCGATTCAGGTCCTGCCGCTCCGAGGCGTGCGCGACCGCGGCCCGCAGCGTGTCAGGGTCGGTATCTTTTCCGAGAAAGTGATAGGCGCCAAGCTTGATCGCCTGCACCGCGCCGTCGAGATCCGAGTCGTCGGCCACCAGGATGCTCTCGGCCAACGGGTAATTCGCGCGCACAATCTGCAGCAGCTCCAGCCCCGTCACACCTGGCAACTGAACGTCCGAAATCAACAGATCGATTTCTTCGCGCTCCATCAGCCCGAGGGCGGCCTCGCCCGATGCCGCTCGCAGGACCTTGTAGTCCCGCTTGAGCGGGGTTGCCAGTCGCTCCCGCGAGTCTCCCAACGCATCGACGACCATCACGGTCTTTCTTCTCACGCTCATTCGACGGGGAGTATACCGCCCGTCCTCAAGGGTCAAGGTTCCAGGGTTCCACGGTTCCAGAGTTCCACGGTTCCAGAGTTCGTAGAGTCAACGAACCTGCACGCAGCACCGACGTTGGGAACCGATGGAACTCTGGAACCCTGGAACTTTGGAACCCTGGAACCCTAGGAACCTTCACCGAGGGCTGTATAGTCGGCGATATGGAATGGCCGTGGATCCTGTCCGGGGTCAGTTGCCTGATTGCTCTGGCCGCCCTTGGCACCGCCCGGCGACTGTCACGGCGGCTCAGCCAACTGTCCGAGCAGTACCTGGGAGCTCAAGTACGAGCACGGGGAGCTGAAGGCGAGGGTCAAGGCCATTGCTCCGACAGACGAGGAGCGCCTCGCGTCGCAACCGGCGATTCAGCAAACGTTCGTGCCGCTGACGAGTATCAAGAAGAAGTAGTGCCTTCGCTGCGCTCGTCGCAGCTTGACGAGTTTCCCCCTTCCAAGGGACATTGAGGGGTTGCCGAGTCCGAAATCCGGAGTTCTGGGTGTGGCATTGGTGCGATGTGCAGAGTTCTGTTCGGGTGCAGAGTTTGTGCTGGGTACAGAGTTCTGAAGGGGTGCGAAGGGAGTTCGTGCGTTGGCAAACGGGTATGACGTGGTCGTCATTGGCGCAGGGACCGGTGGGTATGTGGCCGCGATCCGGGCGGCGCAGCTCGGTCTCAAGGTTGCGGTCGTCGAGAAACAGAAGGCGCTGGGCGGCACGTGTCTCATCTGGGGATGTATCCCAACCAAGGCGCTGCTCGAGCACGCGCATGCCCTCAAGGTCGCGCAAGCCGCGAAGGAGTGGGGTCTGGCCGGGATTGATCCATCGGGCGTTCGCATTGACATGCCGGCGGTGCACGCGCGCAAGGACAAGATCGTCACCGGGCTGACCGGCGGCATCGAGCTGTTGTTCAAGAAGAACAAGATCGACTGGATCAAGGGAACGGCGCGGTTGTCCGGTGGCCGCAACCTCGAAGTGACGCGGCACGACGGCAGTAAGCAGGCGCTGACGGCAACGAAGGAATTAATCGTCGCGACCGGCTCTGCGGCTCGCAGCGTTCCTGGAGTTCAGCCCGATGGCAAGAGAATCATTTTCAGCGACGAAGCGATCCACCTGCCCGAAGTGCCCAAGACCATCGCGGTCATGGGCAGCGGCGCTGTCGGTGTCGAGTTCGCCTCGATCTTCCGCAGCTACGGTAGCGAGGTCACGATTATCGAGCTGCTGCCGCGTCTGGTGCCTGGTGAGGACGACGCCGTCTCATCCGAGCTCGAAAAGAATTTCAAGCGCCGAGGCATCAGGTCATTTACGGCAACCAAGGTGACGTCCGCAAAAGCCGTCGCCAAGGGCGTCGAGATCGAGATGACGAGCGGCGACTCTGCGAAGGCACAAAAGCTCAGTGTGGACATTCTGCTGGTCGCCACCGGCCGTGGCCCCGTTACCGAAGAATTGGGCATCGAAGCGCTCGGCCTCAAGACCGATCGAGGCTACATCGTCGTCGACCCGATGTTTCGAACGAACGTCGAGGGCATCTCAGCGATCGGTGACGTCATCACGCTGGGAGGTCCGCACTATCAGCTCGCGCACGTCTCGTCGATGGAAGGGATCGTGCTGGCCGAACGCATCGCCGGTCAGACGGTGCATCCGCTCAATTACGATCACGTGCCCCGATGCACCTACTGCGAGCCCGAAATCGGCAGTGTGGGGCTGACCGAGAGCCAAGCGAAGGAGAAGGGGTACGACGTGCGGGTGGGTGCGTTCCCGTTCAAAGCCCTGGCACGTGCGCGCATGGCGGCCGAAACCGATGGCTTCGTCAAGATCGTGGCCGATAAGAAGTATGACGAAGTGCTCGGCGTGCACATCATCGGTCCTCGAGCAACGGAGCTAATCGCCGAGGCCGTATTGGCCCTGCGATTGGAATGCACGGTAGAAGAACTGATACGAACGATTCACGCCCATCCGACGATGTCGGAGGCTGTGGGTGAAGCAGCGCACGCAACGCACGGGGCGGCGATTCATATCTAACGGTCCACGGTCCACGGCCTACGGCCCACGGCCTACGGTAAGTAATGCCAGATTGTAGATGCGACCGTAGACCGTGGACCGTGGACCGTAGACTGTGGACCTTGACGCGGCTAATGCCGCGCGAGCCCAGGCGGCAGAAGGCCGCGAGGACGTCATGGCAACACCCGTTGTAATGCCCCAGATGGGGGAATCGATCGCGGAAGGAACGATCGTTCGCTGGATCAAGAAAGTTGGTGACAGCGTCGATCGGGACGAGCCGTTGTTCGAGATCTCGACAGACAAGGTCGACGCCGAGATTCCGTCGCCAGCGGCCGGGACGCTGATCGAGATCGCGGTGAAGGAAGGCGAAACCGTCCCCGTCAACAGCGTCGTCGCCACGATCGGTGCCGCGGGAGAGAAGGGCGTGGCTGCGGCTCCGCCGGCAACCGAAGCGCCGGCCCCGTCTGGTCAGACGGCGATGCACACGTCTCAAGCCGATGGCTCTGCGGCGACGAGCGTGACCAGTCCGCCGGCGGCTCCCGCCCGCCCTCAGTCCGGCACGGCGTCCGCTCCAAGCGAATCGCCAGCCCCCCCGCGGACTAATGGACGCGAAGCGGCCCCGGCGCCCGACGGCCGCCAGAAGTCCTCGCCTCTCGTTCGACGAATCGCGAAAGAACACAACATCGATCTAGGACAGATCGAGGGGACCGGCATCGCGGGCCGCGTCACGAAGAACGACATTCTCAGCTATCTCGATCGCGGTGTGCCGCCGTTAATGGCGCAGGCACCCGCAGGCTCGGGTGGACCAACGGCACCCGCCGTGCCGAGGCCGCCGGGCGAGCTGGCTCCACCCGAAGTCGTCCCGATGTCGGTGATGCGAAAGCGGATCGCCGAGCACATGATTCTCAGCCGACGAACGTCGGCCCATGTCTACTCGGTGTTCGAGATCAACTACAGCAAGGTCGACGAAATCCGCAAGGCTCGTCGGGCGGACTACGAAGAGCGCGGCGTCAAACTAACCTTTACATCGTTCATTGCCAAGGTCGCCATCGACTGCTTGCGTCGCCACAAAGTGATCAATGCCTCCATCGATGGCGATAACATCCTGTACAAGCGCGAGATCAATCTCGGGATCGCCGTCGCGTTGGAGAATGGCCTCATCGTCCCTGTGATCAAGCGCGCTGACGAGCTCAACGTCCTCGGCCTGTCGCGGGCCATTGCGGATGTCGCCGATCGAGCGCGCACCAAGCGGCTCAGCCCAGACGAAGTGCACGGCGGGACATTTACGATCACCAACCCGGGCAACTTCGGGGCGCAGTTTGGTCTCCCGATCATCAATCAACCACAGGTCGCGATTCTCGGGGTTGGCACCATTGAAAAACGCCCCGTCGTGATCGACGACCTGATCGGCATTCGCTTGATGGGTTACCTGACGCTCGGCTATGACCATCGCCTGGTGGACGGCGCCGTGGCCGATCAGTTCATGGCCGACGTGAAGAAGGGCATCGAAGCGTTCGACGGAGCGCAGATCTAAGTCGGGTAGGTCTGGTGGGTCGGGTGGGTCTGCTGTACGGAGCGGCGGGTCTTTAGACTCGCCGTCAGAATCTATGTCGATTGCTGTTCGTCGCTTGGGCATGCTGCCGTATGCCGAGGCGCTCGCCTTGCAGGCCGAGCTCGTCGAGGAGCGACGCGCCGGCCGAATTCCCGATACGCTGCTCCTCCTCGAGCATCCACATGTCTTGACCGTCGGGGTCCGCCGCGGCGGCCGGTCCAACATTCTGGCGACACCTGATCGCCTGGAAGCCCTCGGCGTCCAGGTGCACGAAGCCGGGCGAGGCGGTGACGTGACCTACCATGGCCCAGGCCAGGTCGTCGGATATCCGATTCTGGACTTGCGCCCCGATCGTCAGGACGTCCATCGTTACGTGAGGGATCTTGAAGAGGTGATGATTCGCCTCTGTTCCCGTTTTGGCGTTTCGGCCGATCGGCTTCCGGGACTCACGGGCGCGTGGGTGCTTCACCCGGAGCGTGGTGCCGAGAAGGTGGCGGCTATTGGTATCCGCATCTCTCGTTGGATCACGAGTCACGGCTTTGCGTTGAACGTCAACGTCGACCTCGACTTCTTCGATCTGATCGTGCCCTGTGGCATTGCCGATCGCGGTGTAACGTCGCTGCAATGCCTGGTAGGAAGGCCATTGAATCTGGCTGACGTCGAGGTAGAGCTCATCGGTCAATTCGCGGCTGTGTTTGACCGAGCGGCGCCCGTGACCGGGCCAGCCTTGACGACCACTCACTCCTGAGGAATTTTCGCCGTTCCGCGGGGTTCTCCTAATCACTATGGGAGAGCTCAAGTCCCTCAAGGCGGTGGCGGATCGGGAACTGGTGCGACGCCTCCAGGCCGGCGACGACGGGGCGGTAAACGATTTTGCACGCGACTACCGACCTCGGATTCAGCAATTGGCCTTGCGTTACTTGAAGAACGCGGAAGATGCGGAGGAGGTGACACAGGATGTGCTCCTGAAGGCTGTCGCCAAGATTGCGGATTTTCGCGGCGACGCAGCGCTGTCCTCCTGGCTCTATCGCGTCACCTTCAACGCGTCGATGTCACGCCTCCGACATCTGCGAGCGACGAGGAGCCAGACCGCGGAGCCCGCTCGTCCGGAAATCGAGGACGGCCCAGCCAGCCCGGAGATTCCGGACTGGTCGGCGATGGCTGACGAATTGGCGCTTCGACGACAAATGCGGCGGCGACTAGCGACCGCGGTGAGGTTACTGCCCGAGATCTATCGTGCGCCGGTGATTCTGCGCGATTTCCGAGGACTCTCGACGGAAGAGGCCAGCAGCGCCCTGCGAGTCAACGATCAGACGCTCAAATCGCGGTTGCACCGTGGCCGGCTGTTACTGCGCCGCCATCTGTCAGACTTTGCGGACGGTCTGGTGCTCCATCGCGCGGCGTCGTAGCTCCACACACGGAAACAACCAAGCACGGAAGCACGAAAACAGTCATCGGCCCAGCACCGTATCGAGTCGCACGCGATCTCGCGTAGACAGCGTCGGTGCGAGCAGTTGCACCACGCCGTGTGGGCCGAGGGTGACTGGCATCATCGCCACTCGTCCCCGGTCGCCTTCCTCGCGCGCCATCGCCACGAAGACCGTCAGCCCGTCCCGTTTGCGCTTGGCAGCGACCGACAACACCCGCGCGGCCGCGGTCGCGAGCGTGAGCGGACCCGGCGGCCAGAGGCGGGGCAGCCGAGCATCGAGACGTGCCACCGATGCTGCGGACAGCACCGACGTCGCCCGCCGCCCTCCAATGGAGACTTCGTCCCACGGCACGATGATCTCGTGCGGGGGTCGTCCCACGACGGTGAGCGAAATCTCCGATGGGGCGCAGCCGGCTTCGAGAGCCGTCATTGCAATTACCGCCGAGCGCAACCCTTCGGCCGCGGACCCAAAGAGACGATGGCGTGGCACTGCGGCCTCGCGGACGCCTCGCTCAACGATGTCGATCTGCGCGGCGCCGGCACAGACGATCATGCCGCCGCTGTTCAGGTAGGCCATCCGCAGCATGAGCGCTACGCCTAAATCGCCTTGCCATTCCGCGCTCTCGCCACTCGACCGGTCGGCCAGCACGATAGCGTCAGCCCCTACGACCGCTGACTCATCGCTCGAACCGAGCACTTCGGTCGTATACGCATCGATCGGCGACGCCTGACGGATATCAAGGGCTTTGCCTTCGGCGACTGTTTGCGCCTCGTCCACGATGACGATGCGAGACGCGACGTGGGCCGCGGCCAGATGGCGCGCGAGTGCGCCGCCGAGTTCTCCGGCGCCGAGGATGGCGATCAACCGCACGGCGTTATTGTATAGGGTGCATGACTCGAGTCTCGCTCGTGACCGGTGGCTCACGTGGGATCGGTTTCGCAGTCGCTACCTCGTTGTTGAATCGCGGCGACAGCGTCGCCATCACGGGCACATCGGCGGAACGTGTCCACGAGGCCGCCAACGAGCTGGCGAATCACGCGGCAGCCGATCGCGTGCTGCCAGTCGTCTGCGATGTCCGTGAAGCGCCGTCGGTCGAATCCGCGATGCGTGCCGTCGAAGGTCGCTTTGGCGGAATCGACGTTCTGGTCAACAACGCCGGCGTTGGCGTCGGCGCCCCGATCGCGGATCTCTCCGAGGACGAGTGGCATCGCATCATCGATACCAATCTCACCGGCGTGTATCACTGCTGCAAGGCCGCCATCCCGCGCCTTCGCCGTCGCGGCGGCGGCTGGATCATCAACATCAGCAGTCTGGCGAGCAAGAACCCCTTCGTTGGTGGGGCAGCCTATTGCGCCTCGAAGGCCGGCCTGAACGCCTTCAGCGAGGCGCTCATGCAGGAGCTGCGTTACGACAATATTCGTGTCAGTTACGTTTTGCCGGGCTCGGTCGCCACCGGGTTCTCCGGTCGAACGGCCACGGCCGGGGAGGATTGGCGACTGTCACCAGACGATGTCGCGCAGGTCATTCTCGATTTGTTGTCGCACCCGGCACGGAGTCTGCCCAGCCGCGTAGAGATTCGGCCGTCGAAACCGCGGAAATAAAGGTCGTCAGGTCGATGTTGCTCCCAGACAGCACGACGACTGCGCGTTGACCGGGTGATACGACCTGTCGTGCCATAACCGCCGCAGTCGCGGCAGCGCCGGCACCCTCAGCCATCAGATGATCGCCTTCCGCGAGGCACCTGATGGCTGACGCCAGTTCGGCCTCGCTCACGCTCACGACACGATCGACGTTGCGTCGCACGACGTCGAACGTCATCGAGCCACTCTCCAGATTGCCGACGAGGCCATCAGCGATCGACCGCTTCGGCGCGATCTCGGTGATGGCCCCGCGGGCGAGGCTGACGGCGAAGGCTGTCGACGCTGCGCACTCGACACCAATGACGTGCACCTTTAGTCCAAGGCCCCGGATCGCCGTCGACAGACCGCTGAGAAGCCCTCCGCCACCCAGCGGCGCGACGAGAACATCGAAGGCCGGACACTGATCAGCGATCTCGAGTGTGGTCGTGCCGGCTCCGGCAATGACATCCCGATCGTTGTAGGACGAAACGTAGGTGACGTCGTGGTCGTCGGCATACCTGCGCGATTCGCGCTCAGCCTCGTCGTAGTCGGCCCACTGATCGCGAAGCTCCGCACCGTGGTCTCGAATCGCGCGTCTCTTGGTTTCCGGCGCGGTGGACGGCGTGAACACGATGGCGCGAAACCCGAGGTGCTGTGCTGCATAGGCGATTGCTCGACCGTGATTGCCAGCCGACGCTGTTGTCAGTACCCTCCGTGCCGTGCCGTCCCGCTCCTGAAGCGACATCAGGGCGTTGAAGGCGCCACGGATTTTGAAAGAGTGTGTCGGCTGAAGCGATTCGAGCTTGAGGAACACTTCTGCCCGAGTGACGGACGACAGCCACTCCGAGCGTACGAGTGGCGTTGGCGGGAGCAACCCGGACAATCGCCGATGAGCGTTGCGAACGTCGGACAACCCCGGCAGTTCAGGCGTCATTTTCGGAGCCGGCCGCTCCGTGCGGTGCCAGAATGTCCGTCAGTTCGGCGACGAAGGCACTTCGAGCCAGGACACGCCCGATTCCGAGCGCCCGCGCCTCCTGGATTGCGGCTGCGTGGACGTGCGACACGAATCCGAGCGTGGGCAGGGAGCGGAGTTCGCTGTCGCTTCCGAGCCGACGCAGCACCTCGAACGGCTGCGTCCGTGTGCCATCGAGGTCGAGCAGGATCAGCGACGGCCGCTCCTCCTGCACCGCGGCCATGGCCGCCTCGGCAGTCGTGGCCGCCCGTATGACGACGCCGGTTCGCTTCGCAACCGTCGAGATCTTCGAGCGAAACAACAGGTCGTCTGCGACTACAAGCACCATTTCGATATCCTACATGCATGATTCTCGAGTCTGCTGCCGCCCCTCCCTTCGAGAAAAACGGGTACGTCGTGGCCTGTGAACGCACCCGCGAGGCGGTGTACATCGACCCAGGTGATGAGGTCGTGCAGCTCCTCGACTTCATCAGCACCGAAAAGCTGGTGGCGCGCGCGATTCTGCTCACGCACGCGCACCTGGATCACGTCTCCGGCGTCGGCCGCGCCAAGCGAGCGCTCGGCGTTCCCATCTATCTCCATCGTGACGACTTGTTTTTGTATGACCAGGCATCGGCGTCGGGACGCCGCTACGGGCTCGAGATCGAGCAACCCCCGCCGGTCAATGTGTTCTATGACGGACCCGGTCCCTTCTCGTTCGGAGATCACGACGTGTTCGTTCACCACACTCCGGGGCATTGCCCGGGTGGCGTATGTCTGCAGGTGGGCCGTCGGGGAGAACCCGGGAAGGATCTGTTTGTCGGTGACACGTTGTTCGCCGGCTCGATCGGGCGTACGGATCTCCCTGGGGGCGACTACGAGACCCTCATGCGGTCAATCACCGGTGTCTTGTACGGCTTTGGAGACGACGCTCGGGTCTTCTCCGGTCACGGGCCGGAAACGACGATCGGGCAGGAGCGGCGCACGAATCCGTTTTTGCGGCAGTGGGAAGAGAGTAGACGTTAGATCACTGGCCACCGATCACTGATCACTGGTGCGGACCGCGAACTCGACCCGGCCGACTTTCAGAGTGTCGCCAGCCCGCAGCGGCGCTCGCCGGACCTTTCGGCCGTTGACGAAGGTGCCGTTGGTACTGCCCAGATCTTCGACATCGAGACCATTGTCATCATCCATGCTAAGGCGGCAATGCAGTCGAGAGACGAGCGGGGCGTCTACGACAAAATCGGCCCGCGGCGCACGGCCCACCGTCTTGAGCGAACGAGACAGCAAGCGGAAAACCAGTTCGGGATCGTTCGATTCCAGAATCCACATCAGCGAAGCTCCGCAGGACGTCTAGTGTAAGCCAGCTCAGCTTAAGATTCCCTCGTGACCGTCTGGCAAGCGTTCGAGTCGGTGACCGGCCGCAAGAAGGAAGGCATCGTGTTGTCGTCGGGCCAGAACATCGATCCCGAAGAGATCGAAGCTCGATACCGACAGTCCACGTTCATCAAGGAGATTTGTATCCTCGGGCTCTCGCGCGACGATCAATCCGCTTCAGAACGACTGTTCGCAGTCGTAGTCCCTGATCTGGACCTGGTGCGGGCACGCCGTATCGTGAATGTCGGCGACCTGCTGCGTTTCGAGATCGAAGGCCAGTCGATCTATCTGCCTGCTCACGAGCGAGTGGTGGGCTATGACGTGTGGTTCGAGCCCCTACCGCGAACTACGACCGGCGTCCTGAAGAGACGCGAGATCGCCAGCCGTGTCGAGCTGCGCGATCGAGCGGCGCGTGCCTCGCGTGTGGTCGAAACGGATTGGCTGGTGAATGATGGGCACGCCGCGAGCGTCGTATCGATTCTGTCCAGGCGGGTGCGCAATCACATCATCGCGCCTGCGTCCAATCTCGAGTTGGACCTGGGGATTGATTCGATGGAACGGGTCGAGCTCCTCAGCGAGATTGAGCAGCGATTCAACGTCCGCATTCCCGAAGAACAGGTCTATCAGATTTTCACCGTCGCGCAGCTGATTGAAGCCGCGCGCGCCGGCGGGCCGGCAGCATCAGGCGCAACCGAGGATTCCTGGGCGGTCATCTTGAGTGACCTCCCGAGCCCCGACGATCCAGTCCTGGGTCCGTTGTTGAAGCGCAAACCAATCGCCGAGCGGGTATTTTTCAGCCTGTTTCGACTGCTGCGCCTAATCCTCCCTCGTATCGAGCCGAGCGGGCTCGACCAGTTGCCAGCGAGCGGCCCGTACATCATCAGCCCCAATCACCAGGGGTATTTGGACCCATTCATCGTCTGCAGCGTGCTGCCTTATCGCGTCTACCGCCAACTGTTTTTCGTCGGCGCTGCCGAGTACTTCGAAACACGGCTGATGGCGTGGATCGCTCAGAAGGGGAACTGCGTGCCGGTTGACCCAGACGCCAACCTCGTACCGGCCATGAAAGCGGGGGCATTCGGGCTAACGCACGGCAAGATTCTGATGCTGTTTCCGGAGGGTGAGCGATCCATCGATGGGACGGTGAAACGCTTCAAGAAAGGAGCGCCTATCCTGTCACGTCAGCTCGGCGTCCCCATCGTGCCGGTTGCCATCCGCGGTGCCTTCGAGGTGTGGCCCAGGAATCGAAGCATCAACTGGAGGTTGCTGTTGCCGTGGCGGCGCCACAGGATCCGCGTGTCGATCGGGTCGCCGATGCTAGTCGGTTCGGCAGATGACGCGGGGAAGGCGGCCGAGCGCCTGCAGTCCGAAGTCACCGCCAGGTGGGAGAGACTGAGGTAGGCGGCTCACGCCAGTTTTCAGTGACCACTGTCGGCAATTGGCCGCCGCCCAACGTTCCGACGCCGATCACGTGGACTGGAATGCTGCCGCGTTGGGTCACGCGAGCCATGGCCTGCGCGACTCTCCGCTCCAGGCCTCCCTATCCGTTCAAAATGATGAAGAGCGCCGCGGCGAAACTATTAGCCCAGCGTCTTGGTCAGCCACGCGGCGATCGCTGTCGTCACTTCGGGCGACACGTTTTTCTCGGGTAGCAAAGGGTACTCGTCAACCTCGCCGGTCTTCGCGGGCACCAGCAAGTGGTTGACGCCAGGAATCTTCACGACCTCGACGCCGACCTTCCGATCCCTCGCCCGCGCGAGTTCGGCCAGACGATCCGCATGGGCCGGGGGGACTTGCACATCGAGCGCGCCCTGGACAATGAGCACCGGCTGCCGGACGTCTTTCATGACGCGCGCGGGGTCGAACGCCAGAAAACTCTGAAACCACGGCGTGTCGGCGACACGGCGCAACTCGGGCGGGATGCCGTCCCATCCTGCTCCGGAAAGCGCCGCCGCGTGAATGCGTTTCTGCAGATCGATCTTGGCTTGCTGGTCGGCGTCCGGCGTCTTCAGTCGCTCGAGCGCGTGGCGCTGTTGCTCGAGAATCACCTCCGCGCCGGTCGTGCCAGCGCCGGCAACGAGCGCCACGGCTGCGATTCGACGGTCTCGAGCCGCCACCGTCATCGCAACCCATGCACCCTCGCTGTGTCCCACCAGCGCCATTCGTTTCTTGTCGATGTCTTTCCGCTCCCTCTCGAGCCAGGTCACAATCGCACGAACGTCTTCCGCGTAGTCGTTCAACGTGCTGGTTTCGGCACGCCCGCCACTCTGACCCACTCCGCGCTTGTCATAGCGAACGACCAGGAAGCCAGCGCCCACGAGATCTCGTGCGATTTGGCCCAGAATCGGGATGCCGGCGACCGTGCCGTCACGGTCGAGAGGGCCCGAACCGCCGACGAGGACGGCGACGGGCAGTGGCGTCTTGGCGTCGGCTGGTTTCGTGACGCTTGCTGCCAGTCCGAAGCCCGCCGCGGGTATGCGCACCGATTCGTCATTGGGAAGCGAGAAGGCCGTCGTTCGCGTGGCAACGGACGCGATGTCTTCTCGTGCGACATCGAGCATCTGCGACGGCACGCTCATTCGCAGCAACGTTCCGTCGGCGTCTGTCCAGACGCTGAGTGGAAGGTCGCCGCCGGGATTGGAGACGACCAGGG
This sequence comes from uncultured Acidobacteriota bacterium, assembly GCA_963841905.1. Classification (GTDB taxonomy): domain Bacteria; phylum Acidobacteriota; class Vicinamibacteria; order Vicinamibacterales; family UBA2999; genus JACCSI01. The sequence continues at coordinate 437,075 of CAWJEM010000011.1, forward strand.
CATAACGCGTGGCAGCGATCGCCTGCTTCGCGGTTTCGATCCGCTCCGGAAACACCCCCTCGAGGCGTATGGGAACCTCGGCCTGTGGGGCAATGTAGCCGCGGAATGTCGTTCCGGCCGACTTCCCGGCGAGACGGCGGCCGAGCGCCGCATAGGAGCCGAAGAACGCGTTGGGGAGAACGATGGTATCGCTCGCGACCTGATCGACTTTGGTCGACGCCGTTCCCGCGACGGAAATCTCGGACGACGCCTGGCCATTCGCGAAAGTCGTTTTGACCGAAACCTCTCGTCCCTGTGACGTCCCATCGATGATCGATCGCGTGGGACGCCACTCGGCGTCATACGCTATCTCGGCCGTTCGCGTGACGACGTCGAGCGGCGGAGCCAATCGGTTGTTGCCGCGAATGAGCCATCCGTCCCCTTGTCGAACGACCGACACGCTCTCCTGACCGACGGCGCGCGATCGGAGGAAGACCGTATAGGTATGACCCTCCGGAGCAGCGACGACAAGAGGCTGGGAAACCGCCGGCGAGTTGAATAGCGCCAGCAGACAGCCGAGAGTGTGCAGCGGACTAAAATGAAAGTGCTTCATTGCGAAGAGACCAGCTTATCCATGTTTTCCACAGAGGGCTACCAAGCATTGCGGCACAGCGCGGGCGTCGTCCTTCGGGGCGACCGCGGAGTTTTGGCGGTCGTCGGGGCTGACCGGATGACGTGGCTGCAGGGCCTGCTTACCAATGACGTTTTGGCCCTACCGATTGGCGGAGTCCAGGATGCCGCCTACCTCACGCCGCAAGGACGCATGATCACAGATCTCCGGGTGGTCAACCTTCCGGATCGAGCGCTTCTCGACGTGCCTGGGAGCCTCGCCGAAAGTCTCCAGGCACGGTTGGATGGTCTGCTGTTTTCCGAGGACGCGCAGGTCACGAATGTGTCTCACCATACGGCGGTTGTGGACGTCCATGGTCCGCTCGCGCCGAGTGTCGTCGGGAACCTCGAAAGTCACGTGGCCCGGTACGGCGCGATCGTCGCTGACAACGTATTCGGCATTCCGGGCTACAGCCTGTTCGTATCGAAGTCCGACGAAGAGATGTTGGTGCGACTACTGGTGGAGCATGGCGGACAACGCACCACGCTTGAAACACTCGACGTCATACGAGTCGAAGCCGGGCGTCCGGCCTTCTTGATCGACATGGACGAACACACGATTCCGCTCGAAGCTGGAATCGAGGATCGCGCCATCTCGTTCACGAAGGGGTGCTACGTCGGGCAAGAGATCATCGTCCGTGTCATGCATCGGGGACAGGGTCGTGTGGCGAAGCGGCTCGTCGGCTTGCGATTGGCGAAGGGTGTTCTTCCCGGGCGTGGCAGCATCATTGTTGGCAACGGCCGCGATATCGGGCGAATCACAAGCGCTGTCTGGTCGCCAACGCTCGAAGGCGGAATTGCCCTTGGATACGTGCAACGTGATTTCGCTGCACCCGGAACGACCGTTCTGGTTCTGCCTCAGCAGAATGAGGGTGTTCGAGCCGAGGTGTCCGCCTTGCCGTTTGTTGAAAGCACCCTGCCCACAACCAGATAGCCGAGCTTTCCGTTAACCGTTTTCGCCCTGACCGGGGATGGCGCTCCATTTGCAGGCTCAGCCGCATGACTACCCGCAAGCGTCTCTCAATGGTGGCCCTGGCTGTCGTCATGCTTCCGGGCCTGTTACTCGCGAATGCAAATCAAGAGCGCGCGACGGTGCTCCTTCGCAGCGGCGAGCGCGTCGCCGGTCAGTTCGAAGGCATTGCCAACGGTGTCGTTTACGTGCGCCTGAGCCTGGCAGATCAACGGAAGATTCCTGTCGGCAACGTGGCGCTGATCGATTTCGTCGGCGGTGCGTCGGGTCTGCCGGAAACCGAACTGTCGAAGGCCCGAGGTGACGATCACCTGGTCGTATTGAAGGACAGCTCCACTATGACCGGACGGTTCGTCGATGTCCGGGTGGCGGAAGCCGGAACGCCCGACACCCTCTACTTCCAAACCGGTGGCCAGGAGCGACGGTGGCCCCTCAACCAGGTCGGCCGCCTCTACCTGGGTCGGTTTCCTGGAGCTGGAGCTTCCACACTGCCCGCGCCCGTAGATCCCGGGCCCGCTGGCGCTATTCGGGTACCCGGCAACATGGCGTGGGTGCCAACTCAGGTACGGGTAGAGCAAGGGGACCGCGTGCGTTTCACGGTGACCGGCCGCGTGCAGCTATCGGACAATGCTGAGGACGTCGCAGTGCCGGATGGTTCCTTGCAGCAACGGCGGACCCCCGGCGCGCCGATACCCCAAAGTCTCGCCGGCCAGCTCATTGCCCGTATCGGCAACACGGCGCCGTTTCCGGTTGGCGCTAACGCGACGGTGACGATGCCGGCTGAAGGGCAACTGTTTGTCGGAATCAACGACGACGAGCTGCGCGACAACACCGGCGACTTCTTCGTGACGGTACAGCCCCAGCGGCGGCGCTAATCAGTGATCAGTGATCAGTGGTCGGTGGTCGGGGCGATGGACTGAACGGAGAGAGGTGGGAGCTTCCGTGGGAACTGTTTCTCCTGGTGCCATTCTGCGGCTCGTGGTCCTTGCCATTTGGGTGTCATTGAGCGCCGGATTCGTGGAGGCCCAGCCTGCGGTAGACACGACCCTGCTCGGCCCGCAAGTCGGCAACTCGGTGCCGCCGTTCTCTGGGACCGACCAGTTCGGCCGTACGCAAACGCTGAACACGACGCTCGGCCCCGACGGCGCGATGCTTGTCTTTTTCCGCTCCGCGGACTGGTGACCGGTACTGCAAGACGCAGCTCGTGGAGCTGCAAGACCGCTACGACGACATCAAGAAGCAGGGCCTGGGTCTCGTCGCGATTAGCTACGACTCGGTCGAGACGCTGAAGAAGTTCGCCGACTCTCGCGGGATCACCTACCCTCTTGTCTCTGATCCAGGATCCGCGATCATCAAGCAGTACGGACTCTTCAACGACTCGGTCGAACCGAAGAATCGCGCGTACGGCGTCCCGCATCCCGGCACGTTCATCGTCGATCGAAAGGGCGCAGTGACGGCACGCTTCTTCGAAGACGCCTACCAGGAGCGCAACACGGCTGCGAGCATTTTGGCCAGACAGGGGTTCGATCCCGTCGGGGACACGATCAGCGCAAGCACTGCGCACCTGGCCGTGAACGCCTCGATCAGTGACACAACCGTCGCGCCGGGCGAGCGGCTGACAATCGTTCTTTCCGTGACACCGCGTCGGGGGATGCACGTGTATGCCCCCGGCAAACACGACTACCAAGTTGTCCGGCTGGTCTTTGATCCGCAGCCGTGGCTTCGAGTAAACGCGATGCAGTACCCACCGTCGCAGATCTACTACTTCAAGCCCCTCGAGGAGCGAGTCGAGGTCTACGAAGCGCCGTTTCGCCTGACGAGTGATGTGACGATTCTCGCCACCCCGGATGTGCAGAAGACGCTCGCAGGCCTGACGTCTGTGACCGTCACCGGGGCGCTCGAGTATCAGGCATGCGATGACAAAGTCTGTTTCAATCCCGGTCGCGTTCCGCTGAGCTTCACATTGAAGCTGAAGCCACTTGATCGGAACCCGCCAGGCCGATGAACCGGTCGTTCTTCTCGGCGGTCTGAGGCGCAGCCTCGCTAGACTAACGGTGTGACTTCGGTCGATGCCGTCGTGGTTGCCGCTGTCATCGAGCGAGATGACCGGTTTCTTCTCACCCTTCGCCCGGACGGAGCGCATCTCGCCGGGCACTGGGAGTTTCCCGGTGGCAAGGCGCTTCCCACGGAGACTCACAGCGAGGCGCTGCGACGCGAGCTCCACGAAGAGCTCGACATCGTCTGTAGCGTGGGCGAATGCATCTACAGTGTGACGCACACCTATCCTGACAAGACGATCGCCTTGCACTTCTATCGCTGTCGGTTCGAGGGCGAACCGAAGCCCATGCTCGGTCAGGACATGCAGTGGGTGCGGCGAAACGACCTGGGGCGGCTGCGGTTTCCTGAGGCCGACGCCGCCCTCATCGAGCGACTGGTCGCGGAAGGTTAGGCCCTAAGTTGAGCGTCGGCGGCGCGGTGGGCGCGCCGAGACGATGCCGTCCAGCAGCGCGTTGAGGGTCTTCTGAATCTCACGCTCAGCGAATGGCCGGGCGCCGGATCCTCGCGCCAGCCATCGATCGCGGACGAGCCCCTCGGTTGCGGCCAGAAGGGCTGACGCGACGGCCGCCGCATCGAGCGAGCGATCGATTTCGCGTGCCGCCTGGCCCGCTCGGATGGCATTTCGGAGCATCTCGGCAAGCCCGACATACCCCTTCGCCAGCCGAACCCGCGGCTCGCCGCCGCGAAGACGACGTCCTTCGAAAAGCAACAGCATCGCGAGATCGGAATCCCGGGCCAGGGTCGTCACAAAAGTCTGCAGGGTCTCCAGCAGGATTTCTCGAGACGTTGTGCGACGGCCCACGGCCTGGCGCGTCTTCTCGTCCAGGTCGAGCCATGCGGAGTCGAAGACCGCTTCGAGCAGACCGATCTTTCCACCGAAGTAGCGCATGAGCTGCGATTCCGAGGTACCAGCTTGTCGCGCGATGGTCGAGGTGGCGGTCTGCTCGTATCCGTGCGCGGCGAAAAGGCGCTTGGCCGCCTGGAGAAGGCGATCACGCGATGAGGAGAGTGGTTGAGGTGCCATCCCTTCTCCGACTCGGGACACGCGATAGTAGTAATACTACCGCGCCGCACGTGTGATCCGCCTCGGCCGTGGAAACCGTGTGCACTCTCACGAAAATCGATCGGCTTCCAGACCGCGCCGCGGAGCGGGGCAAACCAATACTGCCGCTGGCGAGGCGGCGCCGCAGTCAACATGCTCAGCGGTTCGAGGCGCAGCTTCGTTAGAGTCTTGAATGGCCGAATTCCTTTCGAATGAGTCAAGTTTTCGGAGGGCCATTCAAGACTCTCGCCCCGCGGAGCGGGGCAAAACAAAATAGCCACCTAGCGAGGCGGAGCCGCCCCTCCATGCTCACCGTCGGAGCGGAGCCTCGCTAGGTCTTCCGTGCTTCGTTCTCTGGATTCCACGGGAAGGCGCGGCACATCGACTTCATCGGACACACGAGGCACAACGGTTTGCGGGCGACACACACCGTCGCGCCGAAATCCATCAGCGCCTGGTTGAAGTCGAAAACGTGACGATGTGGAACGAGGATCGCCGAGACTTGCCACAATCGCCGGCGCATCGCGTGCTGCCTGGCGTCGCCGCGGCCGATGAAGATTCGCAACAAGACGCGCGCGACGTTGGTGTCGAGGATGGCAGCGCGCTCGCGAAAGGCAAAGCTGCGAATCGCCCCAGACGTGTATTCCCCGATTCCGGCAAACGATCGCAGAGTCTCATCGTCTGACGGCAGTTCGCCGCCAAACCGATCGACGGCTTCGCGCGCAATCGACTGCAGCCGCGCGGGCCGGATGTTGTACCCCAGTGGATACCAGGTCCGTCGCACCTCGTCTGCCGGCGCAGCGGCCAGCGCTTCGAGGGACGGATACTTGTCCAGCCACTCCCGGTACTTGGGCAGCACCCGATCCACCTGCGTCTGCTGCAGCATGATCTCGGAGACGAGAATGTGGTACGGGTCGTCGGTCTTCCGCCACGGAAGGTCGCGGCCGTTCGCGCGATACCACACGAGAAGTTGGCGGCGAAACCGTTGACGCAACCGCGGCGCGGGCAGGTGATGGGTGGGTGAAGGACGTGGCACTCAGTGCTGACTTTCATCAATACGGTGGCATTCGGCCGGCGATGCATCCCGCCCCGCGGCGTTGCTCGGAGCGCAAATACTCCCGGTATTCTTGCTCCTCGCGCCTGGCGGGCCGGGCGCCTCGCCGCCCTCAGTGCGTCACCGTATTGATGAAAGGCAGCACTAAGGGATAATCGCCGCTGGTGAAAATCTACACAAAAACCGGGGATCGTGGCGAGACCAGCTTGTTCGACGGCACACGCGTCGCCAAAACCAATCCGCGCGTGGCGGCGTATGGCGAGGTCGACGAAGTGCAGGCGGCACTGGGCGTCGCGTCAGCGGTCGGCCTCGATCGCGAGCTGGCCGACATGGTCGTCACGCTGCAGCGCGATCTGTTTGCGCTTGGCGCGCGCCTGGCGGATCCCTCGCATCGCATTGCCCCACGGGTCTCGAAGATTGTGATCAACGAGGACAGTGTCACACGACTCGAGCAGTGGATCGATCGATTGGAAGCCGAACTTCCCCCTTTGCGGCACTTCATTCTTGCGGGCGGAGCGGCGCCCGGAGCGGCGCTGCACCTGGCGCGGACGGTGTGTCGCCGGGCCGAGCGCGCAACGCTCGCCCTTGGTGAGGGCGTCGAGCCCATTATTCTCGTCTATCTCAACCGGCTTTCCGATCTGTTGTTCGTCATGGCGCGCGCCTCGAATCATCGCGCCGGTGTGGCCGAAACCGAGTGGTAGCCGACGCCTACGCGGCGTGCCTCGAGATTGCCCGCACTCACTACGAGAATTTTCCCGTCGCCTCCCGCTTGCTGCCGGCGCGGATGCGTCCGCACATCGCAGCGATCTACGCCTTTGCGCGCGGGGCTGACGACATTGCCGACGAGCCCGGACGCGCCCCCGGCGAGCGCCTCGCGTTGCTCGACGCGTGGCAGGAGCAGCTTCACGGGTCGCCCCGTGACGCGGTGTTCATTGCTCTTGCCGATACGCGAGCGAAGTTCGACCTGCCGACCGCGTTGTTCGACGATCTCTTGAGCGCGTTTCGGCAGGACGTCACGACCACGAGGTACAAAACCTGGGACGAGGTGCTCGACTACTGCCGACGGTCGGCCAATCCCGTCGGTCGCCTCGTGCTGCGGGTTGCGGGATATGGATCGGCTGCACACGACGAGTGGTCGGACGCGGTGTGCACTGCGCTTCAGCTCACCAACTTCTGGCAAGACCTGGCAATCGACTGGGAACGGGGCCGGCTCTATCTGCCCGAAGAGGAATGGGCCCGAACCGGCGCGTCCACGGCGGATCTCGATCGCCGTGTGATGTCAGCGCCGTGGAAAACGGCCATCGGCCGCGCCGTCCATCGAACGCGTGATCGCTTTCTGGCTGGACGGCCGATTTGCGATGCGCTTCAAGGCCGGCTTCGTTACGAGCTTCGGGCGACCTGGCTTGGCGGCGTTCGCGTCCTCGACCGATTAGAGGAGGTTGACTTTGACGTGTTCACTCGTCGACCACGGTTACGCCGTCGCGACCTATTGGTGATAGGGTTGGACACGCTGCTCACGTGGCCCGTGACACCTCGTTCTACTACGCGTTCCTGATGCTCCCGCCGGCCCAGCGCAACGCCATCGTGGCAGTCTGGGACTTCTGCCGCGCCGTGGACGACGCGGTAGACGAGGGCGCGCCCGAGCACGCGGTCAGCGAGCTGGCCGCCTGGCGAGCAGAGCTGGCTCGCTGCTTTGACGAGGCCCCCAACGCGCCAACACCGCTGACCAGACAAGGCCGAGCGCTGCACCCATTCATCGCGACTTTCAACCTGGCGCGTCAGCCGTTTGAAGATGTGATCGATGGGGTGGCGATGGATCTGCAGCACAATCGCTATGAAACCATCGACGACCTGCTGCAGTATTGCCGTCGCGTGGCGTCGGCGGTTGGCCTGGTGTGCATCGAGATTTTTCGCTGTCGCGAGGCAGGCGCCCGCGAATACGCCGTGAACCTGGGCATCGCCCTGCAGTTGACGAACATCATCCGGGACGTGGGTGTCGATCTCACACGCGGCCGTGTCTACCTTCCGCAAGAGGATCTACGACGGTTTTCGTGTCGTGAGGAGGATCTTCGTTCCGGCAAAGTCACGGAGCCGGTTCGTGCGCTCTTGGCGTTTCAGGCGGCTCGGGCGCGCGAGTACTTCAAGCGCGCGGCTCAGGCGCTGCCACGCGCCGAAGCGCGCCGACTCGTGGCCGCGGAGATCATGGGCGCGATCTATCGGGACATCCTCCGGCGCATCGAACGCCATGATTACGACGTGTTCACGCAGGTCATTCGAGTGCCGCGACCGGCGCGTGCCCTTTTGGCTTTCAACACCTGGGCGAGGACGCTTGCGGGATTACGCTTGCCGCTGTCGCAGATGGACTCGAAGCCGTCCTGACAACCGTTGCCAGGTGCCAATTGCCAGTTGGGGTTGCCGGTTGCCGGTTTCCGGCCACTGGCTCCTGGCCACTGACGCTTGAGCATGCCTGATGTCATCGTCATTGGCGGTGGCTTCGCCGGTTTGTCCGCGGCCACGGCGCTCGTCGAGAACGGAGCTTCGGTCCATCTCGTAGAGGCCCGCCCCAGCCTCGGCGGCCGCGCGACGTCATTTCGCGACCCAACGACCGGCGAGCGCATCGACAACGGGCACCACGTGCTGGCGGGCTGCTACGTGGAGACGCTCACGTTCCTCCGCCGAATCGGGGCTCTCGACAAGTTGCACTGGCCGTCGACACTTCGGTTGCCGATGGTCGACCAGCGGGGCCGGCGCAGTGCGCTGGTCTTACCGCCGCTTCCCGCGCCGCTCCATCTGATTGGCGGCGTGCTCGCGTGGGATGCGCTCAGTCTTCGGGAGCGGCTGTCGGTGCTGCGACTGGGCAGCGTCCTTCGTGGCCGCTGGGGGGTGACGGACAACTTGACGGTTCACCAGTGGCTCCGTCGGCACGGCCAGCCGGCGAGGCTCTGCGAAATGCTGTGGGAGCCGTTGACGCTGGCGGCGCTCAATCAGTCGATTGATGTGGCTGATGCGGCAAGTTTTCTCACCGTCCTGTCACGGATGTTCGGGCCCGATCCCAGCGCCTCGACACTGTTGATGGCCGCGGTCCCGCTCGATGACCTGGCCGCAACACCCACGTCATCCCGGTTGCAGTCAGCAGGGTCACAGGTGACGACGAATGCGCCGGCACGTGTCGTGATCTCGGAAGGCCGTGTTTCTGGGGTCAACCTTCGCGACCGCATGTTCCCCGCGCCGGTGGTGATTGCCGCCGTGCCGTGGTTCGCGCTGGCCGATCTGTTCGACCAGGTCCCAGCGTCCTTGGAAGGGATTGTCGCCAACGCGTCCGCCCTCGGCTCGTCCCCGATCGTCACCGTCAACCTTTGGTTCGCTGCGCCGCAGCGACTGGACGAGGTGGTCATCGGGCTTCCAGCGCGAACCTTCCAGTGGGTCTTTGACAAGGGCCGGCTCGTGGGGTCATCGCAGTCGCATCTGTCGATGGTCGCAAGCGGCGCCGACGGGATTTGCTCGGCGTCCAATCGCGCGGTTGTCAAGATGGCGCTTGACGAGCTTACTGGAGCGTTGCCGGCCTTTCGGCAGGTGCCGTTGCGACACGCCGTTGTCCTCCGTGAGCGGCGCGCGACCTTCTCGTTACGGCCGGGTGGGCCGCCGCGGCCGTCCACGCTCACACCAGTCGCCGGGCTTATTCTTGCCGGTGACTGGATTGATACCGGTCTGCCCGCTACGATTGAGAGTGCCGTGGTGTCAGGTCACCGTGCGGCCGCCGCCGCGCTCGAGTACCTCGAAGCATGCAGTCAGTGATCGCGCACTATCAGGAGATTGCGCTGAAGGGGAGGAACCGTCCCTGGTTTCTTCGCCGATTGATCCGAAATCTGCACACTCTGCTGTCGGACCTCGATGTGCGCGAGATTCGCACGCCGATGGGCCGCATCGAGATCCTGCTGGGCCCCGATGCCGACTGGTCGCAAGTGCGCGATCGGTTGGCGCACACGAGCGGCCTGGCAAACTTTTCTCTCGCGCGACGCACGGGATGGGACCTGGAAGGGCTGGCCGCCGCGATCGTCGAACACTTGCCGAGCGAACCGGTCGCCAATTTTCGCGTGGCCGTTCGGCGCGCGGACAAAACGTTTCCAATCCTGTCTCCAGAAGTTGAGCGCGTCATTGGTCGCCGGATTCAGGACGCCCGCGGGTGGCCCGTCGACTTGTCCAATCCGTCGTTCGTGATCGGTGTCGAGATTGTGCCGGGCGCGGCGTTCTACTACTACGACAAGATTCGCGGAATCGGCGGTCTGCCGGTGGGAACGTCAGGGCGAGTCGCGGTCCTCCTGTCGGGCGGAATCGACTCTCCGGTGGCGGCGTGGAGGATCATCAGGCGCGGGTGCCGCGCGACGTTGATTCATTTTCACGGGTATCCGTTCGTTTCACGAAGCTCTCAGGACAAGGCGATCGAGCTGGCACGATTGCTGACCCGCTATCAGCTCCACACGCGCCTGTTTCTGATCGCCTTCGGCGAGATCCAACGGCAGATCACGTTGAGTGTGCCAGGGCCGCTCCGTGTCGTGGTCTATCGACGCCTCATGTTCCGGATCGCGGAGCGAATCGCTCGAGACGTCGGCGCACGGGCGCTGGTGACCGGCGAGGTCGTGGGGCAAGTCGCGTCGCAGACGCTCGAAAACATCGCGGCGATCGCGGCGGCCACCACGCTGCCCGTGTTGCGCCCCCTGGTGGGCATGGACAAGGAAGAGATTACGGCCGAGGCAACACGTCTTGGCACCTATGCCATCTCAATCGTTCCAGACGAGGATTGCTGCACGCTGTTTATGCCCCGTCACCCGGTGACCCGCGCACGCGCCGCCGAAATCGCGGCCGCCGAGCGCACGCTGCCGATTGACGAGATGGTCCGGCGCGCGGTCGCCGAGGCCGTGGTCGAGGAACTCTCATACCCGCGTGCGATGGTAAAATCCGCCGTTTGAGGAGGTCATGGTGTTCACTACAGTTCGCGAGTTGACCGAGGCCCTGAAGGGGGTTGCGACGGTCCTGACGGATCGCGTGACGGTCTCCGGCGCACCATCCCCTGATCTCATCGATCGACTGGCCCGCACCGCGGCATTGGGGAGCGATGCCGAAACCAAGGGCACGGCCCGATGGGTGCTGCTGCAGCTTGGCGCGGCCGCGGGTATCCGTTTCGCCTCCATTCACGACCTCTACCTGGCGATGGGACGAGGCGAAGCCGGGGGGTTTACCGTCCCAGCCATCAACGTGCGAGCGATGGCCTACGATACCGGCCGGGCCGTGATTCGAGCCGCGAAAGCGCTCGATGCCGGTGCGTTCATTCTCGAGATCGCCCGCTCCGAGATCGGCTACACCGAACAACGCCCGCACGAATATGCGGCCGTCATGATGGCCGCCGCATTGCGCGAAGGGTTTCGGGGGCCGTTGTTCCTTCAGGGCGACCACGTGCAGGTCGCGCTCAAAAAGTACGCTTCGCCCGACCGCGACAAGGAGCTGGATGCGCTGCGAGCCTTGATTCGTGAGGAGATGGCCGCCTGCTTCTTCAACATCGACATCGATACGTCAACACTGGTCGATCTCGAAAAGGCGACGCTCGACGAGCAGCAGGCCGTCAACTGCGATCTGGCGGCGGATTTCACCACGTTCATCCGTCGCCACGAGCCTGCGGGCGTTACGGTTTCGGTTGGGGGAGAGATCGGCGAGGTCGGCGGCAAGAACTCTGACGTGAACGAGCTGCACGCGTTCATGCGCGGCTACACGGCGGCGTTGGCCCGCCGCGGTCCGTCCGTCGGCATCAGCAAGATCAGCGTGCAGACGGGAACCGCGCACGGCGGATTCATCGGCCCCGACGGCAAGCTCCTGACCGACGTGAAGATCGACCTGAAAGCGCTCGAAGAACTGTCACGAGTAGCGCGCGAGCAATACGGGTTGGCGGGCGCTGTCCAACACGGCGCGTCGACGCTTCCACCCGACGCCTTCGACGCGTTTCCCCGCGTTGGCGCGTGCGAAATCCATCTCGCGACCAACTTTCAAAACATGGTGTACGACCATCCGGCGTTTCCACCCTCGCTCCGTGAGGAGATGTACACCTGGGTCCGGGAGCACGCGCAGGAAGAGAAGAAGGCCAAGGACACGGAAGAGCAGTTCATCTACAAGGCGCGCAAGAAGGCGATTGGACCGTTCAAACAGCAATTGTGGGCTCTTCCCGCTGACGTGCGCGAGACGATCGGCGCCTCGCTTCAGGAGCAGTTCGCGTTCCTGATGTCGAAGCTGCGAATCCAAGGGACGAGCGCGGTTGCCAGAAAGCACGTCAGGCCGATTGAGACCATCGCCTCGCGAGACGATGCGGTCCTTGCAGCTGGTGGCAAAATCACCGCGTCGGAGCGTAAGGCCGAAGGCCTTTCCGACTAACGCGGTTTGACCGGTCCGTCGGGATCGCCCGCCAGGAAGTCCTTCAACGCCTCGTAGGTGCTTCGAAACGCCAGTTCATCCCACGGGATGGTCTGAGGGTCGAAGGTCCGCACGTCGAGTCCCTCATCGTCTACGGTCAGCGTGCCGCCGAGATATGTTGCAGCGTAGACGACCACGATCGGCGTGCGTCCGACATAGGAGTAGATGTTGATCAACCGGTCGAGCCTCACGTCCACACCGGCTTCCTCTTTCGCCTCTCGAATCGCGGCCAATGTGATCTCTTCGCCGCGATCGACGTAGCCGCCGGGGAACACCCATTTGCCATACCCGGGCTCGATTGCCCGCTTGACGAGGACGATGGCGCCGTTGGGCATTTGAATCACGGTCCCAACCGCGATCTTGGGGTCGAGGTAGAAGACGAACCCACAGGGCTCGTTGGTGCAAACGAGTCGCATGGGTTCGTGGGCCTTGAGGGCACGAGGTTCGAGCGGCGCGGCGCAAACCGGACAGAACCGAAAGGCCGAACGACCGCCGTGGTTGTGCATCGAAATCGTTTTTTCGCGACCTGACCCCAAGTATAAGATCCGGCGTATGTCGATCTTGAAGGTTGCCCGGATGGGGCATCCCGTCCTGCGGCAGAAGGCCAGGGCGCTCAAAAAGCTCGAACTGAAGAGTCCCGGCACTCAACGCTTCATCGACGACATGATCGACACGATGCGCGAGTACTCAGGCGTGGGACTGGCCGCGCCTCAGGTTCACCAGAGCCTGCGAATCTTCGTCGCTCACCTCGACTCCGATGGCCGCGGCGCGGGCGAGCCGATTGCGATCGTCAATCCACAGATCGAGGTCGTCGGTTCCGACACCATTGCAGGGTGGGAAGGCTGTCTGAGCATCCCGGACATCCGTGGCTTGGTGCCCCGAGCCGCGCAGATCGTGTTGTCGGCGTTGGACCGCCACGGCAATCACCTCGAGCTCAAGGCGAGTGATTTCCCGGCTCGCGTAATCCAGCACGAATTCGATCACCTCGATGGTGTGCTGTTCTTCGATCGGATGCGGTCGTTCGAGTCGTTGACCTACATGGAAGAATTCTCCCGGTATCACGCCCGCCGCGACAAGGATGACGAGGACGACGAGTAGTGGAGACCACCGTGCTGGTTACGGGCGGTGGCCGCGGGATCGGTCGTGCCATCGCCCTGGCGTTTGCCGATGCCTCCTCACACGTCGTCGTTGTCGGTCGAACGCGGTCCACGCTCGATACCAGCGCTGATCAGATCCGCCAGGCTGGCGCTCGGGCGACCGCCATCGTCGTCGATGTCTCGGATCGCGAATCGGTTGCGGCGGGGCTGGGGGAAGTCAGCCGGCAGGTAGAGGCCATCGACGTTCTCATCAACAACGCGGGCGTCGGCGGTGGCGAGCCAGTTCAAGCGTCTGACATCGATCGCTGGCGGCGAACACTGGACGTCAACCTTTTCGGCATGTATCTCGTCACGCGTGCGTGCTTGCCGCTGATGCCGGAGCGCTCGCGCATCATCAACATGTCATCGGTGCTGGGTCGATTTGGCGTACCAGGCTACACGGCCTACTGCGCGGCCAAGCATGGCGTCATCGGTTTCACGAGAGCGCTGGCGCTCGAGCTCGCTCCGCGCCGGATTACGGTCAATGCTCTGGTGCCAGGATGGGTCGCGACCGATATGGCCGTCGAGGGAATGACCAGCGGCGCACACGCGACGAGAACGACCTTCGAGCAGTTCCGCGATCAAGCGATCGGCGCAGTGCCCATCCGGCGGATCATCCAGCCCGAGGAGGTGGGACGTCTCGCGCGGTTCCTGGCCGCGCCTGAGTCGAGTGCGATCACAGGTCAGGCCTACAACATCTGCGGCGGCCAGACGATGGACTGAAAGGAAGTGACAAGTTACAAGTTGTAAGTTCAAAGTTTGCAGACTGATGAAATGACCCCATGGCTCGCACATGCGTACACGGGCCTTGGTGCCGCAGTCGCGCTCGCCGCGACACTGGATGTCATCCAGGGGGACTATCGCGGCGCCTTTCTGTGGCTTGGCCTGCAACTCATCATCGATGCCACCGATGGCTTGCTGGCACGCGCCCTGCGTGTCAAGGAATTGCTGCCCGACTTCGACGGGGCCCGCCTCGACGACATCATCGATTACCTCACGTACGTCTTCATTCCAGTGCTGCTGCTGATCCACGCGGGCGTGCTGCCGCAGCGCGCAAGCCTGTGGGTGGGTTCGCTGGTTCTGATGGCAAGCGCGTACGGCTTCAGCCAGACCGCGGCCAAAGTCGAGACCACGGACCACTTCTTCACGGGATTCCCGTCGGTACTGGAATCTCATCGCGCTCTACATGTACGTGCTGCACCTGCCCCCGTCATTCAACGCCACTATCCTGGTCGGCTTCGCACTGCTTGTTTTCGTGCCACTGCGTTATGTCTATCCCTCGCGAACGCGGACACTCAGCGGGGTCACCAACGGTCTTGGCGCTGTCTGGGGTGTGCTGCTCGCCTGGATCACCTGGCGCCTGCCGGCGACTGACGGCCCGTGGATTGGCCTTTCGTTGATCTTCCCGGCGTACTACTTTCTGCTGTCGTTGTGGCTGGACCGTCGATCGAGGGTCTCAACGGGGGTTCTTGACGGGGGTTCTTGACGGAAGTTCTTCACGAGGGTTCTTCACGAGGGTTCTTCACAAAGGTTCTTCACGAAGGTTCTTCACGACGGTTCGGCAACCGGGTCTGCGAACTGCAGACCATCAGACGCCTCAAGTGCCGCCAAACCCGATTGTGACCTGGCCGCCCTCGACGATGACGGGAACCTGGCGACGACCCTTCGAGAAGGTCAGCATGCGCTGCAGACCTGCCGGGTCCTTCTTGACGTTGATGTAGCGAACCGGAACCTGCCGCTGTTCGTACTCCTCACGGGCGGCTGTCGTATAGGGTCAAGTGTCTTTGCCGAAGATGAGGATCTCGTCGCCCATCGCCATAAGGTAGCAGGTTCGCCCGAACCGTCGTGAAGAACAGGCGTGGAGAACCATCGTGGAGAACCGGAGCGAAGCCGCGAACTTGCGATCTTGTGAAACGTTTCACATAATCACCCCATCGTCATGCGCGCCGCCCAGCTCATGCGGATCGTCGTCGCCCTTGCGCTGACAGCCATGTCCCTGAGCGCGCAAGCGCCCAGCGTGGAAACCCCCGAGTGGGTCGCCAGTCAAATCGACGAGCGCGACACCGGCAGAGACTCGCGCCTGGAGATGACGATGCGCCTGTTCGATCGCCAGGAGCGAGTACGCGAGCGCTCGCTGGTCGTGCTGGGGTTGAGAGGCAATGCGACCCGGGGCGATCGTGTCCTGGTGCGCTTTCATGGTCCCAACGACATCAAGGGCACCGCACTGCTGGTCTGGGAACACCCCGCCGCGGACGACGAACGGTTCCTGTACCTTCCGGCGCTCGGGCGCGTGCGCCGGATTGCCGGCTCCGAGAAGCAGGAGAGTTTTGTCGGCAGCGATCTTTCGTACGAAGACATCGGTGGCCGTGAGCTCGACGACTACACCTACCGCTTCGTGGATCAAGAGACATCGTGGATCGACGCTGACGGTCGGTCGCATCGGGTCTGGCGGTTGGAGTCGAGGGCCGTGGACAAACAATCGGCCTACCCGCGAACCGAGTCGCTCGTTCGTAAAGACAACTTCGTCGTCGTCGGGGCCAACGTGTTCAATCGCCGGAACGAACGCGAGAAGGTTTTCGCCATCCGTCGTCTCGAGCCGATTGACGGGGTCTGGACTGCGACCGATGTGGTCATGAGCAACGAGCTCCAGAAGACCCGTACCGAGCTCGTCGTGACCAAGGCGCGATACAACACCGGACTGACCGAGGCAGCCTTCACGCGACGGGTGCTCGAACAGGGCGAGCCTTGAGCGCTCCGGACAGGCTCGCCGATTTCCTCTACCGCTTCCGCCTCGCGCTTTCCGCGTTGGTCATGGTTGGCGCAGCTGCGTTTGCCCCCCACGCCAACATCACCAGCATCGACAACGACTTGAGCGCGTGGATCTCGAAGGACGATTCCACCTACCAGGACTACGAGCGCTTCCGCCAGGAGTTCGGCGGCACGCGGCTACTCATTGTCGCGCTTCAAAGCACCAGGATCTTCACGGCGGCCGGCCTCCAGTACGTCGACCGCATCACCCGAGAGCTCGAGCAGGTCGACCGGGTCGAGCGTGTCCAAAGTCTCGCGACTGCCAATGTCGTTCGCCCGCTTGCGGCCACTGCTAAAGATGATGGCGGGATCGAGGTGACGCCGTTGCTCGAGAATCGTTTGTCGAGCGACGACCAGGCCGCAGAAGTGCGGCGCGACGCGCTGGATGACCCACTCATGCGTGGCGATATCGTCTCCGAGGACGCCACTGTTACTGCGGTGGTCGTCACCTTCGACGAGGACCGCATCGACGAGGTCCGCGGCCAGGTCCTGGCTGACATTCGGGCGATCGTCGAGAAAGACAAGCCAGCGGACTTTGCGGTCTTCTACAACGGCAGCCTGGAAATCAGCGAAACCTACAACCGGGTCACCATCGCGAACACGACCGACCTCACGCCGCCGATCCTGGCCATTACGTTAGCGGCGCTCTATTGGATGTTCAGGTCGATTCGGAAGACGTTGTTGATTGCCTTGGCGGTCGGTGTGAGCGTCATCTGGACGCTCGGGCTGTACTCGGCCATGGGGTTTTCGTTCAACGTCCTGACCAGCATGCTGACGCCGCTGGTCGTCGTGCTCGCGATCGCTGATGACGTGCACATCGTGCAGCACTTTGACCAACAGCTGCGCGCGACCGGAAGTAAGGAGCACGCCTTCAAGTCGTCGATCAGGCACCTGTTCGCGCCCTTGTTGGGAGCGAGTGGCACAACGGCGCTTGGAATGTTGTCGCTGGCGACGAGCGACGTCGTCGCCGTGCGGACGTTTGGCGTTGGGGCCGCGACCGGCGTCATGGTGGACTTCGTGCTGTCGCTGGTCTTGATGCCGACACTCCTCACCCTCGTCCGTCCGGACACGGCACCGCCGCCGCAGGAACGTTGGCTGATGGGCCCGCTGCAAAGGGTCGGACGCTTCGCGTACGAACATCCCCGTGGAGTCTTGACCGTTGTAGTGCTCGTGACGATCGCAGCGGCGGCAGGCATCGGCCGGCTGAGAGTCGACACCAACCACATCAACTTCTTCCCGGAGAATCACCCGCTGTCGCGCTCGGCCGCCGTGGTCGATCATCAGCTCTCCGGAATTTACAGCTTCAACATTCTGCTCGAGGGGCCACCAGACTCGTTCAACGAGCCGGATACATTGCAACGGATGGAGCGCCTCTCCCAAGACCTGTCGCGGCTGCCGTTCGTGCGCAAGGTGACGTCAGTTGCCGATTACGTCAAACGCGTCAATCAACAGTTGTCGGACGGATTACCGGAGGCCTATCGGCTGCCCGCCACGCGAGAAGCCATCGCTCAAGAACTGTTCGTGTTCGGCCTGTCGGATGAAGGTCGGATCGAGCTTTCGCGAGTCGTGGCCAGCGACTTTTCACGAGCGCACCTCGCCGTGAAACTCGCGTCGATGAGCTCGGATCTGGTATTCGACCAGATTCGTGAGGCCGAACAGTTGGCGGCCTCAGCCTTTACGGGAAGCCCGGTGACGCCGACAGTAACGGGATCGGGACGCCTGTTCTCAACACTCGACCACTATCTGGTCGTCTCTCAAATCAGCAGCTTTGCGACCGCCTTTGTGACCGTCTTCGGTGTCATCTTCCTCGTCTTTCGATCGGCGCGATTCGGCGTCCTCGCCATCGTTGCCAATGCCTTTCCCGTGGTGGTTGTCCTCGGCCTCATGGGTTGGTTGGGCATCTCGCTCAACGTCGCGACCGTCATGGTGGCCAGCGTGGCGCTCGGCATCGTGGACGATGACACCATCCACTTCATTGGCCGTTATCGGCGCGAGGTTGCCGCAGGCGCAGAGACGCTTCAGGCCGTTGAGGCCGCTTCGATGAACGAAGGTCGCGCGGCGCTCACGACGACCGTTATCAACGCGCTTTCGTACACGGTGTTGATGGTGTCAGACTATCGGCCGACCGCTTGGTTCGGTTCGCTGCTGGCGGTGACGATGGTCCTGGCCTTCATTGCCGAGGTCTTCGTGGTGCCTGCCGTCATCAGCCTGCTGCCACGAGTGTTTGGCGCCCCCGTCTTGGCCAGCCGTCTTCGCGTCCCGGCATGACTCTGGCGAAGCTCCGCCGCGCCTTCGTGCGATTGCTGATGGCGGTTCTGCTGCTGGCTTTGCCCAAGGATCTTGTCAGCGCGCAAGGCGTCGATGGATATGTCTCGCTCATGGCCGATCTGTTTCCGGAGGTTCGATTCGATCTGGACGAGAGCGGAACCGTCAGTGAGCTCAGAGCGCGAGTGTTCCTCGAGCGCCGTTTCGACTTCGGTGATCGCATCAGGCTGACTGCTGCAGGCTTCGTCGATGGCCTCCTCGCGCATCGGCAGGGCGAGCCCGCAAGCGACGCCATCCTCAGGCCTCGTGAGCTCCACATCGAAGCGAGCTGGGCGAAAGCAGACCTTCGCGTAGGCCTCAGCCGAGTCGTGTGGGGCCGACTCGACGAGTTTCTCCCCACTGACGTCGTCAATCCACTGGATCTTTCGAGGTTCTTCCTCGAAGGCCGATCCGAAGGGCGAATCCCCGTCGCCATGATCCGCGCCCGCGCGTTGCCGTCCGATCGACTTACGCTCGAGGCCCTCTACATGCCCTTCTTTACACGCGGGCGGTTCGACGAGCTCGATGAGGAGACCTCGCCCTTCAACATTGCGCCGCGGTCGACGTGTGCGCTCGGTGGTGGTCCTCCCTGCATCGATCTGCCGATCCATTCGGACGCGCCACCGACCGCCAGTGGACAGGGGGGTGTGCGTGCCAACGTGACCACGGCCCGAGTCGACTGGTCGGTCACTGCCTATCGCGGGTTTGAAACGCTCCCGGTGTACGATGCCGAGATCCCGCTCGCTCCGGAACTCCTGCCGGTTGTACATGAACGGTTTCCTCGTTTCACGATGCTCGGCGGCGACTTCGAGACGGTCAGCGGTGAATGGGGTGTACGAGGCGAAGTGGCCGCCTTCGTGGATCGAACGCTTCAGGCCATCGAGCGACCTGTCCTGGCAAACGGAAGAGCCTTCGAAGCCGGCGTCGGTGTGGACCGAAGGACGGGCGCCTACCGAGTAAGCGGCTCGGTGGTGGCCACGAGGCGTTGGGTCACCGACCACAGCTCAACGGTCTCGCCGCAGATTGACCGAGCCGACGTCACTGTGGTTGCTGTGGTTGATCGCTCGTTCGCCCGTGAGACCAGGACGCTGCGCGTGTTCGCCGTATACAATCCGAACGAAGCCAGCGTGTTCGCACGAGTCATCTCGGCTTGGAGCCTCCGCGACAATCTCGCGTTCGAAGCCTCGGGGGGCTGGTTCACAGGCGACGGTGTGGACGTGCTGAGCCGTTTCGCGACCCGCGACTTCCTCTACGGACGCCTGAAGGTGTTCTTTTGATTGTCCCGATTCACGCCGCCAATCCGAGCCCGCTCACGGGCGCTGGCAACTGGACGTACTTCTTTCCTGGCCGTCATCCAGTGCTCGTCGATGCGGGAATCGGCCTGCCTGCTCACCTCGACGACATCGCGAAGGCCGCGGCCACAGGCCCTGGACGCGTCGTCGTGAGCCACGCCCACAGCGATCACATCACCGGTGTCAGTGCGCTTGCTGGTCGCTGGCCGGACACCTTGTTCGCGAAGTTCCCGTGGCCTGAGCGTGACAGCAAACATCCCGTGCAGTGGCAGACCCTTTCGGACGGCCAGGTCATCCCGGCCGGAGACTCCGAGCTCGAGGTTGTGCACACGCCGGGCCATGCTCCGGATCACGTGGCGCTCTGGCACGCCCCGACGAGAACGCTGCTTTCTGCCGACCTCGTCACGGCGGGGACGACGGTCGTCATTCTTGCGTCTCAGGGTGGGAGTCTTTCGCAATACCTCCAGTCCTTGAGGCGAGTGCTGGACCTCGCCCCGGCGCGACTGTTGCCGGCACACGGTGTCCCGATTGACGATCCAGCGGCGTTGATTCGTCGATACATCGAACATCGTTCACAACGCGAGCGGCAGGTCCTGGCGGCGCTCGAGTCTGGCGTCAACACGGTCGAGGCCATGGTCGAGCACATCTACGTCGGCTTGGAGGAACCGCTGACTCGTATGGCCCGTGAGAGCGTCCTTGCGCACCTGCTGAAGTTGCAGGACGAGGGGCTTGCGCGTCGCGAGGGCGACGCCTGGAGCGCCGACGATCAATAATCGGCAAACTGCCATGGACAAAATCGTCGACTTCATCAATGTCAATCGCGATCGTTATGTCGAGGAGCTGAAGCAGTACCTCGCCATTCCCAGCGTGAGCGCGTTGCCACAGCATGCGGCTGACGTTAGGCGCTGCGCCGAGTGGACGACCGACGAAATGCGCCGGATTGGTCTTCAGGAGGTGACGCTCGAAGAAACGCCAGGGCATCCCGTCGTCTACGGCGAGTGGATGGGCGCTAAGGGCGCGCCGACGATATTGTTTTACGGCCATTACGACGTTCAGCCTGTCGATCCCGTGAACCTCTGGACGTCGCCGCCTTTTGAAGCGACGGTACGCGACGGCGAGATCTACGCTCGTGGATCAGCCGACGACAAAGGCCAGGTGTTCATGCACTTCAAGGCGGTTGAAGCGCATATCAAGCAGGAGGGCCGACTGCCGGTCAACATGAAGTTTCTGATTGAGGGCGAGGAGGAAGTCGGCAGCGCCAACCTCGACAACTTCATCACGGCTCACAAGGATCAGCTGAAGGCCGATGTCGTCGTCATCAGCGACTCCCCGATGTTCGATCGGGGCATCCCCTCGATCTGCTACGGCTTACGTGGCCTTGCGTACTATCAGATCGATCTTCGTGGCACGAAGTCCGACTTGCACTCGGGGTCGTTTGGCGGCGCCGTGGCCAACCCCGCGATGGTCCTGGCCCAAATCCTCGCCCAGATGAAAGACAAGAGCGGTCGCATCAAGATTCCCAACTTTTACGACGACGTGGTGCCGCTGCGTCCGGAGGAGCGTGAGGAATTCGCCAGGTTGCCGTTCAACGAACGCAAGTACCGGCAGGATCTTGGCGCGCCGAAATTATTCGGCGAAACGGGCTACACCACCCTTGAGCGCATCTGGGCTCGCCCGACGTTCGAGGTCAACGGACTGCTCGCCGGATTCACCGGCGATGGTGCCAAGACGGTGATCCCCGCTGTGGCGATGGCCAAAGTCAGCATGCGGCTGGTCCCGAACCAGGACCCGCGGAAGATTGGCGAACTCTTCGAGGCGTACATCAAGAAGGTCACGCCAAAAACGGTGGACCTCACTCTCACAAGGATGCATGGCGGCAAGCCATGGATGACGGCGTTCGACAATCCGTTCGTGCAGGCGGCCGGGCGGGCGATCGAGAAAGGGTTTGGCCAGCGCCCCGTGTTCAATCGCGAGGGTGGCTCGATTCCAGTGGTTGCCACCTTCCAGGAAGAGCTCGGTCTACCGTGCGTGCTCTTTGGAGTGGGCTTGCCCGATGAAAACGCTCATGCGCCAGACGAGAAGCTCGATCTCGGCAATTTCCACAACGGGATCATCGCGTCGGCGTTTCTGTACGGCGAGATGGGGTCACTATCCGCGTCCGTGTAATCAGCTTCTGCGTCTCTGGGGCTCGGTCGGCAAACTATTGGCGGGTCGCGTTGAAGCCCCAATTCAGCGTGAGGACTCCCACGCGATTCGTCGTGTTCGCGGCGTTGATGTTATAGGTCTCGATCGAGGTTCCAGTCGCGGTCGTTCCCGACACCGTCGCGTTGATCGGGTTGCTGGTGTATTCGAGATCGCGCACCGCCCCGTTCGAGCATGCGTACCCAGTCTGCACCATGCCGGCATCGCATCGAGTGAGATTCAAGATGAACGAGTTGCTGCTCGCGGTTCCGGTATATGAGCAGGTCCCGCTCACCAACTGGCTCCGCACCGTTGCCGTAAGACTTGCGCCGTTTTGCGTGATTTCCAGCGTGCCACCATCGTTGGGTGGCGTCGCGTTCTGCAGATCGGCGCCGACACACTCGCCGCCGGACACGCCCGTCAGACGCAACGTGTAAGTCCACGTACCCGCCACCTGAACGGCATTTGAGGGGCTCGTCGGTGAGTCGGAGCTGCCGCACCCCGCCGCTCCGATGACAAGCGCCACGATGGAGAGGCGAACAAGAACCCTCGTCGAGAACCTCCGTTGAGAACCTCCGTTGAGAACCATAGTCCAGAACCACGTGAAATTCCCAGCTTCAGTTCAGCGATGCGACTCGTCTGCGCAGTGCTTTGACATGCTCCCAGACTTGCTCGTGATCTTTGCGCTGATCGTCATCGACGTCGCCCAGGCGTGCGACTTTCAAATACCGTTCCAGATCGCGCAGTGCGGCGGGGAAGTCGTTCATGTGATAGGCAAGCAGCCCGCGATCGCGAAGCTCGGTCACCGCTGATGGAGACAACGTCAGGAGCAGGTCGGCTACAGCGCGCGCCTGTGGGAACGATCGCCAGCGAACATACAGCCGCTTGAGGTTCAGAAGCATCCGCAGCAGGATCTGCCGACGGGTGGCGCGCGCCAGGAGGGACGGCTCCCACGCCGCGTCATCGCCGGCATGGCGGCTCAACAGGCGCCGACAGTCCTGCTCGTTCAGGATTGCGCCGGCATCAAAGGGATCGACGATGAGCCCGTCACCTGGATCGTCCGTATGCAGGTCATGCAGTGCGCGAACCAAGAAGTGCCCCGGGAAGTTGACCCCCTCCGTGCGCAAGCCGGCTCGTCGAGCGACTTCGATGTAGATCAATGCCAGCGTGATGGGTATCCCGGTTCGACGATCGAGCACCTCATTGAGGCAGCTGTTGCGCGGGTCCTCGGTACTGTTGTCGATTGCCGGCGAATCCCAGCTCGTTGAACAGATAGCGGTTGAGCGCATCGACACGCGCGGCCAAGGGCGCGTCGTGCCCGGGATCGGCGGTGATGCGCTGAAGGGCCGCTTCACCCATCGCGTCGAGTTGGTCGAGATAGGGCCCGGGGTCGAGCCGCGGAAATTCCAGGCGGGCGATGAGAAACGCTGGCGCCGCCAGATCCGGTCCCGGACGGTCCGCGGCATCCGCGAGTTGTTCGCCCAGCGTTCGCGGCGTGTTCATGGCGGTGCGCTCCATGAGGTCATCATCGGGAGGTCGTCGTGTCGGCCGCGCGTAGACGCTCGCCGGCCCGGATCGGCAGCGTCAGGCGGTTCTCCTTTGGTGGCAGCGGGCAATCGTACTCGGGGTTGTAGTAGCAGTACGGATGGTACGCGACGTTGAAGTCGACGATGTAGATGCCGGTGGGCGTTGGATCGAGATTCATGTAGCGCCCGGCCTGGTATGTTTCGGTGCCACTCGTCAGATCGGAGAAAGGAACGAACAGCCGGCGCGAGCCGTCCTCGAGAAACGCCGCCAGCTTCATCGACTGGCCCCTCAGGGAGAACTCGAGCGTACCGATCCGCGTCGTGTTACGCAGCTTGCCGGTTGACGTCGGCATCTGCAGGCTGACCTGCTCGTCCGCGGGCGCAAGCTGCGCCGGTACCGTGTACAACTCATCGATTGGAAAGTAAGCGAGCGGAAGGAAGGTACGAACGTCCTTCGCAAGAATTGGGGAATCTTCGCCCCCGCTCCGGAACATCTCGTCCTTGCGTGCCCGTTCGACGGCAATACGCGCGCTGTAGTCCTGCGCCGGCTCAGGCGAACAGGCGGAGACCAAGAGCAGCGCAGGAAGGAGCCACAGACGCATTCCAACCATCAAACCACTTGCGACGCTTTGCTTCAACCCGCCCCCAGGCGATGGCGTCGGGAGGTCAGGAGAAAAGATACCCGCCCCTGGCGACCGTCGCGTCCGCCAGCCGGCGACGGAGCAGCACAGTGTTGGCCGGTGTGACCTTGATGAGCCGCCGCAGCGCCGCTAGCTGAGTGCGGAGCATGTCGCCCTCGGCCAGGGCCGCCAGGCACGATCGCGCGGCCAACTCGATGCGCCCCGCGGCTTCGTGCACGTAGACACGGGCCGCGTCGGCCTGAAGATCTGCTGTGGGCAACTCATCGTCGGCGGCCCGCAAGGCCCGCAACAGCGCGCTCTCGCTCGTGTAGGTGTCAATCAGCGTGTCAGCGATGTAGGAGAGCACTTCCTGCTCGTCCTGGAGCTTTTCTCCGTACCGCTGCATCGCCGTTCCAGCCAGCATCAGTACCACTTTCTTGAATGCTCCGACGGCCCGGCTCTCCTCGGCAAGCGCCGCGTCCCCATCGTCTGCAATGGAGAGCGATGGGCTCAGGATCTCGTCTTGCAGCTGCTTGGCTGCAGCGATCAGCGGAAGGTCGCCCTTCAGGGCCTTCTTCATGAGCATGCCGGGAATCAGCAGGCGGTTGATCTCGTTGGTGCCTTCGAAAATGCGGTTGACCCTGGCATCGCGATAGTGGCCCTCGGCAGGGTAGTCACGCACGTATCCGTTACCGCCGTGAATCTGCACGTTCTCGTCGAGGATGTAATCGATGACCTCGCTGCCCAGCACCTTGGCGATCGAAGCTTCGACGGCAAACTCTTCGAGCGCCTTCAGCGTCGGCTCACCCTGACCGCTGCCAGGCGATGTGTTCTTGACCATCGCGTCGATCAGACCGGCGGTCCGATACATCATGCTTTCGAGCGCGAACTGACGGGCGGTCATCTCGCCGAGCTTGTGCTTGATGGCGCCAAAGTTGGCGATCGCGGTACCGAATTGCTTGCGCGTCGACGCGTATTTCGTTGCCTCGCCGATCGCCGCCCGAGCGCCGCCCGAACACATCGCGCCCAGCTTGAAGCGGCCGAAATTCAGCACGTTGAAGGCGACCTTGTGGCCCTTCCCAATCTCGCCGAGCACGGCGTCGGCCGGGACCTTCACGTCCTGCAGGATGACCGACGTTGTCGACGACCCGAACAGACCCATCTTGTGCTCTTCCTTGCCGCTCGACACGCCCGCCCACGCGCGTTCGACGATGAACGCGGTGAAATGCTCACCGTCGACTTTGGCAAAGATCACGTAGACGTCGGCGAAGCCGCCGTTGGTAATCCACATCTTCTCGCCCGACATCACGAAGCTGCCGTCGGCTTGACGCATCGCCCGCGTCTTGGCGCCGAGGGAATCAGAACCCGAGCCCGATTCGCTGAGACAGTACGCGCCCACCTTGGTTCCGGAGACGAGGCCGGGGAGGTACTTCTGTTTCTGTGCTTCGGTGCCAAACATGTAGATCGGCAGAATCGTGAGGTTGGCTTGCGCGCCAAACGTCGCGCCGAACGACGAGTACCGCGAAAGCTGTTCGGACACGACCAACGTCGCGATCTTGTCGAGATCGACACCGCCATACTCTTCGGGAACGTTGGTGCCGAGCAGACCAAGTGCCCCGCACTTGACCAATAGCTCCCGACTGAGCCCCCAATCCTTTTGCTCCAGGCGATCCTTGTTGGGCATAACCTCGTTGTCGATGAACTCGGCGGCGGTCTGTGCGATCAGGCGATGCTCGTCGCTCAATTGCTCGGGCGTCACGACGGTGGACGGATCGGTTTCTTCGATAAGCCACGCGCCACCGCGAATCACCTGCTCGGTTACAGTTGTCATGACGGTTTGCCTTTTGTCTTTTCGTTTTGTCTCGAGGTATCACGGACGAGCCACCGAGGCACAGAGACTCAGAGTTTGGAATGATGCCTCTGAGTCTCGGAGCCTCTGTGGCCTGTTCGTGGTTATTAAATCGTCATCGTTAATCAGAGTCGTTCGAAGATTCCAGCTGCACCCATGCCACCGCCGACGCACATCGTGACCAGGCCGTAGCGGCTTCCGCGTCGGCGCATCTCATGAATCATGGTCGCCGTCAGCTTTGCCCCGGTGCAACCAAGCGGATGACCGAGCGCGATGGCGCCGCCATTGACGTTGAGGCGCGCCGGATCAATTGGCAGCTCCTTGAGGCAGGCCAGCACCTGCGCGGCGAACGCCTCGTTGAGCTCGATGAGGTCGATCTGGTCGAGCGTCAGCCCAGCCAGCTTCAAGACCTTCTTGATGGCCGGCACAGGACCAATCCCAAACAGCTCCGGTGCGACCCCGGCCGTTGCATAGGCCACGAATCGGGCCAGCGGCTTCAAGCCGTGCCCCTTCGCATAGTCCGCGGATGCGATCAGAACGGCCGCCGCCCCGTCGCTGGTCTGCGACGAATTGCCCGCCGTCACAGTGCCCTGTGCATGAAAGGCCGGGCGGAGTTTGGCGAGCGCTTCCGGCGAGGTGTCACGCCGCGGCCCCTCGTCGGTGTCGAAGGTGATCGTCCGCGTCGGAATCGATCGTTTGCGGCCGTTCGATCCGTTCCCGTTCAGGTCCACCACGGACACCTTCAGCGCCACGATTTCTTCGCGAAAGCGTCCAGCCTCGATCGCAGCCAGTGCCTTCTGATGACTGTGGAGAGCGAAGGCATCCTGCTGGTCGCGCGAGATGGCCGACTGCCGCGCGTGATTCTCGGCAACCAGGCCGGTGCTCGAGTACACGTCCGGGTAGCTGTCGACAAGGCCCGGGTTGGGAGAGATCTTGTTGCCGCCCATGGGCACCATGCTCATGGATTCGGTGCCACCGGCCACGACCAGGTTGGCGTGACCAACCATGATGCGCTCGGCGCCGTATGCGATCGCCTGGAGGCCGGACGAACAGAATCGATTGATCGTGACCGCCGATGCGTCGATGGGGACACCGGCGCGAAGGCTCGCGATCCGCGCGACATTCATACCCTGCTCACCCTCGGGCATCGCGCATCCGAGAATCACGTCGTCCACGTCAACGGCCTGCGCGCCAGGGGCGCGCTCGAGCGCTTCGCGAATCACCACCGATGCCATGTCGTCGGGGCGGACGACACTGAGGGTGCCCTTGGGCGCCTTGCCAACGGCGGTACGAACTGCGGAAACGATGACTGCGTCTTGCATCACTGCACCTTTGCGTCTTTCGACCAGGCTTCACTGAGGAGATCCTCAACCGCCTGTCCCAGCTCCATGGTTTTGCCGTTGAACAAGTGATCAGCGGCCTCGATGATGACGAGGTCCTTCGGCTCCGGGAGTTGGGCGTAGAACTTCTTGACCTCTCGGACCGGGATCAACTCGTCGAACTCCCCGTGAATCAATATCTTCGGCTTGTCGCTCTGCTTGAGCGCCGCGAAATCGTAGCGATCGACGGCTGGACCAATGCCCAATAGCAGCTCGACCCTCGGATCGTCAGGACCGACGGTCAACGCGACCCAGGATCCGAAAGAGAACCCCGCGGCCCATAACGGGAGCGTGGGATACCGATTCGCCATGAAGTCGAGCGCGGCGCGAAAGTCCTCCATCTCGCCTGGGCCCGCGTCATGGTGCCCGCCGCTGCGCCCGACGCCTCGAAAGTTGAAACGCAGCACGGCGACGCCAATGCGCGCCATCGCTTTCGACGCCTGATACACGGCCTTCGTATGCATCGTCCCGCCGTGGAGCGGATGGGGATGCGCGAACACCGCCGCGGCGCGAGGCTCGTCCGCCGGCAGATCGAGCAGCGCCTCGAGCGGCCCGGCCGGACCGCTGATCTCACGCAGAAATTCTTCGGGCATCGTAAACATCTTCAGCGAAGCGCCGAATGATCTCGGCGAACTCCGTGGGCTTGGTCAGCATCCCGATGTGCCCGGTCTTCGGCAGCACGACGTGTCGCGCAGCCGGGAAGGCGGCCAGATAGCGTCGTGTCAGTGCTGGATCGACGACGCGATCCAGCCGGTCCTCGCCGGTAATGACCAGCACGGGTTGGGCAAGTTCTGAGACGTCCGAGTAATGGAACGCCTCGGTCCAGCGCAAGCGCGTCGCCATCCGGCTGGGCGACATCAAGGCGCGCACCACCCGTGCCGTTTGAGCAGTTGCGAAGCGCAGCACGCCGCCGAATCCCGGCAGTGCCGCCCTGAGCTCGGGGATCATCCGTGTGGGTGAATCGATCACGAAGACTGGGCTCAGCAATCGCGGTGCGCGGAGGTAGAACCGCGCGCGCGCGTTGGGCCGCCAGTCGGGTGGCAAGGCCGATACGAGGACAAGCCCGCGAACACGATCTGGACGACGAGCTGCGAACTCAGCCGCGATCGGACCGGTGTACGAGGTGCCAATCAGCACCGCTCCCTGGAGACCGGCGCGGTCGAACGCCTGGTCGAGTTGTGCGAAGTAGTTCTCGATGCCAAGGGCCGGATCGTGCGCGAATCCGCTCGATGGCTCGTCGCACAACGAGAACGTGATCACACGGCAC
This sequence comes from uncultured Acidobacteriota bacterium, assembly GCA_963841905.1. Taxonomy (GTDB): domain Bacteria; phylum Acidobacteriota; class Vicinamibacteria; order Vicinamibacterales; family UBA2999; genus JACCSI01. Next base: position 465,665 of record CAWJEM010000011.1, read on the forward strand.
CGCTCAGCCAACGCATCAACGGCGGGCGCGAGCCACTCCCAGCGGCCCTGAATACCGGGCATGAGGACGATTGGTGTGCCGGTGCCGCGATCGATCATCTCAGTTCCGCAGCGGTTTGCCTGTCTTCAACGTGTGCTGGATGCGTTCCAGGGTCTTGCGTTCGCCGAGCAGACTCAAGAAGGCTTCTCGTTCGAGATCCAGCAAGTAACTCTCGTCGACCGTTGCCGCATGCGGCAGGTCGCCTCCAGCGAAGATGTGCGCGACCTTTCGTCCAATCAGCGCATCGTGGTCGGACGCGCGCCCGGCGCGCCACGCCAGATGCACGCCGAGCTTCAGCGCCGCGCCGAGCGAGGCGCCACCGACTGGAACGGCAGTGCGGGCTGCCGGCTTGACGTAACCTTCGCGCACGCGTTCCAGCGCCTTGGCCTTGGCGTCGGCCATGAGCCGCTCGCGGTTCATGGTGAAGTTATCGGTGGCGCTGAGATAACCGAGACGCTTTGCTTCGGGACCGCTCGTCGAAACCTTTGCGAGTGCCACGGTTTCGAACGCCTTCTGCACGTACGGCAAGGGGTCACTCTGCGGCGTAGGCAAGGCGCTCATCGCGCGAATCAGCATCTCCTTGGTGCCGCCGCCGGCCGGCACGAGTCCCACGCCCACCTCCACGAGTCCCATGTAGGTTTCAGCCGACGCTTGCACGCGGTCGGCGTGCAGGGCGATTTCGGCGCCTCCGCCCAGCGTCAACCCCGCCGGCGCGACGACGACCGGAACCTCGCTGTAGCGGAGAGCCATCGTCGCCTGCTGAAACGTGCGGATCATCAAGTCCAGGTCTTCCCAATTGGCTTCCTGCGCCTCCAGAAGGACCAGCATCAGGTTGGCGCCGGCTGAGAAGTTGGGCGCGTCGCTGCCGACGATCAGTGCGCGTCCGTTGCGCGTCGCCTCCTTGACGCCTGCGTGGAGCATCTGGACCTGGTCGCCACCGAGCGCGTTCATCTTGGTGTGGAACTCGACGCAGAACACGCCGTCGCCCAGGTCAACGACGCTGGCACCGGCGTTCTTCTTGACGACACGATTCTGTTCGCGGGCAGCGCGCAGAATCAGCAAGTCGGCCGCAGCGGATGGCAGGGAACCGTCTCGGAAACGGTTGCGGCCGGCATCCAGCACCTGCTGGACGATCGGCGGAGTACCACAGTGAACCGCGTGACCGCCGGTTGAACGTGCCGCTTCCAGGACCTCACGGACCCCGATGGCGTCGAACAATTCGAACGGCCCGAGATCCCACGCGAAGCCCCATCGCATGACACGATCGACGTCGTCAATCGAGTGGGCGATCGCCGGTGCAATGCGAGCCGTGTAGACGAGTGTCGGGGCCAGCGTCTCGCGCAGGAACTGTCCGGCCTTGTCCTTCGCGTGAAAAAGCATCCGCACGCGCTCGCGAAGGTCGTCGATCGACCGGCCCGCTTCAATCGACGCGATGCGGACCGACTGCTTCGGGCGATAGTCGAATGTTTCGAGGTCGAGCGTCAGAATCTCCGTGTCGCCGGCCGCGGTCTTCTTGCGGGCGTAGAAGCCACGGCCGCTCTTCTCGCCAAGCGCACCCTTGTCGAGCATCTGTTGCACGACTGTCGGCACGGCAAACGGCGCTCGATCGGTCTCGTCAGGGAGACGCTCGTTCAAGTTCCGCATCACGTGGGCCAGCACGTCGATGCCGGCGATATCCATCGTGCGAAACGTCGCGCTGCCGGGCCGGCCGAGCGCCGGACCCGTGATGGCATCCACTTCCTCGATGGTGTACTTGCCGCTCGCAACAGCATCGAGCGTCCGGGCCACGCCATAGAGCGCGATGTGATTGCCGATGAAGTTGGGCGTGTCCTTGGCGACGACGACGCCTTTGCCCAGATGATGGTCGGCAAAATCCCGAACGGCCTCGATGACTGCAGGCTTGGTCTCAGGCGTCGGGATCAGCTCGAGCAAGCGCAGGTAGCGCGGCGGGTTGAAGAAATGCGTGCCGAGCCAGTGACGCCGGAAATCTTCACTACGGCCTTCCGCAAGCAGTGCGATGGGTATGCCCGAGGTGTTCGAGCTGACAATCGACCCTGGTCGTCGCGACTCGTCCACTCGCGTGAGGAGTTGTTGCTTGATGTCGAGACGTTCGACGACTGCTTCCATGATCCAGTCGACGGCTCCCAGTCTCGAAACGCCATCGTCGAATCCCGCGGTTGCGACGAGTCGCCTGACGTCGGGCGTGAACTGCGGATCGGGCCTGAGCCGAACCGCCTTCTCGAGGCCTTCGCGTGCGAGCTCTGGCGTCAGGTCGAGCAGCAAGACAGGAATGCCGGCATTCGCGCAGTGCAACGCGATTTGGGCACCCATGGTGCCGGCGCCGAGGACCGCGACGGAGTTGATAGTCATGCGGATGGCGGAGTGCTTTTCGACCGGTTGGTTGGTTTGGCCGCAACACCGCCGACGAACAAATCGACCACGACATCGGCCTCAGCCCGCAAGGAGTAGCGCCGGCGACTCAGAATCCAGTTGGTCGCCATCTCGTCGAGCGCGCCGTAGAACACTTTCGCGGCTATCGTCGGGTTTACGTCGCGTCTGAACACACCCGTTTCCTGTCCGGCGGCGATGGTCTCGCGAATCATTCCGAGATAGTCGCGGAGGTAGGTAGACGAGAACCGTTCCATGAACTTGGTGGACTGTCGCAGCTCAACCTGGAAGACGACGGCGAGCTCACGGTCGCGCCCGAGTCGATCAAGGTGCAGCCGCGCGATGCGTGTGAGCCGCTCACGCGGGTCCTCAATCCCCGCGAGCGCGCGGCGTCCCTCGGCAAGCGCCTCACGCATGGTCCGCTCGAACAGCGACACCAGGAGGTCGTCCTTGCTGCGGAAGTAGAGATAGACCGTCCCGGCGGCAACGCCAGCGGCGCGCGCGATGTCGGCAACCTGCGACTGAAAGTAGCCGTTCCGCGCGAAGATCTGCGTGGCCGCCTTCAGAATGGCGTCTCGTTTGTCTACTCCATTGACCTGGGGGCGAAGGACGGCGGTGCGGCGGGTCGCGGCGATGGACATGTTCTTCAGTGGTCAGTGGTCAGTGGCCAGGGGTCCGACGCCCTCGAGACGTTGGCCCTCGATGAATGAACGTTCATTCATTGTCGGCTGCCCGACTGTCCAATGTCAACGCACTTATTTCCACCTCATCAGAATCGTTTCCCGGTCGAAGAGCCGCACGCCAATCATTCCCAGGACCAGATTGATCACCACCAGGACGAGTCCGGCCTGCAGGATGGCGGGCAAGGTCACGAGGAATTGCCCGATCAGTTGGCCGACGAACACTGCCGTGACCGGCATGACGACCAGAGCGCCCAGCTGCTGGGCAGAACGTGGATCGTTGACGCGCGACGAAATGACCACGGCGAGCATGAGCGCCGTGACTGTTATCAGCGGCCCGACCAGGAAGAAGAGCACCAGCATTCGGGGCCCCACCATCGTCTGCCAGACACCCGGCTCTGCGGACACGCCAATGAGCGCGATGTATGCGGCCAACGTGATCCACATCAACACGACGCCAAAGACCAATGGCGTCATCGCCTTGGCGATCAGAAGCTCCGCGGTTGAGATGGGTGTGGCCAGAAGTGGTTCCAGGGTGCGAGCCAGCTTCTCGCCGATGACCGCATGCGCGGCGATGGCCATCGATCCGACGACGGGGACCATCAGGATGAGAAGGCTGAACTGATGAAACAGAAATCCCTGGATCAGTGCATTGCCGTCGAGCCCGGCGAGTTCAGGAATTGTCTTCACGGCGAGTGCCGTGCCTTCGGCGAACTCCTCGGATTCGGCGAGCGTTTCGCCCGCGAGCAGCGGGGCCAGAATCGCAACGAGAAACCCGGGAAGCACCGACACGATGGCCATCCAGATCGCGGGCAGCAAGGTAGACAGGTTCGCGGTCAGCTCGGCGGCATCCTTGCGCATGATCGCTGCGACACGGCCTGCCGCGCCCGGCCTCAAGCAACACCCTCGATGTCGCCGACCAGTGACAGATAGACCTCTTCGAGCGTTCGTTCTCTCGGTACCACGCGTCGAATTCGCGCGCCACCACCGACCAGTGCGGCCACGATGTCAGGGACTTGATGCTCTCCTGTGAGTGTCAGATGCAGCATCGAGCCAGCGGCCTCAACCGACTCGATGATGGTCGCCGGCAGGAGCCGCTGCCACTCCGACGCCGCACCTTCGACCTCGATATCGACGTGCAGACCGGTCAGGCGTTGACGCAGCGCGGAGGGTGAAGCGTCCGCAAGCAGATCCGTGTTCAGCACGGCGATGCGGTCCGCCAGCTCCTCGGCTTCGTGCAGATTGTGGGTCGAGACGAGCAGCGCGCGGCCGTTCTGGCGGAGATTGGCGATGAGATCTCGAACATGGCGGGCATTGGCCGGATCAAGCCCGGAAGTGGGCTCGTCGAGGAGGATGATCGAGGGTTCGTGCATCAACGCACGCGCGAGCGCGAGTCGCTGACGCAATCCTTTCGAGAGTGTCCCCGCGACGTCGCGTTGGCGATCCGTGAGCCCAACCAACGCCAAGGCGCGATCGACGGCCTCTCGAGGCCGCGACAATCCGTAGAGTCGCGCGTACGTGATCAGGTTCAGGTGTACCGACAGGCGATCCCACAGTCCCGGCGCCTCGGTCAACAAGCCAACTCGACGTCGGAGGGCGTCCGAGGACTTCGCGTGCAGCGGCGTGCCGTCAAATTGAACGGTGCCCGATGACGGCGGGATGAGCCCGGCCAACATCCGCAAGGTCGTCGTCTTGCCGGCGCCGTTCGGTCCAAGCAGAGCCACGATCTCGCCGCGGTGAAGCGTAATCGAGAGATTGCGGACGGCCACCCTGGAACCAAACGACCGCGTGAGCGCAGTGGCGCGTACAGTCTCCGCGGGCATCGCCCGTCAGCCTAGCGCACTTCGAGCGTGGCCCGAATGGCATCGAAGAACACCTCAGCCATCCGCAAGTAGCCGGCTTCCGTCGGATGGAGGCCATCGATGCCGATGTAGCGCGTCACATCGGCGGAAAGCGCCGCATGGAGATCGACCAGGACTGCGCCCTCTCCAGCAGCCGTCGTGCGAATGCGGTCGTTGAGTGCTGTGACCGTCAACGCTGGAATGGCGCGCGGACCCGACGCCCGACTTGGTGGCAACGTCGCGAGAAAGACTCGCGCGCCGCGGTTGCGCCCCTCCTTGGCCATGGTGTCCAGCCCCGCAATTGCGCGCGAGACGCCCGGCGCGCCCAGCGCGAGCAGATCGTTCGCACCCTCCAACAGCAACAGCACGTCCGGGCGGACGTTGGCCATCACGCCAGGAAGTCGAATGGCGCCTTCTTCGGCGCGCTCACCTCCCTTTCCGGCGTTGACGACGCTGAGCGTGGAGGCCTGTTGGGGGTAACGACTGAGCAAGAGCGTCGAGAGACGTGTCGGGTATGAGGCCTCTGGCACGACTCTGAGCACGAAGTTGTAAGGCTCCCGTGTCGGCGACGCACTTGGCACTGTCACTTCGCCCTCGGTGAAGCTGTCGCCGAAGGCCAGGAATTTGGTCCGAGAGAGTTGTGGCGCTGGTACAACGGTTACGGTAAACGAGCACGATGAAATCGCAGCCGTGGCATCAGTAGCGCTGCATTGAACCGGCGTTGTCCCCAGCGGGAACAGCGAACCAGATGTGCGCGAGCAGCTGATGGCAATTGGTGGACGGCCGCCAGCCGTGGTCGGATTCGCAAACGTCACTGGAACCGGAGCGCCGTTGATCGTCGAAGCCGTGATCGACGGCGGGCACGTGATCGTCAGCGACGGCGATCCTGGCGTTGGCGGACTTGGTGGTGGTGTTGGCTCCGTCGGCGACGAGCACCCTGCCATGAGCAGTACGAGCGCTACGAGCCATGCCCCGAGCAGCCGCTCGACAGCCGCCCTGATGGACACCGCCATTGCCAACATTTTACAATGTGTAGTTTGGGCCTTATCTCCAGCGAGGCTCCACCTCAGATCACCGAGCGAACTTGACTCACATGCACGGATTCCCGGCCTTCAATACATCAAGTTTATCCAAGCAAATTCTCGTCGCCGTCATCGCCATCGCGATGGTGGCGTGTGCTGATGCTCCGACCGCACCGTCCGCTGTGCCTCCGGCCGCACAAGTGCCAGAGTTCGCTCAGCAGCCTCCGCCGGTGCCGCCTCGCGAGGTCACGGCGCCACCGGGCGCGCTGGGCGTCACACGATTTGTGGCCTTCGGCGACAGCATCACCTACGGGACGCTTTCCTCGTTCGATGGTCTATTCCTGTTCGATGTTCCGTCGCACTCGTATCCGGTCCGGCTCGAATTGGGGCTGGACACCCACCACGCGCCACAGGGCTTCGTCGTCGGCAACTATGGCAATCCCGGCGAGACCGTTACGGCGACGGCGACGTTCACGCGCTATCAAAACGTATTGCTTTCTCAACGACCACAAGCGGTCCTCGTGCTCGAAGGCGTGAACGACTTGAATGGTGCTGTCAGCCAGTCTGACATCAGCAACGCGCTCGGGCAGATGCTCGACTACGCGACCTTCCAGGGCATGCCCGTGCTCATCGCCACGATGCCTCGGATCTACGACACCACCACCACCGATCGCCCCGATGAGCGAATCGTGCCCTTCAACAATGAAGTGCGACACCTCGCATCCACACGCCAGAACGTTCACCTCGTGGATCTCTATGCCGCGTTCGGCACTGATCGCAGTCTGATGGGAGGCGACGGGCTTCACCCGACGCCTGAGGGCTATGGCGTGATGGCCGCGACCTTCCTCGCCGCCATCGAGCGCGCGTTCCCGGTCACGCGGACGGTGCAGTAGGGAAGCTCGGCCTCAATCGAGAGGAGATGAGAACTCGAAGCACCCGGGTGTCACGAGCAGCGCTCCACGTCGATTGAAGAACAGGCTCGTCGGCGCCAGCACGCCGGCGCCTTGGAACTGAACGGTCCGGATTTTCTCGCCTTCACTGTTGAATACATACGTGAAGGGGATCACGAATGCGACCCACAGGTTGCCTGCAGGATCCACCGCCGCCGTGCGAACCGTCGGGGGCACGAGTGGCAGCTCGCCGCCGTCCACCGTTCGGCGAGGCCACTTCTTCGGCATTTGTTCGAGTACCGGATCAAGCTCGCGCCCCTGGATTGCTCGCTCGAACATGAAAACGCCGTTCGCATCGTAGCGACGAAAGACCGGTGTTCCAGCCAGGAAGACGAAGTAGAAACCGCCCGCGGGATGTGGCAGCGGGATGCCCGTATTCATCGCGAGGTGCAGCTGGCGGTCGTTCTCGTAGCCGGTCGCCCGCAGTGTGCCTACGCTGCGCAGCGGGGTGCCTGCCAGGCCATATTCTGTGATCAGTGCGCCGGCGTCAGGCTGATTCATGACCACCGATCGCCCGAGGAAGGCCAGCGTGCTGACGCCGCCAAGAGCCAGGCCACCGAAGCTGACACGAGTCTGCGCTCGACCGGGCAGCATGAAGCCGGTCACCCACTTGCCCGACGGGTCGAACACCTGGATGCGCTCGCGCCCATTTGGCGCGTCCGCGACCGCGAACGTGCCATCCGGTCGAAGATCGAAGGCCGAGGGCTCCAGAAGTCGGCCTCCTTCGCCGCCGATCTCGACGATCTTCTGCGGAGTCCGCATGTCGGCATCGACGCGATAGACCGCGTGCGACCGGCGGTCGAACACGTAGTACACGCCGGCGTTGGTCTCCTGAATGCTCAGGGGTTCGCGAAAGACATTGCACACACTGGGCGGGAGTCCGCCGCTCGACCGGAGGATCTCCACCCGCCCAGGGGACGGAGCAGTTGGTGCCTGGGCCCGTGCGACGACGAGCCACGCGAGGACGAGGACCGAGACGCAAGCTCCGATGGGCTGCGCAAGGGTCCGAATCCGACCTCTAATGCGCGTCAGCCTGCGCGCTCGACCGAAGGCCGCGGCGTTCCCAGACTTCAATGGCATGCAAGGGTTTGTCGAGAATCGTGAAGGCCTCCTCCCGACCGTTCTGGAATCGCGCCTCCCAGAACATTGGAGCCCATCGCGGAGTAGACGCATGTGCTCGATAGACCAGGTCGTACCCCAACTCCCCCCGGCTCAGGCGGGTGAGGAATAAACGACCAGCCGGCGTCGAATTGAACCTGTGCGCATAAGCCGGGTTCAGGACGAATCGATCCGGAAATCGAACCATCGTCAGTGTCCGACCTGGCAGCAGTACCCAGACGTCATGGCAATGCAGATCAGGCACGTACCGCTGATCGAACGTCACACCCACTGACGAGCCGCACGGGACATTTCGGGCCAACCATGCTGCGGCATCGTTCGGTCCGCTGAATCAGGGGGGTTCCGGTCCAATCGCTGGAATAGTACTGCCCGACCAACCCGGGTGGCCTGAGATTCGCGAGCGGCTCGCGGAATGCCCACGCCATGATCGTCACCAAGAGGGCACAGCCCACGAGCCAGAGCGTCAGTCGCGCGTAGCGGTCCAGTGCTGCGATGGACTTGAGACTTGGCAACGATCGACTGGGACTCTGCGGCGTGGACCCCAGGTCGCTGATCATGATCTCGTGGTGCTTAGTAGCGTGCGACCTCGCGGATAGCCTGCAGCACGTCGCCGGATTGCGGCAGAATCACCTCTTCGAGCTCCGGGCAGTACGCCACCGGGCAGTCCATGGCCGCCACCCGCTTGATTGGCGCATCGAGGTGCTCGAAGAGCTCGTCGCTGATCCGCGCGGCGATCTCGGCACCGAACCCGCACGTCAGCTGATCTTCGTGCGCAATGATGACCCGGTTAGTCTTCTTGACCAGCTCCGAAATCCCGTCCCAGTCGTACGGAATGATCGTGCGCAGATCGAAGACCGCCACGCTGATGCCGTCCTTTTCCGCCTGCTGTGCCGCCAGCAGCGACCGCTGCGTGAGCGCTCCCCACGTCAGGACGACCATGTCGTTGCCTTCGCGACGCAGCGATCCGCGCCCGAAGGGAATCATGTGGTCGGCGCCCGGATAGATCCCTTTGTTGTAGGTCTGTCGATACAGGTGCTTGTGCTCGAGGAACAGCACCGGATCCGCGCAACGAATGGCCGAACGCAGCAGTCCCGCCGCGTCGATGGCCGTGGATGGAAAGGCAATGCGGATGCCCGGGCAGTGAGCGAAGATGCTGACGCCCGACTGACTATGATACGGCGCGCCGCCCCGCAGGTAGCCACCGATCGGGACACGGACGACCATCGGACACGAGAAGTTGTTCGATGAGCGGTAGCGCAGCATCGACATCTCGTCCTTGAGCTGCATCATCGCGGGCCAGATGTAGTCGAAGAACTGAATCTCGACGACCGGCTTCAAGCCACGCGTCGCCATGCCCACTGCACGACCGATGATGTTCGCTTCGGCGAGTGGTGAATTGAACACGCGATCCGGCCCGAACTGACGCTGCAGTCCGTGTGTGACCTTGAAGACGCCGCCCTTTCCGGGGACGTGCGCCAGCGACGCGACCTTGCTCGCGTCGGCGACGTCTTCGCCGAAGACGACAATGCGGGGGTTGACCGCCATCTCGTCCTTCAGCGTGCGGTTGATGGCGGCGACCATCGTGTCGGGCTTGCCCTCGGTCTTCGCGGGCGTGTCGAACGCCGCCGATGTGGGGTCGACGTCCGGTGAAAACACGTACCAATCCGCAGTCTCGGTGCCAGGCTTGGGTGCCGCGAGCGCAGCGGTTATGGATTCGCCAATCTCGCGATCGACGTCGACGGCGAAGGCGTCGATCTCGTGTTGCGTGGCAATACCTTCGCTCAGGAGAAACTGGCGCATCCGTGTCAGCGGATCCCGCTTCGACTCGGCTTCGCGCTCCTCCGGTGTCTTGTACAAGCGTTCGTCATCCGACAGCGAGTGCGAGTACGGCCGGATGACCTTGGCGTGCACCAGGGCTGGCTTGCGTTCGCGCCGCACCCAATCCACGGCCTGGCCCAGAGTCTGGTAGCTGGCCAGAAAGTCGGTGCCGTCGCAGCGAAGCACTTTCAGGTTGGGGAACGACTCGACGAGCCGCGAAATATCGCCGCCAGGGGTTTGCACCTCGACCGGGACCGAAATGGCGTAGCCGTTGTCTTCGACGAGATACAAGATCGGAGCGTTGCGCGTGCACGCTGTGTTGAGCGATTCCCAGAACTCGCCTTCGCTTGTCGCTCCCTCGCCGATCGAGACGTAGGTGATCTCATCCTTGTGATATCGCTCGGAACGATCCGGAATTTCCGCAATGCGGTCGTACAGCAGGGTCGATTCGGCGCAGCCGACGGCGTGGAGGCACTGCGTGCCGGTCGGACTTCCCTGCGACGGGATGTTCAATTTCTTGTGACCCCAGTGCGACGGCATCTGCCGGCCGCCGGAGCTCGGATCGTCCTTTGCGCCCACGGCGGCGAGCAGCATCTCGAGCGATGTCATGCCGAGTGTCAGGCACAACGCACGATCACGATAGTACGGATAGAACCAGTCGTGCCCGGCTCGCAGATGAAGCCCGGCGGCGGTCAGGACTGCTTCGTGTCCAGCACCACTAATCTGAAAGAAGATCAGACTCTGATTTTTGAGCTGGATCTCTTTGTCGTCCAGACGCCGCGACAGCAGCATCGTGCGATAGGCGCGCTTGAGATCCTCGCCGGAAAGGCCTGCCCATGCCTGCTCGCGCACTGACACGGCACTTGCCGTTCCGCGACGGGATTCGGCGCCGCTCGTCAGCGTCGATCCTTTCATGATGAGCCGAATTATATCATCCGACCTGAGTGGTATACTCGCGCCAACTCCCAGTCCGAGCGGTAGTTACGCGGATCCGCCAATCGCATGCCGTAAACAGTGGTCGCTGGTCGGACCGCCAGTCGCCGACCGTGGAACGTCCATGGACAAACCGACAGTTCGTTTGCATCGTTGGGATGAGATCGCGCTCGACAAGGTCACTGAAATGATCTCGCGGAAGATCGTGACCGGCGAACGAGAGATGGTGGCGCAGATCTATCTCAAGCGAGGTGCGCTCGTGCCGATGCATTCGCACGAGAGCGAGCAGATGACCTACATCCTGCAGGGCGCGCTCAGGTTCCTGATCGGCAGCCAGGAGATCACGGTGCGCGAGGGTGAAGTGCTTCACATTCCGTCATGGGTTCCGCACCAAGCCGAAGCGCTCGAAGACACCTTCGAGCTCGATCTCTTCAGCCCCATTCGGCAGGATTGGCTGGACGGAACCGACACGTATTTTCAGGAGACGATCAAAGTCAGAGACTAGAACGGTCAACGGTCTCCGGTCCACGGTCCCCGGCACGAAGTCTCTCTCAGTCCCTTGAAGAAGGATAGTCGTCAGCCAGTTACTAAGAGGAACTGAGGGAGCACCCTCGTGCCGGAGACCGGGGATCGTGGACCGGAGACCGTGTCAGTGAATGTGCTTCTTCCAGTCGCTCTTCCAGCTGTCGTCGTCGCGCCCGCCTGAGTAGATACCGAACTTACTGCGCGCGCGGTTCATCTTCCATCGCAGCCAGCGGTATCGAAGCTCGTCGAGCGGACGCCGGCGCAACGCCATCAGGTAGAGGTACCCGACGAGGAGCCCACCGAGGTGAGCCGTGTGGGCGATTCCGCTTCCGCTGCTGCCGATCGACGACAGAAACGCGATCGCTCCCACGATCATGACGAAGTACTTCGCCTGAATCGGGAAAATGAAATAGAGGTAGATCGGTCGATGCGGGAAGGTGAGGCCGTAAGCCAGCAGCACACCGTAAACGGCGCCTGATGCGCCGATGACGACGCTGTAATAGATCGATTCAGCATAAGGCAGACTGCTCAACGACCACAGGAACGTGATCACCGCCGCCCCGATGCCGGTCACGAAGTAGTACTTGGTAAAGAACCGCGTTCGCCATGTTCGTTCGAGCTCGGTTCCGAACATCCACAACGACAACATGTTGAACAGGAGATGCATCAGATCTCCGTGGAGGAACATGTAGGTCGCGAACCGCCAGATCGACAGTTGCTGGACGATGGCCTCGGGCTGGAAACCCAGCGCCATGATGACGCCGGGCACCACCAGCGACAGCAGGAATGCCCCGACGTTGACGATGATCAGGATTTTGATGGCAGGCGAGAGCGGGCCTGGCCCGAACGCGTACGACAGGTCTCTGTAAGGAGGCCGAGCCATGCGGAGAGCGTACTACACGTCAGGCATCGGGCTCGGCGGTCAGTGGCGCCGGCTCGGCGACGCTGGGGCGGACGCTGACCGTGCGCGGCAACGGCCACGCAACGGCAGCCGCGAGGAGGGGTACCACTGCCGTGATTGAGAGTGCGACGTCAAGCCCGAGCCGGTCGCCAAGGTTGCCCACAACCGGCGCCAGCAGCGAACCCACGCCCCAGGCAAAGCCCATCATCAGGGAGGACACGGTCGCGGCGCTGACCGGGGCCACTTGTTGGCCGAACGTCACGTTGACCGGCAACGTCGACTGCAACAGAAATCCGCCGATGGACACCAGGGCTGTCAACGTCCAGCCCGTGCTCAGCTGGCCGATCAGCAGAAACGGTGTCGATGCCAGGAGAGTCGAGATGATCACGCGCCTCGCCCCATAGGCATCGGCGAGTGGACCGCCAAGGAACCCCCCGATCGTGCTGACGGCCAGGTAAATCGAGACCGCTGCGCTGGCCTCGCCAACGCCCATGCCCTGCTGTGTGAGAAGGACGGGCAGAAAAACCGCAAGGCTATTGGCCGTCAGCGTACGAAGCACGACGATGACGTAGAGCAGTGTCAGCGGCTTGGCGTACGGTCGCAGACTGCGCCAGCTTTGGTTCTGGTGGCGGGATGGAATTTCGACCCGGCGGATCAGTTGAAGGGTGTACGTCAGCGCGAGCAGTCCCGGGACGGCCACCAACCATGCCATCGACGAGCCGAGGGCGAGGACCGCTGGTGCAAACACGATCGGCGCGACCGAGAACCCGAGCGACCCGCCCGAGATGTGTGTCGACATCGCGAGCCCCTGTCGATCGCCCGACACCGCATGCACCAACGCCGCTGCCGGTGGATGAAACGCAGCGCCGCCGAGTCCGCCGACGAGCAACACGGCAGCCAGCATGGGCAGGCTGGTGGCCGTGCCGATTGCACTCAGGACGACCACGGAGAGCACCGGTCCTGCCATGAGAAGCACTCGCGGCCGCCAGCGATCTGCCAGCGTCCCAAACCCGAGTTGCGAGACCGAACTGGCGAGCTGGTAGCACATGGCCAGGACGCCGACTTCCTGGAGCGACAGGTTGAGCCGAGGGATGAGCAGCGGGAGCAGCGGCGCGAACATGTTCCCGTATGCATCGACGATGAAGTGGGTCGACGCCGTAGCCCAGATGGCAGAATGAAGACCGAACCGTTTCAACGACGCAACCTTCGCAGGCGGCCGCGCACCAGGTCGCGCGCTTCGTGGAACTCACGGACGCGAAGCAGCGAGGCGGCAGCGGCAAGCACACCCAGACCAATCGCGATCGCGCCAGTCACCCTCAGGGCTTGCAGGGGAATCGAGCGACCTGGAATGATCCGGTCCAGCCCTGCCTGTGCGTACCAAACCGCCGTGCCCATCGCAAGACCGGCCGCCAGAATCTTGAGAAACGTCATTGTAAGCTGTCGGCCCTCGATGCCACCGAGGTGGCGACGCAACAGGAACACCTGCAAGGCCGCATTGACCATGGCGGCGATGGAGGCGCCAAGCGCCAGGCCGGCGTAACCCATGACGCGCACGAGCGCCACGTTGACGGCGATGTTCACGGCGACCGATGCGATGCTCGCGGTCACCGGAATGCGAGCCAACCGCAGCGCGTAGAACGCGGGCGACACGATTCGCACCACCGAGTACGCGACGAGCCCCAGTGCGTACAGCTGCAGCGCGCGCGCGGTGGCTGCAGTGTCAGCAGGCGTGAACCTGCCGTGTTCGAAAATCAGGCTCACGATCGGCACCGCCAACACGATCAAGCCCACTGTTGCGGGAATGTTGAGCACGAGCATCAGCCCGATTGCAGCCCCGACGGTCGTCCGCATCGTCGACATGTCGGACAAGGCGGCGAGTCGCGATAAAGCGGGCGTCGAGGCCGCCGCAATCGACACGCCGAACAAGCCAATGGGCAGGTACATCAGCCGAAACGCGTAGTCGAGCCACGACACGGCGCCCGTTCCCTGACTCGACGCGAACTGTGTGTTCACCAGCACGTTGATCTGCGTCGCGGCCATGCCGATCGTGCCAGGTCCCATGAGCAGCAGCACGCGATGCACAGCCGGATCACTGAACGCGAACGACGGGCGGTAGGAATAGCCCTCACGCCGGAGCGGCCCCAACTGCAGCAGCACCTGGCCGACCCCGCCAATGAGGGTTGCGATGGCGATCAGCACGATCGGTTGAACGCCCAGCGAAGGCGCGAACGGAATGAACAACACCGCGATCACGATCGTCGCGATGTTGAACATCGCGGGCGAAAGCGCCGGGATGAAGAAGTGCCCCAGCGAGTTGAGCATCCCCATCGCGACCGCCGCGAGCGCCACCATGGTCAAGAAGGGCGCCATGATGCGTGCGAGGTAAATCGTCAGCTCGAGCTTCCCAGGCACTGTGGAGTAGTCGTCGGCTAGCAATCGAACCAGCGGTTCCGCGAAGAGGACCGCGATCGCGGCCAGCATCCCGGTAATTAGGATCAGCGCGGTCACCGCGGTGTTCGCCAGTGCCCACGCCCGCGCCTTCCCTCCGCTCGTCAGCTCGTGTGTAAAGGTCGGAACGAACGCGGCGCTCATCGCGCCTTCCGCGAACAGGTCGCGTACGAGATTGGGGATGCGAAACGCGACCCGGAACGCATCCATGGCGTCGCCCGCCCCAAAGTAAAACGCGAGCACTTGATCGCGAACCAGCCCCAGGATGCGGCTGGCCATAGTGGCCAGACCAAAGAGGCCGGCCGAACGGGCCAGGCGCGGAGCTCCGTCAGGCATGCAAGGCGTGCTCAGCGTAGCACGCTCGATTCGGACACCGTCCCACGAGCGGACAGTTGACGTAAATCACACAAAAGAAAAGGGCCCCAGCCTTGCAGCGGAGCCCTAAAGGAGGATGGTGAGAGGCTGACTAGGCCTTTCAGCTATATAGACGGACCAACTCAAAAAAATGTTTGATCGGTGGCGAGACGGTCGAAAAACACCCGGGGACCGGCGGCGGGATGAGCGCTAGAACCCTCAGGTGAGCTTCGCCCGCACCATCTCGTTCAGCTTCCGGCCGTCCACGGTCTTGCCGGCCACTCGCGCCATGGCGGCCTTCATGACCTTGCCGATGTCCTTGGCGCTGGCCGCGCCCGTCTCTGCGATGGCCTGCGTCACGATCGCTTCCAATTCCTCGACCGGTACCGACGGCGGCAGGTAGGTCTCGAGGATGCTGATCTCGGCTGCTTCTTTGTCGGCCAGGTCCTTCCGCCCGCCAGCGACGAACTGCTCGATGGAGTCGCGCCGCTGCTTGACCAGGCTGGCCACGACCTGAAGTTCTTCGGCCGCTTCGAGGGATCGATTCTTCTCCACGGACTTGTTCATCAGCGCAGCCTTCAACATGCGCAAGGTGCTCAGTCGCGGCGCGTTCTTGGCCTTCATCGCGGCCGCGATATCAACGGTCAACGTTTGTTCGAGTGACATCGACTCCCCTTGGAACTTGTAACTTGTAACTTGTAACTATCAACGATCGAGATCGCCATCGCCCCATGTGAAATGCCAGCCGTCCGGGTCGTCATAGAAGTCTTCTGGTACCTGGACGGCATTGACCTTCGCGTTCATCGGGACGTTTGACTTGACCACGAAATATCCCGATCGGCGAAGGACCTTGCGGAACCTGGCGTGCTGGACATAACAGCGGATCTTGTCGGAGTCTTCGGCGCGCGCTTCCCGATCGACCCAGCGAAGCAACGTCTTGAGCCCGCGCTCGTCTGCCGGGTCGACGAGAAAGTCGACGATTTGCGTCACGCGTCCCTGCGGTTCTCGCAAGTGTCGGTAGACGGCGTAGCCATGCGGCTCTTCATCACGTCGCAGCAGGGCGACCGAATAGCGCACATGCGGCGGCTCGGCGAACTTCCAGTTGAGATATGCGGCGTCGCGACGAACGGCCAGGTCGAGTCGCGGCGCCACGCGCTCCCACAACTGATCCATGTCGCGATCGAACCGGCGGACAACTTCGACTTCCTCCCGCATCGGCCGTGCACGAGCCACAACCCGAACGAACGGCAATGCGACCGCTGACACCAGTCGGTTGACCGCCATCGGCCAGGTCGGGCGTCGCAGCGCGCGTCGGCTGAGCGGCTTGACGACGCACGGCAGCATCGCTGGCTTGGCCCAGCGCATCTTGGTCAGCAGGAAACGAGTACCCTCGGACAACTGCGCACCAAGCGCCACACCCGACTGCCGATCCCAAGCTCTCAGCAACGCTTCGCCCAAGCCTTGCCGCTGCCGCTCCGCCACGACCAGTGGATCGCCAGACCACGCGCTGTCGGTCTCGAGCCCTCTGAGACTCACTCGAACCGGCATCAGGGGACACGCCGCGATCACCGTCGGGCCTTCCCGCACGATGAGAAACGGCGGATCAGCCGTCAAGTTGGCTGGATTACGGCGCGCCCAGTCCCACCGTAGACGCAGGGCGTCTGCCGCCTGGGTGCCGAAGGTGCGACGGTAGAGGTGTTCAACGCCCCGGCGATCTTCGGGACGATAACGATCGATGTCTGGCATCGCGAATGACTGACGTTGATGCGCCAGCCATTCTATGGTGTCGCTTCACTGCCCAGGAGGGCGATTGGGCTGCGGCTGCTGGGGCGGTTGGGGCTGTGGGGGCGGTTGAATCATCCCGGGTGTTGGTGATCCGGCGCCGAATCCTGGCGTTGGTAACGGCTGCGGGTACCCTTGCCCATTAGGCACGAAATTGAAAATAGTCGGCTGCCCGTTCGGGTTGGGCTGCAACGTGATCACGGGCGGGCTGGTCATCCCGGGTTGCACCACCCCGGGCTGCGTCATTCCAGGTTGCGCCGCTCCTCCAAAGATGCCGGCGTTACCCTGATTGACCGGGACGAAGGCAGGAGCATTGCCGTTCTGCGCTCCGGGGAACGAGAACACTGGCGGGTTGGCTGGATTATGCCCTTCCTGATTCTCAGCCTCGGTTTTTTCGTCGCTATCGTCTTCCACTGGTTGTTGCGGGAGATTGGGTGGTCGCGGCGGAACCCGGCGCTGGGTCCCGTTGGCGGACTGGCCAGCCGGCTGTCCGGGCCGGGAAGCGCTCGCTTGTGTCGGTGCCGTGCTGGTCGCCAGTATCAGAATTCGGTCGTACGCCGACGCCCCAGGTGTCGCATTGGCCTGTCGCTCAGCAGCCATGAATCCCGCAACGCTGCCCAGTACCGATGTCGAGGGCTCGCCGCTCCGGTGTGCCCACCAACTTGAGCGTCAGTGGTGGACCGACGATCTTCTCGGCGCCGACCACTTTGGTTCCGCCGATTCGGGCCCACTCCGCCAGAATTTGTCGGGCTGGCACATTGACGGCGTCAAGCGTGACCTTGCCATCCTCAATCTGCAGGGTGAGCTGTTGTGCCGCAACCGGCGAGGCCACGGTCATCAAAACGGCAAAAGCGAGAGGCGTGCACTTCATGATCGACTTCCTGCCTCAGTTTCCTGCGACGTTGCCACGTCGTTTCTCGGGGCCTGTTGACAAACCGTGCAGGCCGCTGGGGGTGCCACCAGACTCTCGATTATACCCCTCACCTACAAACCAGTGACGTTCAAACGGCTGCGATAGTCGGCGATGACACTCTCGATGATCTCCTGGAGCCCCAACTTGGGCTCGTAGCCGATGAGGTCCCGGATTTTCTCCAGATGAGGCACCCGTCGCGGCATGTCTTCGAACCCCGCCTCATAGGCCTGGTCGTAGGGAATCTTCACGATTGGTGAGCTGCTGGCGGTTTGCGCTTTGATCCTGGTCGCCAGCCCTTCGATGGTTACCTCTTCCGTATTTCCGACGTTGAAGACCTGGCCGATGGCTCGTGGCTCCACCATCAGCTTGAGAAGTGCCCAGACTACGTCGCCCACGTAGGTAAAACTGCGCGACTGTGTGCCGTCGCCGAACACAGTGATCTGACTGCCCGAGAGCGCTTGACGAACGAAGGTCGGCACCACCATGCCGTACTGGCCGGTCTGTCGCGGCCCCACGGTATTGAAGAAGCGCACCACGATGACCGGCAGCTTCTTCTGTTTGTAGTAGGCGAGGGCCAGGAACTCGTCCAGCGCCTTGCTGCAGGCGTAGGCCCAGCGATGCCGTGTCGTGGCGCCCATGACCAGATCCGCATCCTCGCGAAATGGGATTTGCGCGCTCTTGCCGTACACCTCGGACGTAGACGCCACGAACACGAGCTTCTTCTTCTTGGCCGCATGCCGGAGGATGACCTCCGTCCCGTGCACGTTGGTTTCAATCGTGTGAACGGGCTCCTGCACGATCAACTTGACGCCGACGGCGGCGGCAAGGTGAAAGATGACGTCCGCGCGGTCCACCATCTCGGCCACGAGCGAGTCGTTGAACACGGTATCGATGGTGTAGTGAAAGCCTGGACGGCCCTTGAGATGCGCGATGTTGTCGATCGATCCGGTCGACAAATCGTCCAACACATAGACCTGGTGTTTCTCGTCGAGCAGAGCTTCCGACAGGTGCGAGCCAATGAACCCGGCGCCGCCAGTGATGAGAATGCGCATGATGGATAATCGTCAGGAGTCAAAACGCTGCACGGCCGCGACAACGCGTGTGACGGCTGTGTCGTTCAGCGAAGGATACATGGGGAGCGACGTGACTTGCGCGCAGACACGATCGGCAACCGGGCATTGAGCGGGATTGGTCGACGCCAGCGCTGGTTGTCGGGGTATCGGCACCGGATAGTGAATCAGCGTTTCGATGTCGGCCTCTGCCAGGTGCCGTTGCAAGGCCTCGCGATTGGGGCTGAGCACAGGGAACAGGTGGTACACGTGGCCGGCGTCGTATTCGCCGGGCACGGTCACACGGGCGCCCTGCAGGCCGCGGCGGTAGGCGGCGGCAATCGTCCGTCGACGGTCCGTCCAGTCGCGCAAGAACGGCAACCGGGCCCGAAGAATCGCCGCCTGCAGTTCATCGAGGCGCGTGTTGGCGGCGGGCTCGACATGGTGGTACTTCGACGTCTGGCCCCCGTTGCGCAGACGCTTGATCCGTTCGGCCAGTGCCGGATCGTTTGTCACGACCGCCCCGCCGTCGCCCATCGCACCGAGGTTCTTGGTCGGATAGAAGCTGAAGGCGGCGGCAACGCCGATGCTGCCGACCGGCCGCCCCTCGGCGGTGGCCAGGTGCGATTGACAGGCGTCTTCGATCAGCGCGAGCGAGTGGCGCTGCGCCACGGTTTCGAGGCAGCGGAGGTCGGCTGGCTGGCCGTACAGGTGCACCGGCAAGATCGCACGCGTACGCGTCGTGACGGCGGCCGCGGCGGCGGCCGCGTCAAGCGTCAGCCGATCGGGATGGATGTCGGCGAAGACCGGGCGCGCGCCGGCCATCATGATTGCCAGCGCCGAAAACGCCGCCGACACCGGCGCGGTGATCACTTCGTCGCCCGGCCCGATGCCAAGCCCGCGCAGGATCAGCGTGAGGGCATCGGTGCCCGTTCCCACGCCGACGGCGTGTGCGACACCCGAAACCGTGGCAAACTCCGATTCGAACGCTGCAACCTCGGGCCCGAGAATGAACCAGCCGCTGGCGACGACGCGATCGATCGCGGCCTTGACGGCCGCGGCATCGTCGGTCGGCACGAGGGCGTTGAAGCGAATCGTCATCGCGCGCTGTCCTCGGTTTCGAGATATCGTGACAGGTTCGCACGATAGTACGCGATCGTACGCGCGAGGCCCTCGCGCAGCGGGACCGTCGGTGCCCACCCGCTGACCGTCCGGAAACGGGTGGAGTCGGCATAGAAGCTCCCGATGTCGATGGCTTTCTTGTCGGCCGGCCATTCGATGAATCGATAGCGCCCGGTCCCTGCCAGTTCGACGAGCAATTGCACCAGCTCGCGATGCGCGATGTGCTCGTCGCCTCCCACGTTGAAGACTTCACCGTCGCAGCGGTCGCACCGGCCCGCGGTGAGAAACGCATCAACGGCGTCGTCGACGTAGACGAAGTCACGAACCTGAGATCCATCGCCGAAGACCTGAATCTCGCGATCCTCGATGGCCAGGCGGATGAACCAGGCGATGAAGCCCTGGCGATTGTGTTTGATCAGCTGACGGGGACCATACACGTTCGTCAATCGCAGCGATGACGCCCGAATGCCGAAGACGTTGTTGTAGACCAGATGGTAGTACTCACCGGCCGCCTTGTTGATGCCGTTGACATCGGTCGGCCTCACCAGGTGCTGCTCGGTCACGGGAAGGAACTCGGGCTTCCCGTAAATCTGGCGAGTGCTCGCGTAGATCACCTTGGCCGCCGGGTTGTGGCGACGACAAGCTTCGAGCAGCGTCAACTGACTGTGACAATTGATCTCGAGATCGGTGTGCGGATCCCGAAGACTGTCGATGTGACTGACCTGCCCGGCGAGATTGAAGATCACCTCGCGATCGCGAACCAGGTAGTTCATGGTGCTGGCCTGCCGCACGTCCGCGACGTTGACGCGAACCCGATGCTCGATCCCGGCGATGTTGAAGAGATTGCCCCCGTAGTCCGGGATCAGCGAATCGACAAGCAGGATGTCGGCCTCGAGGTCGACGAGCCGGCGCGCCAGGTTGCTGCCGATGAAGCCGAGTCCGCCGGTGATCATCACCCGGCGGCCCCGATAGAAATCCTCGCGAGTCACACCCTGACGGTCTCCCCGCGCGTCTTGAGATGTTCCTTGCGAATGACGAGGCTCCACCACAAGCGAAGGACATCGACACCGGTGCGAAATACGCGGGGGAAATTGAAGAACTGCGATTGGCCGTGCGCGCGATGATAGTGATGGACGGGCACTTCAGCGACGCGCAGGCCCGCATCATGGAACTTCTTCATCATCTCGAGGCAGATCACACCGCTGTTCTTCTCGAGCCGCACCACCTCGAAAACGCGCCGCCGGATCAATCGAAAATCACAATCGACGTCGCGGACCTTGAATCCAAACAGTGTCTTGACGAGGAGGTGATACACGCGACCGATGACGATGCGATGCATCGGATCCGATCGACTGATCTTGTAGCCGTTGACCCAGTCCACATCGGGCGCGACCTGCCGCCACAAGAGCGTCAGTTCGGCGGGGTCATACTGCGCGTCGCCATCGGTGTAGAAGATGAGATCCTTGGTGGCGGCGGCAAAACCGCCTCGCAGCGCGCCGCCATAGCCGCGGTTCTGTGGGTGGTGCACGATGCGCACGACGCCGGGTACAAGGCGGCCAGCTCGTCGAGAACCAGCGGCGTCGAGTCGGTGCTGCCGTCGTTGATGACGATGACTTCGAAATCCGACGTCAACGAGCGAGCGACCTGCACGGCCCGAATCACCAGGCTGGCGATGGTGCCGCCATCGTTGTACGCGGGAAAGAACACACTCAGGCTGAGCGGCCGCTCCGACCCAGCGCGGCCGACGGTATCGAGAGGTGAACCGTGCCCGGTCATCACGAAGGACGGCTATTGTACCTGACGGACTCTGCCATGAGCGGCCGCCAGGCGCCATGGCGTAATGAGCGATTCCACCAGCACCGAAGACGACAGTTTTGAGGCCCCCTGTCGGCGCTCGACAAACACGATGGGAACTTCACCAATTTGCACACCCGCGGATGCGGCGTGGAACGTGACTTCGACCAGGAACGAGTAACCGTCGGACGAAATGGCCTCGAGGGGAAGGCGCGCGAGCGCCTCGCGGCGCCAGCAGCGATAGCCGCTGGTGCAATCTCGCACCCGCAAGCCGGTCACCGAGCGGATGTAGGTGTTGGCAAAGGCGCTCAGAAGCTTGCGTCGCAGCGGCCAGTTTTCTACGCGGCCGCCTTCGCGATAGCGCGATCCAATGACCAGTCCCGCCCCCGCCGCCGCCGCGTCGATGATTGCCGGCAGAAACTTGGGATCATGCGAGAGGTCGGCGTCCATCTGACAGACGAATTCGGCGTCACCCTTCACGGCAACCCGAAAGCCATCGAGATACGACCGGCCCAGGCCCCGTGGGCCCGTGCGGTGCATGACCGAGACCCGCCCAGGGCGCTCGAGCGCCAGACGGTCGGCAATCGCGCCCGTGCCGTCGGGTGAGCCATCGTCGATCACGAGCACACGCACGTTATCGTGCAGGAGAACGCGCTCGACGATGACGGGCAGGTTCTCGCGTTCGTTGTAGGTCGGGATGAGAACGAGAGCGGTCATGGCAGAGGGCATGTCAGTCGCGCCGCTGACCTTGAAAGCGCAGGGTGGCGACTTGCTCCGAGACCAGCCCGACCAGAAACACGACGACGGCGAACATCAGGAGCAGCACGGCACCGTTCGGAATCCGCGAATCCCGGTAGACCGTCCACACTCCGTACACCACGCCAAGCCCAAAGGCGGCCGCGCTGATCGGGACGAACACCTTGAGCGGGCTGAAAATCGTGATGACCTTCAACAGAATCAGAAAAAAGCGGGCGCCATCCCGGGCCAGGCGAATCTTTGATTGCCCTGCGCGCTGGCGGGCCTCGACAGACTCGAAGCGCACGTTGTATCCGGCACGCAGAAACGCCAGCGTAGTCGTGGTTGGCGTTGAGAATCCGTTGGGCAGCAAATGCAGAAATTCCATCAAGTGCTCACGCCGCGCCGCCCGAAAACCAGAGGTCAGGTCAGGGATCTTCCGTTCTGCCAGGTGGCCTGCCAGCGCATTGAGCAGATCGTTGCCAAGCCGGCGGACCGCTGTCGCTTGCGACTCCGGCGAACGCGCGCCAATCACGAGATCGTACTCACCCAGCCACCCGACCAACCGCACGGCATCGTCCGGTTGGTGCTGGCCGTCGGCATCGAGAATCAGAACCCATTCACCGGACGCGTGGCGGATACCGGTCTTGATGGCGGCACCGTTGCCCTTGTTATAGGGGTGACGGATGACGCGGGCGCCCGCATCCTGCGCCCATCGACCGGTCTCGTCGGTCGAACCGTCGTCGATCACGAGAATCTCTTTCCACGGGGCGCACGCGCGTAATGCCGCCACGACATCGGCGACTGCAGCGCCCTCGTCGTACGCCGGCACAATAATGGAGGTGGCCGACGCGTCAGCCATGACTCAGGAGCGGTTCGATGACGCTGTCCCATGTGATCGCCAGAGCGCGTGTACGTCCAGCGGCGCCGAGCGCCGCCGCCTGTGCGCGATCGCTGTCGAGCCGCGCGACTGCTCCGGCAATCGCGTCCGGAAACGGGTCAACCACGAAGCCGTTGACGCCCTCTCGCACGAATTCGAGCGTGCCGCCCGAGTCGTGTGCCGTGATCACCGGCTTGGCGGCCAGAAACGCTTCGAGCGTCGCGAGTCCATAGTCTTCGTCAAACGGCGCATACACCAGGCACAGGGCGCCGCGATACAGCGAGACAAGCTCACTATCCCGAACCGGACCCGCAAACACGACGCGGTCCGCGACGCCAGCCTCCTCCGCCGCTCGTTCGATCAGCGGTCGATGACTGCCTTCGCCGACCAGAACCAGTCGAAGGTGGGAGGGAAGATGCGTCATCGCCTCGACCGCCAGATCGACCCGCTTGTTGCGTTCCAGCCGTGCGACGGACAGGACGTACGACCCATACTCGCCCGGAGACAGGAGCGGGGCGATCAGCGGCGGGTGATAGAGCGTCGTCGACGCGAGGCCGTTGTACTTCTCGAGGCGAGCAGAAACCGTCTGCGAGATCGTGTACAAGCCGCGACACTCACCGAGCATCTGTTCATCCAACGCCATCAGGCGATCGCGAAGGCCAACGTCCAACTCCTCCGATCCAAAGTCGCTGTAGGGTGTACCACAGAGTTCGTAGGCTGCACGGTGCTGGTGGACGAGCCAACACACTTTGTTGGGATGTCGTGCGAAGTAGGTCGGAAACTTCGTCGCGATGATCAAATCGATTGGACGGCCATTGCTCTCACTCAAGTCGAGCAACCGCCAGGCGGCGGCGTGGGGCAGGATCTCCTCTTTCGGATGCCACTTGAACGGAATCGAGACCGGATCAGCGGCGATGCCACGCGATCGCAATTCCGCGATCAACTGCTGAACCAGAAGCTCCGCTCCGCCTCGGACGAGCGGCACCTGCGTTTCGCACACGAGAACCGTTTGGACTGACATCTCAGCCAGAGGAAGACGACGGGCGAACAGTCGGCGACTGCGTCTCGGTCACGTCGCGTGCCGGAAGTTTATGACGTCGCCGTCCTTGACGACGTATTCCTTGCCTTCCAACCGGACTTCCCCATGCTCTTTGCACGCAGCCATGGAGCCTCGGGCCGTGAGCGCCTCGTAGGGCACGACTTCGGCGCGAATGAAGCCGCGGGCGATGTCGGTGTGGATCTCGCCGGCGGCATCCTGCGCGTGAGTTCCACGTGGGATCGACCACGCGCGGCATTCGTCCTCGCCGACGGTAAAGAACGACATGTAGCCCAGCAGGTCGTAGCTCGCCTGGATGACGCGATCCAGCCCGGATTCCCGGAGTCCGAGGTCGGCGAGAAACGCCTGCGCATCGGCCGGTTCGAGCGCGGCGATTTCGAGTTCGATCTTCGCGCACACCGGCACCGCCCGCGTCGCGGCGCGTGACAGGAAGTCGCCGAGCCCGGTCCGGGCGGCCGCGTCCGTAACATTCGCAGCCGTTGACACGTCAACCTCGTCGAGATTGATTACGAGCAGGAGCGGCTTGGCCGAAAGAAACTGAAATCCCCGCAGCCGCCGCTGATCATTCCCCGTCAGGCCGAGCGCCCGCAGCGGCTGGCCATTCTCGAGCGCCTCCTTGCAGCGGAGGATCAAGTCCCTCTCGGCTTCAGCGTCGGGGGTCTTCGTCTTCTTGAGGTCCTTGTCGAGGCGTTCGAGACGACGTTCGACCAGGCCGAGATCCGCAAGGATCAGTTCGTCCTCCATCGCCTGCGCGTCGCGCGCGGGATTGACTCCGCCTGCCGAATGCGGCACAGCCTCGTCGCGAAACCCGCGCACGACGTGGACGAGCGCATCAGCGTTCTTGTAGCCCACGACGTCGACCAGCGACGCCGCCGCGGTTCGGCCCGGCGCGACGATGTCCGTGAATTCGATCGTCGCCGGCACCCGCTTGCGCGGGTTGTACATGGCGGTCAGCTTGTCGAGCCGGTCATCTGGAACCTTCGAGATGCCCACGGCAGTGTCGGTCTTTCCGTGGCCGCGGGGCGCGTCCTTCGCGCTCGTCATCAGCTGGAAGAGGGTAGATTTGCCGGTAGCAGGAAAGCCGATGAGCGCGGCGTGCAGCACAAACTTGTGATCCTAGCACGCGGCTACACAAGCTGTTGGGCCAGCCTCCACAAGGGTCGTGTCAAAATGATGACACCATCAATGGCGAATGGCGAAACAAAGACGTAACTCCCTCCAATAGAATAAGTTCCCGCCATTTCACATTGACAAGCTTCGCCCCCTCCTCTACTATCCGATGGACTTTTTGGGTCGGTAATGGAGTTTCTGGGTGCTGCGGGGTAACGCACCAGCAAAAATCGACGACCGGGGCCGGCTGAAGGTCCCGGCAGCCTATCGGGCGCTGATTCAGGCCGACTACGGTCGAGATCTGTTTGTCACCAG
The DNA here is from genome assembly GCA_963841905.1 of uncultured Acidobacteriota bacterium. Taxonomy (GTDB): domain Bacteria; phylum Acidobacteriota; class Vicinamibacteria; order Vicinamibacterales; family UBA2999; genus JACCSI01. The sequence goes on from CAWJEM010000011.1 coordinate 491,440, forward strand.
CGTCTCCGGTGAGTCGGTGCGGATCTACCCAATGGCCGTCTGGGCCGATATCGAAGCCCGGCTGGCCAAAGTGCCCGCGAGCCATCCGTCCCTGGGCAGGTATCTCGATCGCGTGAACTTTTTCGGTCAGGCCACGGAGTTCGACCCGCAAGGGCGTGTGCTCGTTCAGCAACGCCTTCGCGAGAGCGCACACATGGCGGGCGAGGTCGATGTGTTGGGGCAGCGGAATTTTCTGGAAGTGTGGAATCACGACCGGTTCGTGGCCAAGCTGGCCCGTGACCAGTTCACCGACGACGATGCGCGCGCGCTGGCGGAGTTCGGGATCTGACTGTCGGGGTCTGCGCGTGTGCATATCCCGGTTCTACCCGATGAAGTGCTTCAGCTGCTGGAACCCGAGCGCGGCGGGCTCTTTGTGGATTGCACGGTCGGGCTCGGCGGACATTCGCGACTGCTGCTCGAACGTGGGATTTCGCGGCTGATCGGGCTCGATCGTGACCAATCGGCACTGGCGATCGCGCGCGCGCAACTGGCCGCCTGGGACGAACGTGTGGAGTTGGTTCATGCCGACTATCGGCGGTTGTCGATGGTCCTGGCGGAGCGAGGCATCGATCGCATCGATGGCGTGTTGATGGATTTGGGGGTCTCGTCGTTGCAACTGGATGCCGAGGGCAGGGGGTTCAGCTTTCGCCGGGATGAGCCGCTCGACATGCGGATGGACCAGAGCCAGGGAGAAACCGCCGCTGATCGTCTGGCGCGAGTGGACGAGAAGGAGCTCGCCGACGTGATTTACGGGTACGGCGAGGAGCGGGACTCGCGTCGCATCGCTCGGGCGCTGATTCAGGCGCGCGCACAGCGACCGCTCGAGACGACCGGCCAAGTGGCCGACATCGTGCGGCGGGCCAGTCGGTCGAAGGGATGGCAGCGAATCGACCCAGCCACGCGCACGTTTCAGGCGCTGCGCATCTGGGTCAACGACGAACTCGAGGGGCTGGCCGAGTTTCTCGAGTGGTCAACCGAGCGTTTGTCGACCGGACGGCGACTGGCAGTCATCGCCTTCCAGTCGTTGGATGACCGGGTGGTGAAGGTGACATTTCGACAGCTTCAGCAGCGCGAGCCGAAGCTCGCACGCGTGCTGACGAAACGCCCGATCGTCGCGTCGGAGAGCGAAATCTTGCGGAACCCACGAGCGCGCAGTGCCAAGCTGCGAGCAGTAGAGCGTGCGTAATGGAAAAAGTCGAAGCCTTCGAATATTCGATTCGCAAAGACGTTCGCAACAATCCGATCGTCCGCGAAGTCGATGAGCAGCGACAGCACGAGATGCGTCAGTCGATCGTCGTCGGCGGCATCCTGGTGTTGGTGGTCATGTTTTCGGCGTGGCAGCACTTCGAGCTGCTGCGCCACGGCTACCGACTGGAGCAGATGCAGCGCGACCGCGCCACCGAAGACGAGATCAGCCGTCACTTGCGGCTCGAAATCGAAACGCTGCGGGCGCCGCAGCGCATTGAGAAACTGGCCACCGAACGGCTCGGCATGGTGCCCCCCACGGCAGACGATGCCGTGGTGATCGAGCGAGTGACGCCGACGAAGGCGCCCGCCAAGTCGCTCGTGGCCGGACGCTAGTCGAGCGAGCACGAACGTGGCAGAACCGGCCTTCAACTGGCGTCCGACCATCAAGCGCCGTGTGCTCGTCGCCGCAGTACTGTTTTCCGTCTGGACGGTCGCCATCCAGGCCCGGCTCCTGCAACTCCAGGTCTTCAGCCACGCCGATCTGACGGCGCGCGCCGAGCGCCAGCAGCAGCGCACGATCACGGCGCCCGCCAAGCGCGGTGAAATCGTCGATCGACGCGGTCGGCTGCTCGCGTATAGCGTCGACACCGACACCATTTATGCGGTCCCTCTCGAGGTGGACGACGAGGAGGCGACCGCCGCCGCGCTCTGCTCCGTGCTCGAGGGCGGCTGCACGCGTCAGGACAAGCTGGGGCTCGTCGAGCGCATGTCTCGTTCTCGGCCCTTCACCTATATCAAGCGCCGCGTCACGCCACTCGAGGCTCGGAAAGTTGCGGCGCTCAAGCTGCCAGGGATCGGCTTCATGCAGGAGAGTCGCCGGTTCTACCCCAACAAGGAGCTCGCCGCGCATCTGCTGGGGTATGTCGGCCTCGACAACGTCGGCCTGAGCGGTGTCGAAGCCACGTATGACAGGGTGGTCCGCGGCCGTGAGGGCACGCTGCTGGTCCAGACCGATGCGCGGCGCCAGGCCTTCAGTCGCCTCGAACGGCCCCCGACCGCCGGTGGATCGCTCGAACTGACCATCGACGAGCAGCTTCAACACATTGCGGAGCGTGCGTTGCGCGCCGGCGTGGAGGAAAAGCGCGCCGATGGCGGCAGCGCCGTCATCATGGACCCGAACACGGGCGAGATCCTGGCGATGGCGAGCTACCCGACCTTCAACCCGAACGCCTACAACGCGGGGGCCGAAATCGCGCGCCGCAATCGGGCGGTGCAGGACATCTACGAGCCCGGCTCGACTTTCAAGGTCGTGACGGTGGCGGCGGCGCTCGAAGAGAACGTCATGCCCCTGAACTCGTACATCGATACCAACCCGGGCGTGATTCGTTTTGCCGGCAGCGTGGTCGACGAATATGGCGGGCGCAACTACGGCGTCCTGTCGTTCACCGACGTCATCGTCAAGTCGAGCAACATCGGCGCGATCAAGATCGGCCTCAAGGTCGGGCCCGAGCGGATGGGCATCTACATGAACCGCTTCGGGTTTGGTCGTCCCACCTCGCCTGACTTCCCCAGTGAGAGCCCGGGCATCGTGTGGAGCCCTGAGAAGTTGAACGATCGCGCGCTCGCTTCAATCTCGATGGGCTACCAGGTGGCTGTCACCCCGCTCCAGATGGCGGCGGCGATGAGCGCGGTCGCCAACGGTGGCACCTGGATCGAGCCACGCGTGGTTCGCGCCGTCGTGAAGGACGGTGTGCGAACGTCGATCACGCCCAAGGTCAGACGTCGAGCCGTAAGCGGCGAAACCGTGGCGGAGCTGCTGCCGATCCTCGAGTCTGTGGTGGAGGAGGGCACCGGCAAGAAGGCACAGATCTCCGGGTTCAGCGTGGCTGGCAAGACCGGTACGGCGGACAAGATCGTCAACGGCCGCTACTCCGGCTCGCAACAGAACGTCTCGTTCGTTGGATTCGTGCCCTCACGGTCGCCAGCACTCACCGTGATCGTGATGGTCGATACGCCGCGTGTCGGATCGGACACGGGTGGTGTGGTTGCCGCCCCCATTTTCCAGAGCATCGCGGAGGCCAGCCTTCGGTATCTAGGCGTTGCACCGACGATCGACCCGCCGCTGCCGGTGATGGTTGCGAGCAACAACGAGCCGCCCGTGATTCCCGTCAGCCTTCCCGCCAAGGGCCCCGAGATCATCACCATCAACTCCATGGTGGGTGGTACGGCGGTGCTACCAGATCTGCGCGGCCTGAGCGCGCGCGAGGCGCTCCGTACGCTGGCCAAACTGGGGCTGACCCCGCGTCTGCAGGGCAAGGGTGTCGTGGTCGAACAGAATCCACCCGCGGGCGCGCCGCTCGAGCGTGGGATGACATGCACGCTCACGCTCGAACGCGATCTCGCTCGCCTTCTGCCCGCCTCGGTGACGCAGCCGTGACAGCCGTCGAAGCCTTCGACACCTTGCGTGCGATCACCGTCGACACGCAGGTCGCCGACCTTCCGAGCGATTCGAAGGTTTCGGCGGTTGCCTACGACTCGCGACGGGTGGTCGACGGAGCCGTGTTCGTAGCGCTCAAGGGTCTGAAGGCCGACGGCACCGTCTTCGTGCCGCAGGCCATCGCCCGTGGCGCCGCTCTGATCGTTGCCGAAGTGGCACGACCAGCCGGTGAGACCGCGCCGTGGCTCACGGTCAACGACGCGCGACTTGCGCTGGCGCTCCTGGCTGACGCCTTCTACGACCATCCCAGCCGACGCATGCGCGTGGTTGGTGTCACTGGGACCAACGGCAAGACGACAACCGCTTATCTCCTGGCCTCGATGCTCGATGCGGCGGATCTCAAAGCTGGCCTCCTGGGAACCGTCACGTATCGCCTGGGCGGAGAGGACCGCGAGGCATCGCGCACGACTCCCGAGGCGCCAGACGTGCAGGAACTCTTCGCGGAGATGCTCCGACACGGCTGTCGATCCGCTGTGATGGAGGTTTCGTCGCACGCGCTGGAGCTCAGGCGTGTGGATGCGATCTGGTTCGAAGCCGCCATCTTCACAAACCTGACGCGCGACCACCTCGACTTTCACCCGGACATGGAGTCGTACTTCCTCGCCAAGCGTCGTCTTTTTGAGATTCTGCCCGACCACGCTCCCGGCGTGATCAACCTCGACGACCCGCGAGGCGCCGAATTGCTGACAATCTGCAAGCATCCGGTGACGTTTGCGATCTCACGCCCTGCGGACGTCACCCCGGGTCCGATCGACATGACGCTGGAGGGCCTCAAGTTCGAACTCCGGACCCCGCGTGGCACCGTTGCTTTGCAGTCGCAACTGGTTGGCCGTCCCAACGTCTCCAACATTCTGGCCGCCGCGGCGACCGCGACGGCCATGGATCTTCCGCTCGACGCGATTGCCGAAGGAGTGCGACGACTGCGCGGCGTGCCAGGACGCTTCGAGCTGGTCACGTCACCCGCCGACGAGGCGACGGTCGTGGTCGACTACGCTCACACCGACGACGCGCTGAGAAACTTGCTCGAAACGGCCCGACCCCTGGCTGCGCGCCGATTGATCACGGTGTTCGGCTGCGGTGGCGACCGCGACCGGACCAAACGGCCGCTCATGGGCATGGTCGCGGCCCGGTTGAGCGACGTCGTCATCATCACGTCGGACAACCCGAGAAGCGAGGACCCGCAACGGATCATCGAAGAGATCAAACGGGGCATTCCCGCCGGAATCCAGTCCTCCGATCGAACTCCTGAGATTCACAGCGTGGTCGATCGGCGTCAGGCAATCGAGGACGCCGTACATATCGCACAGGCCGGCGACGTGGTGCTCATCGCAGGCAAGGGTCATGAGAAATATCAACAGATCGGCGACCGCGTTCTCCCCTTCGATGACGGGGAAGTGGCACGCCGCGCGCTGGCTCGTCGCGGTCGGCGACCGACGAAGGCGGGTTAGGTGGCGAGCGCAGTGATGGTGTTGACGGCGGCGATGATTGCGACGGCAATGGGCGGCGAACGTACTGCCGGGGCGCCACACCAGCGTATCGATGGCTTCTCGATCGACTCGCGCTCGCTCGTCTCCGGGGATTTGTTCTTCGCGATTACGGCGGCTCGCGATGGGCACGAATTTGTCGCCGATGCATTGAAGGGCGGAGCGGTAGGCGCGGTGGTGCGGGTTGGATTTGACTCGGCTGAAGCCGAGTCCCTCAAGAGAGTTGAGAGACTGACATCAAGGACTGACACCGAGGGCCCCGGCTTCAGCCCGGGCAATCCCGTCATCATCCAGGTGCCAGACACCACGGTCGCCCTCCAGGATCTGGCGCGATTCGTCCGGCGCGAGTCGCGCGCCATCGTGATCGCGATCACGGGAAGTGCAGGCAAGACAACGACCAAGGAGCTGATCGCCGAGCTGCTGTCGGCACGCTACCGGGTCGTGAAAAACCGAGGCAACCTGAACAATCACCTCGGGCTCCCGCTGTCGTTGCTCGAGCTCCGACATGGCGCCGAAGCGGCTGTCATGGAGCTGGGGATGAATCACGCTGGTGAAATTCGGCTGCTCGAAGACATCGCCAAGCCGTCGGTTCGGGTCTGGACCAACGTTGGAGACGCGCATCTCGGACACTTCGAGTCGCAAGCGGCGATTGCGGAGGCCAAGGCCGAGATTCTCGAAGGTGCCTCGTCCAGCGATCTGCTCGTCTGCAACGCCGACGACGCGTTGGTCATGGAACGGGCCGCAACCTTTCGCGGTCGCACCGTGACGTTTGGCACGGCCAGCGTGGCCGACGTCCGCGCGACCGCGCTCGAGGAGCTTGGGATCGACGGAGCACGCTTCAGGCTCGTGACCCCCGGCGGAGTGGCCGACGTCCTTCTTCCGTTGCTGGGCGTTGGCAACGTGTCAAACGTGCTCGCGGCGGCCGCGGTGGCGACAGAGCTCGGCGTGCCCATGTCGGAGATCGTCGCACGTGTCCGAGGAATGCGGCCCGCGCCTCATCGCGGGGCGGTCGTGCGTCTGACCTCGGGTATCACCATCATCGACGACTCGTACAACTCGAGTCCCTCGGCTCTTCGGCGTGCTTTGGACGTCGTCGCTCGCGAGCCGCGGTTTCAGCGAAAGGCAGCCGTCCTGGGCGAGATGCTCGAGCTCGGGAAGCATTCAGTCGATCTCCATGAAGCGTGTGGCCGCGCCGCAGCGGCGATTGGCTTGACGCGACTGGTTGCGGTCGGCGGTGCGCCAGCGCAGGCCCTGGCGGAGGCGGCGATCACTGCCGGAATGTCACCAACGAGCGTGACGTGGGTGCCGTCGAGCGCGGATGCATCCGAGTTGATCGTGCGCTGGCTGCGCGCCGGTGATCTCGTGCTCGTCAAGGGATCGCGCGGCACGCGGACCGACATCGTCGTGGATCGGATCAGCGCGGAGCATGGCTGATGCTGTTCCATCTGCTGCTTTCGTTCTATCCGCAGGTGCCGGTCTTCAATGTGGTGCGGTACATCACGTTTCGGACGGCAGCAGCGAGCGTGACGGCGTTGTTCATCAGCCTCGTACTGGGACCGTGGCTCATTCGTCGGCTGCGCGCGTTTCAGATCGGACAGGTCATTCGTCAGGAAGGACCGCAGAGTCACCAGGTCAAGGCGGGCACGCCGACCATGGGTGGGCTCTTGATTCTCGCGGCGGCCCTCGTGCCGACGCTGTTGTGGGCGGACCTCACCAACGTGTACGTCTGGGTCGCCGTCCTGGCAACGGCCTCATTCGGTGCCATTGGATTAATCGACGACTACCTGAAAATCACGCGGCGCACATCGGGCGGTCTCCGGGCACGGCAAAAGATGGGCCTGCAGATTGCCGTGGCGTTGCTCGTCGGTCTCGCCTTGATGTGGTTTGCGGGCAACAACCTTTACAACACCCGTCTGATCTTCCCGTTCTTCAAACAGCTGATTCCCGATCTGGGTTGGTTCTACGTCCCGTTCGCTGCGTTTGTCCTCGTCGGCGCCAGCAACGCGGTCAATCTGACCGACGGCCTCGATGGTCTCGCGATCAGCACGTTCGCCATAGCTGCCGCAGCGTATACCGCGCTGGCGTATGTCACCGGCCACGCGGTCTTTGCCTCGTATTTGCTGCTGGTCCATTTCGAGCCCGCCGGCGAGCTCACGATCTTTTGTGGCGCCCTGGTGGGGGCGAGTCTCGGGTTCCTTTGGTACAACGCCCACCCCGCCGAGATCTTCATGGGCGACGTGGGATCGCTGGCGCTTGGTGGCGCGCTCGGCACCGTGGCCATCCTGATCAAGCAGGAGCTGTTGCTGGTGTTCGTGGGTGGTGTGTTCGTGCTCGAGGCCCTCTCGGTCATCGTGCAGGTCGCGTCGTTCAAGCTCACCGGCAAGCGCGTGTTTCGCATGGCACCGCTGCATCACCACTTCGAGATGCTCGGGTGGGAAGAACCGAAGGTGATTGCGCGGTTCGTGATCATCGCCATCATCTTCGCGCTGTTGAGCCTGACGACGTTGAAGTTGCGGTGACAGGACGATGGGCGAGTTTAGCGTCGACGGGGCACGGGTGGTGGTGATGGGTGCTGCGCGCAGTGGACTGGCTGCTGCCGAACTGCTGATCCGTCGCGGTGCGACGGTGACGCTGTCTGATCAGAAACCGTCGATTGGCGACGCCGAGCGGATGGAAAGGATGGGAGTCACCTTGAAGCTGGGATCGAACGAGAGTGAGGCCCTCCAGCGCGCCGATCTCGTCGTGACCAGCCCGGGTGTACCGCTCGAACTCCCGTCGCTGGTCGCGGCGCGCGACCGCGGTGTCCCGGTCATCGGCGAGTTGGAACTGGCGTCGCGATGGGCGCGCGGTCCAATCGTCGCGATTACCGGTACCAAAGGCAAGTCGACGACGACGACACTGGTCGGCCGGATGCTCACGGCGGCCGGTAAGAGCGTGCTGGTCGGCGGCAACATCGGTGTGCCGCTCAGCGCACAAGTCGATCGGTCGACCGATACCTCGATCCACGTGGTTGAAGTCAGCAGCTTTCAGCTCGAGGCGACCGACACATTTCATCCCTGGATCGCCGCGTTGCTCAATTTCTCGCCTGACCATCTCGATCGACATCCGAATGAGGCGGCCTACGCGGCGGCAAAAGCTCGTGTTTTCGCCAACCAGTTGCCCGCTGACTGGGCGGTGGTGAATGGAGATAGCGCAGCGGCGATGACCCTTGGCGCCTCGGCTCGTGCCAGGCGGCTCGTATACGCCGTCGACGCCATCGCGGACGCGGCCGTGTTCGTGGAGCGGGATTTCATCTGGCAGCGGACGTCCGAGGGCCCGACACCGCTCGTGCCGCTGACAGCGATTCGACTGACCGGCCGACACATGCTCAGCAACGTGGTCGCTGCAACGGCGATCGCACACGCCGCCGGGGCGCCAGGCGAAGCGATGACCCGCGCCCTCGATGGCTTCACCGGCCTCGAGCATGTCATGGAACCCGTGGCGATCATCGATGGAGTGCGCTTCGTGAACGATTCGAAAGCCACCAACGTGGACGCGGCTGGTCGGTCGATTGAGAGCTTCGATCGCGTCGTTGCGATCATCGGCGGGCGCTACAAAGGCGGGTCGTTTGCCGATTTGGCCAGACCCCTGGCAGCGCGCGGACGCGGGGTCGTGGCCATTGGCGAAGCGCGCCCGATCGTGCGCAGCGCGCTTTCGGGGGCGGTGCCCGTGGTCGACGCCGACTCGATGCGCGAGGCCGTGACCGTGGCATTCGGAATGGCCAGACCGGACGGAGTCGTCTTGCTGGCGCCGGCCTGTTCGAGCTTCGACATGTTCAGCGACTACGCGGATCGCGGGCGGGTCTTCAAGGCCGAAGTCATGAGATTGAGAAACGCGGAACGAGGGTGAGACGGGTGGAGATGCGGGTGAGTTGAGCCGTGAGCAGTCGTCAGTTCGAAAGGGAGCGAGTGGGAGCCCGTCGCTGGGAACACAGGCTACCCCGGCCTGTGAGACAGGTGTCCCAATCCACTGATCGACTGGCGACTGCTGACGGTTCGACCGCCGAGCCTTGTTTCGGGTCGAACAGACCGGACTTTAGAGCGGTGCAGTATGGCGCGGAAGCTTCAATCTGACAAGTGGCTGTTCCTGGCGACCCTGGCGCTCGTCTGCACCAGTGTCGTCATGGTGTACAGCGCCTCGGCGGTGCTCGCCCTCGAACGGTTCCACCAGCCGTACCTGTTTGTGACGCGGCAGGTCATGTGGGCATTGCTCGGCGTTGCCGTCATGACCATCGTGATGCGCATCGACTACCGATCGTACCGCAACGAGCGATTGATCTGGACACTGCTGGCGATCGTGACCGTCCTGCTGGTGGCCGTCCTCTTCTCGCGACCCGTCAACGGGACTCGTCGTTGGTTCGCCATCGGCGGCTTCGGCGTGCAGCCATCCGAACTGGCCAAGGTCGCGGCCATCCTGTTCACCGCAGTCGTCCTCGAACGGCGGATGCACCGCGTCAACGAGATCAGCTACTCGGTTCTTCCGATTGCGATCATTACCAGCGGGTTGGTGGGCTTGATCCTGCTCGAACCCGACTTCGGCACGGCAGTGTCGCTGCTGGCAGTCACCGGCCTGATGATTTTTGCCGCCGGTCTCAGCTATCGCTATCTCGCAGGCGCGGTTCTGCTGTCGCTGCCAGCGTTCTACGTCATCCTGATGTCGGCCGATTACCGGCGCCGTCGCATATTCGCCTTCATCGATCCGTGGGCGGATCCGCTTGGCGACGGCTTCCAGATCATCCAGTCGTTGATCGCCGTGGGCACCGGTGGAGTCTTCGGCCGCGGCCTGATGGCCGGCGTCCAGAAGCTCTTCTACCTCCCCGAGCCGCACACGGACTTCATTTTTGCGGTCATCGGCGAAGAGCTCGGGCTGATCGGCGCCCTGTTCGTGCTCGCCTGTTTCGGTGTGATCACCTGGCGAGGATTGCGGGCCGCCGTCCTCGCGCCCGACAGCTTCGGCGCGCTTCTCGCGCTCGGACTGACATTGATGATTGTCGTTCAGGCCTTCGTGAACATGAGCGTGGTCCTGGGCATGATGCCAACCAAGGGGATCACCCTGCCGCTGATCAGCGCCGGCGGCTCGTCGATGTTGATCAATCTGTTGGCATTGGGAGTTCTGCTGAACATCTCACAGCACGCGACCGCTGAGACGGGCGGCGCCGCGTCGCCCGCTCCGCAGCCGCGATGGGGTGAGGGAGTCGCGTGATTGCGAATGGTCATCGCCGGGGGAGGAACCGGGGGACATCTATATCCCGGCATCGCGTTGGCTCGCGAGGTCAAGCGTCGCGACCGGAACGCGACCATTGTCTTCGTGGGGACGGCGACCGGAGTCGAGGCCCGGGTCGTTCCCCGAGAAGGCTTTCCGCTCGAACTGATTCGCGTCGCGGGCCTGAAAGGCAAGTCACGGATCGAGCGCGTGCGGGGTCTGGCGCTCCTGCCGCTGGCAGCCCTCGATGCGTGGCGCGTGATTTCTCGTCACCGCCCCCAGGTCATCGTTGGCGTCGGCGGCTTCGCATCAGGGCCAGTGCTCTTGATCGCCGCCATGCGCGGCTATCCGACGATGCTTCTCGAACAAAACGCGCTGCCTGGCTTGACCAACCGGCTGCTCGCGCGTGTGGTGCGCGCGGCCGCCGTCACCTTCGACGACGCCTTGCGATTCTTCCCGAACACGGGGTTTGTGACGGGCAACCCCGTCCGACCCGAGTTCTTTCACACGACCAAGGAGGCCGATGACCGAGCCGACTCGCCGCCCGCCGCGGCACGGGTTCTGATTTTTGGCGGCTCTCAAGGGGCGCACGCGATCAACGTGGCCATGGTGGAGGCAACGACGCGGCTGGCAGCTTCCGGCGTTGATCTGGCGATCACGCATCAAACCGGGGAGCGCGATGTGGAGTTGGTGCGACAGGCCTACGGGAAGTCTGGGCTCGAAGCGCGGGTCGAGGCCTTTATGTACGACATGGACCGGGAGATGAAAGCCGCTGATCTCGTGATTTGTCGAGCCGGCGCCACCACGCTGTCCGAGCTCGCCGCTGCCGGTCGGCCGGCGATTCTCGTGCCGTTGCCAACGGCGACCGACGATCACCAGCGCAAGAACGCCGAAGTCGTCGCGCGTGTCGGCGGTGCCGAGGTCGTCGACGAGCGAGCGCTCACCGGTGAGGAGCTTGCGAATCGCATCCTGGTGCTGGCGCGCGATCGCACGCGTCGGCTCCGCATGGGCGAGGCCATCCGGACCCTGGCCCGCCCCGACGCGGCCGCACGAATTGCCGATCGCGTGTGGTCGCTGGCGGGGGACAAGGTGCGCCCCTAGCTGTGTTGGGCAAGACGAAGCGGATTCATTTTGTCGGGATCGGCGGCATTGGAATGAGCGGCATCGCCGAGTTGCTGACGAATCTTGGCTACAAGGTCAGCGGCTCGGACGCCAGACGCTCGGAGCTGACCGATCGACTGGCCGCGTTGGGCGTGCAGGTCGCGATCGGTCATCGAGCAGAGAACGTAGGTGAGGTGGACGTAGTCGTGTTCTCGTCGGCGATTCGGCCAGACAACCCCGAGCTGATGGTGGCGCGGACGAGGCGCATCACGATCATTCCGCGCGCCGAGCTGCTCGGTGAGCTGATGCGACTCCGGTTCGGGATCGCCGTGGCGGGTGCGCATGGCAAAACGACGACGACTTCGATGATCGCCCTGGTGCTCGAACGGGCCGGCCTCGACCCGACGGCTGTGATTGGCGGCCGGCTGAGCGCCTTCGGCGGCAACTCCCGCCTCGGCCGCGGCGCCTACGTGGTCGCCGAAGCGGACGAGAGTGACCGGTCGTTTTTGATGCTGTTTCCTGCCATCGCGGTGATGACGAATCTGGATCGCGAGCACATGGAAGCGTACGGAAGCTTCGAACGGCTCCGGGACGCATTCGTAGAATTCGCCAACAAGGTGCCCTTCTATGGCGCCATTGTCGCGTGCGGTGACGATCCGGAGCTCATAGCGCTCCGGCCGAAGCTGACACGACGACTCGTTACCTACGGCGTCACCAATGAGGAGGCGGAGCTTGTCGCGAGCGCCGTGCGGCTCGAAGGCTACGGCAGCGAGTGCACGGTGACACGTCGACGCGTAGCTGACGGCAAGGTCGAGACGCTTGGTCGCCTGAACTTGCAGGTGCCCGGCTATCACTCGGTGCTCAACGCGCTCGCGGCCGTCGCCGTCGGGCTCGAGCTCGAGGTGCCGTTCGGGCGCATCACGTCAGCGCTCGCAGGGTTCCAGGGGGTTGAGCGTCGCTTCGAACGACGAGGTGTGGTGGCTGGCGTGACGGTGATTGACGACTACGGTCATCACCCCACCGAGATCGCCGCCGTGCTCGCGGCGGTGCGAGCGGCCAAGCCGGCGCGCGTGGTGATCGCGTTTCAGCCGCATCGGTACTCACGAACGCGCGATCTGATGGATGAATTCGGCGTGGCGCTCGCCGCCGCTGACGAGGTCGTGCTGACCGACATTTATGCCGCCAGCGAAGACCCGATTCCGGGCATCACGATCGACGCGCTGGCTGCTGCCGTCAACGCCCGGCGGTCGACACCGGTGCGGGTCGTCAAGACGCTTGACGAGATCGCCCCGACGCTCGCGGCGATGGCGCGGCGCGGCGATGTGTTGTTGACACTCGGTGCTGGATCGATCGGCGGCGTCGCGTCCCGAGTCGTTCATGAGCTCGAACGTCGCCAGCGGCGCGAAGGTGTGCACTGATGCCCTCCGTCGCAGCGGACAAGCGATTTCGTCGCGCACATGTCAAGCCGGTGCGGAAGCGAAAGACCGGCGCCCATCAGTGGTTGCGATTCGCTCGACTGGTCGGTCTGTCGGCGGTGGCGCTGTACGCGGGATGGCGCGGCACCGCGCTGGTGATGGGGGCGACGGCGTTTCAGGTCTCCCGTGTGCTGGTTCGTGGCAACGAACGGCTGGCGACGGGCGAAGTGCTCGCCATCCTCGATGGTCTGCGCGGACGCAACATCCTCACCGTGGGCATCGACGAGTGGCAGCAGCGGCTGCTCGCGTCCCCATGGGTTGAGGCCGCCACCGTTCGCAGAATGCTGCCCTCGCAGATCGAGGTGACTATTTCGGAGCGGCGGCCGATGGCCGTCGCGCGACTGGGGAAATCCCTGTATCTGGTCGATGCGAGAGGCAACGTTCTCGATGAATACGGCCCGACGTATGCCGACCTCGACTTGCCCATCGTCGATGGATTGGCGGCGCGGCCGGCTGATGGGGAGGGCGCGGTCGATGCTCGGCGAGCCGCGCTCGCGGCTCGAGTGATCAGCTCACTCGAGTCACGGCCGGAGGTGGCCAAGCGAGTATCCCAGATTGACGTCACCGATGCTCACGACGCCATTGTCATGCTCGAAGGCGAGTCCACGATGCTGCGGCTGGGTGAACAGGACTTCGTTGATCGGATTCAGGGCTACCTCGACCTCGCGCCGGCGCTTCGCGAGCGGGTGGCCGACATCGACTACGTCGACCTGCGATTTGGAGAGCGCCTCTACGTGAGGCCGGTCAAGAAATGACGGGCCGCGCGCGCCGGTGTGAAGGAACGAGGGAGGACTAGTGGCACGACACGAGCGCTACGTGGTGGGGCTCGACATTGGTACGGCGAAGGTCTGCACGGTCGTTGGCGAGCTGCGGGACGAAGGCGGCGTGGACGTCATCGGCCTCGGCGTCGCCGAATCGAAAGGCCTCAAGCGCGGGGTGGTGGTCAACCTCGACGCGGCCGTCGACTCGATCAAGCGGTCGATCGAGGAAGCCGAACTGATGGCCGGGGTGGAGGTCGGCACGGTGCACCTTGGCCTCAGTGGCCCCCATATCAAGGGCTTCAACAGCCGCGGCGTCGTGGCCGTGGCCGGCAAGAACCGCGAGGTGACCCGCGACGACGTGCGCCGCGCGATCGACGCCGCGCGCGCGGTCTCGCTGCCGACGGGACGCGAGATTCTCCACGTCTTGCCGCAGGACTTCGTCGTCGATGAGCAGGAGGGCATTGGCGCACCGGTTGGGCTGACCGGAGCTCGGCTCGAGGTCAATGTGCACATCATCACCGGCAGCGCAGCGGCGACCCAGAATCTCATCGGCTGCGTGAATCGGGCCGGTGTCGAGGTCGCAGACACCGTGATCGGCCAGCTATCGGCGTCCGAGGCCGTGCTCACGCCCGATGAGAAGGAGCTGGGAGTCGCCTTGCTCGACATCGGTGGCGGCACGGCCGACCTGGCAATCTTCGAACGCGGCAGCCTGTGGCACACCGCAGTGATTGCCGTCGGCGGCGATCACTTCACCAATGACATCGCGGTCGGGTTGCGGACACCGATACCGGATGCGGAAAAGATCAAGCGTCGCAATGGCTGCGCCTTGTGCTCCATGGTCGCCGAGGACGAAACCATCGAGGTGGCGAGCGTGGGCGGCCGGCGGCCGCGCGTCATGGCGCGCCGCATCCTCAGCGACATTCTCCAGCCGCGCGCCGAGGAGATCTTTCACCTGGTGTGGGATGAGGTCAGCAAGGCCGGCTACGAGAAGTCGCTCAACTCCGGCCTGGTCCTCACCGGCGGCGGCGCAATCCTCGAGGGCATGTCGGAGATTGCCGAACAGATCTTCGACCTGCCGATTCGACGCGGATCGCCCGGTGGTGTGGGCGGACTCGCCGATCACGTGACGAATCCGACGTATGCGACAGCGGTGGGATTGGTGCTCTATGCCGAACGACATCGCGCTCCCGAAGCAATGCGGGCCGGGGGTGGGGCTTTGACGAGGATGGTTGGACGGTTACGAACGGTGTTCAAGGAATTCTTCTGAGACGGCAATAAAGGAGGCGCGATGACAGATCTGCAGGATTTCCCGGGCGACAGCCTGAATGACCAACTGCGGCTGACGATTGACGAAGAGGCTCGCACCGGCGCGCGGATCAAAGTGATCGGCGTCGGTGGCGGCGGCGGCAATGCCGTCGCACGCATGGTGCAGAGCGGTTTGAGCGGAGTCGAGTTCATGGTGGCCAACACCGACTCGCAAGCGCTCAAGAACAGCCCTGCCCCGATGAAAATCCAGATCGGCAGCAAGCTCACCAAGGGCTTGGGTGCCGGCGCTGATCCCAACGTCGGCCGTCAGGCGGCGCTGGAGGACACTGATCAGCTGATCCAGGCACTCTCGGGTGCCGACATGGTCTTCGTGACCACGGGCCTGGGCGGTGGGACCGGCACCGGCGCGGCGCCCGTCATTGCCAGTCTCGCCACCGAGTTGGGCGCCTTGACGATCGCGGTCGTGACGCGGCCCTTCAAGTTCGAAGGGAAGAAGCGATTCAGGCAGGCCGAAATCGGTATCGAGGCGCTGCGCGAGTGCGTCGACTCGGTGATCACCATCCCCAACGAGCGGCTGCTCACAGTGATCGAACGCAGCACCTCGATGCTCGACGCGTTCTCGACCGCAGACGACGTGCTGCGGCAGGCGATTCAAGGCATCTCGGATCTCATCCTCGTGCCGGGGATGATCAACCTCGACTTCGCAGACGTGAAGACGATCATGTCCGGCATGGGCATGGCGATGATGGGCACGGCGACGGCCGAGGGCCAGTCGCGCGCGCTCGAAGCGGCGCAAAAGTGCCATCTCGAGCCCGCTGCTGGAGGACGCGTCGGTCAACGGCGCGCGTGGCGTGATTATCAACGTCACTGGCGGTCCCGACATGTCGTTGATGGAAGTGAACGAAGCGCTCACGGTCATCCAGGAAGCCGCGCACGAAGATGCCAACATCATCTTCGGTGCGGTTGTCGATCCGACGCTGCAGGGTCGCGTGAAGATCACCGTGATCGCGACCGGCTTCGATCCTCGGTACGTCACGCAAAGTGGTGGTGCGACGGCGCCGATGCAGACGCCCGTGGATCTGCAGAGCTATTCACAGGTAAGCCGTAGTCAGCCGGCAGCGCTCCCGGCCGCCGCCATGGCCGAAGCAGCCATGGCCGCGCGCTTCACAATCGCACGCCGTCCGTCGGTGGATCCGCCGCTGGCTCAGGCCCGGCAGCAAATGATGATGGCCGCCGGTGGTGGCGGACCGGTCGAATCGTCGGATCACGACCTCAATCTCGAGCTCGAAGTTCCGGCGTTTCTGCGTCGCAGCGAAGGGTAGCGAGCCAAGGGACCGGAGCAACAGCCTAACGCGCCCGTTCACGGGGCGCGCCGGGCCTTATGGGCCGGCGATGGTAGAGTAGATAGATCCCGGGGGCGCGCGAGCGGCGCCTGTGCAGGTACAGCTCGCGAACTCCGGTCGACCACGAGCTGTCCCTTTCACGGGCCAGCCGCGTGAGCCGATCGTTGTCCGGGGCCAGGATCGTCCAGGTGCGATCCAGCTGCCACCGCCGCTTCATGAAGTCCAGGCCTCAACGCGACATTGCCCGCGACATGCTGTCCCGTGAGGTGGGGTACGTTCGCAAACCCCACAGCGGCAGGCTGCGCGTTGCGCTTGCGTTCCCGAACACGTATTTCGTCGGGATGTCCAACCTCGGCTTCCAGACCATTTACCGACTCCTCAACGATCAGCCGGATATCGTTTGCGAGCGGGTATTCCTCCCCCCCAAACAGGAACTCCAGAGCTTGCTCGAGTCCGGAGCGCGGATTGTGACCCTCGAATCACAGACGCCGGTCAGCGAGTTCGATGTCTTCGCCTTTTCGGTCTCCTTCGAGTGGGACTACACGAACGTCCTCACGCTGCTGCGCCTTGCCGGCCTGCCGCTGCGCGCGGCAGATCGAACCGAACGGCATCCGCTCGTAGTCATCGGAGGCGCGGTGACCTTCGTCAATCCCGAACCGCTGGCGCTGTTCGCCGACGTAATCGCGGCCGGCGAAGGTGAAGCGCTCGTGCCGGCCCTGGTTGAAGCGTTCAACACCTCTGAATCGCGGGCCATGTTGCTTCAGCACCTCGCGTCGAGGCGTGGGTACTACATCCCGTCGTTCTACGACGTCGCATACGCCGCCGATGGCTCGATCGCTCGCTTCGTGGCAAGGCCTGACACCGGGGCCCCGCCGATTGTGAGCAAAGCCGCACTCAAGACCGCCGAAGCCGTCGATCCGCCGACCACGACCGTCTTTACGCCGGATACGGAATTCGGGTCGCGGTTCCTCGTAGAGGTCGTGCGTGGGTGCGCCAACCTTTGCCGATTCTGCTGGGCCGGCTACAACTACCTGCCGGTCCGGGCGTTTCCGACCGAGCGCATTCTCGAACGCGCTCGGGCCGCGCGCGCACACTCCTCCCGAGTGGGCCTGGTGTCGATTGCGCTGTGTGATCACCCTGACATCGAGCACATCCTCCGTAGTTTGAAAGACATGGGCTATTCCATCAGCCCGGCGTCGCTCCGACTGGACGATCTGACACCAACCATCGTCTCGCTCCTGAGAGAGAGCGGCGAGCGAACATTGACGATTGCGCCAGAGACCGGCTCCGACCGCCTGCGCCGTGTTATCAACAAGACCATCACGAACGACCAAATCCTCGATCGAGCCGAACTGATTTTTTCGAGCGGCATCGAGAACTTGAAGCTCTACTTCATGATCGGGCTTCCCTCAGAAACAGACGACGACCTGGTTGCGATTCGCGACCTCACGATGGAGCTTCGTGAGATCATGCTGAGGCACGCACGCGGGCGCGGCCGGATTGGTCGAATTGTCGCCAGCGTCAACCCCCTCGTTCCCAAGCCAGGCACGACCTATCAATGGATGCCAATGGAGCGCACGGACGTCGTCGAACAGAAAATGAAACGTCTGAGAGCTCTCGTCGCCGACATCGACAACGTCTACTTCAACATCAAGAGCGAACGGCATTCCTACTACCAGGCCCTTCTGTCCCTCGGCGACCGGCGCGTCGCACCTGCCATTGAGGCGGCCGAGCGTAACGGTGGCCAATGGCGCCGGGCGGTCCAGGAAGCCGGCGTCGACGGCGACTTCTACATTTTTCGCGACCGCTCATCGGATGCCACGTTGCCGTGGGACATCATCGACGGCGGCATGAAGGACGCCTTTTTTCGTGGCGAACTCGAGAAGAGCCAGCGTGCCGAGTGGACGTTGCCACCGAAGCGCGCCCACGAGAATGCCAAGCTCTTGCCGGTGCTTTCCTGAAGGCGACGTGCGCGCGCCAGTCAGCGCACCGACAGCGGGCGTCGACTACACGCGCGTCGCGCTAGTCAGCTGGCGACCGCGACCTGAGCCTGGAAGTCTTCGTACGCCTGGAGAATCAAGTCGCGTATACGATCCTGTGCATGAGTGTCGCTCTCAGGCCGGAGCAGCGCAAAGCTCCGGCGCTCGCCGTTGACCACGTAGGTGCGAGCCGGAAACGTGACGTTCCGACCCGGTCCGTTGCGCCGTTCCCAGACCGAGAACCCAATCAGCTTGAGTCCCTGAAGCTCCCCTTCGGTAAAGTGCAGTTCCGCATCCGCCAGCTTGCCGGGCGGGTTCCCTTTGTCGTTCGGTGTGATCTTGATCAGCATGATCGGGTCTCCGTGCCTGAGTGCTCTCTGAATCAAGGCCGATGCCACAACGGAGTCGCCCGAAATTCGGGCCTGCTCAAGCCTTGGCCTGGCGCCCAGACAACCGGCGTTGCTCGCCGCGGAATCGCCATTCGATGAACGCGCCGACGCCCGATCCCGCATTTCGCTGGAGCATCGAGCCTTGGGGGCTCGCGCTGCGATGCCGGCCGCTCGAGTCGGCCGCGCAACACCTGTTTACGACTCGGCAACTGGAGTTGCGGGCCCGTGAAGATGTACCGGCCGCGGTCGACCGAGGAACCAGCGCACGAGACGATGGCTGGGTCTCGGCGGCGAGGTCGGTCGGCGGTGACGTAGGGCGCCTCATGAGGCTGCGACAGGTGCACGGCCGCGGCGTCCGTGTTTTGCGAAAGGATGCGATCGACGCTCTAGAGTCGGCCGCGCGACCCGAGGCCGATGCGATGGTGTCGGATGCGCCGGGTGTGGTGCTCGCCGTGCAAGTCGCGGATTGCGTTCCCATCCTGATCTCGAATCCGGACGGTACGGTCGTGGCCGCCGTCCACGCCGGCTGGCGCGGGACGGCGGCCGGGGTTGCACGGGTGGCCATTCGAACCATGAATGAAGAGTTCGGTACGCCGGCCGCGCAGTTGATCGTCGCGTTGGGGCCGTCAATTTCTACCTGCTGCTACGAGGTCGGCTCGGAGCTAATCGACGCATTTCAAACGGAGGGAGCCAGCGATGAGCAAATCGATCGGTGGTTCACGCGAACCCCGACCGGCTCGCTTCGATTGGATGTTGCCGCTGCGAACGTCGATCAGGTGCATGCGGCGGGTGTCCCGCGCGATCGCATCTTTCATTCCGGGCTGTGTACCCGAACGCACAATCAATGGTTCGACTCGTACCGGGCGGCCGGCCCTCTCGCCGGCCGGATGGCGGGTTTGATTCGCGTTCGGCCATAATCTTGCCGATGGAAATGCCCCTGACGCCAATGGACTTTCTGCGCCGGGCGCGCAAGCTGTACGCCGACCGCGAGGCGGTGGTGGACGGACAACTCCGGCTCACGTACGCGCAGTTTGGCGATCGGATTGACCGGTGGTCGGCCGCCCTCCAGGAGATGGACGTGGCTGTCGGCGACCGCGTGGCGTACATCGCGCCCAACACCTCTGCCAACCTCGAGGGCTACTACGCCGTTCCTCAGATCGGCGCGGTCATCGTTCCGGTGAACTTCCGCCTGACACCCGAAGACTACGCCTACGTCCTCACGCATAGTGGTTCAAAGGTGGTGTGTGCCCATGCCGATCAGTTGACGGCAGTCGATCAGATTCGCGCTCGGCTTCCGGACGAGGTCAAGTTCGTCGCGCTCGAAGGCGTGCGTGATGGCTGGTTGGACTACGAGGCGCTCATCACGGGTGCGACGGTTCCTCCGTCTTGTCCCGATCTCGATGAACGCAGCCTGATCTCCATCAACTATACGAGCGGGACTACGTCGAGACCGAAGGGCGTGATGATCACGCACCGCAACGCATATCTGAATGCGGTCGGCACGTTGATCCATCTGCCGATGCAGGTCGGCGATCGGTACTTGTGGACGCTGCCGATGTTTCATGCAAACGGCTGGACGTTCACCTGGATCGTGACCGCGGTCGGCGGCACGCACGTGTGCCTTCGCAAAGTGGAGCCCTCCCAGGTGTACCCGCTGATTCGAAACGAGCGGATCAGCATGCTGTGCGCTGCCCCGACGGTGCTGATTGGGCTTGCCAATGCTGATCCGGCGTTGCGGCGCGACGCGCCCCGCGGCGTGCGCGTCGTCACTGCCGGAGCACCGCCCGCGGCCGCCACGATTCGCACCGTGGAGGAGGAACTGGGTTGGACCGTGACGCAGGTCTACGGACTCACCGAGACCTCCCCCTTCATCACCGTATGTGAGCCGCGACCCGACCATGCGGCTCTAGAGTCCGCGGATCGCGCGCGAATCAAAGCGCGACAAGGGGTCGAGCTGATTACGTCGGGCGAGTTGCGGGTGGTGGCCGAAGACGGAACCGACGTCCCGCACGATGGCGCGGCGCTCGGAGAGATCGTCGCGCGCGGCAACGTCATCATGACGGGTTACTACAACGATCCGGCAGCCACGCAGGCCGCGATTCGAGACGGCTGGTTTCACAGCGGCGATGCCGCCGTGGTCCACGCCGATGGTTATGTCGAGATACGCGATCGAATCAAGGACGTGATCATCAGCGGCGGCGAAAACATTTCATCGGTCGAAGTCGAGGCGGCGCTGGTCGCGCATCCGGCGGTGCTGGAGGCTGGTGTGGTCGGGATGCCGCACGAGAAATGGGGTGAGGCACCGTATGCGTTCGTGGTGCTCAAGCCTGGCGCCTCGGCGACTGCTGAGGAATTGCGTCTGTACTGCCGCGAACGGCTCGCGCACTTCAAGGTTCCGCACGGATTCACGTTCGTCTCCGATTTACCGCGGACAGCCACCGGCAAGATTCAAAAGTACGTTTTGCGCAAGAACCGGCCCAACATTGCTGCACAGTGAAAGGTTCCAAGGTTCCAAGGTTCCAGGGTTCCTGGAACTATGGAACCTTTGGCCGGTTCTGGTCCATTCCGAGATTCGAGAGGCGGTCGGCCTCTTTGTTGTGCTCGCGGCGGACATGCTCGAACGTCACGTGACCGACACGGGCGGCGAGTTGTCGAGCCTGTTGATAGAGCGGTAGCAGACCCTCATTCTTGACTCGGTAGGTTCCCAACATCTGGCGGACGATCAGTTCGGAGTCGGACTTGACATGCAGGCGTCGGTGGCCACGCTGCGCCGCCCATTCGAGGGCGGCGATCAGGCCGCGATACTCCGCGACATTGTTGGTCGAGATACCGATCCCCGCGTAGAGCTCAGCGAGCGTTTGACCCTTGTCATCCGTGATGACGGCACCATAGCCGGCGGGGCCCGGGTTGCCGCGGGCACCACCATCGACATGCGCCGTAATCATCAGGATGCGGAGTCGTGATCGATTTGACGGGCCAACGCAGCGTCGATCACCGCCTGACCGGCAGCTGATCGCTGCGCCACACCTTCGAAGTAGAGCACACGCTGGCAGTGGTCGCACTGGACGATGTCATCGTTGCGCAGGATGGTGTTGTAGACCTGCGGCCGAAGGCGCACGTGACAGATCGAACAGTGGCCGTCCCGGGCCGTCGCAACCGCGATGCCTTGACGGGCCTTGAACACACGCTCGAACAACTCCAGATGAGGGCGGCTGATGGTGGGCACCAACGCGTCGCGGGCCTTCGCGCTCTCGCTGAGCACTTGCTGGCTGGCCGCGACGTCGGACTGAATGGCGGCGCGCTCCTTCGCGATCGTTCCTTCGTCGGCTTTGAGCTTGGCTTCCGCACTCTTGAGGGCGGCTGTGAGCTCGTCCGCTTCGAGCATGTTGACGAGGATTTGCTCTTCGTACTTCGCGACTTCCTCGTTGGCCGCCGCGATCTGGTGCTGCATCGCGTGGTATTCAGCGTTCGTCTTCACCTCCATCAGCTGCTCTTTGTACTTGCTCAAGCGCTGCTGGACCGCGGCCAGGTCCTTTTCGATCGTTCGCCGGGCCGTCTGGCTGTCGGCGCTGGCTTGCTTGGCGGCGGCCACAGCCTCGCGGGCCGCGGTCAGCTTGGCATCGAGCGCCGCGATTTCGGCCGGCGCGTCGGCCATGCGCTTTCGCGCATCGGCCGTCTGGGTTTCGATGGCCTGGAGACGGATGAGACGTTCGAGGTCGAGGTGCATCAGGGTGGAAGTTACAAGTTAAAGTTCCAAGTTCAAAGAAGCGCTTCGCCAACTGAACTTGGAACTTTGAACTTGTGAACTTGTAACTCCTGTTGAATGGGCCCACCTGGATTCGAACCAGGGACCAACCGATTATGAGCCGGCCGCTCTAACCACTGAGCTATGGGCCCGAGGACGATTGTATGCGGAGAGGAGGCGGGGTCCACGGTCCCCGGTCTACGGTCCACGGCGGGTGCCTGGTTTTTACCGTAGACCGTGGGCCGAAGACCGTAGGCCATGCGATCTAGCTGCGTCCTTCGAGAAAGGCACGCAGCTTCCGGCTGCGGGAGGGATGGCGAAGTTTCCGCAACGCCTTGGCCTCGATCTGGCGGATGCGCTCGCGGGTGACGGCAAAGTTCTGGCCGACTTCTTCGAGCGTGTGCTCGCTGCCGTCGCCCACGCCGAACCGCATCTTGATGACCTTTTCTTCGCGGGGCGTCAACGTTTTCAGCACGGATTCGGTCTGTTCCTTCAGATCGAGGTTGATCACCGCTTCGGAAGGCGAGACCGCCGACCGATCCTCGATGAAGTCGCCAAGGTGGGAATCCTCTTCTTCGCCAATCGGCGTCTCGAGGGAGATCGGCTCCTGCGCGATCTTCAGGACCTTGCGGACCTTGGCTACCGGGATATCCATGCGCCGCGCGATTTCTTCGGACGTCGGTTCGCGACCAAGCTCCTGCACGAGCGCGCGGGACGTGCGAATCAACTTGTTGATCGTCTCGATCATGTGGACCGGAATGCGGATGGTGCGCGCCTGATCCGCAATCGCCCGTGTAATCGCCTGGCGAATCCACCACGTCGCGTAGGTCGAGAACTTGTAGCCGCGGCGGTATTCGAACTTGTCCACGGCCTTCATCAGGCCGATGTTGCCCTCCTGAATCAGGTCGAGGAACTGCAGGCCTCGATTCGTGTACTTCTTCGCGATCGAGACCACGAGTCGAAGGTTGGCCTCGACCAGCTCTTTCTTCGCCTGCTCGGCCTTGGCCTCGCCCGTATAGATCGTTTCGAGCGTATGCCGCAGACGCTCGGGGCTCTCCTCGAGGTCTTCGGTGCGCCGCTTGATCTCGGCCCGCAGATCCTTCTGCTGCTTGAGAAAGTTCTTGCGCTCCTCTTCCTTCAGCTTCGGCCGGCGGGTCTTGAGGTTCAGTGTCTTGTTGACCGATTCCAGCTGTCGCTGTACCCGCAGCACATCGTCGACGATGTCCTTGACTTCGTCGATCAGCTTGCGCTTGACGATTTCGGTGAACTCGATCTTGCGAATCAGCTTGGAAATCTCGACCTGACCACGCATCACCTTCCAGCGCGCGCGGCGGTACTTCCTCTTGTCCTTTCGAGGCACGGCCTCGAGCTTCTCGTCGAGCTTTTCAACGATCAAGCGGGCTTTGCGCACCGCTTCGACCTGTTTGAGAAACTGCTGCGCGCGTTCCTCGATGCGGTCGTCGGTAATCTCTTCATCGTTGAAGATGACCAGTTCGCGAATCGTCCGCTCGCCGGCGCGCAGGGCATCGCCCATCCGAATGACCGCCTTGGTAATGGCGGGCATCCGGGAGATGGACTTGATGACCGAGAGCTTGCCCTGCTCGATGCGCTTGGCGATCGCGACTTCGCCCTCACGCGTCAGCAACGGCACCGTTCCCATCTCGCGGAGGTACATGCGGACGGGATCGTTGGTTTTGTCGAGCGCACCGGGGGTGAGATCGAGCTCGGGACCCTCGCCGTCCTCGCGCTCCAACCCGTCTCGCTCGCGGTAGGACTTTTCGGAGTCGACAAGGTCGATGCCCGCAGCGCCAAATGCTGCGAACAGCTCTTCCAGATCCTCAGGAGAGGCCGTCAGGTCGGCGGGCAGCAGGTCGCTGACTTCGTCATAGAGCAGATAGCCCTTTTCCTTGCCGACGAGAATCAGCTGACGTACTTCATCGAACTTGTCCTCGATCGACAAGGTCGTATCTTTCTTCACCATATTTGCCAAAGGCCTGTCTCTCTTTTGGCCCTCGTGAAAGGCCTGTTAGTGACGCGGGAACTCGTTTCTTCCGCAGGCCTGGGACGACACGTCCCGCTACACCGATGGTAGCGACCATGACCGGAAGGCAAGCTATTTATTATAGCCGTCTCGGGGCCCCCTCCGCGCGTATTCCAGTCGAGTCCTGAGCTCGTTTTTTTGACGGAGCAGCCGGTTCAACGCTTCGTCCGACCGATCCTCCTGCCGCCCACGGTCGATGTCCTGCTGGATCTCGAGCAATTGGCGCTCCACCCGACTGAATCGCAGCATCTGGACGCAACTGTCGAGGTTGTGGACTGGGGACTCGCGCTCCGTTGCAACCTTCGACAGCAGTTGCGACTCTTGATCGGTTAGACGCTCCATGAGGCCACTTGGCAACACGTCTCCTCCCCGGGGCGCCAGCTCCATCGCTTTGAGCAGCACGGTCTTCGACCTAAGCCCTTCCACATCAATAGCTTCTAGTCGACCGATGGCGGCAACCGCTTCCTCCGGCGCATGCACGATCGCCCACAGCAGCGCGCGTTCGACGTCTCGCAGCGGCCCGGAGAGCGTCCGGGCGCGCTCGGGCGGCAACTCGGTCCGCCTGGCAGCGGCCGCCTTACGGATCTCCGCTCGAACGACCTCTTCGGTTACGCGAGCTTTGTGGGCCAGACGGTCAGCAAACCGATCGCGGTCCGCCGGGTCGGGAATTCGAGCGGCCACCCCCAACATCCGCTTCAAGAATGCGCGCCGTGCGTCATCTCTCGTGAGGTCGTGCTCGGCCGCGGCACGGTCCAGCAGGAACTCTAAATAACGCTTCGATTGACGGATCTCGGCGATGTAGGCTTCCCGTCCGCGCTTCTGCACCAGCGTGTCGGGGTCCTGCCCTCCGGGTAGCAGTGCGACATTGACGTCGAACCCCTCGCTCACGAGCAACTCGCAACTTCTCTCGGCGGCGTTCTGCCCCGCGGCATCTGGGTCGTAACACAGGACCGTCTTGTTCACGAACCGCCGAAGCAGGTGTGCTTGCGGAGATGTCAGCGCCGTGCCGCACGTCGCGACGACTGGCACGCCACCCGCCTGGTAGACCTGGGCGAAGTCGAAATAGCCCTCGACGATGACAGCGAAACCGGACTTACGGAGCTCGGCCTTCGTCAGGCTGAGCCCGTAGAGCGTTCGGCTCTTCGAGTAGATCGGCGTTTCTGCAGAGTTCAAATACTTTGGCTGCTGGTCTTTTTCGAGGGCTCGCCCACCAAAAGCGATGACCGATCCGGTTTCGCGGGTGATAGGAATCATCAACCGGTTTCTGAACCGATCGATCTCTGTGCCATCCTCCCGACGGGTCACGAGGCCGCCCCGGACGGCGGCTTCCGGTGTGAACCCCTGCTTCAGCAGCCTTAAGCGCAATTCGTCTCGCGACTGAGGGGCAAACCCCAGACCGAGCGCCTGGATGGTCTCTGGCGTCAGTCCTCGCTCCCGGACCAGGTATTCGCGGATTCGTGCGCCAGCGGGAGAGTCGAGTTGTTCGCGGAAGTAGGTGGCCGCGACCTCGTGCATCTTGAGCAGCGCTTCGCGCTCAGCGGCGCTCTCACGCCCCTCATCCGTGGCTTCGAGTTCCGGGATTGGAATGCCGAATCGCCCAGCGAGCTGACGAACGGCATCCGTGAATCCGACTTTCTCCTGGAGCTCGACAAACTTGAACACATCCCCGCCAACGCCGCAGCCAAAACAGTGAAAAAACCCCCGGTCTCGGTTGACGCTGAACGATGGCGTCTTCTCGCCGTGGAACGGACAGAGGCCTTTGTAGTTCGTGCCGGCTTTTCTCAACGACACGTAGTCCGACACGACGGCTACGATGTCGGCCGCCGCTCTTACATCATCGATGAACTGCTGGGGGAATAGCGCCATAGGGGACTGACGATTTCAGCTGCCGGCCGCCAGCTGCCGGCCGCCGGTCACAACAAGAGCCTACTACCGGAAGCGTTTTTGCCGGCTGGCAGCCGAAAGCCGGCAGCAAACGGTTCTTATTCCTTCAATTCCACAATCGTTGCCCCGCCTCCCCCCTGATTCGCTGGCGCGGCGTAGAACTTCGAGACGAGCGGATGTTCCTTGAGAAACGCGGCCAGACCTTTTCGCAGTTGACCCGTTCCGTGGCCGTGAACGATTCGGATTTCCTGCTGATCGGTCACCAGTGTTTCGTCGAGGAATTTCGAGACGCGATCGACGGCCTCGTCTACGGTACAGCCGATCACATTCAACTCACTCAGCAAACCGGTGCGCGGCTGCAGGTCGACGGTCACCCGGACTTTTGGCGCAGCCGGCGGTTGACTGCCCGACAACACGCGCAGATCCTTCAACGATGCGCGGAGGCGCTTGCCTCGAACATCGATTTCCGCCTGTTGGCCGCGGATGCTGATGATCGTCCCCTCCATTCCGAGCCCACCGACGGCGACCCTCGCCCCGACCACTGGATCCGCTACACCTGAGGCAGGCGAGCCCGGAGGGGATGTTGCGCTCGAACCCGTTCGCAGCTCTTCGACGATGCGCTCGACGGCCTCGCGGGCTTCAGCTCGTGCAGCGCCGGTCTCACCGGTTGAAACGCCAGTCGTCCGCGACCGAACCGACACCTGGTCGATGAGCGCATCGGATCGTTCCTTGAGCTGCTCGATCACCTGATCGATGTCGCGCCGTGCCTGGCGCACGCGGTCGTCGAGCTTTTCGTTCAGACGGCGGGCGAATCGCTGTTCGCGTTCCGCGACGTCACGCTCGCGCGCTTGCAGCCCAGCGGTCGCTTCTTCCACCGAGCGCCGATCCCGTTGCAGCCGCGAGCGGTCGGCTTCGAGCGCCCTGGCCTGGGCGTCCACGCGCGCCAGGTGTGCCGCCAGCCGCTTCTGGTCGTCGCTGAGGAAGCCGCGTGCGGCAGCGACAACGGGCAGCGGCATGCCGAGTCGTTGCGCGATCTCGATGGCCAGGCTGCGGCCGGGTGCGCCGTAGATCAGCCGATAGGTCGGCGCAAACGTCTGCGGATCGAAGGCAAACGCCGCCGTGATGACGCCATCGGTCGCCGTGCCCCAGGTCTTGAGGGCGTCGTAGTGGGTCGTGGCGATGACCAGAGCGCCGCGCTGCTTGAAATGGTTCACAATCGCCGTCGCCAGCGCGCCCCCCTCGTTCGGGTCGGTCCCGGTGCCGACTTCGTCCAGCAAGACCAGCGCAGGCAGCTCCATCTCCCGATCCATCGACACGATGTTGGTGATGTGCCCGGAGAATGTGCTGAGACTTGCGGTAATCGATTGCTCGTCGCCGATGTCCGCGAAGACCGATCGGAAGACCGGTAATCTGGCTTCCGCCGCCGGTACGTGCAATCCCGACTGTGCCATCAGTGCAAGCAGTCCTGCCGTCTTTATTGCGACGGTCTTACCGCCCGTGTTCGGGCCGGTAATGAGCAAGACACTCGCGGGCGGCTCGATGACGATCTCAATCGGCACCACCTCGTCGCCGAGGGCATCCTCCAGACGTTTGCGGACCGCGCCAATCAGCAATGGATGTCGAGCCGATCGCAGTTCGAGTCGGCCATCGACGGCAATCTCTGGCGCCACACCGTTCACCATCGAACCGAATCGCGCCTTGGCTTGCAGCGCGTCCAACTCGATGGCGACGCCGACCGACGCCTGCAGATCCTCGGGACGCGCGCGAAACGAGTCGGTCAGAGCGAGCAGAATTCGTCGAACCTCCTCGCGCTCCTGGTCTTCGAGCTCGACGATGTCGTTGTTGATCTCGACGGTTTGCGATGGTTCGAGGAAGAGGCTCGCTCCGCTTGCCGAGCTTCCGTGAACGATCCCGGGAACGTTGCCGCGATGCTCGGCGCGAACGACCAGCACGTACCGGCCATTCCGCTCCGTAATCACCTGCTCCTGCAGGTATTTCGTCGTGTCCCTCCCCCGAATGAACTGTTCGAGCGTCGTCCGAAGCCGCTGGCGCTTCTGGCGGAGGCGGTCGCGGATGCTGGCCAATGCGGGGCTCGCCTGATCCAGAACCTCGCCGCCCGGATCGATCGCACGCCGAACTTGCCCGACTTCCTGCTTGAAGCTCGCGGCCCGCCCAACCACGGAAACGAGGATCGGGAAGGCGCCTGTCGCCTGGCGCACTGCCACGCTCGCGACATCGATTGAATCGAGGAAGTCGGCGACCAGCCGCAACGGCAACGGGTCGAGCAGCTGCCCTTCGACGGTCAACACCACCAGCGCGTCCTCGATACCGGTGCCGGCGCGAAGCGGGAACACCGGATTGCTCTCGAGAAAGGCCGTTGTCTCGCTTGTGGCGTTGAGCGCGTGGGCCACCAACCGTGGATCCGTCTGCGGTTGGAGCTCTGCCAGCGCGGCGCTCCCAAGCGGAGTCAGAGCCAATCCGGTGACCACTTCGACGATGCGATCGAATTCGAGAGTACGGAGGGCAAGAGCCATAACGACGGACGAGCCACAGAGACTCAGAGACACAGAAAGAATTTGATCTGAGTCTCTGTGTCTCTGAGGCGTGTACGTTAGAGGTGGTTGATCATACTAGCGATGCACGCGGCGCCGTAGCCGTTGTCGATGTTCACGACCGACACGCCGTTCGCACATGAGTTCAGCATGCCGAGGAGTGCGGCGATGCCTCCGAAGCTTGCGCCATACCCCACGCTCGTCGGTACCGCGATGACGGGGACGTCAACCATGCCAGCGACGACACTTGGCAGCGCACCTTCCATGCCGGCGACGACGATGATGACGCGAGCGGCGGAGAGTCGCTCGCGTTCGTGGAGGAGGCGATGGATGCCCGCGACCCCGATGTCGTAGAGACGATCCACGCGATTTCCCAGGAAGTCCGCCGTAACCGCCGCCTCCTCCGCGACCGGGAGATCCGACGTGCCGGCCGACGCGAGGGCAATCGTGCCCTTGCCGGCAGGCATCTCCCGTTTCACCGTGATCGCCCGGGCGGTTGCGTGATATTCGGCGCCGGGGATTCTGGCTTGCAGGTCTCGCCAGGTGGCCTCATCCGCCCGAGTAATCAGCAACGGATGCCCGCGTGCGAGAATCCGGGCGGCGATGGCCGCAATTTGGTCGGACGTCTTGCCGAGGCCAAGAATCACCTCCGGGAACCCTTGCCGAATCGGTCGGTGATGATCGATCCGGGCGAACCCGAGGTCTTCGAAGGGCTGAGCGCGCATGGCAGTCAACAGGCGGGTGTGCGCATCCTGCGGGCTGACATCTCGTGTGCCGACCGCGTCGAGCAGGGCCCGCAACTCGGCTGGAGTCATGCCGCTATCCACCGTGTTTCGTTGACTTTACCGGGCTCGAACATATAATCAGCATTCGTGCAAGCGCCCCGAGAGCTGACCGTATATGACGCTTGTTGAAACCCTAGTCCTCGCGACGTACTTCTTCATACTGGTCATCCTGGCAGTGTACGGGTGGCACCGTTACTACCTTGTCTACTTGTACATGAAGCACAAGGACGAGCACCCGGTTCCCTTGGGTCACTTCCAGGCGCTGCCGCCGGTCACCATCCAGCTCCCGCTGTACAACGAGATGTATGTCGTCGAACGGCTGGTCGAGGCGGTCTGCCGGGTTGAGTATCCACGGGATTTGCTCGAAATTCAGGTGCTCGACGATTCGATCGACGAGACCCGGGAAATCGCGGAGCTGGCCGTCAGACGCTTTGCCGCCCAGGGAATCGACATCACGTATCTGCATCGGGCCGATCGGTCGGGGTACAAGGCCGGGGCTCTCGAAGCCGGCTTGCGGGTGGCGAAGGGCGAGTTCATCGCGATTTTCGATGCCGATTTCATTCCCCAGCCCGACTTTCTCACCAAGACGATCCACTTCTTCAGCAACCCCAAAGTCGCGATGGTGCAGACACGCTGGGGGCACGTCAACGAGGACTACTCGCTCCTGACCAAGATCCAGGCCATCCTTCTGGACGCGCACTTCGTCCTCGAGCATGGCAGCCGCAATCGTGGTGGGTGCTTCTTCAACTTCAACGGCACGGCAGGCATCTGGCGGCGGGAGGCAATCGGCGACGCCGGCGGCTGGCAGCACGACACGCTGACCGAGGATCTGGATCTCAGCTACCGGGCGCAGCTTCGCGGCTGGGAGTTCGTCTTTCTGGCTGATCACGTCGCGCCGGCGGAGCTGCCGGTCGAGATGAACGCCTTCAAGTCGCAGCAGCACCGCTGGGCGAAGGGCTCGATTCAGACGTTCCTGAAGCTGATGCCGATCATCCTGCGATCGAACTATCCGACCAGGGTGAAGGCGGAGGCCTTCTTCCATCTGTCGGCAAACTTCAACTACCCCCTGATGTGCATACTGTCGGTGCTGATGGCGCCGTCGATGATCATCCGCTACAACATGGGCTTCTACGAGATGCTGCTCATCGACATCCCGCTCTTTATTGCGGCGACGGCGTCGGTGGGCAACTTCTACATGGTGTGTCAGCGCGAGTTGTACCCACAGACGTGGATCGAGCGACTCAAGTACTTGCCGTACGTGATGTCGATTGGCATCGGGCTGGCGGTGAACAATACCAAGGCCGTCTTCGAGGCGCTCTTTCACAAGCCCAGCGAGTTCAACCGCACGCCGAAGTATCGGATTGAAGCGGGCGGCGACGATTGGATCGGCAAGAAATATCGCCAATCCGTCGCGGTCCAGCCGTTGATCGAGTTTGCGCTCGGCCTTTATTTCACGGCCACCCTGTTCTACGCCCTTGCCAACGGGATCTACGGAACCGTTCCGTTCCTCATGCTCTTCCAGGTGGGTTTCCTCTACACCGGCATGCTGTCGCTCGTGCAGCAATACGCGGGCGACGGAGTGGTCGGCGTGCAGTCGAAAGAGGCCTGAAGCAGAGACTCGCTCGCCTTCGGCTCGCTTCGTATGACTCGCTTCGCTCGTGGGACTCGCCGCTTCGCGGCTCGTAGGGGCTCGCGCCGTTCGAGTCCCTGATAGGATCCCCCCGTGTCCACCGACGTCAAACCAAAGGCCGGTCTCGAAGACATCGTCGCGACTTCGTCATCCATCTGTTTCATCGATGGTGATCGCGGAATCTTGTCGTATCGCGGCTACGACATCCACGATCTCGCGAGGTTTGCCACCTTCGAGGAGACTTGCTACCTGCTGTGGCACGGCCGGCTGCCCAATCGCGCTCAACTCGGGGACTTGCAGTCGCAACTGGCGACCGCGCGCCCGTTGCCAGAGGCCGTCCTGCGATTGATGAAAATGCTGCCGCCCTCGGACGGCATGGATGCGCTGCGGACACTGACGTCGGCCCTGGCGCACTACGATCCCGATGTCGCGGACAACTCGCCGCCAGCGTCGTACCGCAAGTCGGTACGACTGACCGGCCAACTTGCCAGTCTTGTCGCCACCTGGGGACGGATGCAGCAGGGCGGCAATCCCGTCGCGCCCGATCCAGCGATGGGTCACGCCGCCAACTTTTTGTACATGTTGACTGGCGAGCGGGCCAATTCCACGGCGGTGCGGACGATGGACATTGCGTTGACGCTGCATGCGGATCACGAGCTCAACGCTTCGACGTTTGCCGCGCGCGTTGCCGCGGCGACATTGACCGACGTGCACTCGGCGGTGGTGGCGGGCATCGGCACGTTGAAAGGGCCGCTCCACGGCGGCGCCAACGCCGAAGTGATGAAGATGCTGCTGGAGATTAGTGCGGACGCTCCCCCCGATCGTGTGGACGCCTACGTGCGGGGCAAGCTGGCACGCAAGGAGAAGATTCCTGGCTTTGGTCATCGGGTCTACCACAGCGAAGACCCGCGTGCGACGCACTTGCGCCGCATGTCCAAAGAGCTTGGTGAGCGCGCCAAGAACACGAAGTGGTTCGAGATGTCGGAACGAATCGAAAGCATCGTGCGCGGTGAGAAGAAGCTGTATCCCAACGTCGATTTCTACTCGGCGTCGGCGTACTACACGATGGGAATCTCGCTCGAACTCTACACGCCGATCTTCGCGGTCAGTCGAGTCTCTGGCTGGACCGCGCACGTGCTGGAGCAGTATGCGAACAACCGCCTGATCCGGCCGCGCGCCGAGTACGTCGGTCCTGAGTACCCACAGGCCTGGATACCGCTCGAGCAGCGGTAGCAGCCCGTGGTGAAAGTCCCGCCGGCATTCGGGGCCCCCAGCGTGTGTAGTCCACACGCTGGGGACCCCGTTCGACGGCGATGCATCCCCGCTGGCTGCGTTGCTTCTCCTTCAAATATGGCTGGATATTTTCAGTCGTCGCGCCTTGCCATCCCCACCCCACCGCGCAAACCACGCGCGGCGGGGGCCCCGGTCGGGGCGCCTCGCCGGTCTCGATGCTCGCCGGGCCGTTCACCACGGGCCGCTCGGGACGTCACTTGCGGGCCAGTACCTGCGCTTCGAAGACGACCCACGGTATTGGCGCCTGACCGGTTTGCCGCACGCGGATGTAGCGTGTGTGGGTGCGTTCGAACTCGAACTGCATTCTCAGGAACCGCGGATCCTCGATGGCCGTCGCCACCGCGGTCGCCGTTGCGTCACCCTGCCAGACCGGTGTCCAGGTCGCGTGATCGAGAGAGAGCTCGATCGTGACTTCACGGGGAAACTCTGTTTTTGTTGTGGCGAGCACGACGCCGCCAACCTCGCTCCGTTGACCGAGGTCCAGCGTGATCTGTTCAGTGCCATCCTGTGCGGTGGGCGGCAGCCAGGCCGTTCCCATGTCGCCATCGATCATGAGAGACACGAGCTCGGGCGCGGCGCTGGCCGTCATGGTGTGGATCGGGACGACGGTCCGTGAAAGATCGAGTTGCCGAGCGACCAAACGCGTGCGAGGAAGCAACAGGATTTCGTGCGTTGACGTGGTCGCAATCGGCGTGGCTCCTGCGCGTTGAACAACGAGCGGCAGCATTCGCGCACCGCGCTCGTTCCGCTCGAGGAAGATCGCGATCGGTCCGTAGCCACCGTAGCCCTTGAGCGCCTCGAACCGGCCTTCCTGGAGTGAAAAACGAAGCACGGTGTAGTGCGGCGCGTCGTGCCCACTCATCCCGTTGACCGTTGGACGCCGGTGCTCGATGGATCGGTACATTGCAGTGGCGTCCTCGGCAATGTCCGGCGGCAGCTCGAGAAAGGCGGCATCGGCCGGCACGACAGAGGGGATTTCGAGTCGACTGGGCGGCGGCGGCAGTGGTAGCGGATCGATCCAACTGTCAGCCGTGATGGCGAGCGCCACGATGGCCCCCATTGCCAGCTGTGTCCGCATCGAACGATCACGCGTCAGTCGAGAGAACGCCACCGCGGCCGCAATGCTCAGCGTCATCACCGCCAACATCGCAAAACGCGCGGGCACTCGAAACCCGGTGCCGAATCCCGGCAGCATCATGAGCCAGGAATACGGGGCTTTGTACAAGACGCGATGTCCGAACAGGTAGCCCGTCGGTCCCAACGCAAACAGCCACATCACGATCGTTGCCAGCGTGTAAAAGCCAAGCGCCGATTGCTCGCGCCACGCTTGCCGCACCCGTGCCGAGCACAGGAACCATGCGCCGAACATGACGGTCGCAACCGACAACGGCTTGTGCTGATCGGTGATTGAGATCCGGATCACACCCAGGTTGTACGCAATCGGGCCGACGAGCGTCGGCACCGCCGCGGCGGTGGCCATGACGACCCCCACGGCAAACACTGCCGTTCGAGCGCGGCGCAGCCACCTGGGCGCGGATGATTCGTCCGGCCGACGCCGAACCCACAACGCGATTGCAATGAGGAGGACGGCAGTCGCGCCTGGCATCAGATTGCCCTCTGGGCGATGCCACGACCCCGGTGTATTCCAGAGCGCCAGCATCACGGGGGCGGACAACAGCCCACTGAGGTCGGCGCTGTAGTGCTCGATTTCGAGCAAGGGCCGAAACAGTCCGAGTGCTGCGTGTGCACGCCGATAGTGCAACAGCACGGGTGTGACGGCGAGCAACGAGAGCGCAAATGCCAACGCCAACTGGCCGTACTGAGACAGTCGCAGGTCGCGAGGAATGAACCAGGCCAGCCACAGAAGAATCAGAACCCCCGAGAACATGAAGTAGTAGCCGGACGTCAGGAACAGCATGACCAGGCTGATGGCGAGCACGATCAGCCATTGCCTGCAAAGCGTCTTCACCCAGTGGTGAAGGGCAAGAAACACGACCGGCAGCCAGTACGACGACAAGAGTTCGAGATGTGGCAGGTGTTCGGCGCGAAACGGGTTGAATCCGAAGACCAGTCCCGCAAGAAACGCCGCCATGCGACTTTGCGTCAGTGTGAACCCGAGTGTGTAAGCGGCGCCCGCGGACAGGAAGAAGCTCAAGAGGAAGGCAAGGTTGTGTGCGGCCAGCGGTGACACGCCCAGCCAGATTGCGGGCGTGGTGATCAGGCCCACGCCGACTCGATGATCAGAGAAGGTGAGGGTGTCCTTCGAAGGATAGAACGCCCGGCCGTCCCACCAGCGTTCGGTGAACGGCAGGACGTTGGCATTCCACCAAATCGTCCACGTGGACAAGAGCGGGTCGCCGAGGTCGTGTGGAACAACCTCACCCAGCCTCGCAGCAACCGGCCAGGTCAGACCGACTGTCAGCAGCGCGTAAAGAAGCAGCGCTGTCGCGTGGCCGTAGCGCGTCACCGGCGCAGCGGCTTGTCGAGCGAATCCCACTGGTAGGCTGCCGCGACACGCTGCCGTATTTCACCCAGCAGGCGCCCGCCGGAGTCGCTATTGGTCATGGCCGCCAGCCCGTAGCCCTTCAACTTGTGGACCACGAGGAGGCACTGAAACCCCCAATTCGAACCCCCGTGAGACAGGTACCAGCCTTCGCCATCCTTGGTGATCTGGATGCCGAGTCCGAACGGGCCGACGCCGACGGGGGTCGCCATCTCGAGCATCGTGGCGCGCGACAACACGCGGTTGGATCGCCCTTGCAAGGACTTCTGCATTTCGATCCCGAAGCGTGCGAGGTCGGGAGCGGTGGTCCAGAGCCCGGCGGCCGCGAGCTCTGGATAGACGTGCCACTTCACGTCGCGGGCGGCGCCCATTCGATCGTGGCCGCGTGCCGCATTTTTGTCTCGTGCCGCCGACAGTGGTTGTTCGTATGCACTGTGCGACATGCCGATCGGCGCAAGCACCCACTCGCGCATGAGGTCGGGAAACGGCCGCTTGGTTGCGTCGGTCAACAGCAACTGCGCCAAGGTGAGTCCGCCCCCGGAATACTTGAAGGCCGTGAACGGGGCGCGGCCGATGAGCACCCGGCCAACGTTGGACGGTGATTCGCCATTCAGGATTTGTGGCAATGTGGGCAGTGGAGCTGCCGGCTTGTAGCCGGGGAACCCAAAGCCATCATCCGTCCCCGAGGTGTGACTCAACAGCCCGCGAAGCGTCACGGGCTCTTTCATCGTGTACTCCGAAGTCGGCACCTTCCACGAGACGAGGATCTTGTTGACGTCGTCATCCAGTCCAAAACGCTGGTCCGAGACGGCCTTCAGTATCGCCATCGCGGCGATCGGCTTGCTGATCGATGCGGCCTGAAACAGCGTGTCGGGTGTCGTCGCGGCACTGCTGACGACATCGGCGACGCCATAAGCGCGAGTCCACTGAATCTCGAAATCGCGAATCACGGCCAGCGTCATGCCGGGGACGCCGATGCGTTTCATCGCCTCTTCGAGCGTCAGCGCCGCAAGCTCGCCCTCGCGGCCGGTCTGCGGGCCTTCGATGACCGCGATCGCGGCTGGCGGTGGCGCCTGCGCGTGGAGAAGCGCGTACAGCTCGACGAGGATTACCAGCGCGATC
The DNA here is from genome assembly GCA_963841905.1 of uncultured Acidobacteriota bacterium. GTDB lineage: Bacteria > Acidobacteriota > Vicinamibacteria > Vicinamibacterales > UBA2999 > JACCSI01. Next base: position 527,758 of record CAWJEM010000011.1, read on the forward strand.
ACTGGCTGCCACCACAATCGCCTGAACACGACCGTCAGTTTACCAGCCCGTGCCGCGAACCGGCGGCGTCGCCGCTATAATCCCAACGCTCCGCCGATGTCGCCTGTCTCGAGTGCCCACTCGCAACTCGTTTACGACGCGCTCAAGGCCTGCGGCGTCCGTCTGATGTCGGCCCTTCCGGAGACCTGGCTCGTCCACTTGATCCGTCTCGCTGAGGACGACCCCGACGTGACACTCGTCCGACTCGCGAAAGAGGAGGAAGGGATCGGAATCTCGGCCGGCGCTCACCTTGCGGGGGTGAAGTCGGCGCTGCTGATGCAGAACCACGGCTTCCTCGCATCGATCAACGGCATCGTGTCTTGCGCACAGCTCTATCGCATTCCGTTGCTCATGCTCATCAGTTATCGGGGGGAATTCGGTGAGCGTGATCCGTGGCAGACGGAAGGCGGCGCCGTCACCGAGGATCTGTTGCGAGCCTTGCGCATTCCTTATGCGTTTCTCGACCATCCCAGTCATGTGCAGCATCGGATTACCAAGGCGTCGACACTCGCCGCCTCGGCCAATAAGCCCGTGGCCCTGCTGCTTTGTCGTGATCTGATGTGGGAGGAGTGATGCGCCGACTCGATGCGTTGAAGGCGATCTACCCCGCGCTCGAAGCGTCGGGTGGTCGTGACGATCATGGGAGCCGTCGCGGCCGAACTCCAGGCCATCGGCCATCGGCCGAACTTCTTCTACCTGCAGCATGCCATGGGTCTCGCCTCCTCCATGGGGCTTGGGATTGCGCTGTGCCGGCCCGAGAAGCAGGTGGTGGTGCTCGATGGCGACGGCTCCGTCTTGATGAATCTCGGCGGTCTGACGACGCTCGCGCGGTATCGGCCGCGGAATCTGGTCCACGTGGTATTCGACAACGAAAGCCTGCTATCGGTTGGCGGATTTCCAACCGCGACCTCCACTGGCAGCGACATCGCGGCGATCGCGAAAGCAGCGGGCGTGCCGCGGACGGCGACCGTGCGCACGCTGGAAGAGTTTCAGCAGGCGTTCGAGCAAGCGGTGCAGGCCAACGATCTCACGACGATCGTTGCAAAGGTCGAAGCGGTGGGACCGGCGGCGTTCGTGACGGACCTGTCGCTGCTCGAGAACCGCTTCGCCTTTCAACGGTACCTGCGAGAGGATCTGAAGTCGTGAGCGGAATACTGCGCCAACTGGTCGAGGAGCTGAATCGAGGCACCTTGCGGGTGGTCGATCTCACGCAGCCGCTGGGCCCCGACACACCGGTGATAGGTTTGCCGCCGATCTTTGCGCCGTCACCGGGCGTGACGATCGACGCGATCTCACGCTACGACGACAAGGGTCCAGCCTGGTACTGGAATACGCTGCGCCTCGGCGAGCACACCGGTACTCACTTTGATGCTCCCGTCCACTGGATCACTGGGCGTGATCTGGCTGACAACTCGTGCGACACGATTCCGGTCAGACGATTCGTCGGCCCAGCGTGCGTGATTGACGTTGCCGACGAGGTGCAAGCGAATCCTGACTTTCTCCTCACTCCCGAACGCATTGAATCCTGGGAGCGCACCAACGGTCGCATTCCCGCAGGCGCGTGGGTTCTGCTGCGATCAGGCTGGAGTCGCCGCACCGAGGCGTCAGCCTTTCTCAACGTCGGCCCTGACGGACCGCATAGCCCGGGCTTCTCGGCCGACGCATCCCGCCTATTGGCTCACGATCGCAACGTGCTTGGTGTTGGCGTCGAGACCATCGGCACCGATGCTGGCCAGGCTGGTGCGTTCGACCCGCCATTTCCAAATCACGCCATCATGCACGGCGCGGGCAAGTTTGGATTGGCGAGTCTTTGCAATCTCGACCAATTGCCGCCTACCGGCGCGATTGTGATCGCCGCACCGCTGAAGATCGTCAAGGGAAGCGGGAGTCCGGTTCGAGTGATTGCGATCACGCCGGAGGAGAAAGAGAGATAGTTACAAGTTACAAGTTACAAGTTACAAGTTCAAAACTAGCGGCTGAGGCGCGCGTTCCAGTTCGAAACGACGTAGATGGGTGAGGCTTCGACTTCCCGCTTCAGCAGAAAGCGTTGGCCGTCCCTCGTCACGTCGTAGACCTGACGGGTAATGCCTGTTGGTGCCAGCCCCCGTGCCGTAGTGGCCGCAAACCAATCGCTTTCGACGAACATCGGAGGCTCCTATGCGCTACCTGTCAGCGGCTGTCCTCTCACAATCATCGGCGTCGCCTCGATCGCAGATGCGCAAACCGGTTGGACCGGCACCGTGACGACCATTTCCACACCGGCGCCGACGATCGGATTCTTGAATCCCGCAATTGCGGTCCAACCGAATGGCGATGCCTACGCGGTTTGGAGTGACAACGTGGAGGGAGACATCCAGGCCGCCCGTTATGTCGCGGCGACGGATTCCTGGGACGCCCCGATCACGCTGGTCGGACCGGGGTTATTCATTAGTGTCGATGTCGCAGTCGATAGTTCCGGGAACGCGTTCTTCGTCCTGGCGAATCCCACCCGGTCCGGGAGCTTTATCCTCCAGATTCATGTCGTTCGTTACTCGCCGTCTTCCGGGATAACGACGACGACGACACTTTCCACGAACGGCTCGTCCTCCGGGCAAGTCGTGACCGATGCAGCGGGCAACGCGATGGTTGTGTGGGCACAGTCGACTGGCATCTACGCCGCCCGATACGACCGCGCGTCCGCGGCGTGGTCGGGTGCAGAGAGAATCTCGGACGGAGGTTTCTCTCCACAGGTAGCCATCGACGGCCTGAATGACGTCACGGTGGCATGGCTTCGCCTCCAGTCTTCGCTCGACACCGTCCAAGCCGCGCGATTCGACTCATCGACACTCACTTGGGGTCCCGTGAAGGTTCTATCAGAGCCCAGTGTTCCCAGCGAGAACGAAGATCAGGGGACCTGGTCGCCTGTCCTGGCCGCTGATGCCGCAGGGAATGTCACCGTGCTGTGGGCGCGATCCAACGGATCCCACACCATTGCTCAGGCCTCGCGATTCGTCAAAGCAACCGGCACGTGGAGCAGCGTGACCGATCTCTCTGCGCCAGGGGGGGACGCTCAATACACAGGAATAGCAACTGATCTGACGGGCAACGTCATCGGTCTATGGTTGCGATGCCCCGGCGGCCGTTCCTGCTTCGTTCAAGCGGCTCGGTTCGATGCTGCCTCGGCGTCATGGGGCGGCGCGCTCGACCTCCCATGTTCGAGCGGCTCGCCGTATCCGGCAGCATTCCAGATGGACGCCGCCGGCAACGGCATCACGCTCGTGCCTTGTATACGAGGCAGTGAGGATGACATTCGGCTCGAGGCTAGACGGTATACAGCGACCAGTAACCAGTGGGGCGCGCCGATCGAAGTCTCTGCGGCAGGGCAGGCTGCCTACAGCCCGGATATTGGGTCCGACGCCGCCGGTAACGCGATCGCGCTCTGGTTCCAGAGGGTGCATGTAGGCACGGGTCGCCTGGGCGCGATTCAGTCGACGCGGTGGATCGAGACCCCGCCAGTCGCGCCCGATCCGCCAACGGATCTCGTTGTCTCGTCGGTGACCGGCAACACGGTCACGCTCGCGTGGAAGGCCCCGGCCACCGGCACAGCACCCACCGGCTATGTGTTGGAAGGTGGGTTGACCCCGGGCAGCGTGCTGGCGAGCATTCCGACCCGACAGCACGGCCACGACCTTCACCTTCAACGCCCCGTCGGGCGTGTTCTTCGTCCGCGTGCATGCGATGTCAGGCAATCTGCGAAGCGCTGCGTCGAACGAGATTCAGCTCGTCGTCAATGCGCCGCTGCCGCCGTCGGCGCCGGCCAACGTGCTTGGCATGGTGAACGGATCGAACTTGGCCCTCTCCTGGACCAACACGTTCAACGGCGGCGCCCCGACGGCCTGCAGTTGCACGTCACGGGCGCCCACACGGGCAGCTTTCCGCTGGGCGTGGTGGACACGGTGAGTTTCAACGGCGTGCCGGGCGGCACGTATACATTCACGCTCACGGCGTCGAATGCAGCGGGAGTCAGTCCGCCATCGAATCCCGTGACGCTGACTGTCCCTGAGCCTGCAGCGGGCCACCTGGCATCCCCAGCTACTTTGCCGTGGCGAAGTCGGACGGCACGTTGACGCTGACGTGGCATCCACCGGTTTCCGGAGCGGCCGTGACCAGCTACGTGATTCACGCGCAGTGGCGCGCTGACCGGGTCGCTGTCCGACGGTGGCGCGATCGGTCAGTGGGACCGTCGGGCCCGGCACCTATGCGTTGAGCGTAGTCGCAGCCAACGAGTGCGGGACGAGCGCGCCCACCGATCCGATCACCGTCACCGTGCCTTAGAAAGTTGGTGGACCTCGCAGTGACTCAGCCGGATCTGGGAGGCGAGCACCGAAGCATCATAGATTGGACATCAAATCATCACCCATGATAACCTCAAGGCATGCGAACGACATTGACCTTGGACGATGACGTGGCGGCGCTCCTGTCGCGTGCGGTGAAACGACGTGGCGGGGCATTCAAGGACACGGTCAACGAAGCCCTGCGGCTGGGTCTCGAGGCGATGACTAGGCCGTCTCCTCGCGCTCGTTATCGTGTGACGCCGTTCAATCTCGGGGGGAGCCTGGTGGGGAGCCTCGACAATGTCGAGGAAGTGCTTATCACGCGTCGAGGGCGAGGATCATTCATGATTCTCGTGGACGCGAACTTGCTCGTCTACGCGCATGACGCAGCCGCGCCGGAACATCAGGTCGCCAAGAGGTGGTTCGAGGGCGCCCTCGAGCGGCGTGGTCGCGTCGGTCTGCCCTGGCCCTCGCTGCTGGCGTTCGTCCGGCTGGTGTCCAACCCCGCGATTGTCCGTACGCCAATTACTCCAGCCGCGGCGTGGCAGTACGTCACCCAGTGGTTGGCACTCGACGGCATCTGGGTGCCGCAGCCGGGTGAGCGGCATGCCGAGCTGCTCGGTGCGCTTCTCGCCGACACGCGCGTCACGAGCCGTATGGTCCCAGATGCCCATCTGGCGGCGATCGCGCTGGAGCACGGCTTGACCCTGTGCTCGACCGACGGCGACTTCGCGAAGTTCCCCGGGCTGACTGTCGCTGGCAGCAGAGACATCCGCTGGTCACGCGCAGCTGGTACGGTCCGGCGATCACGCCGGGCGAGGCATAATGGAGGGCGAGAGTTACAAGTTACAAGTTATCAAGTTCAAAACGGGGCCCAGCGACGGCACCGAGATCTTCCGAGCTGCCTGGGCGCCCCGTGGTTTGTAACTTTGAACTTGTAACTGTAACTGACCACCGAAGCCTTCCTAATGGACCTCCGTCACATCCGTAATTTTTCAATCATCGCGCATATCGACCACGGCAAGTCCACGCTGGCGGATCGCTTTCTCGAGCAGACTGGGCGCGCTCGAGGCTCGTGAGATGGAAGCGCAGGTCCTCGACAGCATGGATCTCGAGAAGGAACGGGGCATCACGATCAAAGCCCACCCCGTCAGGCTCAACTACACGGCCGATGACGGTCAAGCCTACGTGCTGAACCTGATCGACACGCCAGGTCACGTGGATTTCAGCTACGAGGTCACGCGCTCGCTCGCGGCCTGCGAAGGCGCACTGCTGCTCGTCGATGCGTCACAGGGTGTCGAGGCGCAGACGCTGGCCAATGCCTACCTCGCGGTGGAGCACAACCTCGAGATCATCCCGGTCATCAACAAGATCGATTTGCCGAGCGCACAGCCTGACGAGGCACGACGACAGCTCGAAGAGATCATCGGCCTCGAGGGCGAGTCCGCCATCCTGGCCAGCGCCAAGGAAGGTCGAGGGGTCAAGGACATCCTCGAAGCGGTGGTCCATCGACTGCACCCGCCCACTGGCAATCCCGATGCCCCTCTCAAGGCGCTCATCTTCGATTCCTGGTACGACTCGTACCGCGGCGTCGTCATCGTCGTTCGGGTGATCGACGGCGTGGTCAAGCCGCACATGAAGATTCGACTGATGGCGACGGCGCAGGATCACGAGGTCGATGAGATCGGGGTCTTCACGCCCAAGCCGGTGCTGGTGGACGAACTGGGCCCGGGCGAAGTCGGCTTCCTCGCCTGTGGAATCAAGGTCGTCGGCGATGCGCAGATTGGTGACACGGTCACCGAGGCCAACCGTCCGACGCCCGAACCCTATCCGGGCTTCAAGCCGCTCAAGCCGATGGTCTTCGCCGGACTGTATCCGGTCGAGGGACATCGGTATCAGGAGTTGCGCGAGGCGCTCGAGAAGCTTCGTCTCAACGACTCGGCGTTCTTCTTCGAGCCCGAAACGTCGGTCGCACTCGGCTTCGGCTTTCGCTGCGGCTTCCTCGGTCTGCTCCACATGGAGATCGTCCAGGAGCGTCTCGAGCGCGAGTTCAACATGGACCTCGTCACGACCGCGCCCGGCGTGCTTTATCGCGTGACGACGACGGATGGCGAGGTGGTGGAGATCGACAGCCCGGCGAAGCTGCCCGAGCTGGGGAAGATCGCGCGCATCGAGGAACCTGTCATCACCGCGATGATTCTCACACCAGCCGAGTTCGTGGGCGGCATCCTGCAGTTGTGTCAGGACAAGCGCGGCGTCCAGAAGGCGCTCGAGTACAAGGCCTCGGATCGTGTGCTCATCAGCTACGACCTGCCGTTCAACGAGGTCGTGCTCGACTTCTACGACAAGCTGAAAACGCTCTCTCGAGGCTACGCGTCACTGGACTACCATGTCACCGGCTACTGGGAGTCGCCACTCGTCAAGCTCGACATTCTGGTCAACGGCGATCCGGTCGACGCATTGTCGATCATCGTCCACCGCGACCGCGCGTACGAGCGAGGCCGTGCGCTCGCATCGAAGATGCGTCAGCTAATTCCGCGGCAAATGTTCGAAGTCGCGATTCAGGCCGCGATTGGCGCCCGGATTATCGCGCGCGAAAGCGTCAAGGCGCTGCGCAAGAACGTGCTCGCCAAGTGCTACGGAGGCGACATCTCGCGCAAGCGCAAGTTGCTGGAGAAGCAGAAGGAAGGCAAGAAACGCATGAAGCGGGTCGGGCAGGTCGACATCCCGCAGGAAGCGTTTCTCGCCGTGCTGAAGGTCGGGGAGGAGTAATGGCCGCGCCAACCTTTCAAAAGTCCACCGCCCGCGAGTACTTCGAGTCCATCGTCGTAGCGGTGGTCCTGGCACTGTTCGTTCGAACGTTTGTCGTCCAGGCGTTCAAGATCCCCACGGGGTCGATGGAGCCCAACCTGCTGGTCGGCGATCATCTGCTCGTCAACAAGTTCATCTTCGCGCCGACCGCGAACCCGGTCGAGCGGGCGTTGCTTCCCATGCGCGAGATCCGGCGCGGCGACGTCGTGGTGTTCAAGTTTCCTGAGGATCCAGAACGCGATTTCATCAAACGCGTGATCGGATTGCCCGGAGACACGGTTGAACTGCGCAATCGCGAGTTGCTCATCAACGGCCAAAAGGTCGAGGAGCCGCACGCGCACTACGTGTTTCCCGTCGGCGAAGGGCATGAGTCGCCGAACTTCGACGTGCGCGAGCGCTACGGCCCGGTCACCGTCCCGGATCGGCACTACTTCATGATGGGCGACAATCGCGACAACTCGCAGGACAGCCGCTACTGGGGCTTCCTGCCGGCGCACTACGTGAAGGGGCGGGCGCTGATGATCTACTGGTCATTCGAACCACCGACCGATGAGCAGCCAAGTGGAATAACGGCCGTCTTTCGTACCGTGACCAGCATCTTCACCGGCACGCGGTGGAATCGGCTGTTGCATCAAATACATTGAAGGGCATAGGGCACAGGGCGCAGGGCAAAGGGAGGGAATAGGGCCCTGTGCCCTCCCTATGCCCTGCGCCCTCTGCCCAATGCCCTTCGCATCACTACCGCTGAGTCGTCGTCCCCGCGGCCTTGACGATCTTGTTGCGCAGCACGCCAATCCCTTCGATTTCGACTTCGACGACGTCACCGGGCTTCATGGCGCTGGTCGTGCCTGGTGTGCCGGTATAAATCACGTCGCCTGGCATCAACGTGACGTACTGGCTGACGTAGCTCACAATGTAGGGAACATCGAAAATGAGATCTTTCGTTCGCTGCGACTGAAGGGTCTTGCCGTTGACGCGTGTTTCGAGAAGCGCGTCCTGATAGTTGATTCCGGTGACAATCCAGGGGCCGAGCGGTCCGAAGCCGTCCGCCGCCTTGGCGCGGAACCACTGCAGGTCTTGCTTCTGCCACGCGCGCTCGCTCACGTCGTTGCCGGCGGTCACGCCGAACACGTAGCTCAGGGCGTCTTCCTTGGAAACCTTGCTGGCCTTCTTGCCGATGACGACGACGAGTTCGCCCTCGAAGTGGAGGTCGGTGGCATCGGCCGGGTACGGAATGTCCGCCTCGTGGCCGATGATCGAAGTCGGGAGCTTCGCGAAAAGCCCCACGTACTTCGCTGGCGCCTGCTGCCCGATGTGGCTCTTGTAGTTCAGGCCCGCCGCGATGACCTTGACGGGCTCTGCTGGCGCCAGGAGTTTCACCCCCGCGAACTTGGTGGTTTTGCCCGTTGGTTTGCCGCCGGCCCACGGCGCAGCGGACAGTTCGCGAACCGTTTCGCCATCGAGGATCCCGTAGGCGGCCTTGCCCTGGAGCTCGTAGCGAATGTACTTGGTGATTTGTGCGGTCGCAGACCCCGCACTGATCGCAATCAGCGCAAGGGCGACGGTTGCAGTCCGAATCAACGTGTTCACAGAAGCCTCCCGTGGTCGGCGGGAGCGTACCATAACCGACCTCCCTCGTGTCGGTCGGGTGGGGGCGGCTGGGCTACCGTCCCCAGGTAACTTCTGACTAGTCCCTCAAGCAAGCGACGCGCGAGCGTTGGCGGTGTGTTCCTTGATCCGGTTGGTGAGTGCGAGCACGTGAGCGGCCACGGACTTCTTGAAGGCCTCGTCGTCGAGGCCTGTGAGGTTGATTTCGACATTGGCGGCCGCTCCGGCCGCCGACGCTTCCAGCAGCTCGAGCGCGACCCTGACATCGCTGGTTGCAGACGGATTGCCGTATCGCGCCACCTTGGGGATGTGTTCGAGCGCATCTGTCATCGCCCGTAGCGTGTCGAGGGGGGCTTCGGTCGCGGTGCGCAGGGCTCGCTGCACGGCGGGCTTCCGCGCCGCCTTTTCTTCGTCCGTCGACTTGGGCAGGCGGTACGCAGCCATTACCTGATTGAATGCGGCGGTATCGGCGTCCGCCAATGCCAACAACCGCTCCCTGACAGGCGCCAACTCACGACGCGCGGCGTCGAGCGCCACGCGTTCGCTCTCGGTGTTGGTCCTGGACTTCGGAAGACTGGCGACCTTGATCAGCAGCGACACCGAGAGGCTTCCGGAAACGGCCGCGGCCGTCCCGCCACCGGGCGTCGGATTCGGACTGGCCAGAGCGTCGAGAAACGCGGCAATCGTCAGGTCGGCGAAACGCGGCATTCCCGCATTCTATCTACCTCTGAGGGAGTCGAACGACGACTTGAAGACCGCTGACATCCGCTTGGGTGACCGAGATGGAAACGCGTGTGGCGTTCTCATCTCGGTAATAGGTGGTGATGCCGTCGCGCGACTCGCTCATAACGCCGCTACGCACCGGCCCGCCGCTGCTGGCCGAGCCAAACGAGACCACGCTCCCGCCGCCGCCACGGGAATCGGTTCCGCTCGAGGTGACCTGGGCCGCGATTGCGACGAGCGTGTACGTCGCGCTCGTGACGTTGCTGATTGTGAATGCACCCGAGCCGTTGGTGCGTGCCTGGAGGAATCGACCGAACCAAAACGTTGGTCCATCCGCCGGATCTGAATCGAGCCTGACCATGGCGTTCGCCACCGGCCGCCCGGTCTCGTCCACCACGACACCGGAAACCTGAAATGCCGGCGCATCGGCCACTCGGATGATGATTGCGTCAGATGTTTGCCCAGCGGCAAGGTTGATCATTTGCGCGGCAGCCGGATCGGTAGTGTCAGGAAAATATGTTGGTACCAACATTCGGGCTCGTGGTGAGACGGATCGGCCAGGCTCCGGCCCGGGCGCAGCCTGGACGTAGTAGTCGCCCGGCGGCAGGCCGAACAAACGAAACTCACCAAGATCGTTGGTTTGTCCGCCGGATCCTGCGGGGACCAGCGCAGGGCGTGACGTCGGCGCATATCGCACACCGGACGGAGGCTGCCGCATCGCCATCACTCTCAGGTTCGCCAGTGGTTCGCCAGCCTCATCGAACACTCGGCCGACGATGGCCGCGCCACGCTGGAGCGAGAGGCTCAGGGGGTGGTCGTTTCCAGCCTGGAGATCAACGACGATCGGCGGTGATGGGCCGAATGGAAGGGCATAACCGGTCTTCTGCACCATGATGTGGTATCGACCAGGTGCCAGCTCGCGCACGTGAAACCGCCCCTCCCGATCCGTACGAATGCGAAGCGGCTCCACACGTTCCCACGGTGAGCCGCCTGATGGCCTGGATTGGATCGGCGCGAGCGTCACGTCGGCGTCCTGGACCGGAATGCCGCTTCCGTCCTCGAGGACCTGACCCGAGACCGACGCGGTGCCTGGCCCCGCTGGCGCCTGAACCAACGCCGCCGTGATGCTCAGTGCAATCACCAGTGACATGGATCCCTCCGATGGACGATAGTTAGACGCTACGTCGCGAAATCTGGACGTGCGACGTTCACGAAACCGTGACGCCGCGCTTGATGACCGCTTTCAGCGTCGGTGCGCCAACGCGAACCAGGTCCGCGAGCGTCCCATCGATCATAACGGCATCCAGTTGCTTGCCAACCTCGAGGCTGCCGACGCGATCGTCGCGATTCAGCGCCGCTGCTGCGTTGATCGTCACGCCGACGAGGGCCTCTTCGAGCGTGAGGCCCATCTCGAAACACGCGAGCGTCATCACGAAGGGCAATGACGGCGAAAAGCCTCCGCCAGGGTTGATGTCGGTGGCAAGCGCGACCGGGACCTCGTGCTCGATGAGCATCCGTGCGGGCGCAAACCGGCCGAGCTTGAGATAGAACGCCGCCGTCGGTAGCAGCGTCGCGATCACACCAGCGTGAGCCAGGCCGCGCGCGCAGCGCTCGTCCACGAAGATCAGGTGATCGGCGGAGCGCGCGCCTATCTCGGCCGCGACGATTGATCCGCCGCTGAGAGCCAACTCGTCCGCATGTATGCGCGGCGCGAGTCCATGGTTGCGTCCCGACTCCAGAATTCGACGGGATTCGTCCGGGCTGAAGACACCCTGCTCGCAAAAGACGTCACACCACTCCGCCAGTCCCTCGGCCGCAACAGCAGGGAGCATCTCGTCCACGACGAGGCTCACATAGTCTTCACGCTGCGAGCGATATTCCAGTGGGATCTCGTGCGCTCCCATGAACGTTGGCGACAGTTCGATCGGCTGTAACCGCTCCAATCGCCGGATGGCTCGCAGGCTGCGGAGCTCGGTCGCAGTCTCGAGCCCGTAGCCGCTCTTGACTTCTGCGGTCGTGGTGCCACATGCCAACATCGCTTGAAGCCGCGGCAAGGCGAGTGCGACCAGCTTGTCTTCACTCGCTTCGCGCGTCGAATTGACCGTCTGGACGATGCCCCCACCGTCGGCGGCGATTTCGGCGTAGGTTGCTCCCGCGAGCCGTCGCTGCAGCTCCTCGCGACGATCGCCGGCAAACACCAAATGCGTATGCGCGTCAACGAACCCCGGTACGACCGTGCAGCCAGTCGCATCGATGCGTTCCGAACTGGACGTCAAGGTAACGGCCTGACGCACCTCGCTGGCCGGCCCGATCGACACGATTCGCCCTTCAAGCGACGCGATTGAGGCGTGATGGAGAAGCCCAGCGTCTCGCTGCGACGCTCCACGACGAGGCGCCGGCCCGCGGCAGGTGTAGACCTGGTCTGCGTTGTCGATCAGGAGATCAGCGTCCATGGGGGCCCATGGACGCCATAATCTGCGATTGCGTGGATTCGCGCTACGGTCTGGCGGGCAGTCCTTCCGCGCTCGGACGTGACGGCGTCGTAGACGGCGCGGCAGACTCTCTCGTCGGGGCTGTCGCCGACGCTGGCTTTACCAGCGACGCAGTGGTGAGCGCCGTCGAGGTCGTTGGCGACGGCGTCGGGGCGCTCAGTGGCGTCGGGGCGCCCAGTGGGGTCGCGGCGGATGTCGATGGAGCTGTCGGGTTCGCTGGCGGCGTCGGAGTCGATGTCGGGGCGGTCGTGGTGGATGCAACGACGACCGATGGGCCCGGTATCGGCGGCGCAGGTGAGGCCGGCGCGAGGCCGGGCGGCGCGATCGGCGTCACGCTGGATACAGACGAAGACGACGAGGACGACAGCGAGGAGGACAACGGCCCCGAGGGCTCCTTCAGCGGTAGCACGACGCTGGGCTTCTCTGCCCGGCGTTCGCCGTCGCGTGGCAACAAGAGACTGGTGCGTTCCTCGTGCTGCACGTCGCGCTCGCGGACCGACTCGATCGTCTTGTTCAGGGTCACGATGAGACCCTCGAGGCTGACTTCAACCTCTCGCCGCTTCGCGCGCAACGCGTCGATTTCGCGCTGCACCTCGCCGACACGCGATTGGTGTTTGTCGACCATCATCGCAATGCGACCTTCGGCCTCGGAAATAAAGCGAGCCGCGTCATGCTGAGCCTTCTCGCGAATGTCGTCAGCAATCTTCTGCGCTGTGAGCAGCGTATTGCTGAGCTGCTTTTCTTGACCCCGGTGCTCGTTGAGGGCCGCTTCGGCCTTGCCGCCCTCCTGGCGCAGGCGGTCGTTTTCAAGCATGAGGGACTCGACGTCGTCGGCCGCCTGGGCCAGGAATGTATTGACCTCGGCGCGGTCGTATCCCCGCATGACGGTCGTGAACTGGCGCTGACGGAGCTCGAGAGGAGTTACCTTCATAAAAGTGATCCCTTGATCTTGTCTAGCGCGATCCGAAGATCGCCGACCCGACGCGCACCATCGTCGCGCCTTCTTCTACCGCCACCTCGAAGTCGTGGCTCATTCCCATCGACAACTCCGGGAGCGGGACTGATGATCCCCGCGCCAAAAGACGATCCCGTTCTTCGCGTAGACGACGAAACCAGACTCGTGTGTCTTCGGGGTTTTCGGTCAATGGAGGCAAGAGCATCAGCCCGACCAGCCGCACGGCTGTGCAGCTGCGCGCCGCTTCGAGAATTCCTGGCACCTCGTCGATTGGCACACCGTGCTTGGTCGGTTCAAGGGCGAGATCGACCTGAACCAACAAGTCGGGGCAGCGACCCGCCTCGCCCGCCGCGCGATCGACCCGGCGCAACAGATCCACGCTGTCGATCGAGTGAATTACCGGGCACGCTTCCACCGCTTTCCGCGCTTTGTTGGACTGCAGGTGGCCGATCAAGTGCCAGCGAATAGGCGTATCGGACGTACCGTCAACTTTCTGTAACGCGTCCTGGACGCGGTTTTCGCCAAAGTCCAGTTGTCCGGCGTCGTAGGCGCTGCGAATGTCTTCGACCGGAAAGGTCTTCGAAACGGCAATCAGTCGAACGTCGGCGGGAGAACGGCCCGCGCGGGCAGCGGCTTCGCCAATGCGCGCGCGGACCTCTGCGAGGCGTGAGGCGATCTCGTTACTTCTTGAGCTGGGCAAGCATCGCCTTGGCCTGGGCCGCGAACTGCCCGTCGGGAGCGATCGACAGGTATTTCTCGAACCCGGCAATCGCTTCCGTCATCTTGCCTTCGTTGAGCAGCGCCATGCCGAGCTGAAAATTCGATTCCGGGTGGTTCGGATTCGCCTTCAAGGCTTCTTCGAACTTGGCTTTGGCCTCGGGGATTTTCCCCTGGTTCCACAGGATGATGCCCTGGTTGTAGATGGCGTCGGCGCTGCCGCCGCCACTAGCGCCGCCACCCGCAGCCGCAGCCTTGGCGCCCATGACCCCCGCTTCGTCGAAGCGTTTTTGATTGTTGTAGAGCGTGGCGAGCGCGTTCAGCGCTTCGGGGTAATCAGGTTTGAGCTCCAGTGCCTTCAGCCAGCTCGCTTCGGCCTGCTTCTCGTCCTTCTTCTGGAGGTAGGCGTACCCGATGTTGTAATAGCAGTCGTAGCAGTTCGGCATGACGCCTGCGGCGGCCGTGAACTTCTCGATGGCCACGTCGTGGTTGCCCGACTTGCTGGCTGCCACGCCCTCCTCGAAAGCCTTCTTCACCTCATTGGCTTTCGCCACGTCGGCCGCACTGGGGCCGGCGGCGCCAGGGGTGAAGGCAAAGTTGGCATCGACGGGCTTCGTCAAGTTCACGCGAACGTTGGCCGACTGCGACCCCATTTTCTCGTGGGTCGCGGTGACCTTGTAGTTCCCCGGCGCCAGGCCGATCTGGATGAACTCGCCGCGACGGTCGGTCTTCACCTCGAACTTGCGAGTGACCCCATCGGCGAACTCGATCGCAATGGCAACGCCCGGCAATGGCTTGCCTTCGGCATCGACGACCTTGCCCCGTATCATTCCAGTTTGCGCCACAGCGGGCGTAGCCATGACGAGCGCGAAAGCCAGAGCGCACGCTGGCGCGAACCACTTCCTCATGGTTGCGACTCCTTGAGGGGTCAGACGCTCGACCCCGCATCTAGACATCTTCTCAGGCCATTATGATGGCAGTCGAGGCAGGTTCCAATGGCCAGCGGAGTTCCGCCTCGACCGGGTGGCTTGGCTTCGCTGGTGGCTATGTTGTTTTGCCCCGCTCCGCGGGGTGGTCTCCGCGGGGCGGGACATCTCGAGCTACCTGAAAAACCGCTCGATCTCGCCGACGTCCTGCGTCACCGGCGACGGCGGAAACGACTCGAGAAATCGTCGCCCGTAGCCCATGGTTTTGAGACGGGGGTCGAGCACGGCGAGCACGCCACGGTCGCTGCGATGGCGAATGAGCCGGCCCAGCCCCTGGAGCAGCGCGAGAATCGCCAGCGGGACCTGATAGTCATTGAAGGCGTCGCCGCCATCGGCATTGATCGCCTCGATGCGTGCCGCGGTAATTGGATCACCTGGCGACGCGAACGGCAGCTTGTCAATCACGACGCAGCTCAGCTGGTCACCGACGACATCCACGCCCTGCCAGAAAGCCGCGGTTGCCAACAGCACCGCGTGCGGAGTGCTGCGAAACTGCTTCAGCAACGTGCTCCGTGGGGCAGTTCCTTGGACAAGAAGGGGATACTCCAACGCACCCATGATGGCTTCGTGCACGGCGTGCATCATGGCGTAGCTCGTGAACAGCACGAAGGCGCGGCCCTGGCTGCGCTCGAGAATCGCCCGGACTTGAACCGCCACTGCTTCGGGATATTGCGGCGAGCGGGGTGGCGGCATTCGTCGCGGAAGATAGAGCAAGCTTTGCCGCGCGAAGTCGAACTCCGAGGCGACGCGCAGCTCGATCGCATCTTCAATCCCCAGGCGGCGGCGCACATACTCGAACGACCCGGCAATCGCGAGCGTCGCGGAGGTGAGGACGGTCGTGCGCATCCGATCGATGAGTTGCTTGCGAATGATCGCGGAGACATCAATCGGTGCCGCTCTGAGAAAGACTCCGCGGCCGCGCGTCTCGAGGAAATAGACGAACGTGCTGTCGCTCGCCGCGAGCAGGAACCTGAGATCGTCGCGGAGCTCGCGGGCACGACGCGCAATGGTCAATGCATCTTCGTCCGTCAACTCGCCGCCAGAGGATGACGTGCCCGCGCCGGCCAGGGACATGACGGCGTCGAGACCTTCCAGCGCAGTGCCGAGCGCAAGGCCGTCCGCCACGATGTCGCCAAACCAGTCGGGGCCGATGCGCAGGCGCTCCTCGTTCAAGCCGCCGCGCATCCGGCGCGCCATCGCGAGATTGCCAAAGAACGCCCGCGAGTGGTCGCTGACGCGGGCCACGGCGCGGGAGACGTCACCACTCGTATCAGTGAGGCTAGCGTTCAGGAGCCGCTCGCTGTCCCGCACGAGATCGTCCACGCGGTAGTTGCTGACCGACATCCCGAAGTATTGGGTGGCTACGTCCTCCAGTTGGTGGGCCTCATCGAGGACCAGGTGACGGCACTCGGGAATCACCTCCCCGTACGAGCTTTCGCGAATCGCCGCATCGGCGCACAGCAGGTGGTGGTTGACGATGACCACATCGGACTCGGCGGCGCGCTGGCGCATGCGAGTCACGAAGCACTGCTGGTACTGGGGGCATTCGGTCCCGAGACAGGTTTCGGCGGTCGCGGAGATCTCGGTCCAGATGTCGCTGTCGTCAGGGAGATCGTCAAGCTCGGCCCGATCGCCCGTTGGTGTGGTTTCGGCCCACCGGGCGATGGAATCGAGGAGACCTTCTGCCATCCGGGTGCGCGCCTGGTCGAGCCGGTGCAGGCAGAGATAGTTGGCGCGACCCTTCATGCAAGTCGCGCGGAATTTGACGGCGAGCGCGCGTTCGAGGGCGGGGAGGTCCTTGAAGTAGATCTGCTCCTGCAGGTTCTTGGTCCCGGTCGAGATCAGCACTCGCTCGCCGCTGAGAATTGCGGGCACGAGGTAGGCCATGGTCTTGCCGGTCCCGGTACCGGCTTCGGCCAGCAGAATGCCGCCGTGCGCCAGGACGTGTGCGACCTCGCGAGCCATTCGCCGCTGACCCGAGCGGGGCTCGAACTGCTGGATCGTCTGCGCCAGCGGACCTTCGTCCGCGAATGCTTCGTCGACCTTCGTCAGGCCTGCCGGTCGGGATAGAGGGGGAACTTCTTGCACAGTTGTCTGACTTCGGTCCTCACCATCCCGAGGGTGCGGTCATCGCTTGGGGCGGCGAGCACCTGTGAGATGAGGTCTGCGATCACATCCATCTCCGGCTCGCGCATGCCACGTGTCGTGACTGCCGGAGTGCCGATCCGAATCCCGCTCGCGACCATTGGCGGGTTCTGATCGAAGGGAATGACGTTCTTGTTCACGGTGATGCCGGCTTTGTCGAGGGCGGCTTCCGCAACCTTGCCGGTCACGCCTTTGGAAAACACGTCGACGAGCATCAGATGGTTGTCGGTGCCACCGCTGACGAGGCGAAGGCCGGCAGCCGCGAGGTTGCTCGCGAGGCGCCGGGCGTTGGCCACGATCTGTTGCTGATAGGCGGCGAAGTCCGGCGTCGCCGCCTCCTTGAAGCAGACCGCCTTGGCGGCGATCACATGCATCAAGGGACCGCCCTGGACGCCGGGAAACACCGTTCGGTCGAGATCTTTCGCGTACTGCTCGCGACAGAGGACCAACCCAGCGCGCGGGCCGCGCAGCGTTTTATGCGTGGTGGTCGTGACGTAGTCGGCGTGAGCAACCGGGTTCGGATGCACACCCGCTGCGACCAGACCGGCGATGTGCGCCATGTCGACGACCATCGGCGCTCCGACGCGACGGGCGACGCCGGCGATGCGCGGGAAGTCGATGAAGCGAGGGTAGGCGCTCGCACCAACCATGATCATCTTGGGCTTGTGCTCGTTCGCGAGTCGCTCGAGTTCTTCGTAGTCGATGCGCTCGTCCTCTTTGCGAACCCCGTACGGAACGATCGTGTAGAGCTTGCCCGAAAAGTTCAGCGGATGACCGTGCGTCAGATGGCCGCCGTGAGCCAGGTTCATCCCCAGCACGGTGTCGCCGGGTTTGAGCAGCGCGAGGTATACACTCATGTTCGCTTGTGCACCCGAATGCGGCTGCACGTTGGCGTGCTCGGCTCCGAACAACGCCTTGGCGCGACTGATTGCCAGCGATTCCACGACGTCGACAAACTCGCACCCACCGTAGTAGCGACGTCCGGGATACCCCTCGGCGTACTTGTTGGTGAGGATTGAACCTGCAGCTTCGAGGACGGCCGTGCTGACGAAATTCTCAGAGGCGATCAGTTCGAGGCCCGATTGCTGACGCTCGGTCTCCTGGCGAATCGCATTGGCGATGTCGGGATCGGCGGCCTCGAGAGCACGCTGCATGAGCGACAGAGGAGTCATGGCGGGATCGAGTATAAATCGTGGATCGGGAGGTTGCCATGAAAGTCCCCATGAAAGTCCCTGAGTACTTGAGAGTCCATCGAGTCGCTGTGGTCCTCTTGGTTGCCTGGTCAACCGTTGCCGCACTGGCGCAGAGCCAACCACCCACTAATCCGGTCAGTCAGGCGATCAAGGACGGCTGGAATTCGGCCAAGCAGAACATTGCTGGATCGGCCAAGGTGATGCCCGAGGACAAGTACAGCTTCAAGCCAGTCAACAGCGTACGCACTTTTGGAGAGATCATCGCGCACGTTGCCGGTGCCAACTACATATTCTGCTCCGCCGCCCGCGGTGAGAAGCCGCCGCACACCGAGGACGCGTTCGAAAAGTCGGCCAAGACGCGAGCGGACATCCTCAAGGCGTGGGAGGAGTCGGTCAAATACTGCGACGCGGCGTACGATGCGCTCGACGACCGCAAGCTCGCGGAATCGGTCGCTGCTCCCTTCGGTGGCGGTCAAACCACACGCGCATCGGCGTTGATGGGCAACACCGGTCATCTGCAGGAGCACTACGGCAATCTCGTCACCTACCTGCGGATCAACGGCCTGGTGCCGCCATCGTCGGAGCAGTAGAAGGATCAAGGCACCTAGCACCTAGGCACCGTCGGCACCATAGGCACCCTCGACATGATCCCCACCGCTGTCATCACCAACCGAGGCGAAGATCGACTGCGGCGTGGCCATCCATGGATCTATCGCACTGATCTCGTCGATGTCGCCGCCGATCCCGGCGCCGTCGTTGAGATCCTGGGTCCGCGGCGACGATTTCTCGGCCGGGCTCTGTACAGCGCTTCATCTCAAATCTCGCTGCGCTTGTTGACGCATGGCGAGGAAGAGATTGACGAGGCGTTCTGGAGGGGACGCATCGAGGCGGCGATCCAGTTTCGGCGCTCGCTGTCGATCGATGCGACCGCGTACCGAGTGATCCACGCCGAAGCAGACCTGTTGCCGTCATTGGTGGTTGATCGCTACGCCGACATCCTGGTCGTGCAGGCGCTGTCACAAGGGATGGACCGGCTGCTGCCGACGTTGGTCCCCTGGCTCGTCGAGGCCACGGGTGTCTGTGGCGTCCTGGCGCGCAACGACCCGCGCGTGCGGCTGCTCGAGGGGTTGGAGCAGCGCGTCGACGTGCTATTCGGCGCCGTTCCCGAGACGGTGGTGGTGCGCGAAGGCCCGGTGCGGTACCAGGTCGATCCCCGCGTTGGTCAGAAGACAGGATTTTTCCTCGATCAGCGGGAGAATCGCGAGGCGGCGTCGCAGTACGCGCGCGGACGGTTGCTCGACTGTTTCAGCTACACCGGAGGGTTTGCGCTGCGACTCGCTAGTCGCTGTGATCACGTCGAGGCCATCGACAGCTCGCCAGAAGCCGTCGCACGCATCGCGGCGAACGCCGCGCTCAATGGCTTGAGCGTGACGGGTCGCGAAGCCAACGTATTCGATGAATTACGGCGACTGGAAAAGTCTGGCGATCGCTACGACACGATCGTGCTCGACCCGCCGGCGTTTGCCAAGAACAAGGCTGCGATACCGAAAGCGCTGGCCGGGTACAAGGACATCAACTTACGTGCGTTGCGGCTGCTGAAGCCAGGCGGCTATCTCGTGACCTGCAGTTGCTCTTATAACGTCGACGAAGCCACTTTTGCGCACGTCGTCTACGACGCGTCGGTCGATGCCCACGTTCCGGTGACCGTCGTGGAGAAACGGATGCAAGGGCGCGATCACCCCGTCCTCTTGGGCGTCCCCGAGACCTACTACCTCAAGTGCCTGATCGTGCGGCGCGTGGCGTAAGTTGCTGCTATATTGCTTTTCTTGACCGCCAGGGGCATCCGGTGACAAACAGAGACAGGGCCTGTCCCCCGATGACAGGGACAGGCCCTGTCATTTGCCGGATTGAGAACGCACCCTTGGAACCTGACCCGGTTCAGACCGGCGGAGGGAGCGCGGAAATGAAACGATCATCGCCATCGCCATCGCCAGCGAGTGCCGATTACGGCACCGCTTTTCCCAACTCACGCAAAGTCTACGAGGAAAAGGTCGTCTCCTCGACGACGGGTGAGATGCCTATTCGCGTCCCGTTCCGAGAGGTGTCGTTGTCCGGCGGCGAGCCGCCGGTTCGCCTTTACGACACCAGCGGGCCCCAGGATCACGACGTGCGAAGGGGACTGCCCAAGCTCCGCGAGACGTGGGTCGCCCCACGCCGCGGTCAGTCGTGCGTCACGCAGCTCCATTACGCTCGTCGCGGTGAGATCACGCCGGAAATGGAGTTCATCGCCCTGCGCGAGGGACTCCTGCCCGAGTTCGTGCGATCCGAGGTCGCTCGCGGCCGGGCCATCATCCCGGCGAACATCAATCACCTCGAGCTCGAGCCGATGATTATCGGCCGCAACTTCCTCGTGAAGATCAACGCGAACATCGGCAACTCTGTCGTGTCCTCGTCCATCGAGGAGGAGGTCGAAAAGCTCCAGTGGGCGACGCTTTGGGGTGCCGACACTGCCATGGATCTCTCGACCGGCAAGCAAATCCACGAGACCCGTGAGTGGATCATGCGAAACTCGCCGGTGCCGATCGGCACCGTCCCTATCTACCAGGCCCTCGAGAAAGTTGGCGGTCGCCCCGAGGACCTCTCCTGGGAGCTGTATCGCGACACGATTGTCGAACAATGTGAGCAGGGCGTCGACTACTTCACCGTGCACGCCGGCGTGCTGCTCCGTTACATCCCGCTGACGGCAAAACGCGTGACCGGGATCGTCTCGCGCGGTGGGTCAATCCTGGCCAAGTGGTGTCTCGCGCATCACAAAGAGAACTTCCTCTACACCAATTTTCGTGAGCTGTGCGAGATCATGCGCGCGTACGACGTGTCGTTCTCGCTGGGCGACGGTCTACGCCCGGGCGCAATCGCCGACGCCAATGACGAGGCGCAGTTTGGCGAGCTGAAGACCCAGGGCGAGTTGACCCGCCTGGCCTGGGAGTACGACGTCCAGGTCATGAACGAAGGACCGGGACACATCCCCATGCACTTGATTCGCGAGAACATGGAAAAGCAGCTCGCGTGGTGCGATGAAGCCCCGTTTTACACGCTTGGCCCCCTGACGACCGACGTGGCTCCCGGATACGACCACATCACCTCGGCGATCGGTGCGGCGATGATCGGCTGGTACGGCACCGCGATGCTCTGCTACGTCACTCCGAAGGAGCACCTCGGGCTGCCGAACCGTGACGACGTGAAGGCCGGAGTCATTGCCTACAAGATCGCCGCGCATGCGGCGGACCTGGCGAAAGGGCACGCGCGCGCCCGGATGTGGGACGATGCGCTTTCCAAGGCGCGATTCGAGTTCCGCTGGGAGGATCAGTTCAACCTCGCGATGGATCCGGTCACGGCCAGGGCGTTTCACGACCAAACGCTCCCAGCCGAAGGCGCCAAGCTCGCCCACTTCTGTTCGATGTGCGGCCCCAAATTCTGCAGCATGGAGCTCACGCAGCAGGTCAGGCAGATGGCGCAGCAAGGGATGGACGAGAAGTCGGCGGAATTCCGAAAGGTGGGAGAGATTTACGTGAGCCCACAGGTTTAGTGGCGCAACGTACGGGCCACAGAGACTCAGAGACACAGAGGTAGGTAGGAATTACGTAGCCACGAAATTTTTCCCCTTGAATTCTTCTGAGTCTCCGCGTCTCTGAGGCTTGTACGTCAGGCTGCCCTATTTTTCACCGGTCGCGGGCACGATCTGAATAATCGTCGCGAAGTGCGTCGGCTGCGATCCCGGCTTGGGGTTCGGATAGCCGACCGACCCACCCCACGTGAAGTCCTTGACGGTCACGCTGGGTGGGAACGCCATCGTCTCCTCTCGATAACGCCCAACGTCGAACTGATGGGTCGGCGGTGATTCGAAAAGATCGGTTCCTCTCTGCTTGAGGGCCGTCCGGTAATAGGTCACGGTATCGACAAAGCTGGCGGAGACGCCAAATAAGTAGAACCGCTGCCCACGGCCAGCGTCGTACGACGCGATGAATGTCGCGCCCGGATAGAGGGGCACGCCCAGGGTCATCTCCGTCGGCGCCGGTGCCGGCGCGGCTGGTGCCGGTTGCGTCGGCCGGCTTGGCTTTGGAAACGGCGGCGGCGCCTGCGCTGTAACCAGGCTCCCACCAAGGAGAATTGCGACCGCGACCTTCGATGCCCGTGCAGCAATCATTCGAAAATTATTATAGAACTCGCACAATGGTTGACGCTCAGCATCTCACCGCCTTTTGTCAGGCGCAACAGGACTGGTTGCTCGCCACCACAAGGGCGTTGGTCGCGTTGGAGTCGCCAACCGATGACAAAGCCGCCGTCGATGCATGCGGCGCCGAGTTGTCGCGTCGGCTCGTCGCCTTGGGCGCCCGTGTCACCGAAATCGCCGCGACAACCGCCGGCAACCATCTCAGAGCCGAGTTGGGAAGCGGCCAACGACAGATCATGCTGCTGGGGCACTTCGATACGGTGTGGCCGGTCGGTCAAATCGTCCGAATGCCGTTGGCACAAGAAGGCGACCTCCTTCGCGGCCCGGGAGTCTTCGACATGAAGGCCGGAATCGCGCTGGGCCTGTTGGCGGCTCGTGCCCTCCTTGAAAACGGCTCACTGAGCGAGGTCCGCCTGGTCATGCTCTGGACGGCGGATGAGGAGACTGGGAGCCGGACGTCGCGCGAGTTTCTCGAGGCCGAAGCGAGGAAGAGCGACGCAGTCCTCGTCCTCGAGCCTGCGTTGCCGGGCGGTGCCCTGAAGACGCGACGCAAGGGGTGCGGAGAGTATGAGGTCGTCGTGCATGGGGTTGCAGCGCACGCAGGTGTCGATCCCGGAAAAGGTGTGAGCGCGATTCGCGAACTGGCGCGCCAGGTCCTGGTCATCGAGACATTGCAAGACCTGACTCGCGGCATCTCCATCAACGTCGGGGTTGTCGAGGGCGGGTCTCGGCCCAACGTCGTGGCAGCCGAAGCGCGCGCACTGGTCGATGCGCGCGCGCCAACGCAGGTGGACGCGGCACGAATCGACGCCGTCCTGCGATCGCTGACGCCACACCTCCGGGGCGCCATTGTCGAAGTTCGTGGCGGCTTTTCGCGACCGCCGATGGAGCGAACGGTTGGCGTTGCGCGACTCTATGAAACGGCGCAGGCCGCCGCCGCCGACCTGGGTCTGACGATCGACGAGGGCGCGACCGGGGGAGGGTCTGATGGGAATTTTGCCGCCGCACTAGGGGTTCCCACTCTTGACGGGTTGGGCGCAGTAGGCGACGGCGCTCACGCCCTCCACGAGCACGTGGAGGTCCCGGCGCTCGCCCCACGGGCGGCTCTGTTGGCACGGATCATCCAACGCCTGGTCGCGTAACCGACACGCCTTGTCACCCGCGTGGGGCGGGACCGTCGGGGCCGCTTTTCATAAACCCTTGATTTTTCAGCAGGTTGCCTCCGGCCGGGCTGGCCCCGGAATTGCTCTAGCTACTAGCGAGGACCCTGGAGGCCCCCGGCGATTTCCGCCACATCCCCAGGGAGCGAGGGCTGTCGGTGGAAGACTTGGATCTCGATCTCACGAAGTTGACGGAGGGCGCGCAGCGAGTGATCACCCGCGCCGAGGACGAGGCTCGTCGTCGCGGGCAGGATCTGTTGACGAGCGAGCACCTTTTCTTGGCATTCGCCCAAACCGAATGGCTTCTTTACTCGCGCGTGATGCGAGATCTATCCGTCAACCCAGATGAAGTGTTGGCCGAGGTGGCATCGGCTCTCCAAACCGTTCCGGCTGTGCCAGGCCGCACGCTGAAAGCGACCGAGCTGACGCAGGAGTTGGTGCGCCGAGCCATCCAGCAGGCCGTGAGCCTGGGGCGCGAGCAGGCGGAATCCTATGATCTGTTCGCGGCCATCCTTGACGAGCGTCAGAGCGGCCCCAGCGTCATCCTTCGCCGCTTCGGCACTGACGGCGATGCCGTCGTGGCCCGATTGACAACCGTTGTTCGCGATGTCGAATTGCGCGACGAGAAGCTCCGAAAGCGCTACGAGCTGCCGCCTTTCCTCAAGCAGTTTGCCGTCAATCTGAACCTTCTCGCGCGTCAGGATCGGTTGCCCCCGGTGTACGGGCGCGACGTCCAACTGAAGCAGATCGTCGAAATCCTGTGCCATCGCGAGCGCGCCAACTCGGTCATGCTGCTCGGTGAGCCAGGTGTCGGTAAGACCGCCGTTGCCGAAGCGTTGGCGCGTCGCATCGAGCTCGAGCCACAGACGGTCCCGGCCCAGTTGCGCGACTGCCAGGTACTCAATCTCCAGATGAACTCGCTGGTCGCGGGCACCATGCTGCGCGGCATGTTCGAGGATCGCATTCAGAACGTCCTGCGGGAAGTCCGCGAGCGACCCAACTATCTGCTGTTCATCGATGAAGCCCACACGATGGTGGGAGCGGGTTCAGCCCTGGGCGCGCCATCCGACGCCGCCAACGTGTTCAAGTCGGTGCTCGCACGCGGCGAGGTTCGCATCATTGGTGCGACGACACTGAGCGAATACAAGCAGCATCTGGCTGAGGACGAAGCGCTGGCGCGGCGCTTCAGGGTGGTGAACATTCCGGAACCGACCCTGGAAGAGGCGCGGTCGATTCTCGAGCGGCTACGGCCACGATTCGAACACAACTACTCGGTCCGCATCCTGGACGAAGCGATCGAAGCGGCGCTGACGCTGTCGTCGCGCTACCAGCGGCACCTCCGCCTGCCCGATAAGGCAATCGGCTGGCTCGACACAGCCGCGGTCCGCTCCGAGTTGAAACGAGCCAAGGACGTGAGCGCCGAGGACGTCGCCGCCGTGGTGGCAGACGACGCCCGGATTCCGCTGGACATGGTATTCCGCGAGGTCGGCGAGCGCTTCAAGGATCTCGAGGCGCAGCTGGGCAAACGCGTGATCGGGCAGCGCGAGGCGATTCGCGCCCTGGCGCGGCGCCTGGTCCTCAACAAGGGGCCGCTCAAGGACGGCTTCGATCGCCCCGATGGCGTGCTGCTGTTCCTCGGGCCAACTGGCGTCGGGAAGACGGAGCTGGCCAAGGCGCTGGCCGAGATCCTGTTCGGCGATGACAAGAAGATGATTCGAATCGATATGTCCGAGTTCCAGGACGGAACCGCAGGTATCGACAAGCTCATTGGGTCGCCGCGCGGCATCGTCGGATCCGATCGCGGTGGCGTGCTTACCAATCAACTGCGCGACAACCCGTACTCGGTGGTGCTACTCGACGAAATCGAGAAGGCGAGTTCCTCGCTGCTCAACCTGTTCCTGCAGGCGTTCGACGAAGGCTGGATTACGGACGGGCGCGGCCGCAAGGTGTATCTCAGCGACGCCGTTGTGATCATGACGTCGAATCTCGGCGCCGAGCACTTCCGTCGCATGGAAAGCCCGCTGGGTTTCCGCAAGGTCGACGTCGGCATCGAGGACGTGCGTGGCGAGGTCATGCGCGAACTCGAGCGACGGCTGTCGCCAGAATTCAGGAACCGACTCGACGATGTCATCGTCTTTGCGCCGCTGACCCGTGAGGAAGCCGCGCAGGTTGCCCGAATCCAGCTCGATCGTGTAATCGCGACCGCCATGTCACGAGGCAAGGAATTGGTGGTGACCCCCGACGCGCTCGACGAGATCGTCCGTCAGGGGCACAGCCTGGCGTATGGCGCGCGCTTCCTCAAGCGTGTGATCGACGAGCGCGTAAAGATCCCGTTGAGCCGCATCTGGGCGCAGGCGGGTCGCTTCCGCGTCACCGCCGTGCAGGGCGAGGTCGTCGTCGAGGCAACGGACTCCGAGTCCGCTGCGATGGCCGAATCGCTGTTGTCGTAGTCTCGTTTGCCGACCAGTCGAAGCTCGACTGGGCGATCGATTCCTCGGAAATCGGCTCGGCAGGACCGCGATACGACGTGTCCTCGCGCCTTGCGCGAGGTTTCAGTCCATACCGGGCCTTCAGCATCGACAGCGTCCGCTGCACGTGCGAGACGTAGTCTTTCGGTGCGTATTTCGACGCGTACAGGCGGTCGTACTGATCGACGAGAGTGGGGAACTGGTCGTTGAGGAAGCGCATGAAGTGGTCGCGCGTCCCGCCGTCGAGAAACAACACGTTGGCCCCGACAAACCTCGCGCCGTGATCCGCGATCGCCTTGATCGTGGCCTCGATCTTGGCTGGTGCGGTCGTGAAGCCTGGAACGAGCGGCGCCATGAGCACGCCGACGTCGAGTCCTGCCTCCGCGAGCGCCTTGACGGCGCGCAGGCGTTGCAACGGATGCGCGGTCCCCGGTTCCAGATGGCGCCAGGCTTCTTCGTCAATCGTGGGGACACTGATGTGGATGGTGGCTGCTGCGACCAGGCTGAGCTCTTGAAGCACGTCGATGTCTCGGACCACCATTGGGCCTTTGGTGACGATTCCAACCGGGCTCTTGCCAGCGACCAGCGCCTCCAACGTTCCGCGCGACAGCTTGTAATGTCCCTCGATCGGTTGATAGGGGTCGGTCGCGGTTCCGAACGCGGCCATCTCGCGCGTCCAGCGTGGATGGTCGAGCTCGCGCCGAAGCACCTCGACGAAGTTCGTTTTAACGAAAATCACTGACGAGAACTCGTCGCCGGTGCCCAGTTCGAGCTGCGACTGGTAGCGCCGCGCGAAGCAGTACTCGCACGCGTGCGTGCACCCGCGATACGGGTTGAGGGTCCAGCGGAACGGCATGCCTTCGACCCGATTGAGAGCCGAGCGGCAACGGATTTCCTGGTAGCGGGCCTGATCCGCACGCCGCTGCGCTTCGGTGAGGGCATCGATGCCCCCGTCCTTCACCATCCGGGCGACGTCGCGCGTCGTGAGCTGTCGCGGACCGAGGTCGAAGAGAAGTGGCGCTATTTCCACAGGAAAACAGACCCAGTCTCAGTATTTCGCTTTTATTTCGCCTGGTCAAGCAGAACCGGCGCACCCCGGCTAGACCAGATACGCCACTGCGAATCCGATTTGGGCGACGAACATCATTCGATACATGTGGGCCCACGACACGTGGTTTTCCTCGACCGCCAGCTCCTCTGGCCGGCGAAGCATGAGGTAACAAACATAGAGACCATAGGTCGTCATGAACAGGCCGAGCGCCTGGAGCAGGATGAAATTGCCCGTGAGGATCCCGAGGGCGGATCCGATGTTGATCATCGCGAACGGGATCACGAACGACGGCGAGATCATCCAGGCCGCCCGGCGGACGCCGTACTGAATAGGCAGCGTGCGGCAACCGCCGAGACGATCGCCTTCCATATCCGCAAAGTCTTTGGTCGTTGTCGCACCGAGAAGGAACAGGCCGAAGATGGCGCCGATGTACCAGGGTTCGATCCCCACGATCGTCTTGACGGACGACCAGCCAGCTACTTTGAGCAGGACGCCGCGAGGGATCGCGATCGTGATGTTGGCCCAGATCCCCAGGCGCTTCGTTCTGAGAGGCGGCATCGAGTAGATGAATGTGCAGATGACGGCCACCAGAACGATCCAAAAGCATTCGTGCCGCCCGCCCGGCGCCACCAGCCAGGCCAGCACGAGCGCCAACAGGTAGGTGGCCGCCGCGAATACCCACGCATCTGAGGTGCTGACCCGACCACTGGGTAGAGGTCGCTTTGGCTTGTTGATGCGATCGATCTCGAGGTCGTAGATCTGATTGAGGGCATTGTTGCCGGCGTTGAGCACGGCAGCCATCAGAGATCCGATGAGCGGATAGGTGAGCGCCGCCATCGACAACGGCTCGGGTGGTGCCGCTCCGAGGGCCGTCAGTCCACCCGACAGGAAGCCCAGCGCTGGAGCGACCAGCGTGAAGGGGCGTCCGAGTTCGAGATAGGTTCGGGGAGAAGTCATAGTCCGTTAGTACACACGCCTTCAAACCGGCCTGTTGCCGATCAACGAACACCACCAGACCGCAAGTGCGGCTGCGACCGCGGTGTTGAGGAAGTTCATCGTGTGATTGTCGAGCACCCCATCTTTTTCGAAGCCAGTCGCGAGCGCGCTTTCGACAAATGCCGCGGCCGTGCATGCCACGACGATTGGGATGAGAAACGTCCATGGAATCAGCCACATCAGCGCTGCCGGCAGAAGGATCAAGGCCGCCGCGGCGATTCCGGCGAGGGTCCCGCCGATCGTGAAGGCACCGGGCGTACCTGCCACGACGGGGCGAAGGCTGGGAAAAGCGCGTGGCGTTCCTGTCAGGGCTTTACCAATCTCGCTGGCGACAGTGTCGCTGGCTCCGGCGGCAATCCCGGCTGCCATCCACGCGCCCGCAAGCGCGAGCCCCCAATCGAAACTGAAGATCTCGAGCACGGCACCCAGGGTTCCGATCGAGCAGTTCGCGACGACGTTGCCGAAGCCTCGACGTCCACCACGTTCCTCCGAGATCCCGAGGGCGACCTTTCGGGCTCGACCGAAGCGAGAGCTTGCGACGGTGAGGGCCAGGGCGACTGCCAGCACCGCCAGCCCGGCGAGTGCCAGGCCGGCATAGATGAAAGCGGCAAGCACGATCCCGACAACGGCGCCACCGAAGGTAATGCTGCCGGCGAACCAGGCGAGGGCGGCGAGCGGTGTTGCGATAAGGGTACCCAACAACAGGTCGAGCGCCAGTGAGTCCAAGGGCCCGAGCCAGTTGAGCAAGCTCAGAAACCAAAGCGTGGATCCAGCAACGGCCGGAACCGTGAGGTTGTCGTCCAGGCCAATCGGAAGCGTCTCCGCGAACCCGGCGATGACCGCTGCCATTGCGGCGGCGGCCGACAAAGGCAGGATCTGTGCCTTGTGCACGACGTCGACTCCCGACGCGTTCGGTGCGGTCTGGATCCAGAGGCCCAGCGCGACTGCCCCAAGTCCTCCCGCCACGACGAATGCCAGAAGACCACTCCAGCTCTTGTCGCGATTCCATGGCAGGCGCGGGCCGCCGACGAGTCGGCCGGCCAGCGTCGCGAAGCCGTCGCCAAGTGCCATGACTCCCCATGCCGCCGCGGCAAGATCGAGGCGATGGCGGAAGGCCAGGATGAGCAGGAGCACCGAGAGTGGATAGAAGAGGACGCCTGCGCGCATCCCTCGCGCATCGCTCGAACGGAGGATTCCCGGCGCGATCTTTGGCAGCAGAAACGCGTTGAACGCGAGCGCTGCAGCAGCCATCAGCGCCGCCTGCTGCCAGGTGAGATAGGCGAGAGGCAGCGCGAACACCGCCATCGTAATGTGGACGATCTGCCGGCGCGTCTCCGAATAGACCGTCACCTCGAGTCGTGTCCCTGGGCGGTCCGATTCTCAAGGAGTAGTCCAATGCCTTCGGCCAGTGGTCGCACCGTGTATCCGAGGTCACGAACGGCAGCCGTGCTGTCGAGCGGCCAGTCGTGAGCGAAGATCTCGACCGCCCCGCGCGTCAGCAGTGGCGATCCGTGAAAGAAGCGAGCACGCAGCTCTTCGAGGCCGCCAATCATGTTGGCCGCGACTCTCGGGATCCGGCGCGGCTTTGGTGTGCCGGTGATCGCTTCGACGGCCGTGAAGATCTGCATCTGCGGAAGGTTTTCGCCGCCGAGCGCGTACGTGGCACCGGGCGCGCCATGCTCAGCGGCCGCAACGTGCGCGCGCGCCACGTCATCCACCCAGGAGCAGGACCAGATGCCGTCTGCCCCGATGACGCCCGGCAATCGCCCTCGTAAGTGATCGTCGATCAGACGCCCCACCAAATTGCCTTCGCTGCTCACTCCGGGACCGTACAGCACGCCTGGGTAGAGCCGCACGATTCGCGCGCCGGCCCTGGCAGCGACCGCCGCTTCACGTTCTGCGAGAACCTTGGTGCGCTGGTAGTCGTTGGCCATCAGCGGATCGGCCCGCCCGCGCGGCGGCAGCGCGAGAAACGACGAAGTGTAGACGATCGGGAGGCCACGTGCTGCACTGACAGCGAGGACGTTTCGCAGGCCGCCAAGATTCACCTCATCGAAGTCGCCCGAGCGTGCGCGCCAGAGTGCAACCAGTGCCGCCAGATGACATATCACTTGACAGCCGTCGGCCGCGCGTTCGACGGCTTCTCGATTGCGGACGTCGCCGTCGAAGGCCAGCGTCGAAACGCCGCTGCGGCTCGCCGTGCGTGACAGGGCCACCACCTCGTGGCCGGCGGTGGCGAAGGCCCTGACGACCGCGCGGCCAAGATAGCCGGTTCCACCCGTCACGAGGACGCGCATCAATGGGTGCGGATTTGCTGTCGCCAATACTCCAGCAGATCGTCGACGGTGCGCTCAAACGGTATGGCGGGTCGCCAGCCGGTCTCTGCGGTCAGCCGCTGGTGATCGCCGACCAGCAGTGGTACGTCATTCGGCCTGAACCGAGCGGGGTCCTGGACGACACGAACCGGCGTGCGCGCTCGAGCGATGAATGTTTCGACCAACTCGGCAATCGACAAACCTTTCCCCGAACAGACGTTGTACGGCTCGCCAGGCCGGGCGCCATCCATCATGGCGACATAAGCCCGCACCGTGTCGCGCACATCCGACAGGTCCCGCTTTGGCTCGAGATTCCCCATGGTGATGACCGGGTCCTGCCGGCCAGCTTCGATGAGCGCAATCTGCTTCGCGATGCCGGGTGCCACATACGACGGATCCTGCCGGGGTCCTACGTGATTGAACGACCGCGCAATGAGGGTTGGCACGCCGTTGGTCTCCCACGCACGCTGCGCCAGCATTTCCTGGGCCAGCTTGCTGGTGGCATAAGGGCTGGTGGGCCCAAGCGCGTCATCTTCACGGATGGGCCGATCTTGCGGACGATAGATCATGGCCGACCCCGAGACGAACACGCGTGGCCTCAGCTCGTGAATGCGCAACGCCTCGAACAGGTGATGTGTGGCAAGCACGTTGCCTTCGTACGTGTTGGACAGGTTTTGCCACGACTGGGCCACGTGCGCGGCGCCCGCCAGGTGATAGATGGCATCGGGTCGCTGCTCGCCCAGCAGGTCCGCCACAGCCTCGCGATTCAGCAGGTCGAGTGCGACCCACGTGACATCGGGTCGCGGATCTCTCGGCGATGCCGCCGGGTGAAAACAGCCTACGAGCGGTTGCGATTGCTGCGCCAGCAGATCCAGCAAATGGCTGCCGACGAATCCGGCCGCCCCCGTCACGAGGATGGGAGCCGACAGATGGCTCACGATCGGCGTTCGTACTGAGCGGCGTAGTAGGCCTTGAAGGCGGGGTCACCCTCCTTGATCGGCCGCCACCACCACTCGTTCTGGCGATACCACTCAACCGTGTCGCTCAGTCCCTGCTCGAACGGCACTTGGGGCGCCCAGCCCGTTCCACGCAGCTTGGTCGTGTCCAAGGCATAGCGACGATCGTGACCGAGCCGGTCAGCGACGCGCTCGATGAGGGAAGGTGGCTTGCCCATGAGCGCCAGAATGCGATGGGTGAGGTCAACGTTTCTCACTTCGTTGCCGCCGCCGATGTTGTAGACCTCGCCGTTCTTGCCGGTCTCGATCAGGTGATCGATCGCGCGGCAGTGATCGATGACGTGCAACCAGTCCCTGACGTTGCCACCGTCGCCGTACAGCGGCACCGTTCGATCATCCACCAGATTGGTGACGAAGAGCGGCAGCACTTTCTCGGGAAACTGATAGGGTCCGTAGTTGTTCGACGCACGTGTCACGATCACGGGCACAGCGTAGGTCGCAAAGTAACTGTATGCGAGGCGGTCGGCGCCCGCCTTGCTCGCCGAGTACGGGTTCCGCGGTCGCAACTCATCACGCTCGGTGCTGTGCCCTTCGGGCACGCTGCCATAAACCTCGTCGGTCGAGATCTGAACGAAACGCCGAAGAGCGGGCGCCCGCCGCGCGGCTTCGAGCAGGACGAACGTGCCTTCGACATCGGTTCGAATGAAGTCACCGGCGGCCATGATCGACCGATCGACATGGGTCTCAGCCGCGAAGTGCACGACAATGTGTGACCGCTCGACTAGCGGTTCGGCCACCGGCGCGTCACAGATGTCGCCGTGCACGAATGTATGGCGGGCATCATCCATCACGTCGTGCAGGTTCTCGCGGCGACCCGCGTAGGTCAGCTTGTCGAGCGTCGTGACGTGCCAGTCAGCGTGGGTCTGGAGCGCGTAACGAACGAAGTTGCTGCCGATAAACCCCGCGCCACCCGTCACGAGCACTTCCGTCATCGGTGTGAATCTTACTACTTCGATCAGTAGGTTGTCCCGCCAAACACGCCGAAGAAGTTCGAGAAGGTTCCAACCCCGGCGAGTGTGAACGAGAGATTGAACCGCCGATCCTTGGGATAGGGAAAGTTCGGATCGAACGAAGGGAAGTTCCTTTCCTGATACTCGAGCACGATGCCGCAGCACTGCGCGTTGTAGAAGCCGACCCAGCGCTGCTGAAGAATCGTCTCCCGCGCAATGTCCCAGTCGATCAAATAGCTGCCGCCGGTTCGTCTCTGCAAGAAGGACAGGTTCGTCTGCGCGTTGATCGAATTGTCTCTCGTGTCCGCGCTGATTCGTCTCGTGCTCCAACCGATCGATGTTTGCGCGGCGCGATAGGTGGTGCTGCCGGTGGCGTTGAAGGCCTCGAGCGTCCCGACCTTGGTGTCGTACTCCAACCGCACCGTCCCTGAGCTCGAGGCGGTCGGGTTGGCGCGCGCGGTGAGGGCGACGGGCGAGAAGCTGCTGGGAGGGCGCCAACTCCCATAGCCAGATTGAAAGCTGGTGTCGAATTGGCTCGCACGTGGGTCCGTGTAGTAGCTCTGCGTGATCGCCACGCTCAAGAACTCGCGCGGCGCGCTGGCAGCCGCCGAGGCCTTGGGATCTTTTGGTGCCTTGCGAACCAGGAACCGGTTGTTGATCCCATAGTTGACCCTGGTGACTCCACCGATAACGACGTCGTAGACCCCGGCCGTGGTTGGAATGCGTTCCTCGTTGTCGTAATCCGTGATGCGCTGGAAGTTGATGTTTGGCTCGATGACGTGCTTCAGGCGATCCGCAAACGCATTGTTCGGCGTGAACACCTTGCTGAAGACCGGCCCCGTGACATCGGCCCTGAAATCGAAGTAGCGCCGCGTGACCGGCGACTCGATCTGCAATCCCTCGTCGTCGAGACTTTCCGTGAGGTAGGTATGTCGATAGGCGACCGTGCCGTTAACGCTGAGAAATGGCAGCGTGGACAGCGTTGCGCGGAGCGTTGGCGACAGGTCGAAGCGCCCAAGGCTGCGATCGTCCACGACTTCCACGCCGTCAACCTCGGCGTGACTGGCATAAAGGATGCGACCAATCTCGCTGTTGAACGCCACATAAAACGGTGAGAGACCGAGCCGCCTGCTGGACAGGTTCGCGCTCACGACCGGAGTTTGGCCGTTCAAAGTGGAAGCGGTCGTCGAATAGAAGAGCTCATCGCGCCGGTAGTTGCCGGTGAGGCTCACACCCGCCCAGTTGCCACTGACGCTGCCGGCTATCGATCGATTCCGACGCGTCGATTCGTAGATGTTCGTGTGATACAGCTGCGACGTGGTCAGCGACGAGAAGTAATCGATGCGAGCGCGGGCGCGAAAGCCTCCCGGCAAAGGCTGCGCCGCGTCGCCGCGCAGCTCATAACTGCGGGCAGAAGGCGTTGTGAGACTGCCGCCACCGGAGTTGTCGATGGTGGACTCGCCTTCGTCCAGCCAATAGGCTCGGAAGAAGCCTTCCGCGCCCGGGGCCGCGACATAGCGATACTCGGCGCCGGCGCCTTGTCCCGTGCTCGTAAACCAATCGTGCAGGAAAGTCAGGTCCTGGCTGCGATCGATCGCCCAGAAGAACGCGTTGCTGAGGGATTGCCCACGAATGGTCGAGCGGCCGTAGGTCGGAAGTAGAAACCCGGTCGCACGATCGTCGCTTTGAATCGGGTAGTACAGGACCGGGAGGTAGAAGACCGGGACGTCCTTGACCCGAATCACGGCGTTGCGAAGAAACGCGTAGTCCTCGAGGTTGATCGTCGTTTTGGTCGAAACAATCTCCCAGCGGGGGCTCGGCTGCACGCAGGTCGTGAACGCCCCCTTGGAGATGACGTACCGGTCCTCCCCAACCTTCTCAATGATTTCGCCGTAGAAGTAGACATCGGGCTCGAGCGTGCCGAACATGCTCCGGTCGTCGGCGCCACGATCGCCAAGCGCTGCCAGGCCGGAGGCTGAATAGAACGTCCCGAGCTTGGTCTTCGTGTTGAATACGACCCGGTCGGCGGACAGCCTGGCCGTCGGCGACACCAACGTGACGTTGCCCACGGCTTCGAGCTCGCCGGTGGTGGTGTTCCACAAGAGCTCGTCGGCGAACATCTGTTGGCCTTTGTTGGGACCGGTGCCGTTGACCTCGACTTCGCGCATCAGCCGAACGCGATCTTTGTCGACCTGCTCGAAGGAAAACTGCTTGGTCTCCCAGTCTTGAATGACCTGGGCGGTCGCCATCGAAGGTGCGAGCAGGAGCGTCGTGAGCAACCAGCACGCGAGCAGATAAGGCATCAGATCAGTGGAGAGCAGGCAGCAATCGAAGAATAACGAAGAAGCCACCCGGCCACAAGGTCAGACGGGCAGGGCTGTCGGGACGGCCCCGCGCGCGATGAGCTTTGCCCTCAGGGGCCCGACCAGGAAGATCGATCCAGCGACCAGCGCTCGCGGGTTCTCTCGCAGCGCCAGATCGAGTGCGCTCTCGGGATTGGCATCGCTCATCACCCGCGCCTCGCGGACAGCGTGCGCGACCCGCTCGGCCAGGACGGCCGCCGGCAGGCAGCGAGGCGACTCGATTTGCGTCGTGACGAATGCCGAGGCGACAGGCGCAATGGCACGCACCATGGCATCCACATCCTTGTCCTTCATCACCGCCAGGACGACGGGCAGCGGCGCGACCCCGGCCGCGCGCACGTAGTCAGCGAGTGCGAGCACGCCCGCCGGGTTGTGCGCCGCATCGACGAGGACATGACGTCCGCGGTTGAGTTCCAGCCATTCCAAGCGTGCCGGCCACGCCACCTCCGCCAACGCGCTCCTGATATCGGCGGCAGTGTTGGCCAGTCCTCGCTCGCGACACACCTCCAACGTTCTCACGGCGACGACCGCGTTGGCGATCTGATGCCGGCCATTGAGCGCCAGCATCACGTCATCGTATCGATCGACTGGCGTCCGGAGGTCGAGCGACACGCGTCCCGCTTCGATCCGTGACGACACCCTGACGTCGGTGTCGGCAGCCACCACCGGTGCGCCAAGTTGTGCGGCGCGCGTGACGATGACACGTCTGGCAGCGTCGGCCATTGCGCCGACGACGACCGGCGTGTCCGGTTTGATGATGCCGGCCTTCTCGAAGGCGATCGCTTCGAGCGTCGATCCCAGGTGTCGCTCGTGGTCGAATGCAATCGACGTGATGGCGGTCACGGCCGGCGCCAGGGTATTGGTGGCGTCGAATCGGCCACCGAGCCCGACTTCTACGACCGCTGCGTCGACCCGCTCACGCGCAAAGGTCATGAAAGCCATCGCCGTCGTGACCTCAAAAAACGTCGGCCACGACTCGAGTGTCCCCTGGCCGTGCAACTCATCGACCATGGCGAGGACGTCGGCGGTCGTGGCGTCGAATGCGGCGGCATCAATCGGCCGACCGTTGAGGGCAATCCGCTCCTCGATGTCGTTCAGATGCGGCGAGGTGTAGCGCCCGGTGGCATGGCCTGCCGATCGGAGACCGCGCTCCACCATCGCCGTAACCGATCCCTTGCCGTTGGTCCCCGCGACGTGGATCGATGGAAAGCGCTTCTCGGGATGGCCAAGCGCCTCGAGAATTCGCTGGATGTTGTCGAGACCGAGTTTGATGCCGAACTGTTCGAGCGCGAAGAGTCGCTCACGCGGAGTCATTGGCCGGCATCATGAAGCGCAGCGCGCGCGCGATGGTGGCCTTCAATTCACGACGGTCCACGATCATGTCGAGCATGCCGCGCTCGATGAGGAACTCGCTGCGCTGGAATCCCTCGGGCAGCTTCTGCCGAATGGTCTGTTCGATGACGCGGGGGCCGGCAAACCCAATCAGGGCTTTGGGTTCCGCAACATTCAGGTCGCCCAGCATGGCAAAACTCGCCGTCACGCCGCCCGTCGTCGGATCGGTGAGGACCGAGACGTACGGGAGCTTCGCCCGATCGAGACGTGCGAGCACGGCCGACACCTTGGCCATCTGCATCAGCGACAGCGCGCCTTCCATCATGCGCGCGCCGCCCGAGCAGGAGACGACAATCAACGGCAGACGGCGGATGAGCGCCGTTTCGGCGGCGCGAACGATCTTTTCACCCATCACGACACCCATGCTGCCGCCAATGAACGCGTACTCCATGGCCACCACGACTGCTTCGATGCCATCGACTCGGCCGACGCCGACGATGGCGGCGTCTGGCAAGCCGGTGGCGGCGCGGCTCGCGGCCAATCGTTCGCGGTACGGCTTGGTGTCGGAAAAGACCAGCGGGTCGTTCGATCGCAAGCCAGCATCCTGCTCGACCCAGTACTCCCCGTCGAACAACGACAGCAGACGCTCGCGCGCGGTCAGCCTGAAGTGATGATTGCACTTCGTGCAGACACTGAGGCTCTTGACGAGGTCGCGAGTGTAGATGATCGCGTCACAGTCGGGACACTTGACCCACAGTCCCTCGGGCACGCGGCTGGCTTTATCAGGCGCGGCAATCGGCTTGCGCGCCTTTTTGAACCAGGCCATCGCGCCAGCTTAGCAGAAACCGTCAGTCCTTCGTGCGCGGCACGTAGTACCGAGTGCCCTTGCCCATCGCATTGACCTGTCGGACCAGGTCATCGAGCGCTCCGTCGTTCGTCTCCGGATCGAATTGCGAGGTCTCGACGACCAGCAACGGCGTCGTGGCGTAGTGAAAGAAGAAGTGCTGGTACGCTTCGTTCAACTCGCGCAGGTACTCGGAATTGGGCTGCGGAACGGGACGCTCGGGGTCAGCCGGCTTTCGCTTTGAGGCGGGCCAGCAGGACGTCCGTCGGGGCCTGCAGATACACGACGAGATCCGGTGAGGGGATATCACGCGCCAGCAGGTCGAACAGGCGCTGATAGATGAACAGCTCGTTATCGTCGAGATTCAGGTACGCAAAGATCTTGTCGCGGTCGAAGAGATAGTCGCAAACGGTCGTGTGTCGAAACAGGTCGGCTTGTCGGAGTCCGGCGAGCTGGCGATGGCGATTCAACAAGAAAAACAGCTGCGCCTGCAGCGCCGCACCAGCGCGCTCGTTGTAAAAGTCGGCGAGGAAGGGATTCTCGGCGTCCTCGAGCACGGTGCTGCCATCGATTCGACCGGCCAGCCGTTCTGCGAGTCGGGTCTTGCCGACGCCGATGGGGCCCTCGATGGCGATGTACCGAAACGCCACGTGAAGCTGGAGTATATAAACGCGCAGCGAAAGGACGCAAGCTCGCGCGTGGTATCGTGTGGTGCGATTGGCGCACAGCTGCCAGCCGCCAGCGACCAGTTTGCCAGCCAAGACGATTGCATCGAGCGTAGCCGAACGAGCGATGGCTGCTGGCCGCCGGCCACTGGCGGCTGGCGGCTGACGACCGATAAGCATTAAGAGGCTTCAGTGCGAATCGATCGGCTCGATCTGCGGCTCTGCCGCCTTCCGCTCGTCAGCTTTTTCGAAACCAGTTTTGGCCGCAGCTACGATCGCACCTTTCTGCTCGTGCGGCTTGAAGGCGACGGGCAAGAGGGCTGGGGCGAGGCGGTCGCCGAAGCCAATCCGTACTACAGCAGCGAAACGACCGAAACCGCCTGGCACATCATCACCGGATTTCTCGCGCCGCGTCTGCTCGGCCACACCTTCGACCATCCGCGCGACATCTTCGATGCCCTCCGGCCCGTTCGTGGTCATAACATGGCCAAAGCCTGCCTCGAGATGGCGGCTTGGGATCTCTATGCCCGGACAAAGGGGCAGCCATTGGCCCGGCTCCTCGGAGGTACGCGCTCACGGATTGCCTCGGGTGTGTCGATTGGGATTCAGGATTCGCTCGCCGATCTCGCTGCCAAGATCCGGCATGAACTCGCCGCCGGCTATCAACGGATCAAAGTCAAGATCAAGCCGGGCTGGGACATCGCGGCGGTCGAAATGGTCCGCTCGACGTTCGGCAGCGTGCCGCTGATGGTGGACGCCAACGCGGCCTACACCCTCGGCGATGCTGCCCATCTGGCGCGCCTCGACGCATACGCGCTGATGATGATCGAGCAGCCGCTCGATTACGACGATGTGAGCGACCACGCAGAGCTGCAGCGGGCGCTGAAGACGCCCATCTGTCTGGACGAATCGATTCATACGGTGCGCATCGCCCGCGACGCCATTGCCGCCAAGGCCTGTCAGATCATCAATATCAAGCCTGGCCGCGTTGGCGGCCACCGCGAGTCGATTCACATTCATGATTTGTGCGCGCAGCACGAGATTCCCGTCTGGCATGGAGGCATGCTGGAAACGGGAATCGGGCGCGCGCACAACATTCATCTCGCGAGTCTGCCCAACTTCTCTCTTCCGGGCGACATCGCGGCCAGCAAGCGCTACTACCAGCCTGACTTGATCGAGCCGGCGATCGAGGTCGAAGCCGATGGCACCATCGCGGTACCGAACGCGCCAGGCATTGGGGTGCATATCGTTCAGGATCGCGTCGAGCGCGCGACGGTTCGCGCGATCACGCTCGATCCTTTCAATCTGTCTGCCGCATGATGCTCGCTTGCCGACTCCGACTCGTGGTCGCGGGCCTCGGCACCACTGTGCTCGCCGCGTGTGCCTCGGCTCCGCCGGCCGCATCACCCGAGCGCCGAGCGCCCATGACCTTCGAGCAGAAGATGGGATGGATTCTGCGCCTCGAAGAGGATCGAATTCTTGCGATGCCGGCGCCGCCCGCGCCACCGCCGCCTGTGACGCCACCACCGAAAGGGCGCCTGGCCCCGGTGGCTTTGCCCGCGCCGCCTCCTCAGCCCGACCTTCTCATCCTGCTGAAAGACACCGAAGCCCGCATCCGCCGACGAGCCGCGCTGGCCGTTGGTCGAACGCGATTGCCCGCCGGCGTTCCTCCGCTTGCCGAACTGTTGGCCTCGGACACGGATCCGGAGGTCCGGCAGATGGCCGCATTCGCGATTGGGTTGGTCGGCGACGCCTCGGGCGCCGAGCCGCTCGTGGCGGCGCTGTCGGATCCAGACCCTGTCGTGCACGGTCGCGCGGCCGAAGGCCTGGGTCTCATCGCGCACAAGCCGGCTGCGGATGCGATCGCCACGATGATCCAGGGGCATGTGGCGGCCGGTGTGCTCAATGGGATCGAAGCGGACGATCTCGAGTATCCCAAGCCACCGCCCGTCGAAGCGGTTCGGCTCGGCATCTACGCGCTCGTGCGGCTGGGTGCGTACGACCAGTTGGCCGGGGTGCTGCTCGACACAAACGGCGCACCCATCAGTCGGTGGTGGCCCGTCGCTTACGCCTTCCGACGCATCCCCGATCCGCGCGGCGGTACGGCGCTCTTGACCCTGCTCGAGGGAACAGGCGCCATCTCGCGCGCGTTTGCCGCGCGCGGACTGGGAGTGCACAAGGACCGACGTGCCGGCGCACCGCTCATCGCGCTGGTCGCAAACAATGCGGAGTTCGTGCCGGTGCGGATCGAGGCGGTGCGATCGCTGGCGGACATCGGCGAGGCTGAAGCGGCCGCCACGCTGATCAAAGTGCTTGCGACGCCGAAGACCGACGCCAACCTTCGATTGGAGGTCGTCACGGCCCTTGGGCAACTCAGGGCGCCGGAGGCGGTGGAGACTCTGGTCGATCTTCTGACTGAGCCGTGGCCGTCCATCCGAGCGACGGCGCTGACCGCATTGGCGCGGACCGATCCCGACATGTTCGTGACCGTGATCTCCGGCCTGGATCCCGATTCGCACTGGAGCGTGCGGGCCGCCTTGGCGACCGCCCTCGTCAGTGTGGGACTGGAACGCGCCCATCCTCGACTGACCGCGATGCTGCAGGACAGCGATCAGCGTGTCATCCCGGCCGTGTTGAATGCGCTGGTTGCCCTCGGCGCGAAAGACGCGGAGGCGGCGTTGCTCGAGCGGGCGGAGTCGGAGGATGTGGTCGTGCGACTGACCGTCGCCAATGGTCTCGCGCGACTCAAGTCACAACGGGGTGTCGCGACCCTGGTGCAAGCCTACGAACGTGCCGACAAGGACCCGACGTACATCGCGCGTGCGGCGGTGCTCGGCGCACTCGTCGAGCTCGATCCCGAGGCAGCCAAACCTGTGTTGACCCGCGCCCTGGGCGATCGCGACTGGGCCTTGCGGGTCCGAGCCGCCGCGCTCCTGACGAAGGTGGAGCCGGGTGCCGACCTGTCCTCCATGCGTCCCGCTCCTGCCGCGCCGCTGACCGAGCTGAACGAGATGACGCCGATGATCGACCCGCGGGTCTCGCCGATGGCCTACATCGACACCGAGAAGGGCCTGATCCAAATCGAACTGGCGGTGCTCGACGCACCACGGACCGTGACCAACTTCGTATCGCTGGCACGCAAGAATTTCTGGGGCGGTACTCCGTTCCATCGCATCGTGCCCAACTTCGTGGTGCAGGACGGTGACCCTCGCGGTGACGGAGAAGGGGGACCGGGGTACACCATTCGCGACGAAATCAATCAGCGCCCGTACCTTCGCGGGACCGTGGGAATGGCGCTCGATTGGGAGGACACGGGGGGCAGTCAGTTCTTCATCACCCATGCGCCGCAGCCGCACCTGGATGGCCGCTACACGGTGTTTGGTCGCGTCGTTGCGGGGCTGGAAGTCGTCGATCAACTGATGCAGTGGGATCAGATCCGAAGCGTAAGAATCTGGGACGGCGTCAATTGGATCGGACCGGGCGCTCCCGACTGACCAGCGCTCATCACACGCGCTCAAAAACGAAAGGGGCGACCACGATGGTCGCCCCTTGATCTCGTCAATGGCGAAGCGTCGTTAGCGCTTCTTCGCCTTCTTGGCCTTCTTGGCCGACTTCTTTGCCTTCTTCGCCATGGTCTAATCCCCCCCTTCGGGTTGGGTTGTGCGGAAGGTATTGCCGCGCCACCGCGGTCGCCTCTGCCGCCTGGCACTCAGCCCGCGTGTGCCGGCTCCTTCACGCTTCATTGCGCGCTGATCGGTGCGCGCCAGATGTGCCCTCTGGCAATGGGCTAGGGCAGAAAGAAAAGATGGGGCAGTGCTCGAAAAGAGACCGCCCCATTCGGAGCGGCCCAGTGTTACTTCTTCTTCGCCTTCTTGGCCTTCTTGGCCGCCTTCTTTGCCTTCTTCGCCATTGTTCCTCCTGAAGGGGGTGGACTCGTGCCTGATGGCGACAGCGGGTGGGCGTGAGCCGAGGCTCCACGCGGAGTCTCAGTGCTTCACAAGCCGTTGTCTGAGCGTGCCTCCCTCATACCAGATGTAGATTATGGGCGAGAAAATTGCGATGTCAAGCACAAACCGTCGCTCCTTGTCAAAGCTTTGGCGCCCTCGGCGCATTTGACACAAGCTCAAAACCTTCCTTGCAGTCAAATCGCCCACGCTCGATCGCAATCGACATCACCCACAAGCCCGCACGACGCAAATCAACGATCGTTTTCACACGTCGCTCACTAAGAACTGTCGGATCGGATCGTGCAAGACGATAGAGTGCGATGTCTGACGTGGTCGTTGACGCACATGCTTCCGAGTCTCAGAGATCAGAGCTGGAAGGATTGCT
This sequence comes from uncultured Acidobacteriota bacterium, assembly GCA_963841905.1. Lineage (GTDB taxonomy): Bacteria > Acidobacteriota > Vicinamibacteria > Vicinamibacterales > UBA2999 > JACCSI01. The sequence goes on from CAWJEM010000011.1 coordinate 569,463, forward strand.
CTGAGTCTCGGTGTCTCTGAGGCCCGCGAGAGTTGCTTAGATGACAGTCGTGCGCAGGCGCTGCTTCTCGGCGTGCCGTTCGACGGCAAGTCGAATGAGGCGGTCGACCAGCATCGGATAGCTCACGCCAGTGGCTTCCCACATCTTCGAATACATGCTGATGGTGGTGAAGCCAGGAATCGTGTTGATCTCGTTCACGAACAGCGCCCCGCTCGTACGTGACAACAGAAAGTCCACTCGCGACATGCCAGCGGCATCCACTGCACGAAACGCTTCGAGCGCGAGGCGGCGGACCTCGTTGACGAGTTCATCAGGCAGGTCGGCGGGGATGATCGTTTGCGAGTTCGTGTCGAGGTACTTGGCTTCGTAGTCGTAGAACTCACGCGAGGGAATGACCTCGCCGGGCAGGGATGCCTCGGGTTCGTCGTTGCCCAACACCGCGCATTCAATCTCACGCGCATCGACGACCGCCGCCTCGACGACAACCTTTCGATCGAATTCCAGCGCGGCTTCGATCGATGACGGCAGCGCGTCCCCCGACTTCACCTTCGAGATCCCCACGCTCGAACCGAGGTTTGCCGGCTTGACGAACATCGGCAAGCCAAGCGCCAGGGCCATCTCCGTAATGCGTGAACGTTCATTGTCCCACTGGCGTCGCGTGAAGCTGATCCACGGCACCAGCGGCAACCCGCGCGCACTGAACACGAGCCGCATGGCCGCCTTGTCCATCCCAACGGCTGACGCCAACACGCCCGGACCGACATACGGGACGTTGGCGAGCTCCAGGAGGCCCTGCACGGTGCCGTCCTCACCAAACGGCCCATGCAGCACCGGAAACACGACGTCGAGTCCAAGCCCGGTGACCACTGCGTGATCCACATCCCCGCCGGCCGATGGGCGCCGCTCGATGGTCATCAGCGTGTCCTCGCTCGGATGAGCCAGGAGCACCGTCTCCCGCCCTGGTCGGGGCGTGCGCGGCGTCAGGACCCGCGCCTGTTCGATCACTTCGGCCGCCGAAATCGCCGTCGGCGCGCGATCGGCGATGGTCCACCGGCCATCCTTCTCGATGCGGATTGGCACGGGCTCGTATCTCGTGCGGTCGAGGTGCTTGATGACCGAGGCGGCGGACGCAATCGAGACCTCGTGTTCTCCCGAGCGTCCACCATAGATGACGCCGACCCGCAGCTTTCTCACGATCGGATAATAGCAAGGCCCCTTGTCGTTTTCCTTCCACACGACTCATCGCGACGGCCAGGCACGCCGCGGCGTTCTGACGACGCCTCACGGCTTGGTCGAGACACCCGTCTTCATGCCGGTGGGCACGCAGGGGGCCGTGAAGGCCATGAGCGCGCGCGATCTCGAGGACGTTGGCGCAGGGATCATCCTGGGGAACACCTATCACCTGTCCCTGAGACCCGGCGCCGATCTGATCGCCCGGTTAGGCGGGATTCACCGGTTCATGGGCTGGTCGCGGCCCATCCTCACCGACAGCGGCGGATATCAGGTCTTCAGCCTGGCGTCGCGGCGTCAGGTTCGCGAAGAAGGCGTGCGATTCCAGTCGCATCTCGACGGCACCGCGTGTGAGCTGACGCCTGAGAGTGCGGTCGACCTTCAGGCCCGGCTGGGGTCTGACATCGCAATGGTCCTGGACGAGTGTCCCGCGTTACCGGCGAATGAACCGCTTTTGGGTGAGTCAGTTGCACTCACGGCGCGCTGGGCGGCGCGGTGTCGAGCCAGGTTGTTGGCGCTTCGGTCTGGAAGCGTGCCTGACGTCCCCAGCACCAACCCGGGGCAAGCCCAGTTCGGCATCGTCCAGGGCGGCATCTCTCCCGATCTGCGCCGGCGAAGCGCCGAGGCCACGATGCGCATCGGATTTGAGGGCTATGCAATCGGCGGGCTGAGCGTCGGGGAAGATCCGGAGGAAATGTATCGGACAGTCGAGATCACGGCGCCCCTCTTGCCCGACGAGAGCCCACGATATCTCATGGGTGTCGGCACGCCGCTGGACCTCGTGGAGTGCGTTGCCCGAGGCATCGACATGTTCGACTGCGTGATGCCGACGCGAAACGCTCGAAACGGCCAACTCTTCACCAGCGAGGGGTTCCTGAACGTCAAGAACGCGCGGTTTGCGGAGGACGATCAACCGCCCGATCCAGCGTGCCGGTGCTACACCTGCCGGAACTTCTCACGCGCCTATTTGCGCCATCTCTTCCTGTCTGGCGAGATCGTGGGGAGCACGCTTAACACGTTGCACAATCTCTACTTTTACCTTGACACTATGAAAGGGATTAGGGACGCTATAGCGTTTGGCACGTTCGAAAAGTTCCGACAGTCTTTGTCTCGGACCTTTTCCCGCCGCTCGCTGACTCCATGATGTCGAGGGAAGTAGTCGACGCCGGGCCTGTGCTGGCTCTGTCCATGCCGCCGGGTCAGGCGAACGCGTTGATCCAGCTGATTCCGTTTGCGCTGGTCCTTGCCATCTTCTACTTCATCATCCTTCTGCCGATGAAGCGTCGGCAGAAGAAGGTTCAGGAGTTCTTGAGCGCGCTGAAAGTCGGCGACCGGGTCATCACGTCGGGGGGGATTTTCGGCTCGATCACGAAAGTGAACGAGCAATCGGTGCAACTGCAGGTGGCGCAGAACGTTCGCCTCGAAGTGGCCCGCAGCGCCATCGTCGGCTATCAGGGTCAGGAGCCTGTGGTGCCGCCGCAAGGTCAGTGAACATGGGGAAGAACCTGCGTTGGAAGCTTTTGGTCATCCTCGGCGTCATTGCGCTGTCGGTCTATTCGTTCTATCCGCCGTCTGAGAAGGTGCGGCTGGGTCTCGATCTGAAGGGCGGTGTGCATCTGGTGATGCGCGTGCAGTCCGACGATGCCGTCAGACTCGAGACCGAGACCACGTCGGATCGATTGCGCGAACAGATGAAGGCACAGAACATCGCGGGGACCGTAACAATAGGCAGCCCGACTGAGTTCCGTGTCGAGGGCGTTTCGTCCGAGCAGGACGCGGCGTTTCGTCAGCTTCTGACGGACGTCGAATTGGTGTTCAACCGCGCGCCAGGAGCGGGCAGCTACACGTTCACGATGCGCCCCAACATCGCGGTTCAACTCCGCGAGGAGGCGGTGACGCAGGCGCTGCAGACGATTGAGCGTCGCGTGAACGAATTGGGGGTGGCGGAGCCGATCATCGCCCGGCACAGTGAGGACGACCAGATTCTGGTGCAGCTCCCGGGCGTCACCGACGTTGGCCGCGCGAAGCAGATCATCCGATCGACGGCGCAACTCGAGCTGAAGCTGGTGGAGCAGGGTGCTTTCCCCGACGAAGCTTCCGCCCGTCAGGCCTACAACAACAACCTGCCGCCGGACCTCGAAATCCTTCCAGGCACCAGCGAAGGACAGGTGGGTGAGCGTCCTGCGACGGTCTACTATGTCGTCCGGCGCGTTGCGGCGGTTACCGGACGCGATCTCCGCAACTCGCGGCCGACGATCGACGAGAACAGCCGGCCGGCGGTGAACTTCTCGCTGAACAATGAGGGCGCGAGCCGGTTCGGGACGTTCACTCAGAGCAACATCAGCAGGCAGCTGGCCATCGTCCTCGATAAGCGGGTCTATTCGGCGCCAACCATCAATGCTCGTATCGACAACGAGGGCATCATCCAGGGCAGTTTCACGCAGCAGGAAGCCGCGGACCTATCGCTGGTCCTCCGGTCCGGTGCGCTGCCGGCGAGGCTGGATTATCTCGAGGAGCGAACTGTTGGCGCCTCACTGGGTCGGGATTCGATCCGTTCCGGCGTGACGGCCGCGATTGGCGGTCTCATCTTCGTGATGTTGTTCATGCTGGCCTACTACAAGCTGTCAGGCTTCAATGCGGTAACCTCGATCGGCGTCAATCTGATCATCCTGCTCGGCCTGATGTCGTATCTCGGAGCGACGATGACCCTCCCGGGCATCGCTGGGTTCATCCTGACGATCGGCATGGGCGTGGACTCGAACGTCCTGATCTTCGAGCGCATCAAGGAAGAGTTGCTGACCTCCAAAGGCGTCAAGCAGGCGGTTGCCGCCGGCTTTGACCGAGTCTTCCTGACGATTCTCGATACCCACGTCGCCTCGCTGATCGCGGCGGCGTTCCTGTTTCAGTTTGGAACCGGGCCGATCCGCGGCTTCGCCACGACGCTGACCGTCGGTTTGTTGTCGAATGTGTTCACGGCGGTCTTCGTGTCGCGCACCATGTTCGAACTCGTTCTTTCCCGGCGGACCGTCACGAAGTTGAGCATCTGAGCGACGTCATGGACTTCTTACGGAACCCCAACTTCGACTTCATCAAATGGCGCTGGCATGCGATAGCGCTGTCGACGCTCGTGATCCTCGCCGGCGTCGGCGTCATCGCCACGCGTGGCGTTCCGCTGGGCATCGACTTCTCAGGCGGAACGCTGGTCGTGGCCCGGTTCGAGCAAGCCGTCAGCGAGGACGCCGTTCGCCGGGCGTTGGAAGCGATACCGGGCGACAAGGTCATTCAGCCGTACGGAGACGCGGCAAACAACGAGTGGCTGATTCGGCTGCCGCTCGAGACCCACGAGCAAGGCACCAATCTCGAACAGGGCGCCAACCTCGAACGTGGCGCTCAAGCCGTGATCGACGGACTGCAGGCCGCCAACATTGGCAAGTTCGAGATCCGTTCGCAGGAGATTGTCGGCCCGGTCATTGGTCGAGACCTGCAGCTCAAGGGCATTTATGCCACCCTCGCCTCGATTGTCGGCATCGCCGTCTACATTGGTTTTAGGTTCCGTTTTGCGTTCGCGATTGGCGCCATCGCGGCCACGTTCCACGACATTCTCGTAACCCTGACGTTTCTGGCCTTCTTCAACTACGACCTCTCGCTGAACATTGTCGCGGCGCTGTTGACCATCACCGGTTATTCGGTGAACGACACGATCGTCATTTTCGACCGCGTTCGCGAAAACCTTCGGACGACCAAGCGCGAGCCACTGGAGACCGTGGTCAATCGGAGCGTGAATCAGACCTTGAGCCGCACGATCATCACGGCCGGGACGACATTCCTGTCGGTCTTGGCGCTCTATCTCTTTGGTGGTGAGGTACTCGAAGGGTTCGCGTTCACGATGCTCGTGGGTATTGTCAGCGGGACCTATTCAACGGTGTTCATCGCCGCGGCACTCGCAATCATCCTGAGCGGCAAACAGGCAAGGGGTCGACCAACGTCTGCCGCACGTCCCGCTTCCGGCGGCCGGAAGGCGTCGTAGGCGCCAAGCAGCTTGGATCTGATTGCGGCGGCGCTCCTCGGCGTCGTGCAGGGCCTGACGGAGTTCCTGCCGGTCTCGAGCTCGGGCCACCTGATTCTCGCGCGCGCGTTCTTCGGCTGGGACGCGGACCGGTTCGGGCTCGCATTCGATGTCGCGTGCCACGTCGGTACGCTGCTGGCCGTGGTCCTGTATTTCTGGGACGACGTGCGGGCGATGATTGCGGCGCTCCCGGGAGCGCTGAGCGGTCGCGACGGCGAGCACGAGCGACTGGTGCGCTTGATCGTCGTCGGGACGCTGCCGATCGTGGTCATCGGCCTGGTGTTTGGGGACTGGCTCGAGACCGTCCGCTCGCCCGCCGTCGTTGCGACGACGCTGGCGCTCGGCGGCCTGGGGCTCATCGTCGCGGAGCGGCTGGGCAGTCAGTCGCGGGATTCGAACGGGGTCGGCTACGGCGAAGCCATCGCGATTGGCCTCGCGCAAGCGGCAGCGCTGGTGCCTGGTATTTCGCGGTCGGGGGCAACGCTGACATTGGCGCTGCTGCTCGGGCTTCGACGCGCTCAGGCGGCGCGGTTCGTGTTTCTCATGAGCCTGCCCGCGGTCGTAGCGGCGGCGGCGCGAGAAGCACTAAAGTTGCGGGACGTTGGCGTCGCGGGCATACCCGTGACGCTTTTCGTCGTGGGCTTGCTGGTCTCGGCGGTCGTTGGATACCTGACCATCAAGTTTTTCCTGAAATACTTGGCTAATCACTCGCTGGCGGTGTTCGCGTACTATCGCTTCGCGCTGGCGTTGGTGACGGTCGTGTGGCTGGCGACGCGGTGATCCATGTCGTGGCTTCGCCGCAGTTTCATCACCGGGTTCTTCGTGACCGTGCCGCTGATCATCAGCGTCGCGGCACTGGTGTGGATTTTTCAGGTTGTTGATGGTGTGGCCGAGCCGATCGCGGTGCGCTTGCTGGGTCGAGCGGTGCCGGGACTCGGGCTGCTCATCACGGCGGCCATCATTCTGGTGGTTGGCGCGCTAGCGACCAATGTGATCGGCAAACGCGTCCTGCAGCGAACCGAGTACTACCTGCTGCAGGTGCCGGTGTTCAAGACCATCTACGCGCCGGTGAAGCAGCTCGTGGCGGCGTTTTCGCCCGACAACGACGCCGGCTTCAAGAAGGTCGTCATCATCGAAGACCCGAAGCGCGGCATGCTCCTCGGGTTCTTGACGAAGGAGTTCACGTTGGATCGCGGCCGCGGCCAGGAGGCCGTCGTGGCAGTGTATGTGCCGACCAACCACCTGTACCTCGGGGATGTGTTCGTCTATCCGCGAGAGCAGGCGAGTTTCCCGAACTTGACCGTCGAGGAGGGTATCCGCATCTTCCTGACCGGCGGAATGGCGCTGCCGAACCGGCTGCGCACCGAGAGCGGACAGAGCAAATCATGACGACACACCAGATGAAACGAGTGATCTGTAGCCTTGCCGATTGCTGCGAGCGTCCTCTTGACCGCGGCGCCGCTGACTGCGAGCCAACCGCCGGCGGAGACCCAGGCGCCGACCCAACACATGCCTGGCGGCGAGGTGAACATCCACCTCCCCGATCTCAATCAGGGCGATTTTCTCGGCATGACCGGCCATCAGATCCTGCTGTCGGGGCTGGTGGTGTGCGTCCTGGGGCTGCTATTCGGCGCGTGGACCTATGCCGGTGTGAAACGCATGCCGGTGCACCGCTCGATGGCCGACATCTCAGAACTGATCTACGAGACGTGCAAGGCCTACCTGGTGCAGCAAGGCAAGTTGCTGCTCATTCTCGAGTTGTTCATCGGGACGATCATCGTGGCGTACTTTTCGATGATTGGCTTTCCGTTCTCCCGCATTCTCATCATTCTGCTCTTCAGTCTCATCGGCATTGGCGGCAGCTACGGCGTGGCGTGGTACGGCATTCGAATCAACACACTGGCCAACTCGCGGACGGCGTTTGCGAGCCTGAAAGGCAAGGCGTTCCCGGTGTGCGACATCCCGCTGCAGGCCGGCATGAGCGTGGGCATGATGCTCATTTCCGTCGAGCTGCTGTTCATGCTCGCGATTCTGTTGTTCATCCCCGGCGAATACGCGGGTGTCTGCTTCCTGGGATTCGCCATTGGCGAGTCGCTCGGGGCGGCCGCGCTGCGTATCGCGGGCGGCATCTTCACCAAGATTGCCGACATCGGATCGGACCTGATGAAGGTCGTCTTCAAGATCAAGGAAGACGATGCGCGCAATCCCGGCGTGATTGCGGATTGCACGGGCGACAACGCTGGAGACTCGGTGGGCCCGACGGCCGATGGTTTCGAAACCTACGGCGTCACCGGCGTCGCGCTGATCTCGTTCATCATGCTCGCCGTCACCGAAGAGCAAGTGCAAGTCCAGCTGCTCGTCTGGATCTTCATGATGCGCGTGATGATGGTCCTCGCATCGGCCGGATCGTATCTGGTCAACAACGCGATCGCCCGCGGCCGCTACGGCAACGCGACCAAGATGAACTTCGAAGCGCCGCTGACCTCGCTGGTGTGGCTGACTTCGATCGTGTCGGTGGTGCTGACCTATGTGCTGTCATACCTCCTCATTCCGTCGCTCGGTGGGAACACCGATCTGTGGTGGCAGCTGTCCTCCGTCATCACCTGCGGCACTCTGGCCGGCGCCATCATTCCCGAGTTCGTCAAGGTGTTCACGTCGACGCACTCCAGCCACGTCCGCGAAGTCGTCACCTCCTCCCGCGAGGGCGGCGCGTCGCTGAACATCCTTTCCGGTTTTGTCGCTGGCAATTTCAGCGCCTACTGGCTCGGGCTCACGATCATGGGCCTGATGACGATCGCGTATCTCGTGTCGAATATGGGCCTCGGCGGAGTCATGCAGGCCCCCGCGATCTTCGCGTTTGGCCTCGTCGCCTTCGGCTTCCTCGGGATGGGCCCGGTGACGATTGCCGTCGATTCATACGGCCCGGTCACCGACAATGCGCAGTCGGTTTATGAGTTGTCACAGATCGAATCGATCCCGAACATCGAGCAGGACCTGCAGCGGCAGTTCGGCTTCCCGGTGAACTTTGCCGTCGCCAAGGATCTGCTCGAGGAGAACGACGGCGCCGGCAATACATTCAAGGCGACGGCCAAGCCGGTGCTCATTGGCACCGCGGTGGTCGGCGCGACCACCATGATCTTCGCGATCATCATGGGGCTCACGCAAGGGCTCACCACCGGAATGGAGAACCTGTCGATTCTGCATCCACCATTTCTCCTGGGATTTCTGGCTGGCGGTTCGATGATCTACTGGTTCACCGGCGCCTCCACACAAGCGGTTACCACGGGCGCCTATCGCGCAGTCGAGTTCATCAAGGCCAACATCCGGCTCGAGGGTTCGACCAAGGCCTCGGTGGAAGACAGCCGCAGAGTCGTGGAAATCTGCACCCAGTACGCCCAGAAAGGGATGTTCAATATTTTCCTGGCGGTCTTTTTCTCGACGCTCGCGTTTGCCTTCATCGAGCCGTTCTTCTTCATCGGTTATCTCATCTCGATTGCCATGTTCGGGTTGTTCCAGGCCATCTTCATGGCCAATGCCGGCGGTGCGTGGGACAACGCCAAGAAGATCGTCGAAACCGAGCTCAAGATGAAGGGGACCGACCTCCATGCCGCGTCCGTCGTCGGCGACACGGTGGGCGACCCGTTCAAGGACACCTCATCGGTCGCGATGAACCCCGTGATCAAATTCACGACGTTGTTTGGCGTGCTCGCAGTCGAGCTCGGGATCTATCTTGGCGGGTGGGACCGAGGGGTCAACGCTGACGGTTGCGCTGGCGGCCCTGTTTTTGGTGATCGGGATGACTTTCGTCTATCGTTCGTTCTACGGGATGAGGATCGAACAGTAGAACGACCGACGGTCCAGTGCCCACGGATGCAGTTTTGGTTATTTGACTTACTTCGGTGGCGATGTGCTCGAACCGCTGGGCTGTATCGTTTCGGAGACCGTAGACCGTGAGGGAGCACTTTTCGCCCTCTGGTGTCTAAAGTGGTACCGGGTGGTGTCGGGAACGGACGTCGGCACCAGCGACACCGGCGTCGGGATGCGAGTCCTGATGGGCAGGGGTCAAAACTGCGGACAGTCACCCCTATTCGTTGACACTTCGTCCGTGATCGCTATAATCGGCGGTCTCGCGCCGTCACTTTAGGGCAGGTTAGGAGGACGTTTCGTGCCACGCGACATGTTCGGCGATGTCGTCGATCCCTCGATCAAGATGGGCAGCAAGGCTTGGTACACGGTCCCGCTGACCATGTTGCTCGAGGCCATAATCGTCGCAGCTCTCGTGATCGTCCCGCTGATGGCAGCGGACGTGTTACCGACCCCGCCATCGATGATGGCGTTTGTGGCTTCCGCACCTCCGCCACCGCCTCCGCCGCCGCCTCCGCCACCGCCCCCGAGCGCCGCCCCGCCGCCCAAGGTCGAAGTGAATCCGACGGCCGCGCCGGTCGAAACGCCGTCTGAAATCAAGCCGGAGACGGGCATCGAAGCCGGCTTCGAGAAAAACATCGGTGGGGTTGAAGGCGGCATTCCCGGCGGCGTGGTCGGCGGTATTGCCGGTGGGATTCCGGAGCCACCACCGCCACCGCCCCCGTCGGCGCCGGTGCGCGTCGGCGGCAACATCAAGACGCCAAACAAGGTCAAACACGTCAATCCGGTCTACCCGCCGATCGCGCAGTCGGCGCGCGTCCAGGGAGTCGTCATTGTCGAAGCGACGATTGGTGCGGATGGCAGCGTGCAGAACGCACGCGTCCTGCGCTCGATCCCGCTGCTCGATGCGTCCGCGCTGGATGCGGTCAAGCAGTGGCAGTTCACGCCAACCCTACTCAATGGTGTGCCGGTGCCGGTCATCATGACGGTTACCGTCCAGTTCACGCTGCAGTAAGTCAACAGTGGGAAGGGGCGACGTTCGCGGGTCGCCTCCGTCGATTCACGTCACGAGGCAATAATCGCGGGACCGAAACGTCCTGCGCTACGGGAGGATGCGATGGAAGGTCGGAAGCTGGGTCAGATCGGGCGGATAGCAGGTGCCGGGCTCGCCATGGTGCTGTTGAGCACGCCTGCGTTCGCGCAGGAGGCGGCAGGGGCAGGCCTCGACCTCGTGCAAATGTTTGAGCAGATGGGTCCCACCGCGATGGCGATTGCCGCGGTGCTCTTCATCATGTCGTTCTGGTCGGTGGGCGTGGCCATCGAGCGCTTCTACACGTTCCGACAGGCGACCAACCAGTCGAAGATGTACGCGCCGCTCGTCGCCAAGCACCTCAAAGAAGGTCGCCTCAAGGAAGCGATCGCCCTCTCGTCGTCGAAGGAGTATCGCTACAGCCATCTGGCCAAGGTGGTGCTCGCGGGACTCCAGGAGTATCAGTTCCAGCAGGAAACCGGATCGAATCTGTCGCGTGAAGACTTGCTCGACACGGTTCGTCGTTCGATTCAGCGCGCCACGGCCTTGACCTCGAACGACCTCAAGAAGGGTGTCTCGGGTCTCGCAACGATCGGCGCGACGGCACCATTCGTCGGACTGCTCGGCACGGTGGTCGGCGTCATCAACGCGTTCGTCGGCATTGCTGCCACCGGCTCGGGTGGTATCGGCGCGGTGTCGGCCGGTATCGCCGAAGCGCTGGTCGAAACCGCGCTCGGTCTGTTCGTCGCCATCCCGGCGGTGTGGTTCTACAACTACCTGTCGGGCCGACTCGAATACTTCAACGTCGAGATGGACAACTCGTCGTCGGAGATGGTCGATTATTTCATCAAGAAGACCGCGTAAAGGTGTGTGAGGAATGGCGGGGCCGCGCCCCGCCAGACCTGACGACAGGTTTCGACGAACAGAACGGAGAAGCAATCATGTCAATGGATGTCGGCGGCGCCAAGGGTGGCATAAAGTCGGACATCAACGTGACGCCCCTTGTGGACGTCATGCTCGTCCTGCTGATCATCATGATGATCGTCGCGCCGCTCCTGCAGAAGGGCGCGCCCGTGCGGCTGCCGACCGCGTCCAACAGCGCGGATAAACCCGAAACGCAGGATCAGACCGTTGTCGCGGTCACCGCCAATGGCGAGTACTACGTCAACGGCGTGCCGATCCCCGATAGCGAGTTGCGCCGACGCGTCGAGGAGATTCTCGAGGACAAGACCGAGAAGATCGTGCTGATCAAGGCCGACGAGGACGCCCAGTACGGCAAGGTGATGGAGGCGATGGACGAGCTCCGCGCCGCCGGCATCGAGGACATGGGCCTCATCACCGAACGACGCATCCGGCCCGGACAGGCGGGAGGGAACTGACATGGCTCACGCCCACCAGCATTTCGGCGCCGACAAGGTCATCTCGGCCAAGAAGCTCGAAGTCAGCTCGGACATGAACATCACGCCGATGATCGACGTGCTGCTCGTGCTCCTCGTCATCTTCATGGCCGCCTTACCGTTGTCCCAGCGCGGGCTCGATGTCAACCTGCCCGCGGAAACGCGAACGCCGACCGACCCCGTTCCTGACGTGTCGCAAATCGTGCTCGACTACTCGGCCGACCGAAAGATCTCCATCAACAAACAGGACGTGTCTGTCGCCGAGCTCGAAGAGCGGCTTCGGACGATTTTCGAGCAGCGCAAGGACAAGACGATGTTCGTCAATGGCGCGCCGACCCTGCGCTACGGCGACATCATCGAGGTCATCGATGCCGCCAAGGGCGCTGGGGTCGAAAAAGTCGGCATCGTCACGGAAGGCATGCGTCGCGATGCGGGAGCGGCGCCGCGATAGCCGCCTTCGACCGACCGTTGAATCAAAAAGGGGCCGCCCAACAGGCGGCCCTTTGTGTTGTACGGCCCCACGAGACGGTTTTGGACGGGGCTTCGTTAAGATTCGACCCATGAATCTCGTGTCGGTCATTGGCGTGCCTTGGGACGCCTCATCATCCTGGCAGCGAGGCGCCGCCGAGGCCCCGGCAGCCATTCGACAAGCGCTCTGGGCCGCATCCAGTAACGCCTATAACGAGCGTGGCGACGACCTTGCCGCACCTGGCGTGTTCGAGGACATGGGGGATGTCGAGCTCCCGGAGGATCCCGGACAGGCACGAGCGGCGATTGAGGAACGGATTCGATTGCTGGTCCACAGCGGTAGCCGACCGCTCGTCCTGGGCGGCGATCACTCCATCACCTACCCCATCCTCCGCGGCTTTGCCGGGCGCTCCGAGGCGCCCGTCGTATTGCATCTCGACGCCCACGGCGATCTGTATGACGAGTTTCCGCTTCGACGTGGCGACGGCGACGGTGAGGGTCCACCCGGCGATCGCTACTCCCACGCGTGCCCTTTCGCTCGCGTGATGGAAGAGCATCTCGCCATACGGTTGATCCAGGTTGGTGTTCGGACGCTCAACGCGCACCAACGGGCGCAGGCCGCCAAGTTCGGGGTCGAGGTGCTGGGCGCCGACCGATGGCGCGACGCCGTCCCCCAGATTGCGCGGCTGCGGGGAGCGCTGTATGTCTCTTTGGATCTCGATGTGCTCGAACCCATGCTGGCGCCAGGAATTTCTCATCCTGAACCGGGAGGTCTCAGTATCCGCGAGGTGTTGGAGATTCTTGCTGCGATCCGTGTGCCTGTCATTGGCGCCGATGTCGTCGAGTACAACCCTCGTAACGACGTTCGCGACCTGACCGCTCGAGTCGCTGCAAAGTTCGTGAAGGAAATGGTGGGGATCATGCGACGGTAGCCCTCACTTCATGTCTTTTTTCTTGTGCCACCGGCCCGGACGATGGCATCGTCGTCGTAGCGTTTGGTTTTGACGACGAGCGCGGCTTCGGTGAGAAGAGAGGTCGGAAAGGGAAAGAAGGCAATGCAGCGGCTACGGGTCGTCCCCGTTCTCCGGCAGCGGCTGGGAGACGAAGGGACTGAGGCACTGACGGATATGGTCTTCACGGCTGGACAAGAGTGGCGAGACGACGTGTTGGGCGTGCTCGAGAACCGGTTCGAGATCCGATTGAAGTCGGAGATCGGGGCGCTGCGGGTCGACGTTACCCGCGAGCTGGCGGCGATGCGGGTCGAAAACCTCAGATGGTCGTTCGTCTTCTGGATATCGCAGCTCGGCGCGATGGCGGCACTGCTCAACTACTTCGTCAAATAGCCGCCCGAAAAAAAGAGGCGGGACCGTCATGCGGTCCCGCCCCTCACCTTCCAGAATTCGTCGCGCCTGGCGACGCGAATGCCTAGTTGAACGAGTAGCGCAGGCTGATCATGAAGCTGTAGACATCGTTGAACGATGCCGACTTCTCCAACGAGTTCGTGAGCAGCTCGTTGTTCACGGCGACCATGCGATAGGTCGCGCGTCCCTGCGCATCCGCGGCCGGGGTTGGTCAGGATCTGATTGCGAATCAGCCGCTGGCCAGCCCCCCAGTCACTGTTGAGCAGATTGCCGAAGTTCTGGAAGTCAACGCGGATCTGGAACGAATTGCGCTTGCCCCGAATGTTGGCGAACAAGATCCTGCGTCACGCTGAAGTCCAGGCGCGTTTGCACCAGCGGAAGCAGACCGCGCCTCGCTTGGCGTATTCACCGCGATGGTCGCGAGGTACTCGTCCTGTTGGATATAGGTCTCGAACGCCTGCGCCTGCTCGGCGGCGGTGAACGTGCGGCCATTCGTGTGCGGTGAACTGCGAGAAGTTCATCTCCGAGATGTCGCGTGGGATGTAGATCAGGTCGCTGTCGGATGCGCCGTCGCCGTTCATGTCGCTGGCGAACACGTAGTGGGTGTTGCCGTTGTTGCGGCCCTCCCAGAACATCGAGATCGACGGTCGCCCCGAAACGGAAACAACTGTCGCGGGTGAACGACGCCAGCACGAAGACGCGATGGCCGAGCGAGGCAGCAAAGGGTGTAGAATACGCAATCCAGGATTGTTTGGATCGCCCGCGTGGGGGTTACCGGCCCAGGAGCCGAAGGCGATGCGACCCGGCGTCCACCGTGTTCTCTGAGCTGCTGTAGCTGTAGGCGCCCTTCAACATGCAGATCCGAAGGTCGGTCCGCTTCGACAGCGATGCCGGCGATAGTTCCACGACGACCCCACGTCCTGATTCTTCAGCACGATCGCGTCGAGATGTGCGAGTGGATCCGGTTGTTCGTCCAGCGCGGCCGATTGTCTGACGCCGGCGAACGCCGTCTGGGCGGCCGGCAGGTTGGCGTTGATGTAGTAGATGCCGTTGACGTCCTTGTTATAGAGGAACTCGGCGGTCGCCGGTGATGTTGCCCGGCAGCCGCTGATCGACGGCGATGTTGCTGCGCCAGATCTGCGGGAACTGTGAAGTCCGGATCGGTCAGCGCCAGCTCGTAGGTTGCTGCTGGGGCGCCGGTCGGCGGTGTCGTCGGCTTGTAGCGGTTGGGATCGGGATGGAACGGTCGAGTGTTCGTGGCGTCGATCTGCTCGAATCCGGTGAGCACGCCGGTGTTGCCAATCTGATTCGAGATCCAGACATAGGCCGGCCGCCCGGTGAAGATCCCGTGCCTCCTCGAATTTGCGTGCTCACATCGCCCCGACACGTCCCAGTTGATGCCAACGCGGGGCGACCATAGGATCTTCGGATCCGGCAGCTCGCCCGACGCGTAAGTGACACGCCCTGTCCGTTTTCATCGCGGAACGTCAGGCTGTCGGCGTTGCTGTTGGCGAATCCCGTGTCACCGAACTCAGGAACGTCGAACCGTAAGCCGGCGGTCACCGTCAGGTTCGACGGCGGGCGCCACTCGTCCTGAGCATACGCGCCGGTGTACCACACCTTCGAGCGGCTGGAGCGGCTTGTCCGCGCCCGGGATGTTCATGTAGCGAACCTGGAACACGATTCAGCGTGATCGGAGAGGTCGTTCGGTTCGGGTTGGCCAGGTACCCGTTGACATCGGTGTAGAAGTCAGCCAGCGAGTTGTACACGTACACGCTCTGCGAGCCCGGGAAGAACACGTTCGCAGACTCGTAGCGTTCGAGACTCCCCCAAACGTCAGCGAGTGCTTATTCCCGAAGCGAGTGAAGTTGTCCTGCAACTGGAACGTCTTGTAGCGCAGGGCGTTGCTCGGCGTGAAGGGCTCGTAGCCAAACGAGGAATAGGGCTGGCCGCTGTTCAAAGATGTCGACGAAGCGGAAAATTCTCCGCGCTGCGGCCGGCTCTCGTCTTGTTTCGTGTAGCCGATAATCAGGCTGTTGGACATGCTCGTGCCGAGAATCGAGTTCCACTCGCCAATGCCGGATCGGATGTCTTCGCTGATCTGATGGTTCGAGCTCTGGAAGCTCAGAATAGTTGGTGGTGCCGGAGCCGCGTCCCCGGCCCAGCGAACCGGACGGTTGACGATCGACATCGGTAATCGAGTCGAGGTGGTTGTAGCGGAAGCTGACTTTGTTGCGTTATTGAGGTTGTAGTCGGTTCGCAACAGGAATCGCTTGACAGGCGTCAGGTCGTCGAAGTTTTCGAACGGCCCGGTCTCGTAGTTCGAGCCGCTGCGCAAGCGCGAACTGATTTGAGAGAGGTCCGTGGCGAGGACGCGAGTCGATATTGCCGCCGACAGCCTCGCTGCCGGCATTGGCCCGGAACGTGGTGAGCGGCCGGTATCGTCTTCATCCTCGTAGATGCCAAACGCAAACAGCTTGCTCTTGAGGATGGGTCCGCCCGGCCGTGACGCCGGTGTTGCGGTAGTTGAAGGTCCCGGGATTGAACGGCAGGCTTGCGGCTTCGGTGCCAACGAAGTCCTCGTTGCGGAACCGGTGATAGACCGAGGCCCTCAACTGATTCGTTCCACTCCGGGTCACGGTGTTGATGCCGGCGCCGACGAAGTTGCCTTGCCGCACGTCGAAGGGCGCGACGTTGACCTGGACCTGTTCGATGACTCGAGAGAGATCGGCGCGACGCCTGTGCGTTCGCCTGGCGCGCCTGCCAGGCCAAAGGAGTTGTTGAAATACGAGCCGTCCACCGTGATGTTGTTGAGACGATTGTCCTGACCACCGAACGACATGCCGCTCGCCTGCGGCGTGAGCCGCGCAATGTCGTTGAGTCGTCCCGAGACCGTCGGCAAGGTTGCGAGCTTCCTCGCGGCTCGACCGACGTCGCAGCGCCGGTCCTGGCCGAGCTGAAGATGGTGTCCGAAACCGCGCCGTGACGGTCACCGTCTCCTGCACCGCGATTGAGCGAACCGCAATCGGCAGGTCGGTTCCGACGCCAAGGTTGACCATGACATCGGTCAGCGTCTGCGGCTCGAAGGCCGTGCCGGTGCCGACGTAGGTGACGACGACGGTGTAGGGACCGCCGACGCGCATGTTGGGGATCGAAAATCGTCCGTCCGCGTCGCGTCGTCGCTTCGTAGTTCGTGCCCGACGGCTCGTGCACGGCAATCACACTCGCGCCAGCCACAGGCTCCTTCTGTGCATCGACGACCATCCCATTGATGGAGCCCGTTGTAACGCCCTGCGCGTGGGCATCGGTCGTCAACCCGAGCAGCGCACAGCACGCCAAGAGGGCCAATCCGTTGCGGCGTCCCGCACCGACTGCCCTGTTCAATGTTTCTCTCATCGCATTCCTCCCCGTCCCCAGATCGCCGCTAGTTCCCGCTCGTCAAAAGAAGCCATTTCCCCGGCAAAAAACCACTCGAAGATACCACCTCAGCGTAACTGGGCGGTAAAAAGAAAACGGGCCGTCTCGCGGGTGCGAAACGGCCCGATTGGGCGGCGGTTTGGGTCGGGCGTTCCAGCCTTTTAGGGCGAATACCGAACCGGTCTCGGACGCCTTCCTAGCTGGCGCCTGCAGCCTTCTGCTTCCGCAGTGCCTCGGCACGATCCCGTAGCTGGTCAGCCTCGCGCAGGAGCGCCTGCTGCTTGGCCGGATCCTTTTCCAGATTGGCCTGAAGGCGGAGCAGCAGGTTCTTGTACGCGACAGCTTCCATGTAGTCGGGCTTGATTTGGATGGCTTTGTCGACCGCCTCGATGCCCGACATGACGTACTGCAGCTTTTCCTTGTCCGCGAGGCGGAAGTCCCGGTACGCCTTGTCCCAGTAGTAGGTGGCGAGCGTCTGGAACGCCTCGGGGTTGTTCGGCTCGACCTTGGCGCGATCGTTCACCGCTGCGATGGTTTTCTCGAAGTCACCCTGACTGTTGTAGAAGCCGGCAAGCTGCATATACACGTTGGGGTCGTTTGGACGCACTTCCTTGGCCTTGAGATAAGTCTGCTCCGCCAGTTCGTATTCACCTGAATCGGCGTAGATGTCCGCGAGGACGAAGTAGTTGGTGGGCTCGTTCGGCTCGAGGTCGATCATGGCCTTGACGACCGGCTCGGCCTGCGTTGGATCGTTCTTCTTCTCGGAGCCGAAAGCGTTGACCAGATACTGCAGGGACCGCTGCTTGACGATTGGCGTCTTCGCTCGTTCGGCGCCCAGCCGATAATTGGCGATCGCCTTCTCCAGGTAGCCGTCGTTGTTGGCTTCGCCGCGGCGCGTCGGCCGGTACATGTTGTCGAACGAGTTGCCAAGGTAGAAGTAGAGGTCCCCGTTGTCCGGGTTCAGGGTGATTGCCTCCTGATACTTCTCGGCGGCCCCCCTCCAGTCCTGCTTCATGTACAGCTCATTGGCGTCCTTGGACGCTTTTTTCGCCCGGACCGTGTTGACGTACCCGCAGCCGGCCAGCGACACGCCGAGTCCGACCACAAACATCACACGGGCTGCTGAAGACCCGATCGTCATCGTTCCCCCCACGTCATTTTCGTTCAGAAATTGCCTTAGATTCGTGGCCGATTCACCGACAAGGCGGGTCGGGCCAGGCGGCCAGACCCTGCCGAAGAAGCGCGAGTATAGACCCGTTTCTTGACCCCCTGCAACCCCGGCCCTATCATTCCATCTGGCATTCAATCTGGTTCGATCAGCCCGACCTTTCGGCCCGTGGCCCTGAGGCCAGGGCCTCCCTATAACGGTTAGACACCGATTCGAATGATTCGCTTCGAGGACCTGCTCGAAAAGGTCCGGGGTTACAGCCCAGATGCGGACCTCGAGCTGCTCCGGAGGGCCTACGTGTTTTCAGCCCTCGAGCACAAGGGACAGGTCCGCCATTCTGGGGAACCGTACCTCGTTCATCCCCTCGAGGTAGCCGACATTCTGGCGGAAATGAAGCTCGACGTGGTCTGCGTCGCCGCCGGGCTGCTCCACGATGTGGTGGAAGACACGCTCACCACCATCGAGCGGATCCGCGAGACCTTTGGCCACGACGTCGCTCACATCGTTGAGGGTGTTACCAAGATCAGCGCGATCTCTTTTGCGTCATCCGAAGAACGGCAGGTCGAGAACTTCCGCAAGATGCTGCTGGCGATGGTGGACGACATTCGCGTCATTCTCGTCAAGCTGGCAGACCGGCTGCACAACATGCGAACGCTTCAGCACATGCCGGACGACCGGCGTGTGCGAACGGCCCAGGAAACGCTCGACATTTACGCGCCGATCGCCAATCGACTGGGTATGGCCAAACTGAAGAACGAGCTGGAAGAATTGTCCTTTCAGCACCTGGAGCCGACCAGCTATCAGTCGCTCCGGGCGCGCGTCGAGGAGCGACGGCGCCGCACTGAGGGCGTCATCGAAACGCTCCTCGCGGAAGTGAAAAAGAAACTCGAGGATGCGCAGATTCCAATCAGTCGCATCGATGGCCGTATCAAACGCCTGTACAGCATCTGGCTGAAGCTCAGACGTCAGAAAATCGATCTCGATCAGGTCTACGACTTTGTCGCACTGCGGATTGTGACGCCGAGCGTCAAGGACTGTTACGCCGCGCTGGGCATCATCCATCAGACGTGGTCGCCGGTGCCGGGGCGTATCAAGGATCTCATCGCCATGCCCCGCCCCAACGGCTACCAGTCGCTCCACACCTCCGTCATCAGCGAGCACGGATTTCCGTTCGAAGTGCAGATCCGGACCGAGGAAATGGATCGCCGGGCCGAGGAGGGCATCGCGGCGCATTGGAAATACAAAGAGGGGCGTGTTGGCGCCGGCCGTGACGAACAGTATTTCCAGTGGATGCGGCAGTTGTTGGAATGGCAGCAGGAAGTACGCGACCCGCAGGAGTTTCTCACCAACCTCAAGATCGACCTGTATCCGGAGGAGGTCTACACGTTCACGCCTCGGGGCCAGGTCAAAGTGCTACCGAAGGGGTCGACGCCAGTCGATTTCGCCTACGCGATTCACACCGACGTCGGGCATCGATGCGTCGGCGCCCGCGTCAATGGCCGCATTGTGCCGCTCCGGACGCGGCTGAAGAACGGAGACATCGTCGAGATCATTACCAACGCGTCTCACAAGCCGAGCCGCGACTGGTTGAACTTCGTCGCGACCTCGCGCGCACGTAGCAAGATCAAACATCTCATCCAGGGAGAGGAGAAGGCGCGCGCGATTGATCTCGGCCGCAAGGTCCTCGAGAAGGAGGGCAGACGCTACGACATCAACCTGAACAAGCTCTGGGACAGCGATCGATTGTCGAAAGCGGCCGGCGACCTCGGTTTTCAGCCCGATGATCTATTCGCCCAGATCGGCTACGGCAAGGTTGCCCCGAAGGCCGTGCTCGACAGGCTAGTGCCCCAGGGCGAGCTGAAGGAGAAAGCGCCCGAGCATCCGGTGGTGTCGGCCGTCAAACGGGTCCTGAGGACTGGCGCCTCGACGAGTGATCGCATCGTCGTGCGGGGCGTGGACGACCTGATGGTGTTTCGCGCTCGCTGCTGCAGCCCTATCCGAGGCGAGAAAATCGTTGGCTACATCACCCGCGGCAAGGGTGTGTCCGTCCATTCCGCAAATTGCACCAACGTCGTCAACCTTCAGTACGACCCCGAGCGGCGAATCGAGGTCGAGTGGGACAAGGGGACCGACGTCGCCCCCTATACGGTGCGACTGACGATGCAAGTCGAAGATCGCAAGGGGATGATCGCCGAACTCAGCTCACGCATCGCTGACATCAACACCAACATCATCAACCTCGAGGCCACGACGCGGGCCGAGGACCACCAGGCGCGAATCGAAATGACCGTGGAGATCCAGGACCTCAAGCACCTGGAAAAGGTGATCAAGTCCATCCGGGGCGTGGAAGGCGTGTTGGGGGTCGAACGAGCAGTGACGAGGTAGGGCGACTCTCGCTAAGCGACCTTGACCACCTTCTCCGATCGAATGCATCGCGTGCACACCTTTAGCCGCTGCACGCCGCCATTCACCAGCGCGCGAACGCTCTGAAGGTTGGGATCGAACCGTCGGGGCCGCACGTTGTGCGCGTGAGAGACGCGTCGGCCAACGACCGGCCCTTTGCCACAGATATCGCACCGCTTCGCCATAACTTGAACGTCCTGAATGGGTTCTGAGTCGCTGAGAGAAACCTCGAGTTTAGCACACGAGGCCACTCCAGCCGCCCCGCCAGCCCTACCCGACCAACCGAACCTACCGGACCCACCCGACCCACCAGACCTACAATCTCTTTGTGACCTGCCCGCTCTGTCGCACCCGGAAGGCTCGTCGCGCCTGTCCCGCGCTGGGCCACGACATTTGTACGGTTTGCTGCGCGACGAAGCGGGTGACGGAAATTGCCTGTCCGACAAATTGTGTCTACCTGGAAACCGCCCAGCGGCATCCCGCCGCAGCGACCAAGCGACAGCACGAGCGCGATCTAACCGTCCTGATTACGACGCTTGGCAAGGTGTCCGAGGGGCAGCTCGAGCTCTTTTTCCTGATCCAGACATGGCTTCTTCGCTTCAAGCCAAGCGACGTCGCGAGTGTTGTCGATGCCGACGTCGCAGACGCTGCGTCGGCCCTGGCTGCGAGCTTCGAAACGGCAAGCCGCGGCGTCATCTACGAGCATCAGGCCCAGTCGCCAGTCGCTGAGCAGTTGAGGCGCGAGCTGAAGGCCTTCCTCGCTGACATTGGGCGGGGAGGTGGCCCACGATTCGAAACTCAGGCGGCCGAAGTGCTTCGAGGCATCGCGCGCGGAGCCTCGCATGACGCCGAGGGCATTGGATCAGGCACTCAGGATTACCTGACGCTCATCGCGCGAGTTCTGCACGAACGACCGCCGGTTCGAGCAGAGTCGTCTCGAATCATTCTTTCTTAAAGGGCACAGGGCATAGGGCATAGGGCATAGGGCATAGGGCCGGGGCAAAGGGCAGACTTAATGCCGCCGGCCTAACCCCTTTCTTCCTCGACTCCCTGTGCCCTCTGCCTTCGCTCTGCGCCCTGTGCGGAGTTTGCCAAACCAGTGTGGCAATGCTACCCTCCTGCATTTTGGAGGCGTCCTCAGGAGGCGACAGTACGACCTTAGTGCCGATGGACAGTGTGTGCAAGAACCCAATTTGCGCGCCCGGCGTCTAATGCATTGAACGGTGTTCGGAGGATCAGATTTGGAGCGGGATAGGGAAGTGTAAGCCGTTGCTGATTAACAAGTTACGTGAGCAGGCCCGAGGGGCAGCGGCGTCGTCGATTTTCATGGATGAGCCGGCCTAGTTTCTGTCCTACGTGTAAAGCTCGAACCTGCCTTCTTGTCACATCAGTAGCGTTTGCGGTTCATAGCGAAAAAGGGCTGGATTTATAGGCATCGCCTTTGCAAGAGGGCGTGCAATCATGTGACCCCACCGAACAAGGTGAGGGCGAGGGAAGGAGCGGTTAGGCATCATGGCGAAGGCATCGAAGCAAGCAACGACGGTCGCGGCGCCCGGGGGAACGCGGTACGCAGAACTCAAGCGGATGCTCGAGGAGCGCCAGCGTGAGCTCGTGGCCGAGGTCCAGGGCAAGATTCGCGGCGTCCGCGCTGATGCCGCGGAAAAGCCGCACGATGTGATGGATCAGGGCGAAACCTCCGAGGTGGATATCCAGGAGGACATCGAGCTGGCCCTCATTCAGATGAAGGCGGAAACGCTGAACAAGATCAACGAAGCCCTCGCGCGTCTCGAGGACGGTCGTTACGGGTTGTGCTTCGAGTGTGGCGAGGAGATCGCCGAAGCGCGACTCCGCGCGCTGCCGTTTGCGGTTCGATGCAAGGATTGTGAGGAAGCCCGGGAGATCGCCGCACAGCGTGAGCGGTCGCTGTCGCAGCGCCGCGGCTCGTCCAGCCTCTTCTACGATTTGCAGGGCTAGCACCCGGCGTCCCAATCAGTGGGAGCGATGCACCAGCATCGCTCCCAATGCATTCCTCAGCATTGGCCCGGTTTCAGGGCCTCGTTCCGTTTCGATTTCAGCAGTCGGTTGGTTCCGAGGGCCGCTTTTGCCTTCGGGTTTGGAGCCATTCATTGACAACCGGCTTCCGCGAGCGCGCTATAAGAGGACTCGATGAGCAGTGAACCAGAGAAGACCGAGGGGACGTCCGCTTCGGTGGCGGTAGAAGAATCGTCCTCGAGCGACAGCCCGGCGTTTCGTTTGCCCGGGGAACTGCCGGTATTGCCGTTGCGCGATACCGTGCTGTTTCCCAACTCCTTCATGCCGCTGGCGGTGGCGCGTGAGAGCTCAGTGCGTCTCATCGACGAGGCGGTGTCGAGCGGTAGCCTCATCGCGGTATTTACGCAGCGCGAAGCGGGTGAAGACGAACCGTTGCAAGAGGACTTGTATCCGGTTGGCACCGCCAGCCACATCCACAAGATGTTCAAGCTTCCGGACGGCAGCCTCCGAATCATCGTGCAGGGGCTGGCGCGGGTGCGGCTCACCGAACTGGTGAACGTCCGCCCGTACCTGCGTGCGCGGATCGAGGAAGCACTCGAGGTGCTGGGTGACCAGGACAAACTCGAGATCGATGCGCTTCAGCGCAACATCAAGACCAACTTTCAGCAGATCGTGTCGCTGTCACCCTTGATGTCCGATGACTTGCAAACGCTCGCGATGAACATCGCCGAGCCTGGCCGGCTGGCTGATTTCATTGCCTCCAGTCTCGGGTCGATTTCGACCGAAACGCGACAAGAAGTTCTGGAGACCCTCGACGTCCGCCAGCGGCTCGACGTGTTGAACCGCCTGTTGATCAAAGAGCTCGAGGTGCTCGAGCTCGGTTCCAAGATTCAATCGCAGGTCCAATCCGAGGTTGGGAAGAACCAGCGCGATTATTTCCTGCGCGAGCAATTGAAGGCGATTCAGCGCGAGCTTGGTGAGGGCGACGACCAAACCAAGGAGATCGAAGAGCTCCGGACCAAGATCGAAGCCGTCGGCATGCCCGACCCGGTCAAGAAGGAGGCGCTTCGAGAGCTCGATCGCTTGTCGAAGATGCCGCCGGCGGCGGCTGAGTACACCGTCTCACGCACCTACATCGACTGGCTGATCACGCTTCCTTGGGCGAAGCGGACCGAGGAGGTCATCGATCTTCCCAAGACCCGCGCCGTGTTGGATCAGGAGCACTCCGGACTGGAGAAGGCGAAGGACCGCATTCTCGAATACCTTGCCGTTCGGAAACTCAACCCCGAGATGAAGGGTCCCATTCTGTGCTTCGTCGGCCCTCCGGGAGTCGGGAAAACCTCACTGGCAAAGTCGATCGCTCAGTCGTTGGGGCGGAAGTTCGTTCGCGTGTCGCTCGGCGGTATGCGTGACGAGGCGGAGATCCGAGGACACCGCAGGACGTATATCGGGGCGCTGCCGGGACAGATTATTCAGGGGCTGCGTCGCGCCGAATCGAAGAATCCGCTCTTTATTCTCGATGAGATCGATAAGCTCGGGTCCGATTTTCGCGGGGACCCGGCGTCGGCATTGCTCGAGGTGCTCGACCCGGAGCAAAACTCGACCTTCCGCGATCACTATCTCGACGTGCCATTCGATTTGTCGGAGGTGCTCTTCATCACGACTGCCAACATCCTCGATCCCGTCCCGCCAGCGCTCCGTGATCGCATGGAGGTCCTGGAGCTTGCGGGCTACACCGAGGAAGAGAAGCTGGCCATCGCCAAAGACCACCTCGTCGAACGTCAGGTGAAGAATCACGGGCTCACCGAGAAGCAGCTCACCTTCACCGACCTGGGCTTGCGGACCGTGATTCGCGGCTACACCCGCGAGGCCGGCGTCCGTAACCTCGAACGCGAGATGGGCGCCATCTGTCGCAAGATCGCTCGCCGTCGTGCCGAGGGTCACAACGCCAAGACGCGCGTGACACCGGATCTGGTCAACACGCTGCTCGGCGCTCCGCGCTTCCTCGATGAAGAGATGGAGGAGCGCACCAAGAACCCGGGGGTGGCGATTGGCCTCGCCTGGACACCGGTCGGTGGCGAGGTCCTTCTGGTTGAAGCGTCGCGGATGACGGGCGGCGGATCACTCACACTTACGGGTCAGCTGGGCGAGGTGATGAAGGAATCGGCCCGTGCGGCGTTGTCATGGGTACGAGCGCACGCCACCGAGTGGGCCGTCGATCCCGACTTCTTCAAGGGGTCGGAAATCCACTTGCACGTGCCGTCCGGGGCGATTCCCAAAGACGGCCCCTCCGCGGGCGTGACGATGGTCGCCGCTCTCGTTTCCGAACTGTCTCGCCGGCCGGTACGCGGCGATGTCGCCATGACCGGCGAGATTACGCTCTCGGGTCGTGTGCTGCCGGTCGGAGGTATCAAGGAGAAGGTGCTGGCCGCCAAGCGGCTTGGCATCAAGGAGATCATCCTCCCGCGGCAGAACGCGAAGAACGTGAACGAGGATCTCAACGACGAGCTGCGTCGCGGGCTGACCATTCACTTGGTCAACACGATTGACGAAGTGCTGCTGCTGGCGTTGCTTTCGGCCTCGCGATCGTCACAGACGAAGAAGGCGGCCAAGCGCGCGGCCCATCACGCGATGCAGTAGGCGGACGATTAGTTACAAGTTACAAGTTCCAAGTTACAAACCGAGTTTCCAAGTTTTGAACTGGGAACTTGTAACTTGTAACTGTCGTCAAACCAACGTCAACCCCACCACAGTCTTCATATCGACGATCTCTCCCGTTTCGACGAGCCGTTGCGCTTCATCAAGACTGAAAGTACGAGGCTCCAGCTCTTCGTCCTCATCCTTGCGGACCATGGAATCGCTCGCAGGCGCCCGAAGGGCGCCGCAGCGGAAGAAGATCATCAATTCGTCGCAGAAGCCCGGCGTCGGATAGTAGGCACCAAGGCGAGTAAGGCTTCCCGGCACGAGTCCGATCTCCTCCTCACACTCGCGTGCAGCACCCGCTAACGGATCTTCGGACGGCTTCAAAGTGCCGGCTGGCAGCTCCCAAATCCATCGATCGATCGAGTAGCGATACTGCCGGATCAGGATGACCTCGGTGGCCGACGGCATCGGCACGATCACGACCGAGCCGGGATGGCGGATCACCTCGAGCGTCACGGTGTGTCCGCCGGGTAACCGCACCCGATCGACATCCAGCTGGAAGATGCGGCCCTCGTAGACCGCGCGGTGGTCCTCAACGGTTGCGTGGGTCGTCTTCATCAGCGATCTCCCGCCCTTCGAGCATATCGAGAAGTTTCGGCTCAATTGCCTCGACCACCGAACGCAGGTCGTCGGGCAGCGGCGCCGTAAACTCGAGCGCGTCTCGAGTACGTGGCTGGGTAAAGGCCAGCCGCTCGGCGTGGAGGAATGGGCGCGTCAACTGTTGAACGGCCCGAAGGTGATGCGGCGTGCGGCGATGCACGCCCCCATAGAGGGCATCGCCGACGATCGGGTGCCCGATCGCGCTCAGGTGGACGCGGATCTGATGAGTGCGTCCGGTTGCAATCGCCACCCGTAGCAGTGACAAGCCCGGGACGTGACGCGCCCAGACCACGCGGGTGACGGCGGAGCGCGCCCGCCTGGCGCGCGTGGAGATCTTTTCGCGATGCACCGGATCCCGCCCGATCGGGATGTCGATTCGCTTGCGCTGCTGGACCAGTCCCCAAACCAGCACCACGTACACTTTCTCGACTTCACGATCGTGAAACTGCCTCGCCAGCTCTTGGTGGGCCGCGTCGTGCTTGGCGACGACCATCACGCCTGACGTCCCCTTGTCGAGTCGGTGGACGATGCCAGGCCGGCGCTCCCCCCCGATGCCGCTGAGATCATCGACGTGGTGGAGCAGGGCATTGACGAGCGTTCCCCCCTCATGCCCGGCGCCGGGGTGGACGACCATCCCCGCCGGTTTGTTGATCACGATGACGTCGCTGTCTTGATAGACAATTTCGAGCGGCAGATCTTCGGCCGCCGGCGCCGCGGCGATTGGTTCGGGAAGCTCGATGGAGATGACGTCCCCATTACGAACCGCCGTGTTGGCCTTTGCCGTCTTCACTCGTGGCAGGGTCACATGGCCGTCCCCGATCAGGCGCTGGATCTGCGACCGTGAGTAGCCGGCGACTTCGCTCGCGAGCACTCGATCGAGGCGAAGGCCTTCGTGCTCGGCGTCGACTCGGATCTCGAGACGGTTCACGCGAACCGGGGTTTTCTCGGTCGTGCCGGTGTCTCGGCCGCAGGCGGTCGCGCCGGCCGGCTGAGATACCACAGCATGATGAGACTGAGCGGCGCGAGCACGACCGAAATGAACTGCGAAGTCGAGAGCAGCCCGAGCACCACGCCACGATCATCGCCTCGATAGAACTCGATCACGAACCGCGACACGGCATAGAGCAGCACGAACAACCAGAACGTCCGACCCGGGAACGCGCGTCCCCGACGCTCGAACGCGAGCAGGACGACGAGAATGATCAGTCCAGCCAGCGACTCGTACCCCTGCGTCGGATGGAGCGGCACGTTGAGCGGCGTCCCGACGTTGAGGTTGGCAACCGGATCCGTGAACGTTATCGCCCACGCAACATCGGTGGGCTTGCCGTAACAGCAGCCCGCCATCAGACAGCCGAGACGCCCGACCATGTAACCCAGTGCAATACCTGGAGCGAACAGGTCACCCGAGGTCCAGAGTGGCAGGCGATGCTTCCGCAGTTGATAGATGCAGACGACCACTGCCGCAATCAACCCGCCGTAAAATACGCCGCCTGAGCGCAGCAGCGTCGTGAAATCCTGCCAACTGCTCGTGAACTGCTCGAAATCCACGACGAAGAGCAGTGCCTTTGCGCCAACAAGCGCCGCGATGATGACCCAGATGCCGAGGTCCAGTACCCGGTTGGCATCGAGTCCTGCCTGCCGGGCTCGGCGCGACGCCATCCACAGGCCGAGCAGATAGGCCGCGGCCAGCAGAACCCCGTATGAATAGATGGTGATCGGCCCGAGCTCAAGCAGGATTGGATGCACGGCGTCCCACCCCTAGAAGGTCCAAAACCATGAAGACTACGCCAACCGTGATGGCTGCGTCAGCCACGTTGAAGGCCCAGAAGTGCCACCCGCGCCACGACGCGTCCACGAAATCCAGCACGTATCCGGCGGTGGTTCGATCGATCAGGTTGCCGATTGCCCCTCCCAGAATACAGGCGACACCCGCTCGGGCCAGCCGGTCCGTGGCCGGCACGGTCGCGGCATACCAAGCGACGCCTCCGAGCGCGACAGTGGCAACCGCAGTCAGGACGACCGTCTTGCCAGGAAACTCCATGGCGTTCAACATCCCGAACGCTGCGCCCGTGTTGTGCACCCGGGTCAGCGCCAACACGTCCGGAATGATCGAAATACTTTCGTGCAACGCCAGCGACTGGCGCACCAGCGCCTTCGTTACCTGGTCGGCGACGACGATTCCGAGCACCAGGAGCGCCTCGAAACGACGTGAGATCCCGCCTGTGTTCACGACGCGCGCCCAAGCTGCGGCGGTTGCGAGAGCGCATCAACGCATCGTTCGCACAACCCCTCGAATTCCGGCGCTTCGCTCACAGACGGCACATACCGCCAGCAACGTTCGCACTTGGTGCCGTCCGCTCGATAAACCGACACGGTGACGCTAGTCGCCTCCCTGGGCGCCTGATCGAGGACGACTTGTGAGACGCCAAAGATCGCCGGCAGCTCTTGACGGTATTCTTCTAGAAGCTCAGCAAGCGAGCCAGAAGCTGCAACGCGCACGCGAGCCGAAAGCGAGGAGGTGATCACCTTCTGCTGGCGCTGTTCCTCGAGTGCCACGTTGACCTGATCCCGCACCGAGCTCAAGAGCGCCCACCGCTCCAGCAACCCATCGTCTTGCCATTGCGGGAGCGAAGATGGAAACAAGGCTAGGTGAACCGATGCTTCACGGTCTCCTGGCAGATTGCGCCAGACCTCGTCCATCGTGAACGGCAGCACTGGCGCCAGCAGTCGTGCCAGACCGTCGGCAATCAGGAACATCGTGGATTGACCCGAGCGGCGTGCAGGTGACTCGGCGCCGTAGGTATACATGCGATCCTTGGTCACGTCGACGTAAAAGGCGCTCAGATCCACGGTGATGAACGAGTTGGCCGACTGATAGATGGCCGGGTAGTCGTAATCCTCGTAGGCGCGCACCATTCTGGAGGCGACCGAAGCGTAGCGCGCCATCGCCCACCGATCGATTTCAAGCATGCGCTCACGTGGCACCATGTCGGTGGCCGGATTGAAATCGTACAGGTTGGCCATCAGGACGCGAAGGACGTTCCGGAACTTCCGGTACGCCTCGACCACACGCGCCAGGATCTCTTTGCCGAGGCGGATGTCCTCCCGATAATCGACCATCGAAACCCAGAGACGCAGCACATCCGCACCACTCTGCTTCATCACGTCTTGCGGCGAGATCGTGTTGCCAAGCGACTTCGACATCTTGCGACTTTGCTCGTCGACGACAAAGCCATGCGTGAGCACCTGGTCGAATGGTGCCCGGCCCCGTGTGCCAATTCCGACGAGAAGCGAGCTATGGAACCAGCCGCGATGCTGGTCGGACCCTTCGAGATAGATGTCGGCCGGCCAGCGCAGCTCCTCCCGACTCGGGAGCACAGCCTCGTGACTCGAGCCGGAATCGAACCACACGTCGAGAATGTTTCCTTCGCGCTCGAATTGGCGCTCGCCGCACGAGGGGCAGCGCAGATCCGGTGGAACGAACTCCTCGATCGGCCGCTCGTACCAAGCGTCGGCCCCGTGAACGTCGAACACCGCTGCCGCACGATCGGTGAGGGCTTTGGTCAAGACCGGCTGTCCACAGGTCTTGCAGTCCAGGGCTGGGATTGGCACACCCCAGGTGCGTTGGCGCGAAATGCACCAGTCCGGCCGGTTCGCAATCATGTTGTAGATGCGCTCGCGGCCCCAGGACGGAATCCAGCGCGTCGCATCAATCGATCGCAAGGCACGCTGCCGAAGCTCCGCACCGTCCATGGCAATGAACCACTGTGACGTGGCGAGAAAGATCACGGGGTTATGGCAGCGCCAGCAGTGCGGATATGAATGATCGTAGTCCTCGCGATGCCAGAGGCGTCCCCGCTCCGCCAGCGCCGATTCGATCTTCGGATTGGCGTCCAACACCTGTAAGCCGCCGAACAGTTCGACGGACTCGAGAAAATGACCACCGGCATCGAGTGGACCGTAGATCTCGAGGCCGTATTTGATGCCGGTCTGATAGTCATCAGCGCCGTGCCCTGGTGCTGTGTGGACGACGCCCGTCCCTGCGTCGAGTGTGACGTAGTCTCCGAGCACTGCAAGAGAGTCGCGTCCGTAGAGCGGATGCTCGAACACGAGGCGCTCGAGGACGCGGCCTTCAAACGTGGCGAGCGCTGGACCCAGCACGCGTCCAGTTTTCTGAGCGACCTGCTCCGCGAGGTCCTTCGCTAGGATCACCACGGGGTTCGACCCGGCTAAAGCCGGGTCCCTCACCACCGGAGCAGCCCCTTCAACCGCCGCTGACTGCACGGGGTACGCGCCATACTCGAACTCAGGATGGAAGGCCACGCCCAGATTCGAGGGAATCGTCCACGGCGTCGTGGTCCAGATCAGGACTGAGACCCGCCGGCCTGCGAGTGCTGGAAGCCGCTGAGCCAACTCGGGCGCACACCGCTCGGCGAGCGGAAACTCGACATAGATCGACGGCGAAGTGTGCGGCTCATATTCCACCTCGGCCTCAGCCAGCGCCGTGCGGCAGTGCATGCACCAATGGACGGGCTTCTTGCCCTTGTAGACGATCCCCTGCTCGACAAATCGTCCGAGCGCGCGGACGATCGCCGCCTGATAGGAGGGGTTCATCGTGAGATAGGGCTCCGCCCAGGTGCCGAAGACGCCGAGCCGCTTGAAGTCCTCGCGCATGAGGCCAACGTATTTGCTCGCGTACGCGCGGCATTCGCGTCGAAAGTCGGCAATCGACATCTGCTTCTTCTTGGGTCCGAGCTGGCGATCGACCTTCAGCTCAATCGGTAGTCCATGACAATCCCACCCCGGGACGTACGGCGCATCAAAGCCCGCCATACTGCGCGACTTCACCACGAGATCCTTGAGGACCTTGTTGAGCGCGGTTCCGATATGAACCTCGCCGTTGGCGTAGGGCGGCCCGTCGTGCAGGATGAACGTGGGTGCGCCCGCACGCGCGCGGCGGAGCTGGCCGTACAGATCGATCTCGTGCCAACGAGCAATCGCTGCTGGCTCAGCCGTTTGCAGGTTGGCCTTCATCGAGAAGGCGGTTCGCGGCAGGTTGCACGTGTCCTTCCACTCGGGCATGGCAATCTGTCTATTGTAATAATGGCTGTATGCCCGTGTCGCCCCTCGAGCTCGCCACCCCCAGCGTCCGGGAGGCCGTGCTCGACAACGGCCTGCGGGTGCTCGTTCAGGAAGTCCACACGGCGCCACTGGCGTCGGTCTGGTGTTGGTACAGGGTCGGGTCCAAGAACGAGGGTCCGGGTCGAACAGGTGCTTCGCATTGGGTCGAGCACATGAACTTCAAGGGGACCCGCAACATCCCCAGAGATCAGGTCAAAGGCATCATCGAGCAGTTCGGCGGCACCTGGAACGGCTACACCTGGGTCGATCAAACCACCTACCTCGAAACCGCCTCGCGTGACGCGCTCGATCGCATGTTGTTCATCGAGGCGGAGCGCATGAGCTCGTGCCTCTATGCACCCGACGACTGTGAATCAGAGCGCACCGTCATCATCTCGGAACTGAAAGGCGGGGAGAACGACCCGGAGCAATTGCTCGATATCGAGCTGACGTCGGCGGCGTTCAGGGTCCATCCTTATCAGCATCCAACGATTGGATGGCTGCGCGACCTCGAAACGATGACGCGCGACGACCTCTATGCTCACTATCGGCAATATTACGTGCCGAACAATGCAACGCTCGTGGTTGTCGGCGACGTGGCGACCGAGGACGTACTCAAGCGCGTCGAGCATCATTTTGGATCGATCGAGGAGGGAGCAGCAGCGCCACAACTGGGCAGCTTCGAACCGCCCCAGCTCGCCGAGCGCCGTGTGCACTTTCGAAAGCCGGGGGCCGCCTCCTACTGGCGAGCAGCGTTTCACACCCCAGCGTTCGACGACCCCGACTTCTTCGCGATGCTTTTCGTCGACGCCGCATTGAGCGGCGCCTCTGGACTGAACCTGTGGTCTGGACACAAAGTGCCGACGCCGCAGCGCAGTGCCCGGCTCTATCGAGCAGTCGTGGACCAGGGATTGGCGTCAGCGATTGGTGGCGCGCTGATTCCTACTGAAGACCCGTTCCTCTACTACCTCTGGGCAACGGTGGCTGACGGCCAAACGTTGCGGGCGGTCGAAGAGGCGGTGCTGTCGGAGCTCGAACGCCTCACTCGCGATGGGATCACGGAAGCCGAGCTTACGAAGGTCCGAAGACAGCTTCGCGCGCGGTTTGTTTACGACGGCGACAGCGTCACAGACATTGCCCACCAGCTCGGATACTTCGCCACGATTGGGACGTGGACTACCTACCGCGAACTGATGCCTCGACTGGCGCGCGTGACCTTGGACGACGTCAACGCCGCCGCACGCCGCTACTTGACGCGGGACAACCGCACCATCGGGTGGTTCGAGCCGTGCCCTTAAATCCTTTGCGCCGCACGCTGCCTGGCGGCATCGTCGTCGTGGCGAAAGAAACCAGCACGACCCCTGCGGTCACGATTCTGGTCGGCCTGCGAGCGGGCGCTTACTACGACCCGGGCGGCGCCGAAGGTACGGCGGCGTTGCTGGCCCGCGTTCTCGATCGAGGAACGGAGACTCGAACCGCAGCTGACATTGCCGACGAGCTGGATGGACGGGGAGCCTCTCTTTCCGTGATGGCGGGTCGTCATCAGCTGACGGTCAGCGCCACATGTCTCGCCGAAGACTTCGAAGCCATTTTTGAGCTGGTAGCCGAAGTGATTTGCCGCCCGCGGTTCGATGAAGCAGAGGTCGAAACTCGTCGTGCCGAACTGATCACGGCGATTCTTCAGGATGAGGACGATCCTGGCGCCGTCGCCGTGGACGTGTTGATGGGTCGCCTCTATCCCACGCACCCCTACGGCCGTCGCCCGCGAGGCACCACCGCCACGGTGCGGGGTATCACGCGCGCTGACCTCGTGACTTTTCACCGCAGCTGGTTTGGGCCGGAGGGCACGACCGTCGTCGTAACCGGAGATGTCACGCCAGCGACTGTCATTCAGGTGACCGAACGATGGTTTTCACCATGGCGTGCAGAGCGTTGCGCAGAGCCGCCGCTGGCCGAAGTGGGGCTCGCATCAACGCGGGACTTCTTCGTCGTCCCGATGATGAGCAAGGCGCAAGCCGACGTGGCCTATGGCGTGATCGGCGTCCGGCGCGCGGATCCCTCGTACTATGACGCTTGGGTCATGAACAACGCGCTGGGTCAGTACGCACTGGGCGGGCGGTTGGGCGACAGCATCCGCGAGCGTCAGGGCATGGCCTACTACGTATACAGCAGCCTCGATGCGACGCTCGCTGCCGGCCCCCTCATGATCCGCGCTGGGGTTTCCGCCGAAAACGTCGAACGCACGCTTGCGTCGATCGATCATGAGCTGGCGCTCGTGCGCGAGGGGGGGCTGACACCCAAGGAGTTCGACGAGTCCAAGCAGTACCTGATTGGATCGATCCCGCGGCAGCTCGAAACCAACGCCGGCATTGCCGGGTTCCTGTTGAGCGCCGAGTTCCACGGGTTGGGTCCGGATTACGATCGCGACCTTCCGGGGTTCCTCGAGGCAGTGACGTTGGACGGCGTAAACGCCGTCGCACGACGACTCCTCGATCCTTCGAAAGCGGTCGTTGTGGTTGCCGGTCCGTGGCAGATGACTGAGGGGTCTGCCGCTGCGGCGCTACCCTTGCCTGATGCGTCCGCCGCTACGCTGGTGGCACGAGTCAATTCACCTCGATGACGGCCGCGGGTGCGCCATCGGTTCGAGCGCGCGCCGTGTTCTTCGACGTCGACTTCACGCTGATTTATCCAGGCCCGACGTTTCAGGGTGAAGGGTATGCGCGTTTCTGTGCGGATGCCGGTTTCATCGTCGACGCGAACCGGTTTGAGGCGGCGGTCGCTGCCGCGTCGTTCATCCTCGACGAAGTCGAGGAGCCGATATATGACGATGCCCTGTTTGTCCATTACACGGCGACGATCATCGAGCACATGGGCGGTCGCGGACCGGCGGTGGTCGCGGTTGCCCAGCGAATCTACGAGCAGTGGGCAGGGAATCATCACTTCGAGATGTACGATGACGTCGAGCCGGTCCTGAGGGCGCTCGCCGAGCGCGGCTTGACCCTCGGCGTCATTTCCAACTCGCACCGAAGCCTCGAAGCGTTCAAGGCGCACTTCAAGCTCAATGCCTTGCTGTCGATTGGTATTTCGTCGGCTGAGCACGGATTCATGAAGCCGCATCCGAGCATCTTCGAGACCGCTCTTCGTGAGGCAAAGGTGCGAGCGGCCGACGCCGTCATGGTCGGTGACAGCCTGAAGGCAGACATCGAGGGCGCAGTTGCCGCCGGGATGCGCGCCGTCCTCATCCGGCGCTCGGGCGAGGTGCCCGCGGCGTTACCGCAAGGCGTCCTGGTCATTCGCTCGCTTCGGGACCTGCTGACCACGATTCACGATGCCGACTCCTGACAGCGCTCCCGTCATCCGAGACCTCCACGGTCTCGAGGAGTTCCAGGCAGTCGTCGAGCTCGAACGAGCGATCTGGGGCTACACCGACAGCGGGGATCTCGTGACCGTTCCCGTTTTCATCATCACGGTGAAACGCGGGGGCATCCTGATTGGTGCCTTCGACGCGGCAGAACGAATGATTGGATTCGCGTTCTCGATTGTGGGCCTCAAGGAAGGGCGGCCCACACAATGGTCCCACATGATGGGCGTTCTGCCTGAGCATCGTCGCAGCGGCTTGGGCCGGCGGCTGAAGCTGGCGCAGCGAGAGCGGGCATTGGCGGCTGGATTCGACCTGATGGAGTGGACGTTCGACCCGCTGCAGGCGCTCAACGCCCATCTCAACTTCGCGCGGCTCGGCGTCATCTGCCGCGAGTACGTGCGAAATCTTTATGGCGAGTCGACGAGTGCTTTACACCGCGGGACACCGACGGATCGTTTTGTGGTCGAATGGCAGCTGCGCGAACCTCACGTCCGCCGACGGATCGACGCGGACCTCGTCATACCTGTCCGGGCGCGCGAGGTCATCGAAGCGCCGGTCGTGAACGCGAGCGTCAGTCACGGCCCCTGGCAAGCCATGCGATCAAGTGACCTGTCGGTCTCAGAGAGACGTGTCTGGGTTGAAATCCCGATGAGGTTCACCGAGATGCAGCAGGAAGCGCCCGACCTGGCGCTCGAGTGGCGATTCCAGACCCGTGAGATCTTCGAAAGCTATTTCGCTCGAGGCTATCGTGCGGTTGATTTCGGCCTGCAGAAGGACGAGGGGCTCGGTCGCTATCTGCTGGCCCTCCCTTAGGGTTCCAAGGTTCCAGGGTTCCAGGGTTCCAGAGGGTTCAAGGGTGCCGACCTCTAGGGTCCGAGACTGGTTCCAGGCGAACGCTGAACCATTGAACCTTGGAACTGTGGAACCTTGGAACTGTGGAACCGTGGAACCCTGGAACCTTGGAACTTTGGAACCCTGGAACCTTCAGCCGGGCGGCCACGTCATTCGGCGACCGCCGAGAAGGTGCAAGTGGATGTGAAAGACTGTTTGCCCCGCATCGCTGTTGCAGTTGAACACCGTGCGATAGCCACCCGCGGCTAGTCCGCGCTCATTGGCAATGGCAGCCGCGCGCCGCACCAACGTGCCCACCAGTTGGTCATCGCTTGCCTGCAAGTCGTTGAGCGTCGGAACGTGACGCTTCGGAATCACCAGGACGTGGACGGGCGCTTGGGGGTTGATGTCCTCGAAGGCCACGACGATCTCGTCCTCGTAGACACGTTTGGCTGGGATCTCGCCCGCCACGATCTTGCAAAACAGGCACGACATGCCCGGGAGTATAGCTTTCAGTGGCCGGTGGCCGGTGGCTACTTACAAGTCCCGCGGTTGCGGGTTCCCGTTCAAAAGGTCCGTGCCGGGTCAGAGGGGACCAGTCGCAGCACCATGACCCGTGGAATGCGTTGCAGGTCATCGATCGTGGATTCCAGGACATATTCAGGGAACGGCTGGAGCGCGCGCTTCACCCGATCGTCCTGGCCGAATCCGATTTCCGTGATCAATCGTCCGCCCACTGCCAGTGCGTCGCGACAGCTGTCGAAAATGCTCGTCATGATGCCGAGGCCATCATCGCTGCCGTAGAGGGCGGCGTCGGGCTCGAAGTCGCGCACTTCGGGCGCGAGGCCAAGACGATCGGCTCGGGCAACGTAGGGCGGGTTGGTCACAATCAGATCGATCGGTCCCGGCACGTTGGCGAGCAGGGCGCCGTGTCGGAATTCGATGCGTGATGCGCCCAGCCGGGCGGCGTTTCGTTGCGCGATCTCGAGCGCCTCGTCAGAAATGTCAGTGGCGAAGACTTGTGCCAAGGGGTGCTCTAACGCAAGCGTGACGGCGATGCAGCCGCTCCCAGTCCCGAGATCGACGACTTTGACGTTCGCTCGATCACGCAAGAACGTGTCAGCGGCCTCGATGATGAGTTCGGTTTCGGGCCTCGGAATCAACACCCCCGGTCCGACCTCGAAATCCCGTCCCCAGAATTCCTGGATGCCGCGAACGTAGGCGACGGGCTCGCGGCTTGCGCGTCTGGCGATCAGGACTGCGTAAGCGCGACGGAACTCATCGTCGGCCGTCTCGTTACGGCGTGCGAGCCAGGAGCCGCGGTCCCACCCGAGGATGTGACGGGCCAGGAGCTCGACATCGAAGGCGGCCGTGATCTGCGAGATACCGGCGTCTTCGAGAACGTCACGCGCTTCGCGCGCTAGGGCATGGTAGGTCACTGAATGTCAATGGACCGAGGAGCTCGAGCCCGATTCGACATCGGTCGCCTCCTTGAGTCTCTCCGCCGTGTAGTAAGTCGTCAGGGCCTCGATCATCTCGTTGAGGTTACCGTCGAGCATCGGGTACAGCTGATGGGTAGTGAAGTTGATCCGATGGTCGGTGATCCGGTTCTGAGGAAAGTTGTAGGTCCTGATTTTCTCGGAACGCTCGCCGGTACCGACCTGCCCCCGACGTTCCTTGGCAATGGCCTCCTGCTGCTTGCGCATCTCGATCTCGTAGAGCCGTGATCGCAGTACCTTGAGCGCCTTCGCGCGATTCTTGATCTGCGACTTTTCATCTTGCTGCGAGACTACGAGCCCGGTGGGAATGTGCGTGACTCGAACCGCAGAATAGGTCGTGTTGACGCTTTGCCCGCCGGGGCCGCTTGAACAGAACGTGTCGATTCGCAGGTCCTTGGCCTCGATCTGCACGTCAATCTCGTCGGCCTCTGGTAGCACTGCAACCGTGGCCGTGGACGTGTGGATGCGACCACTGGCCTCGGTGGCCGGCACCCGCTGGACGCGATGCACGCCGCTCTCGTACTTCAGCCGGCTATAGACCCCCTTGCCCTCGATGTTGGCGATGAGTTCCTTGATGCCCCCCTGGCCCGCTTCGCTGAGGGACAGGATCTCCAGCTTCCAGCCCTGACGTTCCGCGTAACGGCTGTACATTCGGTACAGATCGCCGGCAAACAGCGCCGCCTCCTCGCCGCCAGTGCCGCCGCGAATCTCAACGATGACGTTCTTCTCATCGTTTGGATCCTTCGGCAGCAACAGTATCTTGAGCTCGGCTTCGAGTTGATCGCGTTGTGTCGTGAGGCCGGTGAGTTCCTCCTCCGCAAGCGCCCGCATTTCGGCGTCGGTCCCGTTGGCGAGCTCTTCGGCGTCACCGATCTTGCGGGCGACGTCCTTGTACTCGCGGAACTTGTCGACCAGCGGCTGCAAGTCGGAGGCGGCCTTCGCTTGCTTTCGATACTCCGACGGGTCGTTCTGCACCGCGGACGTACCCAGTGATGCCAGCAGCTCCTCGTAACGGGCCTCGACCGACGCCAACTTATCCAGCATGTTTACATTCTACGATTGGACACTAGCGAAGCTCCGCCTCAAACCGCCTAGAAGAGCGCGTGGGCTACGCTTCGCTAGGGCAGTATTGTTTTGCCCCGCTCCGCGGGGCGAGACATCTTCCAAGCCCTGGCGAAAACTTGCTTCAAAACTGACGATGATGGCCTTGGAAGAATGTCTAGCCACCGGAGACCGGGGGGAGAAACGCAATCTCGTCCCCATCGCGCACGACAGTCGTCAGGCGGGCATAGTCAGCGTTGACCGCACACGACATCGAGGCGGCATAGGGAGCGACCGCGGGGAACTCTGCGGCAAGTTGATCCCAAACCGTCGCCACCGTTGATTGCGCGGGCAGGTCGCGCACCAGCTCGCCCTGTCCAACAAGATCTCGCAGGCGCGCAAACAAGCGGATGGTCACGCGCATGCGATCCTCATGGCCGCCTCACGGGCCGTCACATCGTCCGGATCCGCGGTGGCGCCTTCGATCCAGACGTCGCCTCCTTCGAAGTACTCGTGTTTCCAGATCGGCACAATCTGCTTGATTCGTTCGATGGCATAGCGGCAGGCCGCGAACGCGTCGGTGCGGTGCGGCGACGAGGCAGCAATCGCGACGCTGGCTTCGCCGATCGCAAGTCGGCCGATCCGATGATGGATGGCGAGCGTGACGGCCGGCCAGCGCTCACGCGCCTCGTCGACAATACGCTGAAGGGCGCGCTCCGCGAGCGGTTCGTATGCTTCGTACACCAGGTGCAGCACGCGACGTCCCTGATTGTGATCGCGAACGAGACCGACGAACGTCGTGACGGCTCCTGTCGCGGGGGCGTCGACGAGTCGAATCAGCGACGGCAAATCGAGCTCGACGGTCGTAACTGACGTGCGGTTGGGCGCCACGAAGTGATTGTAGTCCGCGAGAAATGACTGTTCACAGCAGTAGGACTCGGCGCTTTCGCGCCTCGTGGGTGGCTCGCCGTTCGGCTCGCCTCGTTCCCAATCGCCATCGTTCTGCTGAAGTTCGAGCAACCCGTCCCGAATTGAATCGCAAGCCGAGCCGAACGGCGAGGCCCGCACGAGGCGGCGCAGCCGCCGAGTCCCACGAAGCGAGCCCAAGGCGAGCGAGTCCTACTGCTGGCGAAGCCAGTCCTTCGTCAGTCATGCCCGACATGTAACCGATGTTCAAGTTCGCTGAACTTCTCAACCGCGTTCGCATCGGGCGCCGCCAGCGACATCGCGATTCCCACGATGAATGACAATGGAATCGTGACGATGCCGGGATTGGTCAACGGAAAGGGCGCTGACGCGCGGCCAAGCAGCCCGACTTGAACCGTCGGTGACAGGTAGATCAACGCGAGTGCCGAGACGGTCCCGACGAGCATGCTTGCCTGGGCGCCGCGCGTCGAGAACGGTCGCCAGAACATCGACAGGACGAGCGCCGGAAAATTCGCGCTCGCAGCAATCGCGAACGCAAGGCCGACCATGAACGCCACATTCTGTCCTTGAAACAGGATGCCGAGCACGATCGCGAGCGCTCCCAGCACCAGGGTGGACACGCGCGCCACTCGAAACTGCTCGGACTCGTCCGCGACGCCGTGTCGCACCACGTGGACCCACAGATCGTGCGAGAGCGCAGCCGCCCCCGACAGGGTCAGCCCCGCAACCACCGCCAGGATGGTGGCAAACGCGACCGCCGCGATGAACCCGAGGAACGGCCTACCGCCGACCACTTCGGCGAGAAGCGGCGCCGCCATGTTGCCGCCCGGATCGATTGCACGAATCTGGTCCTGACCGACCAGCACCATCGCGCCAAACCCGAGCACAAACGTCAACAGATAGAAGACGCCGATGAAGCCCGCCGCATAGGTCACCGACTCGCGCGCCGTCTTGGCATCGGGCACGGTGTAAAAGCGCATCAAGATGTGAGGCAGGCCGGCCGTCCCCAGCATCAACGAGAGTCCCAACGAAACGGCATCCCACGGATCCGACACCAGCCGACCAGGCGCCAGGACTCCCGCGCCATATCGATCGGCCGCCGCTGCAAAAAGCGTCAGCGGATTGAAGTCGAAGCGCGCCAACACGAGCGCCGCCAGCATGAAGGCGCCGGCCAACAGCAGAATCGCCTTCACGATCTGAACCCACGTCGTGGCAATCATCCCGCCAAACAAGACATAAGCCAGCATCACCAAGCCGACGATGACGACTGCGGATGAATAGTCGATGCCGAAGAGGAGCCGAACCAGGTTGCCCGCGCCGACCATCTGGGCGATCAGATAAAAGGACACCACCGCCAGTGAACCCGTGGCCGCCGCGACTCTGACGGGGGCCTGCCGCAGGCGATACGCAACGACGTCCGTGAAGGTGAAGCGCCCGAGGTTTCTGAGCGGTTCGGCGATGAGGAACATGACGATCGGCCAACCCACGAGAAAGCCGATCGAGTAAATGAGCCCATCGAACCCCGAAAGCGCGACCAGGCCGGCAATTCCCAGAAAGCTGGCCGCACTCATGTAGTCGCCCGCGAGGGCCATCCCGTTCTGAAAGCCCGTGATGCTGCGCCCGGCGGCGTAAAAGTGTTCCGTGGTCTTGGTTCGGCGGGACGCCCAATAGGTAATGAGCAGCGTGGCCGCGACGAAGATCAAGAATCCGGCAATGGCGGTCGGGTTGGCCTGACCGACCGCCGTTCCCGCACCGGCGTTCACGAACGCCCTCGGGCTTGTCGTGAGCCAGGTCGTAGCGCCTGAAGCCGGGCGACGCCCACGTCGTAGTGCGTGTTGGCCCAACGTGCGTAGATCCAGATGAGAAGCCACGCCGAGACGATCACCAGCGCGCCGAGCAGAATTCCCAGGCTCAGCCCGTGGACGATTTCGCGCCCAAGCAGCGGCTTGTTGAAGGCCACGAGCAGGATGAACCCGAAATACAACACCATCATGGCGAGCGTGAGCGTGAGGGCGACTCGCCATCGCGCGGCGGTCAGGGAGCTGACAGTGGTCTCATAATCGTGGTGAGTCATCGTGTGTGCCAGAAGTGTCCAAGCGGCTGATGCCCCGCGCCGATGTCGAGCCCATGCTGCATGGCGCTGGTAACGTAGTCCTTGGCGCCTTGGACCGCGGCTTCCAGAGTATCCCCAAGAGCCAATCGCGCAGCGATAGCTGCCGCGAACGTGCAGCCGGTTCCATGGGTGTGCGGGCCGACGACTCGCGCGGCCGATAACGTCTTGTCGCCAGAGGTCTCGACGAGCACATCCGTCGACTCGTGGCCTTCCAAGTGCCCACCCTTGACCACGACTGCTCGGCAACCGAGTCGCAGCAGTTTCTGTCCAGCGGCGCGCATATCGTCCACGGATCGAATGGTCATCCCGGCCAGAACTTCAGCTTCCGGGATGTTCGGCGTGACGACTCGTGCGAGCCGGAGGAGCGACACGCGAATGGCGTGGACGGCATCCGCATCGAGCAATCGGTCGCCCCCTTTGGCCACCATCACCGGATCGACCACGAGGTTCGGCAAGTCGAGCGCCGCGATGGCCGCTGCGACGGCCTCGACGATAGCGGCATTGGCGAGCATGCCGGTCTTGACGGCGTCGCACCCGATATCGGAGACGACCGTTTCGATTTGCAGGGTCACGAACTCTGCCGGCGCGACGTGCACACCGGCCACGCCGAGCGTGTTTTGCGCCGTCAGCGCGGTGATCGCCGAGGTGCCGTACACGCCGAGGGCCGCAAACGTCTTGAGGTCTGCCTGGATACCCGCCCCGGCACCCGAATCGCTCCCCGCAATTGTCAGCGCGCGCTTCATTTGACTACAATCGCCCGCTATGCCATCCCGTGCCCCGTTCGTCACCTACGACTCGACGTTGCTCGACCACGTGAGCGTTGGTGCCGCATCGTCTGCCGCCTGGACCAGCATCCGGCTCGGATCCGTGCTGTTCCTGACGGCGCTGACGGCCGTCGCGGCGCAGGTCAGCGTTCATCTACCTTTCACACCGGTTCCGCTCACGCTGCAGCCCATGGTCGTGATGGTTGGGGCGGCGGCGCTGGGCGCGCGTCTGGGCGCGGCGAGCCAGATTCTATATTTGGTGCTCGGCATTGTGGGGGCGCCCGTCTTTGCGGCCTCGCCCATTCTGCCGCAAGGCGCCGGTCGACTGCTGGGTCCGACCGGCGGTTACCTGATTGCCTATCCGATCGCCGCGTTTGTGACCGGTTGGTTGGCAGAGCGTGGCTTCGACCGCCGGTATTTCACCTCGGTGGTGGCGATGCTCGCCGGACTGTGCACACTGTTCGCTGGCGGCGTTTCCTGGCTGGCGTGGTTCACATCGGCTCAAGGCGGGCCTGTAGGGCTTGCGGCTGCCCTGCAAACGGGACTCTATCCGTTTGTCGCAGCGGACTTCGTGAAGGTGTGCATTGCCAGCGCCGTGCTCCCGAGCGTGTGGGCCATCCTGGATCGAATGGACAAGACATCTTCTGAGGCCAGTCCTTAGAAGATGTCTCGCCCCGCGGAGACCACCCCTCCGCGCAAAGTCCGCGCGGAGGGGACCCCGGAGCGGGGCAAAACAACATAGCCCAAGCGAAGCGGAGCCGACGCATCTCTTCTCGGCGGATTGAGGCGGAGCTTCGCTAGCGGAACACGTTTGGTCGCTGCCGTCGTAGGCTTGGGTTCGAGGCCGAAGATCAGAAAGTCACTGATACGGCAGGAACGTTTCCTGCGTGAGCAGTCGCAGCCCGGCCTGGGCTGCTTCCTTCACAACGACCTCCGGAGGCACGCGCTCCTCGGTCGGAGGTCCCGGTCCGCCACCTTCGAGCGTGAAGTCCACGACCCCAATTCGCCCCTCGGGTCGCAGCGATTTCGCCAGATTTCGAAGCAGCGTCACCCGACTTTCATCGATCTCGTGATACGCATCGACCATCAGGATGGCGTGCAGCGT
The DNA here is from genome assembly GCA_963841905.1 of uncultured Acidobacteriota bacterium. Taxonomy (GTDB): domain Bacteria; phylum Acidobacteriota; class Vicinamibacteria; order Vicinamibacterales; family UBA2999; genus JACCSI01. The sequence goes on from CAWJEM010000011.1 coordinate 611,924, forward strand.
CGAGCGTGGAAGGCCTGGGTCGCTGCCCTTGCCGAGCACGGGTTTGACGTTCAGCAGCCCCTCGGACGCGACTCGGCGCGAAATCGCAGTGACCATCTCAGGCTGCACATCCTCGGCGTAAACCCGGCCATTCGGCCCGACACGCCTCGCCAATCGAACCGTGAACCAGCCGGCGCCGGCCCCGATGTCCGCGACGATCGATGCCTCCGCGATGCTCAAGGTGTCCATGATCTGATCGGGGTGCTGCCAGATATCGCGATCTGGCGCCTCCAGCAGACCGAGGTCCTGGGGAGGGAACAGACGGCTATGCGGCTTTCCTCGCGGCTGGCCCTGCGCCAGCGGACCCGCGATGGCCGCGAGGATCAAAAGTCCCGTGAGCCACGTCCGGTGGGTCATGAGGTCGCTCCCGATTTGGGACCTCGGCCCTTGACTCCGGGTTGAGTCATCGCCTCGGCGCTCAGGATGTTGTTGAGATCCTCCTCACTCAACAGGCCGCGCTCGCGCGCGAGGTCGCGGATCGAGCGTCCGGTCTCGACCGATGCTTTGGCGATCTCGGCGGTCGCCGCGTATCCGATGTAAGGACTCAACGCGGTCGCAGTCGCGGTGCTTCGATCGAGCAGCTCCCGGCTACGCTCAACGTCCGCGGTCATCCCCGTGACCGTGCGCTCGCGCAGCGTGCGGATCGCGTTGCTCAGGATTCGTTGCGCATGGAGAGTGTTCCACGCCATGACCGGCATCATCACGTTGAGCTCGAGCTGTCCTGCGTCGCCGGCCATCGCCGTGGTGGCATCGCATCCATGCACTTGATAGCACACCTGGTTGACCATCTCTGGAATGGACGGGTTGACCTTGCCTGGCATGATTGACGAGCCAGGCTGAACCGCCGGCAACCGAATCTCACCCAGACCTGCTCTAGGCCCCATCGACAGCAATCGAAGGTCGCTGGCGATCTTGCCCAGCTCCACCGCGATGCGCCGCAGTGCACCCGAGTAACTAACGATGTCGCCCATACTTTGCGTGACGCGAAAGCGATTGACTGCGGGACGCAAAGGCAGGCCGGTTGTGCGTACGAGGGCCTTGATCGCGGCGACCGTGTAATCGTCGCCGGCATTCAACCCCGTGCCGACGGCGGTGGCGCCCAGATTGAGCTCGTACAGCGCCGTGACCGCGCCGTCAGCAGCTGCCGCAGCCGACGCGAGGCAGGCCGCGTAACCGTCGAACTCCTGTCCGAGCGTCATGGGTACCGCGTCCTGCAGATGGGTTCGCCCAACCTTCAGTGCTGTGGCCCACTTCCGGGCCTTGTCCTCGAGGGTCGAGGCGAGATCGCGGCACTCCGTCACCAACGCGGGATGCTCCATGGACAACGCGAGCCGTGTGGCGGTCGGAAACACGTCGTTCGTCGATTGGCTCGTGTTGACGTGGTCGTTGGGATGCACCACGTCGTAGTGGCCTTTGGCGCCGCCCAAAAGCTCGGCCGCGCGATTGGCGAGCACCTCGTTCGCGTTCATGTTGTGCGATGTGCCGGCGCCTGCCTGATAGATGTCCACCACGAACTGATCGAGCAGCTTCCCGCTCAGCACCTCGTCGGCCGCCGCAATGATCGCATCGGCGATTCGGGGCTCGAGCCGCTCCAGGTCGCGGTTGGCTTCAGCGGCTGCGCGCTTGACGAGAATAGTCGCGCGGATGAGGCTGGCTGGCGCGGTCAGGCCGCTGATGGCGAAGTTCTCTCGCGCCCGCGCGGTCTGGACACCGTAGTACGCGTCGGCAGGAACACGAAACTCGCCGAGAGGATCGCGTTCGACGCGGAAGGACATTCACGATTATAGGCGCGGTTCTGCACGATGGTTCTGTAGGGCGGTTCTTCACGATGGTTCAACCAAGGTTCGGCACTATGGTTCGCGAACCTCCGTGACGAACCTCCGTGAAGAACCCTCGTCGAGAACCCCCGCTATTCACCCCTTAGTGCAATCGCGGGATCGACCCGGGTCGCACGTCGCGCGGGCAGCCACGTGGCGAGCAAGGCGATGGAACCTAGCCCAAGCAAGCTGACCGTATAGGTGACTGGATCGAGTGGGCTGACGCCGAAGAGAAGCGCCCCAAGCAGTCGCATCAGGGCTGCGGACGCACCGGCGCCCAACACGAGCCCGGCCGCCGTGATTAGGAGGCCATGTCTGAGAAACAGTCGTTGCACCTCTCCGGCGGCAGCGCCGAGGGCCATACGGATCCCGACCTCCCGGCGACGCTGGGCGACCACATAGGCGATCACGCCGTAGATACCCACGATGCCGAGCAACAGCGTAACTGCGGCGGCGATTCCAAGGATCACGAGCGTGAAGGACGTTTGCGCCATCGACTCGTTGGAGATCTCCTGCAACGTTCGCACGCGAGCAAGTGGCAAGTTGGCATTCACCGACCAGACGGCACGCTGAACTTCTTCCAGGAAGCCCGGAGAACTCAGCCGCGGCGTCCGAATCGCGAAGACGATCGACCGTTGCACAAAAGTAGGCGAATCCCAGAAGTCTTTCAGGTGCATCGGCCAGTACATGATGGTTGGCGCCGCCTGCGCGACGCCGTCCTGGTACTCGTTGCCGACGACGCCGATGATCTCGCGCCACTCGTTGCTGGGAGTATTCCGAACCCGCCGGCCGATGGCCCTGGCCGGTTCGCCCCAGAACTCGCGAGCGAAGTTTTCGCTCACCATAATCACGGGAGTCGCCGCGTGCACGTCGGCCCATGTAATCGCGCGTCCAACGATGACGGGATTGCCGATCGTCTCGAAATAGCCGGCCGAAATCCATTTGTAACGACGTAGGGGCGGCACTGCGGGCTGGTTGGCTCCTTCCACGAATATGGGATCGTTGCTGCTGACACCATCCATTGTGATCGAGCTGGACAGCCCGACGGAGCTGACGCCACCAATGGCTTCGAGCCGTTGGGCGATCTGCTCGTACGTCCGCACGACTTGTCCCGGCTCCTCCACGATCGCAGTGGGAATCGAAATGCGCATCGTGAACACTTCTTCTGGTCTGACGAACCCCGGCGAGACATCGCGCATGGCGAGGAACGTGCGCACCATCAAGCCGGAAGCAACGAGCAGGACGACCGCGAGAGCAACCTGCGAAACCACCAGCGTGTTGCGGGCGCGATGGCGCTCGCGCCCGCCACTCGACCCGCGGCCGTTTTCCTTCAGAGCATTTGCAAGCTGCGGGCGCGCATACTTCAGCACGGGGATGATGCCGAACAGCAAACCGGCGAGCACGGAAACCGCAAGCGTGAACGCCAGGACGATTGGATCGAGTGTGATCTCGGCCAGACGCGGCAGCCGGGCGGGCTGCAGGTACACGAGCAGCCGAATTCCACCATACGCCAGGCCGACGCCCAGTACGCCAGCGAACAAGCCGAGCACCACCGATTCGGCGAGCAGCTCGCCCGCCACGCGCCTGGTGCCGGCACCGAGCGCCATGCGCACCGCGAGCTCCTGCTGGCGACCCTCGGCGCGGACCAGAAACAGGTTCGCAACGTTCGCACACGCCACCAGCAAGACGATGCCGACCGTTCCCAGCAACACCCACAACATGCCGCCGATATCGCCAACGACGTCGAATTCGAGAGGGCGCACAAGCGGTCCGAGGCGTACGGCCTCGAACATCTCACGCGTGAACCCTGGAGGGAGCCGGAAGCGGCCAGACAGCGTGGGAATCAGCCGCGCGATGTCGGCGTTTGCCTGCGCGATCGAGACACCGGGTTTCAGCCGAGCCACGCCTTGAAAGCTGAAGTTACCCAGCATGAGCTCGGCCCGGTTGAAGCGAAAGGGGAACACGATCGACGGGTTATAGCGAAGGAATCGAAAGTCCTCGGGAAGCACGCCGATAATCTCGCGTCCGCGCCCGTTCACCATGAGGCTCTGGCCGATCGCCTGGGGATTGCCATTGAACAGCCGCATCCAGTACGCGTGACTGAGCATCACGGTATCCGCCGGCCCGGGCGCATCGTCTTCTTTCGTGAACGTCCTCCCGAGCGCCGGTCGGACTCCGAGCAACGGCAGGGTGCCGTCGGTTACGGCCAGTGCTTCGATCTGCTCGGGCTCACCTCGCCCCGTGACGGTGACCGTCGTGTCGTCCCACAGGCCGATGTCGACGAACACCTGGCCTTCGTCGCGATAGGTGAAATAGGTCGACGGGGCTTGATTCATCGGCCCCGGTGCAATGCCAGGTGCGACGTGCCACACGCCAACCAGCCGTTGGGGGTCCGGGTAGGGCAGCGGCTTGAGCAGCACGCCGTTGACGACGCTGAAAATCAGCGCATTGGCGCCAATAGCGGCGGCTAAGGTGATGGCCGCGGTCAGCGAGAAGGCAGGGTTCGCCAGGAGACGTCGGAGGGCGTGCCGCATTCCCCATCAGACGGAGGGGGCGCTGGCTTTGTTCGAGGCGGCCACAATCGGGGGCCGGCTCGGCAGGGCCTTGTTAGACTAGCTTCATATGCTGCCGGCCTTTCTCGAGTCGATTACCGCGCTCATCGTCAAAACTTCGACCGATCTTCCACCTGACGTGCGCGCTGCGATGCGAGTGGCGATGAACGAGGAGCCACAAGGCACGCGTTCGGCGCAGGCACTCGCGATCATCGCGCAGAACATCGATCAGGCCGCGGATGGTGAAGGCGCCATCTGTCAGGACACTGGCATGCCGACGTTCGAAGTCAAGACGCCGGTGGGAGCGAATCAGATCTGGATGAAGGCGCAGATCAAGGCGGCGGTCGCCGAGGCCACCAGGCGCGGCAAACTTCGCCCGAACTCGGTGGACTCGTTGACCGGTGAGAACAGCGGGAACAACCTCGGACCGGGTACGCCGATTGTTCACTTCGAGCAGTGGGAACGCGACGAGGTCGAGGTCAAGCTGATCCTCAAAGGCGGAGGCTGCGAAAACATGAACGCGCAGTACTCCGTCCCCACGGAGTTGCCGCACTTGGGTCGCGCCGATCGAACGCTCGAAGGCGTGCGCAAGTGCATCCTGCACGCGGTCTGGCAGGCACAAGGGAAAGGTTGTGCCCCGGGAGCGATCGGCGTGTGCATCGGCGGCGATCGCACATCGGGATACGTCCATGCCAAAGAGCAACTGTTTCGGACGATCGACGATGTCAATCCGGACCCGCGATTGGCGGAGCTCGAGGCCGAGATCATGCGCACGGTCAACACGCTTGGCGTTGGCACGATGGGCTTCGGCGGGCGCGTGTCCCTGATCGGCTGCAAGATTGGCGCGCTCAACCGATTGCCGGCCAGTTTTTTCGTGTCCGTCGCGTACGATTGCTGGGCGTTCCGCCGGCTCGGTGTCCAGCTCGATGCGCGCAGCGGAGCGATCACGAGATGGCTGTATCGAGATCCTTCAATTGCGACCGTGCCGATGATGGACCAGGCTGGCTTTCGCCGGACCGGCCGCGAGGTTGCGCTGGCCGCGCCGCTCGACGAGAAAACGATTCGCACTTTACGCGTCGGGGATGTCGTGCTTCTGAGTGGTCGCGCCTATACGGGTCGCGACGCCGTACATCACCATCTGGTCAGTCATACGCCACCCGTCGACCTTCGTGATGGGGTCATCTATCACTGCGGTCCGGTGGTTGCGAAGGACGGCGACGGCTGGCGTGTGACGGCCGCCGGGCCCACGACGAGCATTCGCGAAGAGCCCTATCAAGGCGACATCATCCGCAAGTACGGCGTGCGCGTGGTGATGGGCAAAGGCGGAATGGGGGCGAAGACACTCGCGGCACTCAAGGATGCCGGCGCCGTTTATCTCAACGCGATTGGGGGCGCGGCGCAGTTCTACGCGCGCTGCATCGAGCGAGTCGATGGGGTGTCGCTCCTGGAGTTCGGCACGCCTGAGGCGATGTGGCACCTCCAGCTAAAGGATTTCCCGGCCATCGTCACCATGGACGCGCACGGCGACAGCCTCCACCGGTCGATCGAAGCCGACTCAGGCGAACGTCTGGAAACCCTTGCAGGAGCAAGGGTTTGACGATTCTGATAAAATAGGACTAAAATAGTCTTATTTAGAGTCCGATATACTGCAATTCACGGCGTCGGCCTCGAATCAGACGCCAGGACCAACAGAGATGCAGACAGAGACACAAACCGTGACCCCGACGCCGGCCCTCGTGCCGAGCTTCATTACCGTGACCGAGTCGGCGGCCTCCAAAATCAAGGACTTGCTGGCCGAGGAAAACAAGACGGAGAGCGGCCTGCGCGTGTTCGTGCAGGGCGGTGGCTGCTCTGGTTTCCAGTACGGGCTGATGATCGAAGAAACCGGCGGCGTCGGCGATCAGACGATCGAGTCCAACGGCATTCGACTGTATGTCGACCCCGTGAGCCTCAGCTACCTGAAGGGTGCCGAGGTGGACTTCGTGGACACGATCACCGGCGGCGGCTTCACGATCAAGAACCCGAACGCGACCTCGACCTGCGGTTGCGGCTCGTCTTTTAATGTCTAGGGCATAGGGCAGTAGGGCACAGGGCACAGGGAGGTGCCCGGTGCCTTCTACTCCAAATGCGAACGGTGCGGGATCGCACGGCAGGCACCATAAGCACCTTACGCACTGTACGCACTCGCACCCAGGCACCTTAGGCACCTCAGGCACTTAGGCACCTTGGAAGTCACATGCCGTCCGCACTTCCCGATCTCGATCAGCTTCGGCCCGCCGGCACCAAGCGCTCCAGCAAGCGCGATCTGATCGTCAACGTGTTCCTCCGCCAGGAGGGCCACTTGAGCGCCGACGATCTGGTGGAGCTGATCAAGCGTGAGGACCATCGCATCAGCCGGGCGACGATCTACCGGACACTGCAGTGGATGGTTGAAGCCGGCATTGCGCGAAAGGTGGACTTCGGCGAGGGGCGCTTTCGGTTCGAGCATTCTTACCGCCATCCGCGGCACTTTCATCTGATCTGCAAGAGCTGCAACCGTTCGTACGAGTTTCTCAGCTCCGACATCGAATCGCTGGTCGAGGAAGTCGCCACGGCGCGCGGCTTCACGGCTCGCCAGAGCGTCGTCCAGATTTACGGGACGTGCGAGGCGTGCCGGACTGGTCGGCCGCCCGCCGAGGAAGGGACGACCAGCGAATTACTTTTCGCTCGCGATGCGCTTCGGATCGCCATTGCCACCGAGCGGAGCGGCCTGGAGTTCTACACTCGGGCGGCGCGCATCACCAAGGACCCGCGCGGGCGGCACGTGTTCAACCGCCTCGCCGAGGAGGAAAAGCATCATCTCAGCACGTTGGAGAAGCGGTATCAGAAGCTGCTCAGGCAGGATCCGCAGCTCGAGTCGCGTCCAACGTTCCTGTTTTTCAAGGGCGCAGCCAACGGTCTGTTCGCTCGCGGGGCGGACGCGCTGATGATGGATGGCGTCAACGACCACGAGGCCTACAAGATTGGCATTCGCTGCGAACGTGGCTCGCATCGCTTTTTCAAGCGTTACGGCGAACGCTTCGAAGACTCTGAGGGAAAACAGATCTTTCTCGAGTTTGCGGAAGAGGAACGCGATCATCTCGAGATGTTGATTCGTGAGTACCGCGCGCTGCTGCGACGCCAGGGCAAGCCGCGAAAGACCAAGGCGCGTCCCGTTACTCGCCACGCCGCATCGCGCTAGGTCGCGGCGTTCGATGATCGACCTTCACCTTCACACGACGGCATCGGACGGACGGCTCGCACCCACAGACCTGGTCAATCGCGCAGCGAACGCCGGCATCCGCGTGATGAGCGTGACCGATCACGACACGATCGCGGGCCTGCAGGACGCGCGGCACGCCGCCGAGGCCGCTGACATCACGTTCATCGACGGCGTCGAGTTGACGGCGGTCCATCTCGGTCGCGACATCCACATCCTGGCGTATTTCATCGATATCGCGAGTCCGACTCTGATTGAGTTTCTCCAGACACAGCGCGATCGGCGCACCCATCGCGTGCGCGAGATCGCCGAGCGGCTGGCAGCCATGGGCGCACCCATTGACGTGGATGCCCTGCTCGACCGGGTAGCGTCGCGGCCCGGAAGCTCTGCGGGACGGCCGCTCATTGCCCGCGCGCTGGTCAAGGCCGGGCATGCGTGGTCCAGCCAGGACGCGTTCGACCGTTTTCTCGGCACTGGGCAAGCTGCGTTCGTCCCGCGGGTCGGGCCAACCCCGATCGAGGTCGTCGAATGGGTGCATCGCGAGGGCGGGCTGGCCTCCATGGCTCATCCCGGCGTGACCAAGCAGCCGACCGTGATGGCGGCGCTCGTCGCCGCGGGCCTCGATGCAATCGAGGTCTATCACTCCGATCACACCGTCGAGATGCGCCGCGATTTGCAAGCGTTCGTCACCACCCATCACCTGCTTGCCACCGGCGGATCGGACTTTCACGGAGACGACGAACGCGATCGTCCGCTCGGTGGTGTGACGCTGCCGAAAGCCGAACTCGCCCGTCTCGAGACCGCTGCGCGCCAACGGCGCGCGCAGTGACGATGGCGCCCGACCCGCTGGTTGTTGCGCGTCAGGTCGTCAAGGACTACAGCGCGCTGCGCCCGCTCCGGATCGAACACCTCACGGTGTCGGCCAGCGAGATCGTGTCGGTCGTCGGACTCGATGCGCCAGGCGCCGAGACGCTCGTCGGGCTCCTGACGGGTGCGATCGTGCCCGACACTGGCGACGTGCGATTGTTCGGTCGCTCGACGACGGAGGTCGCTGACAGCGACGCGTGGCTGGCGATGCTGGATGGGGTTGGCATTTTGACCGATCGTGCCGTGCTCATCGGTCAATTCACGGTCGAACAGAACATCGCCATGCCGTTCACGCTCGCCGTCGATCCGATTGCGGAAGAGGTGCGGCCGCAGGTTGAGGCGTTGGCGCATGAGATTGGCCTCGAAGGAGGCGATCTCAAGGCGCCTGTGGGCACGTCATCTCCTGAAATCCAGGCGCACGTGCGCCTGGCGCGTGCGCTGGCGCTGAATCCGACGCTCCTTCTGGCTGAGCATCCGTCCGCGAGTTTGCCTCGGGATAGGGCGAGAGCCTTTGCGGCGAGCATCAACCGCATCGCGCGGGCCCGGGCGATTGCGGTGCTTGCGATCACAGCGGACGAGATTTTTGCCGACGCCCTGGGCGGCGTCGTGCTGCGGCACGAGGCAGCCACCGGCGCGCTCAGGCCACGACGCTCGTGGAGTAAGCTGTTCAACCGATCCTAAGCTATGCCCTACGGCCACATCACGCGCCTCGAGCCCAAATACGGTTACGGTTTTTTGATCGATGACGCCGGCATGGATTGGTTCTTCGTCCGGGATGGCGTCAGGGGTGGAGCCTTCGACTTGATTTGGCTCGACGAACGGGTCGGGTTTTCTCCCGAATGGACTCCAAGCGGGCCTCGGGCGGCCGACATTCACTTCGAACAACTGGATTGAGCCTTCTTCTCTTCGACATCGATGGCACCCTGCTGCTCAGCGGTGGGGCTGGCGTGCGCGCGATGACGAGAACCTTCGAAGCGCTGTTTGGGGTGCCCGATGCATTTGCCGGGATCCCGGTCGGCGGCAATACCGATTCCTTCCTGCTCTCGACCGCGCTGACTCGTGCCAACCTCCCAGACCAGGCTGGCGTTCATGCGCAATTTCGTACCGCCTATCTCCCAGTGCTGGAGCGAGAGATTCAGTGGCGAGGCTCAGGACGTTACGGTGTGATGCCCGGTGTCGAGCAGTTGCTCGTCGCCGTGCACGGGAGCGAACCGTTTCACCTTGCGTTGCTCACGGGGAACTACGAGCCGGCCGCACAGATCAAGCTCGCGCACTTCGGACTCGCCGATTACTTCAGTTGGGGGACGTTTGGCGAAGAGTCGACGAGTCGCGATGACCTGGGTCGCATCGCGATGAGCCGCGCACGCCAACGACAGTTGCCCGCGAAGGTGCTCGAGCGAGCCGTGGTCATTGGGGATACGCCTCACGATATCGCCTGTGCGCGTGCGGCAGGGGTTCGGATGCTCGCCGTCGCGACGGGTCATTACTCCGTCGCTGACCTCGAAACCGCCGGCGCCGATCTGGTGCTGCCTGACCTCACGGACACTGCGCGTGTTCTCGAGATGCTCCGCTGACCTGCCCGGGTTGCACCGCGCGGTCGTCTGGCGGAGGATCTCATGACGGAAGCGAACGGGGCCCGGTGGCCCTCCCGGTCTTCAAAATCGGTTGCTGCCTCTTCGGGGGCAGGCTGGGTTCAACTCCCAGGCGCTTCCGCCAACGTGGCTTCGCGTCTTCCGCCATCTTCAGTCGGCGAGTCCAAGCCAGTACGCCAGCAGGCTCTGCGCCTCGAACAAACCCATCCTGAAATTGTGTCGCGGCTCCCACCACCGATCGATGTTCGTGGTGTCATAACGGGTCGCCTGGACGATCACCTTGATGCCGGTGCCGCTGAATGACCGTCTGAACGCGAAACCGGCGCGCGCGGTGTGGAACTTCGACGTGACGACGATGATGCGAGACCATCCGCGCGACTGGAGCAACCGCCGAAGCTCGGCGCTTTCACCGGCCGTGTTGTCGCGTGTCGCTAACATGATCTCGATGGCGCTTTCGGGCACACCCATCAGCATCATCGCGTTCTTCTGAGCGTCCATCACCGTCTGAATCTTCAGCCCCTGACGTTGCAGGGCATTCTCCGCGTTGTCAGGCAGTCGGCGCGACAAGATGATTCGAGGCGCCCAACCCTCGATGTACAAATGCGCAGCCTCAGCCGGCCGTTCCATGTACGAACCGTCGAGCACGAAGATGACATCCGACCGTTCCAGGGGATCGACTTCGTAGAGCAGTTGTCCAAGTGACACGAACGCCCAGCCACCTAGCGCCGTGACGAGCAGCAACGCGAGAAGCGCGAGGCGTGCGCGGGGGCTACCGCCGAATATCGGGAAGCGCGGCATGAGGAGGGAATTGCGAGAACGAGCCCGGCCCCGTCAGATGCCCAGGGCCGGGAGGGGAAGTACAAGAGGAGCTAACTTTCAATTAACCGAACGTCGCCCGCGCGGGGCCCCTTCGCAGACTCTTCGGGTACCTGAATTCGACCCGCTGCCCCTCACGGAGGAGCTCGAACACGGCCCCTCGCACCGCACTGCGGTGAAAGAAGTGTTCGATGCCGGACTCATCCCGAATGAACCCGAAGCCTTTATCGATCAGCAATCGTGCGATCGTGCCCGTCGACATTTCCGTCCTCCGATCGACCGAACTCCCCGAGGCAGTCCCGAGGGGTTGCCACACTACGGATGGGTATCACACGCAATGAGGCCGTCTTACTTATGTGGCTTCGGTTTCGCTGGAGGCACGAAAACGCTGCAGTGTAGGCGGGAGCTTTACGGGAAGTCAAGTATTACGGTCCGCGGAGGCCAAGCGTTTACTCGGCCCTGTAATTCGCTGATTGTTCGCCCCTTATGGGATGATCGCGGCGTGCTTCGGGCGGTTATCCTCGCGGCCGGCGCGTCCACACGGATGGGTCGGCCCAAGTCAGCTCTTCCAATCAGGGACCGCGCCGACACCTTTCTATCACGACTCATCCGTTCGTTTCTCGCCGCCGGCCTGCCCGACATCGTTGTTGTGAGCGGGGCGGCGCCGGACGAGGTGCGAGCCGCTGCGGCGCCATTCTCGCGCCGAGTCCGGTTCGCACACAACGTCGACTGGCGGCGAGGCCAGCTCTCGTCACTGTTGGTCGGGCTCAACCAAGCGTCGGCCGAAAATCTCGAGGCAGTGCTGACGGCGTTGGTGGACGTGCCGCTCGTGAATCCCGACACCGTGCGCGCCGTCGTCCACGCTTGGCGACGCTCACGCGCCCCGATCGTTCGACCGGCTCGCGGCGAGGAGCACGGTCATCCCGTGATCTTCGATCGTGCGGTGTTCGACGAATTGCGAATCGCGGATTCGGCGATCGGAGCGAAAGCCGTCGTGCGCGCGCATGCTCACGAGATCCTCAACGTCCCGATCGAAGACCCCGGCGCGTACTTCGATGTCGATACGCCAGAGGACTACGATCGACTGAGGCGTGGCACTTAACTGAGGTGCCTTGGTGCCGAAAGTGCCTGTGTGCCTGGGTGCTAGTGCGAAAGGTGCCGGCGTGCTTGCAGTGCCTGAGTGCCCTGAGCACCTTTCAGCACCTTGGCACCTTGAGCACTTATGCACCTGCACCCAGGCACTACAGGCACTTTCGGCACCCAGGCACCCTAGTTGACGGGTGTGATCTGACTTTGAACTTGTAACTTGTAACTTGTAACTGTTCTCTTTTCACTCTTCTCTCAACACCAGAACCGGATCGAGGCGTGTCGCACGCCGAACCGGTACGACACACGCGGCCAAAGTGACGATGGCAAGCAGTACGGCAGTCGGCGCGACAATCGCTGGACTGGCGAATCGTGAAATGCTCGGGTCTCGTGCCGAACGGTCGTTGAAGAACGCGGCGTCCCAAGCCATGGTGCACAGAATGCCAAACACGAGGCCCAGCCCGACCTGAATGGCGGCGCGCCTTATGATGAGCCGCCGCACCTGCCACGCCTGGGCGCCAAGCGCCATGCGCAACCCGATTTCTCGCGAACGTTGTCCAACCGTTGTGGCTGTGACCGCGTAAAGCCCGGCAACCGCCAGGAGCAGCGCTGCGATCGTCAGCGTTCTTGCGAGATGGGACGACATCTCTCCGACCCATGCCACTTCATCGATCGCCTGCGGCATCGTCATCACGCGATAGAGCGGGAGATTGGGGTCCACGCGCCGCATCTCGTCGCGGAGTCGTTGGATGATCGGCGATTGGTCGCCTGACGTTCGAATCAGGACCGAGACGGTTGCCGGCGCAGTCTGGTTGAGTGGGAGATAGACCATCGGGTCGACGTCGTCACGATGGCGGATGTCCGGCATCACGCCGACCACGGTGAGCCATTCACCATCGATGGCGGACGCATCCGGATTGCTCAAGCGCACGCGTCGACCCACCGGATTCTGCGACGCCGAGAACAGTTCAACGAAGCGTTGGTTGACCACGACGTTTCCGTTGCCGGGGAGGCCGTCGGCGGCGACGAATTCGCGCCCGACCGTGGCGGAGAGACCCAACGTCTGGAAATAACGGGGTCCCACCGAAACCGTCAAGACGCGAGCGTCGGTGCCGTCTTGAGCCCCTTCGAGGCCGAGTCGAATCTCCGTTGCACCTCGGCGAGGGAGTGCGCTGCCGATGCTGAGCGACGAGACGCCGGCGATCGCGCCCAGCCGGTCGTAGACGGTTCGATAGAAACCCACCCTGTCGTCGGGCGCCTGGTATTGACCGCGCGGCAACGTGACCGATGCGGACAGCAGATCGGCTGCATCGATGGTCGCGTCGGAACGAAGTTCTGGCCCACGAGTCTGAATGTCAGCGACAGCGTACGCCACGAGAATGACGGTGAGGCCAAACTGCGCGGTGAGGAATGCCGTGGTCCAACGGCTTGACGCGCGAGCCCACGTCCCACTGCGCCCTCCAGCTTTGAGAACTTGGTTCACGTCGGTCTTGGAGGCCTGAATCGCGGGAAGCAAGCCAAACACGAGGATGGTCGCGAACGACACTGCGATGAGCGCCACCAGAACCGACACGTCCATCCGGTAGTGAAGCCAGTAGGGGAGTGCGTTTTCGGGAACGAATGTTTGGGCGAAGCGAGCGCCGATGATCGAGACACCGCATCCGACCGCGCCGCCGATTGCCGCAAGAACGACGCTCTCGACGAGGAGTTGACGAACGACGCGCAGGCGGCTGGCGCCCAGGGACCCACGAACAGCCAACTCCCGGGTGCGGAGGCTCGCGCGCGCGAGCATCAGGTTTGCTGCATTGGCGCAGGACACGACTAGGACGAGGGTCGCCGCCGCGATGAATGCGATCCAGGCGGGGTCAGTTGGACGGCCAAAGAAGCGTTGGCTGATAGGAACAACGTGGCCGCGGACCTTCTCGTCGTTTCGTGAATGGCCTTGGTCCGTTCGGGTGACCAGGGCTTCCACTTCCGCGGCTGCTGCCGCAACCTCGACGCCATTGCGGACGCGACCAAACACCTGCAAGATTCGAGCATCACGATTCAGTCGGTCGAGCCCGTTCATCTGGCCGACGGGCTGCCACACCTCCGCGGTGCTGGGAAAACCTGAGCGATCCGGAACGATGCCGACAATGGTCGCTATCACGCCGTCGACCCGCACACTGCGCCCGAGAATCGCGGCATCGCGGCCGTAGCGGGACTCCCAGACGCGCTGGTTGATCAGCACGACCGCGGGCGCACCCTGCTGGTCGTCTGTCAGCGAAAAGCCGCGACCGTAGATTGGCGCGACTCCGATGATGTCAAAAGCGGCGGCCGATACAAAAGCGCCGATGTAACGATCAGGCGCGCGATCTTCTTCGCTCAGCGTCATCGGCGCCACCGCAAATGCTCCCGCGCCCGAGAGCGTGCGTGCGTGGCGTACGTCCTCGAACTCCGGAAATGACAGCGGTTGATCGGCGTCGCGATGGCCTACCGCCGAGACGTGGAGCACCCGGTCGGGCTGCTCGATCGGAAGGCCACGCATCGTATGGCCATAGATCAGCGTGAAGTACATATTGTTGATGCCAATTCCAAGACCGAGCACCAGGATGGCGCCGAACGCGAACCGCGGGTTTCGTATCAGCAGTCGCAGAGCAAACTTCGCGTCCTGAACAAGATCATCCAGTCCTCGAAAGCCGCTTTGTTCGCGAGTCAGAGATCGGATCCGATCCACGCCGCCAAACGAACGGAGCGCCGCATCCCGAGCCTCCGGCGGCGAGAGGCCACGTCGCATGTGGTCCTGGGCGAGGAATTCGAGATGTTGCTCGATCTCTCCGTCCAACTCCTGCTCCCGAAGACGGCCGCGAAGCAGGTTCGTTACTCGCACAAGGAGCGTCCGCAGCGTCATGTCTGGCTCTTCAGGAGTCGATTGACCATCGCCACGGTCTTGGCCCAGGTTGCCGTTTCGGTGGCAAGCTGCTTCCGGCCAGCCTTCGTGATCGAGTAATAGCGCGCGCGACGATTGTTTTCGCTCGTGCCCCACGCGCTGGTGATCCACCCCTTCTGCTCGAGGCGAAGCAATGCCGGGTAGATGGTGCCCTGATTGAGCGCAAAACCGCCGTCAGCCACCTGCTCGATGCGGCGAGCGATGCCAAATCCATGAAGCGGGCCCATTGCTGCCAGCGTTTTCAGCACCATCAGATCCAGGGTTCCGTACGGAACTTCCGCGTCAGATGCCGCCATACCACTGCTCCTCTGTTGAAAGACAACAGGAGCATACACCGCTTAGACACCGGATGGTTGATTTGGGTCCGATGGCGGTCAGCGCCGGCCGGAAACTTTGAGAAGGGCGGTCGAAGTGTCTTGTGCGATCCGTCTGGTCAGTTGCTGGATCTCGTCAACCCGACTGTCGTACTCGCCGACCCAGACCTTCCGGTCGAGCACGGCGTCTACGACGCGTGCCTGAACGTGCACTCCCTCGGGGGCAGAAATGGCGCTGGCTTCCATGACAAAGGCCACGTTGAGCTGGGCCGCGACTTCCCGCACGGCGCGTTCCAAACCGCCAAACTGCGACGCGCTGGTTCGCGAGGCGACCGACACGGTGCCGAGTTTCGCCAGATCGGCAGTGACGCCGTCCGTGATCCTCGCGGCGAGCAGGACGTCAGCGTCGCTTGCCGAGTAGGGCTGGAAGGGAAGAATCGCAATCGACGGGCCCGATGACGCCTGAGCGGTCGCAGGCACAGCTGGTTGCGATCGCGAGGTGAGCAGCAGAGCCCCCAACAATCCCGCGGCCACCAGCGCAGCCGCGGCGAGCCAGGGAATGGGTGCGACAGGTGCGATGGGGTCTGGTGTGGACGCAGCGGCGGTCAAGGTTGGGGAAGGCGTCGAAAACACGGGAACGTAGCTCCCACGGGGGATAGAGATCACGAGCGGATTTGCGGCACCCGGTCCGAGGTAGTACTCCTCGAGTTTGGCCCGCAGGCGCCGCGCTTCGACCCGCACGATGGAGTCCAGCCGCGGATCGTAAGAAGGTGGGCGGTCGAAAACCTCGACCCCGAGGACATATTCCTTGAGCTGATCGCCCTCTCCGGAGATGGTGCGCTCGACGATGTAGCGGAGCAGTCGGCTCAGGCGCGTGGCGCCGGCCAGCAAGTCCGCCCCGAGGATACGGTCCAGCTCCGCACGGATTTCATCGGGCGCGTGGCTCACATGCTCAGTCTTTCACCGTCGCCGTTGAACTGACAACTGCCAACTGACAACTACCCGCCCTTTCACCACGATGTCACCGTTACACTTAACCCCAAACTCACTCCCGCCGTGGCTCGCAACTCGCGACAATCGAGCGTGGTGTTCGTCCTATCGACCACGGAGGTTCACGTTATGTTGCACAAGCCCATGACCCGCGCCCTCGCTCTCGCGCTGCTCCTCGCGCTCCCGACGATCAGCGAAGCCGGCCCGCCGTTGATTTGCCACCCATTCCAGACCGATGGCTCCCCGCTGTTGCTCTGGGGCGACGGGCCGGGGTGGAATACTCCTAACCGAGCCTACGATGTACAGCAGCTGACTCGCGATACTTTGCGCCTGCTGTCGTCGAATTCGCCGATTCTGACCCGCATGGAGAATCTGCGTCGCGCGACAATCTATGCCAGCCAGAACGCCAGGGTCGCCGACGAGCTGTTGGCGGCGGTGATCGCTCGAACCCAGACCGAGACTCCCAGCGCTCAGGCGCTTTTCGACGCGGGCTATCTGATCGAATCGTTCAAGCAGGCCGCTCACATGCTCCCCGGACGCTCGCCGAAGACCGACGGCTACGCTCTCGTCGCGCGTGCGATCGCGCTCGCCGGCCCGAACGCGGAAATGGAGTTCGCAGCGTCGCTGATGACGACCGGCGAAATGGCGAAGGCGCATCGAAGCCGCGCGCAAGCCGGGGCGCCGACAGGGTCCCTGCTCGCTCGGAACATCGCGAACCTCGCCGTATGAGCCACCTCGTGTTCGACGTCAGCAGCGCGTTCAAGGCACTCACCGCCGCGCGGGGTTTACCGCGGGCGCGGTGCTGACGTTGGGCATTTGTGGCGAGCGGCGTCAACCGATCCGGTGCTGGTGCTCAAAGAAGAGTAGGTCTGGTTTCCAACCATAGCGCCAAGCCGGTTCATCTAATCCATTCCAGCCCAGTCAGGCATCGGCTGTGGGATCTCAATGACTGGATTCATTCGAAACCTCCGTCACGCTGCGCGACTCCTTCTCAAGTCTCCCGGCTTTACCATCGCCGCCGTCGTCACGCTGGCGCTCGGGATTGGAGCGAATACCGCCATCTTCAGCCTGATCAAGACGGTGATGCTTCAGCCCCTGCCCTACAGGGATCCGCGGGAGCTGGTGATGGTGTGGAATGCCGCGCACCGGAACGAGGCGACCTGGCTCTCCAACCGCGAGCTGCTCAGCTATCGGGAAGAGAGCCGAAGCTTTGCGCAACTCGCCGCCTACGTCGAGACGGACGCGAACGTGACCGGCGGCCAGGATCCCGAGCGTGTCCGGGCCGCTGCCGTGACGGCGAACATCTTCGACACGCTTGGCGTGACGCCGCTCCTGGGAAGGAGCTTTGCCGCTGGCGAGGATGGTCCTGGCGCAGCATCGTCGGTCATCCTCGGCTACAGCTTCTGGCAGCGACGCTTCGGGGGAGCGTCGGACATTGTTGGGAAGACGCTGCAGATCAGCGGTCGTCCGCGCACGGTCGTCGGCGTCATGCCTGCCTCTGTCCGGTTGCCTGTGGACTATCGCGCGACTCGACCGACCGAGCTGTGGTTCCCACTGGTCATCGATCCCGCTGACCTGGGGCAGTGGGGGAGTCGCTCCAATTTCGTGCTTGGGCGGCTCGCGTCAGGTGCTGAGCCGGCATCGGCGACGAGCGAGCTGGAGGTCATCGCCAGGCGCTGGATCAGTGCGGGCTTCGTCAAAGACAACGGCGACGGCGGCCTGTTTCGGACGGCGATTCCTGTTCAGGAGTTCGTCACTGGTGACGTGCGGCGTCCATTGCTCGTGCTCCTCGGCGCCGTGGGCGTCGTGTTGCTTGTCGCATGCGCCAACGTGGTGAATCTCCTGCTCGCGCGCGCCGATGCGCGACGCCGCGAGGTCGCGGTTCGCACGGCGCTGGGCGCGCGACGCGGTGACCTTGTCCGCCAGCTCCTGACTGAGAGCCTTCTCCTCTCCTCCGTTGGTGGGTTGGCCGGCCTGGGTCTTGCGCGCGCGGCGATACAGATCCTGGCCACCCTGCGGCCAGCGGGTTTGCCTCGCGTTGACGAAGCCGCCATCGATCCGGTCGCGTTGGCGTTTACAGCCGGCCTGTCGCTCGCAACGGGTCTGATCTTCGGGCTGGTGCCGGCCGTCCAACTCTCGCGGCTTGGCGTATCGGCAGTGCTCAATGAGAGCGGACGTGGTGGTGCGCACGGCAAGGTTCGGCACGTCGTTCGTCGCGGACTGGTCGTTGCGCAACTGGCGTTCTCGGTCGTTCTCGTCGTCGGCGCCGGGTTATTGCTTCGCACGTTGATTGCGCTCAACCAGATCGACCTCGGCTTCAACCCCGATCGTGTGCTGACGGCCCAAGTGCAGCTCACAACGACTGACTATCCCGATGACGCAGACGTGATTGGGTTCTACCGCCAGGTGTCCGAACGTCTCGAAAGCGTTCCCGGAGTGACGGCGGCCGGTGCGGTGCGCATGCTTCCCCTCACCCGCACGATCGGTGATTGGTCCATCACAATCGAGGGGAGGCCACTCGCCACACCCAATGAGAACCCCAATGCCGACTACCAGTCGGCGACACCCGGCTATTTCCGGACGGTGGGTATGACGCTTCTCAGGGGCCGGCGTCTGACGGACGCCGATCGCGACGACGCGCCGTTGGTCGTCGTGATCAACGACACGATGGCAGAGCGCTATTGGCCCGGCCAGGACGCCATCGGCAAACGCTTCCAGATGGGCGGGATCGGAACCACGCGTCCACCGATGACCATCGTCGGCATCGTACGAACCTCTCGTCATAACGCGGTGGTGGAGGAGCCGCGTGCCGAGATGTATCTTCCGCACGCACAGCTACCGCGGTCGGTTGGCGGCCCGGGCCGAGGCTTGGCGATTGTCATCAAGACCGAGCAGGATCCGTTGACAGCGGTAACACCACTGCGAGAGATCGTGCGATCGATCGATCCCAACCTGCCACTGGCCGACATCCGGACGCTGGACGACATCACGGCGAGGGCGCTGGCTGCGCCGCGCTTCGCCGCGTGGCTGCTGGGGCTCTTTGCCGCCCTGGCCCTCACTTTGGCGGCGATTGGCACCTACGCCACCATCTCGCTCCTGGTGAGCGAGCGGGCGCAGGAGATTGGCATCCGCATCGCCCTTGGCGCCGAGCGCCGCACAATTCTCCGATGGGTTCTCGGCGAAGGTCTTGTGCTTGCCGCGGTGGGCATCGCCATCGGTGTCATCGGCGCCCTCGTGCTCTCACGCGCGCTCGAAACCCTCCTTTACGGCGTCCAGGCACTGGATCTCGTCACGTTTACGATGGTGCCGATCGTCTTGGTGATCGTTGCGCTGCTTGCCTCCTTGACTCCTGCGCGTCGCGCGGCTTCGATGGATCCCGCGACGGCATTGCGTCAAGGATGAGGTTTCGGCAAAGATCACCGGATGCTCCTGGCGACATTGGCCGCCGCTGCGGTCCTGCTGGCCCTCGAACAATCACAAACAGCTGGTTCCCCTCGCTTGAAGGTCTTTCTCGACTGCAGCAGCGACGACTGCCACGACGATTACCTGCGTGAGGAGGTCGAGCTGGTTGAGTATGTCAGGGATCGCAACGATGCCGACCTTCACGTGCTCATCACCAGCGCAGAAACGGGCGACCGCGGTCGGGAGTACACGCTGGCCTTCATCGGACAAGGGGCCCTGGCCACCACCACGCGGTCGTTGAGGGTGACGACGGGCCTCAGCGACTCCGAAGACAGCGTTCGGCGCGCCCTGGCAAGTGCCTTGACGCTCGGCCTGCTCTCATACCTCGCGCCCGACCGTATTCCCCCCAATCTCGCCATCACAGCCAAGCTTGAGGCCGATCCAGCACAACCCACCACGGTGGACACCGACCCGTGGAAGCGCTGGATTTTCAGCCTCAACGGCAACGGGTCGATCGATTCCGAGGAGTCCACTCGCGAGGAGGAGTGGGGCCTGTCGATTGGCGCGGATCGGATCACGCCGACCTGGAAGATCACGTTGGGCGCGAATCTCGAGCAATCCCGCGAGAAGTTTGACCTCGATGAAGAGGAGCCACTCGAGGTCTCGACCCGCAGTCGCGAGCTCACATGGCTGGTCGTTCGAGGCCGTGGCGAGCACTGGTCGGTTGGCGTTCGTGGTCATGTGCGCTCGTCGACGTTCGACAACATCGACCTCGACGTTTACGTGTCACCCGCGGTCGAGTGGAACTTCTTCCCCTACTCGATGTACACGCGGCGTCAGCTGCGCGTGCTGTATGGGATCGGTGGCGACAAGTTCGAGTACTACGAGGAAACGCTGTACGGCAAAACGGAGGAGACACGCGCACGCCAGGAGTTGTCCACGACCTACGAGCAGCGCGAGCCGTGGGGGACGCTCGAGGGCCGCGTCGAATGGTCCAACTATTTTCCAGGGCTCTCCACCTATCGAATCAGCGTGGACACTGAGGCCGCCATTCGCATCACTCGGGGTCTCTCGTTTTCGATCGAAGCATCAGCCTCTCGCATTCGTGATCAGCTGTCATTGCCGAAGCGGGATGCAACCCCTGAAGAAGTGCTGCTTCGCTTGCGCCAGCTCCAGAGCGGGTTCCAAGCCCAGTTGGAGTTTGGGATCACCTACCAATTCGGTTCGCGCTTCGCCGCGATCGTCAATCCACGATTCGGCCAATAGCCGTCTACGTGGCTTCTGGCTGCGTTTGTGTCAGCTCGCGTTCCATCCTGGGGGCGGCGATCCGGGCCGTGAATTGCTGTGTCGCCAGGGAGAACAAGCAGTAAGCCGCAAACCAGTAGAACCCTGGACCAAAATACGCCGTGAACGCGACGAGCGGCGTCGCCGTCGGGTCGCCTGGCGGCGTCTGGCTGGCCTGGGCTGCGAGATAGGCAATGAACAGCGCGACGACGAAGACATCGGCCATCGACCACTTGGCAATCGTCTCCACGAATCGGAGGACGCGTCCGCGCCAGGCCCCGCTCCGCAGGAACATGGCCCACGCCACCAGTAGCGCCTTACCCACTGGGACGATCACGCTGAACAACAGGATCAGCGTCGCCGGAACCGGACTGCCGACCTCGTACAGTCGTTGCACCGAACTGACGATGCTCCGTGTCTGTTGATAGACCTCGATCTCTTCGCCCTTGGCGAGCGCCGCGGTGAGCTGAGGGGAGATCTTCTCGATCAGCGACTTCCGGATGTCCCCGCCGAACGTCTCGATCATCGTCACCATCTGCGGGTTCATCATCGACTTGAGGGTCTTGACGGTGTTGTCGTCGAGTCCTCGTTCGAGCAGCGTCGGCGCCATCAGTGCCATGCCTTCGCGGGTGATCACTCCGCGGATGGTGATCACCGGGGCGAAGAGCCCGGGAATGAGCAGGCCGATCGACACGATGATCAGGAAGAGCACGCTGCCGCGGGTAGAGTTGGGGTTGGCCACGGCACTACTTTAATCCGCCTCGGCTGGCCCAGCGCGTCGGCGACGTACAAGCTGGGGTGCCGACCGTTGAACGTGGCGGACCGACCGTAGTCGGCCCGCTCGACGTCTACTTCGCGGGGGCCTGATCCAGGTGGGGAACCCGATCGAAACCAACCAACTGCCATCCGCTGGCCGTACGACGGAAGTAGGCGTGCACCGGCTTGGCCCATTCGGGGTCCGCTCCGGTCGCGCTGATGTCGGCGCGGATGAATGCGCCAGCGTCGGTGGGCAAACCTGCGGGTGCCGAGACCTTCGTCGTGCTCGAGCTCACCGGTGCGCCAATCGGCTTGGTCGCGCCGGTCGCGTTGTCGAAAGTGTGCCACGCCACTTCGTAGCCAGTCAGCGCCTTGGCAACGCCGGCGTCGACGGCGGCGTTCCCAAACGTGAGCGTCCCGGACGCGTCGAGCGCAGGCGAAATCACCGGGTTGACATGAGTGAGCCAGGCTCGCCCGATGGCATCCCGCCGCGCGATCAGCGTGTCGGCGATGAACTTTTCTGCCGCCGGATCCGTGTATTTGCCGGTGCGAACCGCGGCGCGAATCATCTCATCTGTAAACGCCATCACCCGCCGAGCGGCCCAGAACGTGTCGTCCGCCCGCGCCCGTCGAAACGCCGGGTTTGGAACGCGAGGCTTCCAGTTTGGCGGATCGAATCGATCGGCCGAGAAGTTTCCGGCCGACGGGTAATTTGGATAGTCGACGAAGTGGTAGCTGGGAATGTAGAACCCTAAACCGGCCATGTTCTTCAGTGTTGGTTTGCCATCGACGATGTACTCGAAACCCTCGTCGTATTCGCGCGGCTTGATCGACGCGCTCCCCATCGTGGAACCAAAGTCAATCAGGTAATGCCGCACGACGGCCCGGCCGCTCTCGGTCACGAGCGCATCGAGTGAGTTGATGGCCTTGCTATCGACGTGGTTGGTCCAGGCCGCGAAGACCCGAAGCGCGCGTAATTCACGCCGATGCTCGTGCGGAACGACGTCGTTGGGGTCATCCGAACGGGTGCCCATGTAAAGAAACGGACCGACCGGCTTGCCAGCCACCGCTTTGCTTGCGATGACGCGGTACGATCCGTCAGCATCCTGCGCCCCCATGCGCAGCAGCCGGTCAATGTCGCGGGTAGTGAGCCGTCGCTCAGCGCCATCCTCAGAAGTGATGCGTGATTTCTCGTTGAGGACCAGACTTTCGCGGGTCAGTTTCGTGACGTGATTCTCGGGCACGTGGTAGCCGAGCGCGTGAAACAGCTTGGTGACGGCGGCTTCGGCGCCACTGGCCAATTCTGGGTAGTTCGGCGGATCGAACTTGATGAACCACCGATCACCGGCCGTATCCAGAATCGTGAAACCGGGTGTAATCCCGTCGCTCTTGCCTGACGCCAGGGTCCACGGCCCGGGTGCTGGACCGCTGGCAGTGTCCGGACCCTTGGCTACTTCCTCGACCGTCATCGGCCGCGAGCCGATGCGGTTGGTGAACCACATCGAATCGGGCACCTCGTCAATGGTGTTGATGCTTTGCGCCCGCTTGTTCATGTCCTTGTCGCCAGGATTGCCGAATAAGTTCCGCGATTCGTCGTAAACGAGGTTGACCGTCTTGGGTCGCACCCCGGAGGCATCCTGCGAGTCCACCACGCGAGTTATCGGGTCGTCGCTGAAGAAGCGGCGCTTTTGGCCATCGATGGTCGTTGAGATGGCGGCGACCAAGGCGACGGAAAGGATCACAGGTCGCACGGCTCGAGCGAGTGAAGAGTGAGATCTCGATTGCATGTTGATGCCTCAGAACGAAAGGCCGCCAGTGAGGTGGAGTCGGAATCCCTCGTCGCCGTGCCCAAGGTCGATGCGCCAGACGGTCACTGTTGGTGTATGAAAGCGCCAGCCCACGCCATAACCCGTCTTCAAGTCGTCGAGATCGAGGTCGCGACGCTCGGACGTCACCTTGCCAGCGTCGACGAAGAACGCCATGTCGAGGACACGCGACGGGATCCAGCGATACTCGCCGTTCAGCACCAACATGTGGTTGTCGCGGAAGCGGAAGTCTCCATACGCGCGATGAATATCGTTGCCACCGAGCGACGGAAGGAGATGGTAAGGAATTACTTGTCCGCTTTCGGTTTCGGTCGACTGCACGTACGCGCGAAATCCGAGGACCCAGTGTTCATTGAGAATCGGAATCAGTTGTAGGAACTCGAAGTCATACCGTCGGAATCCAAAGCGGTCGTCGGCATCGCTGAAATCGTTGAAAGTGACCGCGTAAAGCCCCCCGCGTCGCGTGTAGCCGGGCGATTCCCGCCAGTCGACGGCCACTTGTGCGATCCCCTGCGTGTAGGTCGTCTTCTCGAAGAGCGCCGGTGCAGTCAGATCGTTGTAAACGGTCTCGATCGAAGGTCGCGTTCCGTCGCCCTCACTATCCTCAATCTGCCGAAAATCGACGCCGCCACCGACCCGAAACCAGCGGACGGGCTTCCATTTGAGGCTGCCGCCGCCTATAGACTCTTGCAGTCCGTAGTTGGCTCGATCGTCCTTCAGGGTGTCGTTGCCAAGTCCGTAGTACGGCACTTGCGTTGCATCCACCCAGCTGGCGTGCCCTTCGATCTCCATCCTGTTGCCGGCAAGCTCGGGGAATCGCAGCGACGTGTTGACCCCCTTGTAGTTCCGGACCGACCAGGCGCCGCCGAGGTTGAAGCGCGCGTGACCAACGGACCGGCGCAACGCGATGCCTGGCGTGATACCGCCGGTGGGGTAGACGCTCTGGAGCGTCGCATAAACCACATTGGGGCTCGTAAAGTAGTCTTCGAACCAGTCGACGACGTTCTCGGCGCGCGACGCGACGTTAGGCGTGAGCTGTTTGCTCTTTTCCGCCTGCTGTGCCGCGATTTCCGCGGCGCGGGTGTCCTGCGCGAGTGCGCTAAGTGGGTCGATGAAGACGAGGGCCGCACACAAGGCGCCCTGAAGAACTCGTGAATGAAACCTGCGCGAATTTGTTGTGGCCACGATCCGAAGAGTTTTACCTGTCAGCACCAGTCGTTGCAAGAGCCAATTTGATCCAAGTGGGGTTACCCTGATAGGGCTTGAAGGGTCCAGCAGATTGACGGTACTGCCTGTGCCAGCAGTCGCGGCGGACGTCGACACCCTGATCTATAGGGGCGACTGCATCGCGGTTGGGGCCTTCCGCTGCCGGCCAGATCACCCCTTGTTCGAAGACTCGGGCCCGATCCGCAATCACTGCTTCGTGTTCCCCCGCACCGCGGTCGAAATTCAACATGCCGATGCGCGTCCGTTCCAGGGCGACCCCGCCGTGATCACGCTCTACAACCCTGGACAGCGATACCGCCGGCGAGTTGCCAGCCAGGAAGGCGACCACTGCGACTACTACGCGGTCGCTCCGCAAGTCATGCACGAGATGCTGCGGTTGTACGATCCTGCGGCGCTGGATGCCGTGGGCGGATTTCGAGCGCCGTCGATCTCGAGCCCGGCATCCCTCTACTTGCGACAACGTCGATTCTTTCGACGACTAGTGAGCGGGAGCGCCGTCGATCCATTGATGGTTGAAGAAACCGTGCTGACGCTCCTCAGTGATGTCCTTGCAGGCAGCAATACGCCGCGCCCGTTCGCACGAGTCTCTCGTGCGTACGCGACGGATGACCACGTTGATTGAGGACGCACGACGACTCTTGGCGACGACGTTCGATCGGCCGCTCCGCCTGTCGACGGTCGCGGCCGAACTGTCTTGTTCGCCGTTCCATCTCTGTCGTGTGTTCCGGCAGGGAACAGGTCTGACGTTGCATCAATACCGTGACCTGATTCGGCTGAGAAGAGCACTCGACCTGATCGAAGGCGGAATGGACCTGACGACCGTCGCGCTCGAGGTGGGCTACTCGAGTCACAGCCACTTCACGTACGCCTTCCGCCGCACGTTTGGGACGACGCCGAAACTCGTTCGCGGCTCACTTCGCCCGGGTATAGCGCCCGTCGAACACCGTCGTCCACGACTTGCCGGCATCTGAGGTGGACTCCCACAACTGTCGCACGGTGCCATCGGGTTCCGGAGTCCAGGTGACGCGCTGAATCGCGCTCCCACCGTCTGAACCAGGTTGGGGATCGCTTTGCAGGACCATCCGGCCGTTCGTAAAGGCGCCCTTCAGCCGAAGCGCACCGCCGCTTTGATCCATCCAGCTCTGGTACCAAGCCTTCGAAGCGCGATCGTAGAAGTTGAGGCTCGTGCCACGACCTCCGCTGGCCGCAGTCCAGTTCTCCACGAGAACGCAGCCGTTGAGATCGACCTCGATACGATTGGTGCCGGCTGGTTTGCCGTGCGCCGTCACCGTCCACGTCCCGACCCAGAAGTCGAACTCGCGGTAGACGGCCGCGCTGCAGTCCTGGCGCTGACGCGGCGGCGGCGTGGATTGTGCGGCCAGTGCGGCAATCGTAATGCCGATGATCGCAAGTACAAGGAGAAGGAAGGTGTGTCGAATCGTATGAAGAACGCTTCCTGGCATAGGGTGGAACGTTAGCGCGCCGAGGCCAGGCTTGACTGTCAAGATCTTGCTGGCTAGACTCTACTCTATCGAAATAGATAGGAGAAGAAGCAGGAGAACTGTGGCCACCGAAAAGCTCGAGCTCCTTGTTCTCAGAACGCTGATGCTGGCGCCGCTTCACGGCTACGGCATCAGCCAGCGCATCGAGCAGGTGTCTGGAGGCGTGTTCAAAGTGACGCTCGGCGCCTTGTATCCTGCCTCCAGCGTTTGGAGCGTGACGGCCTGGTCAAAGGCGAATGGTCGACCACCGAAAACAAACGTCGCGCCCGCTATTACTCACTGACGGCGGCGGGTCGGCGACGTCTGTCGGCCGATCAAGCGGCGTGGGAGCGGACGGCCGCGGCAATGATGCGGGTGCTCCACGCTGACGTCGAGTAGACCCCATGAGAAGCGTGTGGCGCCGCATCGTCGAACTGCTTTTCGCCGGCCGTTTGGACCGCGACTCCGCCGATGAGCTCTCGCACCATGTCGAGTCGGTTGTGGTCGAGAAAATGCGCTGTGGCATCGACGAACCGGAAGCGCGTCGGCAGGCTCGAATTGAGCTTGGCAGCATCCGAGCGACTCGCGAGCGGCTGGCCGAGGGTCGCGCGCGCTTCCCAGTAGAACAGCTGACGCGGGAGGTCGTTTACGCGGCTCGAGTTCTGTGCACCTCGCCCGGCGTGACGCTTCTGTCGATTGGAGCAAAGGGCATAGGGATTGGCGTCAGGGCCATTCTCTTCGCGCTCGTCGACGGCATTGTCTTGCGTCCGCTGCCTTACCCGGATTCCGAACGTCTCGTCCGGATCTTCGACGAGAACCCCCAGATCGGCGTCGATCGATCCGGCGTGACGACGGGCAACCTCGTGGACTGGCGCCAGCGGACGTCCGTGTTCGATGGCATCGCCGGTTACTACTCGATCGGCCGGACGCTGACTGTCGCGAGCGACGCCGAAGTCTTGATCGGCGCGCAAGTGACCGAGGATTTCTTTCCGGTGATGCAGGTGTCGCCCATCCTCGGGCGGACGTTCACGGTCGAAGAGACGCGCCGTGCCGAGTTCAACGATGCCGCGGCTCCGGTCGGACCAGATCCGGTCGTCGTGCTGGCCTACTCGCTCTGGCAGCAACAGTTCGGCAGAGATCCGGCGATCGTCGGACGCACCATCACCATCGAACGACGACCGTTCAGGGTCGTGGGCGTGATGCCCGAGCGCTTTGCGATTCCTGACGCGAGCGTCCAGTTGTGGATGCCATGGAGCATCTCGTCGAAGTCGCCCCGCGATCAGCATTACGTAAGCGCCGTGGCCCGGTTGAAGCCGGGAGTCTCGATGGTGCAAGCCGAGGGAGACCTGAAACGCGTGGCGAGCGATCTCGCGGCTGACTATCCGTCGACCAACCGCGGGTGGAGCGCCAGTCTCGGATCCCTGGAGACCGAGATTGTCGGCGACACCGCAAGGCTGCTGTGGGTCCTCCTCGCCGCCGTCGGGCTCGTGCTGCTCGTTGCCTGTGCCAACGTCGCGTTGCTGTCGTTGATGCGCGGCCTCGACCGAGCGTCGGAGACGTCGGTGCGCGTCGCATTGGGCGCTTCGTCGCGACGTTTGCTACGCCAGTTCCTGATGGAATCGATCCTGCTGGCCGCGCTTGGCGGCACGCTGGGCGTGGCGTTGGCGGTCGTTGGCCTTCGCCTCATTCCCGCCACCTTGCCGGACTGGCCACGGGTGAGCGAAGTTGCCCTCGATACCCGCGGGCTGTGGCTGATTGCCGGACTGACGGTCTTGTCGGCGGTGGTGTCGGGCCTGCCGCCGGCGTGGCGACGAATTCACGCCGATCCGATCACGGGTTTTGCCTCCGGTTCGCCGCGCACCACGGTCACGGCCGGGAGCCATCTCCTCCGCGATTCGATCGTGATCGGGCAGGTAGCGCTCGCCGTCGGTACTGCTCGCGGCGTCGGGCGTGCTCGTTCGGAGCTTTGTCCACCTGCGTGCGAAGGAGCCTGGCTTCAATCCATCGGGCGTGCTGGTGCTCCCCATCTTCCTCGACAGTCAGGCGTACAGCACGGGTGCGCATGCGCGTGCGTACTACTCCCGATTGTTCGAGCGGCTGGCCGCGCT
This sequence comes from uncultured Acidobacteriota bacterium, assembly GCA_963841905.1. Classification (GTDB taxonomy): domain Bacteria; phylum Acidobacteriota; class Vicinamibacteria; order Vicinamibacterales; family UBA2999; genus JACCSI01. The sequence continues at coordinate 640,248 of CAWJEM010000011.1, forward strand.
CCCGGGAGTATCCGCGGTGGGCGGCGCCACATCGGTTCCGACGAGCCCGTTGGGCCCGAACTTCGAGCGACCCGTCTGGCCGGAGGGCAAGGATCTAGACGAATCGTCGCGAACGCCCGCGTGGGTTCGAGTCGTGACGCCAGGCTATTTTTCAGCGCTGCAACTGAAAGTGATCGACGGCCGTCACTTTACGGACTACGACGGGCCTGGTGGCTCGCCGGTGGTCATGGTCAGCGAGACGCTCGCGCGCAAGCTCTGGCCCGGCGGACGGGCGGTTGGGCAACGGCTCGTAGTGGATTACAGCACCGCAGGAATCTACCCGTATGACGTCGTCGGGGTAGTTGGCGACGTTCGTTTTCATGGACCACGAAGCGAGCCTCGCGCCGAGATTTACTTTGCCCATGCGCAAAAGCCGTATCTGATTCTCAACGTCACGGTTCGCACGGCCGGCGATCCGCGCCGATTGATTCCCGCGGTGCGCGCGGTGTTGAAGGAGGTCGATCCGCAGAAGCCCGCGCAGAGCTTGCACCCGCTCGACCAACTGGTCGATGCCACATTGGAGCGTGAGCGCCAGGCGATGGCCACGCTGCTCGTGTTTGGAGGGATGTCGATCTTCCTGGCGGTGCTCAGCGTCTACGGCGCGTTGTCGCAACGCGTTCGCGAGCGCTCCCGAGAGATTGGCCTGCGAATGGCGATGGGCGCCAATCCAGCGCAGCTGATTGGTTGGGTCGCCTCGCTGGGTGTGCGGATCGTGAGCGGCGGCATCATTCTTGGGCTGATTGCTTCGTGGTGGCTCAGAGATACCGTTTCCAGCCTACTCGTGGACGTTGCACCGGCCGATCCCGTGACGGCCGCCGCCGTGACGGCGATCGTGTTTGGTGTTGGCCTGATCGCGACGCTGATCCCATCCTGGCGAGCGACGCGAATCGATCCGGTGGCGATTCTTCGACGGGGGTGACACATCTATAGTCACTCGCCCGCGTGGCTTCCGGCTTCAGCCGGAAGATCAGCCGTCCGCTGGCATGAGACGTCCCAGGAATTGGTTCTGCGCTTTCCCACATTCCGCGGATGCTAATGGCTCTACTTGGCCTTTCTCCTCGAACGATTCCGCGGATTACTCTTGTCGCAGCGCCTGCGTGGGCGCGATCGACGTCACCCGCACGGCCGGCAAGACGCAAGCGCTGAGCGCGACCAGGAGTAGAACGACAGGCGCGGTCGCAAACGCGACGGCGTCCAGCGGATCGATCGCGAAGAGCAAGCCGCTCATCATGCGCGTGAGGAGCGCCGCGACACCGAGTCCAACGAACAGCCCCATCAACGTCGCAACCAGCCCTTCACGAAGAACGAGCGCCACGAGCGCCTGCCGAGTGGCCCCGAGCGACGTGCGAATCCCGAACTCGCGTGTGCGCCGTGAGATGGCGTACATGAGACCTCCGTACAACCCAATCGCCGCGAGTCCGACTGCCAGAGCGGCAAAGGCGGACACGATGGTCGTGGTGAAACGCGATTGACCAGCCGAAGCGGACAAGTCGGCTGCCAGCATCCGGATGTTGTGGACGGGCGCCGCCGCATCGACCTCGCGCACGATCGACCGCAGCGTCTCGGCGACGCTGGCCGTTTCGCCGGTGGTCCGAATCACCAGGTTGATCTCACTGCCGGTGGTCACTGCCCCATGGTTGCCCAGCGCAACGTAGATTTCCGATCGCGGGTCGTCGGTGAGGCCGTTCTTGAGGACGTTGCCGATGACGCCGACGACTTCAACCCGCGATTTCGGTCCCAGGATGCCGGTAAAGATGCGGCCGATGACGGGCTGGCCGTCATTGAGGTAGCTGCGCACGAACTCCTCGTTCACGATCATCGCCATGATCGGACGACCGACATCCGAATGGCTCAGCAACCGGCCCTGTTCGAGTCGCAGCTTCAATGATTCGGCGTACCCTGGCGTGGCGATGTAGCCGAGCGCGCGAGCGACGACCGCATCAGCGGGGTCCCCGGCTAGTCGAAAGCCGATCACGTGCGTCGTATCGCCGAGCGGTGCCATGTTCGCGGCACCCGCACTTTCGACACCCGGCAGAGCGCGCACTCGTTCGAGCACGCCATCGGCGACGCGCTGCCAGCGTGCCGCGGTCACCTCGCCGCCCTGTAGCGCGATGCGTGCGGTGACGACCTGCGCAGCGTCGTAGCCTGCATCGCGGCCAACGAGTCGACCGAAGCTTCGGAGCAGCAGCGCTGCCCCGACCAGCAGGACAACCGCGAACGCGGCCTGGAGGCCAATCAATCCGCGGCGTGTGCGAGTCGAACGGACGTTGATCGAAGCGGCGGGACCGACACGGAAACCGCTCACCGGATTGACTCGTGACCCCTGCAGTGCGGGCGCGAGACCCACGAGAGCGCCAATCAGGATCGATACCGCCAGCGCCCATAAAACCGAGGCGGCGTCGAGATGCACCTCGGCGATTCGAGGAAACGAACGCGGCACGAGGGCCGGCCACACACGCAAGAGCGCCCAGGCCAGAAATACGCCTAACGCCGCCGCTCCCATGGCGAGCACGAGGCTTTCAGCAAACATCTGCCGGAGGAGGCGTCCGCGCCCGGCGCCAATTGCGGCCCGAACCGCGAACTCCCGCTCTCGCGCGATGCCTCGAGACAAGAGCAGGTTCGCGACGTTTGCGCCGCCAAGGAGGAGCACCAGCATGGCACCGCCGATCAGGAGCAGCACGGTCGGTCGTACCCGCCCGGTTGCCTGATCGACGATGGTCCGGACGCGAATGGCGGCCGGCCCGCCCTTGCCGAACAAGAGGTCGGCTGCGATTGGCCGCGGTCCAAGCCCGCGTGCGACACTCGTGCCTTCGGCTTCGGCTTGCGCCGTCGTGACGCCAGCAGCCAACCGGCCGATGGCGGTAAACACGTTGACGGATTGATTGGGTCCGCTCGCCTCCGTCGTTCGAGGCACGACGAACGGCGTGTATAGCTGGCGATCGTGATCCGGGAACGAAAAGCCTCGCGGCGCGACGCCGATGATGACACGTGACACACCATCGAGCATGAGCGTCTGACCGATCGCCTCGAGGCGCCCGCCGAAACGACTCTGCCAGTAACCGTCCGAGAGAACCACGACGCGATCTGCGCCAGCAATTCCTTCGCGGGGATCGAAGAACCGTCCCGCGGTGGGAGCAAGTCCCAGCAGCGGGAATAGCTCCGGTGCGACCGAGGCCGCGCGGAGTCGCTCGGCATCACCAACGCCGGTGACGTTGTACGCGCGCTCGCTGTAGGCGGCCAGGCCGGTGAGAGTCTGAGCGTGCTCGCGCCAGGCGTTGAAGGCGAGGTGGCTCATCACTGCCTCTTGCAGCGGCGGCGTCGCGTTCATGTGGTACTCGGACACGCGCACGAGCTGATCAGGGCTGGGATAGGGGAGCGGCCGCCATAAGACGCCGTATGCCACGGCGAAGATCGCGGTGTTGGTGCCGATACCCAGTGCCAACGTCAGGAGGGCCGTCGTCGTGAAGCCAGGGTTCTTGCCGAGTGTGCGCAATGTGTACCGCACGTCATGACCGAATTCGCGAAGCCAGGGCAGTGTGTCAGCGTCGCGCGTCCATTCTCGCGCGCGCGTCACATCACCAAACCGTCGCTGTGCTTCACGCTCGGCTTGGTCGCGAGTCAGACCGTTTCGGATGTACTCGTCGGTGCGCTCGGCCAGATGGAAGCGCACCTCATCGTCGAAGTTGCGGCTATCGCGCGATCCCAGGACCGTCGTTCGCAGGCGTCGCATCCAGCCCATGGCGTCTCCTAGACGAAGCGTAAGACCTTGCCGACGCCCTCGCTGAGTCGGCTCCACTTCTCTTCTTCAGCGTCCAGCTGCTTCTGGCCGGCTCGGGTCAGGCGATAAACACGCGCGCGCCGATTGTTCACGGTGAGCTTCCACTCCGCGGTGATCCAGCCCGCCTGCTCCATGCGATGCAGCGCGGGATAGAGGGAGCCTTCCTCCACTGGCAGGGTTTCGTCCGAAGCGATCTGCAAGTGCGTCACGATGCCATAGCCATGTTGCGGCCCCCGACTCAGGGTCTTGAGGACGAGCAGGTCGAGCGTGCCCTGCAGCGCATCGGGCTTCTTCTGGCGTCGAAGCATAAGCCTAGACATCTAGGGTAGACGCGCCTGTGCCGATGTAGCAAGGGCATGGGGCAGGGCACAGGGCATAGGGCATAGGGCATAGGCGGGGCATGGGTTGGAACTGAGGGCCCTGAGCCCCCTGCGCCCTGCGCCCTATGCCCTGCGCCCTATGAGATGATTTCCACGCGGAGGTCGAGATGCGCCAGAAAATCGGGGGACGCTCTCCATGGCTGGTGGTGAGTGTTGTTGCGTGGACCGCGATTGTTGGCGCCGTCGTCCTGCGCGCCCAGGCCGATCCACGAAGCGCCTGCGCATGCACCGTCCACTGGACGGCTCACACCAGCGGGCGAGCCCGGCACACCGCTCAGCGTTTCTGGAGTTGTCGTCAGTCCCGATGGCAAACCAATTCCAGGCGTGTCGATCTATGCCTATCAGGCGGATGCTGAGGGGTACTACGGCATCAAACCAGCGAGCGACAATCGCAACCCACGGCTGAAGTTGTTTCTGCGCTCGGACGCGCGTGGCGAGTGGTCGTTCGACACCATTCGGCCGGGGTCGTATCCCAATTCGCGCACGCCCGGCCATATCCATTTCGAAGTCGGTGCACAGGGCTACGCGCCGCGGGTTTTTGAGATCGTGTTCGAAGGCGATCCGTTCGTCACCGCGCCGATGCGGAGCGATCCGGCGTTTTCGGTCCGGCCGATCGAAGGCGGCGGACGGGTCACGGAGCGAATAACGTTGAAATAGGGCGCAGGGCGCAGGGCACAGGGCACAGGGAAGGGCAGAGGGACTGAGGGCCCTGTTCCCTCCCTGCGCCCTGTGCCCTGCGCCCTATGCCCTATGCCTTACTGATTCTCGTCCCAGTCGCACCAGGGCGGCGTGGCCAGCCAATTCTGACCGCCATCCCCAATCGGCGCACCCGGCGGGGCGTTTGGCGGGGGCATCACGCGCGCGACTTCGGCCGGACGCTCGAGGAAGCGAGTGATGGCGGCGGAGAGCAGCGTGTGATGCGCGACGTCTGGCTCGGGCTTACCGTTGGTTGTTTTCAGCCGTGTGCCGAGTCGCTGCAGCTTCATCGAGGCGATGGCGCGCGCCTGGCCGTTCGGCGCCGCCGTCGCCAGCCACATCAACCGATCGATCAGCACGCGCTCGGTCGCACGCCGCACCTCCGCTTCGTACGGTGTCGTCGTCACCGCATCGACGGTCGCCTTCGTCAAGCGATCGATCACTTCGCCCAGACCGGGCAGCGTGGGATCGACGGCGTGCTGCGCGACCATTCGGGCCGCGCGGTCGTGCTGTAGTACGAAACCAATCGTGACATCGGCTGCCACCGTCGCCGGGCCCAGCGGGTCGAACGCTTCGCCGGTCGTGCGCGGGAACAGCTCTCGATGCAGACCGTAACCCGGCGGCCGCGGTGGAATCGAGTCGAGGATCTTCCGGGGAATAGTGAGCTCCGAAGGCTTCAACGTCGCGGCCAGCGCTTCGAGCGCCAGGCGCTGGTTTGCCGCCGTTTCCCACTTGGTGGGGGTCCGCCCGTCGCCGCGCATTGCGTACACGAAGTCCTGGCCGGCGATCATGGACGAGGCGCTTTCGACCGCGTAGCGGTGATGCATGTAGATAGGCACGAGGGGTTCTTCGATCGTCGTCATCGGCGCGCCCATGCGGATGGTGCGCTCGCCGATGCGATCGAGCGCGGCGCGACGGACTTTCATCATCCGGTTCAATTCGTCCGCCTGGTTGGTGCCATTCGACCATTGATCTGAACGCGGATGAATGTCGGTGTCCTGATTGGTGAAGTAGCGAAGATCGCCGTCCCACGCGTCGGCCAGAATCTTCTTCAGCGCTGCGGCTTCTTCGGTGCCCTTGGCGAACTCGCGGTAGCCATAGTTGATGGCGACCTTGTCCCAATCGCCAATCCGCGGAGCGTAGGCCTCGGAGAGGTCGATGGTCCCGTCTTCCTTGAGCTTCTCCAGCGGGTGCGGGTAGTCCATGACCGAGATCCAGCCCTTGCCGCTGCTGTAATAGTTGTGTCCGAGACCGAGCGTGTGTCCGACCTCGTGCGCCGACAGCTGGCGAATACGCGCCATCGCGGTCTCATAGAGGATGGCCGGCTTCTCGTCGCCGTTGACATAGGGGGAGAGCAGCCCCTCGAAGATCATGTAGTCCTGCCGGTCGCGCAGCGACCCCAGCGTCACCGTCGCTTTGATGATCTCCCCGGTTCGCGGATCGGTGACGGTGCCGCCCGAGCTCCACCCACGTGTCGATCGGTGAACCCAGTTGATCATGTTGTAGCGTATGTCCATCGGGTCGGCGCCCTCCGGCAGCACATCGACTTTGAACGCGTTGCGGAAGCCGGCGGCCTCAAACGCCTGGTTCCACCAGTTGGCGCCTTCGATGAGCGCCTTCTTCACGTCTTCGGGCGCACCTGAGTCCACCCAGGTACTGAATGGGTTGCACCGCCTCGCTCGTCGCCGCGGCGGGATCCTTCTTCTGCAGGCGATGCCGACGGATGTAGCGAATCTGGATCGGTTCGGTAACCGGAGCGCTGTAGTCGAGAAAGCTCATCCCACCGTAGCCCGCGCGCGGGTCGTCAATGCGCGGTTGGTAATTGCCATCCGGCAACTCGACGAATGACGCATGCTCGCGCAGCGTCACCGCGTCGGGAGTCGGCGTCACGCTGCCGACCGTGCCCGAAAACAAGCTGCCGCCAAAGCCACCACCGCCCCCGCCTCCTCCTCCACCCGCGGCGCCGCCGGTGACGATCGGCTGCGGACCTTGCGCTGGACCGCCACCGCCACCACCGCCGCCGGTCGCCTCGTTGACGAAAGTCAGGGTGACATCGACTTCCGTGTTCTTCGGAAAGTTCTTGGTGTTGGGCAAGTAGAACGCGCTGCGCGTGCGATCGACGCGATAGTTGCCGGGTCTCAGGGAGTTTCCAGCACCGTTGATGTCGCGGAGGAAGAAGTCGGTCGCATCGACGACGACGCGACCGTCGGATTCGGCGGCGATTGCGAATCCCCAGAGGACCGATTTCGCAAACGAATCCTCGACCGCTTTGCGCTCGAGCGGGTTGCTGCTGCTCGATCGGAACGACTGGTTCGGCTGCACCAACAGCACGCGTGGTCCGACGCGCTGGAACCGCACCACGCGCCCGGCGCCGCCGCGCCCGCGATCGAGACCGATGTCATTCGATCCGAGACCGGCGGACAAGCCGTTCGAGAACAGAAAATCGGTATCGAAGCGCGTGATCTCCAGGTACAGGGATCCGCTGCGCTCGTCCCAGTAAAGGGGGAAGAAGCCGTCCAACTTCTTCATGCCGCTCGTGCGCTCGTCGATTGAGGGCGGCGGCCCGGATCGTTGAGGCGGCTGCTGGGCCTGTACGGCCATGTTCAGGATCAGGCACAGCATGATCCCGATGATGGGGACGCGTCGTTTCATCATGTGGGTGTTCCTCGCGCGGCGATTCTACACTCTCGACCTTCCACTCCGGCACGGCGGTCTAGAGTCTTGAATGGCCGAATTCCTTTCGAATGAGTCAAGTGTTCGGAGGGCCATTCAAGACTCTCGCCCCGCGGAGAGGGGCGAAACAAAATAGCCACCTAGCGAGGCGGAGCCGCCCCTCCATGCTCAGCGTCGGAGCGGAGCCTCGCTAGACCTCCGTCTGCATGCCGGCGAATAGTACACTCGCTCGCCATTGACGCCAGCGCGCGATGCGGGAGGGCAGACTCGCCTGTCGGGCACGACACTCGTGCCCGTTGTCGCACTGGCGATCCTTTTGGGCTACGTCGTGTTCTCGGCCAGCCGCGTCACGCACGGCTTCGTCGCCTACTACGCCGCGTCGCGCCTCCTCGTGGCTGGTCAGCTCGGCCCCACCATTTACGACGATGACTGGTTTCAGCGTTTCGTGCAGGAGCTGACTGGCACCGAAGTACTCGAGATCTTCGGGCCCAATCCACCGACGATGGCGTTGATGGCGGTGCCGGTGGCGTGGCTCGATCACACGGCAGCGCGGAGTGTGTGGCTGCTGGCATCGCTGACGTCTTTCGTTGTGGCAATCGCCCTTCTGGGTCGCGCCGCCGATCAGAGGGCGATCCCGCCCCTTCTACTCGCGGCGTTGCTGTTGAACCCCACCGTGTTCGCAAACCTTCGAATCGGGCAGGCTTATCTCTTTGTCAGCGCTTTGCTGACCGCGACGTGTCTCAGCCTCTTGCGAGGTCACGTGTCGCTGGCGGGGTTCTTTCTTGGTTTGGCGCTGGCACTGAAGTCGAGCGGGGTGGCCTTCCTGGTGATGCTGGCGGCGCAGCGGCGGTGGCGAACCCTCGGGGTCGCGTTGCTTGTCGCGAGCGCCGCGGCCGCGCTCGTATTGCTGATCGCCGACCCGCGGACCTGGGTGGCTTACCCGGACTATGTGAGAGCGTTCGTCGCCCGAGCCTCGTCCTCGGTGACCGCGTATCAAACCACGCTGGCGTTGGTTCGGCACCTCTGTGTTGCGGACGCGGTCTGGAACCCTTCGCCTGCGGCGAACTGTGCATCCCTCGCGATGGCGTTGCCGCCGCTGATCCTGGGTTCAGCGCTGGGGCTGACCCTCTTGTTGTCGAGGAACGCTTCGATGAGGCCTTGGCTGGCAGCGGCGGTTTGCTTGTCCGAGCTCACGTTGCCGGTGGCTGCCGAACCGCATTTCGTCTCGCTCATCATCCCTGTGTTGTTGTTGTGGCCGTTCAACGAGCTCGGTCGATGGCGGCTCGCCTTTCTCGGGCTTGTTGCTGTGCTGCTGTTCGTCCCGCCAGATTGGACCACTCATAAGTTCACGAGTGGCTGGAGCGCGCTGGCCGCCTACCCGCGACTGTATGCGGCATGGCTGCTCTGGGGCGCCGCCCTGTTCGCGATGATCGCTCCAACCGAGCAAGGCGCCGGACTTTCAGCACGTGAGCACCTATGCATCCGCACTCAGGCACCGTAGGCACCTTCGGCACGCAGGCACCTTGTCTTGAGATGCGCTTGACAGGCCCGATCGCAAGTGTTATTTTTGTCGCACTAGTGCGATAAAACTAACACTCATGGCAAAACCTCTTCATGCGGTCCTCTCGCGCCGCGAGCGCCAAATCATGGATGTCCTGTTCCGCCGGGGGCGCGTGACCGCGGCCGAAGTCATGGACGAGCTCGGCGGGAGCCCGAGTTACTCGACGGTTCGCACCCAGCTCAGGGTTCTCGAAGAGAAGGGACACGTCCGCCACGAAGATGACGGCGTTCGGTATGTCTACACGCCGGTGATCCCTGTGGGCGCGGCTCGGAAGTCGGCCCTTCGCCACCTGGTGGACACCTTCTTCGATGGTTCGGCCGAGAAGGTCGTGGTGGCGCTGCTCGGCGGAGAAGGGGCGCGGCTTTCAGCCGACGAGATCGACCGGCTGGCGGCGCTGATTGCCAAGGCCAGGAAGGAAGGATCGCGATGACTCTCGCCGCTGCCGTCATTGTTGATACATCGCTGGTTCTTGCGATCGGGCTGATCGCGGCCATGTCGCTTCGCCGCCGGTCGGCATCGCTACGGCATTGGGTGCTCGTTGCCACGATGATTGCCGCTGCGCTCACGCCCGCGCTCGAGCTGATGCTGCCACCCTGGCGGCTGGCGTTTGCGGCGCCGTCGCTCGAGATTGCCGGCACGCCGTTGACGATCACCAGCGAACCACCCGCAGCGTCGCCAACTCTCCCAACAGATGTGTTCGGCCGTCCAGGCCGCTTCGATGGCGGCCAACTGCTCGTTGCGTTGTGGAGCGCGGGCACATTCGTCGGGCTTGTCGTCCTGTGCGCTGGATTGTGGAGGCTCTCGCGGCTCGCGACCCGAGCGCAGGTCGTCACCGAAGGCCCACTCCGCCACTCGTTGGATGTGCTCGTAGCCACGCCGCGGCAGTGCCGGGTGCGCCTGCTCATTCAAGCGACTCATCCGGGCCTGGTGGTCACGTGGGGCATGCGACGGCCGACGATCTTGCTACCCGCCAGCGCGACCGAGTGGTCAGAGTCGTGTCAGCGTGCGGTCCTGCTCCACGAGTTGGCCCACGTGGAGCGCGGTGACTGGGCGATGCGGATGTTTGCGGTCGCGATGCGCTGCGCGTTCTGGTTCAACCCCCTGATGTGGATCGTCGACCGCCGAGTGCAGCACGAGAGCGAGCGCGCGTGCGATGACGAGGTCATGCGGGCGGGTGTGAGCGGCGCCGACTACGCCGGGCACCTGCTCGCCGTTGCTCGGGAGGCTATTGGCGGGCGAAGTTCGGGGTGGTCGCCGGCGACCGCGGTGGCTCAGCCATCGACCTTGGAGGAAAGGATTCACGCCATGTTGACGACTGGGATCAATCGCAAACCGCTCGGCCGCCTTTCGCGCGTTGCGGCTTTCACGGCGCTGGTCGCGGGCGTCATTCCACTAGCGGCCGCAAGCCCTGCTTCACGCACAGGTCCTGTCGAGCGCATCGTCGACTCACTGCCATTAGCTCCCTCCGCAACACCTGCAAGCGCTGTGATTCGTCCCTGGAGCGAGGCTGGTGGAACAGGACAGTCGGCGACCGCGTCGATCGTTGGCGTTCTGTACGATCAGCACAGCGGTTTGCTCCCGGGCGTCGATGTGGCGCTGACGCAGGATGCCACGGGAGCGACTCAATCGGTCTCATCCGATAGCTCAGGCGCGTTCGCGTTTCAGGACCTGCCGCCCGGAGACTACACGCTCGTGACCAGCTTGGCCGGCTTCCAGCGCGTTCGTAACATGCTGAGGCTCGGCGCGGGTGCGCACCTTCAACGCAACATCCTCTTGCCCCTCGGCACCCTCCAGGAAACGGTGACGGTGAGCAATGACGGCTCACCTGGCCCTTCCACTTCCAGGACAAGGCCGCCGGAGCGACAGCTTCCTGAGCCACGGATTGCGTCGCCGTGTGTCGGCCGAGTGGGCGGCTGCATCAAGGTGCCGCGAAAGGTCTTCCACGTCTCGCCCGATTACCCGGCGGCGCTTGCGGCCTCTGGGATCGGCGGTCAGGTCCTGCTCACCGGCCGCGTTGGTATCGACGGCTACATGAGCGATCTTCGGACCGCAGAGCCGAACGCTCAGGTTCACCCGGATCTCGTAGCGTCGGCCATCGAAGCCGTTCGACAGTGGGAGTTCGACCCGACGTACTTGAATGGGGCACCGGTGGAAGCCGAGATCAGGATCACCGTGAACTTCACAAGTCGGAGGTAAGATGCGCGGATGAGCGCGCGCCTTGCGCTGTCGGTCGCGACCATTCTTTTGTCAACGCTCGCCGCAGTATCTCAAGCCCAGCCTACCGTCGAGGAACTCCTCAAGATCGTTCGGGCGACGGACCCGCAGCACCGCGAAACCCTCTTCGAGCTGCTGCAGCCGGTGGTCCTGTCGAACTGCGAGCTACAGCGATTCGGGGAACCGAACGACGGCGGCTACCTGATGTGCGGCAACCTGCTCGGCGAGGTCGAGGCTGGCTACTCTTATGGAATCGCCAACTACGATGGGTGGGGGTGCGACGTCGCGACACGCCTGCGCGTGCCGCTTCATCAATACGATTGCTTCGACACGCGCCAGCCGGCGTGCCGCGGCGGCAAGACGGTGTTTCACGCCGAGTGTGTGGCTGAAACGCGCAAGACCGAGGCGGGTCGCCTCTTCGACACGATGCAGAACCAGTTTGCCAGGAACGGTGATGCGGCCAAGCGGCTGGTGGTCAAGATGGACGTCGAGGCCGCGGAGTGGGACTCACTCCTCCACGCCTCGGACGAGACCCTTCAGCGGATCGATCAGCTGGCCATCGAGCTTCATGGGATGCACGAGGCGAAACATATCGAGGTCGTCAAGCGCCTGAAGCAGTTCTTCCACGTCGTCCACATTCACTTCAACAACAATACCTGCGTGCAAGGGATCGAGCCGTTTCCGGCGTGGGCCTACGAGGTGCTGTTCGTCAGCAAGCGCATCGGTACCGTCGATACGACCAAACACTGGCCGGGCGCGCACAAGCTCGCCACACCGGCCGATCCCAAACGGCCCGATTGTCAAACGGTGGGTTCACCGTGATTCCAGGATCTCGAGCCTGGTGCGTTAGGCGTCACTCAGCGATTGTGTGAACGTGGGCCGGCCATCTGCCCGGCGATCGCGGTCCACCGGCCTCCATGCGATCTAAACTCCAACTCGAGCAGGAACCGAACGATGTCCCCGGCAGGTCACTTCGTGGAGCCCGCGTTGCCTCCAGGCCCGTTCGTCACAGGCACCCGAGGCACCGTAGGCACCGTAGGCACGTGGCGGGTCGCTCTCGGCTGTCTCGTCTTCGCCATTTGTGCCGGTTCTGTCGTCGAGCCGGTTGCGCAGCGCTCGTCGACGGCCCGAGGCGAATGGCCAACCTACGGCGGTGATCTGGCGAGCAGCCACTACTCCCCGCTGGACCAGATTCGCAAAGACAATTTCGGAAAATTGCGAGTCGCGTGGCGTGCCATCACACCGGACGCCACGCTCAGCGTGACGCTGCCGGACGGCAGCGAATGGACCGCCGGTGCGCGCGCCGTCTTCGACGAGCTCAATCGTCGCGATCCCAAGCGATGGCGTGACGGCCAGCCGCCGTTCGTGAACAACTTCAAAGCGACGCCACTGATGGTCGGAGGCGTGCTGTATCTCAACACGCCGCTGTCGATTGGCGCCGCGCTCGATGCCCGCACCGGTGCCACGCGATGGGTGTACAACCCGAAGAGCTACGAAGCCGGCACGACGAGCATGAGCCTGCGATGGAATCAGCGGGGCGTCGCGTATTGGACCGATGGCACCAGCGAGCGCGTCTTCTGGGGAACCGGCAACGGTTATCTGCTGTCGGTCGACGCGAAGACGGGCCTGCCGTCGCCGGACTTCGGCGAGCACGGTCGGATTGATCTGATGCAGGGTCTGCCGCGCGCGCGCCGAGGAGAACGCGACTATCTCAACGCGCTGACCTATTCGGTGCAGTCTCCGCCGCTCGTCGTGGGCGATATCGTCATCGCGCCGGCATCGATCTCGTCGCTCGTGAACAAGAAGGAGCAGATTCCTGGCTGGATTCGTGCCTACGACGTGCGAACGGGTGCGCTGCGATGGACCTTCAAGACCGTGCCCGCCGCCGGCGATTACGGTTACGAGACGTGGCAGCGCGGCACGGCGGAAGTGAGCGGCAAGGTGACGGTGTGGACAACGATGAGCGCCGATGAGGAGCTCGGACACATCTACCTGCCGACCAACACGACGGCGCCTGATTTCTACGGCGGCCACCGGCCCGGCGACAATCTGTTCGCCGAAAGCATCCTCTGCCTGGATGCCAAGACCGGAGAGCGCGTGTGGCACTTCCAGACCGTCCATCACGGGCTGTGGGACTACGACAATCCAGCGGCGCCCAACCTGCTCGACATCACCGTCGACGGACGCCGCATCAAGGCGCTCGCGCAGGTCACGAAGCAAGGCTTCGTTTACACGTTCGATCGAGTGACCGGCAAGCCCGTCTGGCCGATCGAGGAGCGGCCTGTCCCGCCATCCACGATTCCGGGTGAGGTCGCCTCCAAGACCCAGCCCTTCCCAACACGACCCGCGCCATTCGAGGCGCAAGGGGCAACGCTCGACGACCTCGTCGACTTCACGCCGGCGCTACGGGCGCATGCGATCGAAGCCGTCAAGGGCTTCACGCTGGGGCCGCTCTTCACTCCGCCCACGACGAACGGCACCATCACGCGGCCGTTCACCGTCGGCGGTGCGAACTGGGGTGGCGCGGCCGTCGATCCGGAGACGGGGATGCTGTATGTGCCCTCCCGAAGCGGATTTGGTGTCAATCGCGTTGCCCCGCCGGATCCGAAGTTGAACAGCAACCTGCGCTACATGCAAACGCCGACACGCAGCCCGCAGATGCCGCAGGGGCTGCCGCTCTTCAAACCCCCATACTCGCGGATGACCGCCATCGACATGAACACCGGTGATCACAAGTGGTTGGTGCCGGCTGGCACGGGCGAGCGCTTCCGCGATCACCCGATGCTCCAGGGTGTCGACTTGCCGGCGCTGGGAGGCGACAGCACGTTCAGCGGACCGCTGCTCACCAGGACGCTCTTGATCTACGCGCTCACGACGGGGGGACCCGCGGGTGGAGCGAGGCTCGTGGCTTACGACAAGATGACTGGTGCGGAAGTAGGGTCGGTGGACCTTGCCTGGCGCGGCGATTGGCACGCCGATGACCTATCTGCTCGACGGCAGGCAGTACATCGCCCTCACGGTACAAGGCGCAAGTCAGGGCTCGCTGCCGGAGCTGGTCGCATTTACCTTGCCGTGATCCCAAACGAGGCATTTGAGGATTACGAAGCACGAACCACCGAAAGACGGGCGCTCGGAGAGACGCGGCAATATAATCTGTTGGCCGATTTTGGAGGTCAGCGAATGAAACGCACAGTTCTGTTTGTTCTCGGCGCGTTGGTAGTTTCGACGATGGCGGTTGCACAGCCGACGGAGGAGACGTTCGAGCAGGCGTTGGCGCCTGCGCCGCGCCAGTTGAAAGAGGGCGCGACGGTCATCAAGTGGAAGCCCGACCACACTTACGACACCCTGAAAAAGGGCACCAATCGGCTGGTCTGCTACGACCAATCGGGACTACCCAGCGAGCAGCCGTTCTCGGCGCAGTGCACCAGCATTGCCAACCTGGATCGGGTCGCTCAGAATCGGAAGTTCGAAACCATCGCCGACAGGCCCGCGCGTCAGGCCGCAATCGATGCTGCCGAGAAGGATGGCACGCGCGTCAAGCCCGAGTTCGGGTCGGTTTGGTACACGCTGAGCGGCGCCGACCGCGCGACTGCCCGAATGCACGTGACGATCGCCGTGCCGGGCGCCACGGCCCAGACACTGGGCTTACCCGACAATTCGAAAATGGGCGGCGTGTGGATCATGAATGCGGGGACGTCCTCCGCGCATCTGATGACGCCCGGGAGTTAGATCAGGCCCCCCGCGATTCACCACCTGCGACGACTCGGCGGCCGCTGTTCCGCCGACTACAATCTCGTGGCGATGCAATTCAAGGTGAGAGCGGCGGAAGAGACGGAGATCGAGCCACTGGCCAGGCTTTGGCATGACGGCTGGCACGATGCCCATGCGCAGATTGTGCCGGTGGAGCTCACGCGATTGCGGACACTCGAGAGCTTTGCACCCAGGCTCCGGGAGGCTTTGGCGACCGTTCGGGTGATTGGCCC
The DNA here is from genome assembly GCA_963841905.1 of uncultured Acidobacteriota bacterium. Classification (GTDB taxonomy): domain Bacteria; phylum Acidobacteriota; class Vicinamibacteria; order Vicinamibacterales; family UBA2999; genus JACCSI01. The sequence continues at coordinate 655,572 of CAWJEM010000011.1, forward strand.
GCCCGGCGCCCCGGCGGGATTCTTCATGCTGAAGGGCTCCGAGCTCTTTCAGCTCTATGTCGCGGCGCACGCACGAGGATCCGGCATTGCCGCGGCGTTGATTGCCGACGCGGAGAGTCGGCTTGCCGCCAGCGGCTTCGAGACCGCCTGGCTCGCATGTGCGATCGGCAATGACCGCGCCGCGAGGTTTTATGAGAAATGCGGCTGGCAGCGGGCAGGGACGATCCTCAACCAGGTGGAAATCGCTGATGGAATCTTTCCGCTGGAAGTGTGGCGGTATGAAAAGTTGCTGAAGCAAGACCTCTGAACTGCTGAGTCGCCTCGAAACTGCGTTGTGGACACTCGTCACGTCATCCAATCGATATTCGGCGTCCCACGAGCACTGATCGGCGTGGTGCACCTTGACGCGCTGCCCGGAACACCAGCCAACACGCACGACGTTCTGACAATTGCTGCAAGAGCCGTGGACGAGGCTCGTGTCTATCAGAGTGCGGGATTCGACGGCGTGCTGATCGAGAACACGCACGATCGTCCGTATTTGAAAGGCGTCGTTGGGCCCGAGATCGTTGCCGCCATGGCGATAGTCGGCGGGGAGGTACGGCGCGCGACGACGTTGCCGCTTGGGATTCAGATCCTTGCAGGCGCCAACTCGGGCGCGCTCGCGGTCGCCCTGGCGTGCGGCGCGAGCTTCGTGCGCGTCGAGGGCTTCGTGTTCGCCCACGTCGCCGATGAAGGACTCATCGAATCGAGCGCCGCTGCATTGCTCCGATATCGGCGCGCGATTGGCGCCGATCGCGTTCGAGTATTCGCTGACGTAAAAAAGAAGCACTCGGCGCACGCCATCACCGCGGATGTGGACCTCGTCGAGACGGCAAAGGCCGCAGAGTTCTTTCTGGTGGACGGGGTAATCATCAGCGGCATTTCGACTGGTGAGCCGACGGAGCCCAGCGAAGTGGACGCCGTCGGTCGCGCCGTGGGGGCCGCCACGTTGGTGGGCTCGGGTATCACGACCGACAATATCGCCCGCTATCCAGCCGCCGACGCGTTCATCGTCGGATCGTCCGTCAAGAAAGACGGGCTGTGGTCGAATCCAATCGAAGTCGGACGCGCTGAACGGTTAGTGGGCGCGTTTCGCGATTTACGCTGACTCTTCCGCGACCGTTCCGGCCGCCTGCGCGCCGGTGGCGATCAACCGATACACCCCGGGCGCGAGCATCGTGGCGTAGCCTTCGGCGACCAATGCGCGGTTGCCGCGCCCGGCATCCGGCCGCGGCAGGCCGGTCACGCGAGCCATCTCGCCGGGGATAGTCATTCCGGCGCCGGCCAGAAAACAGCGGGCGATCTCGCGCAGCGCGGTTTCTCGACTGACACGCCGCACGAGCGCGTCCGGAAATCGGCCAGCCCCCAGCGTCCAGAGGTAAGTGAACTTCGATTCATAGACGACCGCACTCGGCACGACGATCATCGCCGACTGGAGTTCGTCGACCGCTCTCGTGAACGCTGTGCGGTCTTTGACGCCGGATTCGTTTCGCAGGTCGGCGGTGCTCACTTCCCATTCTTTCCGCAGCACTTTCAAGATCGCTCGGGCATTGGCGCTCAGTCGGCGGGCCTCCTCGGATCGACGAACACCCCAGACCGCTTGGAAGTGCGGGATCATGCGCGGCGCGAGGAACATTGCCTTGCCGCGTGCGAGTTTGGCGTAGTAGACCTTGCCGCGCCGCACCATTTCGTCTTTCAGCACCCACGTCAGTGAAGTCTCGGGATCCTTCTGAACGTTGCGTGGCAACACCGCGTCACGGCGGCCACAAACCGCCACGTAAAGCGACGGTCCGGGCCGCCGGGAATCGGCCAGGCACGCGGCGAAGCCGACCTGTTCGATGAAACGCTCGGCTTCGTAGGCGGTTTCAACTTGCCGCGTCGCCTCGCGACGCCACCGCTCGTCGCGGTAGTCCTCGATCTCGGGCGGAAGCTGTGGCCTGGGTCTCATGCCTCCCGAGAAACATAGCGGAAGTCCACACGCCCAGGCTATCGCGTGCGGAAGACACCCGCGTTGCCCCCTTTCCTCCGGCCGCGATATGATCAGCAGGATCCTCGAGCGTGGGCCAGTAGCGCAGTTGGGAGCGCGCATGAATGGCATTCATGAGGTCGCCGGTTCGATCCCGGCCTGGTCCATATCCCTCGCTCCGCTCGGTCTACTGGACTCAGCCCGGGCTCAGGCAGATCGGCATCGCCTTCGGCTCGCCTAACCGGCACGATCCCGGCCTGGTCCACCAACCTCCGCTCATGATCCAGGCGGAGGTTGCCCACCGTAGCGGCGAAGCCGCGAAGGTGGGCGTCCCGCCCCGAACGAGCTACGGTTGGCTCGCCACGTGCACTGCAGAATCTGCTCCATGTTGAGCGTCGAACCATCGCAACTCCTGCGGTCGTCGACTCTCCGCTGGACGAATTCACTCGGTTTTCCGGCACCTGACCGGCGGGGCTCGTCGACTGAAATGCCACCCATGATGTCGTCGTGGAATTCGCCGACGAACATCTCGCGGTTGCCTTCGAGCGGTACCTGAAGTCGGGTACAGGCGGGCCCTCGGGACGTCGCAGACATGAACTGATGCCAGGCGATCCACTACGCCGGTTCCAACCCACTCCGCTTGCGAGCCGCCCAGTTCCCGTGCAGGTCGCGAACTACGGCGATCGCTTCATCCGCGGTGTCGAGGCACTGCGGGATCTGGAGATCCTCGGCACTCGCGAGCGCCAGGCGCGGGTCGAGCATCGCCGTCCTCGCCCAGTCGACGAGCCCTCTCCACATCTTGCCGACGAGGATGAGCGGCACGTCGTCCACATGCCGGACCTGGAGCAGCTGCCAGATCATCAGCATCTCGAGGACCGTGCCGATGCCGCCGGGCACGACGACGAACGCGTCGGAGGCGATCACGAAGTGCTGAAGGCGCGTGAAGAATGTCTCGTGCTCGAACGCCTGCTCGACGAACGGATTCACATCCTGCTCGAACGGCAGCTCGACGCGGATGCCAACCGACCCGGGCGCGCCGGCTTCCCTCGCGCCTTCGTTGGCCGCCTGCATGAGGCCGGGGCCGCCGCCCGTGACGATGTCGCAACCCATCGCGGCGAACGCCGCGGCCGCGCGCTTCACTTCGTCGTACACGTAGGTGCCGGGCTGCGCGCGGGCCGATCCGAAGATCGCCACGCGGTACCTCTCGCGTTTCGATGGCCTGAGCCGCGTCAGATTGTTCACGACCCTCCAGAGATCGAGCACGGTCGCGCCGAGAATCTCCCTGACCGCCTCCTCGTCGGCCAGGCTCACGAGCTGTGCTGCGTCGGTTGGGTTCGGTTTGCTTGACATCAGAGATTGTCTCCTTCGGTCGAGCTCCGCCGGCGAGCCGGGCCCGACCCTCCGCCCCAGCGCCAACTCAGTATCCGCGGATCGTCTTCGCCGTGCTTGGTGATGTACTGCCGGTGCTCGACGAGCGCGTCGCGAATCGCCTGCTTCGCGTAGCCCGCGCGAGACGCGAACGTCGGCAGACGGTCGACGACTTCACCAACCAGGCTGAACCGATCGAGGCCGTTCAACACACACATGTCGAACGGCGTCGTCGTCGTCCCTTCCTCGCGATAACCGCGCACATGGAAGTTCTCGTGGTTCGTGCGGCGGTAGGTAAGACGGTGTATGAGCCACGGGTAGCCGTGGAACGCGAACACGACCGGCCGATCCTTCGTGAACAACGCGTCGAAGTCTTCGTCGCTCAGCCCTGACGGGTGCTCGCGGGGCGGCTGCAGCGTCATCAGATCGACGACGTTCACCACGCGTACTTTGAGCTCGGCCACGTGGGTGCGCAGAAGATCCACGGCGGCCAGCGTCTCGAGTGTCGGCACGTCGCCGGCGCAGGCCATGACGACGTCGGGATCGCCGCCGCGATCGTTGCTCGCCCACTCCCAGATGCCGATGCCCCGGTCGCAGTGCTTGATCGCCTGCTCCATGGTCAGCCACTGCGGCGCTGGCTGCTTGCCGGCGACGACCACGTTGACGAGATTGCGACTGCGGAGGCAGCGGTCGGTGACGTGCAGGAGGCAGTTCGCGTCGGGCGGGAGGTAGACCCGGATGATCTCGGCCTTCTTGTTGACCACGTGATCGATGAAGCCCGGATCCTGGTGGCTGAAGCCGTTGTGGTCCTGGCGCCAGACGTGGCTGGAGAGGAGGTAGTTGAGCGACGCGATCGGACGCCGCCAGCCGATGTGGTTGCACACCTTCAGCCACTTGGCGTGCTGGTTGAACATCGAGCCGATGATGTGGATGAACGCCTCGTAGCAGTTGAAGAAGCCGTGGCGGCCGGTGAGCAGGTAGCCTTCGAGCCAGCCCTGGCACTGGTGCTCCGACAGCATCTCCATGACGCGGCCGTCCGGCGCGAGGTTGTCGTCGATGGGGAGGATCTCGCCCACAAACGTGCGCTTCGTGACGGTGAAGATGTCCTGCCACCGGTTCGACGCGTTCTCGTCGGGACTGAAGACGCGGAAATTCTTCGACACGAGATTCCGCTTCATCACCTCGGCGAGGTACTTGCCCTGGACGCGCGTCGCCTCGGCGGAAGCGGCGCCGGGCGCGGGGACCTCGACGGCGAACTTCTGGAACGCGGGAAGCCGGAGCTCCTTGTGCAGCAGGCCGCCGTTGGCGTGGGGATTCGCGCCCATGCGGCGTTCGCCCGCCGGCGCAAGCGCCGCGAGTTCCTCGCGAAATCGTCCGCTGTCGTCGAACAGCTCCTCGGGACGGTAACTCTTCAACCACGTTTCGAGCACTGTCACGTGGCCGGCTTTGTTCATCTCGCCCATCGGAACCTGGTGCGAGCGCCAGTAGTCTTCGCAGAGTTTGCCGTCGATCGACTTCGGGCACGTCCAGCCCTTCGGCGAGCGCAGAACGACCATCGGCCAGCGCGGCCGGCGCTTGAAGCCTTTGCTCCGCGCCTGTCGCTGAATGGCCCCGATCTTCCCGACCACGGCATCGAGCGCAGATGCCATCTGCTGATGCATCCGCGACGGATCGTGGCCTTCCACGTAGTGCGGCTCGTAGCCGTAGCCGCGCAGCAGCTGATCGAGCTCCTCGCGCGGAATGCGAGCCAGCACGGTCGGGTTGGCGATCTTGTAGCCGTTCAGATGCAGGATCGGCAGCACCGCGCCATCGCTCTGCGGATTCAGGAACTTGTTCGAGTGCCAGCTCGTGGCCAGCGCGCCGGTCTCTGCTTCGCCGTCGCCAATCACGCAGGCGGCGATGAGATCGGGATTGTCGAACACCGCGCCGAAGGCGTGCGACAGCGCGTAGCCCAGCTCGCCGCCCTCGTGAATCGACCCGGGCGTTTCCGGCGCGACGTGGCTCGGAATTCCGCCCGGAAACGAGAACTGGATGAAGAGCCGCTTCATCCCCTCCTCGTCCTGCGAGATGTTCGGATAGGTCTCGGTGTAGGTTCCCTCGAGGTACACGTTCGCGACGAGCGCCGGGCCGCCATGGCCGGGACCGGCAATGTAGACGACGCTGAGGTCGTGAGCCTTGATCACCCGATTGAGGTGGACGTAGATGAAGTTGAGTCCGGGCGTCGTGCCCCAGTGGCCGAGCAGGCGCGGCTTGACGTGCGCGATCGTCAGCGGCGTCCGGAGCAGGGGATTGTCGAGCAGGTAAATCTGCCCGACCGACAGGTAGTTCGATGCGCGCCAGTAGGCGTCGATCTGTTTCAGCTCTTCGCGGTCGAGCGGACCAGCGGCCCGCGACGCTGCGCCGCGTTTGGTGGTGCGTGCCGGTTGTGCCCGTGACATTAGAGTTCAATCACCTCGCGATACGCCGGCATCTCGGACCGCAGGCCGAATCGCTTCTGAATACAGTCGTGGAGCGCCTTGCGCGGTTCTCCTCGCCGTGCGTGAAAGCGCGGGCGGGAAGCCGAGCCAACAGTTGCTGTCTCCCTGCACTTTGACCTTCCGACCGGCGATGCGCCTCCTTCGCGCCGTCGCCAGCGCGCGGCCCACCGACCCGCGCGACTGAGAGCCCCCATCAGGACGAGGGTGGTCGGATCGGGCAGATGGTTCTCCAGTTGGTTCAAGATGCGGCCGCCCGTGCACATGCCGGCGCCGGCCAGCAGCATCCATGGACCGGGCTTGCGGGCGAGCGCCATCGCGAACGAGAGCTGTCAGTATCTACGGAAGGACCTGTCCAGTGAAAGCGTCAGCAACGACCCGGCCGTAAAACCGGGGCTCTTCCGCAACCCGCGCAGCGCGCCTTTGATATCTTGACGAAGGCCATTGGTCACGGACATTCGCTCCGATGCTGACCTTGTCATGAGCCGACACTTTCCGGTCCGGCGGACGGGAGCACTCGCGGGCGCAGGCGTTTTCCTTGCGTCCTTGGCATTCGCGCAGTCCACGCCTCCACAAACGGCGACACCGTGGTCCCCGCGGTGGACGGTTACCGCCGGCGTCGAGTCGTTCTGGTGGCGCGACGTGGCGCGCACCGGTCCCCCTGTGGACGGTTCGCCGATTTCCTGGGGGGGCCAGGGCCCGATCGTATGGGTTTCGCACGACCGCGGCAGCCGATCGCGCCTGCATCACTTCGAAGGCTCGTTCGCTTCGGCCGGTGGCTTCGAGCTGCGCTCGCCGGTAGCGACGAAGGCGGCGCCGGATGACGACGGCGTCTCTCGATTGAGCGGCCGCTACGAGTACCGCCAGTATCGCTGGCAAGACTTATGGACGGACGGATTCGACCTCGGCATCGGCGTCGAGGGCAGCGGCGAGCACCTGTCGTTCGATCGGCACTTCGCGCCAAACATCCACCTTGAGCGTAGCCTGAACACGCTCGGTGTGGCGTTTGTCGTCGCCGGCCGCTGGGAACGCTCGACGCGGTGGTCGCTGCTGGCCGTGTGGGGCAACGGCATCAACATCAGCAGATCGACGTTGAACTATCACGGGGACATCAACAGCAGCCGGTACGGGTGGGGCGGGGGGTGGCAGACCAACCTGGAGCTGCGCGGCGACGTTCGCGTGGCGTCGCGGGCCGTGGTGACCGCCGCATGGTTCACCAGTGGCGAAGGCCGCGCGGGGCAGCACGACTCGTTCACGTTTGGCCGCGATCGATTCACGGCGGGGGTGACGTATGGCCGCTAGGCTCGCACGAGCGATGTTGGTTGCCGCGCTGGCCTGGGCCGGCTACGGCTGCCACACCATTCTCGGCCCGTCGGAGATCGACGCCAACTGGAAGGTGATCGATTCGCCGCACTTTGCCTTCCACGTCCGCCCGGGATCGTTTGCCGAACAGAACATCGCCACGCTGATCGAGGTGCTCGAGGATCAGTACGCCTTCGCGCTGCGCGCGCTCGACATCCGCTATGCCGGACGCATCTCGCTGTTCCTGTACCAGAACGCAGCCGACGCCGACGAACAATCCGAGCGCTCCGGCACCGCGTACGCCGACACCGAGGCCGCTAGCGCCATCGTCAGCCCGCCGCTCGAGACGACGTTCGGCCTGGTGGCGCACGAATCGAACCACGTCATCCTGTCCAACGGCGTCGGCCCGCCGGCCACCAGCTTCATGAACGAGGGCATGGCGTCGGCGGTGATGTCCGAGCGCTATCACCCCGGCGGCAAGTCGTTCCTCTATCCGTGGACGGCGAGAAACGACGCGCGGATTCCGCCGATCACCGACCTGGTCGACGATCGCAAGTGGGACGACGTCGATTCGCAGATCGCCTACAACGCGAGCGCGTCGTTCCTGGTCTACACGCTCGATCTGGGCGGGCCCGATCGCCTCAAGCAGCTGCAGACGGTGCGATCCTCGGACTTCGCGGCGCGGTTTCAGCAGATCTACGGCGAGCCGCTCGATCAGGCCGAGCGCGAGTGGCGCGCCTTCTGCGCGTCGTTTCGCTAATGTGGCCGGGACACTAGGCGTTGTCGAGGAGTCAGACCTGCCTCACTGGGTGCGAATCGCGCCAACCGGATCGACCTGAACCGCGCGCCAGGCGGGCACGATCGAGCTGACGAGCGCCGCGGAGGCGAGGATCAGGTTGCCGGCCGCAATCGCGGCGAGATCGATCGGCGCGATCCCGATCAACTGGCTGCGCACCAGCCACGCCGCGGCCGCGGCCAGCACGGTGCCGAGCGCCAGGCCAAGAAGCGTCACGCGCAGGGCCGGGCTCATCACCGCCCGGGCAACCGCAGACGGCGTCGCCCCGAGCGCGACGATGATCGCAATGTCCCGGCGCCGTTCGCTCACGAACTGCGCCACGACACCGAACAACCCGACCGTCGTGATGACGAGTGCGACCAGGCCGAACGTCGTGAACACGGACGCGCCGACCGACTGCACGAACGTCGCCGCCAGCATGTGCTCGGCGAGGGTGCCGGGGTCGAGCGCCGCGAGGTCCGCATGGACCGCCGTCAGCGCCCGTCGCACCGACTCCGTGAGGGCCTTCGGATCCGCTGCCGTCCGGATGTGCAGCGTGAGGACGTTGGTCATGCGCGGCGTCCACGGCTGGAAGACGAGCGGCCGCGGCGGTTCGGTGAGACTGTCGATGGCCGCGTTTCGCACGACACCGACGACCGTCGCCCAGCCGTCCCCAAGATCGATCCTCCGGCCCACGCCGCCTCGGGCGGACCAATACCGCGAGACGAACGCTTCGTTCACGACCGCGACACGCGGGCCGCCCGCGCGATCGGACCGGAGGATGCCGCGGCCTTCCACGAGCGGCATCTGCAGTGTCTCGAAGTAGCCGTCGCCGACGATGCCGCGGCCGACGAACATCGACTCGTTCGCGCCGGGCACGTACCCGTCGACCCTGATCCGCACGCCGGCGGGCGCGCCAAAGCTGAGCGGCACGATGCTGGCGAGCGTCGCACCCTCCACTCCCGGCAGCGCGCGCACGGATTCCAGCGCGCGGTCCACGAGCGAGGCGAGCGCTTCGTCCTCGAGGCGGGTAAACGACAGATCGGTGGCGACGAGCAGCATTCGCTGCGGATCGGCAAAGCCGAGCGGCGCGCGGCCCGCCGCGGCTACGCTGCGCAGGAACAGCCCGGCCGTCGTCAGCGAGACGAGTGAGAAAGCCACCTGCAGCACGACGAGCGCCTGGCGTAGCCGCGATCGGCGCGTACCGCCTGTCGCCGAGGACGACTTGAGCGCATCGACCACGTCGGGCCGCGATGCCGAGAGCGCTGGCATCAGCGTGACCAGCAGCGCTGTCACCGCGGTGACGAGCGCGGCGAACGCGGTCACCCGCCAGTTGAGATCGACGTCCACGTTGATCGGCAAAGCGGCGCGCGGAACGAAGAGACGCAATGCGTCCTTCGTCGCGGCGGCAATCCAGAGGCCGACTACGCAGCCGAGCACCGCGAATACAGCCCCCTCGATCACGGCCTGCTGCACGAGTCGTCGTCGCGGCGCTCCGATGGCCACCTGGATCGCGGTCTGACGCCGGCGATTCGCTCCTCGCGCCAGCAGCAGTCCCGCTACATTCGCGGACGAGGTCAGCAGCACCAGCACCGTGACCGCCATCATGGCCTTGCCAAGCGGCCCGAGGAGCGAACCGAGCTGCGTGTCGCCGATCCAGCGCGCGCCGGCTCCCGTCGGAGGGGATTCACCATAGGATCGGCTCACCTCCACGCCGGCCGCGTTGAGCGCGCGCTGTGCCTGCTCGAGCGACACACTCGGAGCGAGGCGGGCCACCGCCTGCAGCCGCCGCGCCTTGCGATCCCTCATCCAGTCGCCGCCGGGAATCAGCTCCGGCTGTTGCCAGAGCGGCACCCACGCCTCGAAGGCCAGGCCGGTGACCACGCCTCCAAACCGGGGCGGCATGACGCCGATGACGGTCAGCGGAACACCGTTGAACAGCAGCGATTGTCCGATCACGTCGTGCGCACCGCCGAATCGCCGCTGCCACATCGCGTGACCAATCACGACGACCGCGGCGTGCTGCGATTCGTCGTCGGATTCGAAGACGCGGCCCGTCGCGGCCGCCACGCCGAGCGTCGAAAAGAAGTTCGACTCCACCAGCTCGACCCACAGCGTCTCGCCCGGTGCGTCCGCGTTGGACCTGAGCGTCAGCCGGGCCTGCGCGTGAGCCGCGATTCTTGCGAAGGCCGTGACGCGGCGCCGCCAGTCCTCGAGCACCGGATAGGCGACTGGCGCCATGCCGGTGACGCGGCCCTCGACGTCGGCCACATTCAGAGCGATGAGCTCGCTCCCATCCGGAATGGCCGGGAACGGGTGGCGGATGATGCGATCCATCCAGGCAAAGACGGTGGTGTTGGCGCCGATGCCGAGACCGACCAGGAGCACGACGGTCAGCGCGAACCCGGGATTGGCGGCGAAGCCACGAATCGCGTGGCGAAGATCTCTCCAGATTGACTCCACGACCGCCGAGACGCGCCCGGCGTCGGAGTCGTTCCGCGAGTTCGCTGAGGTATCGATGAGGCGGAGATGAGTTCCGGCTCTAACGTGCGATCACGCCCATCCGTGAGGCCGCGATCGTCCACAGCGTGCGCACGGCGCCGGCAGCATCCAGATCCCGGTGCGGCTCGAGGATGGCATGGGAAAGAACGTGCAGGGCGTGGATCGCTTCAGCAAGCTGACTCGGCCGCGAGGACTCCTCGCGCGGGGCATGCTGTTGAGGGATGGGTCCTGTAAGGCGAACCGCGAGCATGACCGCAACGGCCAGGGCAATCGCGGCCGCCGTCCATCGCCGACTGCCGGCGGCCGAGGCGTGCAGCCGGGCGCGGTTGAGCGGCGCAATCCAGCGATAGCCCTTCCGCGGAATCGTTTCGAGATACACAGGCGATCCCGCCCGCTCCTCGAGCGCACGGCGGATCTGCCTGATGCAGTAGTTCAGGCTCTGATCAAACTTGACGTGGTGGTCGCGCCAGACGTGCCGGATCAGCTCGTCGCGCGCCACGATGCGGCCGGGATGGTCGAGGAGATACTCGAGGACCATTGCCGGCTGCCGCTGGAGGGGGACCACCATGCCCGACCGGCGCAACTCACCCTCGCCGGGCACAAATGTGAAGGGCCCGAATGACACTGGACCACGATCGGTGCGGGAATCGCGCAGCATGCCGCTCGTCGCTTTCCGCAGCATGTCGCTCGTCGCTTTCGACGGAAGCCTCGGGCCCCTGGTTCCGCAGCGACGGATCGCGGAAACAGAGGCCCTGGTCAGTATAATTCGTCAAACCGATGGGCCTCGTTCCAAAGACCCGCCTCGGTTCCTACGAGATCGTCGCGCTGATTGGGTCAGGCGGCATGGGCGATGTCTACCAGGCCCGAGATACGCGCCTCGACCGTATCGTCGCACTCAAAGTGATCACGAGCAGCGGCACCGCGGATCAGGAACTGCGCACGCGGTTCGAGCGCGAGGCGCGGGCGATCTCGTCACTCAATCACCCCAATATCTGCGTGCTGCACGACATCGGCCGTGAACGGCCGCTGCCGGCGCTGGTGGGAACGAGCGCCCCGGAACCCTCCAGCGCCGAAGACGTTGCCCTCGATTTTCTCGTCATGGAGTACCTCGAGGGCGAAACGCTCGCCGCCCGCCTCGCGCGGGGGCCGGCTCGCTCGACGTCGAGCCCAACGCCGCCGATGATGGTGGACGAAGCGGTGGCCGTCGCCATCCAGATCGCCAGCGCCCTCGATGGAGCGCATCGCGAAGGCATCGTCCATCGCGACCTCAAGCCCGGCAACATCATGCTGATTAAAGCGGCGCGGGCGGGCTCGCCTGCCGGCACGTCGGCGCTGGGCCTGCGGGTAAAGCTGATGGATTTCGGGCTTGCGCGGCTCACCGGCGCGGACACCGAGAAGAAAGGCAGCCGCGGCCACGGAATGGTGAGCCTCGCCGAACTCTCGACGCCGACGATGAGCTCGCCATTGACGAGGGCGGGGACCATCCTCGGGACGCTGCACTACATGTCGCCGGAGCAGCTCAAGGGCGAGGACGTCGATGCCCGTACCGACATCTTCGCGTTCGGCGTCGTGCTGTACGAGATGCTCTCAGGACGCCGGCCGTTCGAGGGCAAGAGTCAAGCAAGCGTGATCGGCGCGATTCTCGAACACGATCCCGCGCCAATCACGTCGCTGCAGCCGCTGACACCGCCGCTGCTCGCGGAGCTGGTCGCACGGTGCCTCGCGAAGGATCTGGACGGACGATGGCAATCGGCCCGCGATCTGATGCGGCAGTTGGAGTGGATTGCGGCACGGAATGGCGCGGCGGCCTCGATCGTGACTCAATCGCCGGCAGAGCCGTCGCGCATACGCGTTCGCCTCCTGCGCACGAGCGCTGCTCTTCTGACCGGCGCTGTGATCGCAGGAGGCGCCGTTGCCTGGATGCTGTGGCCGACGCCTCCGCCGCCCCCTGTCGTCTCACGGTTCACGTTCGTTCTGCCCGAAGGCCAGGGGTTCACGCGTTCCGTCGCACGTGGTCACATTGTCGCCCGACGGCACACGACTGGTGTACGTTGCCAATCAGCGGCTCTATCTGCGCAACATCCACGAGCTCACCTCGGCGCCGATTGCAGGCACCGAGGGCTCCGATCCGGCCGAGCCCACCTTTTCACCCGACGGCCAGTGGGTGGCGTTCTATTCAAACGGGAGACGTTGCGCAATTGAAAAAAGTCCCGGTGATTGGTGGAACACCGGTCGTGCTGTCGGCGGCCGGGATCCCATTGGGAGCCACATGGGAGGACGGCCGCATCCTCCTTGGCCAAGCCACTCCGCCCGGCATCGTCGAGATACCTGAGAATGGAGGCGCTGCGAAACATCTAGTGACCCTGAACGAGAAAGCTGGGGAAGAAGCGCGGAGTCCGCAGCTCGTCGCGGCGGGGCGGTCGGTGCTGTTTACGTTGCGCACGGGTAACGCCGAATGGGACGACTCCTCGATTGTCGTCCATGAGCTGGCGACCGGCCAGCGCACCATGCTTCTGCAGGGCGGCACCGACGCGCGCGTGCTGCCGACGGGCCACCTCGTGTACACGCGCGCGGGGACGATCTTCGCGGTGCCGTTTGACGAAACACGGCTGACGGTCACCGGTGGTTCCGTGCCGGTTCAGCAAGGGATTCAGATGAAGACGGAACGTCGCAAGTAGCGTGGTCGGCCTCGGGAACGTTCGTGATGGTTCAGGGCCCGATGACTCTTCTCTTGCGCTCCCTCTGGGTCAGCCGGCAAGGCCAACAGGAGCGAACGGCACTGCCTATCCGGAACTACGGGATAAACTCATCGGAATTGCGCCTGTCGCCGGATGGGACTCGTTTCGCGGCGTCGATCTACGGGGACCACATCTTGCGCTCGGCCAAGGCGAAGCCTCCGAGGTCTATGTGGGGGACATCGCCCGGGGCACACTGATCCGTCTGTCGTCTACCGGCCGGGCGACTTCCCCCGTGTGGACAGCCGACAGACAGCGCGTGTGTTACGACAGCGGTGGCGAGGTGTTCTGCCAGCCAGCCGATGGCAGAGGGCGGCGCAGGCGTCGTTCAAGGTGGACGGGCTGATGAACACCAGACCATTTTCGCCCGATGGCACCCCCATGGTTCTGGAAACGCGAGGACCGAAGACCGGGAACGACATCACGATCGCCACAATCGGGCCGTCGGTCGAGACGCGGCCACTGCTGAATACGGCGCACCCGAGAGCGCCCCCGCGATTTCGCCCGATGGCCGTTGGCTGGCGTATCAGTCGGACGAGTCGGGGCGCACTGAAGTGTACGTGCGGCCGTTCCCGGCGGTCGATCAGGGACTGTGGCCGATCTCGACGGGCGGGGGTCCGAACCGCGATGGTCGCGCAATGGGCGTGAGCTGTTCTATATGTTAGAAGTCTCAAATGGACTACGCCCGGCGTGCTCATGTCGGTAGCGGTGCAGCCAGGATCAACTTTCATCGCGGGAAAGCCAACCACCGTGCTGAAGATTCCGGCCGGAGCGAGCCTCGCGTACGACGTCGCGCCGGATGGACGGTTCCTCTTCCATTTCGTTCGAATCAAGCGCATCGCGGCAACGAGGCGCACGCGTGCCCGAGATCGTCGTGGTGCAAAACTGGTTCGAAGAATTGAAGGCGCGCGTTCCGACGCGCGCAGCGAGGTAGGAGACGCCGACGGTCGCCGCGTTTCGAAGGGAGAACTGGGCTTCCTGCTGGCGTCCCATCCAGCTGCGCGGCTGCGGTGTATCTTCTCGTCTGGGTTCTACGCGCCACTCCACTTGAAGTCGCCTCGGGCGCCGGATTTCGTTTCGAACTGACGCAAGTTCGGGTCGGTCCAGCGGCTACCACTCGGCGCCAGGTCGACCTCCTCCATCCCAAGGCCGCTGACGAACCCGCCGCCCCGCAGCGTGAAACCCTGGCCCTGAGGGTCCGTCAGGCGCCGCGACGCCACACGGCCGGCGTCGCCGACCGAGACGGTAATGGCGTCGCCCTCATCCGCCACCTCGATCTTCGCGCTCTTGGCCGGCAGCCACTTTGCGATGAGCGGGGCGAGTGCCGCCATCGGACCGCCCTTCTGCCCGCTGCAGATCGCCTCGAGCTCACGGCGCTGGTCGGCGTTGGCCGCATCGTCGACGTAGAGCCTCGCGGTGGCGTTGCCATCGAACAAGGTCGGCCCCGGGAAGTCGACGGCGAAGACGACGGTTCGTCCGCCCAGGGCGACGCCGTCGCTGTTGCCTTCGCGGGTGCGGAACGCGATGGCGCTGGCGCACCAGCCCTGGTCCATGATCATCAACTCCTGCACCGTAAACCAGCAGGGGCAGAACATGTTGCAACTGCAAGTCTCGATTAGCTGTCCCGTCAAACGCCAAGCCATAGTCATTGGATCTTAACACCCGGGCCATTTGGCGAGCCCGATGTTTTGCAGTATCGATCTGTCGACGACGGCTCCGGACGGAAGAGCACGTTGTCAGAAATGCCTCCGCCATGCGACTACCTGAACTGAATGGGTGATGCGGCCCGCGTCGCCGGTCAAGAACGCCGATATGCCGAGGCAGCTGCGGAGTTCGGTCCAGCTCTGGAACGGCTGGCGCGGGCGTACGAACGCGACCCAGATAAACGTCGCGACCTGCTGCAGGAGATTCATGTTGCGCTCTGGCGCAGCCTTGCTCGATTCGACGGCCGATGCTCCATGCGGACCTGGGTCTACCGGGTTGCTCACAACACTGCGACCTCGAAAGTGCTTCGGCCGCAAGACCAACGCTCCAAGCATCGTGGCACTCGATGACAGCCTGGAATCGGTCGCCGCGACCGCCAGCGAAGAGGTTCTTGATCGACGCCGCGCCCTCGAACGGTTGCATGGCTTGATCAGCCGGCTGAGGCCGCTCGATCGCCAGGTCATGCTGCTGTACCTCGAACAGCTCGACGCGGCGTCGATCGCAGAGATCACCGGTCTGTCAGCGGCCAACGTGGCAACAAAGGTGCGCCGGATCAAGCAGCTGTTGATTCAGCGTTTTCACGAAGGGACAGGCGATGGAGAGTAACGCCGACACCGAGATCCTGAGACTCTGGCAGCAACAGGCCAGAGAGGAGCACATGATGCCGCTCGATGAAATCCGGACAAAGGCTGAGCGCCTGGACACGAAAACTCGGCGCTGGCGTGTGGCGACTGGGGTGCTCTTCGTCCTGCTGTTGATCAAAGGAGCTTTGGAGGTGTGGATTCAGGAAGGGATGCTGGAAAGGGCCGGCGATCTGCTGTTAATGGCGGCGCTGGTGTATACCGCGTACCGCTATCGCAAACAGCGCCTGGCGGCGCCGCCTGTCGCCCTGGGGAGAACCAACTGCGTCGACTTCTACCGCGCCGAGCTCGTACGTCAGCGCGATCTGTCGAAAGACAGTTGGGGCTTTCTGCTGCCGTTCGTGCCGGGAATGGCTCTAGCGCTCCTCGATGGCGGGCTCGAGGCTCGCGCGACCAGCCAGCTGATCGCGCTCGTCGCCTCTGGCGTCGGGCTCTTCCTTGGTATTGCCTGGTGGAACGCGCACACGGCGCGCAAGCTCCAGGACGAGATCGACGGGCTCGAGGCATCGTAGCGGTGGTTACTTGAAGAGTGGACTGCATGGCCAGTGCTCCGAGACAACCCCGCTACAACCGGTCCGTGACCAGCACGCGACCTTTCGCACCAACTGCGGTCTTCCCATCCTGGCCCTTGATGCGGCCGCGTAATTCAACAATCTCGCCGCGCAGCTTCTCGTTTGCGTGACTTTGATCACCAGCCATTCCAAGCAAATCGTCTCATCCGCGTAGATCGGTCGACGGAATCGGACCCAGAACTCGAGACCGAGCATCGCCCCTTTCTTCGAAAAGTGCGAGGCGGTCAGCGCCAGTAGCAGCGCCGTGGTGTGAGGGCCGCTGGCGGTTGGCTTGCGGAATCGCGTGCTCGCGGCGAGCTCGGGATCATGGTGAATGGGGTTGTTGTCGCCGGCCGCAATTGCGAACGCGATCACCGTCGAAGGCGTCAGTGTCACTTCGGACGAGAACCGCTCTCGGGGAAACGCTCTCACGGGGTGCCTCCTCATCTTCAAGATATCTCGATACTGAGCCAGCTAGCGACGGGTTCCAACGTTCGGCGAGCGCTTCGACGGCCCCATCGCTAGGCCGACCCGACTCGGCCGAGTATTTCGTCTACAACCTGAAGATGTTGAAGCGGGCAACGGTCGTCGGAGAGACGACATCGGGCCGTCAGCACTCGGGCGCGTTTCACCGCATCAATGATCACTTCGGCATGGGCATTCAGGAAGCGCCGCCGCCCGACAATCCTTATCCCGTGAAGGGTTGGGAAGTCATCGGTATCGACTCCGACGTGAAGGTCTCGAGGACCGAAGCACTCCATATTCTCTTGCTGCCGGCCTCAACCGTCGGATACGATCTCGCGCAGTGCCGCGAGGGCGGCCGACGGTCCGCGTAAAGGGTTCAACCCGCCCTACAGTCGTCAATCACAACCTTCTAATCCTCGCCCCACATGCGGACGACGGGCGGCACGAGAGGGCAAGTCCCTCTCGAAGGAAAGGAAGGTCCCATGCCTGAACAGACTCCCGAGTCTGCGTCGCTCGAGCTTCCCGACAATCCCAACCTGGAGTGGCTGCGAAAGCAGGCGAAAACACGTCTTGCGGAATTGCGACAGGTGAACCCCAGCGCCAAGCTGGCCGAAGCACAATTCGAGATCGCGAAGCGGTACGGTTTCTCCAGCTGGCGCGCGCTGAAAGAGCACCTCGACTCACTGACCCTTGAAGGTCAGATTATCGAAAGTGCTCGCAAAGGCCACGTCGAGAGACTAGCAAGGCTGCTCGACGAGCATCCTGAGAAGCTGCATCTGAAGGTGCCGCCGTATGAGGCGTCGCTGCTGTTCCCCGCGGCGCAAAGCGGCAACGTCGATGCGGTGGACTTGTTGCTCAAGCGAGGACTCGATGTGAACTATCGCGAAAAGGGCGACAACACTTACGCGATGCACTGGGTTGCGGCGCAGGGAAACCTCGAGATGGTGCGCAAATTGGCCGATGCCGGAGGGGATGTCATTGGGGAGGGCGACGACCACGCCGGAGGCGTGATCGGCTGGGCTTCCTGTTGGGAAGGCTGCAGCGATGATGCGCACCGAGCAGTTGTCGACTTCCTAATCAGTCGGGGTGCGCGCCACCACATCTTTTCTGCGGTTGCGATGGATCTTGCAGACGAGGTGCGGCAGATCGTAACCGCTGATCCCTCGGCGCTGAACCAGCGTCAGAGCCGCAATGAGAACAACCGCACGCCGCTGCACTTCGCCGTCGCCATGAATCGGCCGCAAATGGTCGAACTGCTACTGAAATTGGGTGCGGACCCATTGGCCGTCGACGGCGGTGGGATGCCGGTCGCTGTCTACGCCGCCGATCCTGAAATCGATCTGCCGGTCATGAAACGCATCCACGAGATGACGCTTGGAGAGATGGACAGCGCCACTCGTGGGCGACGGCCGCTGAACGCGGCCTGGTTGGACTTGGTTGCGTCGGTAGCGATACGCGATTGGAACACGGCTGCGACGCTCGCCACTGCGAACCGGAAGCTGATCGACACAAGCGGAGCGCTTCACCTGTTATCGAAACGCGGTGACGCAACCGCGGTGAAATGGCTGCTCGAGCACGGGGCGAACCCAAACGCAACATGGGCACACTGGGACGCAGATGTGACTCCTTTGCACCTCGCGGCTGCTCAGGGGCACGCCGAGGTCGTACGCCTATTGCTCGATGCCGGGGGCGATCCACGTATCCGTGACACGAAGCATGACGGCGATGCCCTCGGATGGGCGGAGTTCTTCAAGAAGCCGGAGATTGTCCAGCTGCTGAGAGACAACTTGCGATCACTGCCCGCTCACTGAAATCGAGAAGTTGTATTTGAATGAGAACTGGATCCGGAAGTCGTCCGCGCTGAACCCATCCGCGAAGTTCTCCCGACGGCCGTATTGAAGTTCGCCGCCGACCATCACGTTCGGTACCGGTGTGTACAGCAGGTTGCCAAGCGCGTAGTGGCCGCGGTTGAAGGCATCGGGGTTCTGTCCCACGGTGTTGCCGATATCGAGCAGCGAGTACCCCCCCGTCGAACTCCACCGATCGTTCCATTTGTGCTCCAGGAACGCGGCCACGCCGGCCAGCGGCAGCGCCGCCCCCTTGATCGGCCGTGCGGGTCCCCCGCCGGGGTTCAGCGCGATCCCGACGTCCGCGGTCGGATCGTTCATGTGATTCTGCACGCCCTCGCCGAACGTCAGCTGCAGCTTGATGATGTCCGCCTTGGTCGGCCTGAGGTTTGAGCTGAAGCTGACGCCCCACCCGAAAACGGACTGGTCGAGATCGAAACCGTCATCCAGCAGGTCGTCCAGCTGGATGTGGCGGAGGATCCCGGCACCCTCGACGTAGCCCCAGCCCCCTCCGACGCGATACTCCCCGGAAAAGTCCGGCAACGGAAACCGCGCCTGAACGTTCTGCAGCTCGATGCGATCCTCCAGAGGGCCCTCGTCTCCGCTGCCGCCCGGTTTCTCGAGCGCGAAGGTCAATCGCGTGTCGCCCCGAATCGGCATCCAGCGGACCTGCACGTTGCGGAAGTCGACGGCCCCGCTCGGGCCCCAATACTCGAGCGTGATCGGAAACGCGTCGAAGTCCATGAACGGGCTCCAGTACTGCCCCGCGCCGAACTGCCCAAGCTCACCGTAGATGTGGCGCAGGTGGAACGTCGTCTGACCCACGTCCGGGCCCACGCCGAACAGGTCGAACTCGAACGTGGTACGCAGTTCGCCGAGCGCCGTTGGCAGGAAGGTCCTGACGCCCAACCGGCTCTGGCGGACACTGAAGAAGAAGCGGCCGTCCTCGCCGAACGCATTCTCCGACGCCGGAAGGACCGAGGTTCGTAGCACGTCGAAGAAGTCGGGGTCGTTCTGCTTGAACTGGTAGCCCATGTCGAGCATCGCGTGGCCGTAGAGCTCGAGGCGCGGCCTCTGATCGTCCGCGGGCTGCGCCGGTGTCTGCGCATGGGCAATGCCGGTCGTGAGCCACACGGCGAACGCAAGCATCCACGGGGTGCCTCCGGTATGACTGCTCTGGCTCGAACGCTGGCGAATACGACGCACGTGACCGGGTCTCAGCGCACGAGGACGACGTGGAGCGTGCGCGGACCGTGCACGCCCTCGACGCGGGTGAGTTCGATGTCGCTCGTGGCGCTCGGCCCGGAGATCCACGTCTGCGCGCGTTCGGCGTGCGTGCCGAGCGCCCGCACCGCCTCCGGGACGCTATGCACGACTTGATCTCTCCGGACGACGCACACGTGGACATCCGGGACCAGAGAGATTGCGCGCCGACCCTGATCCGGCTCGCCGTCGAGGACGATCGTCCCCGTCTCGGCGACCGCGACCCGTGCGGCGGTCACGACGGCGTCGACACGGTCCAGCTCGTCGGCCGTCCGCGGATCCTCTCTTGAATCGTGGACGAGGGTCGTGCCCGCAGGCAGATCGGCGAGCCACCGCCGGTCGAGACCGTGCGGGTACGACGACGGCGCCGGCGCCGGCCAGGATCGTCGCCACAGTCGCGGCGATCCGATTGGAGTCGGCGTGGTGCACCACCGCCCGATAATCGACCAGCCGGTCAACGAGCAGGTCCAACGCGGCGTCGGAACCGGGCGCGTGCTCGCCGGCGGTCCGGTATTCCCGCGGGACCGGGACATCTGCGACGGTCTGCTGCAGCGCGGACCGGGCTCGGGCCAGGATCTCTTCCCGTGCGCCGCTCAACGATCCTCCTTCTTCGACACGGCTGACGTATGTTCGTCCACCCACCACTGCCGAAACGTTTGTTTCGGCGGCGCTGGCAGATCGCGCGCGCCCGTCCAGAGTGAGCCAGGAAACGGCAACGACGAGATCCTGCCATTCCGCCCGAAGATCACACGCGCCACGCCCGCGGCCTTTTGCGCGGCCGTGAACCGCCGCGCGTTGGACATGACGAGCGACGCGGCCTTCATGGCGACGCCCCATGCCGTGACGCGGCCGCGGTCGGCGTCGACCCCGCGAGCGCGCAGGTGCACCAGCAGGGCCGGGATGTCGATCTTCACGGGGCAGACATCAGCGCACGCGCCGCATAGTGTGGACGCGTACGGCAGCGCGTTATTGGGGTCCGAGTGCCCGGTTGATCCCGTCAGCTGCGGCGTGAGGATCGCACCGATCGGGCCGGGGTACACCGAGCCGTACGCGTGCCCGCCGACGCGCTCGTATACCGGGCACACGTTGAGGCACGCCGAGCAGCGGATACAGCGCAGGGCAGCGCGGCCGATCTCGTCCGCCAGCGCCCGGGTGCGCCCGTTGTCGAGAAGGACCAGATGGAACGCCTGCGGCCCGTCACCGGGAGTCACGCCCGTCCACAGGGAGGTGTACGGGTTCATCCGCTCTCCCGTGGACGAACGGGGCAGCAACTGGAGGAATACCTCGAGGTCATTGAAGGTCGGGATGAGCTTTTCGATGCCCATCACCGTGATGAGCGTCTGCGGCAGCGTCAGGCACATGCGTCCGTTACCCTCCGACTCCACGACGGCGAGGGTCCCCGAGTCCGCGACGGCGAAGTTCGCCCCGCTGATGGCGACTCTCGCGGAGAGGAACTTGCGCCGCAGGTGCGCACGTGCGGCCATCGCCAGATCGCGCGGCACGTCGGACAGGTCGCGCGGCGCATCGGCCATGCGCGTGAGGAAGATCTCGCGGATCTCCGAGCGGTTGCGGTGGATCGCGGGCACGAGGATGTGCGACGGCTGGTCGTCGGCAAGCTGCACGATCAGCTCGGCGAGATCCGTCTCGTAGGCTGCGATGCCCTCCGCGGCGAGGGCCTCGTTGAGCCCAATCTCCTGGGTGGCCATCGACTTGACCTTGACGACCTCGTTGGCGCCCAGGGACTTCACAAGGCCCGCGACCACGCGGTTGGCCTCCGCGGCGTCCCGCGCCCAGTGCACGACGCCGCCACGCGCGGTGACGTTGCGCTCCAGCTCGACCAGCAAATCCGGTAGATGGGTCAGGACATGAGTCTTGAGCGCGGCGCCCGCGGCGCGCAGCGCCTCCCAGTCGGGGACCTCGCCGACGACCTTCGCGCGCTTGCCGCGGATGGTCGACGTCGCGTGGGCCATGTTGCGGCGCAGCTGAGTGTTCGCGAGCGCCTCCTTCGCGGCTTCGGGAAAGGGCGGGCCCCAGCGCAGCGGGGCCTGAGGGTGAGGCGCGCCCAGGGTCTGGCTCATGGTGCGGAGTCCCTGGTGCTCGCGAGGATCTCCGCGAGGTGCAGGGTCTGCACGCCGGCGCGGATGCGGGAGAGCCCGCCGCCGATGTGCATCAGGCACGAGCAGTCGCTCGCCGCCAGCACCTCGGCCCTGGTCGACTTCACGGCCGTCATCTTGTCGGCGAGCATCGCCGTGGACGTCTCCGCGTTCTTCAACGCGAACGTCCCGCCGAATCCGCAGCAGCTCTCAGCGTCCGGAAGATCGACCAGGTCGATGCCTTCGACGGCGCGCAGCAGTCGCAGCGGCTTGTCGCCGACGCGCAACAACCGGAGCGAGTGGCAGGTGGGGTGGTACGTGACCCGGTGCGGGAAGTAGGCGCCGACGTCAGTGATCCCCAGTACGTCTACGAGCAACTCGGAGAGCTCGTAAGTTTTCGCGGCAATGGCTTCGGCCCGCTCGCCGAGCCCTGCGTCCCCCTCGTGGCGGCACACCATGCCTTGCTGGTGGCGAATCGAGCCAGTGCAGGAGCCCGAGGGGACGACGACTGCGTCCCACGTCCCATCGAGCACCGGCGCGAATGCCTCGACGTGGTTGCGGATCACCGGCACGGCCTCGCGAAAATACCCGGTGTTCACGTGCATCTGCCCGCAGCACGCCTGCGACGCCGGGACCACGATCTCATGGCCGAGGCGCTCCAGCAGGGTGACGGTGGCGCGGGGCGCCAGCGGGAACATCGTGTCCGCGACGCAGGTGGCAGCCAGGGCAATGCGCATCTTTTTCAGCCAGCAGCCATCGGAACCGAGAGGCGAATGTCCGGTTCAAGTACCGAGAACCGCAGCGACGATCTGCACGAAGAGAATCTTCACGACGGTCATCGATGGAAAGATCATCGCGTAGCCGATGTCGGGCCGATCAGTCGGCGCGGCGCGGCTCGCGTAGGCCAGGATGCCTGGATTGCCGGTGACGCCCGACACGACGCCGAAGAGATCGTCGATCGGGATGCCCAGGAGCCGTCCCACGATCATGGTGACCGCCACGAGCGGAAGAAGGATCAGGGCGCCCAGCAGGACGAATGCGAGCCCGCTCTCGGCGATCGTCGCGGCGAACTTGGGACCGGAAGACATCCCGACCTGGGCCAGAAACAGCGTGAGCCCGAAGTTGCGCAGCACGAGGTTGGCCGACAAGGGAAGCGTCCAGACGATGTCTGCCGTGCGGCGGAGTGTGCCCAGCACGAGCGCGACGATCAGCACGCCGGCGAGCCCGAGCGTGACCCGGCCGACTCCAGGAATCGGCAGCGGGACCATTCCGGCGAGCAGACCCAGCGCCGCGCCTACGCCAACGGAGATGTAGCTGAAGTCGGCGGCGCCCTTGATCGAATCGCCAAAGAAGCTACGCACCGCGGGGAAGTTGGCGCGGTGGCAGAGCACGCCGACCCGGTCCCCGAACTCGAGCAACAGGTCGTCGTCTGGCATCAGGTCGGTGTCCCCCCGGCGGACCTGGACGTAGGTGTACTCGAAGCCTGGCATCTTCAGGCTGCCGAGCGGCATGCCCACCACGCTGCGCTTAGACGCGTAGACACGGATGTAGTCGAGCTCGGTTCTGTCTGCGACGATCGCCTCGGACGAGGGCCCTTCGCCGATGACCTTGCGCGCGTTCTCGATCTGTACCGGATCTATCCCGACGATCAGGAGCACGTCGTTCGCCCCGAGAATCGTGGACGGAGTGGGTACGCGGTTCTGCTGCGCGTTGCGGATGGCGACCACTTGGATCCCGCTGGGGAGCTGCTTTTGGAGCTCTGGGAAGGGTCTGCCGAACAACGCGGCGTTCCGGATGCTGATCTCCACCGGTTGTATTCGCCGAGCCGGAGGCGGCTCAATCTTCGGCTTGAAAAGAGCGATGTAGAGAAATAAGCAGAGGATTGGCCCGGCGACGCCAAACGGGTAGGTCACGCTGTAGCCGACCGCCGCGTCCTGGTTGCCGAGCGCGTCGAGAATCGCCTGGAGCGTCGGGGTACTCGTGGCCGAGCCAGCGAACATGCCGAGCGCCTGGGGCAGGCTGGCCGTGTCGGTCAGGTAGATCGCCAGCGAGACCACGATCGCGGCGGTCAAGCCGCACAGCGCGGCGAAATTGGCCTTCAGCCCCTCGGTGCTGGTGAGACCGCGGTACCATTCCCGTCCGTACTGGATGCCCATGCAGTAGAGAAAGAGCAGGAGACCCAGGGTGCCGAGCATCCCGGGCGGCGCGGACTTCGGCGCGAACGCGCCGCAGGCGAGGCCGACGAAGAGCACTGCCCCAGAGCCAAGCGCGAACCCTTTCAGATTCACTTCGCCGACCAGGTATCCGGCGGCGATGGTCAGGAACAGCGCCGTCATCGGCGAGGTTTCGAGAAGCGCCCTTAGCCAGTCCATCCCATTCTCCACCTCTCAGCGCGTTTACTGAACGAGCTTGCCGGGCAGGTACTCAGTCAGGGCCGCGACGTACTGCGCGCGGATCAACGCATCGACGTGCTCGACGTGCGTGGCGTCCTTGAGGCCGCGAATCGCGTCGACGGAGTCGAAACCGTTCGCGACGAGCCAGCGCTCGAGCCCGTCCCTCATCGTCGCGACGTGCTGCGGCCCATGCCGCAACAGGGCCGAAGTCGTCATGACGACGTCTGCGCCCACGAGCAGATACTTCACGACCTCGACCTCCGACTCGACCCCGCGGCTGGCTGCGAGAGAGCACGTGACGCGGCGCGACAGGAGGGCAATCCACACGAGCGAGAGCGGCAGCTCGGCGGCCGTGGACAACGGAAGCGTTCGCGTCACTTGAAGCGTCGAGAGGTCGATGTCCGGCGCGTAGAAGCGGTTGAAGAGCACCAGGCCGTTTGCACCGGCCCGCACCAGTTCGGCCGCCATGTGCGGCATCGAGCTGAAGTAGGGGGCGAGCTTGATGGCGACGGGGATCTTCACGGTCGCCGCCACCTGCCGGACGATCTCCAGCGTGCGCCGCTCCACTTCGGCACCGGTGACCGCGGGATCGACAGGAATCGAGTAGACGTTGAGCTCGATCGCCGCGGCTCCTGCCTGTTCGAGGGCGCGCGCGTGCCCGATCCATCCTTCGGCGGTCGTGCCGTTGAGGCTGGCGATCACTGGAATATCGAGCGCCTCGCTCGCGCGCTGCAACGTCTCGAGATGGCCCGACACTCCACTGTCATAGTCGGCGAGCTCGGGGAAATAGCTGCCTGCCTCTGGCTGACTGTTCGAGCCGTGCTCCGTGAAGAGCGCGTAGGCGGTATCCTCCGCGCGAATCTGCTCCTCGTAGAGCGACGCCATCACCACCGCGGCCGCGCCGGCGTCTTCGAGCAGTCGCATGCCGTCGAGCGTGGCGGTGAGGGGGGACGCCGAAGCCACGATCGGGTGCGCGAGCTGCAGGCCGAGATACCGTGTGGCGAGGCTCATGATGGGATGTCCTGGACGGCGGTTTCGAACCGGCTGCCGTCACGCGACGCCAGATCCTCGTAGACGCGGTAACGTTCCTCGATGCCTCGTTGCGACTGTTCGAGCATCCGTTTCGCCGCGTCCGGATGCGTCTGGGTCAGCGCCTTGAAGCGCACCTCGTTGTAGCGGTATTCCTCGAGCGGAATGCGCGGCCGCGGCGAGTCGAGCCGGAACGGGTTCATGCCCCGTCCCCGCATCGTCGGATCGAAGCGGAACAGCGGCCAGTAGCCGGAGGCGACGGCGCGCGCGGCCTGCTTCATGCCGTGGCGCATGTCGATGCCGTGGGCGATGCACTGCGAGTACGCCAGGATCAGGGACGTGCCGGAGTAGGCCTCCGCCTCGCGCATGGCGACGAGTGCCTGTTCGTTGTTCGCCCCCATGGCGATCTGGGCGACGTAGACGCTGCCGTAGGCGATGGCCATCAACCCCAGGTCCTTGCGCGGCGTCGTCTTGCCCGCCGCGGCGAATTTCGCCGACGCGCCGAGCGGCGTCGCCTTCGACGCCTGGCCGCCCGTGTTCGAATAGACCTCGGTGTCGAGCACCAGGATGTTGACGTCCTTGCCTGTCGCGAGAACGTGGTCGAGCCCGCCGGAGTCGATGTCGTACGCCCAGCCGTCGCCGCCGACGATCCACACCGATCGCCGCACCAGGAAATCCGCGAGCGCGAGCAGATTGGCCGCATCGGGATCAGTCGTGCGGGCGAGCCTGGTTTTCAGAGCGTCCACGCGTTGGCGCTGCACGCGGAAGTCCGACTCGGTCACCTGCGGCGCCTGCAGGATGGCCGCCACCAGATCCTCGCCAATATGCGAGGCGACCTTCTGTGCCAAGGCTCGTGCCTGCGCGGTCTGGCTGTCGATGGCGAGCCGATACCCGAGGCCGAACTCGGCGTTGTCCTCGAAGAGCGAGCTTGCCCACGCCGGTCCGCGGCCGGCGGCGTTTGCGGCCCACGGGGTGGTCGGCAGGTTCGCGCCGTAGATCGACGAGCAGCCCGTCGCGTTGGCGATCTGCAGCCGATCGCCGAAGAGCTGCGACATCAGTTTGAGATACGGCGTCTCGCCGCACCCGGCGCACGCTCCTGAAAACTCGAACAGCGGCTCGAGGAACTGCACCCCGCGCACGTTGGCGAAATTCACGCGCGTACGGTCGGCCCAGGGCAGCGTCTCGAAGAAGCGGATGCTCTCGCGGCCGGCCTCGAGGTGCTCGAGCCGGTCCTTCATGTTGATCGCCTTGACGGCGAAATCGGTCGGGCTGTGCGCCGGGCAATTCTCCACGCAAACGCCGCACCCCGTGCAGTCTTCGACGTAGACCTGCAGCGTGAAGCGCGAGTCGGGATAGCCACGAGCGTTGATAGGCGCGGCCTTGAACGCTTCCGGCGCGCCCGCAAGCCGGCCTTCGTCGTAGTACTTGGCTCGAATCACGCTGTGCGGACAGACGATCGCGCACTGGCCGCACTGGATGCAGAGGTCGGATTCCCAGACGGGCACCTCGTCGGCGATGTTCCGTTTTTCGTATCGAGCCGTGCCGGTCGGATACGTACCGTCCACGGGCAGGGCGCTGACAGGAAGCGTGTCACCGCGCAGGGCGAGGATCGTCGCCGTGACGTTGCGTACGAAGTCCGGCGCCGACTCGGGAACGAGCGTCAGGCGGATGCGCTGGCCGGCGGCTTTCGCCGGCACGCGAACCTCGTGCAAGTTCGCCACGGCGCTGTCGATCGCCGCGAAGTTCTTCTGGACGATCGCCTTGCCTTTCTTGGCATACGTGCGCTCGGTCGCCGTTTTGATCGCGTCGATCGCCTTCTCTCGGGGCATCACGCCGGACAACGCGAAGAAGCACGTCTGCAGGATGGTGTTCACCCGGGAGCCCAGGCCAAGGCCCGACGCCACGCCGGACGCATCGATGACGTGGAGCTTGAGCTTTTTCTCGACGATCTGCTGCTGCACCTCCCGCGGGATCTCGTCCCAGACCTTGTCTGACGCGTAGGGGCTGTTGATGAGCACCGTGGCTCCCTGCGCGGCTGCCGCCAGCGTGTCGAGCTTGTAGAGGAAGTCGAACTTGTGTACGCCGACGAAGCTTGCCGACTTCAGCAGAAACGGCGCGCGGATGGGCCTGGGGCCGAACCGCAGGTGCGAGATCGTGTAGGAGCCGGACTTCTTCGAGTCGTAGACGAAGTAGCCCTGTGCGTGGCGTTCCGGGTCCGAGGCCAGGATCTTCGTCGAGTTCTTGTTCGCGCCGACGGTGCCGTCGGCGCCCAGGCCGAAGAACAGCGCCCGCACGACGTCCGGCGGCTCGATGTCGAAGCTCGCGTCGACCTCCAGGCTGGTGTGCGACACGTCATCGGTGATGCCGACCGTGAACCCGCGCTTCGGCTCCGGCTTCTTCAGCTCGTCGAAGACCGTCTTGGCCATCGCCGGATCGAAATCCTTCGAGGACAAGCCGTAGCGGCCCCCCACGATAACGGGCATCGATGAGATGCGGCCCGCGGTGAGCGCCTCCGCGTATGTCGTCAGGACGTCGAGATACAGCGGTTCACCAGGCCCCCCGACTTCCTTCGTTCGATCGAGCACCGCGATGCGCTTGACCGTCGGCGGCAGCGCCGCACGAAAGCGCTCCGCGTCCCAGGGACGATAGAGCGTCACGTGCAGCACACCGACCTTCTCGCCGTGGGCGTTCAGCCAAGCGGCGGTCTCGTCGAGCACCTCGAAGGCCGAACCGATGACGATCGCGACCCGTTCGGCCTCGGGATGCCCGCTGTAGCGGAACAGTCGGTATGAGCGTCCGATGAGGGCGCCCACGCGATCCATCGCGCGTTGGACGATGTCCGGAACGCGGGCGTAAAAGGGGTTCGCCGTCTCGCGCGCCTGGAAAAAGGTGTCCGGATTGTGGGCCGTGCCCCGGATCACCGGCCGCTCCGGCGTGAGGGCGCGTGCCCGATGCGCGCGCACGAGGTCGTCGTCGATCGCCGCCCTGATTTGCTCGTCCGGAATCACGGTGATCTTGTTCTCCTCGTGCGACGTGCGGAACCCGTCGAAGAAGAACAGCACCGGCACGCGCGATTCGAGGGTCGCCGCCTGCGCCACCAGCGCCAGATCGTGCGCTTCCTGCACGGATGATGCGGCGAGCATCGCGAACCCGACCATGCGCGCGCTCATCACATCCGAGTGGTCGCCGAAGATGGACAGCGCCTGCGTGGCGATCGCCCGCGCCGTGACATGAAAGACGCAGGGCGTCAGCTCGCCCGCGATCTTGTACATGTTGGGCAGCATCAGCAGGAATCCCTGGGACGCCGTGAACGTCGTGGTGAGAGCGCCGCTCTGAAGCGCGCCATGCACCGCCCCGGCCGCGCCGCCCTCCGACTGCATCTGCTGGATCACTGGCACCTGGCCCCAGATGTTCTTGAGGCCCTGGGCGGCCCAGGCGTCGGCAAGCTCCGCCATCGTGGACGAGGGCGTGATCGGAAAGATGGCACAGACCTCGTTGACGCGATAGGCAATGTGGGCGGCGGCTGTATTGCCGTCCATCACGACCGACTTCACGGACATGGCGGAAACTCCTCAGGTGACCCGCACGCTACGCGCGGACGGTGAAGCGAGCGGGCACTCTCTCGGCTGTCTTGCTTGCGGGTACTCTCTCCGCTCCCCGGTCGGGCACCATTTCGATGGCATGACACGGGCACTGTTCGAAACACGCGGCGCATCCGGTGCAGAGGTCGAGCTTGACCCGGTAGAACCGGCCCTTCCCCAGACTGACGATCGCCTGCTCGGGGCATGCCGCGAGGCAGTTGTCGCACTCGAAACAATTGCCGCAGGAGAGACACCGGGTCGCCTCGTATCGAGCTTCTTTTTCCGAGAGGCCGGCCACAATCTCGTCGAAGCCGGTGCGCTTCGATACCGGCAGTGAGGCATGCTCCCGACGCTCGGCGTCGAGGAACACGGTGAGGTTGAGCAGCTCGTACGGCACCGCCGGATGCTCCGGCGGTTTCACGTACACGTCACCACGCAACCACGCATCGATGTTTCGCGCCGCCTTCTTGCCGTGGCCGACTGCCGCCGTCATGGTCCGCGCGCCGCCGATCATGTCGCCACCGGCGAAGATGCCAGCACATGCGCGCATCTGCCCGTCCACCTCGACGATGTTGCCGCGGCCGATGCGGAGGTCGGGCACCTTCTTCAGGAACTCGACATCGGAATGCTGTCCGACGGCCAGCACCAGCGAATCGGTCTTGAGCGTCTGGAACTGCCCGGTGCCCACACAGCCGGAGCCGTCGGGCGCCATCTCCATCTGCTCGACGACGATCTCGTCCTCGCCGAACTGCTTCACCGTGGACAGCCACTTGATCTTCACGCCTTCGGCGAAGGCTTCCATGGCCTCGTACGGATGCGCTTCCATCTGCGCCTTGTCGAAGCGGAAGATGATGACGGCCTCCTGGGCGCCGAGCCGCTTCGCCATGCGCGCGGCATCCATCGCGGTGTTGCCGCCGCCCACGATGCCGACGACACGTCCGAGCGACGGCGCGCGGCCCTTCTCCACACGCTCCATCAGCGTCACGGCGTCGATGATCTTGCCGCCGTCCATCGCCGGAATATCGAGGTGATTCGCGACCTGCGCGCCAATCCCCAGGAACACCGCATCGAACGAGCCCGCCGCCTTCTCGGCCAGCACGTCGTTCACGCGCGAGTTGCGCACCATCGTCACGCCCATCGCCTCGATACGCGCAATTTCCTTGTCGAGTCCCTCGCGCGGCAAGCGGTACGCGGGAATCCCGTAGTGCATCATGCCGCCCGGCTCGGGGTTCGCATCGCGGATCTCAACGTCGTGTCCGAACCGTCGCAAGTGGTACGCGCACGACAGGCCCGCCGGGCCTGCGCCGACCACCAGCACTCGCTTGCCGCTGGGCGGCCCGGGCGCGATCGTCCAGCCCTTCTCGCTGGCGAGATCGCCAAGAAAGCGGTCGAGCGAATGGATCGAGACGGCTGAATCGAGGAACTGCCGGTTGCAGGCGCTTTCGCAGGGGTGATAACACGCGCGGCCGTGCGTGCCGGGCAGCGGGTTCTCCTCCATGTACTTCCGCCAGGCTCCCTCGTAGTCGCCCGCCTGCGCCAGCGCGAGCCAGGCCTGGATGTTTTCCCCGGCCGGGCACGCGTGGTTGCAGGGCGGCAGATGATCGACATACACGGGGCGCTGCCATCGACGCGCACCGGCGCCCTTGCCAATCGTTTCCTGGTAAACCGGCGTGAGATCTTTCGGAGTGAGGCTCAAACATGCCTCCAGCTGACTCGGTTCGAGCACATTCCTTGGAGAACAGGACCGAGCATAGGTGGGAGAAGGAAGCGGTGTCAATTGCAGCTAGCTGCTGCGCATGCTCGCCCGCCGGTACGCGCTCGCCAGAAGCGAGATCGGGTGGACGACCTCGATCCGAACCCCCGCGTCTCCGAGCCCTCGAGCGATCTGCAAATGGCAGCCAGGATTTGCGGTTGCGACAAGCTGAGCGCCGGTTGCGTTGATGTGACCGACCTTCCGGCGCAGGAGTTCCTCTGCCTGATCGGGTTGTGTCAGCGCGTACACGCCGGCGCTGCCACAGCACCAGGTCGACTCCGTAAGCTCCACCATGGTCACGCCTGGAAGCTGACGGAGTAGCGCGCGCGGCTGTGCCGACACTTTTTGACCGTGCACGAGGTGACACGACTCGTGATACGTGAGAGAGATGGCGTGGTCGAACGGCGCGGCTCCTGGCGCGCGGCTCCCGATCTCCGCCAGCCACTCGTGTACATCGCGCAGCTTTGCGTCCCAGGTCCGTGCGGCATCCCGATACTGCGGATCGTCTCGAAGCAGGTGCCCGTATTGACGCAGGTGCGATCCGCAGCCGCCGGCGTTCGTGATGATGGCATCGTATCTGTCCGGCGGGATGAGATCGATCAACCGGCGCGCCTGGTCCCGCGCGCGATCGAGGAGGCCGTTGTGCGCGTGGATCGAGCCGCAACATGGCTGCGGAGACGGGGTGTCGACGGCGCACCCGTTCGCAAGCAACACGTCCGCGGTGTCGCGGTTGATGTCCGGGAACACCAGATCCTGGATACACCCTGTCAGGACCGCGACTTTATGCCGGGTCTCGCCGTGCGGAACCTCGTGCCGCGCAATCAGTTGATTCGAGAACGCGTGCGCAATCCGTGGCGCCTGTGGTTCCAGCCGCCGTAACGTGCCGGGCAGGAGCCTGGTCAAGCCAGAGCGGCGCACTAACGCCTCGAGCCCGCTGCGCTGATAGAAACCCATCAGCCGGCCTGTGATTCGAAGCGTTCGCGGACTCGTAAAGAGAACGTCGAGCGTCAGCCAGCGCCAGAACGCACGCGACACTCCCGTGTGCGCGCGCTGCAGCTCGATATCGCTGCGCGCTGTCTCGAAGAGCTCAGCGTAGTTCACTCCTGCCGGGCACGCTGTCTGGCACGCGAGGCACCCGAGGCAGTAGCTCATCTCGTCCGCAAACTCTGCCGTCACGCCGAGTTTGTCGTCGGCGATGGCCCGCATCAGGGCGATCCGGCCACGGGGGCTGTTCCGTTCCCGCTTGGTCGCATCGTAGGTCGGGCAGGTCGGCAGGCACATGCCGCAGTGCATGCACTGCTGGAGGACCGAATAGTCGAGAGACCTGATGCTGTCGGCCATCACTTTGCAGGCGATCAGTGTTACCCGTGTTCTCCGTGGCCCGTGTTGTCCGGGTCCGCGGCATCGAAGATCTTTCCTGGATTCAACAAACCGTTCGGATCGATCGCTCTTTTCACCTGCCGCATCAACTCGAAGCTGGCGTCACCCATTTGCCCGCGGAGCCACGGCTTTTTGGCCAGTCCCACACCATGCTCCCCGGTGATGGTCCCGCCGAGCTCCAGCGTCTTCTTCACGATGGCCTCAAGCGCGCGATGGACGCGGTGCATCTCGTCCTGGTTTCGTTCGTCTGTCAGGAATGTCGGGTGAAGGTTGCCGTCGCCCATGTGACCGAACGTGCCGATTTGAAGGTCGTGCGCGGCCGCGGTCTCGGCGATAAACGTCACCATCGCCGCCAACTCGCTCCGTGGCACGGTGACGTCCTCGAGGATGGTGGTCGGCCTCCGTCTGGCCAGAGCTGCAAACGCGTTCCGTCGCGCCGAGGCGAGTTGAAGACCTTCCGCGTCGTCGCGCGCGGTCCGGACATCGCGCGCACGATGCGTGCGAGCGATCGATTCCATCTGCGACGCTTCGTCGGCGACAGCGGCCGGATGCCCGTCAGTTTCCATCAGCAGCACAGCCTCGCAATCGGTCGGCAGCCCGACGCGCGCGTACTCTTCAACGCACACCGCCGTCACTCGATCGAGAAACTCCAGGGTGCACGGGATGATGCGCGCGGCGACGATGGCCGAAACCGTTTCTGCCGCGTCTTCGATCCGATCGTAGAGCGCCAACATGGTTCGCCGGGCCGCGGGACGCGGCAGGAGCTTCAAGAGCACTTCGGTGATGACGCCCAGTGTGCCCTCAGAGCCGATGAACAGATCCTTCAGCGAGTAGCCCGCGACATCCTTCACACATCCGTTGCCGAGGCGCGCGATGCGACCGTCCGCCAGGACTACTTCGAGACCCATCACATAGTCGCGCGTGACGCCATACTTCAACCCGCGAAGCCCGCCGGAATTCTCCGCGACGTTGCCGCCGATCGTGCTGATGCGCTGCGAGCCGGGGTCTGGCGGATAGAAGAGTCCGTGGCGCGCGGCCGCGTCGTCGATGTGCTGAGTGATGGCGCCAGGCTGCGCGCGAAGCATCAGGTTGCGTGGATCCACGTCGAGGATCGCGTCCATCTGCGTGAGGCATAACACCACACAGCCCGGAACCGGCACGCTCCCACCGCTCAGGCCGGTGCCTGAACCTCGCGTGACGATGGGCGTGCCATGAGTGCCCGCGAGTTGAATGCAGCGGGCCACCTGCTCTGTCGTCTGCGGAAACACGACCGCCGACGGCCGTTCGTTGAGGGTCGCGGTTCCGTCGAAGCTGTAGGGCACGACATCCTCGGCGCGCGTGAGGACGGCGTTCGACCCGACGATCGAAACCAGCGCATCGACGATGGGAGCGGACAAAGACCGCACGGCCCTCTTTACTCCACCATCCGCGAGGCGCCACTGATGAGGTCCCCGGGATGCAGGCTGATAAAAACTGCTGAAAAAGCCTACGAGATAGGCCACGCGAAAGCCAACGTTTTGTCGAGCCGT
This sequence comes from uncultured Acidobacteriota bacterium, assembly GCA_963841905.1. Classification (GTDB taxonomy): domain Bacteria; phylum Acidobacteriota; class Vicinamibacteria; order Vicinamibacterales; family UBA2999; genus JACCSI01. Next base: position 688,962 of record CAWJEM010000011.1, read on the forward strand.
TCTGGCGGCGCTCGGCCATCGACGTCGGCGGTTTGAACAAAGCGTTTCTGTCCACGGCTGAACATACCTGAACAGACTATAACTGATTTTGTGTATATACTGCATGGGATCGAGGTCATCGCCCATGCCTGACAAGTTGAGAAGCGTCGACCGGCTGTTGCCGCTCAAGCCGAAGGTTCTCCACATTCTGCTGGCGGTGGCCGATGGACCTCGGCATGGCTACAGCATCATGCAGGAGGTGGCCGAGCGCACCGACGGCCAGGTGCGCCTCTGGCCCGCAGCCTTGTACGGATTACTTCGCGAACTCGAGAAGGCCGATTTCATCGTGGAGTCGGATAACCGACCGGCCGCCGATGAAGACGACGAGCGGCGCCGCTACTTCGCGCTCACGCCGCACGGGAAGCGCGTGCTGGATGCCGAGGTGCGGCGCCTCGAAGCGATTGTCAATCACGCGCGCTCGAGCCGTGCGTTGCGAAAGGCCTCTCGCGCATGACGAGCGATCGCCTCTTGCGGTGGTGCGCCAGGAGTTACGCACAGCTCCTCGTGGTGCTTCGTGTTCGCGACAGCCGAGAGCGGCGTGCCATCCGCGAAGACGGCGAACGACTGCTCAACGCCGCTCACGCGCGTGGGCGCGTCGCGCTTCGCGACGACGTGGTTCGCGCTGCTCTGGGATCTCGTCTTCGTCGGCGCCAGGCACGATCTCGCACAGGCACTGCGGGCGCTCGTTCGATCTCCGGCAGTCACGGTCGGCATTTCACTCCTCCTCGGACTTGGCGTCGCGGCGACGACCACACTCTTCGCGTTTGTTGACGCGGTGCTGCTTCGACCGCTTCCCTACGATCAACCCGATCGGCTCGTCATGATGTTCGAATCGAATGTCAGCCAGGATCGCCTGCGCGAGGGCCCGTCCCCGGGCAATGTCCTCGACTGGGTCGCTCGGAATGATGCGTTCGATGCGATCACCGCCATGATGACGGTCTCGGCCACCCTCCGGGGACAGCGACGGCGGCACGCCGATCACCGGGGTGCATGTCACGCGCGGTTTCTTCGACGTGTATCGTCGTCAACCACGGCTTGGGCGCACGTTCCATGCGGACGAATTCGAAGGCGCGGCGTCAATCACGTCGCGGCAGGCGTCCAGCGGCGAACCGGTCATCGTTCTGAGTCATCGCCTCTGGCAGACCCTGGGCGCCGATCCTCAGATCGTTGGTCGGACCGTCTACGATGGAAGGCCGCGACTGGCGCGTGATTGGCGTCATGCCCGAAGACTTCGTGGTGCCCGACGCGGCGGCGGCCTTTTGGGCGCCGTGGGACATGCGTGCGTCGTACCGCGGCGCGCGTTTTCCGAACGGACCCCCTCGCGACGCCCGGTTCTTGCGCGTCGTCGGCCGGATGAAAGCAGGGATGTCCATCGAAGGCGCAGCGGCGCGGATGCAGACACTGGCAAGCGGAATGGCGTCGGAGCATCCGGACACGAACGCCGGTTGGAGTGTTCGGCTCTCTCCGCTCGCGGATGAAATCGCACGCACGAGCCGTCTGGAGCTCCTCCTCGTCTTTGCGGCGATGTTCTGCCTGCTGTTGCTGGTCTGCGCCAACGTCGCCAGCCTGGCCATCGCGCGTGGTGTCGCCCGCGCGAGGGAGATTGCGATTCGCCTGGCGCTCGGCGCCGGCGGGAGCCGCGTCACGCGACAGTTGATCGCAGAAAGCGTGTTGAGCGCGATCGTCACGATGGTCATCGCCATCGTCCTCACGGCGTGGTGGGTGGACGCGGCCCTGTCAATCGCGCCCGCCGGCATTCCGCGCCTGCACGAAGTGGCCATGAACGCACGAGTCGCGTCGTTCGCTGCCGTGCTCGCGCTCCTGGTCACCGCCGTCGGAAACGCCGTTCCGACCTTTCGCGCCAGCCGCACACCGATTGCGGGCGCGCTCAAAGACGGGGCCGCCGTTTCGACGAGCGCGTCCGGCCGGCTGCGCGCGGGACTGGTGGTGGCCGAGATTGCGGCTGCCGTGATGTTGCTCGTCGGAGCCGGGTTATTGGCCCGGACATTTGCGGAGTTACGACGAGTTGATGTGGGCTTCGACACGAGCAACCTGCTCGTCTTGCGCATCACGCCCGATGCCGCGCGGTATCGCACCGGCGCGCAGACGACCGATTACTACCGCCGCGTGCTCGATTCACTTCGCGAGGTTCCCGCGATTGCGTCCGTGGCAGCGGTCACGTCCCTGCCGATGAGCACGATCGGCTCCGACTTCACCCGGCCGTACTGGCCTGAGCATGCCCGCCCTGAAGGCAACGCGGTGTCGGAAGCCAGCATTCGGATGGCGACACCTGGATACTTCGGGACGTTGGGCCTGTCCCGTTGATTGCTGGACGCGAGTTCACGGACCGTGATGACGCTGACGCTCCCCGTGTGGTGATCATCAATCAGAAGCTCGCGAGAAACGCGTGGGGCACTGAGAACCCGGTTGGACGCAACCTGGTTCTCGACTACCAGCGTGGGCCCTATCCCTATGAAGTGGTTGGCGTGGTGCGTGACGATCGTCACGACGGGCCGCGAAGTGAGCCGGTGCCTGAGATTTTCATTCCGCACTCGCAGAACCCGTACCTCGTCCTGAACGTGATCGCTCGGACGACCCTGGATCCCGTGGCCGTGGCCCAGACGGCTCGCGCCTACGCGCTTCGTGTCGACCCCGATCAACCCGTCCATTCGGTGACCACGATGGACCAACTGCTCGGCGATGCCGTGCAGCTCGATCGATTCGCCATGCTGCTCATCACGCTCTTCGCGGTTGGAGGGCTCATCACCGCGGCCGGTGGTGTGTACGCCCTGCTCGCCTACACCGTGGTGCAACGGCGTCGTGAAATTGCGCTGCGGATGGCGCTCGGGGCGTCACCGCGGCGTGTCGCACGGTCGATCGTGATGGAATCGCTGGTTCTCGCCGTCGCTGGCGGCACGATCGGCATCGTTGGTGCGGCGGCAAGCAGCCGTTTTGCGCGCACGCTGCTCTTTGGTGTGGCACCGCAGGATCCCGTCACGCTCGTGACGGCCGTTGCCGTGCTCCTTGTGGTGGTCGTGGCTGCCAGTTGGTTGCCGGCGCGACGTGCCGCACTGATCGACCCAGGGCGCGCGATGAGGATTTGAGGTGGCGGAGGGCCAGTCGCCGCGCAGAATACTGGCCTCGGTCTTCCCATTCAGCTCAGCGCACGAGTGTCCAGAGTCCAGCCGCCATCAGGAGCACGCCGGTGATACGCGAGCCGTGCACACCTAGCGGCACCAACTTTTCAAATGCGACGAACGCCGTCAGTGCCAGGATCACCGTCAAATTCATCACGCCGCCGGCAAACAGCAGCAACATCAGCGCCCAGCAACAGCCCACACAAAATGTGCCGTGCTCCAGGCCCATCCGGAACGCGCCAGACAAGCCACTCTGCCATCGGCTCATGAGGAACCCAAGGGGGGACTGGCAGGTCCGCAGGCACGCGTGCTTCATCGGTGTCATCTGATACACGCCTGCAACGAGCAGCAAAGTCGCAGTAACTATGGAACTAGTCGCCTCCATCATCGGCGACAGAAACAGGAGCGCGGCGAGCGCACGTTGAAGGGCGGTCGCCCCCAGGCTGAACACGGCCCAGACCGTTAGATATCCCGCCGCGAGCGCGTAAATCTGGCGCCCTGCCGTTGACTGGGCGGATCGTCGCGCGGCTACGCCATATAGGAGCACCAATGGAGACGCCGAGGGGAGCATCATCCCTGTCATCATGACCACCCACATCGCCCACAGCAGCAACAGGTGCGATCCATCCCAGTTCGTGGTCATCATCCAGGCGCTGGCGCCGGTCATCGGTCCGTACATGTCGCGGGCCATCACGACGATCCACGTCCAGGACGCAACCGCCAGAAGCACGAGCAGCCCCACGGCGCCCGCGCGGTGCCATTGCAGTACGGATTCGAGCTTGGTCGGCGGGCGTTCGGCAGGTGGCGTGGGAACGAGCACTCGCTAGACTAGCAGGATAACGGGAAGTGCCTGGGTGCCTAAGGTGCCTTGGTGCCTAATGCATCCGAGCACCTTGGCACCTGGCACTTGCGCACGAAGGCACGTCAGCACCGAGGCACTCGCACCAAGGCACTCTCGGCACCTGCGGCACCCAGGCACCTAGACTAGGCGTTGCGCCAAGAAAACGGCGCATACTGGCCATTGTTCTTGCCGCTGACGTCTTCCCATGCCAGACCGAGAGCGCGGACGCGGCTCCTGGAAGCGTGGGCGAGCGCAAAGCGATCAGCGGCCGGATGGCCGGTGTTGTCGAGATGCATCGGTTCAGTGGAATCGGGGTTGATACCCTTGGCGCCTTCGGCAGCCATGTCTACGAGATCCGATGCCGTGATGGACCACTTCGCGCCGCTTCGATCGAAGTGAATTGGTGCTGACTGGACCCCGAGAAACGTTCCGATTAGTCCGGCGAGCGCCGCCATCGGACCACCGGCGGCACCACTTGCAATCGCACTGATCGCGTCACGCTGCTCAGCGCTCGCTCTTTCATCGGCGATCAGACCGACCGACCAGTTACCCTTCGCCATTTCCTCGGGCGTAAGGCCGAGCACGATGAACCCCAGGCCGTCGAGCGAAACCGTCCCATAAGCCCCACGGTCAACCGCAAACGCCATTGCAAACGTGCAGGATCCTTTGCTCGGCCTGACCGTCATCCGCCCAAGGATGCACGGGCACACGAAGTCGCAACTGCACGTTTCGTAGGACTCGCCGCTGACCTGCCACTCGGGTGTCGCCATTGTCGACCTCTTGGGCCGTCATTGTATCTACTCGCGTCGGGGCCGTC